>CAWEUQ010000016.1:0-144218 GCA_963812275.1 uncultured Alphaproteobacteria bacterium | reverse complement strand
ACAGGCCAGTTTCTACCACGCCGGTGCACCGGCAACGGGCGTCGGCATAAACCAGAACCGCCCGCGAGTCCGTCAATTTTTGCTGCTGGGTCGTTCGGCCTCACGCCGCCGCGCCGGGTGGCCGCAACGATTGCGGCTGCGGTTTGATGATCGTCCGCCGCACCGGAGGCAGCCGAATTCTCCCTATGTTCCGAAAGGATGCCGCAAGAGCGTGACAGGATGGACTCTGCGGCTACCTTTCGAGGAGCGTTTTTAGTGAGGCTTCGGTCGAACCGGTGGGTTTGTATTCGAGCCCGAGCATCCCCGGGTACGTGGTGCCTGCCAGCCACTCCAGCCGGCCGCGCCAATCCATCTTGCCGCTTCCCGGTTCGTGCCGGCCGGGGTGATCGGCGATATGGACGTGGGCGACGCGATCGATGCGGCCATCGAGAGCCTCCTCAATCTTCTCGTCCATCACTGCCGAGTGATAGATGTCGTAAAGAATACGGACTTCGCGCCGATCGACCTGGTCGATGATGTCGAGCGCCTCGGCGGTCGACGGTAGGAAATATCCGACGTGATCGACCCGCGTGTTCAGCGGCTCCACAGCCAGCACTACACCCGACCCCTTTAGAATGTCGGCGGCCTTGCTGAGGCACGCGACGAGCGCGCCTCGTTGTTCGCTTCTCGGCCGGCCGGGAAGGTCGGGGCCGGCTTGGGCGATCAGCATCGGCGCGCCCAGCCGCCGTGCGGTGGCGATCGACGTTTTCAGTCCTTCGAGAAACTCCGTGTGCCGGGCAGGATCGGTGAGCGGCACCATCGGTTCGGCAATGAAGCCGGCGACTGGCAGGCCGGTCTCATCGAGCGCGTCGCGGATCGCCACGACGTCCTTGTTGCTCCACAGCCAGAATTCGACACCGTCTAGGCCGGCCTTCTTCGCGAGCCGAATGCGGTCGGCGAAATTCGGGGCCTCCTTGGCGAAAAGAAGTTCGAGGCAGGCTGAATATTTCATCGGAACCTCCGAAGGCTTGCGGTGGACGTTTCGTTTCACGCCCGGTAGTCGATCAGCACCCGCATGACGTCGGGTGCACGCTTATCGAGCAGGTGATAGGCACGCCACTTCGGCGAGCGGAACGCGGTTGGAAGAATGAATCGATGAAGCCGTTTTCATAGTCGCGCACAAAGTAACCGACGATCTTCGCGACGTCGAACGCCAACCCGGCGCCTTCTGCCCGACGATTTTTTCGGCTATCTTCTTTCAGTTCCGCAAGACGTTAATCGCCAATGGGGAAGGGAGAAGTGGCTCAACCGAGCCGTATTAAGCTGGATATCCCGGCTGTTGGCGACATGATCCCCCGCCGGTCGGCCCGCTCAACTGTCCCCGACACCGTCGAGCCAGACCCGGTGCACGATTCCAGTCATCGCTTCTGTTTGCCGGGTCGGGTTTTTTGAGGCATCCCGGTCACAGGCAAACCGCCAACGCCTGCGGGCATATTCCGGCGGGCCGAAATCGACCCAGGCGCTTGGACCTGCGGTCAGTCTCCTCGAACAATGAGGTCGGCAAACTCCGGCGGAAAATAACGCTCCAGATAGTGCCGCTCGGCGGTGTCCCAGCGATCGAGCCAGGCGATATCGGCATCGTTTCGATGTTTCTGACGTCGGGCACGGGCAGCGGACGACGTGTCGACGTAGACTGATGCGTCGTAGCAGGATCGAAGCTCTGGCCGGGCGCTGTAGCATCCTTCGACGATTATCAGACCGACCGGAGCGATCTCCGTCCACCGGTCAAGTCGATTTTCCAGCCAATCATATGTCTGAAAGCGCGCCGGGAGGCCGGCGCGAAGCGGATGCAGGACGTCCGAGCGAAGCCGTTGCCAGTCGTAGTATTCCTTATAGCCGCCGGCCGCGTCGAGCGAGGCGCGATAGCGCGGATCCAGTGGCCGGTAGAAATCGTCTGTATGAACGACGACGCAGTCGGGACGCGCCGTTTGTGCCGCCCGGGCCAGTGAGGATTTGCCGGCGGCGCTGTGGCCGTCGACGGCGACGAGCGCCAATGGAAGCGCTGACAGCCGATCGATCAGTTCAAGAAACTGAGAAGTCTCCACAATCTGTGGCTCAATTCGTTCGCCGCACCGTCCGTCGATCGACCTGAACAGACATTTCCCGGATGAATGCCGGTGTCTTGCGACACGGTAGCCCTTATGGCCGCCTCGAGCAATTTTGAGCGCAGTGAGGGAGTGTAGTCGCCTGGACTTGCAGCCGAACCGCCTGAGCCAAGCCTTCCGAGGCCGATGATGGCGCCGATTCTCGTCGCCAAGGCGCACCTCTACCATGGTTCTTGCCGGAGCTATGACAACCGGAACCCCGTCACGCCGGCGCTGGATCGGGCGGCGCCCGCAGTTGAGCGATCAGCCGCAGAATCTCGGCAAACAGATCCCTGGGCACCGCGACCTCAGCCATCTGGAAGGTGACGTATCGGCCGTGCATGACGATCCTGACCAAGGGTGGCGACGGCCACGTTTCTCCCGTCTAAAAAGGGCCCTTCACACCGGCATGCGATCGACCAAGTTTTTGACGTTCGAGACGTGCCACCGCCCGCCTCGTGCCGTCCTAACGCTACGGCTGTTCACGCCAATGCCAGCCCTCGCAGATCCCGGACCCCCGAAATCCGCAATGACTCGATGATCGGCAGGACGTTGGCGGCGTAGGTCGAGGCCGCATCTGTTTGAACCTTTCGGCCGAGTGCTGCCGCTTGTGCAGGGTTGCTTCGATTCCCGAGTTTCGCACCTTGCGCTTTCCATGCCGCCAGCGCCGATGCGGCGGTCTTTGAGTGCGGCACCTGGGAATATCTTGAGAAGGTTTCCGAACGACACGCTCGGAACAATCCTCAACAAGCTCGCTACCGACATAATGGCATCGCTCGCGGCCGGGGAAGGCAAGTGAGATATTCAGCACATGGACCGCAGTCGGCGGTGGGGGCGCCGTATGCAGTTTCACCATCAACAGGGCTTCGGGTGGGCAACCAAGAAGCGCAAGGGCCGGGCGAGCCAAGACCAAACAGCGGCGGTCCACCGCCCAACTCACGCTGCGCCAAAACACAGACTCCCGGGTGGACGGGTTCATTGGCGATTGATCAATCCGTTGACGCATATCGCCTTTGCGGGACTTTGAAGGAGCCCTCATAAGTTGTAGTTTCGAATTTATTCGCTTTATCTCTGGGCCAAATGACATTAGATACAAATCGGCTTGGAGGTGCCCCCATGCCGTCAATCAGACTGACCAAACGAAACATTGAAACCCTGCCGCTCACTGGTGGCGGCCAAGTTCTGTATCGCGACGAGGAACTGACTGGCTTCGGCCTGCGGGTCGGCTCGCGGTCAAAGGTCTTCTTCGCCGAGGGCCAGGTGCGGCGGCGGACCGTCCGCGTCACCATCGGCAAATATGGTCCCTACAGCCCCGAGGCGGCGCGTCGAGAGGCGCTGTCCCTGCTCTCCGCCATGGCTCGGGGGATAAACCCCAACGAGGTCAAGCGAACCGAGCAGACCGAGGGACTGACGGTCGGGCAGGCGTTCGATCTGTTCTTCGCTGCGAGGCCGAAGCTGGCGGCCGTGACGGTCGACGGCTACCGACGTACCCAGCGGCTCTACCTCGCTGGCTGGTCGGATCGACCTCTCGCGGCGATGTCACGGCAGGCGGTGCTCCGCATCCATCAGCGGGTGGCCGACGAGCGCGGTGGCGTGACCGCCAACAACGTCATGCGGCACTTCCGGTCGGTCTACAACTTCGTCGCCGCGACCAACGACGACATGCCGCCCAACCCTGTCGACATACTTCGGCAGGCGCGAGCGTGGGCCCCGGAGCGCCGACGCCGGACGCTGATCGACGAGCAGCTCGGGCCGGTGCTGGAGCTCAATGACAGCGTCTCGCGAGCGGTGGTAGGTGGCCTATAGTTCAAGGCGCCAAAGTCAGTCGGCGGTCAGGGGCTCAGATGTCGAGATTGGGATGCCAGCTCGCGTGGTCTCTGCGCTCTCGCTTTCGACCAAGGTCGCCCAGCGGCGCGACTAGGAATGACGACCCCCGCATACCCAGCAATCCACGACTCGCGTGGACAAGGGCATTGCGTCGAAGGCCGACCGCGTCATCTCAAGACCGGTCGATATTGACTGGCCTGTCTTCGGACAAAGAATGGCTATGATACTCATGGCGCCTCACACGTACTTGGATGCCACGCCCGACCATCTCACAACCAGATCAGCACTGTTTTACTCGAAATCCACAATTTCGATTTTTCCTGAAAAGAAATAATTGACCGTCCGTAAGAGCGAGACCGGAAGCTCGCGTGGAAGACTTTTGCACCGCCGTCCTCAGCTGACGGTTCGCAAGCGCAGAGCCCGGCGGCCGGCCGTCGGAAGCCGCACCCCGATACTGGTCGAGGCCAGGGTCAACGCACGCTGGTAGCTCGACTTCGTCCACGACCAGATGAGCGCCACAAGCGCATTCCTCTGTGCGATGACATTATTCAATTCCGCAGGTGGTCCGAACTCCAGTTCGTCCGGGATACAGATGATTTCGAGCCTGTCGCCCGAGACCGACGCTTCATCATGTACCTGTGCTGCTGCCACGCCTGATTGAAATACTGCGACCACGGACCTGAAGGATCGCACAGCACCTCTCCAGCCAGCCGCCGACGCACTTCAGAAAAGTCGGCCGCCACGAGCCATGCCCGTGCGGCTCCGGCAAGAAATACAAGAAGTGCTGCGGCCTCAACCGACCGTCACATGCTGATCTAATGGTTCAGAAACCGAGCACACCTGACCCGCCGCCGTCAGCGGATGCCGAGGCCTACCGCGTCATCTCTGCGACATCAATGTGCCGCGTCATTCCCCCAGATCAAGGTTGCCGCTTGTGCCCAATTGAATCCGGACCGGCTTAGGAAAGCGGTGGAGATGGGATTAATTTTGATTTGCAGGCGAAGTTCAGTTCAGGCGTGGGGGCAACGCGGACTTTCGGCTGCCGTTGCCGCGCGAGGCCATTAGTCCGGTGTCACCGCTAACGAACATGCTCCCAACGGTGTCGCGAAACGCAACGAAGATACTATCGAAATATACGAGTGAATATTAGGAAATAATTTCAGAATTTGCTTACCCTATCAAATATAGTTAATTCTAATACTCGATTGAACGCAGTATTTTAGAGATGTAACTTAGCCTCCATAAACGATCTTCACCAGACATGGAGGTACCAATGACTACAATTTCATCAAAACCACGGCTGCGCCGCTGGGAAGCGGTAGCGTATCTCGAGGAAGTTCACGGCATCCCGACAACGGTTTCCACTTTGGCAAAGTGGGCTTGTCTGGGAGGCGGACCATCCTTTCAGAAGCTCGGAAGGACTGTCCTCTATCCTGCTGCAGAACTCGACGTTTGGGCGACGTCGCGCTTGTCGGGCACTAAGCGACATACGTCAGATCCCGGCACCCTGGCGATAGGGGGGATTTCCTGCCCCAACTCGCAGTCGCGTCATTGGGTCGATTGTCAGGTTCCGAGACCAACGGGACCCGCTGAGCCGATCTTCCAGAAAAGCCCCGTCAACAAGTGACGTCATTTCGGTCCGACGATCGATATCGGGACTCAAACGCGACCAAGGGTGGGACCCTGAGGATTCGTCTTTGGCGCCTCTCAATACCGGCTTCGGAGCCTCAGGTAACGCGTAGCTCGCCAACGGAAAGGGAATGCAATGGCGACCATTCTTGAGAAGTTTTTCACTGTCGAACAGGTGAGTGAAACACTAGCTGTTTCGACTCGCACCGTCCGCAGGTGGATCGAGGTGAAGGAACTGACGGCCCACCATCTCGGCCGCGCTGTTCGGATCAAAGAAAGCGACCTCGAAGCCTTCCTCGAGAGGCATCGGTAGCCATGTCAACCACAGTCTACCGATGTCCAATCAAGTCAACAACTTACGGGAATGTCGGGAATACTCTGCTTAAGACATTCATCTGATGTGTAAACGAGAGTGTTCCCGAATTTCCACTTCTGACAATCCAAGGCATACGCCGTCACCTCATGTCCTAACCAGTCACCCCAGTATGGAGTTTATCATGAACAACGAAATCCCGATCCTCGACACACAGACCACCGCCGTCGGCCCGACGCTGGCCGACGTCCTCCAGCGCCTGGACGATGCCGCCGGCCTCTCCGACTCACGGCGTCGCGACCTCAAGTCGGCCGTCTCGTTCGTCACCACGATCTGGGGCGCTCCCGCCAATCAGATTCCGCTCGACGTTCCGGCGATCGCCGAGAAGCTCGACGGCGTTGATCCGGTGGCGCGCGGCATGTCAGCCAAGCGGCTGGCGAACATTCGGTGGGGCGTGATGTCCGCCCTGCACCAGAGCGGGCTCAAGCCGGGAGTGTTGGGCGGTCGCAACAACAAGGTCCTTTCGCCGGCTTGGACTGCCGTGTTTGCCATGCCCCTGACCAGGCGGCAGAGCATTGGCCTGAGCCGGCTTGCTCACTATTGCGGCCGGGAAAGCATCGATCCGACGGCTGTCGACGATGATGTGATGGCTGCTCTCATCACCGAGGTCCGGGAGACGTCTCTTCGCCGCCAGCTCCACAAGTTGCACCGCGAGACGGCCAAGATCTGGAACGAGCTCGCCGCCGGCTTTCCCGACCTCGGGCTGCACAGCTGTGTCGGTGCCAGCGGCCAAGTCGCTGAAGACCCGGGTCCAGCTGGAAGACCTGCCCGCAACCTTGCGCGAGGACATACGACAATGCTCTTGCCTGGTTCGGCGGCGCCGACCTGTTCGCGTCCGGCGGCCGGGAGCGGCCGTTGTCGCCCGGAGGCCTCGCGTCATTCCGCAACCACCTCCATGCCGCCATCGACGCGTTGGTCAAGGGCGGCGCCGATGGAGCTTCGCTGATCTCCCTGGCGGACGTCGTCACGGTCGATTCGGTTCGCCGTATCCTGCGCTACCGCCACGACAAGACGGACAGGAAGCCGAGCACCTTTAATACCTCGATCGCCACCGTCGTGGTGCAGATCGCTCGCGAGTGGGTCAAGGTCGATGACGACCACTCTGACCGAGATCAAGGGACTGGTGGCAAAGCTGCCGCGCCCGCAGCTGGCGATGACTCCGAAGAACAAGGCGCTTCTCCGCCAGTTCGACGACCCTGAAGTTCTCCGTCGCCTGGTCGCCCTGCCTGGTCGCCTGTTCGCCGAGGCGAAGAAGGATTCGACCCGGTCCAGGTCGACGCTCGCCAAGCTGCAGGCGGCTCTCGCGATCGCCATCGGATTGGCAATCCCATTGCGGTTGTCGAATCTGGCCGCGATCGCGTTCGATGTGCACCTGCATCTCAAGGGCCACCCGGGAGCAATCTCAACGTTCGAAATGGCCGGTGGTGAAGTCAAGAACAAGGCGGACCTGGCCTTTGACGTGCCGGCGCCATTGGCCCGGATGCTGCTCGAGTATCGCGACGTCCTGGCGCCGCGGATCATCGGCCATCGGCCGGACCAGGTGTTCGTCAACGTCGATGGCTCGGCCAAGACCAAGCATGGGGTTCGCTACCTCATCCAGAGGTACCTGAAGACGCGGGCGGGCATCGACTTCACGCCGCACCTCTTCCGTCATCTCGCCGGCAAGGTGATCCTCGATGAGCAGCCCGGCAGCCATGAACTTGTCCGTCAGTTGCTCGGCCACAAGAGCATCCAGACCACGGTGGCCTTCTACACCGGCGTCGATACGCGGCGCGCTGGTCGGTTCCATGCCGACCTCCTCGACAAGGCGCTGGCCGATCGGGCGAAGCCGGCCCGCCGCCGGCAGTCGTCGACGCGCCGCAGCCAGAAGGAGGCTTGAGATGCCTCGCGGAATTCGCAGCGGCCTGAGCTTCGCCGAATGGCCAGAGGAGGACCGTCTCTTGTGGCAGGCGGCCTTCGAAACCGACGACATCTTCGACGATCGTGACAGGGGTTCCCACCTGGCAGCCGCGACCCGCGCCAATTACTTGGGCGAATACGGCCATTGGCTGAGTTTTGTCGCGCAGCACCACCCGGATCGACTGGCGTCACGGCCGGCCGACCGGGTCGACCCGGAGATCGTAGCCGAATACGCCGAACGGACCAGCGACTCGTGTCGTTACCGTACGGTCTCGACCCGGATCGAACGGCTCTACAGGGTCCTGATCGCGTTCGACCCGGACGCCGACCACCGCTGGCTCTATCGGCTCTCGCTGCGCGTTGCCCGCCAGGCGACGGTCCTGCCTCACAGGATTGCACCCGCGGATGATCTCGCTGCCCTTGGCTATGAGTTGATGGCGCAAGCCGTTGCCAACGCAGACGCTTGCGGACGAATCTCGCAGGAGGACGCCAAGAAATATCGTGACGGGCTTATGATCGCGCTCCTCGCAGCTGTGCCGGTGCGCCGGCGCACCCTCGCCGGCCTCAGGATCGGAGAGCACCTGGTTCGCTCCGGTACCGGTTGGCAACTGGATATCCCCGCCGACCTCACCAAGACCGGCACCGCCCTCGACTACGTTCTTTCCGACTCTCTCTCGGCTTCCGTCGACGTCTTCCTCGAGCGGTTTCGGCCGAGTCTACTCCGGCGCCGAGAAACACAAGGGCTTCTGGCCATCCACCCATGGTCGGCCGATGGCAGCCAATACCATTCTGCAGAGCGTGACACGACGCACGGAGGCCGCCTTCGGCTACTCGGTCAGTCCGCATCGCTTCCGCAACGCTGCCGCGACCTTTCTCTCCGTCCACGATCCAGAGAATGCGCGGGCCGCCAAGGACCTCCTCGGTCACGCGTCCTTCGCGACGACGGAGAAGCATTACATCGCCGCGCAGTCGCGCATCGCTGGCCGCGCCCTTGCCGCAGCCGTCAGGCGCATCGGTCATGCTTCCGGTGCGTGCCCACCCGAGCCCGCAAGGGCGAGTGGCAACCGCAATCGCCGGCTGATTGAGAGCTCCGAAAATGATGGACCACCCAAAGCCCCTGATCGAACTCCTCGATGAGCTGCGAGTACAGCTCGGACCAGAGGACAGCATTTCCATCTGCCTCGACGGTTCCCAGGACCGTTGCACCCGCAGGTGTCCGGGCCCTTGCGAACTCGGGTCGGTGTGTCTCGAGATCGAGGCCGACGACCCACGATCGTCGGAGGACATTGCCGAGCTTCTGACGAGCCCGAAATAGGCCGAATGCGATGTGCGAACCAAATGTCGGACCCGCCTCAGCACGCGACCCCGACCCTCAAAAGGAACCCGACCGGATCACGGCGAAAAGTGCCTGCGGCGGTGAGTCCGGGGAAACTGCCAGATCGGAATACGCCTGGACCTTTGCCCTCGACTTTGAAGTGCGCGGGCCGGAAATCGATCTGACGCTTCCGGGCTTCCTGAATTGGGCCAAGAACCGACGCCCGGGGATCTTCTGCCACGCCCGACTTAGTTCAAAGTCGACTCAAAGTCCCCAGATGAAGATTTTACTACCCACCTAGAAACAAAAGCATGAAAGGATCGAAAAATGACGAATAAACGAGTTACGAACGATTTAACCGTAGAAGAATGGATCGATATTCGTAAGAAAGAAGCGTTAAAAATAAATCCAAATACAGCCGAGGTGTCCTGGACGTATATCCAGACCTTGGATCCATATGGCATTGACAATTTACCAGAGGAGCTCCAGCAGCTCGAGCGAGGATACTTTGCTCGAAATCCTGGGGGTCATGTCTGGGTGAGTTTCTATGATCTCACGCGTGATACAGTAGAAAAACTGATGAAGAAGCACAGACGGAAGTTGCATTCTCCAGAAGGCCTCGAGCCAGGCCCTTAGATGTTAGGTTGGGACGCCATGCGTGTCCGCACCCTGGTGCGGGCACGCTCTGGGCTCCTGCGTGCCCAGCTCGACCTGGCTAACCAGCTCCGTGGCGGCCTACGCACCTTTGGTCTCATGCTCGGCGATGACGACCTCGACACCTCGATGCGTATGGCGGCTTTCGAGCATGTGCGAAGACTCGGCGAAGTCCACGACCACCTGACCACGACCGAGCTGAAGCCGGGATTTCTATTCCAGGGAGAGCGCATTCCGCTGATCAACCCACAGCGCGGGATCTTCAAGCCGCAGCAGATGCGCTTCCTTCTGTCGATCAAGACGGTATTTCCGAAGCCGGGCGGCAAGGTCTGGTACGATGACCAGCGCGAGGTACATCGGCAGATCTTCGAGGGCGATGAGACAATCGACTACGCGTTCACGGGCCAGAACCCGGACGCGGCCGACAACCGATGGCTTCGCAAGGCGTTCGAGAACAGAATTCCGATCATCTATTTCCTTGGCATCGCGCCCGGCCGCTACCAGGCTATTCTGCCCGTGTTCATTTCAGGATGGAATTCTGCGGCGCTGAAGGCGCGCGTCGCGTTTGGCGTGCCCGATCAGAATGCCCTTGCCCCTCCTGAGAACGCGCTGGAACGGCGTTATGCCTTGCGCGCGGTCAAGCAACGACTGCATCAAGCATCTTTCCGCGAGGCCGTCATTACCGCCTACAACGGCCGCTGCGCGTTGTCCGGACTACCCGAGCCGCTGCTTCTGGACGCCGCCCATATCGTTTCCGACAAAGACGAACGACTAGGACAGCCGGTGGTGCGTAAGCATCCGGCGTGGACCGGCGTGGGCCGCGGCAGGCCTATTTTGTCGTGCTGCGGTGGATTTCGATGAGATTGCAGAGGCTTTCGATTCCGAACTGGGAGAAGGCGCGCCGTAGGAACCAAGGAACGAACTTACCGACCACACGGCATGACCACCGCCCGCGGCTCCGCGCGTCTCGAAACCGTAGAACTCGCGTCCCTCGTCGCGCCGCACCGCGTCCTGCAACGTTCCGGCCACCTCGCGAAGCTCAGCCCAGTCTGACGGCACCGGCAAGCTGTAGCGGTCAAACAGATCCCTTCGGTAGAGCAGCATCGAACAGGTATTGATGCAGGGAAGGCCCAAGACAGCGTCCCCGAGGGAGACCGCTTCCTGGGTCGCCGGCGTCACGTTGTCGAGCGTCACGTCGTCCCGGCGCATTAGCGGGGCCATGTCGAGCACGCGGCCCCTGTACGCCACGTCGCGCAGGATGATCTCATCGGTGCAGATGATGTCGTAGGCCGGGTCGTCGGCAGTGAACGAGCCGATCATCTGCTCGAACATGTGCTCGATTGTGCCGACGCCGACCGTGTCCCACCCCAGCTCGGTCGGTATGCCCGTCTCGCCGCTGAACCGCCTCAGCGCCGCCGGCAAGTTCTGAAACGGGTGCCAGTCCTCCTGGTAGACTCTAAGTACGCCTTTACCCATTCTGGTCCTCCTGTCTGGATGGGGCAGAGCACCGTGCTGACTTCGTCGATCAAGGTGACTCCGATCCGTTGGTCGAGCACCTGATCGCCGACCTCGACCGGCCTTCGACGGCCGATCTCATGATGATCGATACCGCGATCGTCGCATACTTCAATTTCCTTCGTGTCCAGGGCTGGATCGGCAATGCGGCGCTCGTTTTTGAGGGCGAGCTGTTTGGCGGGGCGCCGCTAAACGCGGTCCACGGTGAGGTGATCGGAGGCCGACTTCGCGAACAACTCGAACGCCTTTGCGAGGTCATGCTGCCATTGCAGGATCGATGTCAGAGGATGCTGGTTCGGAGTCTGTCACGACTGCCGCCGAGCTAATCCGCGGCGCGACCCGGGCGATATCGTGTAGGCTTGCCTTAGGCGGCCCTGCCCCCGGCAGGGGGGAACCTTTGGCTGACCGAGATGAATGGCCAGTTCAGGAGACGTTCACGGCATCGCCGCCATCATGCGCCAACGTTGACCGAGGAGCGGTCGGCGGTCACCAAACGGAGGACATCATGGCCTACCTCACACGTGCCGCGACCCGGATCGGCCGCACTACCGCAATCGCCCTTGTAGTTGTCGCCTCCGCACTAACGGCGAGCGTCGTCGAGAGCGCCGCCGACACCCGCGAGATCAACATCGGCGGTGTCAACCTCAATGCTTACTGCCAGAAGACCTTCGGTGCCGGATTCAAGTCAGTGCTAATCGGCACAACGGCCGGTGACTGGACGTGCGAGCGAAGCGCCGGAAACCGTCGCCCGATCTCGGTCAAGGACGCGTGCACCATGCAATATGGCAGACCCGGCCTGAAGGCCCGCGCGCTTAACTGGAGCGACGCTACGTCGTGGCGCTGCTTTCAGACTGTGTCGGTGCCGCCGCCCCCTGTCCACAAGGGCGTCAACCTCAACAACTATTGCGTCAAGACTTTCGGCAGCAGCTTCAAGTCGGTGCTGATCGGCAAAACCGCCGGCGACTGGACTTGCGAGCGTAGCGCCGGGGACCGCCGCCCGATCTCGGTCAAGACTGCCTGCGTCATGCAATATGGCAACGCCGTCAAGCAGGCCAAGGCGCTCGACTGGAATGACCCGCTGTCCTGGGTCTGCGTTCTATGAATTGGTCGATGATGCCTGATCGGCTCTCGGCCTACCAAGGGTTCCTCGGTTTTGTTTGCTCCAAGCCGAACTGGGGTGCTTTCGGTCTTTATGGCTCGATTACGAATGATAGGGATGGAAAATGAGATTTTCAGTTTGGGTTGCGTGCGTGACCCTCGGATTTTGCCTCACTGCAATTACCTCGAATGTAGCCGAAGCAGCTGAGATTAATCCAAATCCTATGGCTAAACCTAGCACCGGCGGGAAAGTTGTAGAAGACACATTTAACTGCTTATACGACCGCGAGGTATGCAGAACGGGGAACTATGCAGATAGTGATTTGGAAGGTTGTTTGCCGCGAGGGGCAGGAAGAAGTTGTAGGCAGATAAATCAAAAAGCTCGTTGTGATATAGCTTATAAGAAATGCAAAGCGCAAGAAGCAAAGAAAACATTACCCTCTACAACAGGGGAAATAATGAAGTGGGTTCCTATGAAACAATACCAAACGGCCCCCGTGAAATAAAAGTCTAACTAGACCACCTGACAAAAGATTACAGGGCGGTCCTTCGTGGCCGCTTTTCTTTTGGGCGAAGGGGTTAGCAACGCGCCTATAAAAAGAGGCCAGCGCAGCGTTTAGGTGTGAAAATTTGGCAGCGACTACCAAAAGCAAAATGCGACCAGGCCGATGAAGAAAAACCCGCTCAAGCACCTACCCTAACGTTAGAAGCTCGATGCCGGCATCAAAGACGCCTCCAATTCGTCAATTTGGCGAAATCCGTTATCTGGACCGGCTGACACACCTGAGGAACATCCCGCTGGCGCAACGTGGTCGCGTTCGCGGCGGAACGCGCGCTTTCACCCGCCGCGGCTTGGCGCCGAAATCAGCTTGGCCGACCATGGCACTCGGCATTGCTGGGCCGATTGAGCCAACCGCTTCGACCGGCGTACCAACGCGAGTCGATCCATGCGTCAGAGGACGTTTTAGGTCGGTAGCCGCGCCGCGAAATGAGCATACTGGCGTGAATACGATCACGGCTCGCGAAGTCTGACTCTCATTCGCAGGCCGTCGCGCGGCACAAGGAACATGCGTCCCACCGGGGTCACATCGGCGCCATCGATGGGAGCGAAGCGTGCGGCTCGGACGAAGGTGGCGAGCATGATCGCCGCCTCGATCATGGCGAAGGTGGCGCCGATACAGATGCGCGGTCCGGCACCGAACGGCAAGAACTGGAAGCGCGACGGTTTGGGGCGCCGAGGGTCGAAGCGGCCGGGATCGAAGCGGTCTGGATAGTCCCAAAGCTCTCGATGGCGGTGGATGGCGTAGATCGGGATGACGCCAATCGTGCCGGCGCGAAGGTGCACGCTGCCGAGTTCCATATCCGCCAAGATGTCGCGAACAATTATCGGCGCAGTCGGGAAAAGGCGGAGCGATTCATTCAGCACCTGATGGACAATGGTCAGCTGTGCGACGTGTTTTGCAGTGACCGGGCCGTCGCCCGCGACACGAATGACCTCCTCATGCATCTTCGCTTCCCACTCCGGGCTCCGCGCGATCAGGTAGAGCGTGAAGGTCAAAGCAAAGGCCGTGGTGTCGTAACCTGCCATCAGGAAGGCGACGATATTGTCGACGAGGTTCACATCCGCCATGGCTTGACCCGACTCGGGATCTGAGGCGAGCGCTAGCTTGGCGAGGAGGTCGTCGCCGGTGGCGTTTGCTCGCCGGGTCTTCACCAGGTTGGCGACCGCGCGGCGAAGGCGCCCCTCGTGGCCGCGCATCGCCTTTCCTCCCGGCCGCGGGAGCCAGTGGGGAAGGCCCAGGAGCGTATATGTCACCCACCAGTTGACGGCGCCATAGTACTCAGCGTGGCCCTTCTCGATGGCGCGGAGAACGTCAGGCGCGCCTCCGACGAGCATCGTGTTGGAAATCACATCGAAGGCCGCCCGCATCATATCGGTATGGATCGGGCGCACCGAACTCTCGCGCGCGGCGCGCCACCCGGCAACGACCCGCTCGGCCGCCGCGGTCATCACCGGCCCGTAGCGCAAAATCTCGTCATGACGGAAGAGAGGCGCGGCAACGCCGCGCTGCCAGCGCCAGTCGTCGCCCTGGGCCGAGATCATTGCCTTGCCGAAGAGCGGCCGCAGGATCTCGACCTGAATTCCACCCTTCGGAAAATGCGACGGCCGGTCGAAGAGAATAGTCTTCACCGCGTCAGGGCCGGTGATGAAGGCCATCCGCGGCGGCCCGGGCGCATACACGACGGGCTTGTGATAGGCCTCCTCTGGGATGAGCTCGAGGTTGTTTCGAAGCAACTTGAGAAGATTGAATGGTAGGCGGAGTGGCTTCGCTGCAGGTGAGACAAACGGCGGAACGAAGGGGCTCCCCGTTTCCATCACGCGACCGGACCTGCGCGAGGTGTGACCGGCGGCTCCACCTTCTCCCGGAGCTTGCTGAGCGGCGCCTCGGTGGAGATTCGATCGTAGAGCCGTTCGTAATCCTCCCACTCGGTGCCGAACAAGCGGTCGAGAACGCGGGTGCCGAGCCCGTAGTTGCCGGTGTACCGCGAGTGGTGGAGCGAGTGATAGGTCGTGGTGGTCAGCACCTTGCCCATGACGCGATTGTAGTTTTTGGGGCGGAACTCGAAGTTGGCGTGGCTGAAGGAATTGATGATCAGATAGCCGATGTACCAGCCGGCGATGCCGAAGAAGTTGAGGCTGACAAAGCGGTCGACGATCGCGAGCGCGCCGAGTAGCCCGAAGTCGAAGATCAACTTCTCGGTAAAAGAGAACGAGATCGCCGTGAGCCAGCTGTTGATGTGGCTCCGGTGGTGCTCGACGTGTATCCAGTGGAAGCGCTTAATGTGGAAAGCGCGATGCGAGGCGTAGTGCCAGATTTCGGCCCAGACCGTGGTGAGGAGCGCGGTCGCATAGAACGACTCGACGCCCGTGTTCCGGAAGAAGCCGAGGAGCAGGAAGCCAGCGAGGATGACAGCGTGAAGCGGCGCATGAACTGAATTGAGGAGTTCGCGCCGGATCTGCTCCTTGCCGATTGGTAGATCGTAGATGACGCGGCGCGAGATCGCCCAGTGGCGCGTCACCGCCAAGAACCAGAAGAGCGCCATGGCGTGGCCAAGGACGGCGATCACGAGGAGGACGACGATCGCTGCAGCGCTCATACTGCTGAGCCTCCCTCGCCTCGACTCTCGGCCCGCGCCCGCATCGCTTCAGCCTTGGCGAACGACTTCAGGTACGCACGGGCACCGCTCTCCTTCGCGAGTTGCTCGCCATGCACGGTAAGGTCGAGGACCATCGGATGCGACAAACCATTCTCGCGGTGGAAGAAGTCCCGGCCCGACGGCGTGAACCCAAGGGCGCGATAGTAGGGAAGGAGATCAGGAATGGAGTCGATAAAACACGCCTTGATCCCGCTCCGTAGACCGAAGCCGACCATCGCTGAGATAAGCCGCGTCGCCGCCATGCCGCCGCGCCGCGATTTCCTGACGATGAACTTTGTGCAGATCGCGGTCGCCTCGGGATGGTGCGGCGATTGCCGCATGCCGTAGACATCTTCCAAGTGGCCGAGGTCGCCCTCGCGCGAAATATTGCTGCGGAGCGTACCGATCGTTTCGCTGTCGTCGACGGCGATAAAGGTGTTGCCGAAGGCGTCGAGCGAATCAGAAATCGTCCGGGCCTTGTGGTCGGCGAATGGCGAGTCCCGCCCGAGTTCAACGCAATAGACTTCGTAGCGCAACCGCAGCGCGGCCGCGAGCATAGCTTCCTCCCGGCAGAGGAAAACGTCGATGGCGCTCTCGTCGGCCACGACGCCTTCGAGGCTGGCGACCGTCAGGTTGAAGCTTATCCGCTCATCGGCTGTATCCGAGAGATAGCGGAGGAGACGAGCCGCGAACGCCGGTTGTTCCCGCTCAATCCTGCTGAGGGAGAGATCGTCGAGCACGAACGCCGTTGAGGACCGCCGTGCGACAACGGTCGCTGTGGCGGCCCGCCCGGTCAGGAAGCCCATCTCCCCAATTGGCCCACGAGCAACGGCAACATGAGGTAGCGACCCATGCCCAACGCCCAGGTCAACCTCCAACTCCCCGCCGGTCATGAGGAACATGTCGCGGTAGTGCTGTCCCTTATAGCGGAGCACGTCGCCCGGCTCGAACTGTACGCGGCGGCAGAAGGTCTCCAGGAGGTCGGAGACGAAGATCGAAGTGTCTGATTCGACCGAATTCGCCATCGCAATATATGCCGTCAGTCGATCGGGACGATACTCTCCCACTAAGTCAGGGCGAGTTCAACTTGCCTTCCGTCTCTAGGTTACGCGCAAAAGCTTGAACACGGCAGGCTGGGTACGCCTTTGGAAATTGGCGCATAGCTGAATTGCCATAGCCGATACGATACGACCGCTCATGGCGACGAAGCGGACTCCGCCCGGTGTCCGGCGCAGCTATCACTCCCAGGAAACCGCCTGTCTACACGCGAGATTTCAACGTACGCCGCTTCCAGCGCCGCCACCACGTCGCGCCACCACGCACCGCTTGGGTGTAGTGGCCGAGCGTCACAACGGCGTTGGCATGGCCGGCGAGCTTGGCGACAAGGCCGACCTCGATGCCCTGCGCCTGCATCGTCGAGATGTAGGAGTGCCGCGCTGATTGCGGCGTCACGTACAGAATGTCGAGACGTTCGAAGATCGGCGCCCAGAACCTTCGGCGCCAATTCTGATAGAGCAGCGCTCCGCCCCCACATCGGTACCAGCGGGCGGTCAAGGTTCAGAAGCGCCTGCATGGGTGACGATGAGTGGGCGGTGGTCGAACTCGCGCCTGCGGCTTCGCGGCCTCGCAGGTATTCGCGTCGTAGACGCCTCGGTGATGCCGACGATCACCTCGGGCAACACCAACGCTCCGACGATGATGGTCGCCGAGAAAGCCGCGGACATGATTCTCTCCGACGCCGGCGCCGCATAGCATCCCTCCAGGGTCGCGACGCGCTAAGGCATGAACTGGCCACCATTGACGTGAATATTCTGGCCGGTGATGTAGCCGCTCATCGCCGGCGAGGCGAGAAACAGGAACGCCCCTGCGCATTCCTCGGGCTTGCCGATCCGGCCGAGGTAGACCGACTTGCGCATGGCCTCCATGCGTTCGGGCGGCGTTTCGGCGTGAAAGGGCGTGTCGACGACGCCGGGCGAGACGGCGTTAACGCGGATATCCGCGGCGAGAGAACGGACGTGTTCCGTATGCGGCAGAGCTCGCTCGAGACCTATCTTCCCTTCCTGGACGAACAATGGGCGTCGGGCTGCCACAACGGGGCCGCACTGTGGCGGCGCCTGCAAGCCCGAGGCTTCCGGGGATCACTGCGCGTTGTCAGTGAGTGGGCGACACGTCGCCGGCGGGCTGAGCGGGCTTCAGATCAGCAACTGCAGAAGGTGCCCTCAGCCAGAACGATCGCTCGGCTAATGACCACGGCCCGCGATCATCTGAGCAAAGCCGACACCATAACCATTGCCGCCATCGAAGCGAGCGTGCCCATGCTGGTCGAAGCCCGCAACCTGATCGACAGGTTCCATACGATGATCCGCAAGATGGTTGCCGTCGACCTCGACCCGTGGATCGCCGACGCCAGCGCCAGCCTGATCGCGTCGCTTGCCACGGGTATCACCAAGGACAAAGCCGCCGTTCGCGCTGCTATTACCGAGCCGTGGTCGAACGGCCAGACGGAGGGCCAGATCACCAAGCTCAAGCTGGTGAAGCGGCAGATGTACGGCCGGGCAAAGCTCGACCTGTTGCAGGCGAGATTGATCGGGGCGGCGTGAACCGGCCAATCGTCATCGAGTTCGCGTCAGAGCCCTTTTTGCATGCCGGTTCACAAGCAGCCGTCCGTTTTCCACGGGGAAACGCAAGAACCGCACGGCTCCCCGAGCCCTTTTTCGCATCACTTGCCGGCATCTGCGAAAGTCCGATGAAAAGGAAGCGCGACTTCAACTGCCGCGTCGAATACGCGCCCGGTTTCCGAGGCGAACCTATTTAACCGCCTCCAACGCTTTGAGCCGCTCGCCCCACTCCCGCATGCTCAGGAGCACGGGTGCGAGGGAGCCTCCGAAGGCGGTTAGCTCGTATTCCACCTTCGGCGGAACCTCCGGGTAGATGGTGCGCTTAATGACCCCGTCAGCCTCCAGTTCACGCAGTTGCAAGGTGATCATACGAGGCGTCGCCGAGGACACAGACCGGCACAGCGCGTTGAAGCGCATCTTGCCTTCCAGGAGGTGGAACAGCAGCACCGGCTTCCAGATTCCGCCGATGACGGAAAGGGTGGCTTCGACGTCGCATCCCGTCCGGCTGGCTTTCCTGCGGTTCCTGCGGGTGACACTATCATCCATGATCCTACATGCTCGCTTTGTACGTACTATGATCCAAGAAGGTAGAGCACTAGGTTGTTCTCCGAAAGGGACACCTGATGCGACGCTACAGGACCACCGGGCGGGAACGTCCCGCCGTCGTGCTCGAGAACGTTGAGGATTTACTTCCCGGCCCGGGCGAGCTTCTGATCGATCTTCGTGCAGCCTCCCTCAACTACCGAGACCTTATCGTCGCGCAACGCTTCGCAGACGTTTTACCGTTGTCGGACGGCGCGGGCGTCGTCTCAGCGCTAGGGAGCGGCGTGGACGGGTTGTCGCTCGGCGACCGCGTGGTCATCGGCTTCATGCCAGGGTGGACGGAAGGCGAGTTTACCGAAGCCAAGAAAGCCACGAGCCTTGGCGGCCCCGGCGTCAATGGCGTTTTGGCCGAGCGGATCGTCGTGCCTGCCTCGGGCGTCGTCCGCATCCCTGAGGACATGTCTTTCGAAGAGGCCGCCACCTTTCCCTGCGCCGGGGTGACGGCCTGGTCGGCCCTGTTCGAGCGTCGTCCCGTGCAGCCGGGCGAGACCGTGCTGCTCCTCGGCACCGGCGGCGTATCCATATTCGCCCTGCAATTGGCGAAATTGGCGGGCGCCCGCGTGATCGTTACGTCACGTTCGGATGACAAACTCGCCCGGGCTCGCGCCATCGGAGCGGACCACGTCATCAACTCCGCCGAACGGCCAGACTGGGAGGAGGAGGCGCTTCACTTCACCGAAGGGGTCGGCGTCGATCTCGCCGTCGATGTCGTGGGACCGGCCACACTCAGCAAGACTTCTCGCGAGCGACCCGCTTCGGCGGGCGGGTAGCGCTGATGGGCGTGCTGACGGGGCTCGACGGCTCGATCAACACGGCGTCGATCCTCGAAAGGCGCATTACGCTTCAGGGCATCTACGTCGGACCCGTAGCCTCGCTGCGAGCCTTGCTCACAACCGGTATCTCCCCGCAGATCGACCGCGTGTTCCGGTTCGAGGACGCCGAGGCAGCCTATCAGGCTCTGAGGGCGGCCCGGCACGTCGGCAAGATCGTCATAACGATCGGTGCCTGACCGATCGGACCGCCAAGAAGCCGAATGGGGAAAAGATCATGGTCTCGCCTTACACGATTCATGTCCCGGACGAGCGCCTCTCCGCGATCATGGAGAAAGTGAAGGCCTACGACTGGAGCCAGCTTCCCGATGCGGGGGGGTGGGATTCGGGCGTCGGCATCGACGACCTCAAGCGGCTCGTCGTCTACTGGCGGGATCACTACGACTGGCGCATGGCCGAGCGACGCCTCAACGCCCTGCCCAACTTCACGACCGACATCGAAGGCGAACGCATACATTTCCTCCACGCGCGGGGAAACGGGTCCAGGCCGCCCGTCCTTCTGCTCCACGGATGGCCGGGTTCGTTCCTTGAGTTCGAACGGATCGTTGGCCCCCTCGCGGCGGACGGGCACGACGTCATCGTGCCCTCGCTCCCGGGCTTCGCCTTCTCCAGGCCGATCTCCGGCATCATCGGGCCGCGCCGCGCGGCCACCCTCATGCACGAGCTGATGGCCCGGCTCTTCGGACCGTCCCGCTTTGTGGTCCAGGGCGGCGACTGGGGCGCTCACATCGCGAGCTGGATGGCCAACGAACGGCCTGACGCGTTACTCGGTTTCCACATCAACATGGTCAGCGTCCTCGGCGAAGACGTTGAACCGACGACGCCCGAGGAGAAGGACCTGATCGTCCGCCGCGCGGCGATCCTCGATCGGGAGACCGGCTACAATCATGAGCAGGAGACCCGGCCACAGACGCTGGGCGTGGCTATGGCCGACAGCCCCGTGGGCGCCGCCGGATGGATTCTCGAGAAGTTTGGAGCCTGGGCGGACCTGCCGAAGCGTGCGGACGGCAGCCCGGACCTCTGGAGCAGGTTCCCGGAGGAAGATCTGCTCACCAACATCATGCTTTATATCGCCCCGTCTTCGGTCGTCACCGCGACCTGGATCTACCGCGGCAAGCGCCTGGAGCGATCGGACCGGTTTCCGCCCGGAACGCGCGTGCGCGCGCCGATGGGCGTCGCGGCGTTCCCCGATCCCGTATTCCTGCCCACGCCGCGCTCGCTCGTTGAGAAGACCTACAACGTCGTCCATTGGAGCGAGATGGCCGAGGGCGGTCACTTCGCGGCCCTGGAGCAGCCGCAGCTGATGCTCCAGGATCTGAGGGCCTTCATCGCCAAGGTGTCGCGCGAGCGGACCTGACGTCGCAACATCGACTCGGACGTCATCGTATTCGCAAGGGAACGAATGGACAGGGAAGAGCTTCTGGAAAGATACCGGGCCTACATCGATTGCCTGAATCGGCGGGCCTGGTCGCGCCTGGGCGATATCGTCTCTGACAAGGTCCGGTACAACGGCGAGACGATCGGCCTTTCGGGCTACCTGAAGATGCTCGAACGCGACGTCGCTGCCATTCCCGACCTGGCGTTCCATATCGACTTCCTCATCGCCAACCCTCCCGTGGTCGGTGCGAGACTGCTTTTCGACTGCACGCCCCTGGGCGAGTTGTTCGGACTGGCCGTCAACGGCCGACGCATCGCCTTCACCGAGAACGTGGAGGGCGCGGGCGTCACGGACTTTGGTGCCCGGCAGCCCCCATCGGCCGAGTTTAGCCTTGTCAATGGTCGTGCATGGCGGCAATCGCAGCTCAACAAGCTGGGCATCGGGTGGATGTCGGTTAGATAGGCGCCCTCTTTTGGTTTCTTTGTTAGTTGCTTCTAAAATCCTGATCTCTCGCAGGCGCAACATTGGCCGACGGAATTGACGCTTCTCCCAGAGTGGTCGCCCACAGAAGTCCCATGGAGGCACGCTGGATTCTGTTGTCTTACGGAGGTTAGCTCAGAAAGGCTGTGAATTGGCGCCAAAATTCCATGCTGACTCACACTGTCACGCCAGCGCCAGTCCCGCCGCAGCTGATTCCCGGATCGTCGCGTGAGCCTCTAGTAGGCGACGGCATGTTGCATTGCGACGAACTCCCTGATCGTACAGACGGCATACCACCGTTTGCGGTTTGTACGTAGACTAAGTATCGGATATTTATGGTCTAATAGTCGTTCTGGTGGTCGCAGAACGGAAAGAGCAGAGGGAGAGCATGCTGGAGCGCAAAGCCATCCTGGTGACTGGCGGAAGTCGCGGCATCGGACGCTCGACGGCCCTGAAGGCAGGGGCATTGGGGTGGAGCGTTGCCGTCAACTACCACTCGGCAGCGGAAGCCGCCGAGATGGTTGCACGGGAGATCGAGGGCTCCGGCGGGCGCGCGGTCACAGTGGATGGCGACGTGTCTTCCGAGCGCGACGTCGAGCGGATGTTTGCGACCGCCGAGGAAGCGATCGGCCCCCTCGATGGCGTAGTCGTCAATGCAGGAATTGTCGCTCCTGCCTCGTCGATCATCGACATGACGTACGACCGCGTGCGGCGGATGTTCGACACGAACGTCATGGGCACCTTCCTGACAGCACGGGAGGCGGCGCGCGTCTTCGCGAAGAACCGGCGACCGGGATCCATCGTGATTGTCTCCTCTGCGGCGTCGCGGCTCGGATCTCCCGGCGAGTATGTCGACTACGCTGCCTCCAAAGGGGCAGCAGATGCTCTGACAATCGGCCTCTCAAAGGAACTTGGTCAGCTCGGCGTCCGGGTGAATGCAGTGCGACCGGCATTCATCGAGACCGAGATCCATGCGAGTGGCGGTCGTCCCAACCGGGCCAAGGAACTGGGCGCCACCACACCGCTTGGCAGAGCCGGGTCGCCGGAGGAGGTCGCCGACGCCATCGTCTGGTTGCTTGGCGATAGCGCGTCCTATGTCACCGGCAGCTTCATCGAGATGTCCGGAGGGCGGTAAGAGAGGCCGCTGCCCGTCGGCGCAGAATGGCGGACTTCGAAAGTTGACCGAAGGTCCGCATTGTGCGGAACAAGCGATTACTTTGCCAGCGACAGCGCAGCGCGAAGCGCCCCGTATTCGGCGAGCCCTTCCATGTTCCTGCCGTGATCTCGGTAGCCCTTGGCGGCGACGTTAGCCCGTACCAGGGTCGAAGAAAGTCCGCTATCGGCGCCGATGGCCGGTCCAGCCCCTAGCGACGCTCGACCCCCTTCGCGGCCAGGATTTCATCGACGGCTGCGGAGGTCAGAAATTTCGACAGGTGACGGGCAGCTTCTTGGTCCGTTGGACCTGCGCTGATCCCGACGTCGAAGTCGACGTAACTTTGGAGTTCCTGTGAACCGGCGTGCAAAAAGGACCCCGTTATCGGGGTGATCGGCGTCCAAGAGGACCCCCCTGATACGGGTGGTCCATCGTGCTCCCGAAGGAATCGGGAGCCGGGTTCAGGATGCTGGTGGTGGAGACGATTGCGAAGATCCGTCGGGCGTACTTTCAGGACAGGAAGCCGATCAAGCAGATCTGCCGCGAGCTGCGGGTATCGCGGAAGACGGTACGGAAGGTCGTCCGGTCGGGCGCGACGGAGTTCACCTACGAGCGCAGCGTCCAGCCGCAGCCGAAGATCGGACCGTGGCGGACCGAGCTCGACGACCTGCTGGCCGAGAACGCGCGGCGGCCGAAGCGCGAGCGCCTGACTCGCATCCGGATCTTCGAGGAGCTGCGCGCCCTCGGCTATGACGGCGGCTACGATGCCGTGCGCCGCTATGCGGCCACCTGGTCAAAGGCGGAGACCGAGGCATCGGCGGCTGCCTACGTGCCGCTGAGCTTTGATCCGGGCGAGGCCTACCAGTTCGACTGGAGCCACGAGATCGTCCTGATCGACGGCGTGACGACGACGGTGAAGGTGGCTCACGTCCGGCTCTGCCATAGCCGGATGCCGTTCGTGCGAGCCTATCCTCGTGAGACGCAGGAGATGGTCTTCGACGCCCACGACATGGCGTTTGCCTTCTTCGGCGGGGCCTGCGTCCGCGGCATCTACGACAACATGAAGACGGCGGTGGACACGATCTTGGTCGGCAAGGATCGCGCCTACAATCGCCGCTTCCAGCAGATGTGCGGGCACTACCTGGTCGAGCCGGTCGCCTGCACGCCGGCGTCCGGCTGGGAGAAGGGCCAGGTCGAGAACCAGGTCGGCGTGATCCGCCGGCGGTTCTTCGTGCCGCGGCCGCGGTTCAAGAGCTACGCCGAGCTCAACGCCTGGCTCATGGATCGCTGCATCGCCTGGGCCAAGGCAAACCCGCATCCGGAGCTGCGCGACAAGACGATCTGGGAGGTCTTCGAGGCGGAGCGCCCGAGCCTCGTACCCTATGTCGGGCCGTTCGACGGCTTCCATGCCGTGCCGGCCTCGGTCTCGAAGACCTGCCTCGTGCGGTTCGACAAGAACCGCTACTCCGTGGAGGTTCGGGCGGTCGGGCGTCCCGTCGAGATCCGCGCCTACGCCGATCGCGTCGAGTTCTGGCAGAATGGACAGGTCGTCGGCCGGCATCCGCGTGCGTTCGGACGCAACAAGGCCGTCTACGACCCGCTGCACTACATCCCCGTCCTCGCCCGCAAGCCCGGAGCGCTCAGGAACGGCGCTCCGTTCAAGCAGTGGGAACTGCCGCCTTCGTTGCGGCGGGTGCAGCGCAAGCTCGACCGCGTGCCGAACGGCGATCGCCAGATGGTCGACATCCTCGGCGCCGTTCTGACGGACGGGCTCGAAGCCGTGGAGGCTGCCTGTGCGGAGGCGCTCGGCAACGGCGTCCATTCGGCCGACGTCATTCTGAACATCCTGGCCCGGCGCCGTGAGCCGGCGCCGCCGCGGACCATCGCGACGCCGGAGGCGCTGCGCCTCACCTGCGAACCCGCTGCCGACTGTGCCCGCTACGATAGCCTCAGGAGACCCGACCATGGAACGATCGCAGGTGCTGGACGCGATGGGCCAGTTGAAGCTCTACGGAATGAAGGCGGCCTATGATGAGATCATCGCCACTGCGGTCAAGCGCCAGCACGAGCCGCAGAAGATCATCGGCGACCTTCTCGCTGCCGAGATCAGCGAGAAGCAGGCCCGCTCGATCAAGTACCAGATGACCATCGCCAGGCTACCGCTGGCCAAGGAGATCGAGGAGTTCGACTTCACGGCGACGCCGGTCAACGAGACGCTGGTCCGCGAACTTGCCGGCGGTGACTTCCTCGAGCAGCAGCGCAACGTCGTGCTGATCGGCGGCACCGGGACCGGCAAGTCGCACCTCGCCGTCGCCATCGCCCGTGCGTGCATCCGCAACGGCGTCCGCGGCCGGTTCTTCAACGCCGTCGACCTCGTCAACAAGCTCGATGCCGAGGCTCGTTCCGATCGTCAGGGCCGCACGGCCGATCTGCTCTGCCGTCTCGACTTCCTGATCCTCGACGAACTGGGCTACCTGCCGTTTGCCCAGACCGGCGGGCAGCTGCTGTTCCACCTCATCAGCCGCCTCTACGAGCGCACCTCGATCATCGTCACCACGAACCTTGCCTTCGGCGAATGGCCCAGCGTCTTCGGCGACGCCAAGATGACCACGGCGCTGCTCGACCGGCTCACCCACCACTGCGACATCATCGAGACCGGCAACGAAAGCTGGCGCTTCAAGACCCGCGCCTGAGCCCGGAAACCCGCCGGCCCGATACGACCGCGCCACCTGAAGGCTACGGCGCCTCGGGCCAGCCACACGCGGCCCAGAGGGGTCCCTTTTGCGCGCCGATCAGGGGGTCACGATTGAATGCCGATTGACAGGAGTTCCTCCGGGAACCGTCCGGCAAGCACGATCGAAGGAGCCGCGGCAAGAATTGATGTCACGGGAACAACTCCCAACTCGGCTCCCCCCCGCCGGCGCTGTCTGCCCCCCTGTCACCGGCACTAAATTGCCCTTGACCTCGTCTGATACGGCGTCCCCGATCCTCGAACCTCAGCATGGGTCATCCCTTCGTGAACCGTGACATGCGTTCCGTCGTCAGCTCGCCGACGGCGTCTACAGCGCATAACGCAAGGCGTTTCACGGTAGGCACTCCAGGCGAGCGGTCTCGTCTTGCGCTTTTACGGCAATGTTCACCGCGGCTTTGTCAGTCCATACCAGGGGCATCCTTGGCGCTCTTAGGTCATAGATCGCTCAACGAGCGCGGACCCTTGCTCGTGGTGGCGCAAGTACCCACATTGATTGTGAGGACGGCCTCCCCGCTTTGGGTTGCACAGACCAGGACGGCCTGGCCCTTTCACAAGGGCAGTAGAATGGCTTGGGTCTATCTCGTCTCAGCAGGAATCCTTGAAATCGTTTGGGCCTATGCGATGAAGCAATCGCACGGCTTGCCGCCAGCGGTCGCGACAGGGTGGTGGGTAGTCCGGGTTGACCGAGCGAATGAACACTGTCGGCCGGTCGGAGTTCGGCTCGTGCTCGACGCGCTTGGCGACCAGTCCCATTCCGTCCCAGATGACGAAGTTTCCCGGCGGCCATGTGCGCGAGGCCATCCGCGCCACAAAGCAGGAAGATTTCGTGTACGATAAGTGGGGCTATCGTATGGGGCGGAGAGGCAATGGGCGGGAAGACGGTGACGCGGATCGACCTCTGTGAGGCGATCTATCAGAAGCTCAATGTGTCGCGGACGGAATCCGCGCAACTGTTCGAGATGGTGCTGGATGAGATCACGGACCGCATCGTGTGCGGGGAGGCAGTCAAGTTCTCGTCCTTCGGTTCCTTCACTGTCCGCAGTAAGGGGCAGCGAGTTGGCCGAAATCCAAAGACGGGCGAAAGCGTTCCTATTCCGCCGCGTCGGGTCTTGGTCTTCAAGCCGAGTAACGTGTTGAAGCAGCGTATCAACCGCGTCCAAGTCGAACAAGCCAGCGCAAGGGATAGTCGCAGAATCGATGGGCCGCCAAGCGATGCCCGACGGGCCCAGCCACCTGCGCCGTCATGACGACTGGGGGTCGATGGTCGAGAGTGACGGGCATTTCTGAGCACGCTATCAGTCTTTCCTGCGCGCACGGGCAGATGATTTTTGCCTGTCGGGCGAGCAGACCGGCACTGCATTGGGCCGCTGCCGTACCGGAGGTGGCCTATAGTCCAAGGCGCCAACGTCAGTCGGCGGTCAGGGGCTCAGCGGTCAGGGGCTCAGATGTCGAGATTAGGATGCCAGCTCGCGTGGTCTCTGAGCTCTCGCTTTCGACCAAGGTCGCCCAGCGGCGCGACCAGGAATGACGACCCCCGCATACCCAGCAATCGACGACTTGCGTGGACAAGGGCATTGCGTCGAAGGCCGACCGCGTCATCTCAAGACCGGTCGATATTGCCTGGCCCGTCTTCGGACAAAGGATGGCTACGATGCTCATGGCCCTCATACATACTTGGATGCCACGCCCGACCATCTCACAACAGGATGAGCACCGTTTTACTCGAAATCCACAACTTCGACTCTTCCTCGACTCCGAAAATATGGTCCTCCAGCGGATCGAAACCGAACGCGCCCCGGCAGATATACGGGCACGTAAGGGAGGTAGACCCGCCACGTCAACATCAGCGGCGCAGGCGCAGCGAATTTCCGACAACCAAAAGGCTGCTCACCGCCATGGCTCCCGCGGCAACGATAGGGCTTATTGTGCCTGTGGCCGCGAGGGGCACCATCAGGAGATTGTAGGCGAACGCCCAGGCGAGGTTCTGGCGGATGATCCGTCCTGTGCGCCGGGAGAAGCCGATGAACCAGGGGATCAGCGTCAGGTCGAAGCGCGCGAGGATGAGATCGGACGTCTCGCCGGCGACATCGGCTCCGGTACCCATGGCGATGCTCAGATCGGCTTGGGCAAGCGCCGGCGCGTCATTGATGCCGTCGCCAACCATCGCGACCACTTCTCCGGCGTTCTGCCAGGCACGGATGCGTTGGGCCTTGTCGGTCGGCGAGCAGCCTCCCTCGGCGTCTGCCAGCCCGAGTTCGGCGGCGATTGCCGTCGTCGTACGCGATTGATCTCCGGATAGCATCACCGCGTTGATGCCGGTCTCCTCCATCTGACGAAGCATGGAGCGAAGTTCGAGACATGCGGTTCATCGCGCAGAGCGATGAACCCGGCAAGCCTCCCGCCACAGGCTACCCAGACGATCGATTGGCCGCGACCCGCAATGGCCGCCGCCTCGGCATCAAGGGCATCGCCATTCGCACCGACGTAGTCGCGCGAGCCGACTGAGATTTGGCCGCTGACTGTGCCTGTCAGGAAGGCAGAGGCCCCCTTGCCCCGCGATGCCCGAAAGCCGG
This sequence comes from uncultured Alphaproteobacteria bacterium, assembly GCA_963812275.1. GTDB lineage: Bacteria > Pseudomonadota > Alphaproteobacteria > Rhizobiales > Kaistiaceae > Bauldia. The sequence goes on along the minus strand of CAWEUQ010000016.1, from coordinate 116,200 downwards.
CAACGACCGCCAGTGGCCCGGGCGGACATGCCGCAACAATCGCCTTGGCGAAAGGATGTTCGGAATGTTGCTCGACAGCCGCCGCGCAACCGAGCAGATCCACCTCCGTCAAGCAGAGCGAAGTATGGACTGCGACGCCGGTCACCGCCATTCGACCGCTGGTGAGCGTCCCGGTCTTGTCGAACACAACTCGCCCAACCCTGCCGCCGATTTCCAGCGCCGCGAGATTTCGCACCAGGATTCCCGCGCGCGTCGTGCGCCCAAGCGCGATGCTGATCGCGAAGGGCGTTGCCAAGCCTAGGGCGCAAGGGCAAGCGACGACCAGCACCGCCACAGCCGCCAGCAGCCCATGCGACGCCTCACCATCGACATTCCACCATACGAGGAATGTCAGCGTCGCGATGATCAGGACGCATAGTGCGAACCAGGCGGACACCGTGTCGGCCAGACGCTGGATGGGCGGCTTGGTCGCAAGAGTTTGTTCGACCGTCCGGGTCATGTGGGCGAGTCGCGTGTCACCGGGCGACCTGATCGCGGAGCAAATCAGGGCTCCGTCGGTCGACAGCGTCCCCGCGAACACGATATCGCCCGGATGTTTGTCGACCGGTGCCGGCTCACCTGTCAACAAGGCCTCGTCGAGGGCCGCCTGACCTTCGACAATCTCCGCTTCGGTTGGAACGCGCTCGCCGGGCTTGACCGAGAATCCTGTCCCCCGGAACCAGTCCTGCCGCCGCCACCTCCCGCCACGCCCCTCCGTCCCACAGCCACGCATTGTCCGGCTGGAGGCGCAGCAGGGTACGAACGTCCTTGCGGGCTTGATCGCCTCCGACCGTTTCGAGATAGCGACCAATCACCACGAAAACGGTTATCATTGCTACGGAGTCGAAGTAGACCTCGCCGCCGCCGCTCACCGTGAAATAAACGCTATACCCGTAAGCCGAGAGCGTACCGAGCGCGACAAGCGTGTCCATCGTCGCGGTCCGGGCACGCAGTGCCCGCCACGCGCCCCGCAGGAAGGTGCTGCCTCCGAAGAAAAGCACAGGCGTCGCGAGGAGCCACGCCAGATACTGCACGGAGCGTATCTCCGGCGCATCGAACTGCCCCAAGGCATAGGCAGGATAGAGATGAACGATGGACAGGCTCATCACCTGCATGCCGAAAGCAACCGCGGCAATGAGTTGGAGGAGTGTGTATTGCTGACGCCGATCAACCTCTTTCCGGGCCGTGTCGCCAATCACCCGAGCCGAATAGCCGAGACCGTTCAAGCTCTGCAGAACGGCTCGCGGATCAGTCTCCGCCGGGTCGAACTGGATCCGGCAGCGCTCCGAGGCAAAGCCGACGTCCGCGGCCAGAACGCCTGGCTGCCTTCGCAAGATGCGTTCGGCCGCGAAGGCGCAGCCGGCACACCTCATGCCCTTCACCGAAATGTAGATCGTCTTGCCTCGCCCAAAGGTGGCGTTGGTCAGCCTGCCTGGCTTCGCAACGGGAGGCGCCAGCACTGCTTCGAGCAGGCCAGAACGTTGCGCGATCTCATAGACGTTTGCGCAGCCTTGGCAGCAGAAACGCCGGCTCACACCCTCGCTCGTAAGAGCAACCGGTGACGACCCAACGTCGAGGTCGCAAAGGGCACAGGCAATCCGGAGGGCTACCAAAGGACCAGACCGCCGATGTGCGCTGCCGGCACGATGCCAAGCGCGGCCCCGCTACGCAACACAAGTTGGAGCCCGGCAATCAGCATGAGGACGCCCGCCAGCCGCACCAGTTTCTGGCGAACCTTGACGCTCAGCGCGCCGAAACCCAGCCCAAGGAAGAGGAGCGTAGGGATAGTGCCGAGACCGAAGAGCAGCATCCCGAGGGCGCTCGATCCGACACTGCCGCTCGATACCGCCACCAGCAAGGCGCTGTAAACGAGGCCGCACGGCAAGAGACCATTGAGGGCGCCGAGGAGAGCGACGCCGCCACGTATGTTCGGATCGAGGAGCCGCGTCATGGTCCCTGTGACGCAAGCGCCCGTTTTAAGGAATACGGGAAGCCCGAACCAACCGAGATAGGTCGCGCCGAACAGGATAACTGATACTCCGAGCGCTAGGCTCACGGCTGCGGCTACGGTGCCCAGATCGTAACCAAGCCCGATCAGCGAGCCGACCGCGCCAACGAGCGCGCCGAGCATCGCGTAAACGCCGATGCGCGCGCCATGATAGAGGAGCAACGACGGTAGAATCCCGACCGGCCCGCCATCGGGTGACGATTGGGCGACCCGAAGGCTCATCATCATCACCAGCGGCCCGCACATCCCGATGCAGTGGCCGAAGCTGCCGAGAAGGCCGGTAGCCAAGAGAGTTGCGAACAGACCTGTTGGGGCAGTCAAGCTCACGATCCTCCGTTGATCATCGCGTAGCCAAGTCAAAAATGAAATCGCGTCGAGTATCCCGCGATACGACTTCAACCTGCAAACGCCACGTTCCGGCCATCGTCAGGATAGTTCGCCCCCGATATATGCCGCCGCTCTCTTCAACTCCTTCGAACCTGTTCTCCGGCATCTCCATTCCGGGCATGGTTGCATCGAAGACCACGGCGGCGCCGGTGATCGGCTCGTGGCCCGAATTCGACAGAGCAAGCCGCAGATCGATTTGGCCCATCGGGGCCGGACGGCCCGGGCTGACCTCGAGCAAGGCGGAAACCGAGCCCGATGTCTGGGACGTCCTCGTCGTATCCCTTTCCGCGCAACCGCTCGTCAGCAGAGAGATCGCCAGCAACGCCAAGGCCCGAAGAAGGCTTCCCCGATCAACGCATGCACGGATCGTCAGGACCAAGCCCTGACCGTATCCTTTCAGGGTACGTCCTCGAAGTCGCGCACCGAGAGGGCATCACGTGAAATCACGCCGCCGAATTCCACCAGAACCTTGGCTTCGGTCACTTGCGATTCACGATGTGTGACGAGGTCATCCCAAGTCTCCCAGACGCTCTGGAAAACCACATGCGTTTTTTCGACCAAATCCACCGAGTTCATCGCGCGTGCGGTGACAAATCCAGCCTCGGACGGCAGAAGTGTACGCAAATAGCCGATGGTGCGCTCAAGCGACCCGCCGATCGCTAGCTCGCCGGGCGGATCAGACCGGATGTCGAAGGAGACCTGGTGGATGAATGCCATCGGCTAACCTCCCGACATCGGCGTCCAATTGAAAATGAGGTATCCGAGCCAGCACAACAGAACGACGGGGATCGCCACCTTCATGATCGGGGGAAGGCCGCCACCCGCTTCTTCGATGTCTTGTGCAAAGCTGTCGATGTAACCGTCGGGCCGAATTTCCTCATGCTCGGTCTCGTCTGATTCCGGGCGATGTCCGCCACCGCCCGGCTTGACGCGCGAGATTTGCGGGACAGCCAATGTGAGCCCGAATGCGAGAAGCACGACGATGCCCCCGACGACCCACACGACTTCAGGCCAGAAATCCATGACGTTTTCCGTCATTTCCCATCTCTCCCGTGACCGGGCCAGGGTTCCGGATCTTTGTCCTCAAGCATGCGGTATTTCGCTTCCTCGACGTTGCGAAACTGACTGTGCCGCCAGCCCCATACCAGAAGTATGACGCCGATGAGGGCAACGAAGACCATCCAGCCGACATCAATCCATAGGCCGAGGAGCATCATTGGCCGGCTCCGGATGCGCCGCCGGACAAACTCTCGACATACGCACTCACGTTCCAGAGATCGGCCTCCGCCAGGCGCGGCTCGAACGGCGGCATGATGCCGCCCGGAATGCCGTCGCGAATCCGCCAGAAGATGTAAGCGAAGTTCATATCGCGTGGATAAGGCCGAGGCGCCTCGCTGGCGCCGCCAGTCATGCCGGAACCCTTTCCGTCACCGGCCGGGCCATGGCAGGTGGCGCAGTTGGCCATATAGACGTTCTTGCCCTGCTCCGCCGAGATCACATTGCCGGGAATGCCTGTCCAGTTATCCTTGCTGAGGGTCAGCACATCGGCGGCGACTTTGGTGGAGTCTTCGGCGCTTGTGTCGGGGGATACCCCGGCGACAAACGCACCGATCACGAACTTGATGACGTCCCAGCGGTCGCTGACGGTGAGAAGCTCGCCCCAGCTCGGCATCGCGGTGCCCTTGATCCCGAACGTCACCTGGGCGAGTAGCTGTGCCTCCAGCGCCGCGTCGACCGTGTTGCCTGACCACTTCCGGAAATCGAAGGGCTTGATCTTCAGGTACTGGCCGTTGGCCCCGCCGCCATCGCCCGAAAGACCATGGCAATCGGCGCAGCGTTGCTCGAAGATGAGCTTGCCGCGTTCGAACGATGCCGTGGCCGGCATGCTCTGCGATTTGTAGACTTCCGGGAATTCGAAATCCTCACCGTCGGGAGGCTTGGCAAGCGGCTCCTCTGTCTGGGTGAACAGAGTGCGGATGTAGTGGACCAGCTTCCAGCGATCCTCCGCAGAATAACGGCTCTTCCATGCCGGCATCGCCGCCCATGGGAGGCCCTCGCTGATGCGCCAGAAATAGTCATCGTCGTGATAGCTTGGCTTTGCCACCGTCCCGTAACTTCCGTCGCTGAAATCGGGCGGCGGCGGCTGCAAGCCGACGGCATAGATGCCGTTGCCCGTGCCTGAGTAGCCGTGACACACCGAGCATTCGCGGGTGAATATGTGCTTGGCGTCTTCGAGAAGGTCGATCGACAGTTTCAAGGGATTGGTCAGGCCGGCGTAGTCGCCGCTCGGGTCGCCCTCGTCGGGATCGCGCATGATCGGTCGCGCGAAGATTTGCTTGATGTAGCGGATGACCTTCCACCGTTGATCGACGGTGAGGCTCTCCTTCCACGGCGGCATCACCGTACCGGGCACGCCTTCTGAAACATGCCAGAACCACTGGTCGTCCGGCATGTCGCGAAAGGGTTCCTGCTTGTAGTTCGCGGGCGTCACGGCCAGCGTACCCGCGTAGGTGCCGAGGCCGTTGCCGGCGGCCCCATGGCAGGTCATGCAGTTCGCGACATAGATCTCCTTGCCCTCCTGCAGGTCGGCGGCGACCCAACTCGCCCAGCCCTGGGGCGCGGGGTCAGCGCCGGCGGCCGGCGCAAGCGGGGGATAGGGCAGCGGATCGGTCAGCCCGGCATATTCCGGCGGTGGCGTGATCATCCCCTCGGCGGCGACCCTGTCTCCGAGCGAGAAAAGATAGGTGGCGATCGCCTTGAGGTCGTCGTCAGGCAAGAATTCGTAACTCGGCATGATCGAGAGCGGCGAGTACTTGCGCGGATCCTTCATGTGATCCACTTCCCACGCAATGCTGCGCTTGCGGCCGACATAGGAAAGGTCGGGCCCGGTTCGTTCGGAGCCGAGGATCAGCGGATTGTCGTAGACATAGTTGCCCGCCTCCGATTCCGGTCCCATGGCCGTATCGGCGGCGCGCACATATTGAGTATGACAGTAGTTGCAGCCGTTGGAGTAAAACAGAACGCGGCCGCGCTCCTCCTCCGCCGTGTACGGGTGCGATACTAGCGTGGGCTCGGGATTCCAGACCAGCGTCGGGATGAAGACCACAACCGCGACGACAGCAAGGAAGACGATCACGCCGCCGACGACGATTGTGGTGAAGGTCATCCTCATGCGGTCACGCCCTCCCCGGGGAAATCGCGGCAACGGGCGATGGCGGCCTCGTCACAGCCCTTCGGCTGATAACCGTCGCGAAGATGTTCCAGGCGAACAGCACGAAACTGACGACGAGAAGCGCGCCGCCGATGGCGCGCAGCGCCATGAACGGCCGCAGGCCTGGCAAGACACTCCACACCGGCAGGCCTTCATGCACCCAGGCGGTCCCCTGGACCAGACCGGTCAGCAGGAAGCCACCGAAGAACATGGAGAATCCTATCACGTACAGGCTGTACTGAACGTTGGCGAGCGTGCGGCTGTATATCTGGCAATCGAGGATGCGCGGAATGGTAAAATATACGCCACCCATGATGACCGAGCCTGCGAAGAACAGAAGTCCGAGATGAGCGTGCCCCGGCACGTATTGGGTAAAGTGGGTCAGTTCATTGACCGCGCGGAAAGCCTCGTGCGTCCCCTGGAACGAGGTGAGAATGTAGGCGGCCCAGCCCGTGAGCGTGAAGCGCAATGGAATGCTCGAGAAGAAGCGATTCCAGTTGCCGCGCATGGTGAGGTAGATATTCATCATGAAGGCAATTACTGGCAACAGCATACCGATACTGTCGGCAATCGCGATTGTTTTGAGCCAGTACGGAATCGGCGCCCAGAGCAGGTGATGCCCGCCGACGCCCGTGTAGAAAAAGGCGATGCCCCAGAAGGCGAACAACGACAGCGCGTGGCTGTAAAGGGGCGTGTTCGTCTCTTTCGGCACGATGTAATAGACTACCGGCAGGAGACCAGTGGTGAACCATAGGCCGAGAACGTTGTGGCCGTAGAACCAGCCAACGATGGAATCATTGATTCCGGTCAGCGCGCCAGTGGGCGGGTTCCACATGACGTTGCCGATGAAATAGAGCATCGGCATCCAGATCACGGTACCGCTGATATACCACAGCGACACGTAGAGCTTCGGTTCGACGCGATGGGCCACCGTCATGTAGATGTTGACGAGGTTGAGGATCAGGACCGCGACCACGGCGACATCGACGACCCACACCAGCTCCGCGTATTCCCGGCTCTGCGTATAACCGTTGAGGAGCCCAATGATCCCGATCAGCAGCGCGAAATTCCAAAGCACGACGCACAGATTGCCGAGTGCCTCGCTCCACAGCTGCCGCCCGGTTAGCCGAGGCACGATGTAGAGCCAGATGCCCATCATGCCGCCCGACAGAAAGGCGAACATCACGGTACTGGTGTGCGCTTGTCTGAGCCGGCCGAAGACCAGCCAGGAAACGCCGCGGAAAAGATCGGGAAAAACGAACTCGAGTGCGAGAACCAGACCCATGCTCACGCCAACGATCAGCCAGATCGTGGCCGCGAGCATGAAGTTTATACTGGCGCTGTTTTGCCGGGTGAACACTGGCCCCCCCCCCACAATAGGTTCGAAGCGCGCGGTCAGCGTATCATCCGTCAGGCTTGAGGGCCACGGCGTTGTGCCGCGATTGCTGATTCCGGAACGACACGCTCAGGCGGGGCGAGAGCAGTTCGACTGGATGGAGAAAGTATTCTCGCGCGCGCAGCGAGTTGCTGGCGATACGCGTAGGCGTGAGCCCTCAAGCGGCGAACCGACGAGACAGCCTTCCCTCCCGTTGCCAGGCGGATCGAGATGTTGAGGGGGATTGCCAAAGAAAACCGCCGCACCCTTAAGGTACGACGGTTGGAATTCCCGATAGTCAGTGAAGGCAGAGTAAGCGTCGACGCCTACGCAAAATCTGTGAAGTCGTCGAAGTGGACCGCATGATGCAGTTCTTTTTGAGTATCAATGCCATAGACCTTTAGATTGTCCCCGTTACCAGCCTTGATCTTGGTAAAATCCTTATTTGTGTTATATTTTACCATTTTATACAATTGTTTGTATTTTGTGGCAACACTGTCGTCAATATGTAGTTGATCGCCTTCTTTTTTATTGTAGTCCATTATGGAATCTTTACCCATCCCCTTGCCATAATAGAACCAGTCGGCTCCTTCTCCTCCCCATTCCTTGTCCATGCCCTCCCAGCCACATAGCTTGTCGTTGAAGTCCGATCCATGAAGCTTGTCATCGAACTTAAAGAAGAACTGGTTGAGCTGCTGTTCAGTTCCGTTTGCTTTTGTGGCATCGCTTGGACTGGCAGTTGCTGCTAGGCCTAAAAAGGTATCATCACTCGGAGTCCCAATACTACCCTGGGCATAGTGATCGCCAGAATCCGCCTTCCAAACTTGCTGCACTTCTCCAGCACCTGGCACAAAAGGCCCCGAACTTTTGATATGTGCGAATGACGCAATATCGGCCGTCGGACTAAAACTGGGAGTTACATTCAATACATAGTAATCGCTTAAAGGGGGACTCCCGTAAAAGAACGCATTTGTTGAGCCCGTAAGTGGGAAGGCAACTGCCGGAAACGGAAGGGGATTTATTGTGCCGACCGTGTCGGCTTCGGAAATCGCGTAGAACTTGGCCATGATCACTTCTCCCGTGTTGGGAATCCGCCGTCGGATTCCGAATGCTCTTCTGGTGGATGCCGACGTTGTCGACTGCTGTATGAAATCACACCCGAGGCTGGTTGTCGCGCAACGGAGGGGGTCGAATTTTCCTGAGATATTTTAGCCGACATCCACCCGATGCCCAGCTTGTTGAGCTGAGATTGCCGCCATGCACGACCATTGACAAGGCTAAACTCGGCCGATGGGGGCTGCCGGGCACCAAAGTCCGTGACGCCCGCGCCCTCCACGCCAAGAACGTCGATTTCGTTGTCATCAAGACGCACCTCTCCCATGGTTTTCGCTGGTACACATGACAACCGAGCCGCTCACGCCAGCGCTGGCGGCGGTTGCGGCCGGAGTTCGGCGATCAGTCGCAGGATGTCGGCGAACAGATGACGTGAGATGGCGACCTCGGCCATCTGGAAGGCGACATAGCGGCCGTGGCTGACGAGCTTTGCGCCGATCTTGATCAGCTTCTCCCTGAGGCTGGTCAGCGACCAGTCCTTGATCGGCTCGGGCGTTGCCAGCGTGCGCAGGAAGTTGCCGAGATTGTAGGCGAGCGCGTGAAGCTGAAGCCGGACGGCGTTGGCGGCGAACGTCCGGCACGACAGCCGCGTCCACCTGATCGCGCCCTTGCCTTCCTTGATCCATTGCTCCGCCGTGCCGCGCTGGTTGTAGAAGGCGACCACCCGCTCGGCCGGACGGGACAGGTTGGTGACGATGAAGCCGACGCGGGGATAAAGCTCGCCGGGATGCCACTCGACCTTGGCGATCACCCGGCGCGGCTTGGTCCAGCTTCCCGCCTGATAGGTGAAATTGGCATGGAACCGCCGCACATGGTTCGGAGGACGCCCGACCGGGCGCTTGAGCAAGTAGCCGATCCGCTCCTGCAAAACGCGATTGGCCGGAATGCGGATCGCATACTTGATCCGCTCGGCTTCCAGGTACTCGTAGACATCGGGGTTGGCGAAGGCGGCATCGGCGCGGAAATAGATGCGCGAGACCTTGCCGCGATAGCGGGCCACGACCGGGTCGAGCACGTCCTGCCAGCCGTCGGCGCTGTGGACGTTGCCGGGACGAAGCTCGCTGCGTTCCAGATCACCGAACTGGTTGAACAAAAACAGCGGGTGATAGCAGGTGCAGGCGAAGTGGCCGTTCCAGACGCTCATCTCCTGCTCGCCATGGGTCGGGCTGACGCTCGAATCCATGTCGAGCACGATGCCCTTCGGCGGACGGCGGCTGTGGACGCGGTCGATCCATTGGCCGGATAGATCGGCGAGGGCCGAGAGGTTCTTCTCCGCCGTCAGCCAGCGCGTCTCGAAGCGCCCCATCTGGCTCGGCGATGCGGCTGCACCCGAAGCCGCCTTGCCGCCGACGATCCAGCGCATCGCCGGATCGTGGCGCAGGCGTTCAGCGTCGTTGACATCCTCATATCCGGCAAGCCGCCCGAACACCGACTGCCGCAGCAACCCGACCAGCGCATGGCGGCCGTTCTTGCCGGTGCGCGCATCGGCGAGCACATCGCTGGCCATTGCGCTGAGACCGAGAGCGTCGTCGAGTTCGCGATAGGCCAGCAATCCGGCATCGGAGGTGATCCGGGAACCATGGAACTCAAGCTTCAGGCGGCGGTCGAAATCGAGCCGCAGAGGGCCATCGACCGATTCACCCGTTGGGTTCTCCAAAATGGCCTCGCGCGATCCAGATTAAGATATTGATTCTTATATCTGAATCGCCGCAAAGTCGCAGCAAATTACCTCGTCATCCGGCGAATGCGGGTTTTAATCCAGATTGAACCGGCCGCATACGTCATCAGCCTCGATCTCAAACGCCGCCATCTGAACGAAAGCCAGAGGGTAATGGCCGCGGCGAAGCTGGCGACGCGGCGCGGCGATAACCAGCATTCGCCAATTGGCGAAGCCTTTCAACCCGACGCATGGGAACTGCCGAACGTAGGCAAGTGTTCGACCGAGTGACCTGTGCGGGGTGGATTAGGTTCCGGTTTGGGTTTCTTACCTGCTGGCCGTCACCACAAATTACGGTGTCATCCGGCGAATGCAGGCTTAGGTCGTGGTACAATGGCGCCCTCGACATGATGGAAGATGCCGGCGTCGATGTTTCCGGCATGGATTCTGCCGACGATGTCGAGGCGGCCATGCAAACCCTGATCGGTGAGCCGAATGCCAAACGCACAGACGTATCGCAGCCTTCACGAGAAGTTTCTCCAAAACAACCAGCCGAAGATGTACCAGGATCTTCAACGGCGGGGGGAACTGGAAACGTATCTGGACAACGTGGGGCAGGACGCGGCGAAAATGTTCGACCTCCTGTCGAGCCAAATGGCGAAAACTCACGACCCCGTCCATATTTCGCTGATAGCGGAGGAAATAGTGATGTCGGAAGTGGTCTACCAGCCGCTCCCGCGGAACCCGCTGTAGAGGAAGCCGAGAAGGCGCGCGAAGAGCGCACCTGCCGAAACTTCCACATCACGCCTGACATTGCAGAGGCGATCGGCAGCGGCGGGCCGAAGGTCAAGGTCCGCGCCAAACATCGAGGCGATCAGGCTTTCCAAGAAAATCGAGGAAGAGAACCGCGAAGCGACCGAGCTGATCCGCGAGGGCCGTGAACTGGTCGAGATGGTGTAGGCTGCTGAGAAGAAATTTCGAGCAAGGCCGATGTGCCCGCAGGACGAAGTCGACCGGAAATACGGCAAGGGGGCCGCAACCCCAATCGAGCCTCTGGAAATAGCGGCCTCCGTTTCTCGGCCGGGTCCGATCGACGTGTCTCATATCCCCCAGGGCGCGGTCGACCTCCTCCGTGACATGCCGGAGCTGCACGAAAAATTCGACGACAAATACGGCCCCGGAGCCGCAGAGGCGGCCCTGGCCGCCGTTGATCACGACGTGGTTACGCCGATACCAGAGAGGGGCGAAACCAGCACCGGTGGTCTGCCGCAAAACATCGAAACGTCGGCCATCGAGAAGAAGCAGACAACCTCGTCCTGGTCTGGATTAGAGCGTTGGATAAGATTAATTCTAGCTGCTATAGTAACATTAATAGGCGTCTGGGCGATGACTAGTATGTTTTCTCGCCATGATTATGAGATTGCTCTTTCAATAGTGTTTTTTGGTGGAATCTATTTTTTAGTTGTTTATAGTCTTCTCAGAGGATATTGAAATAAACATTCAATCAAAACTCATATATCCGCGCGTATCCGCGCGCGGCATCTGTTGCGGGGCCGATTGCCGCACGGGTTTGATGCTCAGAGACTTTCGGCCTGCAAGACGGCCACGGACGGGGTTTCGGGGGCGTTTCGCCTGCTTCCCACGTGGCCTTCGTGCTCGCGACCGCCGGTGGGCGTTTATCCGGCCTTGGCAACCGCTTCCCTCATATGTGTCAGCAGAAGCTGGGCGTGGCAACCACCACGGCGGAATCCGCGATGCGGTACTTAGCACCGGCGCCCTCGGAGTTGATGTCGTAGAAATCGCCTTCGCCCGACGACACCGTCGGCGGCGTCCCCCAAATTGCACAAACCTCAGTCATCTCGACCTTCCGCCTGGAACAATACGTCGCGTGACCGCGCCGATGAAGCGCACTACATTTTACGCCGCTGTCGGACAACCCCTGGCAACCGGTTGTCGTGGCTGTTATTCTTCAAGCCTTACGTGCGTGCGCTGGACGTGGGAGGTCCATATGCGTCTTTCATTGCCTGGATTGCTTCTGGCAATGCTGCTGACGACCGGGCAGGCCGTCGCGCAAAACGATCCGGGAGCGCCGGGTGTCGCCGTTGCCAAAGGCATATGCAGCCGGCTGATAACCGGAGCCGACGACTACACCGAGAAATGCGACGCGCAGGCCGCTTCGGTCACACTCGACGACGGAACGATCATGTTCGTCTTTTCGATAGAGGGGACTCCGGTCGGATTCAGTGGTGACGGGCACGCGGTCACTCGCGGCTTCGGAGGGGCGGGAATATTGCCGGTGGATTTTGTTTCGCTCGGAGCAAACGCTGAGTTGGGGGCTTTTCAGGCCGAAGGCACATGCCTTTTCGGCGACCCGTACTCCGGTCCCGCCAACATATGGTGTGTGGCGGTCACCGAAGCCGGCCCCTTCGTGGCAACGTTCAAAACCGATGGTAGCCCGCCAGTAGAAGCGCCCGATTGATTTTCGCCGTAGGCCATTGGCAGAGCGATCTCGTCCGTTATCATCCTGCAACAATACGCCGATTATGCTGCTGAATCACGATGGCGCAGCCAGCCCGACATCATGACAAGAGCGGAAAACTCCACCTGCCGGCGATCCAAAGTTCGGCCTCAGTGCAACACCGGGCGAGGCTCCAATCGCTGCTGGATGACAATTCAGTGGCAGGTCACACCCGCATCGGTATCTGGCTGAATTCGATTTCCGCTACAGCAATCGGGTTGGGGTTGGCGTTGATGACGCGGCTCGCACGACCGCGGCGTTGCGTGGTATTGTGAGGAAAAGGCTGACTTACCGGAACTCGTCTCCGGTGGTGGCCTGACCCAGCGAGCAGTAGCAATGGCTACAAAGATCACGGTCCAGATTCGAGCCAGCCGTGAGGGCGGTTCCCCCACCATCGCTGACCTGCTGGATCAGGTGAGGGACTATTTTGATATCTTGGAGAATGTCGAAGAAGCGGTCTCCGGCAACGGGACTACTGCGCTTGAGTGGCGCGTGGTGAGCGCTACGACCAATAGCCCGATCACTTTGGAAGCCATGGCCTTCGCGCGCGACTACGGCGTTAACATCGATCGCCGTGCGGCCGATGTGACTAGGGAAGTGGCAACTGGGTTAAAGGCGCTCAGCCTTGGTTCTAGTCGCCCCCATTTCTTTGATGACCGAACGATCGCCAAGGCCGAGAGAATTTTTGAGCGGGTGACCAACGGGCTTGCTCAGACGTTTATCAATCACGGGCCAGACCTGCCCGCGCTGGAGCTAACGCCGCCGGTCGCGCGTGCTGCGATGGGTTTTGCAAAAGCGGCCCTTACGCCGCCTGAGCAGCCTTATACTGAGCTGGGTTCTATTGAGGGGGCAGCACGAACGATCGATCAGGACGGTCACGGGCGTCTGATTTTGCGAGTGCAGGAGCGTCTTACGGGCGAGGACGTAAAGTGCATTGTGACTGGTAAGGCGCGAGACGAACTAGGCGAGCATCAAGTGCGCGATATCTGGCACAACCGCCGCGTCCGCGTATATGGGACCCTTCGGTTCAAGGGACGCGGGAGATTGCAGCAGGTTGACGCAACGATGGTCAGATTCCTTCGGGACAGGTCTGATTTTCCGGACGTAGCCGATATTCTCGACCCGGATTTCACCGGTGGACTTAGCTCTGAGGAATACCTCGAACGGATACGGGATGGCCGGCTCTCCTAGACGCGTGGCATGGGATGCATGTGCTTGGATCGCTTTGATCCAGCAGGAGCGAGTCGAGATAGACGGCAAAATCGAAGACCGGGCGACGATGTGCCAAATGGTGGTCGAGGCGGCAAAGAAGGGCAAATACGAAATCGTCGTTTCCGCACTCTGCTTGGCCGAAGTTTGCCGCGATCCTGACAGGCGGGGCAATGCCGACAAGCTGGCGGCCTATTTTGAAAACGCGTATATCGCGACCGTCAACGTTGATGTCTTCGTTGGGGAACGAGCCCGCGAGTTGATGCTGTTCGGGTACGCCGGATTGAAGCCGCCGGATGCCGTGCACTTGGCAACTGCTGCCGTCACGCCCGGAGTGGAAGCGCTGCATACTTTTGACAAGAAGCTGCTCGACTTGGACGGCCTCATTGAAAAAACTGACGGAACGAAACTGCAAATCTGCAAACCAGATGCGGTGGGAGAGCCGGCCCCGTTGTTGGCCGGCAAAGAGGCAAACGATGGGTAAGGCAGCAAAGCGCCAAAGCCTCAAGCCCGATGAGCGCTGCCTCCGAAGTCCGAGGCCGCGAAGCAATTGCTGCGGCCCGAGCCGGCTTGGAATTATCGAGTGCGGCAGGCAATGCGCACGCTGGTCACGAAGGGTTTCGCGAGCCGCCGAGTTCGCAATCATATCAGTGGGTAGTCATAGAGACCGGCCGAACGGAAGCTTGATCGGTCGATGCGATGGACCGCGCCAAAAATGGCGACTTCGACGCTATCGCTGAGTTTTCAAACGCCCTGCGTGCATGTTTAACCAAATGTCGTCGAGGGCTGGTTTCGGCGGTTTATACCGCCATGGCACTTTTGATCCCCTCGCGGAAATCGGCCTTGACCGTTTCCGGGAGAGTGTCGCCCCACGTAGTATGGCCCTCAATTGGAAGATCAATGGGAGGACTCGCATGATCCGTCACAACCGCACCATGCTTGTCGCCGGCCTTGCCGTAGGGCTGCTCGCGGCCGGACCGGCGCTGGCCGAGGGGCCTTTGCAGAAGGCCGGGCAGGCGCTGAAGTCGGCCGGCGAGAAGACCGGCCATGCTATCGAGGAGGGCGTCGAGAAGACCGGCAACGCGCTCAACAAAGCGGGCCAGCAGATCGACGAGGTGGCCGAGAAGGCCGCCGATCGGATCGAGGGCAAAGACAAGGACAAGGACAAGGACAAGGACAAGGACAAGGACAAGGACAAGGACAAGGACAAGGACAAGGAAGGCTGGCGAAACCGGCAAACCCGCCGAGACGGCGGGAACCGGAGCGGCCGCGGTCGGCGCCGCGATCGGCACCGACGCTGCGCTGGAGGCCTTCATCGAGGACTGGTCGAAGGCGCTGATCGCCAAGGATTTCGATGCATGGACCGGCGATTGGGCCAACGATGCTGTGCTGATCGTGCCGGATGAGCCGACTGTCACCGGCCGCGCGGCGATCCTCGCCTACATCAAGACCCACTACGCCGCTGCCGACAGCTTCACCTTTTCCGACTGGCGGTTTGATACGATGGGCGATCTCGCCGTCGTCACCAATCAGGTCGTCTGGGGCAGCGACCGGTTCAAGCAGGTGATCATTCTCCGCGAAATGGAAGGTGGCTGGTTGGTCGAGGCGGTCGTCCTCGATCCGATCCAGGAGCCCCACTCATGACCCAAATAGGCTCACCTGCCGCCGCAGGGTCTGGGAACCGATGTGGCGCCCGTCGTTAGGGTAGAAGTTAGGGTATCTCTTAAGAGCGCCAAAAATATCTATTATAAATCAGTATCTTATGGAAATTGCGTGGCGGAGGGAGGGGAATTCGAACCCTTGGGACGGTTGCCCACTTATCCGGCGATCACAGGTCGCCCATGGCTAAAGCTCACAGCCTACGACGCGTGTGCTTTGCAAACGACCGCCTCCCCGATATGGACGGCGCCGCCGGACGGATATCATTTCGTGACGGTTCCGCCGTGGTTCCGCGAACGCAAGCAAAATAAAGGGCATCGAGGCGACGCCTGGTAACCGCCTGTTTTCCTTACGGAAATTGGAGCGGGCGAAGGGATTCGAACCCTCGACCCCAACCTTGGCAAGGTTGTGCTCTACCCCTGAGCTACACCCGCTCGCACGACCGTTTCCGATCGTTGCGGGGCTTATATCGCTCCTTGGCCCGCTGTTGCAACATGGATGTCGTGACTTGTGTCGGCTTTCTCCGGCGATTATGGCTCGGGCCCAAGACATCGGGAGCTTTTCATGCCGGCCGCGACCCCCGACGACCTGGCTGCGTTCCTTGCCGGGCTCGGCCTCGATACTTCTACCGTTACCCACCCGCCGCTCCATACCGTCGAGGAAAGCCGGGCGCTCCGGGGCGAGATTCCGGGTGCTCACACCAAGAACCTGTTTCTCAAGGACAAGAAAGGCGGGCTTTTTCTGGTGGTCGCACCGGAAGACGCCATCGTCGAACTGAAACACCTCCATCGCCGACTCGGCGCATCCGGCCGCCTGTCTTTCGGCAAGCCCGAGCTGTTGCTCGAGGTGCTCGGCGTCACGCCGGGCTCGGTGACACCCTTCGGCCTCATCAACGACGCGCCGCCGCGCGTCACGGTCGTTCTCGACGCGACGCTGATGGCCGGCGAGGCGATCAACTGCCATCCGTTGGTCAACACCGCCACCACGACGATTCGCAGCGTCGATCTTCTCGCCTTCGTCCGGGCAACCGGTCACGAGCCGCTGATCCTCGCGCTCGACGGAGTAGACCCCCCGACCGATTGTAAATGAGGGGCGAAAACGCCATGTTAGGCCGGAAACCGGGATCACGGCGGCGCTGAGCCGCCCAGCAAAAATAGGGACGACTATGAGCACGCTATTGACCGGGGGCGCGAGCCCCGAGCCGGGCCTTGGCGACGTCGGCGACTTCGTGACCGATACCACAACCCAGACATTCACCGCGGATGTCATCGAAGCATCGACGCAGCAGCCGGTGCTCGTGGATTTCTGGGCGCCGTGGTGCGGACCGTGCCGAACCCTTGGCCCGATCATTGAAAAGGCGGTCCGGGCATCCAAGGGCGCGGTCAAGCTGGTCAAGATGAACATCGACGAACATCCGGCCGTTGCCGGCCAACTCGGCATCCAGTCCATTCCCGCCGTCATTGCCTTTTCCAACGGACAGCCGGTCGACGGTTTCGTCGGCGCGTTGCCGGAAAGTCAGGTGAAGGCCTTTATCGAGCGGGTGGCCGGGCCCGTCGGGCCCTCGGACAGCGAGGCGCTTGTCGCGGCTGGTGAAGAGTTGCTGGCGGCCGGGGATACGTCCGGCGCCGCCGAGCGTTTCGCCGCGGTACTCGCCGCCGAACCCCAGTCGGTTCTGGCTGCGGCCGGACTGGCGCGATGCCTGGTTGCGACCGGAGAACTCGATCGCGCGCGCCAGACGCTCGACATGCTGCCGGAAACGGCTGCAGGCGATCCGAAGGTGGCTGCAGCGCGCGCGCAGCTCGACCTCGCGACCCAGACCGCCGGATTGGGCGACCAGTCGTCGCTTGAAGCGAGGGTCGCTGCCGATCCGGGCGATTTTCAGGGGCGCTTCGATCTGGCGCTGCTGCTGAACGGAAAGGGCGATCGCGAAGGTGCGGCGGATCAGCTCCTTGAAATCCTCGCCAAGAGCCGTAGTTGGGAGGACGAGAAGGCGCGTAAGCAGTTGCTCCAGTTCTTCGAGGCCTGGGGGCCGATGGACGAAGCGACGCTTGCCGGTCGCCGTCGCCTGTCGTCGATGCTGTTTGCCTGAGGGTTTCCGTGAAGGCTGGTAATTGCGCCTATGGCTGTCCAACCGATTTACCGGAGATCATCCCGGTATTTCCGTTGCCGGGGGCGTTGCTCCTTCCGCGCTCTGAAATGCCTTTGAACATTTTCGAGCCTCGCTATGTCGCGATGATCGACGCGGCGCTCGCGGGGCATCGCATCGTCGGCATGATCCAGCCCGACGAATCCAAGGCGCCTGGCACCTCCGGTCCGGGCCTGTGCGGGGTGGGCTGTGCCGGCCGGATCACCGCCTTTTCCGAGACCGGTGACGGTCGCTACATGGTGACGCTCACCGGTGTTGCCCGCTTCGCGGTGGTGGAGGAGCAGATCGTGCCGACGGGCTATCGCCAATGCCGGGTCACGGCAGTGCCCTATGCCGACGACTTCATCACCCAATGCGACGAAGCGGTCGACCGGGCGGCAGTGCTCAAGTCGTTCCGCGACTATCTCGACGCCCACAATCTCGAGGCGGATTGGGAGAGCGTCGACCGGGCGACGAACGAGACGCTGATCAATGCCCTGGCGATGATGGCACCCTTCGGCGCGGCTGAGAAACAGGCCCTGCTCGAGGCTCCGGATCTCAAGACCCGTGCCGAAACCCTGGTGGCTTTGACCGAAATGGCGCTCGCGAACGAAGCCGGCGGCATGGGCCGGTCCCTGCAATAGGTTGTTGCGATGAACGATAGCAAACGCGCGGCCGGCAAGGTCGATCCCAAGCTCCTCGAACTGCTGGTCTGTCCGCTCACCAAGACGACGCTCGAATATGATGCCGGCGCC
Organism: uncultured Alphaproteobacteria bacterium; assembly: GCA_963812275.1. Taxonomy (GTDB): domain Bacteria; phylum Pseudomonadota; class Alphaproteobacteria; order Rhizobiales; family Kaistiaceae; genus Bauldia. The sequence goes on along the minus strand of CAWEUQ010000016.1, from coordinate 98,144 downwards.
CAGGAACTGATCAGCCGCGCGGCCAAGCTTGCCTATCCGATCCGCGACGGAATCCCGATCATGCTGCCCGACGAGGCCCGTCCTCTCGACGGCTAGGTCATTCGTGGACGGAGGCCGGGAAGGGGGGCTCAGGCGCGTCGGGCGATTTTGAAGCCGTTGATCTCCTTGACGACATCCAGCCCGGACCAGCGGTCGAAACCGTGGATGATGAGCAGGCGGAGGCAGGGCCTCGAGGCCGCGTCCGGGGCTGCCGCCGATGCCGGCCGTCGTGTCCGACCGATATCTCGTTGGTCGCGCGGCCGACCGGACGTAGGTGACCGAAGCCGGTAAGGTCAGCGACTTGCGGTTTTCTGGCCTTTCAGGATCGCCAGGGATTCGGCAAGCACCTGATCCTGTAACTGTTGATCCTCGTCGATGTTGAGGTGATCGACGTCCTTTTCCTTGGTCAGATCGACGTTTATGATCTTTCCCTTGTAGCGGGCAGTGCCGACCACTTCCTGGCCGTAACCCTTCGGCTTGTAGAAATTGAGCACCTCCGCCACACCGGGCTCGACCGGATGACCCTGCGACACAGCGTCGAAAACAGCGACGAACCGGACCGGCACGTTGTTGTGGGCCATCCAGTTGGACATCACGAGCGCAGCGTCACCGCCGAGCGAATGTCCGATGATTATGATCGGCGCAACGTTCTTGTCCGCCTTGTAGTCGGCGATCGCCTGGTTGGCGATGAACTGCCAATGCGAGTGGTTGGCAAGGATGACGGGAACGCCCTGCGCCTCGAACTTCTTGGCAAGGGCATCCATGCCCCGCGACCAGATATTGTGGAGGCCACGAAGGATGATGACGCGCCCGCCCTTATACCCGCCAGCCGGGGGTTTTGGGATGGCCACGGTTGACGTCTTTGTGGTCTTCGTCGCCGTTGCATTTGGGGCCGTCGCCTTCGGGGCGTGGGCCGGCCGCGGCGACGGAAGACGGATGGGGTCGTCGGCCTTTGACGGCACGATCGCTGCCGACAGGCCAAACATAAACGCGGCGAGGGCCATGAAAGCCGCCCGTCTCGATTTCATTGAGACCTCCGTCCACCCAAGGGCATTCACCCTTCTTGCGGAAAAACATGGCCGGGAGGTGGCATCCCGTCAATAGATCAGGGGAAGCACCCGCTTGGTTCGGTGCATATAGTCGCGATATTCGTCGCCGAAGGTCTCAATCATCAGCCTTTCCTCCCGCCCGACCCGCAGGAAGAACAAGATTCCCCAGCCGACGATGCCCGAAAATCCGGCGATCCAGTTGGGAAGCAAGGCTGCCTGCGCCAATGCCAGCAACCAGAAGGCCGAATACATCGGATGGCGAACGTAGGCATAGAGCCCCGTATCGACCAGCGTATGCTTCTTTCGCGTATCGAGGGTCACCGACCAATTCCGGCCGAGCTGGCGGTGGGTCTCATAGAGGAGGACCAGTGCCGCCAACATCAGCAAAAGGCCGATCCAGCCCCAAACCGGGCTGAAAGGGTAGTCCGCGAAGCGGGGTTCGCTGGTGACGAAGTAGATTAGCGGAATGATGGCGAGGCCGGTCAGCGACGAAGCCAGAAGCCACTGGTCGTGACGGCCGCCCGCCGACCGCGCCACCTTGGTCTTGCGCGATCTGCGCTGATGCGGATAGCGGATGACGAACCACAGCACCCCGCCGACGAACCAGATCCATTCCGCGATGAGTTGGCTCATTATTCTCCAATGACGACGGCGTCCGGGGACTTCCCGGCCGGTCGCTTCCTCTTGTAGCTGCCATCCTTGGCGAAAATCGAAACCGCCTTCTTGCCGAGCGCAATGCGATCGGCGAGCCGCAGTGGTCCGAAGGCGATGTGATAGAAGTCGTAGGTGTAGCGCTTTGCATTCGGCATCACAAACTGCCGATGGAGGTGGAGCGAACTGCGCTGCGCGCGACGGTATCCTTCCGCGCTCATCATGTCGCGGATACGGATCATCTTGACGATTGGCCTGCCGGTCTTCGGATTGCCGAGATCGGTGACGGGGTTGGTCTTGTAGAAATTGATCGGGTCGACCTTCGATTGGTATTCGACCCAAAGGAGCGATCGCTCGGCGCCGACCCGGTAGACGTCCCGCCGCAGGTCCTTGGCCGCCGGGTGCAGCCCGATCTTCAGGATCGACGAGCCGACCGTCAGAAAGGCGGCATGGCCGACCTCCTTGTCGAGGCCCAGGTGTTGCCCGGTAGGCGCGGGCGAGGGCCTCGACCATCATCACCGCGCCGAGGCTGACGCCGGAAAGAAGTACCTCGTCGGCTTCGGGATCGCGGATCGCCTCGACCACGACACGGGCGAACTGTCCGAGGATGTCCTCCATCCCGGGTATGTCGCGGCGGGCGAGGTCGGCGGCACAGGCCCAGTCGGCGAGGGCAAAATCGAGGAAGAAATAACCGCCGAGAATCCGCATCAGCAGGCCGAAGGCAACGATGCCGATGACGAGCGCGCCAAGTCCTCCGAACGGAACGCCCAGCCAAGCGGCGGCGAAGCCCGCGCCGACGGCAATCAGAACGAAGGCGAACAGCGTCAGGAGCGGGTAGATGAAGAAGAGCCCATAGCGGATGTTCGCCTTGAAATAGCGGCGGAGCGTTCCCGTCCAGATGAATTCGAACAATGCCTTGTAGCCGTGGAGCATCCGGCCGAGCCAGGATCGCCCGACATAGGGCGCCATGAGTTCGTCCCAGCGCAATACCGTGTAGCGGCAGGCTGTCGACCAGTTGGGACCCTCGGTCCTGACATCCCAGGCGACGGACCGCTGGTCAGGCGCGACCGCGCAGGGCGAACAGGTTGCCGTCGCGCCCCAGAGCGTAGCGAATCGCCGCAGTCCGCTGTTCATCCGGTGGTCAAGCCGCTCGGTCGGAATCGGCTCGAAACCGCTGATATGGACGACGCGCCGGTTCGTGACGAGTTTGGGGTGGGCTGGTCTCTTGTCCGGCAATGAGCGGTCCCCGATTGGCCCTCGGCTGGGTGTGCCCAGCATTTAGCCGAAGCCGCGACGGGACGCCAGCGGTGCGGAAGGGGATTGCCCGGGCCCCGGGCGGCGGGGCAGGAACGCCGCTCCCGCGGCGCGGGAGCGGCAAGCCAACGGTTCGACGGCCTAGATGAGGCCGTTCTCGGCCAGGAATGCGCCGGCGACATCCTCGATCGACTCCTTGTCGACATCGACCCTTGCGTTCAGAGTCTGCATGGTCTCGTCGTCAAGCTTCGCCGAGAGGGCGTTCAACGGTGCCGCCAGCTCGGGATTGGCCTCGAGCGTGTCGGTACGGACGACCGGCACGATGGCGTAGTCCGGGAAGAATCCCTTGTCATCCTGCAGAACCCGGAAGTCGAAGGCGGCAATGCGCCCGTCGGTGGCGAAGACCAGCGCAATATCGACCTGCCCCTCGTTCAGGGCCTGATAGGTCAGGCCCGAATCCATCGCCTTGAGGTCGGCACGTGTGGTCTCGAAGCCGTAGGCCTTTTCAAGGCCCGGCAGTCCGTCGGGCCGCTTCGGAAACTCGGCATTCACCGCCATCACCAGTCCTTCATCCTGTTTATAGGCCTCGGCAAGGTCCGACAGTGTCTTGAGAGCGGCCGTGTCCTCGTCGCCGGCCTTGACCGCCAGTGCGTAGGTGTCGTTGGCGGCGGACGGATCGAGCCAGGTCAGTCCCTGTTCGGCGTCGAGTTCCTTGACCTTCTGATAGGTCGCCTCGGCGTCGAGCCTTTCGTCCACCTTGTTATAGGTGACGAGAGAGGTACCGGTATATTCCCAGTAGACGTCGACCTGGCCATTCAGCTGCGCGTCGCGGACGACCTGCGAGCCCATGCCGTCGCGTTTGTCGACGTCGAAGCCCTTGGCTTCGAGAAGCTGGGCGGTCATCTCCGACAGCAGCAGCTGTTCAGTGAAGTTCTTGCCGCCGACGACGATCTCGTCGGCTTGGGCGGTGACGGTCAGGGCAGCGCCGGCGACCACCGCCGTCAGGATTCCTGTGAGATATTTCATGATTGTCTCCTCTTTCTTCTCGTTGGTTCACCTGGCAGGTGAATCGGGGGAATGGCCGGCGTCTACCGAAGCGGATTGACGCCGCGTGGAATCGTCCACAGCTGCATCTGGCCCATCAGGAAGTCGACGAAGATCGCCAGCAGTGCGGTCGGGATCGCGCCCGCCAGCATCATGCCGAACTCGTCGAGGGCGATGCCGCTGAAGATCAGTTCGCCGAGACCGCCACCGCCGATCAGGAAGGCCAATGGCACGGTGCCGACGTTGATGGCCAAGGCGGTCCTGATTCCGGCATAGATGACGAACATCGCGTTCGGCAGTTCGACCTTCCGCAGGATTTGTCCGGGGCTCATGCCCATGCCGCGGGCCGCCTCGATCAGGTGCGGCGGCACCGCGCGAATGCCGGCAAGCGTGTTCGAGACGACCGGCAGGAGGGTCAGGATGAACAGGCCGAAGATCGCGGGCCTGTCGCCGATGCCGAGCAGACTCATCGACAAGGCGAGGATCGCGAGGGTCGGGATCGTTGCGCCGACATTGAGCAGTTGGAGGACGATGTCGCCATAGCGCCGGAATGCGGGCCGGGTCAGCAGGACACCAAGCGGCACGCCGACGAGGATCGCGAGGCCGCCGGAGATCGCCACCAGCATGATGTGCTGGCGCCCGAGATAGACGATGTCGTCCCAAAGGTCGAAGATGGTCGGCAGGAGGCCGCTTGCCCAGGCCCATGCGCCCAGGGCGAAGATCAGAAGCAGAAGTCCGATCCGCCAGAGACGGTAAAGGCTGGCGACGGCAACCTGTTCAGCCATCTCGGTGTGCCTCGCCGAGCAGGTGGGTGATCCCGCGAAGGGTCACGTATCCCTTGAAGACGCGATCGTCGTCGACACAGGCAAGCCAGGCGACATCGTGCCGGAACATGGTCGATACGGCCGTCCTCAGATCCTCGGCGACGTTGATCGTCGTCGGCAGGGTCTCGTGGTTCTCGCCAACTTTGCCCTTGGCTCCCTTCGCGGTCCTCAGATCGACAAAGCCGCGGACCCGCCCGTTCGGGCCGACCATGACGATCGACGAGTGACCGTGTTCCTCCATGGATGCTGTCGCCGTCGCCAGCGTGTCGTCCGCGCCGACGCTGGGTGGGTCATGCATCATCGCGTCGCTGACTTTGAGGAGCTGGAGGCGCTTGAGCGTCCGGTCCGAGCCGACGAAGTCCGAGACGAAGCGGTTTTTCGGATGCGCGAGGATGTTGTCGGGCGTGTCGTACTGGACGAGGCGGCCCTCGCTGAAGATGGCGATGCGGTCGGCCATCTTGACCGCCTCGTCGATGTCGTGGCTGACGAACATGATGGTCTTCTTCATGTTCGCCTGCATCTTGAGGAACTCGTCCTGGATGATGGCGCGGTTGATCGGATCGATCGCACCGAAGGGCTCATCCATGAGCAGGACGGGAGGATCGGCCGCGATGGCCCGCAGCACGCCGATCCGCTGTTGCTGACCGCCGGACAATTCCTTGGGATAGCGCGCGAGAAAAATCTTCGGATCGAGGGCGACCATCTCGAGGAGTTCCTCGGCCCGGGCGCGCGATTTCGCCCTCTCCCAGCCAAGGATGTCGGGAACGATGCAGATGTTGTCTTCGATGGTCTTGTTGGGAAACAACCCGATCTGCTGGATGACGTATCCGAGGGTCCGGCGAAGCTGCACCGGGTTGTAGTCGTTGGTATCCTTGTCGCCGATGACGATCTTCCCCGAACTCGGTTCGATCAGCCGGTTGACCATCTTCATCGTGGTCGTCTTGCCGCAGCCGGACGGTCCGAGCAGGACGCAGATTTCCCCTTCCGGCACTTCCATGGTGACGCGGTCGACCGCCGGGGCGGCGGCGCCTGGGAAGACCTTGGTGACATTTTCGAGGCGGATCATGCGGCGGCCCTCGCTGTCTCACGCAGTCCCGGCGATGTGAAGAAGCGCTGAAGTGCGAGCAACGCGAGGTCGGCGCCCACCGCCAGGACACTCACCGCCAACGCGCCCGTGACGAGCTGGCGGGGATCGGTCTGGCTGATGCCGCGCGAGATGAAGACGCCGAGACCGCCGGCGCCGATATAGGCGGCGATCGCGGTCACGCCGATATTCATCACGACGGCGATCCGGACCCCGGCCATGATGACGGGCACGGCCAGCGGCAGTTCGACTTCGCGGAGCCGCTGCAGCCGTGTCAGCCCCATGCCGCGTGCCGCCTCGCGCAGCGCTGGATCCAGGTTGGTGATGGCGGTGTATGTGTTGCGGATGATGGGAAGCTGGGAATAAAGAAGAACGGCGACAACGGCCGGGACATAGCCGATGCCTTCCCCGATCAGGGAAAGGACCGGGATCATCATGCCGAAGAGAGCGATCGACGGAATTGTGATGATGATCGAGGCGACGTAGAGCACGCCGGTGGCGGCACGCCGGTTTTGGCTGATCGCAATTCCGATCGGTACGCCGGTCAGGATCGCCAGCCCCACCGCCACCCCGACGATGGCGATATGCTCGCCGGTGCGAAGGACAATCAAGTCCCAGTTCGCAACAATGTAGTTCAGGATTTCCATGGCAACGAGAGCGTTTTGGCCGCTCAGGGGAGAAAACGCAATAGTACCGCCTCGATTCATTTGGTTCAGGTTTTCTGACGAATGATGGCAAGACTTAATCGAAAGCGTTCTTGTCGTGAATTGTATATTTGTTAGTTTCTCTTTGGTGCTCAAATCAGCGTGTGTATATCCTGATCTTTTCTTCTAAAACCGTCTTGACTGGCGCGTCCGGCGCACCGCGTTTCTCTCAGCGAATTTCATGGGCTTCCGTCAGTGCGGTGCGGCAAGCGCGGTCGACCCAGCTGCGGCTGGTCTTCCCCCCGATACGCGGATCCCCGCTGGCTTTTGACATTCATCGCTGCCCCACTATTGTTTCTCGGAAATCGCTGTCCATTTGCTCAAGCGTCGGGGCCGCAGGTATTTCACAACGGGGTGGAGACGGGTCTGGCGGCTGGGCGCGACACGCTCCTGACACCCGTATGACAGTTGCCCGGTGTTACTGAATCAGGAACACGCGATACGACCATCACGGGCGGCTCGGAAAGCATCATTCCACGCAGGGTAGAGAAATCATGGTTTCGGTTGCCAGGGCCGGGGAACAACGTCGGGCCCGCTCGGCTTGTCGACGCAGCGCCCTAGTTTCTCAACCGCAGCCGCCGTACGCCCAGACGCCACCCGTTTCGATAGACACGCCATTCGCAATAAGCAGGAGGACCAGTCCATGTTTCGCCACTCCATCGCCCTCGCCGTCGGCGTATTCGTCGCGGCGCCCGCAATGGCCCAGGATGCCGGGATGGCAAAATGCGAGATCGACCGGCCGGTCGTCTTTGCCGATCTCAACTACGGTTCCGCGCAGTTCCATACCGCTGTGGCGAGCCGCATCATCCGCGATGGCTTCGGATGCAAGGTGGACAGCATCCCCGGCGACACGATCCCGCTGATCAACGGTGTTGCGCGCGGCGACGCCGACATCATCATGGAAATCTGGACCGCCAACCCGGCTCAGGCATGGGTCGATGCCGAGGCCGCCGGCAAGACTGTCGCCCTCGGCACGACGTATCCGGATGCGACGGAGGGCTGGTTCGTGCCGACCTCGATCGTCTCCGGCGCCAACGCGGTGGCGCCCGACCTGAAATCGGTCACCGACCTGCCGAAATATGCCGAACTCTTCGCCGACCCGGAGGAGCCGGGCAAGGGACGTTTCTACAACTGCCCGGCCGGCTGGCAGTGCGAAATTGTGAATTCCAAGAAGCTGATCGCCTACGGTCTCGACGACAAATATACCAACTTCCGGCCGGGCACGGGCGAGGCGCTTGCCGCGGCGGCGGAAGCCGCCGCGCTTCGTGACAAGCCTGCGGTCTTCTACTACTGGGGCCCGACCTGGCTGCTCGGCAAGTACGACTTCACCCGGCTCGAGGAGCCCGCCTACGACAAGGCGGTGTGGGACGAGATGATGGCCTCCGATCATCCGACCAAGGCGACCGCCTATCCCGTCAGCAAGGTCATCATCGGCGCCAACAAGGATTTCAGCGAGAAGGTTCCCGAACTGACCGCCTTCCTCAAGGCCTATTCCTCGACCAACGCGGCCACGTCATCGGCGCTGGCCTATATGCGGGACAACGACGCCAGTCCCGACGAGGCTGCCGTCAATTTTCTCAAGAACAACGAGGATTGGACCAAATGGCTGCCGGCCGACGCGGTCCAGGGAGTGAAATCCGCGCTCGGCGAATAAGTCGATTCACGCTAAGGCAGGCGGGCTGGCGGTGAACCGCCGGCCCGTTCGCGCCTGAGGACGCCGCGATGTTCATCGACATCGGCAAACCCATCGCCGACGCAACCAACGCCTTCATCGAGTGGCTGATCGTCAATCATGGCGGTTTCTTCGAATCGATCGCCAATGCGCTGCTGACCGTCCTTGTCGTCATCGAGCAGGCGTTGCGGGGCGCGCCGCCGTGGGTGATCCTGATCGCCGTCGGATTGATCGCATACGCGGCGAGCCGCGGGCCGCTCCTGTCGCTCGGCGTCATGGCGCTGGCATGGGTGCTCGGAAGCCTCGGACTGTGGGAACAGGCGATGCAGACCATCGCCATCATGCTGGTCTCGGTCGGTATCGCCATCATCGTCGGCATTCCACTCGGGGTGTTGACGGCGCGAAGCGACATCGCCCGGACCCTGCTCAACCCGATCCTCGACCTGATGCAGACGATTCCGAGCTTCGTCTACCTGATTCCGGCGGCCATGCTGTTCGGGCTCGGCAAGGTGCCGGCAATCCTGGCGACGGTGATCTATGCGACCCCGCCGCTGATCAGGCTGACCGATCTCGGCATCCGCCAGGTTGACCATGCGGTGATCGAGGCGAGCCGGGCCTTCGGCGCCACCCGTTGGCAGATGCTCAGGGGCGTGCAGATTCCGCTGGCCCTGCCCTCGATCATGCAGGGCATCAACCAGACGATGATGATGGCGCTGGCCATGGTGGTCATCGCGTCGATGATCGGGGCGCGGGGCATCGGCGAAACCGTCCTGCTCGGTCTTCAGCGCAACGATCCCGGCAAGGGCCTCGTCGGCGGTATCGGCATCGTCATCCTGGCCATCATTTTCGACCGCATCAGCCAGGCTTTCGGCCGCCGCCTGCAGGCCTATCGCGCGGTGGAGAACTGAGTTCATGCCGCTGATCGACGTCAGGCATGTCACCAAGATCTTCGGCCCCAGGCCGGAGCGCGCCGTTGCCCGGCTCAAGGCAGGGGCCGGCAAGGAAGAGATCCTCGCCGAGTCCGGCAATACGGTCGGGCTTTACGACGTCTCGCTGGCGATCGAACGCGGCGAGATCTTTGTGGTGATGGGCCTGTCGGGTTCGGGCAAATCGACGCTGATCCGCCATCTCAACCGGCTGATCGATCCGACCGAGGGCGAGATCCTCATCGACGGTGTCGACATTCTCAAGCTGTCGATCCGCGATCTTGAGGCTTTCCGGCGGGAAAAGACCGGAATGGTGTTTCAGCGCTTCGGTCTGTTTCCCCATCGCACTGTCCTTCAGAACGTCGCCTACGGGCTTGAGGTCCGTGGCGAGCCGCGTGCGAAGCGCGAGCAAAAGGCAGCCGAATGGGTCGCGACCGTCGGTCTTTCCGGCTACGAGGATCAATATCCGGCCCAGTTATCAGGCGGCATGCAGCAGCGCGTGGGTCTGGCGCGGGCGCTTTGCACCGATCCGGAAATCCTGTTGATGGACGAGGCGTTTTCGGCTCTCGATCCGCTGATCCGTGGCCAGATGCAGGATCAGTTGATCGAGCTTCAGTCCCGCCTGCACAAGACCATCGTCTTCATCACCCACGATCTCGATGAGGCGCTGCGGCTCGGCGATCGCATCGCCATCCTCAAGGACGGTACCCTGTCGCAGATCGGAACGCCGGTCGAGATCCTGCTTCGCCCGGCCGACGCTTATGTCCGGGCTTTCGTCAAGGACGTCAATCGCGCCCGCGTCCTCACCGTTGATGCGGTGATGAAGCCGCCGCCGCTCCGCCTGACCGACGAAACACTCGAACAGGCGCTGGCCGAGATGCAGCGTCGTGGCGCGGAAATCGGTTATGTCCTCAATGCGCGGGGATATCGCGGTGTCGTCACCCGCGACGCCGTCAACGCGGCGATTGCCAGCCACGCCGGGCCGACCGTCGACGAGATCGCTGTCGGGGCGCCTTCGATCGCGCCGGGCACATCGCTTGCCGAGGCGCTTCCGGCTGCGCTTTCCAGCACGTTTCCAGTCGCAGTGATTAGCTCGAGCGGGGCGCTGGAGGGGATCCTTTCCGCCGCCCGGGTCGGAGAGATCCTGACACCGTCGAAGGAGCTTGAAGCGGCGGAATAGGTCGAATTGGTGATGTGTCGCCTGTTCCGGCCGGCCGTGCTAGCAAGGATTCGCCTTCACCGGGTCCGGGTCATGTACCGACGCTTTTCTGCCCTTTTCGTCCTTTTCGCGCTGCTTCTCGCGCCGGCGTCGGCGCAGAGCTCAGGTGAACAGGCGACGCTTGATGCCTGGTCTCGTACGCTATCGCGGGTCGAGGCAGCGCTCGAAACACCGAACCTGTCGACCGGACGGCTCGACGGCTTCCGGCGGGATGTCCAGGCTGTTCTCGATGCGTCGCGGGATCTCGTCGAAAATCTTCAGCCCCGCATCGCGGAAGTGCGGGACCGGCTCGCTTCGATTGCGCCGCCGGAAGACGTCGACGTAACCGACCTGCCGGCCCTGGCGGAGGCCCGCACTATCCTGGAGGCCGAGCTCGAGCGGCTGACCGGTCTTCACCAGCAGGGCCAGCTGGTCAATCTTCAGGCGAAGCAGCTCCTCGACAAGATCGGCAACCTTCGTGGCTCCCAGTTCGCGGCGGCCTTGTTCGCCCATGACCGCAGCGCCCTCAGTCCCAACCTGTTCAGCGATCTCGCCGCGGAAACGCCGCGGCCTCGTGTTTGGCGTCGGCGGAATCATCGGGGCGTGGGGCGGGTTGATCGCCGAGAGTTCGGACTTCGTCACGGTCATGCTGGTGACGTTCGCGGTGGTGCTGATCATCGCGATCCTGATCGCCCGCCGCGCTTTCCTGAAATGGGCGCGGGGCCGCGGCGCGACCGGCGAGCCGACACGGAACCAGAAATATGTCATGGCCCTGGCGATTGTGATCGTCGATACGGCCGTGCCGATCCTGATGCTCTTCGGTCTCCGCACGTTGCTCTTCGAGTTGAAGTTGCTGCCGCGGGACTTCGGCGAGATCCTCTCCGGCCTGACATCGGCGGTCGCTATTTTCACCGTCATCACCGGTTTCGCTCGCGCCCTCGCGGCGCCGCAGCGCCCTGCATGGCGAATTGCCCGCATCGCCGATCAGACCGCCCGCCAAACTTTCGCGCTGGTCGTGGTCGCCGCGACGATCATGGCCGGCAACGCGATGATCGGCACCGTCGCCGCGGTGACCGCGATGCCGCCATTCTACGGCGTCGGCGTCGGCGGTATCCTTGCGATCCCGACGGCGATCCTCGCCTTGATCGCCACCCGCATCCTCGTCCGCGGGCGCGCTGCGCTGAGCACCGAAGAGCGGCTGCTGAATGCACGATGGCGGCTGCTGACGCCGCTTGCCGGGCTTGCGGCGGTGGTGACCATCTTCGCCGCCGTCGCCGGCTACCTTCTCTTCGCGTCTTTCATGATCAACCAGATCGCCTGGGTCTGGGTGGTGATCGGCGGGCTGGTGCTGGCGAGCGGCCTTGTCGAGGCTGCCGTCTCGCCGATTCTGTCGCCCACCAATCCGGCCGGCCGGGGTATCGCGCAAGCGCTTGGCGTCAGCGATCGCGCCGTGAACCAGATCGGCGTGGTCCTCACCGCATTGGTCAAGCTGGTTCTTCTGCTTGTCGCAGTGCTCCTCATCGCGGCGCCATGGGGCTTCGACTCGTCCTCGATCATGTCCCGGCTGCAGGGTCTCTACTACGGGATCCAGATCGGCTCGATCCGGATCACCTTCGCGACGATCCTGTCCGCGGTGATCATTTTCGGCGTCCTGATCGGCGCCACCCGGTTGTTTCAGAGCTGGCTCAGTGACCGGTTCCTCCCGACCACGGCGATCGAACCAGGTCTCAAGAATTCGATCCGGGTCTCGGCCGGCTATCTCGGTCTATTTCTCGCGATCATCCTTGCCGCTACCTATGCCGGGTTCGATCTCGCAAGCATCGCGCTCGTCGCCGGCGCCCTGTCGGTTGGCATCGGCTTCGGGCTGCAAGGCATCGTCAACAACTTCGTATCCGGACTGATCCTGCTGGCCGAGCGCCCGATCCGTGCCGGCGACTGGATCCAGGTCGGGACCGATCAGGGGACGGTCAAGCGGATCAGCGTCCGGGTGACCGAAATCGAGTCCTTCGATCGCGCCTCGGTGATCATCCCCAATTCGAACCTGATCTCCGGAGTTGTCACCAACTGGTATCTCAGGGGCAACGAAGGCCGCGTGACGATACCGGTCGGGGTCAGCTACGGTTCGGATCCGGAACAGGTGAAGCGAGTGCTTCTCGCCTGTGCGGCGGCCCACGAGCGGGTCCTGAAGGATCCCGCGCCTTTCGTGCTGTTCATGGATTTCGGCACGAGTTCGCTCGATTTCGAATTGCGGTGTTTTCTCTCCGACATCTCGTTTGGCTTGACGACCCGATCGGATTTGCGCTTTGCCATTCTGGCGGCGCTGCGCGAAGCGGGCATCGAAATTCCCTTCCCGCAGCAAGACCTTCATCTTCGCGACCTGCCCGCGATCGAAGGGGCGCTGGCACGATATGCCGGGGCCAAGTCCAAGACAGGCGGTGGATCGGTCGGTTAGCAGCCTGAGCAACATCATGGACAAAACGGGTCTCACGCGCCGCTCGGTGCTTGGCGTCATCTCCGTCACGCTGCTGCCGGTCCTGTCGCTTTCGGCCTGCGCCTCGTTCTTCGATAAGCCCGACGAATTGATCAAAGGGGCGGGCGCGCCGACCCCGGCGACAGTCGATCCCGGGACTGCCGCGCGGGCGATATCGGCCTATCGCACGTCTCGGGGCCTGTCGGTTGTTACGATCGATTCGAAGCTGATGGGGATTGCGCGCAGCCATTCCCAGGCGATGGCCAGCGCCGACAAGATGTCTCATGTCCTGCGTGGCGAGGGCAGCTTTCAGCAGCGGCTGGCCAAGGGCGGCTACGATGCCGCCGTCGCGGTTGAGAATGTCGCGGCGGGGCATCGGACCTTCGACGAGGCGCTCAACGGCTGGAAGGCCTCGAAAGGGCATAATGCCAATTTGCTGAAGCCGGGCGTTACCCAGATGGGGATAGCGGTCGCCTACACGCCAAACGGCAAGTACGGCAATTTCTGGACCCTGGTCATGGCGGCGCCGGACCAGCGTCAGGCGGCGCTCGCCCCGAACGCGGGCCCGTTGATGGCGGTACCGCGTTAGCCATGCTCGCCCGGGCCGAGAGCTACGAGGCGTTGATCGAGTCGTTTCGTTGGGCGATCCCGGAGCGTTTCAATATCGCGGTCGCCTGTTGCGATCGGTGGGCGGCTGCCGTTCCCGACCGGGTCGCCCTCATCCGAAGGGACGAAAGCGGCGCCATGAGCGCCACGACCTTCGCGGAATTGAAGCGGGATTCGGACCGGCTGGCGCATGCGCTCCGCCGCCGCGGGATCGGCCGCGGCGATCGATTCGCGCTTCTCCTGCCCCAATCGGTCGAGACGGCGGTCGGCCATCTTGCCGCCTACAGGCTGGGTGCGGTCGCTGTGCCGCTCGCCGCCCTGTTCGGCCCCGACGCGCTTCGCTTCAGGCTGCAGGATTCAGGAGCAAAGGCGATCCTCACCGACGCCGCCGGCGTCGCAAAGCTCGCCGGGCTCGGCACCGATCTTCCCGACCTCGAGACGGTTCTTTGTGTCGACGGCCCGTCGGGCGGGATCGATGGATATCGGGAGGCGCTCGAGCCGTTCAACGATCCGTTTCCCACCGTCGATTCGGGGCCGGAAGATCCGGCGATGATGATCTATACCTCGGGGACGACGGGACCGCCCAAGGGGGCGCTGCATGGCCACAGGGTCCTGCTTGGCCACATTCCCGGTTTTTCCGTCACCCACGAATTCGCGCCCGATGCCGACGATCGGGTCTGGACGCCTTCGGACTGGGCCTGGGCCGGCGGGCTCCTCAACGCCCTGCTGCCGGCTCTTTACTTCGGGACACCGGTTGTCTTCGGGCCGTTCCAGCGCTTCGACCCCGAGGCCGCGTTCGCGACGATGGCCGAAGCCGGGGTCCGCAACGTCTTCCTGCCGCCGACGGCGGTCAAGCTGATGGAGGATGTCGAGCGGCCGCTCGAACGCTTCGACCTCAGGCTCAGGACCGTCGGGGCGGCAGGGGAAAGCCTCGGACGGATGGCCTTCGAACGGGCTGAGGCGACTTTCGGCCGGCCGATCAACGAGTTCTACGGTCAGACCGAATGCAACTACGTTCTCGGCTCCTGCGCCGCGCTCGGCGTCAGCCGGGCCGGCGCGATCGGCAAGCCGATCCCCGGCCATACCGTCGCCATCGTCGATGACAACGGCGCCGAAATGCCGGTTGGCGATCCCGGCGAGATCGCCATTCGTCGTCCGGATCCCTCCATGTTCCTCGAATATTGGCGGCAGCCCGAGGCCACCCGCGATAAATTCCGTGGCGACTGGATGCTCACCGGCGACCAGGGCGTGCGCGACGCGGACGGCTATTTCCATTTCCTCGGCCGCAACGATGACGTGATCATTTCGGCCGGCTACCGGATCGGTCCGAGCGAGGTGGAGGACTGCCTGGCCACCCATCCGGCGGTTCGGCTCGCGGCGGTGGTCGGCAAACCGGACCCGGTGCGGACGGAGATCGTCAAGGCCTTCGTCGCGCTCAAGCCGGGCTACGAGGCGACGCCGTCTGTCGCCGAGGATATCCGGCGCTTCGTCCGGGAGCGACTGTCCGCGGCCGAATATCCGCGCGAAATCGCCTTCGTCGACGAAATTCCGCTGACGACCTCCGGCAAGGTCATCCGGCGCGGCTTCCGGGACGCGGTCCGCGACGAAGCCGATGCCGGGAAGGCCGGTCAGGCTTTGCGTTCGCCACCGTAATAGTAGTTGGCCCGCCGGCCGAACAGCAGGGCGCGGAGACGCCGCCGCATGCCTTCGCTGCGCCGCAACGGGTTGATGACCGCCTGCGCCGCGGCAAGCGCCATGACCTTGGCGCCGTCGAAGGCCGGATAGCGTCCGGGGACCGGTTGCGGCAGGTGGAGCTTCCTCAGCATGGCGTTGGCGAGGTAGAGGCGGTTCATGCGGATGTCGCGGGGAGACTTCCAGGTGATCGCCATCGAAATCGTCCAGTCGCCGCCGGTCTGTACCCAGTGCGGCCAGGTGTAGGGCAGGAACATCCCTTCGCCGGGTTCGAACCGGAAGACCGTCGCCCGTTCCTCGAAGTCCGCGAGGTAGGACAGGTTGCGGTGCTTGCCGGGAAAGGTTTCCAGATCCGGCTCGGGAACCAGCGATCGATCGCGGTTGTCGAAGACATGCATGAATTTCTCGCCATGGAGATGGACGAAGAAATTCTCCTCATAGTCGATATGGAAGGGGGTCACGCCGTCGGCCGAGGAAACGAAGATGAAGCCCTGGAAATCGGTCATGCCGTTCTCGTCCCCGCCGCCGATCGCGGCGCGGGCGTCGGCGAGCGCGGTGCGGATCAGCGCCGCGTATTCGGGAATAGTCTCGACATTCTTCAGACACCATCCAGGCACCGCATGTCTCGATCTGCCGCACCACATCCGCCGGGGCGAGGTCGAGGCCGGGAACCTCGTCCGGCGGCTGGTTGGGCTGGAGTTTCCCGGAGTTGTATTCAACCCTGTCCCGGTCGAGTTTGGCGGCCAGCGAGGCCAGCGCGTCGAGGCTCAGGAGCGGATGGTCGGCGAGATGATGGCGGATGCGGAACGGCTCGGCCGGAAAGGCCGACGCCGTCTCCCGATCGACGTCGATAAGGCTCATGGCTCGCTCTTTCTGTTGCCATGCGAAGCCCTGAGACGGGCCCGCAGTGTCCTCGCGGTCGCCCGGGCGGCGATCTCGCCCCGTAGCGCGGCGAGCCCGATGCGATGGAGCGCACCGCCTCCGACCGGGCCGACGACGAGTGTTCCGATCTCCATGCGATCGTGCCAGAGCTTGTCGATCATCGGGTGGTTCGGCGCGGCGCAGGAGTCGATGCGCATGATCGCCGGGTCGGCGAAGAGGCTGTCGCCAGCCTCGATCATGAGTTGGGCGCCGGGGGAGAAACGCGCGAAGCGTTCGTCGTGGGCGATCTTCCAGGTATAGGCGGTCGAGCCAGCGACGAAACAGACGACGATTGCCACCGGGTGTTCGCCGAGACGGATCGAGACGATGCGTACGGTCCCGCGTTCGGATCGGTTGAAGATGACCTCCCGGGCAAAGGCAGCGGTCCCCGCATGGCAAGCGAGCGCGGTGCCTTCCTCGCCCTTCCAGCCTGCCGCCTCGAGGATCAGGAATTCCTCGAACCGGGCACGGACGCGATCGGGTTCAATGGCGGTCTCGACCGTTACCTCGCCGAGATCGCCGAGTCGCCGCAACTGACGCGCCAGCTCCTTGCGCCGTCGCGTCATCAGCCTGGCACGCACATCGCCGGGAGCGTCCGAACGTTCGAGCACCGCCCGCGCCTGCTCGTCGACCACCACCCATGGGCGACGCGCTCGTTCGGCAGCGCGACGAAGCGCGGCGGCCGCGCCGCTGCCAAGGGGCAGGTCGGGGACCACAAGGCTCTCGCCGCCGGCAAGCGCGACCAAACCGTCGGCCGCCGCGTCGACCGCATCGGCATCGAGGAGCGGAGTCCCGAGGGGGCCATAGTCGTGAACCCATATCCGCATTGCCGGCGCGATCTTTCCGAGGCGCCCGGCGACGGCCGGCGCCAGCGCTATCAGCTTGCCGTCGCCGTTGCGGATCGTGGCTACCGATATCGTCGGGTCGAGATGGTCAATCGCCGGGAGGAGGATGCCCGGATGGAAGAAGACGTTGGCATCGGCGCTGCGCGCCGCCAGGTCGCGCCAGTCGGCGATGTCCGCTGTGGCTTCGACCGCGCTCAGCCAGGAGCGGCTTCCGGTCGCCGCGCGCTCCGGCATGGCCGGGCGAGGATGGTCCGGTTTCCGCCTCGTCGAGGCTGCGGGGAACTCTATCTCGGTCATCCCGTTCCTCCCGGTGCCGGCCTGATCGGCATGAACGCGAAGAGGATGAAAGAGCGAATGCCAAGTCGGTTTCGCGTCGCGATGTAGAGGGCAATCGTTTCCAGGAAGAGCGCCAGCGCTGTCGCGAGCGCCGCGCCGGCGAGGCCGAAGACTGGGATCAGCGCAACGTTGAGAGCGACGTTGACGACGAAGGTGATCGTATAGATGACCGCGCAGATTCTTTGCTGTCCAGCCATGGTGAGCAGGCTCTCGGCCGGACCGATCGAGGCCCTGGCCAGCAAACCCGCCGACAGGATGAAGAGCAGTGGATAGCCGCTTCCGAAGGCCGGGCCGAACAGCAGCAGCAATTGCCGGCCAATGACGAAGATCATGAGGATCAACGCCAGCGACGGCCAAAAGGTCCAGTGCAGTGTGTCGCGGACAAAGGACTCCAGCCGCTTGGTGTCGCCATTGGCATAGTATTTCGAGAAGCGCTGGGCGCCGCCGGCGCGCACCGCGAAATAGACGAAATGCACCAGCGCCAGGGTCTTGGCCGCGGCAAAATAGATCGCGACCATGTCGGGTTGCATGAAATAGCTGACGACGAGGATGTCGACGTTGGTCAGCAGGTTGAAGAACCCTTCGACGATGAAGATCGGAAGAGCAATCCCGATCCACAGCATCGGTTGATAACGCCGCCGGCCCCGCGGGACCGTCCGGCGCAAGCGCCGCTCGAGCGTTATCAGCTGACCGATCGAGGTCAGGTAGGTTGCGACGATGACCGCGCCCATTGCGGTGACGGCGTTGGGCTCCCAGCCGAGGCCGATCGCCAGCGCCATCGCGGCCAGGATGATGATCGGCCTGACGATATAGGTCGGCCAGAGGCTGAGATCGGCCCAGTTGAAGGCGCGCGACATGCCGTCCTGGATTTCGCCGAGGGCAAGCATGGGAAGGGTCACGGCGCCGAGATAGAAGGGGATCAGGTAATAGCTGGACAGCTTGTCTCCGAAGACCACCAGTCCCAGAATCCCGAGCCCGGCAATCGCCGTCGCGGCGCCGAATCCGTAGGCCCGGCTGCCGACCAGCACGCCGCGCAGGAGATCCGACTCGCCGCGTTCGATATATTCCGGAACGAACCGCACGATCGCCGTCTGGAAGCCAAGGCAGGCGAGGCCGCCGAGGATGACGGCGCCAACCCAGACGACGACGAAGACGCCGTACTCGAAATCGCCCATCCAGCGTGCGAGCAGGACCTGGCTGACATAGGCGATCGCGGCGCTCACCACCCTGACGGTGAAGGCGATCACAGCGATGCGCTGCGAGACCGAGCGGTCGTCGCTGTCGTAGAGAATCGAATCGAGCCGATCGCCAAGCGGCATCAGCCGACGACCGAGCCGGCCACCGATGGCCCTTTCGACGGCGCCGGCAAACGATACGCGCACGTGGATTGTCTCCGCTGGGGTTGCGCAGCGCCACTATGCCGGTTCGAGTTTTATAAAAACTGAACCGATTGGCTCCCGGAGAGAATTACGAATGGCGATGGTTATTTACAAATCAAGAATAATTCACACGCTCGTAAAGGTTAACGCGGAATAAATTTTGGCGGATGTCTCTAGAATTTGATCGCGCCCAAATGAATTTTGCGATGGAGAGCGGGGTCGACGCGCACCATCTGGCCGCTCGTCGGATCGTCGAAATAGATCGGGTCCGACGTCCGGGTCGGATCGAAGCTTTCCCGGACCAGGTCGAGTTTGCGTTGCTTGAACGTCGATGTCGCGTCGATCGAGCGCTGGAACCGGACGAAAGGCGGTCGGGCATGGTCGCTGAGGGTCGCGTGCAGATGCTCGCGAAATGCCTCGAGCGTGAAGTCGTCGTTGATCGCAAGGGCGGCCATGCCGGCACGGCCATCCGCGTGCGCGATCTCGACTCCATAGACGTTGGCCTCGTCGACACCCCTGCATTGGGTCAGCGTTTCGGCGACCTCCGACGTCGAGACATTTTCGCCCTTCCAGCGGAAGGTATCGCCGATACGATCGACGAAATAGAAATATCCCCGGCTGTCCCGGCGCATCAGGTCGCCGGTGCGGAACCACATGTCGCCGGCGACGAAGACGTCGCGAAGGATCTTCTTTTCCGTCTCGCTCCGATCCGCATAGCCGTCGAAGCGCTGGCCGGGCTTCAGCGGATCGGCGACAATCCGTGAAATCATTTCGCCGGTCTCGCCAACGTCGCACTCGATGCACAGGCCGTTATCGTCGCGCACCGGGGCCTCGTGCTCGAAATCGAAACGGATGTTGGTGACCGGAAACAACGTCCGCGCCCAGCGCGGGATGCGCCCGACGGCACCCGGCGTATCGTCCCAGTTGAAGAGGATCGCGTTGCCTTCCGTGGCGGCGTAGAACTCCCGGATGGACTCGATCCCGAAGCGGTCCTTGAAGCGCGTCCAGATGTCCGGCCGCAGGCCGTTTCCGCAGACCAGCCTGACCTGATGCATCCGTTCCTTGGGATGCGGCGGGGCGGTCACCAAATAGCGGCAGAGCTCGCCGATATATTGAAACCGGGTGCAGCCGTGATCGACCACGTCGTCCCAGAATTGCCGGGCCGAGAATTTTTCGCGAATGAAGACCGATCCACCAACCATCAGGCAGCAGCCGATCGCCAGGATGCCGCCCGAGGTGTGATACATCGGCAGGCAATCGTAGTTCCGGTCGTCTTCAGTCGTCTCCATGACGCTGGCATAGGCGAGCATCGCCGCGAAGACGCGGTAATGGTTGATGTTTGCCGCTTTGGGCAATCCGGTGGTGCCGCTGGTGTAGATGAAAAGGCAGCGGTCATCGAGGGTGAGGGCCGGGCGCTCGGAGGCCGGAATCGGCAAGTCGCTGAAGTCCATGACGGCGCTGTCGATCCGGAGCTGCTCGCGGCGAGCGTGACCGTGTCGCCATACGACCGGTTTCCGCACGAGCATCGGGGCGGCGCTGTCGAAAGCGTCCTCGAGTTCCGCGGCAACGATGATGTGCTTTGGCAGGACGAGATTGATGCAATGCGCCAGGGCCGCGCCACGGAGGTTGGTGTTGAGGAGGGCGGTGGTGCCGCCGGCCCGGGCGATGCCGAGCCACACGGCTGCATATTCCGGGCGATTCGGCATCAGGAGGCCGACAACGTCGCTCCTGCCCACGTCATTCGCCATGGCCCAGCGCGCATAGCGGTTGCCCCGGGCGTTGTAGCCGGCATAGGTCAGTGTCTCGCGATCCGAAATCAGGGCAAGGCGATCGCCGTAGCGTTCGGCCAGGTCTTCGGCGGCATCGGCGAAAGTCCGGTTGCGATGACGCGCCATCGGCGTGACCCGACGCAAGGCCTTGTAGACGCCATGAATGAACAGCCAGTCCTTTTGCAGGTTTTCGAAAAAACCCATTTCCGCCCCGGGGTCCCGCGATTCTATCCTCGCGGTCCGGTCAAGCCTAGCATCGGCATGAGAGCGAGCAAGCGATGAGCGAACGCGGGGACCGGACCAACGATCTGCACCTCGACCTTCGCGGTCTCGCCTGCCCGCTGCCGGTGCTCAGGACCCGCAAGGCGCTGCTGGGCCTCTCCGGTGGCAGACGTCTGATCGTCGAGGCGACGGACCCGCTGGCGGCGATCGACATCCCCCACTTCGTTCGGGAATCCGGCAATCGGCTGGTGAGCGCCGAAACCGTCGACGGCGTCTATCGTTGCGTTATCGAACGGGCCTGAGACTTGCGACTATTGGGCGGTCAGTTGGGCGCCGGCCGGATAAGGTGGCCGCGGCCGTGGCAGCGGGATGTTAGCGGTGGGCCGACCGGAAGGGGCGTTCCCCGGCATTGGATCGGCACCGCCAGTAAACACCGGCACGGGTTCCATCAAGACAAAACTCGGCCCGAGAGCCGATCTGCCGACGGTTTTTTGCGGCGCCCGCTTGGTTTCACAGATCTGTTTGCGCATGTCGACCGGACCACCGGGAGCCGGGCGGGTCTGGAACGTCGCCAGATTCTGGGCGAGCACGCCGGAGAGGATGCCCGAGAAGCCGCGATCAAGCAGTTGGGCCGCGGTCTCGGCGCGTGCGTCCGATGAAACCTCGCCGAGCACGACCGCCATCAGGGTGCGGCCATTCTTGGTCGCGCTCGCGACGATATTGAAGCCGGACGCGCAGATGAAGCCCGTCTTCATGCCGTTGCTGCCCCGGTAGTGTTCGAGCAGCGTATTGTAGGATTTCAGGGTCTTCCGGCCGACGCGGATCGCCGAAATCCGGAAATATTCCCGGTATTGGGGAAAGTCCATCCACACGGAACGGGCGAGCACGGCAAGGTCGCGCGCCGTGGTCATCTGGCCGGCCGCCGGGAGCCCGTTTGGATTGACGAAATGCGTGCCGTTCATGCCGAGACGCGCCGCCTCGGCGTTCATCAGCGCGACAAACTTCGCTTCGCTGCCGCCGACGGTCTCGGCGATGGCCATCGCGATATCGTTGGCCGAGCGCACGATCATCATCTTGAGCGCGTTGTCGAGATTGATGACCGTGCCGACCTTGTAGCCCATCTTGGAAGGAGGCTGGGCCAGGGCGTGCTTCGATACCACCACTGGCGAGGTCAGCGTCATCTGGCCGGATTGAATCGCCTGGAAGGTCAAGCGGGCGGTCATCAGCTTGGTGAGCGATGCCGGCGGCCACAGCTTGTTCGCCTGGCGGCTGTTGAGGACGGTCGCCCGCGCTACGTCTATGACGATGTAAGCCGGGTCCTGATCGGCTCGCGCCGACCAGCCAGCGAGCGAAAAAAAGAAAACAGCAATCAGAAGCGTCAGTCTCAAGGTCCAGCCCCAGACGTGGTGCGGTCGCGACGCCCCCGACCGCGTTCATTCCCTTCATATCGGCTTGGCGACAATTTGGCAAAGAGCGGTCCGGCGAACGGCACGGCATGCCGATTCAAGCGGCAGTCGCCGCAAAACTAGGCTAATCCTTTTTCGCCTTCTTTCGGACGGCCTCGGTCGGATCGTCAGGGGAATAGCGTGGCTTCAGGCTTGCATGAGCGGGCCTGATCGAAAAATGATGTTGTCGATGATTGCCGTGCCAACCGTCATTGCCGGAGAGCCCCCTGTCGGCGCCCTTGCGCCGCCGCAGATGCAAAGGGTGCGGGGCGACGCTCGTGTGACGGTTCGCCGGGAACGGGGCGGCAACCGGCTCGACGAATTGCGGCAATCCGGATCGGCGAAGGTTCGCCTGCCACGGATCGCCGATACGGCGCCGCTGGAGGCGATTCTGCTCAACACGGCCGGTGGCGTCACCGGTGGCGATCGTCTCGCCTACACGGTGTCCGTCGGGGCGTCGGCGGCCGCTGTGGTGTCGTCGCAAGCCGCCGAGCGTGCCTATCGCTCCGCCGGCAGCGTGGCGCGCATCGACGCGCGACTGGAGGTCGGGCCGTCGGGGCGGCTCGAATGGCTGCCGCAGGAAACTATCCTTTTCGAGCGGAGCGCGCTTTGCCGCCGCCTCGAAGCCGACGTCGCCGCTACGGCGACATTGCTTGCCGCCGAAACCGTGTTGCTCGGCCGCGCCGCGATGGGAGAGGTCCTGCACGACATCTATTTCGACGACGTGTGGCGAATCCGCCGCGATGGCGATCTGGTCTTCGCCGACGGCATGCGGCTCGATGGTGACGCGGATGCGGTGATGTCCGGCAAGGCGACCGGCGGTGACGCAGGCGCCTTCGCAACCGTTGTTCTCGTATCGCCGGGTGCCGAGGCGCTCTTGACTCCAGCTCGCGACGTGCTCGCAGGTGGGTCCTGCGAAGCAGGCGCCAGCGCCTGGAATGGGATATTCGTCGCCCGGCTTCTCGCACCGGGCGGGCAAGCGTTGCGCGTGTGCTTGACGAGGCTGCTGGAATTGTTGCGCGATGCGGCGATGCCGCGCGTGTGGAATTGCTGAAGAGGACAACATGAACCTGACCCCCAGGGAAAAAGACAAGCTGCTCATTGCGACCGCGGCCATGGTTGCCCGGCGCCGGCTGGAGCGTGGTGTCAAGCTGAACTACCCGGAGGCGATCGCGCTGGTCAGCGACTTCGTGGTCGAAGGCGCGCGCGACGGCCGTTCTGTCGCCGACTTGATGGAGGCCGGGGCTTCGGTCATCGGTCGCGACCAGGTCATGCCGGGCGTCGCGGAGATGATCCACGACGTTCAGGTTGAAGCGACGTTCCCCGACGGGACCAAACTGGTCACCGTCCACGACCCTATCCGATAGACCATTCGAGAGGACGACTACCATGTTAAAGCGACTCGCCATCACCGCCGCGGCCTTGGCCGCCGCCACCGTTCCGGCCTTTGCCCATCCCGGCCATGCCGACAACGGCTCGTTCATCGCCGGCTTCGTCCACCCGCTGTTCGGCCTCGACCATATCGTCGTGATGGTGGCGGTTGGCCTTTGGGCGGCAACCATCGGCGGCCGCGCCCTGTGGATCGTCCCGGCCTCCTTTGTCGGTACGATGGTCGCCGGCTATTTCCTGTCGCTGGTGGGCGTCTCGCTGCCTTTCGCCGAGCCGATGATCCTCGCCTCTGTGGTCGCCCTCGGCCTGCTGATCGCCGCTGCGGTTCGTCTGCCGGCGGCAGTGGGCGCCGTTCTCGTCGGTCTGTTCGCCCTGTTCCACGGCTACGCCCACGGCAGCGAACTCGGTGTTGCCGCGGCATTGCCCTTCGGCGTCGGCTTCGCCATCGCCACCGCCGTCCTGCACGGCGCCGGGATTGGCGCGGGCTTGTTCCTTGGTTCGGGCAAGGGCCTTGGCCAGGCGACGGGCGGGCTTGTTGCGCGTGTCCTTGGTGGCCTGGCAGCAGCCGGTGGTCTTGTCCTGGCTCTGAGCTAGGAGGCGGGGGCATGATCCCGGGAGAAATCATTGCGGCCGACGGCGAGATCGAACTCAACGCCGGCCAGCCGACGGTCACGGTCGACGTCGCCAATACGGGTGACCGGCCGGTGCAGGTCGGCTCCCATTATCATTTCTACGAGACCAATTCGGGCCTCTCCTTCGACCGGGAAAAGACCAGGGGCTTCCGCCTCGATATCCCGGCCGGAACCGCCGTGCGCTTCGAGCCGGGGCAGACCCGCAGCGTCACGCTGGTGCCCTATCTCGGCGACCGTCTCGTCTTCGGCTTCAATCAGAAGGTGATGGGCGAGCTGTGAGCCGCGCATCGCGATCAAAGGCTGATACCATGATGCAAACCGCCCTGGTCCTCCAGGGCGGCGGCGCGCTCGGCGCCTATGAACTCGGCGTGCTTCAGCGGCTGCACAAGGAGCCGGATTTCCGACCCCGCTACGTCTCCGGGGTATCGATCGGCGCGATCACCGCGGCGGTCCTGGTCGGCGCGCGCAATGGCGATCCGCTCGCAACGCTGGCGACGATGTGGGAGGCGTTTGTCGTCAAGGGTTCGCCGCTGGCGCCGCAGATTCTTCGAGCCGGGCCTGGCCGCGCTCGGCAATCCGGCGTTCTACCGGATGCGGCGCGACTTTATGACGATGCCGTTCTGGACGAGCTTCTACGAACTCGGTCCGATCCGTGATCTGCTTTCCGAACTGGTCGATTTCGACGCGATCATGGCCAGCCCGACGCGCCTCGTCGTCACCGCCACGAATATCGAGACGGGCGACATCGAGGCCTTCGACAACACCGGCAAGACCGGCCCGCTCACCATCGACCACGTCCTTGCCAGCGGCAGCCTGCCGCCGGGCTTCCCGATGACGCCGATCGGCGACGCGTTCTACTGGGACGGCGGGCTCTTCGACAATACGCCGCTTTCGCCGCTGATCAGGCTCATCGATCCCATGGCGGCCCCGCGCACAAAGCTGTTCGTGATCAACCTCTTCCCCAAGGCCGGGAAGATTCCGAAGGACATGATCGCGGTATCCGACCGCATGGTCGAGCTGCTCTTCGCCAACAAGATGCACAAGGACGTCGACATGGCGAAGACGATCAACACCTTCGTCGCGCTGATCGACGAGATGGTCGCCGCCCATCCCGAGGTGCGCCATCTGCTCGATCGGCCCGAATTCGAGGATCTGCGCCGCTACAAGGCGCTGTCCGACATCGTCGAGATCACCAACACCCGCGACGAGCCGGTCAGCGCCGCCTCGGATTTCTCGCGCGCGGCGATCGGAGCCCGGATCGAGGCCGGCTACGCCGACGCCGACGCGGCGCTCGCCGCCAAGGCAACCCAAGAAGGGCGCGGCGGCATGAGCGGACTCGAGCGTTACACAGGCGGCTGCCATTGCGGCGCCGTTCGCTACGAAGCGAGCGTCGACCTGGCGAACGTCGTCACCTGCAACTGCTCGCGTTGCGCGAAGCTCGGCTGGATTATGACATTCACGCCGGCGGCGAATTTCAAGCTTGTCTCCGGTGAGGGTGAACTCACCGAATATACGTTCAATCGCAAGGTCATTCGCCATCGGTTCTGCCGCGTCTGCGGCATCGAGCCCTTCGCTTACGGCGTGCCGCCCGGAGCCGACGTGCCGGTCGCCGCGATCAACGTGCGCTGCCTCGACGGCGTCGATCCGGCGGCACTCCAGCCAAGACATTTCGACGGAAAGAGCCTCTAAGCCAAAGGGTAGCTACCCCATGCCGTACCGCATTCCCCGCCATGCCTATGCCGAGATGTTCGGTCCGACCGTCGGCGACAAGGTTCGCCTTGCCGATACCGATCTCATCATCGAGGTCGAGAAGGACTTCGCCACCTATGGCGAGGAGGTCAAGTTCGGTGGCGGCAAGGTCATCCGCGACGGCATGGGGCAGGGCCAGACGACCAACGCCGAAGGCGCCGTCGACACGGTCATCACCAACGCGCTGATCGTCGATCACTGGGGGATCGTCAAGGCCGATATCGGCATCAAGGACGGCAAGATCGCGGGTATCGGCAAGGCGGGAAATCCCGACGTCCAGCCGGGCGTCGACATCATCGTCGGGCCGGGCACCGAGGCGATCGCCGGCGAGGGCAAGATCGTCACGGCGGGCGGCCTCGACTGCCATATCCACTTCATCAGCCCGCAGCAGATCGACGAGGCGCTGATGTCCGGGGTCACCACCATGCTCGGCGGCGGCACCGGCCCGGCGACCGGCACCAACGCCACCACCTGCACGCCTGGGCCGTTCCATATCGGCCGGATGATCCAGTCGGCCGAGGGGTTCCCGATGAACCTCGCTTTCGCCGGCAAGGGCAACGCCTCGCTGCCCGCCGCGCTGGAAGAGCAGGTCAAGGCCGGCGCGGCGGCGCTGAAGCTGCATGAGGACTGGGGGACGACGCCCGGCGCCATCGACTGCTGCCTGTCGGTTGCCGACGACTTCGATGTCCAGGTGATGATCCACACCGACACGCTGAACGAGTCCGGCTTCGTCGAGAACACGATTCGAGCCTTCAAGGACCGCACCATCCACGCCTTCCATACCGAAGGCGCGGGCGGCGGCCACGCGCCGGACATCATCAAGGTCTGCGGATTGACCAACGTCCTGCCGTCCTCGACCAACCCGACCCGGCCCTACACGGTCAACACCATCGACGAGCATCTCGACATGCTGATGGTGTGCCACCATCTCGACTCGTCGATTCCCGAGGATGTCGCCTTCGCCGAAAGCCGGATCCGCAAGGAAACCATCGCCGCGGAGGACATCCTCCACGATCTCGGCGCTTTCTCGATGATGGCGTCGGACAGCCAGGCGATGGGCCGCGTCGGCGAGGTGCTGATCCGCACCTGGCAGACCGCCCACAAGATGAAGGTCCAGCGCGGCAGCCTGCCGGAAGATTCGGCCGGCAACGACAATTTCCGCGTCAAACGCTACATCGCCAAATACACGATCAACCCGGCGATCGCCCACGGCCTCGACGAATGGGTCGGCTCGGTCGAGATCGGCAAGCTCGCCGACCTGGTGATCTGGTCGCCGGCCTTCTTTGGCGTCAAGCCGGACATGGTGATCAAGATGGGCACCATCGCCGCCGCCCAGATGGGCGACCCCAACGCTTCCATTCCGACCCCGCAGCCTGTCCACTACCGGCCGATGTTCGGCGGTTTCGGCCAGTCGATGACCCATTCGGCGGTCACCTTCGTCAGTCAGGCGGCAATCGCCGACGGCATCACCGAACGTCTCGGCCTGAACCGGACGGTGCTGCCGGTACGCCATACCCGGGGGATCTCGAAGGAATCGATGATCCACAATTCGACGACGCCGCAAATCGAGGTCGATCCGGAGACCTACGAGGTGCGGGCCGATGGCGAGTTGCTGACCTGCGCGCCGGCCGAAGTCCTGCCGATGGCGCAGCGGTATTTTCTGTTCTAGGACACCCGGAGAGGGGAGGCCCTGATCGGCGGGAATGCTCCCGGAGGGCCGGATCAATGACCTTACGCCGAGCCGCCTTCTGGATGCTGTTTGCCGCGACCGTCATCGTCTACGCGCGTCATGGTGCTGTGGTCGCTGCCCATCATTGCCGCCGCGGCGGGTGGACTCGTGCCGTTCGACATGCGCCCATCCGGCTATGGCTTTGCCGAGGCAAAGGCATTCCTCGCCGCCCTGTCACCTGACGGTGTCGCCTTCTACCGTGATGTCCAGCATTGGCTCGATACTCTCTATCCCGCGCTGCTCGGCGCAACTTTGTTTTTTGCCATCGCCGCGCTGGCGCCAGCCCGTATCGGCCGCTGGCGCTGGGTCCTGGCCATCCTGGCCGTGCCCGGCACGGTCTTCGACTGGCTTGAAAACGCTGCGGTTTCAGCGATGCTGGCGGCGGGGCCGGACGCGGTGACGCCCGGCATGGTCGCTGCCGCCAGCCGATGGACGGTGCTGAAGAGTGGCTTCACCACATTCGCGATGGCCCTCGTGGTCGTCCTGCTGATTCGCGGGCTGTTTGGCCGATTCCGGCGTGGTTCCGCCGGCGGAGCGCCCGCCTCATGATCCGCGCCACGCACGTCCTGCTCGCCAGCCACTGGTCCGGCGTCGCCGCCGACACGGTCGTGCTCGACCATGACAACCGTCATCGCCGGCGTCTCGCCATGACCGGCGCGGGCGGCCTCGATTTCCTGCTCGACCTGCCGGAGGCGACCACGCTTCGCGACGGTGACGGTCTGGCGCTGGAGGACGGCCGGATCGTCGCGGTCAGGGCCGCGGCGGAGCCGCTGACCGAAGTCAGGGGCTCGGATACCGCCGCGTTGGTTCGTCTCGCCTGGCACCTCGGCAATCGTCATCTTCCGACCCAACTCGACGGCGACCGCCTCCTGATCCGCCGGGATCACGTGATCGAGGCGATGCTGACCGGGCTCGGAGCCACGGTCTCCCATGTCGATGCGCCGTTTGATCCGGAAGGCGGCGCTTACGGGCATGGGCATGAAGGCCACGGGCATGAGGGGGACCATCACAGCCATGCTTGAGCGTCTGCCGCCGGCAATCCCCGCCGAAATGGCGACACCGGCCGCCCTTCAGCGCCTGCTCGCATGGCTTTCGCCATCCTTTCCCGTCGGCGCCTATACCTACAGTCACGGCCTCGAATGGGCGATCGAGGACGGTACCGTCGCCAATGCGGCCGATCTCGAACTCTGGCTCGACGGCGTGCTCCGCCACGGCGGCGGCCGCAATGATGCGATTCTCTTCGCTCACGCCCATCGCGCCGCCGCGGCAAGCGACATCGGCCGTTTGCGCGAGATCGCCGCGCTCGCCGCCGCCTTTCAGCCGTCGAAGGAGCGCCACCTCGAGGCAACCGCCCAGGGCCGGGCCTTCCTGCTTGCCGTCTCGGCTGCGTGGCCGAATGAGCGCCTCGCCGCGCTTGCCGACGGGCTCGGCGCCAACACAGCCATCGCCTATCCCGTCGCTGTCGCAACCGCGGCCGCGAGCCATGGTATCGGCCTTGAAATCGCGCTCATCGCCAGCCTCAACGGTTTTGTATCGAACATCGTATCGGCTGGCGTGCGGGCGATTCCGATCGGCCAGACGGACGGGCAGAAGGCGATCGCAGCGCTTGCCCCGGCATGTGAGGCGGTCGCAGCCTCGGCGACGACGGCCGGGCTCGACGATCTTGGCGGCATCGCGCTTCGCGCCGATATCGCCAGCATGAAACATGAAACCCAGTATACGAGGCTGTTCCGCTCATGAGTCTTTCATCCAACGGCCCGCTTCGCCTCGGTATCGGCGGCCCCGTCGGCTCCGGCAAGACCGCGCTGACCGACGCCCTCTGCAAACAGCTCGCGCACCGTTATGATATCGCGGTCATCACCAATGACATCTACACGCGCGAAGACGCTGAATTCCTGATCCGCTCGGGCGCGCTGCCGTCGGAACGGATCCTGGGTGTCGAGACCGGCGGTTGCCCGCATACCGCGATCCGCGAGGATGCCTCGATCAATCTCGCGGCGGTGGCCGACCTCAGGGGGCGCTACCCCGATCTCGACATGATCCTGATCGAATCTGGCGGCGATAACCTCGCCGCGACCTTCTCGCCGGAACTCGCCGACCTGACGATCTACGTCATCGACGTCGCCGCCGGCGACAAGATACCGCGCAAGGGCGGGCCGGGGATCGTTCGTTCCGATCTTCTGGTCATCAACAAGATCGACCTCGCGCCGATGGTCGGCGCCTCGCTCGAGGTGATGGACCGCGACGCGAAGAAGATGAGGGGCGAGCGTCCTTTCGTCTTCGCCAATATGAAGGATGGTACGGGAATCGCTGAGATCGTCGATTTTCTTGAGGCGCGAGGCGGGTTGCGCGAGGCCGCGTAACGTCGCTCCCTGCGACAGAAAAAGCGTCCGGGGGGGCTGCTCCGCCCCTCGCTTTCCGCCTCTCGGGGGTCTATGGTCCGCGCCGATATCGGTGGAGTCTGTATGCCAGTCATCAACCGTTTCGCGGAGTTCCAGGATGACATCGTCGCCTGGCGCCACGAATTTCACCGCCACCCGGAAATCCTCTACGACGTTCATCGGACGGCGGCGTCGGTTGCCGAGAAATTGCAGTCGTTCGGGGTCGACGAAGTCACGACCGGCATTGGCCGGACCGGTGTCGTCGGCGTCATTCGCGGCCGCGGCGGCACAAGTGGCCGGGTGATCGGTCTGCGCGCCGACATGGATGCGTTGCCGATCAGGGAAGCGACCGGCAAACCCTATACCTCCACCATTGACGGGCGGATGCATGCCTGTGGCCATGACGGTCACACCGCCATGCTGCTTGGCGCCGCGCGATACCTCGCCGAGACCCGCAATTTCGATGGCACGGCTGTCGTCATCTTCCAGCCGGCCGAGGAAGGCGGCGGTGGCGGCAAGGCAATGATCGAGGACGGTCTGATCGAGCGTTGGGGTATCGAGGAAGTCTACGGCATGCATAACATGCCGGGCATCGACGTCGGCAGCTTCGCTATCCGTCCCGGGCCGATCATGGCGGCGACCGACGAGTTTACCATCGAGATCACCGGCGTCGGCGGCCACGCCGCCCGTCCCCACGCATCGGTTGATCCGGTGGTGGTCGGCTCGGCGATCGTTCAGGCGCTCCAGAGCGTCGTCTCACGCTCGGTCGATCCGGTCGCATCGGCAGTCGTCTCGGTCACCAAATTCCACGCCGGCGAGGCCTATAACATCATCGCCGAAACCGCCCAGCTTGCGGGGACGACGCGAACCCTCGATCCGGCGGTTCGCGACCTGGCCGAGACCAGGATTCGCGCGATCGTCAAGTCGATCTCCGCCGCTTATGGCGCGGAAGCCACACTCGACTATTTTCGCAACTATCCGATCACCCGCAATCACGCCGATGCAACCGATTTCGCCGCCGGCGTCGCGGCGGGCGTGGTCGGCGCCGGACCGGGTCGACACGGACGTCCCGCCTCTGATGGGCGGCGAGGATTTCTCCTATATGCTCGAGGAACGCCCCGGGCGCCTTCATTTTCGTCGGCAACGGCGATAGCGCCGGGCTTCACAATCCTCACTACGATTTCAACGATGATGCGATCCCGATTGGTTGCTCCTACTGGGTTCGGCTCATCGAAACGGCGCTTCCGCCGACATCGACCAATCCGTGAGGGGGTCGCGTTGGCCACGGTCGATCGTGTATATGACCGCCAACGCTAACGAAGACGAAACCCATACATGCAGATTGCCAGGTTCATTCCTCCCTTCCTGAAACCCGACCCAAAAGGGCCGTGGAAGACGATTGCGCGCCTGTTCCGCGAAGGATGGCGCAAATACCTCCCGGGCTACGCCGTCGCCAGCTTCTTCATGGTCTTTGTCGCGGGCACCACCGCGCTGACCGCCTGGATCATCGGCGACGTGGTCGATCAGGTCTTCATTGACCGCGATGTCACGAAACTGATCATTCTCGCAGGCGGCGTGGTCTTTATTTCGTTGGTGCGCGGTATTTCGCTCTATGGGTCGACAGTCGCCATCACCCGGACCGGCAACGCCGTGGTCGCGGACATGCAAAAGCGCGTCTACAACCATATTCTCGATCTCGGGATAGCCTATTTCGACCGCACGCATTCGAGCATGCTGATCGCTGCGGTTTCCAACCGCGCGGGCTCGGCGTCCGCGGTGCTCAGCACGGTTCTCACCAGTGCGGTCCGGGACCTGCTGTCGGTCGTCGGCCTGGTGACGGTGATGATCATCAAGAGCCCATGGCTGTCTCTGCTCGTTATCGTGATCGGTCCGCTCGCCCTGATCGGGATCGGCGGGCTGGTTCACCGCATTCGCGCGATAGCCAAGTCGGAATTCGCCGGCATGACAAAGATCATTGCGTCGATGCAGGAAACCGCGGCCGGCGTCCGGGTCGTCAAGGCGTTCAACCTTGAATCCGCGATGCGGGCGCGAATGACGCATAAACATCGAGTCGGTTCAGCGGCGCGGCAACAAGATTGCGATGATCAAGGCCCGGACCTCGCCGCTGATGGAAACGCTCGGCGGCCTCGCCGTCGCCGGTGTCATCCTGTGGGCCGGTTACGCCACGATCTATCAGGGCGCAAAGCCCGGCGCCTTCATGTCCTTCATCACCGCGATCCTGCTGGCCTATGAACCCGCGAAGCGCCTCGCCAATACCCGTGTCGGACTCGAGCGCAGCGTGATCGGCGTGCGGTTCTGTTACAATATCCTTGATACCGAAACGACGATGGATCCGAATCCGGATGGTCCTGAGCTCGCCGTGACGGAAGGCGACATTCGCTTCGACAAGGTCGACTTCGGCTACCGGAAGAAGACGCCGGTGTTGCGCGAATTCGATTTCCATGCCGAAGGCGGCAAGCTGACGGCGCTGGTCGGCCCATCCGGCTCCGGCAAGAGCACGATCATGAGCCTGCTGGAGCGCTTTTACGACGTTTCGAGCGGCACGATTACCATCGACGGCCAGGACATTTCGAAGGTCCGCATCGCTTCGTTGCGGGATCAGCTTGCTCTGGTCAGCCAGCACACTTCGATCTTTCGGGATACCATTCGCGAAAACATACGTTTTGGTCGAGCGAGCGCCACCGACGAGGAAGTCGAGACGGCAGCCAGAAACGCCATGGCCTACGACTTCATCATGGCGACACCCGAGGGCTTCGAGACCGAACTGGAAGAGGGCTCGGGACTTCTGTCGGGCGGGCAGCTTCAGCGGCTGGCGATCGCCCGGGCAATGCTTCGCGACGCTCCGATCATCCTGCTCGACGAAGCCACCTCTTCCCTCGATTCGGAATCGGAAAATCAGGTCCAGATCGCTTTCGAGCGCCTGATGGCCGGCCGGACGACGATCGTCATCGCCCACCGGCTTTCCACGGTCCTCGGCGCGAGCAAGATTTGCGTCGTCGTCGATGGCAAGATCACCGAAAGCGGGCGACACGCCGACCTGCTGGCGGCCGGCAAACAGTATGCGCGGCTCTACAAGCTTCAATTCGAGCGGCACGAGGACCTGGACGTCGAGGAAGAAGAAGATGAGGTCGCGAACGTCGGATGAGGCGGTAGTCGCGCTTGGCGGCGTGTGCCCGAGCCGAAATCGCGGACCTCGGCGCTGCTCGAGGCCTTAGAGAGCAGACGGGACTGGAAGAGAAATGCAGAAGCTGCAGGTTCAGGGCGTTCATCACATCACGCTGGTAGGGGCGGATCGCCAGACATCGATCGATTTCTGGGAGGGCGTTCTCGGGATGCCCTTCGTTTTCGAACAACCCAATCTCGATGTGCCGGCCGAAAGCCATCTCTATTTCGACCCCGGCGACGGACGCCTGATCACGGTGTTCACCAACGAGGAGCGCAAACCCGACCCGACCCGGACGTCGACCGAAATCGGCGCGGTCCACCACATCGCCTTCTGGGTGTCACGCGCGACCTTCTCGCAGGCGGTCGGGCGCCTCGACGAGCGGGGCATCAAGCACAGCGGCGTCAAGGACCGCGGCTTCATGGACTCGATCTATTTCCAGGATCCGCTGGGGCAGCTCATCGAACTCGCGGCCTATCGCTTCTTCCCGCCGGAGGGCGTTACCCATGGCGAGGTGCTGCTCGAGGCCCACAAGATCAGGGTGGCGCGGGGCGACTATAACATCGCCGAGGTTCACCTCGCCGATGCGATCGAGGATATCATCCGCCGGCGACGGGAAAGCCTGTCGGACGATCGGGCCCCGAAGAATCCCTATTAGCCGGCGCGGCAAACGCGAACCCCCGGCCTTGTCCGACCGGGGCGTCGTCCCAACTGAATTGCAATATGTTCTCGGCCGGCAGCCGGCCGAAAAGGGGAGGAAGCTGAAATGAAGCTCTATATGCACCCGGTCTCGAACACGAGCCGGCCGGTGATCATGTTCATCGCCGAGGCCAACCTGCCGGTCGAGCAGCAGATTGTCGACCTGATGACCGGCGAACACCTCAAGGAACCCTACCTTTCGGTCAATCCGAACGGTCTCGTGCCGACGCTGGAGGACGGCGATTTCACGCTGACCGAAAGCTCGTCGATCATCAAATACCTCGCCGACAAGTTCAACAATCCGCTCTATCCGAAGGACCTCGAGAAGCGGGCGAAGGTCAACGAGATGATGGACTGGTTCAATACCGGCTTCTATCGCGACTACGCCTATGGCGTGGTCTATCCGCAGATCTATCCGCATCACAAACGGCCAAGCGACGAACTCCAGAAGGGCACCATCGACTGGGGGCAGGGAGCTCACCAAGAAGTGGCTCAAGGTGCTGAACGACCACTGGCTCGGCCACGGCAACAAATACCTGACCGGCGACGAGATGACGATCGCCGACATCTTCGGCGCGGGGCTCCTGACCTGCGGCCATGTCATCCGCGCCGACTTCAAAGACTATCCCAACATTGTGGCGTGGCTGCAGCGCATGGAGCAGTTGCCGCACTGGAAGGAGGTCAACCAGGCGATGGAAGGCTTCCGCGAGGCGATCAAGGACCAGCCCTTCGAAGTGGTTTGATCGTCCTCCGTTTCACCTCCGCTCGAAAGGCGCCTCCGGGCGCCTTTCGCTATTTCTTGCCTCAATGGATGCCACCGGTTCCGCTCGCCTCCGACCAGTCGACCAGCTTCGACTTGTAGGCGCTGCGCGGCAGCGTTTCGTTCGGCACCAGTTCGATGTCGGTGGCGACCAGCAGCGCCTCGCGGATGCGGGTGCGGATGCGCTCGGCAAGGTCGTCGGGCGCGTCGCCGGTCTGCTCGACGACGATCCGGAGCGGCGGATTCTGGCGGAAGCCCTCGTTGCGCGGCCGCACCGAGATGACGCCGCTGACCGCCGGGGCGAACTGGCCGACAATCTCGCGCAGCGCCGAAGGGAAGACGTTGACGCCGCGGACGATCAGCATGTCGTCGGTGCGGCCGATGCAGCGGACCCGTGGCGCGGTGCGCCCGCAGGCGCATTGGCCGGTCCAGATCCGGACGTGGTCGCGGCTGCGGAAGCGCAGCAGCGGCACGCCCTCCTGGCGGAGGTGGGTATAGACCAGCTCGCCCTCGGCGCCGTCCTCGATCGGAAGCGCCTGACCGGTGTCGGGATCGATCAGCTCGAAATGGACGAAGCCGCCGCCGCTGAAATGCATGCCATGCTGCTCGGCGCATTCGCCCCAGAGCGAGGCGGCGATATCGCCGATCCCCATGATCTCGGTCACGGTCGCGCCCCAGAGGTCCTGAAGGCGGGCGCGGGTGGTCGGCTCGCCGCCGCCGGGCTCGCCGGCGACCAGCAATCGCGTCGCGCTGGTCGCGGCCGGATCGATGCCGCGGTCCCGCATCCATTCGGCGAGGTGAAGGGCGTAGGACGGGGTCAGCGCGATGGTCGATGGCTTCAGCATCTGGAGGGTGGTGACCAGACGCTCGGTATTGCCCGAGCCGATCGGGATGTGACAGACGCCGAGCGCGTTGAAGCCGTCGAAGGTGACGCCGGCGACGAAGGGACCCGCGCCGTAGGTCGAGATCAGGCCCTCGCCCTTCGCGAGACCCGAGGCTGAATAGCTCCGCGCCGAAATCCGCGCCCAGGCCTGAAGGTCGTTCGCGGTCAACGGGATATAGCTCGGCACCCCGGTGGTGCCGCTGGTCGAGAAGACGCGAACCGCTTCGGACAGGGATACGCAGAGGTGATCGCCGACCGGATTGGCATCGTTGCGGGTCTGGCGGATCTCGTCCTTCTCGGTCAGCGGCAGATGGGCGATGGACTCGAGACCACCGACGGATTCGGGCGTCGGAAAGCCGGCGGCGGTGAGCCGCTCGCGGTAGAAGCGCGAGCGCTCGAAGAGATAGGCGACCTGGCGTCGGTAGAGGCCGTCGTCCTCACCGTGGCGCCTGTCCCACGCGGCGGTCTGGACCTCCTGGTCAATCATCGCGATCCTCTCCGTCGCCGTCATAGGCGATGGCCGCCTCGGCCGCCGACGCCATCAGGAAGCCGATCGGGCGCTCCTGCTCCTCGCCGAGATGGGCGAGCAGGCCGGCGGTGCGGGCGAGCAGCGGGATCGCCTTGATCATCGAGGCGGGAAAATCGAGGTCGAGCAAGGTCGCGGCGATCGCCATCGAGACGTTCATGGTCAGCGACCGGCCCCAGACCTTCTCGGCGGCCGGCGCGAAGCGGCGGGCGAGGTCGATATGGCGGCCGGCGATCGCCTTCCGCGTCGGCAAGCGCGAAGATCCGTTCGGTGCGGGGGTCGACCGGCCGGTGGATCGGATGGCCGAAGCCCGGCAGCTTCTCGCCGCGGCCGTGCACCTCCGCGGCGATTGCCGCGACCGCGTCGTCCGGCGAGGCGCCCTCGTCGACTCGTCTTGCGGCATCGACCAGCACCTTGCCGCAGAGCTCCGAGGTGCCGAGGATCACCGTGCCACAGCCGAGAATGCCGGCGGCGAGCGCCGACTGGAGCGAGGCGGGATCGGCGTCATAGGTCATGCGCGAGGCGATCGCCGTCGGGGTCAGGCCATGCTCGGCGATGGCGATCAGCAGGAGGTCGAGGAAGTAGCGCTGTTTCGCCGACGGATCGCGGCCGGTCATCAGGAAGAAGAAGAACTCGGTGAAACTCTGCCTGCCCATCAGATCGCCGACGAGGTCGCGACCGCGAATCTCGATGCGATCGACCTCGGCATGGCAGAGCGCCGATTTGGCCGGTCCGGGCTTTCCTATCAGCACGCGGCTGCTCCTCTTGCGATGTTTGCGGCGTTGAGGCGCCGAGCCGTGGTCATGTCGCGCTATCCCCAGGGACCGGCGCCCGGCCCGGGACCGGGCAGGGGCGGCGTGTCGCGGCGTCCGAATTCCGGTGGCCTGCCGGCCGCGTCCTCGATCCGCGGAGCCGGGGCGATATCAAGGCCGCCGGCATACTTGACCAGCGCGGCGATGCGATCCTCGATCGGCGGATGGCTGGCGAAGAGCCCCGCCATCCCGCTCGCCCGCGGGCAGGTCGATGAACATCGGCCGGACCTGCGACGGCGCCGCGATCTCGGAATGGCCGGCGATCTTGCGCAGGGCCCCGATCATCGCGTCGGGATTGTGGGTCAGCTCGACGGAGCCGGCGTCGGCCAGATATTCGCGCCGCCGCGACACGGCGAAACGGAGCGCCAGCGCCAGGAAGCGGGCGAGGATGAAGATGGCGACGGCGACCAGGATGAGAACGATGGCGCCCCCGCCGCCCTTGCCGCCGAGCCGCTCGACCGGCTCGACGAGCGGCTGCGGCCGCTCGAGGTGTAGAGCAGGGCGCGCGGGCTCCGGATCAGAAGATCGCCGACCAGGGAGATGATGCCGACGAAGACGGCGGCGATGACCAGGAGCTGGACGTCGCGGTTGCGGATATGGGTCAGCTCGTGGGCGAGCACCGCCTCGAGCTCGGCGTCGTCGAGGGACTCGACCAGACCGCGCGTGACGGTGATCGAATAGTGCTTCTCGCGGATGCCGCTGGCGAAGGCGTTGCGGGCGTCGGTATCGATGATGCGCAGCGTCGGCATGGTGATGCCGCGGCTGATGCAGAGATTCTCCAGGAGGTTCCATACCCGCGGATTGCTGCGGCGGTCGAGGACATGGGCGCCGGTGGTGGCGTCGATGATGCCCTGATGGGCGAAGAAGGCGATCCCCCACCAGACCAGCGAGGCGGCGATGGCGATCGGGATGAGCACCGGCATCAGATCGTAGGCGTTCTGCGAAACCCTGGCCGATGTCGGGATTGTCGAGGGCGGAGATGACCAGGGCGAAGGCGAAGCAGATCAGCAGGAGCAGGAAGGGAAAGCCGGCAAGCAGAAGCACCGACTTCAGCCGGTTGTTCCAGATGTGGGACTTGAGGCCGTAGGTGCCCATGGCGTCGGCTTATGCGGTCGCGGCCGGGGCGCGCGCCCGCGGTCAACGGACTGCCGGCGTTCGTGCTCCAGACCTCCGCGAACCGGGGCGGATGGCGGTGAGCGGCGAAGCCGGTCGGTGACGGGTGAGGTTCTTCCGGTGAGGGACCCCACCCACCATCCTTCGGATGGTCCCCCCTCCCCGTTCCGGGGAGGGAAAGGCGCCGCGTTTCCTGAACCTCATGCTTTGCCGACGTGCGCATGCACGGCCGTCAGAACTTGACCGAGGGCGGGACGGCGACCGCCGCCGCCTCGGTCTCGTCGAGCTCGAAGAATTCGCGGCTGGTGAAGCCGAACTGGCGGGCGATGAGGACCGCCGGGAACTGCTCGATCGAGGTGTTGTATTCCTGGACCGAATTGTTGAAGAAGCGCCGCGAGGCAGCGATCTTGTTCTCGATATCGGCGAGCTCGGACTGGAGCTGGAGGAAATTCTGGTTCGCCTTGAGGTCGGGATAGGCCTCGGAAAGGGCGAAGAGCTGGCGGAGCGCGCCGGTCAGCATGTTCTCCGCCTTGGCCGCGGCCTCCGGGCCGCTGGCTGCCACCGCGGCATTGCGCGCCGCGGTCACCGCCTCCAGCGTGCCGCGCTCGTGGGCGGCGTAGCCCTTCACCGTCTCGACCAGATTGGGCACGAGGTCGTGCCGCTGCTTCAACTGGACCGAGATGTCCGACCAGGACTGGTTGACGGTCTGCCGGAGACTGACCAGACGGTTGTAGAGGAAGACGAGATAGACGACGCCGAGGACGATGACGCCGAGAATGATCCAGCCGATGGTGCCCATGGGGATTCCTTCCGCCCGTGTTCAGGTCCCGCCGAGCTTATCAGGCGTTGCGGAATCCGGCCACCGGGTCTCGAAGAAAGCGTCCCAGTCTTCGTCGGTGGTCGGCCATTCCGGCATCGGAGTGCCGTCGGTCCTGGCGCGCAGCATGGGCAGGACGAGCGCGTTGATCTCCTGGCGCAACACCTGGTAGCAGATGACCCTGGCGGTCGAGCAGCGCCTGGCGCGCCGGCACGCCTTGAACGGGCAGTTGTCGGGCAGGCCGAGTTCGGTGCAGACCGCGCGGAGCATGTCGGCCTTTTCCTTCCGCAGCGCCTCGACGTCGACCGCTTCGTCCTTCGGTTTCGCCCTCGTCATGGCAAGCCTCATCGTTTCCGCGACCGCTCGCGGCCCGGATCGTTGACATTCCTCTCGTTGCCCCGGGCGATGCCGGGGGTGGCGGGCGACGGCAACCGCCATCGCAAGTTACAAAGCCGGCGGCTCCCGCCGCCCGCCCGGCGACTTGTCGCCATCCGGTCCATGCTCCGGCCACGCGCACCCGGAGGCTCACGCGCCTTAAGGCGGGCCATGTCCCGCAGACCCCTCGTAGTGGGGGTCGGACTTTCCGGACAGCACCCCGGGCCGGTGGCCGGTTACCACCGTCGCGGGCGCCGACCCCTCCACGTCAGGCCGGTGCCGGTACCGGGCAACGTCCCCCGGCGGGAGAGGCGAGGCTGAGTTTACGCGAGGTTTTCGGGAGGGGGATAAGTTGGGGGGTTATGCGCGCGGGCGTCTTGCGTAACGTGTGACGGGGGTCACTGCGTTGCGGACTCCGTCGGGGTATCCGGCGCGCTCAGTGTCGCACGAGAGCGATCTCGTTCGACAATCCACTCTTGAGACAATGGAGATTCAGATGAACACGACGCAGGCAAAGGCAGAACGCGCCAACGGGCCGAGCACGGCGAATCGTGGCTTCGACGCGGTCCATCGAGTGTCGGTCGCGGCCGCCGCATGGCCGGTGTGGCGTTTGGCCGGCCGTAGCCGGTAACGCATATGTCGCTTTCCCCAAGCGAGGCGGAGCGCTTCAACGAAGAGTGTGCTCTCCTTGCTGGGGCTCGACCGTGACGGTCGAAAAAAAATCGGCCTCGATGGGGCTGGACTTCCATCGGGACCTCGATGCCGTCAATGAATGATGGCATCTGACGGCGGCAAGCCGCTCTTCAATGAAAATTCCTGCCCTTGGGCATGACCCGGCCGGCCGAGAGGTCGGCGAGGTCGGTGGCGACGCCGGGCTCCTCGCGGGCCAACTGGACCAGCCGCGACTTCGGGCCGATCTTCTCGCGCATGTCGACCTGCGGCCGGCGGATCTCGTCGGCGCGGGCGAGCGCCTCGAGGTCGCGGCGGTTGGGCTCGCCGGCCTCGGCCGACAGCGCCGACAGCATCGGCGTCAGGTCCTCGAGCTTCTCCGACACGACATGGATGACGCCGCTCTCGCTCTGCACCCGGCCGGTGACCGCGATGAGGCGGGCGCCGAGCACCACCGGGCGGAAGCGCTCGAAGACCTTCGGCCAGACGATGACATTGGCGATGTCAGTCTCGTCCTCGATGGTCATGAAGATGACGCCGCTCGCCGTGCCCGGCCGCTGGCGGACGAGGACGAGGCCCGCGACGGTAACGCGGCGGTCGCGGCTCCGCCGCTCATCGCCGTTTCTGTTTGCCTCCCTGTCCGGCCTACGGCCGTCCTCGCCTCTTGATGATTTCCGCTCCCTCTCGTCGCGGGTGGCGCGGGCGATCAGGGTGGCGTTGTCGACGATGCCGCAGGCGGTGAGTTGCTGGCGCAGGAAGGAGACCGGGTGCGCCTTCAGTGACAGGCTGAGATAGCGGTAGTCGTTGACGACATGCTCGCCGACCGGCATCGGCGGCAGGGCGACGTCGGGCTCCTTGCGGATATCGCCGAGTTCGGCGAGGTCGAAGAGCGGCAGCCGGCTGCCGGGTTTTTCCGCGCTCGCCTTGCCGCCGAGGCCGCGCGCCGCCCACAGCGCATCGCGGCGGTCGAGGCCGATCGAGCGGAAGGCGTCGGCATCGGCCAGTCGCTCGATCGCCGGTCGCGACAGGCCGGAACGGAGCCACAGGTCGCGGACCGAATCGTAGCCGCCCAAGAGGCGAGGAGCGGCGGAGCCGCGACCGGGATGAAGGGGACCGCGCGCCTTCACGAGCGCGCGGGCATCGTCCTCATGGAAGCCCTTGATCTGGCGGAGGCCGAGCCGGACGGCATGGGTGGCGCGGATGTCCGGTTCCTGCCCGGCATTGGTCGGGTGAAGGCGGGGGCCTCCCTCTCCCCCTGGGGAGAGGGCTTCGCGGACTTGGCGTCGCAGGGCGCGTAGCGCCCGAGACGCTTAGGCCGGAAGGGTGAGGGGGGACGCCCTCGGGGTCGCCTGCATCGTCCGTCCTGGTGCCGCCATGCCGGGCGGAGGCCCCCTCACCCTTTGCCTCTAAGCTCGCCTGCGGCTCGCCAAGAGGCAAAGCCCTCTCCCACGAGGGGAGAGGGAGGGGACGCTCGCCCCCTCCACCATGCTGCGCATGGTCCCTCCCGATCGGCCGGGAAGGCTCTCCCCGCTTCGCAGGGGAGGATGGGCGTTTCAGGCAAGGGAAACGTCTCCCCCTCCAGCGTCGAATCCCAGTCGGAGGCGTTGATGTCCGGCGGGTGGACGGCGACGCCGTGGCGGGTCGCGTCGCGGACGATCTGGGCGGGGGCGTAGAAGCCCATCGGCTGGGAATTGAGGAGCGCGGCGCAGAAGACGTCGGGGTAGTGGCATTTCAGCCAGGCCGAGGCATAGACGAGGAGGGCGAAGCTCGCGGCGTGGCTCTCGGGAAAGCCGTATTCGCCGAAGCCCTCGATCTGGCGGAAGCAGCGCTCGGCGAAATCGCGCTGATAGCCGCGGGCGGTCATGCCCTCGACCATCTTGTCCTGGAAGGTCTGAATCGTGCCGACCCGCTTGAAGGTCGCCATGGCGCGCCGCAGCCGGTCGGCCTCGCCCGGGGTAAAGCCGGCGGCGACGATGGCGATCTTCATCGCCTGTTCCTGGAAGAGCGGGACGCCGAGGGTGCGGCCGAGGACCTGCTCCAGCTCGTCCGCCTCGCCATGGGCCGGCGACGGCGAGGGATAGACGACGGTCTCGATACCCTGGCGGCGGCGGAGATAGGGATGGACCATGTCGCCCTGGATCGGGCCGGGGCGGACGATCGCCACCTCGATGACGAGGTCGTAGAAATTCGCTGGCTTGAGGCGCGGCAGCATAGTCATCTGCGCCCGGCTCTCGACCTGGAAGACGCCGAGCGAATCGGCTCGGCAAAGCATGCGGTAGACGGCGGGGTCCTCGGCCGGAATCGTCGCCAGCGTCGGCGCGCCGCCATAGTGGCGGTCCATGAAATCGAAGGCGCGGCGGATGCAGGAGAGCATGCCGAGCGCCAGCACGTCGACCTTCAGCATGTTGAGGGCGTCGAGGTCGTCCTTGTCCCATTCGACGGTGGTGCGGTCCTCCATCGCGGCGTTCATCACCGGCACCATCTCGTCGAGGCGGTCGCGGGTCATGACGAAGCCGCCGACAT
The DNA here is from genome assembly GCA_963812275.1 of uncultured Alphaproteobacteria bacterium. Taxonomy (GTDB): domain Bacteria; phylum Pseudomonadota; class Alphaproteobacteria; order Rhizobiales; family Kaistiaceae; genus Bauldia. The sequence goes on along the minus strand of CAWEUQ010000016.1, from coordinate 55,773 downwards.
GCTGGGAGAGGTGGCGGGGAAAGCCGATCAGCTCGTGCGACAGCGTCATCACCTGGGCCATGGCGCGGTCGGCGGGATCGAGGCCGATGCGGCGGATGTCGGCTTCGCGGACGCCCGCCGACGACCAGCCCCAGATGGTGCCGGAGAGGGCGCCGATGGTGTCCTCCGAGAGGCCGAAGGCCTTGCCGACCTCGCGGACGGCCGAGCGGGTGCGATAGGTGATGACGGTCGCCGCCAGACCGGCGCGGTGGCGGCCGTATTTGTCGTAGATATACTGCATCACCTCCTCGCGCCGCTCATGCTCGAAATCGACGTCGATGTCCGGCGGCTCGTTGCGCTCGGCCGAGATGAAGCGCTCGAAGAGGAGGTCGGAGCGCTCGGGATCGACCTCGGTGATGCCGAGGACGAAGCAGACGGCGGAATTCGCCGCCGAGCCGCGGCCTTGCGCGAGGATGCCCCTTTCCCTCGCGAAGCGGACGATATCGTGGACGGTGAGGAAGTAGGGGGCGTAGTTCGAGCTCGCCGATGAGGCGGAGCTCATGGTCGAGCGCGGTGCGGACCTTGGCCGGGAGGCCGCCGGGATAGCGGAAGCGGGCGCCTTCCTCCGTCAGCCGCTCCAGCGCCTCCTGCGGGCTGGCGGCGTCGCCGGTCGGCTCGTCGGGATACTGGTACTTGAGCTCGTCGAGGGAGAAGTGCAGGCGCTCCAGCACGGCGCGGGATTCGGCGACGGCCTCCGGGTAGTCGCTGAACAGCCGGGCCATCTCGGCGGCGTCCTTGAGGTGGCGCTCGGCATTCTGTGCAAGCAGCCGGCCGGCGGTGGCCAGCGTCCGGTGCTCGCGGATGCAGGTCAGCACGTCCTGCAGCGGGCGCCGCTCCGGCCGATGATAGAGCACGTCGTTGGTGGCCATCAGCGGCACGCCGTAGTGGCGGGCGACGCGGTCGAGGGCGGCGAGCCGGCGATGGTCGGCGGCGGCATAGAGGCGGCTCGCCATCAGCCGCACGGCGCCGGGGAAGGCATCGGCGAGGACGGCGAGGGTGGCGGGGAGGCTCCACGCCTTCCTGTATTCCTCTCTCCGCTCATCCCCGCGAAAGCGGGGATCCAGAACCGACACCGTCTGCCCGGCTTCGCGGTCACCGGGTCCCCGCTTTCGCGGGGATGAGCGGTTGGTGGGGACGAGGCCGGTATCGTCAGGGTTTCCCCCTCTCGAAAAGCCGCCCGGCATGACACCGAGCATCAGGCCCTCGCCCCATGCCAGCAGGTCGTCGCGGTCGAGATGGCATTCGCCCTTGGCGGCGCGGCGGTTGCCGAGGGTGAGCAGGCGGCAGAGCCGGCCATAGGCGGCGCGATCGGTCGGCCAGGCGAGGATGTCGGGGGTGCCGTCGCGGAAGACGAGACGGCAGCCGACGGCGTAGCGGAAGCCGGCCGTCTTCGCCGCGACATGACCGCGCACGACGCCGGCCAGCGTGTTGCGGTCGGCGACGGCGATGCCGGCGAGCCCGAGCTTCGCGGCCTCGGCGACCAGTTCCTCCGGATGCGAACCGCCGCGCAGAAAGGAGAAATTGGTGGTGACGGCGAGCTCGGCGAAGGGAGTCATGGATGCACTTGCGTCGCCTGTTGTGTGTATTTATATACATACACATCAGCCCGAACAAGGGCGAATTCAAGGACACTGCCAGATGATCCTGAAACGACCAGGGGCCCTTGTTCATGGAACGCAACAGCCGGAAACTCATGCAGATGCTCCAGGCGGATGGCTGGAAACTGGATCGGGTGAAAGGCGATCACCACACCTTCAAGCATCCGGAGCTGCCCAAGGTGATCTCGCTCATGCATCCCCGCAAGGACCTGTCGATGGGGGTTGTCAGAAGCATCTACCGGATTGCGGGATGGAAGCCGTGAGGGACTGACATGGCCACGAAGTATTATCTTGGCGTCGTCGAGAAGGACGCGGACAGCGCCTGGAGCATGTGGTTTCCGGACATGCCGGGTTGTTTTCCCGCGACGGACGACTTCGAGGGTCTTCCTCGCGCGGCGGCCGAGCTTCTCCGCCAGCATGTCGAAGCGATGGAAAGCCATGGAATTCCCGTTCCGGCACCTCGGCTTGCCGTCGAAGTCATGGCGGACAAGGACGTGCGTCGATCCCTGAAAGCCGGTGCGACGACGATCCTCGTTCCGCTGCTTGCCGATCCCGGGCGGACGGTGCGCGTCAACGTGACGGTCGAGCGCGGCTTGCTCGAACAGATCGACGAGGCGGCCGAAACCCGCGGCCTGACCCGTTCGGGATTCCTGGCGCAGGCCGCGCGCGAGAAGATCGCGAGCTGAGTTGTCCGGCCGCAAGACATCTGCTGTCGATCCAAAGGAAAATCTGCCGGATTCGAGACTGCGTGTCAGGATGTGGCTGGATTCGGATATCCTCGACCACTTCCGCGCGATGGGGGACGACTGGGAGGATCGTCTCAACGCCGCCCTGCGCGAGGGCGTCGAGCAGGAGAAGAAGCGCGCCCGCAAATGACCGGGGGAGACTCGTCGAGGGCTTTGGCGCATCACCCGAACACTCCGTGCAGGTACCAGCGCGGAGCGATGGTCTCGCGGCCGTAGAGGCCCTCGCGGAAAATCCAGAAGCGATGGCCGGTGGCGTCCTCGACGCGGAAATAGTCGCGGGTCTGGTCCTCGTCGTTCCGCCACCATTCCGGGGCGATGCGTTCCGGCCCCTCGGCGCGGGCGACGCGATAGAGCGCGCGCCGCCAGCGGAAATGGACCGGCGGGCCGTCCGGCACCGCGGCGGTCGCCTCGACCGGCTCGGGCCGGGCGAAGAGGCGAAGCGGCCGGTCGATGGGATCGGATTCGAGATGCTGCGCGAGATCGTCTTCTGCGAAGTGGGGGAAAGTCACGCTTCGTTGCGGCGACGACGCCCAAATCCTGCGCCCCCTCCACCGCCTTCGGCGGTCCCCGCACGCCACCTTTGAGCCCGAGCGCCCCCTCCACCATCCTTCGGATGGTCCCCCTCCCCCGCTTTGCGGCGAGGCGGCACTTTCGGCGTCGTCGGCATCGATATCCGCCAGGCCTCCGAGCGCTCGGGGATGTGGCTGTCGCGGGCGACGATGCGCCTGACCCGTTCCGGGCCGATGCGGGCGCCGATCCGGTCGATGAGCTGGCCGAGATCGGCCTCGCCGGCAGCATCGCCGGCAAGGTCGATCTGGGCCGGCGCGTCCGGCGCGGTGACCGGCACCGACAGGCGGGCCATGTCGAAGCCGAAGCCGGCGTCGAGCTCCTCGGCGAGGCCGGCGAATTTCTCGGCGAAGAGGCCGAGCACATGCTTCGGCGCGCGCACCGGGCGGCTGGTGCCGACGCCGAGCCGGGCGACGAAGCCGTCGACCCGGAACAGCGACAGCTCGAAACGTCGCGCCCCCTCGCCACGCTGCTCGAGGCTGCGGGCGAGGGTCGCCGGCGAGCGAGGCGATGGTCGCGGCGATATCGTCCTCGCGGGCGATCGGCTCGGCGAAGCGCCGTTCGGCGATCAGCGCGGCGACCGGGCGGCGCGGGTCGATCGCCTCCTCTTCCCGCCCCAGGGCCTGATCGAGCCGGCGCATGAGGCCGGCGCCGAAGCGGGCGGCGAGGGGGCCGCGCGGCGCGTCGAGGATCTGGCCGATGCGCTTGAGCCCGACCCGGTCGAGCGCCGAGACGGTCTCGGCTTCGAGGCGGAGCGCGGCCAGGGGCAGGGGAGCCAGCATGTCGCGCGCCGCGCCCGGCGCCACCCATGACGCCTCACTGTGACGCGCCACCGCCCAGGCGGCGCCGGGCGTGTCGGCGATGGCCGCGCGCGCGGCGAAGCCCTGGGCGGGCAGACGGGCGAGCAGATCGGCGACCAGTGCTTCCTCGCCGTCGAAGAGATGGGCGCAGCCGGTGATGTCGAGCATCAGCCCGTCGCTCCCGTCGAGGGCGACCAGCGGCGTGTAGCGTTCGGCCCAGTCGGCGATGGCTTCGAGGAGCGCCCGGTCGGCGGCCGCATCCTCGTCGACGGCGTCGATCGCGGGAATCATCGCCCGGGCGTCGGCCAGCGCCTGGCCGCGATGCAGCCCGCGGCGGCGGGCGGCCTCGTCGAGGGCGACGAGCCGGAGCGCGCTTTTCACCTTGGCGACGATGACGAGAGGCGGGTGTTGCCGTGTCCCGGTGCTGCGTCCTTCGAGGCCCGGGCTTCGCCCGGGCACCTCAGGATGACGGAGGGGGGATGTGTCTGCCGTTCGGCCATCGCGACCCATGCTGACCTCGCCATCCTGAGGTGCGAGCGAAGCGAGCCTCGAAGGACGCTCCACTTTCCCGGATCCTCCCGCCTCACCCCGTCCGGCGATACGCCACGACCGTCCCAGGCGTTCGCGCCGGATGCGGTCGGTCGCCAGGCAGGGGAGCGCCAGGGCGAGATAGCGCCGGGGCAGCGGTGTGGGCGAGGGCGAAGCGTCGTGCGTCATGGTCCCACTCCAGGTCGAACCGGCCGGTGGCGCCGGCACGGTTGCGTTCGAGGTGAAGCCGCCAGGCGGGACGGCCGATGCCGGCGGCGAAATCGTCGAGGGTGGCGGCCGGCAGCGGCTCGACCAGCCAGCGGGTGGCGGCGGCGCCGGGCTCGGCGGCGGCGGCCTGACGGAGGAGAAGCCCCATGACGCCGCCGTCGCGCGCCCTGAGCGCCAGTCGCCGGCTGGCGGTGAGATCGAGGGCGCGGGGATGGCCGCGAATCTCGCCCAGCACCCCGGCGAGCCCGGCGCAGCGCAGCCCCTCCTCGAAGACCCACAGCGTCTCCTCCGGCCGCCGGGTCATGACGACGACCAGCCGGCGGGATTCGAGGCCGAAACGGTCGAGGCCGGGGCCGTGCGGATGGCCGCCCTCGCGGACCGCGGCTTCCTCCATCACCCAGAGCAGCGGCCGGTCGTCGCCGGCGGTCAGGCGGGCGAGCACGGCGGCGGCGAAGCCGGTGGCGGCGGAGCCGGCGCGGGTGGTTTCCGCCCGCACCTCATGGAGGGCGTTGCGGCGCAGGCCCCCGGCGAGCAGGCCATCGAGGCCTTCGATCCCGAAGGGAAGCAGCATCCCGCCGCGGCGGGGCGCGAGACGGGCGCCCGGCCGCGCGTCTCGCCCGTCATGGCCGGTGGCCGAGGGGGAAGGCGCCTCGATCCCGGCCGGCCGGCCTTCGATTTCGGCGATCCGCCGGCGGAGCCGGGCATAGTCTTCCCCCGCCATGAAAACGCTCGCGCGCATGGCTTTTCGGCCTTTCGATGTGAATATGTTCCTGTTTTGTTCTATTGATTCCGGAGAACCGGGATCGAGTTCAAGAGGATTCCGGAATGCCGGCTACGGAGGACGCAGCGGAAGGGGTTGACCGTCTTCGCCGGGTCATCCACCAAGGCGACAGCGACACCCGCCGATTGGAGCCGTCCCATGATCCGTGCCCGAACCGCCTGCCTCGCCCTCTCCCTTGCCCTCCTCGCCCTGCCGGCGCGGGCGCTCGACAAGAATTCCACCCAGTACGAGAACCTGCTGACGCCGCTGCTCGAAGGCGACGAGACGATCATCGGCCAGACCTTCGCCTATCCCGACGGCACGCCGAAGGTGACCGCGGCGATCGTCACCATCCCGCCCGGCAACGACACCGGCTGGCATCTCCATCACGTCCCGCTCTTCGTCTACATCCTGGAGGGCGAGGTGTCGGTCGACTACGGCAGCAAGGGCGTCAAGGTCTACAAGAAGGGCGACAGCCTGATGGAGGCGATGAACTGGCCGCATAACGCGACCAACAAGACGGATACGCCGGTGAAGATCATGGCGGTCTATATCGGCAGCGAGGACGAGGGCAACGCCGAACCGGCCGACGGGCCGAAATAGCGCCGACCCGCCGGTCGCGGGAACCCGACGGGGCCTTGCCGCCTTGACGCCACATGTCGTGGCTATCAGGTTCAACCGATGAACGATCGATCACGCGTCATGGTCGTCCTGCTCCCGGCGCTGGCGGCGCCAACGCGCCGCCATGGCGCAGGCCTCCGACGGGGTCACCCCGGCGGCCTTGGTGACGGCCGTCGGCCAGGCCATCATCATCGTCCTCATCGTCGTCGCCGGACTTTCGGTGCTCGCCAAGCTCTCGATCCATTTCGGCATCGTGCCGCGCGAGCCGGAGACGCGCTTCCAGTCGCTCGTCCACGGCGCGGCCAATATCGTCGGCCGGTTGCGGCCGCCGAAATCGATGAGCGACAGACGCCGGGCCGACCGTTTCTCCGACGATCGCCGGCGCTGAGGCGCGCAGGAAATTGTCACAGGCAGCCAATATGACAAGACGGACAAGACGAACCGCTTTGCCGGGGGGAGGCCCATGCACGCTGGAGATGCCGAACGCAATCGCCTGATCGGCGCCGTCCGCAAAGCGTTGTCGCGCGGCGGCGAATCCGCCGAGCCGGGCGGCTCGCCGCGCTGGCCGGCGATCTCTTCGGTCACGTCAGTCCCGAGGATCTTGCTCGCTACTCCCCGAACGAACTCGCCGGATTCGTCCGCTCGGCGGATTCGCTGCTGGCGCGGCGCAAGCCCGGCCGTGCCGTGATCAGGCTGTCCGACCCCGACCCGGACGACGGCGAGACGCCCGACCACGAGACGACGCTGGTCGAGATGCTCAACGACGACATGCCGTTCCTGGTCGATTCGACCCTGCAGGAGTTGCAGGCGCTCGGCGCCGATGTGCGGCTCGTCGCCCATCCGGTGGTCACCGTCAGTCGCGACCGAAGCGGCCGGCTGATCGCCTATGGGGCGGCGGCCGCCGATCGGCCACGCCGCGAAAGCCTGATCCAGATCCATATCGCCCGTGTCGTGCGCAAGGCCGACCACGACGCGATCGCCGCGCAACTGGAAAGCCTGCTCGGCGAGATTCGCCACGCGACCGCGGACTGGCCGGCGATGGTCGCCCAGCTTCAGGACATCATCGCCAGCTACAAGGCGGATCCGCCGCCGATTCCGCCCGGCGACGTCGCCGAGGCGATCGCCTTCCTCGAATGGCTCGCCGACGACAATTTCACCTTCCTTGGCGTTCGCCAATACGGCTTCGTCGGGGGCGTGCGACGCGGCAGCCTGCGGCGCGAGACGACGAAGGGGCTCGGCATTCTCGCCGATCCCAAGGTCCGGGTGCTGACCCGCGGCGGGCGCGGGATGACGATGACCCCGGCGATCCGCGAATTCCTTGCGCGTCCCGAGCCGCTTTTCGTCACCAAGTCGAACCTGAAATCCCGCATCCATCGCCGCACCTATGCCGACTATATCGGCGATCAAGCGCTACCGCAGCGACGGCAAGCTCGCCGGCGAGATCCGCTTCCTCGGGCTGTTCACCTCGACCGCCTATAACCGCTCGGTGCTGGCGATTCCGTATCTCCGCCGCAAGGCGGCGAGCATCATCGCCCGCGCCGGATTCGGATCCGCCGGACACTCGTCCAAGACCCTCGTCAACGTGCTGGAATCCTATCCGCGCGACGAACTCTTCCAGAGCGACGAGGAGACGCTGTTCCGCTTCGTCATGGCGATCATGGCGCTCGCCGAACGGCCGCGCGTGCGGGTGCTTGCCCGGCCCGACAAATTCGACCGCTTCGTCTCGGTCCTCGTCTTCGTCCCGCGCGACCAGTATGACAGCGACGTCCGCGAGCGGATCGGCGCCTATCTCGCCGAGGTCTTCGACGGGCATATCTCGGCCTATTACCCGACCTTCCTCGAAGGCGCGCTGACCCGGGTGCAGTTCATCATCGGGCGCGCGGGCGGCGACACGCCGGACCCCGGCGAGGAACGCCTCGAAGCCGCGGTGGCGCGGATCGTCGAGAGCTGGCCGGATGCGCTGGAGGCCGCGATTCACCGACGCTTCGAGCCGGCCCGGGCCGACGTTCTCGCCGGACATTACCGGGACGCCTTCCCGGTCGGATACCGGCATGCGACGACGGCCGACGGCGCGGTCAACGACATCGCCACCTTCGCGAAGCTCACCGTCGAGCATCCGATCGCCGGATCGTTCCATCGTGACAGCTGGACGCCGCCGCACGCGGTCGCGCTCAAGCTGATCCATCTCGGCGAACCGATCGCGCTGTCGCTGCGGGTGCCGATGCTGGAGAATATGGGGCTCAGGGTGATCGACGAGCAGACCTACGAGATCACCCCGGCCGGCGACCGGCCTCCGGTCTTCGTCCATGAAATGGCGCTGGAGCGCGCCGACGGAAAGCCGGTCGTCCTCGACAAGGCGGCCGGTCCGCTGATCGATTGCTTCATGGCGGTGTGGTACGGGCTGGCCGAAAACGACGGCTATAACGCGCTGGTCGTCAACGGCGGCCTCGGCTGGCGGAACGTGACGATCCTGCGCGCGGTGTCGCGCTATATCCGCCAGGCCGGGACGCCGCTCACCCAGCATTCGATGTGGGAGACGCTGAACGCCCACGCCGAAATCGCCTGCACGCTGGTCGAGCTGTTCCACGCCCGCTTCGACCCGGCCGATGTCGACGACCGCCGCGCCGCCCGCCGCGTCGCGCGGATCGAGGCGGCGCTCGAAAAGGTCGAGAGCCTCGACGAGGATCGCGTCATCCGGCGCTTCCTCAATGTCATCGAATCGATGCTGCGGACCAATGTCTTCCAGACCGACGCCGACGGCGAATTCCATCGCCAGATTGTCTTCAAGCTCGATTCGCAGCGGATCGAGGACCTGCCGGCGCCACGGCCGTTCCGCGAGATCTTCGTCTACGGGCCGCGGGTCGAGGGAATTCACCTGCGCTTCGGCAAGGTGGCGCGCGGCGGCATCCGCTGGTCGGACCGGCCGCTCGATTTCCGCACCGAGGTCCTCGGCCTCGCCAAGGCGCAGCAGGCCAAGAATGCGGTGATCGTCCCGGTCGGCGCCAAGGGCGGCTTCGTGCCGAAGCTGCTGCCGGCCTCGGGCGACCGGGCGGCGATCTTCGAGGAGGGCAAGGCCGCCTATCGCATCTTCATTTCGAGCCTGCTCGACATTACCGACAACCTGGTCGGCGACGTCCCGGTGCCGCCGCCGGGGGTGATCCGCCGCGACGACGACGACCCCTATCTGGTCGTCGCCGCCGACAAGGGCACGGCGACCTTCTCCGATACCGCCAACGACATCGCCGCGGCGCACGATTTCTGGCTCGGCGACGCCTTCGCCAGCGGCGGCTCGCACGGCTACGACCACAAGAAGATGGGGATTACCGCGCGCGGCGCCTGGGAAGCGGTCAAGCGGCATTTCCGCGAGATGGACACCGACATCCAGACGACGCCCTTCACCGTCATCGGCGTCGGCGACATGTCGGGCGACGTGTTCGGCAACGCCATGCTGCTGTCGCGCGAGATCCGGCTGGTCGCGGCTTTCGACCATCGCGACATCTTCATCGATCCAGACCCCGATCCGGCGGCGAGTTTCGCCGAACGCGAGCGGCTCTTCGCGCTGCCGCGGTCGAGCTGGCAGGACTATGACGCGAAGACGATCTCGGCCGGCGGCGGCGTCTTCTCGCGCAAGGAGAAATCGATCCCGCTCAGTCCCGAGATGCAGGTGGTGCTCGACCTCACCGGCGACAAGGCGACGCCGAACGCGATCCTGCGGGCGATCCTGACGGCGCGTGCCGACCTGCTGTTCTTCGGCGGCATCGGCACCTTCGTCCGCGCCAGGGACGAGGGAGCCGAGAAGGTCGGCGACCGGGCCAACGACGCGATCCGCGTCACCGGCGGCGAGCTGCGGGCGCGGGTGGTCGGCGAGGGCGGCAACCTTGCCATGACCCAGTCGGCCCGGATCGAGTACAGCCTCGCCGGTGGCCGCTGCAATTCCGACGCGATCGACAATTCGGCCGGGGTCAACACCTCCGACCTCGAGGTCAATATCAAGATCGCCCTCGGCCGGGCGACGCGCGACGGCCGGCTCGACGCCAGGGGCCGCGACAAGCTGCTTGTCTCGATGACCGACGAGGTGGCGGCGCTGGTCTTGCGCAACAACTATCGCCAGACGCTGGCGATCTCGCTGACCGAGACGCGGGGCTTCGAATATTTCGGCTACCAGCGGCGGCTGATCCAGGATCTCGAGCGGCGCGGCGTTCTCGACCGTGCGGTCGAATCGCTGCCCGACGAGGTGGCGCTGGCCGAACGACAGGCCGCCGGCAAGCCGCTGACCCGCCCGGAAATCGCGGTGCTCGTCGCCTATGCGAAGATCCTGCTTTTCGACCAGCTCCTGGCCGGCGACGTCGCCGACGACCCGACGCTGGACGACGAACTCTTTCGCTATTTTCCGACGAAGATGTGGGAGGCCTACGGCCAGGATATCGAGGCGCACCGGCTGCGCGCCGAGATCATCGCGACGATGGTCGCCAATTCGATGGTCAACCGTGGCGGCCCGACCTATGCCATCCGGGTCGCCGATCGTACCGGCGCCTCGCCGATCCAGATCGCCCGGGTCTATGTCATCCTGCGCGAGGCCTTCCGGCTGCGCGAACTCAACGATGCGATCGATGCGCTCGACAACAGGATCGCCGGGGCGACCCAGCTCCAGCTCTATCGCGCCGTCCAGCACCTTGCCGTGTCGCGGACGACCTGGTTCCTGCGCAATGTGTCGCTGGCCGAGGGAATCCGGCCGGTCGCGACGGCTTATGGCGAGACCGTCACGGCGATGGCGGCCATGCTCGACCGGGTGCTGCCGGAACCGATCGCCGCCCGCCTCGCCGAGACCATCGAGGGCTATCGCGCCTCGGGTGTTCCCGAAGACCTGGCGGTTGCCATCGCGCGCTTGCCCGTGCTCGTCGATGCGACCGACATCCACCTCGTCGCCGAGGCGACCGGCGTATCGCTCGAAGCCGCCGCCCTGGTCTATTACGACGTTGCCGCGCGCTCGCGGATCGGCAATGCGACGCGACGGGCGGAAGCGATGCCGCTGACCGACTATTTCGACGGGCTTGCCCGCGAGCGGGCGCTCGAGACCATGGCCGCGGCGCATCGGCAAATCGTCATCCAGGTCATCAAGGCGGGCGGCACCGAGGCCTGGCGGACGGCGCATGCCGAAGCCGTCGAACGGAGCCTCGACGTCGTCTCGGGGATCTCCGAGACGGAGGAAATGACGCTGTCGCGGATCATGGTCGTCGCCAATCTTCTCGCCGATCTCGCAGCACTCTGATCGCGGCGATTCGCAAAGAGCGCGCGTGGCCACTTCCTTCGCGCGCTTTCGACGGACTAAGCTGTCATCTTGCGACGGGCGGAGATTTTCGAGGGTGCGGCGAATCGTCGAACACGAAACGGTACGGCGTCCCGCCGGACGCTTGGCCATTTTCGGCTGGCTGTTGTTCGACTGCGCGACGCAGCCGTTCTTCACCCTGATCACCACTTTCGTCTTCGCCCCCTATTTCGCCGCCCACCTCGCGGCGACGCCGGTCGAGGGGCAGGCGTTGTGGGGCTATGCCACCGGCACGGCGGGGCTGATCATCGCCTTCTCGTCGCCGCTGCTCGGCGCCGTCGCCGACGCGACCGGGGCGAGGAAGCCGTGGATTATCGGCTTTTCCGTCCTGCTGGTCGCCGGTTCCGCCGGTCTGTGGTGGGCCGAACCCGGGGTCGAGGGAGCGGTTACAATCGCGCTCGTCGCCTTCGTCGTCGCCACGATCGGAGCGGAATTCGCCACGGTCTTCAACAATGCGATGATGCCCGACCTGGTCGACGCGGATCGGCTCGGCCGGCTTTCCGGCACCGGCTGGGCGGTCGGCTATGCCGGTGGGCTGGTCAGCATCGTCATCACCCTCGGCCTGATGATCGGCGACCCGACGACCGGCAAGACACTCCTTGGAGTCGCCCCGATTCTCGGCCTCGATGCCGCCAACTTCGGCGGTGACCGGGCGTCGGGGCCGTTCAGCGCGATCTGGTACGTGGTCTTCGTGATCCCGCTGTTCCTGTTCGTGCCCGACACGCCGAAGCGCATGGCGCTGCTGCCGGCGATCCGCTCCGGCGTCGGCGAGCTCAAGACGACGGTGGCCTATCTCGGCCGCCACGCCAACGCGGCGCGCTACCTGCTCGCCCGGATGATCTATGCCGACGGGCTGGTGGCGCTGTTCGCCTTCGGCGCCATCTACGCCGCCGGCACCTTCGGCTGGACGTCGATCGAGCTCGGCCTGTTTGGAATCCTGCTGCTGGTCACCGGCACGATCGGCGCGGTGATCGGCGGGCGGGTCGACGACCATATCGGGCCGAAACGGCTGATCCTCGGCTGTATCGTCCTTCTCGCCATCGCCAGCCTCGGCATCCTGTCGGTCGATGCCACGCACATCGCCTTCGTCATTCCGGTGCCGCCCGGCGGCGGCGGGTTGTTCGGCTCGATCGGCGAAAAGGCCTATCTGGTGCTCGGCGCGACGATCGGCGCCGTCGCCGGTCCGCTGCAATCCGCCAGCCGTACCCTCCTGGTTCGGCTCAGCCCGCCGGGCCAGATGACCCAGTTCTTCGGGCTCTATGCGCTCTCCGGCAAGGTGACCAGCTTCGTCGGGCCCCTCGCGGTCGGCGCCCTGACGGCGTATTCAGGCAGTCAGAGAATTGGCATCTCGATCCTGCTGGCCTTCTTCGTCGTCGGCGGGCTGGTTCTGATGACGGTGAGGGAGGATCGATGAAGAGACCGGCGAGGCAGGTGCCCGGACAGCGGCCGGGGCGGATCGAAGACGTTCTCGCCAGCGCGGCCGGGCTGGTCGGCGCCGGCAAATATCGCGTCGCGATCCGCGAGCTGACGCGCAACGGCGACGCACTGAAGCATCCGACCGGCCAGAACATTCTCGGCAATGCCTATCTGCGGGCCGGCAAACTGGACGAAGGGCTCGCCGCCTTCGACGCCGCGCTGGCGCTGGCGCCGCAATTCCCGGAAGCCCATTGCAGCCGGGGTGTCGCGCTTCAGGACCTCGGGCGGCTGGACGAAGCGCTCGCCGCCTTCGATTCCGCCATTGCGCTTCGCGCCGCCTATCCGCTGGCGCATTTCAACCGCGGCAACGCGCTGAAGGCGATGGGCCGGCCGGCGGAGGCGGTGATGGCCTATGAACGGGCCGGGCGGCTGGAACCGGGCTTCGCCGAGACGCATCTCAACCGGGGATTCGCGCTGCTCGGTCTCGGGCAGAGCGAGGCGGCGCTGAAGGCCTTCGACCTGGCGCTGCGGCTCCGGCCCGAATGGAGCGAGGCCAATCTCGGCCGTGGCACCGCGCTGGAGCGGCTGCACCGTCCGGCCGCGGCGCTGGCGGCCATCGACGCGGCGCTGGCCGGCGATGGCAACAATGGCGACGCGCTGATCGTTCGCGGCAACGCGCTCACCGCGCTCAAGCGCGAGGAAGAGGCGCGCGCCGCCTACCAGCGAAGTCTCGCCGTTCTGCCGGACACCGTGGACGGGCTGGTCGGCCGCGTCGGCGCGCTGACCAGCCTCGACCGCTTCGAGGAGGCGCTTGCCGCCGCCGATGAGGCGCTGGCACGCGGCGCCGGCGCCGACGGACACTTCGCCCGTGCCGCAGCACTTCGCGGCCTCGGCCGCTTCGACGAGCAGATCGAGGCGCTGGACCAGGCCGTCGCCCTCGGCAAGACCGGCGGCGCCATCCATCGCGCCCGGGCCGTGTCGCTGGGCGAACTCGGACGCCTCGACGAAGCCGCTGCTGCCTTCGACCAGGCGGTGGCGCTCGATCCCGGCGACGCCCGGACGCAATTCGACTACGGCCATCTGCTGCTCCATCGCGGCGATTTCGAACGCGGCCTGGCGGCGCATGAATACCGGCTGCGGCTGCCGAATTTCGCTTTCGGCGATCGGGCGACGCCGCGCTGGCACGGCGAGGCGATCGCCGGCAAGCGGCTGCTTGTCCATGCCGAGCAGGGTCTCGGCGACGCCATCCAGATGCTGCGCTATCTCGGCCGGGTGGCCGAGACGGGCGCCACCATCGGCCTGGCGATCCCGGCGCCGCTCCAGCGGCTGGTGTCACGGAATTTCCCCGACATCGAGATCCGCGACATGGGCGGCGATCATGCCGATTTCGACGCCCAGGTTTCGCTTGATGAGCCTGCCGCATGTCTTCCAGACGCGGCTCGAGACGATTCCGGCCGCCGTTCCCTATCTCGCGGCGGAACCCGAGCTGATCGCCAAATGGCGCGAGAGGATCGGGACGGGCGGATTTCGAATCGGCGTCTGCTGGAGCGGCAATCCGGTCTACGGCGCCGACCGGCATCGCTCGATCCCGCTCGCCGGCTTCGCGCCGCTCGGCGTCAATCCCGAGGTGCGGCTGATCAGCCTGCAGGCGATGCACGGTCTCGATCAACTCGACACCCTGCCGGCGGGGATGACGGTCGAGGCCTATGGCGAGGAGATCTCCGACAATCCCGACGGGCTTTGCGAGATCGCCGCGGCGATGGCCTCGCTCGACCTGGTGGTCAGCGCCGATACGGCGGTCGCCCATCTCGCCGGAGCGCTCGGCCAGCCGACCTGGACCGCGATCCGGTTTCAGCCGGAATGGCGCTGGCTGGCGGGGCGGAACGAGCCGCCGTGGTATCCGACCATGTGGCTGTTCCGCCAGCCGACGATCGGCGACTGGGACAGCGTCTTCGCCGAGATGGGCCGCTATCTCGACAGGCTGTGGCGCGAGTTGACCGACTGACGGCTCAATGGCGGAAGTGGCGCATGCCGGTCATCACCATGGCGAGACCGCGCTCGTCGGCGGCGGCGATGACCTCGTCGTCGCGCATCGAGCCGCCGGGCTGGATCACCGCCGTCGCGCCGGCCTCGGCCGCGGCGATCAAGGCCGTCGGCGAAGGGGAAGAACGCGTCGGAGGCGACGACCGAGCCGATGGCGAGCGATTCGTCGAGGCCGGCGGCCTTCGCCGCTTCCTCGGCCTTGCGCGCCGCGATCATCGCCGAATCGACGCGGCTCATCTGGCCGGCGCCGATGCCGACGGTGGCGCGGTCCCTGACGTAGACGATGGCGTTCGACTTGACGTGCTTGGCGACCCGCCAGGCGAAGAGCAGGTCGCTCGTCTCGGCCGGCGTCGGCTGGCGTTTCGTCACCACCTTGAGATCGGACCCGGCGACCATGCCGGCGTCGCGATCCTGGACCAGCAGGCCGGCGGCGACGGTCCTCACCGTCACGCCCGGGGCGCGGGCATCCGGCAGGCCACCGGCGATCAGCAGCCGGAGATTCTTCTTCGCGGCGACGATCGCCATCGCCTCGTCGCTCGCCGCCGGGGCGATGATGACCTCGGTGAAGACCTTGACGATCTCGGTCGCGGCCTCGGCGTCGAGCGGCCGGTTGAGCGCGACGATGCCGCCGAAGGCGGAGACCGGGTCGCAGCGGAGCGCCTTGGCATAGGCCTCGACGAGGCTCGCCCCCTCGGCGACGCCGCAGGGATTGGCGTGCTTGATGATGGCGACGGCGGCCGAACGGTCGGGGTCGAATTCGGCGACCAGCTCATAGGCGGCGTCGGTGTCGTTGATGTTGTTGTAGGAGAGTTCCTTGCCCTGGACCTGGCGCGCGGTGGCGACGCCGGGACGGTGGTCGCCGGTGAGATAGAGGGCGGCGGCCTGGTGGGGATTCTCGCCGTAGCGCAGCGTCGAACCGAGGCGGCCGGCGAAGCTCCGCCAGGCGGGCGCGGTCTCGCCGAGCGTGGCGGCGAACCAGGTGGAGACCGCCGCGTCGTAGGCGGCGGTGCGGGCATAGGCTTTTGCCGCGAGGCGCTGCCTGAGGGCATAGGACGTCGCGCCGTCGTCGGCGTCGAGGGCTTCGAGCACCGCCGCGTAGTCGTCGGGCGAGACGCAGACCGCGACATAGCCGTGATTCTTGGCGGCGGCCCGGATCATCGCCGGTCCGCCGATATCGATATTCTCGACGACGGTCGGATAGTCGGCGCCGGAGGCGACCGTGTCCTCGAAGGGATAGAGGTTGACGACGAGAAGATCGATGCCTGCGATGCCATGGGCTTCCATCGCCTCCGCATGGTCGGGGTCGTCGCGCAGGCCGAGCAGGCCGCCATGGACCTTGGGATGGAGCGTCTTGACCCGGCCGCCCATGATCTCGGGAAAGCCGGTGGTCTCGGCGAGGTCGGTGACGGCGATGCCGGCCTCGTCGAGGGCGGCACGGGTGCCGCCGGTCGAGACGATCTCGACGCCGCGCGCCCTGAGCTTGCGGGCGAAATCGACGATGCCGGTCTTGTCGAAAACCGAGATCAGCGCGCGCCGGACGGCGACGCGATCGGGCGGGTCGAATTTTGCCGGGGAAACGGCCATTGGTCACCAATGAAGTGGGAGAACCGGAGGAGACCGGCCGATAGCACGAATTCCCTCGGGGGTCAAATGCGACCGGGTGACGAGGTGTGGACGCCGGCGCAGCTATTCCGGGCCGAAGCCACCATCAGGGGCGGTGATGGCGAAGACACTCTGGCCGGGCCCGGGGACATAGACCTCGAGGCAATTGCCGGGGCCGTCGGTGATCATCCAGATATGACCGGCGAAGGTGCCCTGGGTATAGGATTCGCCAGGGTTGAGGCTGCCGTAGGGCTGCGGCATGCCATCGCCGTCGATCCACATGACACCGCGGAAGCCGTCGGTGCGGTTGACGAAGGTCACCGAGGCATCGGGACCGGTATCGGTCGTGCGCATCGACCCGAGCTGGCTGCAGCCGGCGAAGAGCTGGGCGGTGGACGACGGTGGCCGGGCCGGCGTGGGCTGCGGCGGCGCCGCGACATCGCCGGGTGCGGGCATGTCGCGACAATCGGCGACGAAGCGCGCCACCGGATCGGCGGCGCCGTTCAGGCCGAGGCGGTGATCGGTGCGCTCCCCGGCAGTGTAGGCAAGTTCCAGCGAGGTCTGCATGGCCTGCCAGATCGGATCATCGAGCTCGACCGCGAGGCGGACGCCGGTCAACCCGACCTCGGCGCCAACGCCGATGACGTCACCGGTGATGACATCGCGGTAGTTGCTCCCCAGAATCCGGACGTCGACCGGCGCGCCTTCCGCCAGATTGCCGATATCCGCGCCGATATCGATCGTGGCGTAGGTGCCGCCTGCGCCGATCCGGCAGGTCGCTATGAACTGGACTGCGTCGGTCTCGGGGATTGCGTAGACGAGCGAGAGGCGGGTCTGGAAGGGATCGGGATCGAGGGCGCGATCGTAGCTCCAGACGAAGCCATCCTCGGCCATCGCCGCGCCGGCCAACGCGGCCTGCAGGATGACGGCGGCCGTCGTGATGCCGATCAATCGCATGGTCCGTCCCCGCCGTTTTCCGAATTTTCCAGCGGATAGGAACAGATGCCCGACAATGGCGCAACACCGCGCCCGGCACGAAACGCAATCCGGCCGCGCGGTCCCCTCGGTGGAGGTCCTCGCGCGGCCGGTGCGAATTGGTTCGAATGGACTCTAGACGATGCCGAACGCGAAGAGAGCGATGATCACGACGATCGGAACGCCGAGAAGCCACATGATGCCTGCCTTCAACATAATCTTTCTCCATCCGGGTAAAGTTGAAGCGATAACCACGAGCCGGCGAAAAGTTCCCGCGCTCTTCCCGATAGCGGCGGCTCGCGGCGATCGGTTTTCGCGAATTGGGAGGCTTGCTAGTCTGCCGGCGTTCAGGACGAGGGACGGATGACCATTCTTGTGACCGGCAGCGCCGGCCATCTCGGCGAGGCCTTGTTGCGCAGCCTCCGCGAAGCCGGGCGCCCGGCGCGCGGGATCGACATCAAGCCGTCGCCGTTGACCGATCGGGTCGGATCGATCGCCGACCGGGATTGCGTGCGATCATCGATGCGGGGCATGCGCGCCGTCATCCACAGCGCGACGCTGCACAAGCCCCATGTCGCGACCCACAGCCATCAGGATTTCATCGACACCAACGTCACCGGGACGCTGGTGCTGCTCGAGGAGGCGGTGGCGGCCGGGGTCGAGTGCTTCATCTTCACCAGCACCACCAGCGCCTTCGGCGCGGCGCTGAGGCCCGCCATCGATCAACCCGCGGCGTGGGTCACCGAGGATGTCCAGCCGATCCCCAGGAACATCTATGGCGTCACCAAGGTCGCGGCCGAGAGCCTGTGCGAGCTCTTTGCGCGGCAGCAAAGGTTGCCGATGGTCGTGCTGCGGACCTCGCGCTTCTTTCCCGAAGCCGACGACGACGCCGCGATCCGGGGACAGTACGAGACCGCCAACGTCCAGGCGAACGAACTGCTCTATCGCCGCGTCGATATCGCGGATGTGGTCGACGCCCATCTGCTCGCGATCGAACGGGCGAAAGACCACGGCTTCGGCCGCTACATCATCTCGGCGCCGACGCCTTTCGCCCGCACCGATCTGGCCCAGTTGCGGAACGATGCGCCTGAGGTGATGCGGCGGATCTTTCCCGAAGCCGCAGGTCTCTATGCGGCGCGGGGCTGGCGGATGTTTGCGGGGATCGATCGCGTCTATGTCGCGGAGCGGGCGATGGAAGACCTCGGCTGGCGCCCGCAATACGATTTTCGCCACGTTCTCGATTGTCTTGCCGCCGGCCGGGACTTCCGCAGCCCGATGGCGCGGGCAATCGGGGCCAAGGGCTACCACGACAGGATTTTCGAGGAGGGACCCTATCCGGTCGACCGGATCCAGGGGTGACTCTGGCCGAATCGCCGGATTCCACCTCTAGGACCGGGCCGGCGCCTCGGCGCGGTTCGGCGCGGGTAGGGCGCGGCGGCGACCGCCGACCGTGGTCCGCTGCATATGCCAGCCGACCACCGGATTGTGCTGGGCGCGGCCGTGGATGACGATCTGCGACGTCTTGCGGTTGCCGCGGGTGTTTGACATCAGGATCGATTCCTCGATCTCGACCGACGGTCCGTCGGTGGTGAATTCCCACGTCTCGCCGTCGGTCATCTCGAGGGTGACACCGCGGCCTTTCTGGGTGACGCTGACACCGGGATGGATATGGAAGCGGATGGCGAACCCGTCCTTGCCGGAGCGGGTCAGGGGGTTGCCCGACGGGGTCATGAAGGAATCGGAGCCTTCCAGCACGTCGCCGGCGTCCGATAGCGCCAGCCGCCGCTCATGGACGATGGCATAGCGGCTGACATAGCCGTTGTGACCCATGGACAGGACAGTCGAACCGCCCTCGAAACCGCGCTCCGACTTCACCCGCGTCGGCCCGGAGATGATCGCCTCGCCAAGCCAGTCGCCGATCCATGAGCGGGTGAGGAAGCGGCACTGCGAGGTGTCGTTGAGGGTGACGGTGGAATGCGCGGCGGTGGTGCGGGCGAGCCGGCGGAGGCCCGGATCCGGAGAAGGGTATGCCGCAGTTGATGATCAGGCGCTGGCGGCCGGAGCTCATCTCGAAGGAGAGGCAGCCGGCATGGGCCTCGGTCGAGAAATCGCTCGGCGGCGGCCGTCCGGCGTCGGCGATGAGGATGGTGGTGCCGGCCTCGATCCGCTGATAGCCGCTGTGGGGCGCGCTGGTCAGCGGCGCGCCGCGGACGTCGTCATAGGCGAGCACGGTGGCGAGCTGGTCGGCGGGGGTGTCGCCGGCGCCGTTGAAGCGGGCGAAGCCGCCATCGCCCTGGCGGAAATAGCGGAGCATCGGCATCATCCGGTCGATCGCCGACAGGAGGATGCGCGAGGGCTGCTGGCCGCGCGCGGTGAAGGCCTGCCGCAGCGGCAAGAGGTCGAGCAGAACCTCGAGGATCGCGACCGGGTTGCGGCTGGCGTGGCCGCCGTCCGGCAGGACCTGGCGGACGAGTTCCTGGTCGAGCCACTTGGTCGCCTGCTTGAGGAAGCGCTCCTGATCGGCCATCGACAGGGCGGCGGAGGCCAGCGCGATCATGGCGCGAAGGCGCGGCAGGCCCTGCGGGCCGTCATAGGCGGTGCGCCTGAGGTAGCGGACCTGCCGGGTCAGCGAGCGCATGAAGCGGCGGTAGAAGGCGAGGTCGCAGCCGTCGAGGGTCAGCGGCGTCTGCGCCAGCCAGGAGATGATGCGCCGGGCGACGACGCCCGGTTCCCACGCGATCGGATCGGCGCGGTTGGCCTGGGCGATCCATTCGTCGACGAGGCTGCGAGCGTTGGAGCGCGAGATCGCCATGTCGGTGGCGCGCAGATGCCGGAGCCAGCCGAAGCCGTGCAGCTCGCGGGTCCAGGCATCGCTCGGCGGATCGACCTCGAAGATCGAGTAACCGTCGGCGTCGACGCCTTCGCCGGAGAAGAAGAAGCGTCCCGCATAGATGTCGAGCGCGGTGGTCGGGTCGGCCGTCCGCAGGTCGATCGGGGCGATCAGCAGCCGTTCGGGGATCGCGCCGGAATAGCGCCAGCGATAGAAAAAGCTCGCGTGATAGCGAAACGCAACCTGGCGCGAAAAAGCGCTCAGGGCGAAGCGCATCTGTCGACCCTGACCGGCTGCCGATCCGATCGCCATCAATTCACTCCAGAGACCCGGGCTACCCCTTGCCCCGCCCGCCGAATCACCGGCGGTTGGCGGACTATTACCCTAGTGCAGATTTCAATCAATTGGACGCAAATCCCTTCAGGGCCGCCCCAGCCGGGCAATGAAGAAGCCGTCGAGCCCGGCGAGCCTCGGATTTGGGTCGGGAAGATGGCAAGGCAATGTCCGCACATAGCCGGCCTCGGTGACCGCTTCCGCGATGCCGCCGATCTCGCCGGGCTCGATCGGAAGCGGCCTGGAGGCCGTGGCGTCCGATGGCGGCGGCGACCTGTTCCTCGCCCTCCTGGGGTTCCAGCGAGCAGGTGCAATAGACCAGCGTGCCGCCGGGCTTCAGCCAGGAGACGGCGCGGTCGATCATCGTCGCCTGTCGGGTGGCAAGGCTCTTGACGTCCTCGGGCCGCTTCAGCCAGGCGGCATCCGGGTGGCGGCGGATGGTGCCGGTCGCCGTGCAGGGGGCGTCGAGCAGGATGGCGTCGAAGGGTTCCGCCGGCTCCCAGGCGAGGAGATCCGCGGTGACGACATCCGCCTTGAGGTCGAGCCGGGCGAGGTTGGCGGCGAGGCGCTCGAGGCGTGCGGCGGAGATGTCGACCGCCGTGACGCTGGCGCCGGCCAGGGCGAGCGAAGCCGTCTTGCCGCCGGGCGCGGCGCAGAGATCGGCGACGCGCTTTCCCGCAACCTCGCCGAGGAGACGGGCCGGCAGCGCCGCCGCGGCGTCCTGGACCCACCATGCGCCTTCGGCATAGCCCGGCAGTTCGGCGATCCGGCCGGTCGGCACCAGCCGGACGCTGCCGGTCGGCAGGACGATGCCGCCGAGCCGTTCGGCCCAGGCTTGCGGATCGTCCTTGACGGTGAGGTCGAGGCTCGGTTCGACGAGATGGGCCTCGGCGATGCGGCGGGCCGTCTCCTCGCCATAGGCCTTGATCCAGCGCGTCCACAGCCAGTCCGGCGTGTCGAGGCGCGGGGCGTCGGCGGCGGCGAGGATCGTGTCGCGCTCGCGGGCCAGTCGTCGCAGCACCGCGTTCGCCAACCCCTTGAAGTGACGGCCGTCGCGATCCTCGCCGATCTGGTCCATCGCGATCGAGACGGCGGCGTGGTCGGCGACCTCCATGAACAGGATCTGCGCCGCGGCGATCTGGAGGATGCGGATCAGCGCGCCGGCGCGGCGCGGCCGGCGGTCGAGCATCCGGTCGAGGGCCGCCTCGATCTCGCCCAGCCGGCGCAAGGCGGTCGAGACGATGGCGCGCGCCAGCCGGCGGTCGCGATCGTCGAGCCGGTTGAAGGCGGTCTTGGTGTCGGCGAGATCGATCAACCCGTCCAGCGCCTGCCGCTCGTCGAGAACGGCGGAGAGGAGACCGGTCGCGGCCCGGCGTGACGCCAGGCCGGCGCTGGATTTTGTTTCTTGCGGCTGAGCCATTACCAGCGTCGCCTAGATCACCCGGAGCCGGAAAGCAAATCCGAAGCCGCTTCCGGAGACGGCGGAGCCGCCCTTGCCGCCGACGCTTTCGACGATCGCGACCCGATCTTCCCCGGTTGAATAAAATGCACACGATCCCCTTAGCGTGCTCTTGGCAGGGGCCGGCCTATGGTGGCTGCGTCCCGTCGCCGTCAGCCTTGGAGCCCGGCTTTGGTAGAGCCCACAGCCAACGAACAACTCATGCTGGAGCTCGTCAATCGGGCCAGGCTCGATCCCGCCGGCGAAGCCAGCCTGCAGGGCATCGGCCTCAACAAGGGGCTGGGGCACGGTACGATCAAGGCGTCGGCCAAGCAGCCGCTGGCGATGAACATGGACCTGCTCGAAGCCGCGCGCGCCCACAGCAACTGGATGCTCGACAAGGATATTTTCGATCACACCGGCGCCGGCGGCTCATCGCCGGGCGATCGGATGGCGGACGCCGGCTACGTCTTCACCGGCAGCTGGGCCTGGGGAGAGAACATCGCCTGGCGCGGTACGACCGGCGCCGTCGACCTGACCAGCTTCATCATCGCGGAGCACAACGACCTCTTCCACAGTCCCGGCCACCGGGAAAACATCCTGAACGGCAGTTTCCGGGAGATCGGCATCGGCCAGGGCTCGGGAGTCTTCAAAGGCTACAACGGCTCGATGGTCACCCAGGACTTCGCCAAATCGGGCACCAGCGTGTTCGTCACCGGGGTCATGTATGACGACAAGAACGGCAACGACTTCTATTCCGTCGGCGAAGGCAGGTCGGGCATAGCGGTCTCGGTCGCCGGGCATTCCACCGCCTCGCTGTCCGCCGGCGGCTACCAGATCAAGGCGCCCAGCGGCTTCGTCACGGCGAAATTCGGCAGTGCTATCACCTTCAAGGTCGACACCTCCAAGGGCAACGCCAAGGTCGATCTGGTCGACGGCTCGATCCTCGACAGCTCCGCCAGCCTCGAGATCGTTGCCGGAATCCACCATGCCCGGCTGCTCGGAATCGGAAAGGCCAAGCTCACCGGTTCGAAGGACGGCGACTGGCTCGAAGGCAACGGCGGCAGGAACCGGATCCGGGGGGAGGACGGAAACGACACGCTGAAGGGCGGCAACGGCCGCGACAAGCTCTTCGGTGACGACGGCAACGACAACCTGAACGCGGGTCGGCGGCAAGGACAAGCTCGACGGAGGCGCCGGCAGCGACGTGCTGAAGGGCGGCAAGGGATGCGACACCTTCATCTTCAAGCACGGCCTGGTCGAGACCCGGGTCCTCGACTTCCATGCCGGACACGACAAGCTGGATTTCGGCGATTTCTTCGGGTCAGCCAAAGCCGCCCTGGCGGCCGCGCACGATCACTCCGGCAGCGCCGTTTTCGATCTCCCGGGCGGCGATCACGTCACGCTGAAAGGCGTGTCGGCGTCACACCTGTCGGTCGACGACTTCCTCTGACCGGAAATCTAGCCCCAGGGCCCGCGCGGGCGATCAGTGGCCGGTCCGGTACGGCCGACCCGCGGCACCGCGACCGGGGCGGCCGGCCGGGAGGCGGCGCCCCGGCTCTCCATCTGCCGCAGGGCGGCGATGCGGTTCTCGGTCGAGGGATGGGTGGCGAAGAGATTGTCCATCCGGGCGCCGGACAGCGGGTTGATGATGAAGAGATGCGCGGTCGCCGGGTGACGCTCGGCCTCGACATTGGGCAACTGCTTCGCCCCGCGGGCGATCTTGCCGAGCGCCGAAACCAGCCATTCCGGGCGGCCGGTGATCTCGGCGGCGGCGCGATCGGCGGAATATTCGCGGGTCCGGCTGACCGCCATCTGCACCAGCAGCGCGGCGATCGGCGCGACGATGGCCGCGATCAGAACACCGACGAAGCCGAAGGGATTGTTGTTGTCGCGGGCGCCGCCGAAGAAGAAGGCGAAATTCGCCAGCATCGAAATCGCGCCGGCGATGGTCGCGGTGACCGTCATGGTCAGCGTGTCGCGATTCCTGACGTGTCCGAGCTCGTGGGCCATCACCGCCGCGATCTCCTCGCGGGAGAGCGAGGCGAGCAGGCCGGTTGTCGCGCAGACCGCCGCGTTTTCGGGATTGCGGCCGGTGGCGAAGGCGTTCGGCTGCGGGCTGTCCATGACATAGACCTTCGGCATCGGCAGGCTCGCCTCGGCCGCCAGATCGTGGACGATGGCGTAGAATTCCGGCGCGGTGCGCGCGTCGACCTCGCGGGCATTGTGCATCCGCAACACCAGCTTGTCGGCATTCCAGTAGGTGAAGACATTCATGCCGGCGGCGAACAGGAAGGCGATGGCCATACCCCCGGTTCCGCCGACCATGTAGCCGACGCCCATGAAGATCGCCGTCATCGCGGCAAGCAGCATGGCAGTACGCAGGAAGGCCATCCGTTTCGCTCCTTTCGCGCCCGGAAGACTGGGTTTCACGTCAGATAATATGATGGGGAGCGGGTGGCCGGCCTGCAAGATCGGGCGGGGCCGGATCGAGCGCGCCGACGCGGCGGTCAGTGGCAGTAGAGGCTGCTGCCGTTCTTGCCGCGGCGGATCACGTCAAGGTGGAAATGGGTGCTGTGATAGCTGTCGGACCCCGGCCCGAGCACCGTGGTGAAAGGTCCGCAGGCGGACTTGCGGACATCGGCCAGGAAGCGGCGCGCGGCGAAACCGGTCGTGTGGCCGACGTCAACCCAGCCAACCCCCGACACTTCGAAGGCGGAAATGTCGATGGCGTTGCCATGGGCGTGTTCGCTGAGCTTGGCGCCAGGGACGCTGTTGCGGGTACGGCAGGCATAGGACGCCGCGACCCGGATGCCGGTGACCCTGCCGTGGAGGGTTCTTTCGGCGGTCGGCTGGACTTCGTCGCGCATCCAGTTCGCCAGGGTCTGCGCCGCCCGGCACGAAAGGACGGCGTTGGATGTCAGGGAAATGGCGCCATTGCCAAGCGCCGAGACCTTGGTCGGCGTCGCGATGCCGCATGCCCCCCTGCTGATCGGATCGATTGACACCGAGACGACGCCGAGCGACGGCAGGCTTCGCATGCAGTCGGACGCGTCGCCGTCAATTGCCGTGCCCGCGTCGCGGGGCAGGGAGGCGAGCTGGGTCGCGGCGGCAAGCGCCGCCGCTGCGGATCGCGGTTTCGGCAGCGGCATTTCGACGATGGCAAGCGGGCCAGCGGCGGAATCGGCCGGCTGCGGGGCGAGGTTGGGGCTCGGCGCGGCATCCGGTTCGAAGCGCTGGTCGAAATCGATTGTATCGTCCAGCCCGACCAGCGCCGTGACGGTATTCCCGGGGTCCGGGAGTTGCGTGGTTTCCTTGGCCACCGCCACGGTGGCCGGAAGCGCCGCCGCCTCCTCGGCTACGGCAGGGGCCGCAACCGCGGGTCCTTCCGCCTCGCCGGGTCGTAGCCGGGGCTCCGGCACCTCGGCGACGATTGCGGCGTCGTCCGGGGTGAGCGTCGCGTCCGGGGCGGGGGTGGCATCCGGCGCCGGTTCCACCGCTGCCTCGGCCTGGGGCGCTGCCGCCTTTGCCGGAGCCTTGGCCACCGGCTTTGCCGCGGCCGGGTGCTCGCCCCTGAACAGGTTCCTCAGGGTCTGGGCCGGAGGAGCGAAGATCCGACGCAGCTGCTCGGCCGATTCGCTCTGGGCCGACGCGGTCGTGGGCAAGGCGAGGCCGATCAGGAGCAGGAGGGATGCGAAGCGATGGATCACCGGCCGGAGCTTCCCGATTGCAGGAGCGGGCGGAAATTCGCGGCCGCACCATCGTCGAAACAGCAAAAGATGGCTTTGGTCAATGCGCCAGGTGCCTGAATGGTTGCGTTGCGCACTGTCCGGACGGCGATGCCGGCGGCGCGATCGGCCGGAAAGCCGTAGATTCCGGTCGAAATCGCCGGGAAGGCGATCGACGCGATGGCGCGCTCGCGGGCAAGGGCTAGGGAACTGCGATAACACGAGGCGAGAAGATCGTCCTCGCCTTCGCCTCCGCCGCGCCAGATCGGGCCGACGGTGTGGATGACGTAGCGGGCCGGCAGGCGGTGGCCTCCGGTGATCCGCGCCTCGCCGGTCGGGCAGCCGCCGAGCGTCCGGCATTCGGCGAGGAGCCCCGGCCCGGCAGCGCGGTGGATGGCGCCGTCGACTCCGCCGCCACCGAGGAGCGAGGTATTGGCGGCGTTGACGATGGCGTCGACCTCGAGCGTCGTGATGTCGGCGACGACGACCCTGAGGGCGGGTCCGGTGCGTTCACCGGCGGTCAATGGCGGAGCAGGAACACGGCCTGCTGTCCGAAGAGGTTCCAGAACCACCAGGGTGCGTTCAGCGCGATGCGCTGGCCGCTGCCGTTGAGTGCGACGCCCTTTTCGATATGGGCGCCGATCTCGTCGCACAGGATGATGAAGTCGCGGATCGTGCAGAAATGGATGTTCTGGGTCTCGTACCAGGCCTGGGGCAGGTTGCGGGTCACCGGCATGCGGCCGTTGACCATCAGCATGCCCCGCATCCGCCAATGGCCGAAATTGGGGAAGGAGACGATCGCCTTGTCGCCGATCCGCAGCATCTGCTCGATGACGTCGCGCGGCCGGCGGGTCGCCTGCAGCGTCTGGCTGAGGATGACATAATCGAAGGCAGCGTCCGGATAGTCGACGAGGTCGGTGTCGGCATCGCCCTGAATGACCGACAGGCCACGGGCGACGCTCTCGTTGACGCCCTTCTGGCTGATCTCCATGCCGCGGCCGTCGACGCCGCGCGTCGCCTCGAGCAGGGCGAGCAGCTCGCCGTCGCCGCAACCGACATCGAGGACCCGGACGCCGGGGGTGACCAGCTCGGCGATGACCAGGTGATCGACGCGGGTGGCATTGTCGATGACGCGTCCCTGCGGTGCGTTCATGCTCAAACGATCCCGCGGGCGTGGGCGGCCGACGACAGGAAGCCGCGAATGGTGTCGAACATCTCCGGCTCGTTGAGCAGGAAGGCGTCGTGGCCGCGATCGGTCTCGATCTCGACGAAGCTGACGCTGGCGCCGGCGGCGTTGAGGGCGCGGACGACCGCCTTGTTCTCGACCGTCGGGAACAGCCAGTCGGAGGTGAAGGAGACGACGCAGAAGCGGGTCTTCGAGCCCCGGAAAGCGTTGGCGAGCCGTCCGCCATAATCTTCGGCGAGATCGAAATAGTCCATCGCCCGGGTCAGGTAGAGATAGGAATTGGCGTCGAAGCGATCGACGAAGGTCATCCCCTGGTGGCGCAGGTAGGATTCGATCTGGAAATCGGCGTCGAAGCCGAAGGTCGGCTTGTCGCGATCCTGGAGGTTGCGGCCGAACTTGCGGTGGAGCGCCTGTTCCGAGAGGTAGGTGACGTGCGCGGCCATGCGGGCGACCGCGAGGCCCTTGCGCGGGCTGGTGTCCTCCAGCAGGTAGCGTCCGCCGCGCCATTCCGGATCGGCCATGACCGCCTGGCGGCCGACCTCGTGAAAGGCGATGTTTTGCGAGGAATGGCGGGCGCCGGCCGCGATCGGCAGGGCCGCGAAGACCCGCTCGGGATAGGTCGCCGCCCATTGCAGCACCTGCATGCCGCCCATCGAGCCGCCGGCGACGCAGAACAGGGTCTCGATGCCGAGGTGATCGAGCAGCATGGCCTGGACGCGGACCATGTCGCCGACGGTGATGACCGGCAGGCCAAGGCCATAGGGCTCGCCGGTCTCCGGATCGGTCGTTGCGGGCCCGGTGGTACCCATGCAGCCACCGAGGACATTGGTGCAGATGACGAAATAGCGATCCGTGTCAATCGATTTGCCGGGGCCGACCATTTCCGACCACCAGCCGGGCTTGCCGGTCACCGGGTGGCGGTTGCAGGCATGCTGGTCGCCGGTCAGCGCGTGGCAGAGCAGAATGGCGTTGGAGCGGGCCTCGTTCAGCGTGCCGTAGGTCTGGTAGGCGATCTGAAGGTGGTCGAGACGCTTGCCGGAATCGAGCAGCAGCGGGCGGTCCGGGCCGAAACGAACGACCGGACTGGACGGATTGTCCGCCTGATCAAGTGCCACTGCCACCGCGTCGACCGGCCTGTTGTCTGCCGACCCGGTGTCGCCAACGATCGTCATCGCAGGTTCAATCATCCTTGCAAGGAGTCATTTTGCTAGGAGTGGTGCCGCTAACTGTCAATGTTTTCTTTGATTTTGGCCGACGGCTTGCCTATGAATTGGCGCCCTTCACCGCGTCCGCAACCAGACCTCCACGGCCAACCCGACCCCATGTCCGAACCGGCGAACGACACGCAGGCCCTGACGGCCCTCCGCCAGAAGATCGACGCGATCGACGACGAGATCCATCGGCTGCTGATCGATCGCGGCGACGTGGTGGATTCGCTGGTCAGGATCAAGGGCACCAGCAACCCGGCCAACGCCTTCCGCCCCGGCCGCGAGGCCTGGATGATGCGCCGGCTGGTCGCCGCCCATTCGGGCGCCTTGCCGGTGACGACGGTCGAGCATATCTGGCGAGAGATCATCACCACCTTCACCCGCCTGCAGGCGCCCTTCGACATCGCCGCCGACATGTCGTTCGAGCCGGAGCGGATGCGCGATCTCGCCCGTTTCTATTTCGGCTTCTCGGTCAATCTCGACGCGATGCCGGACGCGGCCTCGGTGGTGGCGCGGGTCGGCGAGAACACCGATCTCGGACTGGTCGGCCTCGGTCGAGGTCGGCGAGGGCCGGGCATGGTGGCGCGGCCTGATCGGCACGGCGGCGCCGCGGATCATGTCGCATCTGCCCTTCATCCGGGCGACGCAGCGACCGGCCGACCTGCCGGCGCTGGTGATTTCGCCGCCGCTTGCCGATCCGACTCCGCCGGATGTGCGTATCCATGCGGTCATCGTCGACCACGGAACTGGTCACGAGCGACGGCCTCGAGGTGCTCGCCAAGCAGAAAAGCGCCGGCCAATGGGATTCGCTGATTGCGACGCCGGCCGATCTCGATGCCGCCGCGATCGCGGCGCGGGCGGGCACGGCGCTCGACGACATCGCCGAGGTCGGCGGGATCGCCCGCGGCATCGCCCTCGACGGCCCGCCCTCGGTGCTCTACGCGGCTCCCGGCGAAGGGGACGGCGCATGAGCGACGCCCGGTCCGGACGCCCGTCGCCGCGCGCCGGGGTTCTCGACATTGCGCCCTACGTACCCGGCCGCTCGAAGGCGGCGCCCGGCGTCAAGCTCCACAAGCTCTCGTCCAACGAGACGCCGCTCGGCCCGAGCCCGGCGGCGATCGAGGCCTATCGTTCGATGGCGGACGGGCTGGCGCTTTATCCCGACGGCGCGGCGACCGCGCTCCGCGACGCAATCGCGGCGGCGCATGGCCTCAACCCCGACCGCATCATCTGCGGCGCGGGGTCCGACGAAATTCTCAACCTGATCGCCCATGCCTATGTCGGCCCGGGCGACGAGGCGATCCACACGACGCACGGCTTCCTGGTCTATCCGATCGCCATCAAGGCGGCCGGCGGGACCCCGGTGGTGGCGACCGAGACCGAGCTGACCGCCGACGTCGACGCCATCCTGTCGCAGGTGAGCGACCGGACGCGGGTCGTCTTTCTCGCCAATCCCAACAATCCGACCGGAACCTATCTGCCCTTCGACGAGGTGCGGCGCCTGCATGCCGGCCTGCCGGGCGAGACCATCCTGGTGATCGATGCGGCCTACGCGGAATATGTCCGCCGCAACGACTACGAGAGCGGGATCGAGCTTGCCGGGTCGGCCGACAATGTCATCATGACCCGCACCTTCTCGAAGATTCACGGCCTTGCCGGCTTGCGCATCGGCTGGGGATATGGTCCGGCCCACATCATCGACGCACTCAACCGCATTCGCGGGCCGTTCAACGTCTCGGCCCCGGCGATCGCGGCCGGGGTGGCGGCGATTGCCGATCGCGGCCATACCGAAAGGGCCGCGGCCCACAACGAAAGATGGCTGCCGAAGCTGACCACGGAAATCGAGGCGCTTGGCCTGACGGTGACGCCGAGCGTCGCCAATTTCGTGCTGATCCACTTCCCCGACGCGCCCGGGCGCCGGGCGATCGACGCGGACGCCTTCCTCGTCGAACGCGGCATCGTGGTGCGGCGGCTCGAAGCCTATGGCCTGCCGAACGCGCTCAGGATGACCATCGGCGCCGACGAGGCCAACGCGGCGACACTCGCCGCGCTTGGCGACTTCATGGCCCAATCGAAAGCGTGACGGCATGAGCGATCCTATGTTTCCGCGGCTGGCGCTGATCGGCATCGGCCTGATCGGCGCCTCGATCGCGCTCGCCGCGCGCAAGTCCGGCGCGGCCGGCCATGTCGCCATTCACAGCCGGACGCCGAAGACGCTGCGCCGCGCCGAGGAACTCGGCCTCGGCGACAGCTATCATGCCGATCCGGCCGATGCGGTGAAGGATGCCGATTGCGTCATTCTGTGCATTCCCGTCGGCGCGTCGGGCGAGGCGACGCGGGCGATCGCCGCGTCCCTGAAGCCGGGCGCGATCGTCTCCGACGTTGGCTCGGTCAAGGCCTCGGTCGTCGCCCAGATGGCGCCCTACCTGCCGGCGGGCGTCCATTTCGTCCCGGCCCATCCGGTCGCGGGAACCGAATATTCGGGGCCGGACGCCGGCTTCGCCGAACTGTTCGAGAACCGCTGGTGCATCCTGACGCCACCGCCCGACGCCGACCCGGCGGCGGTCGAGAAGATGACCCTGTTCTGGGAGCGGCTCGGCGCCAATGTCGAGGCGATGACCGCCGAACACCACGACCTCGTGCTCGCCATCACCAGCCACGTGCCGCATCTCATCGCCTACAACATCGTCGGCACGGCCGCCGACCTCGAGTCGGTGACCCAGTCGGAAGTGATGAAGTTCTCCGCCGGCGGCTTCCGCGATTTCACCCGCATCGCCGCCTCCGACCCGACCATGTGGCGCGACGTCTTTCTCAACAACCGCGAGGCGGTGCTCGAGATGCTCGGCCGCTTCACCGAGGACCTGACCGCGCTGCAGCGCCTGATCCGCTACGGCGAGGGCGACAAGCTCTACGATCTCTTCACCCGCACCCGCGCGATCCGTCGCGGCATCATCGCCGCCGGCCAGGAGACCGAGGCCGCCGACTTTGGCCGGGCGCATGGCAAGAGCGACGACGAACCGGCCTGACATCCGAACGAGCGCAGGGAGGACTTGGCGATGGCGTTTGACATGGGCGCCTTTGCGCTCGCCGGCAGGACCGCGCTGGTGATCGGCGGCTCGAGCGGTATCGGGCGTGAGATCGCCCTCGGCTACAAGGCGGCCGGCGCAAGCGTGCTG
Source organism: uncultured Alphaproteobacteria bacterium (assembly GCA_963812275.1). Classification (GTDB taxonomy): domain Bacteria; phylum Pseudomonadota; class Alphaproteobacteria; order Rhizobiales; family Kaistiaceae; genus Bauldia. The sequence goes on along the minus strand of CAWEUQ010000016.1, from coordinate 24,625 downwards.
GTTGCAGGGCGCAGCCAGGAGAAGCTCGACCGGGTTGCCGGGGAGCTCGGCGGGAGCGGCGACAGGCCGATCGCCTATCCGGTCGACGTGCGCACGGTCGGCGCGCTCGAGCCGTTCGCCGACCGCGTCGAGGCGGAACACGGACCGGTCGACATCCTCGTCAACTGCCAGGGGACCACCGTCATCAAACCGGCGCTGGAGCTCAGCGAGGCCGAGTACGACGCCATTCTGGACACCAACCTGAAAGGCGTCTTCTTCGCCTGCACCGCGTTCGGCCGGCGCATGCTGGATCGTGGGAAGGGGGCGATCATCAACATCGCTTCGCTTTCCGCCCATACCGGCTGGGCGCAGGCCGCCGCCTACGGCGCCAGCAAATGGGGGGTTGCCGGTATCACCCAGAGCTTTGCCGCCGAGTGGGGCGAAGGCGGGGTCCGGGTCAACGCCATTGCCCCGGGCTTCTTCGTCACCGATCTCAACCGCAACATGCCGCAAGACCGCAAGGCCGAGCTGGAGAGGCGCGCCGCGATGAAGCGGGCGGGCGACCTGTCGGAACTGGTCGGCGCCGCGATCTACCTCGCCTCGGATGCCGCGAGCTTCGTCAGCGGCGCCACGCTGAGGGTCGACGGCGGCTATCTCTCGTCCGGGGTGTGAAGGTGCGGCGCGTCAGAAGCGCAGCGGCGGGATCGTTCCGACCGGAATGACGCCGATGGAAACGACGCCGTTCCGGATCGTCACCGGCGCGTCGCTTGCCTCCTTGTTGCCCTCGACCGGTTTGGTGAACATGCCGGCGGCGGCAATCAGCTGCTTGACCTGGGTTTCCGAACCCGAGCGCAGCTTGCCGATCGTCTTGGGCAGCTGTTTCAATCCGGTCAGGCGGACGTTGAGATCGCCGGAGAGGAGACCGTTCGGCGACAGTCGCAGCGTGCCGCTGGCATTCGCCGAGGACTGGCCGAGGGCGATCAGAAGCCTCTTGACATCGACGGTTCCGCCCCTGGCCAGCCAGGCAAGGATGGCGCCGCGAGGATTCGTGCCGAGCGAGCCGCCGAAGTCATGCGCGGTCACGTCCATTTCAACCGCGAGGGCGGGAAGCTCGCCGCCCTTTCCACCCTTCTTGAGTCTGATCTGAAGGTCGTCGGCCGAAAGCGCAAAGTGATAGGCGTCGCCGCCGGCCGGTTCGGCGGCAATTCGGGCGCGGCTGGCCACCAGTTTCGAAAAGGGCGGGTTTTGTGCGTCCGGCTTTGCCGCAACCGCGAGATCGTTGAGTTCGAAGACGATGCGACTGAGTCCCGACAGGCCGGCTTCGGCATCCGCCACCGCCCGCGTCCAGTTGGCGTTAAAGGAGACGCCGGGACCCGGTCCGTCGATGGCCATCGGCGCGGAGAGGGCGGCCGTGACGCTGCCGGGCCAGTAGATCGGCGCCGTCGCCGTCAGTCGCGTCAGGCCGACCGCCATGCCGGCCCGGGTGTCGTGGAAGCTGGCCTGGCCGCAATCGAGGTCGAGGCTGAACGGAAAGCCGCCGGTCGTGTCCTGGGCGCAGTCGATCGCCCGGCCGTCGGCGGCCAGCGACGCGACGAGGTCGCGCATGGCACCGACGGCGATGCGATCGCTGGCGAACCAGTAGCCGCACCACAGCAGGACAAGGAGGCCGAAGACGATGGCGCCGATGGTTGCGCCGCGACGAAGACCGCGTCGTGTCATCATGGCCTGCTTTGTTGCGCGGTGCGATTCGACCTGATAGGCCGACGCCCGCTCGGGTCGATCGTCGTGGATGCTGTCCCGGCTCTTCCGCCTGCCATATCCACAACCCGGTTTCGCTGCCCATGTCCGATTTCTGGGTCTTTGGCTACGGGTCGCTGATGTGGCGGCCGGGCTTCGACTATCTCGAGTCCGAAACCGCCGACCTCGCCGGCGCCCACCGTTCGCTGTGCGTCTATTCCTGGGTCCATCGCGGCACGAGGGCGCGCCCCGGCCTCGTGCTCGGACTCGACCGCGGCGGCTCTTGCCGCGGGGTCGCCTATCGCGTCGCCGGAGACAACCGCGCCGCCGTGCTCGACTACCTGCGCGAACGGGAGCTGGTCACCGACGTCTATCACGAGGTGACGCGGAAGATCCGGCTCCGGCGCCAGGGACGACCGCGAAGTGCGGGCGGTGACCTACATGGTCGACCGCGAACCATCGCCAATATGCCGGCCGGCTTGGGCCCGATGCGATTCTCGCCCATGTCCGCGCCGGCCACGGACGCTCCGGGTCGAACAGGGACTATATCGTCAATACCGTCGCGCATCTGCGTGCCCTTGGCCTCGCCGACCCTGTTCTGGAGCGGATCGCGGCGGCACTCGCCGACACCTGACCCGGACGACGAAAGAGACGAGGATTCCGGCGGGACGATGGCCGCGCCGGCCAGGCTGCGCGACGCCGGCCACGAGCCGGGTCAGGCGTGTTCGAGCGCGGCGATGCGCGCGCGCGCTTCGTCGGATAGCGGCGGCGGATGGGGCGCTTGCCGCGGCTTCGGCGATGAGGCGGTCGGAGGCCGATTCGATCGTTTCCTCCAGCCGTTTTCCGAAGGCCTTGAGGTTGAGCCCGGGCTCGATCGGCGGCAGGAACTCGATGACGATGGTTCCGGGGTAACGGAGGAACTTCCGGCGCGGCCAGAAGAGACCGCTGTTGAGCGCAACCGGGACGACGGGCACGTCGAGCGACTTGTACATGAGGGAGACACCCGGGATGGTAATCCGGCTCGGCGCCGGGAGGCCGGCGGGTACCCTCCGGGAAGATGATGATCTCGCGCTGCTTGGCGATCTCCTCGCGCGCGCGCTCGACCAGCGAACGCAGGGCCGCCGATCCGCCGCCGCGCTCGACATGGATCATGCCGGACGTCGCGGTGTAGAGGCCGAAAAGCGGAATCCGCCTGAGTTCCCGCTTGATGACGAAGGTCGGAAAGGCGAGCGGCGCGATCAGGGCGAAGGTCTCGAAGGCCGACTGGTGTTTCGCGGCGACGATGGAAGCGCCGGCCGGAATGTTCTCACGCCCGCGGATGTCGAGGCGGATGCCGGCCAGGACGCGGGCGAGGAGGATGCATGTCCGTGCCCACAGCCGGGCGTAGCCGACGGCGACCCGTTGCGGGAAGAGCAGGAAAGGCACCGCGCCCGCCACGAGCATGACAGTGGTCACGAGGTAGAAGGCGATATTGAAGAGAAGCGATCGAAGGATGGTCGCCAACTGCGGGATCCTGTCGGCGGTCAACGGCCGGCGGCGCGGGCCGGGCGGGTGATCGGCAGAAGCTGCCGCGCTTCGGCGACGAGAAACTTGCCGTATTCACGGGCAAGCAGGCCGAAGGTCGTCGCATCGCGCCACCAGTCGGCGAGACGCAGCTCGGGATTGGTGACGGGAAAGGAAATCAGCACGACGTCGGGCATGGCGCCGCCGAGTTCGGCCATGGTGCGCGGCATGTGATAGTCGCTGGTGACGACGATCAGCGACTTGAAACCCCGCTTCTCGACCCAGCGCTCGGTTTCGCTGGCATTTTCGATGGTGTCGCGGGCGTGGTCGAGATCGACGCAGCAATCGAGAACCGGACGAAGATTGCTCTCCACGGTTTCGGCGAGGGTTTTGCGGGTGACGACCGGATTGACTCCCGAGATCAACAGCCGCTTGGCGCGACCTTCGGCAAGCAGGGTGAGGGCACCATCGATTCGCGCAGTGCCGCCGGTCAGCACGACGATGCCTTCGGCGTGCGGATCCGCCGGCGGCGCGGCAACCATGACCGTGTGGGCGAACGCCACGAAGCCAATCGCCAGTCCGACAGCAAGCGCCCCGCCGACGGCGGTTGCCGCGAACCAAAGCGGTTTGCGCTTTCGCGTGGCCATTGCCCGTCCTTCCGCCGCCTCGTGGCGGCGCGAACTCTTCCTCTGCGATCGTGCTCATTCGGCGCGCGATGCCACAACGATCATATCAAAGAATTTCATATACCGGACATATCTCATTGCCGCAGCATCACTCGGATTCGGCAAGATAGCGATAGACGGTGAGCCGCGAGGTCACCGCCGTCATTACGGCGATCATGAAGGCGATGGCAAGCGCGCCGAGATAGCCGACCGGACCGACGGCGAAACTCCCGAAAAGGGCCGATGCCTGATCGGCACCGGCGGTGCTCATCGACGGGGCAAGGACGAAGCTCGCGAAGGCGAAGAGGAAAGCGGCGGCGGCGGCGCCCATCAGCCCGCCCTTCAGGCCGAGCAGCAGGAAATGGCGCTGATACTCGCGGGCAATGAAGCCATCCTCGGCGCCAACGAAATGAAGAACCGAAACGACGTCGCGATTGCCGGCCATGGCGCCGCGCGTCGCGAAGACGACGCTGAGGACGGTGGCGATGAAGACCAGCGACAGGATCGCCACGCCGACCAGAACGGTCACCCGCGCCATCGTCTGCAAACGCGCGGTCCAGCCGCGATGATCGTCGAGGATCGCGCCGCGGACCTGGGCGGCCAGCCGGCTGGCCAGGGCCTCGAGATCGACGGCCGCCGGGTCGGAGAGACGCACGACGATCAGCCTCGGGATCGGCAGATCGCCGAGATCGAGGCCGGTTCCGAGCCAGGGCTCGAGGAGGGCGTTGCTCTCGGCTTCCGAAATGACCTCGGCGCTGGCGACACCGCGAAACAGCCGCGCCACGGTCGCCGCCTTGGCCGCCTCGGCGGCGGTATCGACACCGTCGATCGGCCGGACCTGGATGGTGATTTCCCGCAGCAGATCCGACTGCCAGTCGCTCGAGGCGTCGCGGACGAGGGTCACCGCGCCGAGGGTCAGGCAGGCGAGGAAGCACATGATCGCCACGACGATGGTCAGCGCGTTGCCCGAGACGGTGTTCTCCGGCACGAGCTGGCTCTGCTTGCGCATCGCCAGGCGGGACTGCCGGCGAAATGCCGCAAGCTGGAGCTTGTGCGAGTGGTCGGCCTCAGTCGTAGACAGTGAGCCGCCCTTCCTCGATGACGAGACGCCGGGCATTGAACTGGTTCATCAGGTTGATGTCATGGGTTGCGATGACCACGGAAGTGCCGAGCCGGTTCAACTCGACGAACAGGCGCATCAGACGCCGGGCGAGCGGCGGATCGACGTTGCCGGTCGGTTCGTCCGCGAGCAGGATCTCGGGCTTGCCGATCAGCGCCCGGGCCAGCGCCGCGCGCTGCTTCTCGCCACCCGACATCACCGGCGGGAAAGCGTGCATCCGGTCGCCGAGGCCGACCCAGCGAAGAAGCTCGACGACGTCGGCCCGGTAGCTCGATTCCTCGTTGCCGAGGACGCGGAGCGGCAGGGCGACATTCTCGAAGGTGGTGAGATGATCGAGCAAGCGGAAATCCTGAAAGACGACGCCGATTCGGCGGCGCAGCGCCGGCAGTTCGGTCTTGGTCAGCGACGCGGCATCGCGGTTGAAGACCGTGATCAGCCCGCGCGTCGGCTTTAACGACAGGAAAATGAGTCGAATCAACGTCGTCTTCCCCGCCCCGGACGGGCCGGTCAGGAACTGGAAGGATCGTGGAGCGATCTGGAAGGACAGATCGCGAAGGATTTCCGGCCCCATACCGTATCGGAGGCCAACATTCTCGAAGCGGATCACCTGTTCGCCAGCCTTGCCTCGCCTGTCTTCCTGGGCGTCACTCTTGCAATTTCCCGATTAAGCCTTTGTTAACGATCAAGCCACCCGAACAAGGCATCTCGGCGGCGCAAAGCCCGCCAAACCCGCCCCGGCTTTCTTCGATCATGGTTTCCAAGGCGTTAACTTTCTCCGCGTATGCTCGCGCCATGGGTCCGGATTGGGGATGTGCGAGCCATGACGTTACGTTGTCCGAAATGCAAGACGCCGAGCCTGCTTTCATCCAGCGAAGTCGGTGAAGCCGGGCGGCTGGAGCGCTGTCCAGCCTGCCAGACAACCTGGCTAGCCCGCCATTTTTCCAAGACCGCCAACGACTTCGGCCGCCGGGACCGCCGGCCGGTGACCCGTCGCGAACCGTTGATCATCGAGGGCGAGTTCGTTCCTCCCATTCGTTTCGAATCCGGTTTCCACGGCCAGGGCGCCGTCGGGGCCGGATTCGGCAAATCATCGTCCCGCGCCGGCCGCTACGGCTTCTTCGCCGGGGCGACCGCCCTCATCCTGATGCTGATCGCGGTCGTCCTGCTGACGCCGGCCGTCTCCGCGCTTCCTCGCCTCGCCGGTTTCGTGTCCGAGCAGGCCAGTGTCGCGCTGGAGGCCGTATCGAGCAAGACGGTGACACTTCGCGGCACCGAGGCGATCCTCGTCGAGGGCAATATCGTCAACCGCAGCGACGTCGACCTCGACGTCCCGGCCATCCGCATCGCCTTGAAGGAAGACGGGTCCGAGGTTTATAGCTGGTTGATGGAACCAACAGTGCAGCGCGTGCGCGCCGGCGAAACGGTCGGCTTCCGCTCGGCAATGGCCAGTCCCAGGCCCGGTGCGAGCCAGATCGCCCTCAGCCTTGCCGCGCGCGGCGACACGGCCGGCGAGCGCTGATGCAAAGGGTTCGCGGTCGCGACCTTCGGGTTCTCTACGACGCGCCGACAATCGCCGCGCGCAACATCGAACTTGCGAACGAGATCGCTACGGCGGGTTACGTCGACCTGCTGGTCGTCTCGATCCTCAAGGGCAGTTTCATCTTCGCCGCCGACCTGATTCGGGCCCTGCATACGGCCGGCCTGTCACCGGAGGTCGAGTTCCTGACCCTCTCCAGCTATCGCTCCGGCACCGAATCCACCGGTGAGGTCGCCGTGTTGCGCGACATCGAGACCGATGTCTCCGGCCGCGATGTCCTGCTGATCGACGACATCCTCGAATCCGGCCGCACCCTCGCCTTTGCCAAGGGCCTGATGCTGTCGCGCAAGGCCCACCGGGTCGGGATCGCCGTCCTTCTCGAAAAGCCCGGCAAGCTCGCCCAGCCGCTGAAGGCGGACCATGTCGGCTTCAGTTGTCCGGACCTCTTCGTCGTCGGCTACGGCATGGACGTCGCCCACGCGTTCCGCGAACTGCCCTTCGTCGGCGTCGTCGAAGACGAGTAGGAGAGTCGCGCCTCTCTTTTATTTCGTCCCGGTCGGACCTCCGGTCCTCCTCGCCTCTTTGGGCAGTCCCGGTCGGCTCAGCCGCTCCTCGCCTCTTTTTATACCTTCCCTGTCGGGCCTACGGCCCTCCGCGCCTCTTGATTTGATCTAGTTTTCGGCGACGTCCCGCGTCGCCGAGGCCGTCGGGGGCGAGACCAGCGCCGGCCGGAAGGCGGGCTTCAACCTGCCGCTGTTGGCGGGTATGGCGCGATAGAGCTGCTTGGTCGCCTCGACGATGACGACACCGGCGAAGGCCGGCCACAGCGAGACCCCGATTCGTTCCCAGTTGGCGCCGCTGCGCAGCCACGGCCGCCGTGCGATCGGCGGTGCGGCGAGCGCCTCCGACCAGTCGAGCGGCGAGAACATCGATTCGCGGAGCAGTGACGTCAGCTGGCCGCGGGTGAAGGGCCGGCCGTAGCCGAAGGGGGTCTTCTCCGCCCACGCCCAGATGCCGCGGCGGTTGGGGACGACGAGGATGACCCGGCCGCCCGGCGCCAGAATCCGCCAGATTTCGCGGAGCTGCTCGCGCGGATTGTCCGCCACTTCGAGACTGTGGACGACCAGCACGCGGTCGATCGCGGCATCCGGCAGCGGCAGCGCGTCCGGGGCGACGAGGGCGGCGGCGTTCGGTCCCTCCGACGGCCAGTTCACCACCCCCTGCGACCGCCGGCATGAAGGCGATGGTGCGGGAAGCGCCATCGGCGAGACCGGCGAGATAGGGCGTCGCATAGCCGATGCCGAGCAGTTGCTCGCCGGCCAGCGACGGCCAGTGCTTCTTGAGCCGCGCGCCGATCAGCCGGGCGGCGATCTGGCCAAGCCGTTCGGCATAGAAGGCTCTGAGGTCGACGACGTCGAGATACATGCCGCTATCCTAGGACATCCTTTGCGAAGATGTGGTGTCGATGGCGCGGCGGGTAGTCCCCGCGATCGGCAGATGTTAGTCAGGTGCATCAACCGCCATCACACCGGAGTGCCCGCAACCATGGTCCTGAAGATCGAGCAGTTTCCCTGTCGCTCGGATAATTTCGGCGTTCTGATCCACGATACCGAGGCCAATGTCACCGCTTCGATCGACGCGCCCGAATTCCAGCCGATCGTCGACCGGCTCGCCGCCCTGGGGTGGAATCTCGACGAGATTCTCGTGACCCACCACCACGAGGACCATGTCGAGGCCAACCTGACGCTGAAGACCGCCTACGACTGCTCGATCACCGGACCGGCCGGCAAGATCCCGGGCGTCGACAAGACCGTCAAGGACGGCGACACCTTCACCTTCGGCAGTTTTGACGTGCAGGTCATCGCGACGCCCGGGCACACCCTCGATCACATTTCCTATTATTTTCCGGCTGCCGGGGTCGCCTTCGTCGCCGATACCCTCTTCGCCCTCGGCTGCGGCAGGGTCTTCGAGGGGACGCCGGAGATGATGTGGGACTCGCTCTCCAGGCTGGCCGCGCTTCCCGACGATACGACCATCTATTGCGGCCACGAATACACTCAGGCCAACGCCAAATTCGCGCTGACCATCGAGCCCGAGAACGCCGATCTGGTGGCGCGCGCCGAGGAGATCGATCGACTGCGCGCCGACGGCAAGCCGACGCTGCCGACGACGATCGCGGCCGAGAAGGCGACCAACCCGTTCCTGCGCGTCGACTCGCCGGCGATCCGCAAGCGGCTCGGGCTGGAGGACGCTGTCGCAGGCGGCGGTCTTCGCCGAGGTCCGCAAGCGCAAGGACAACTTCTAGGCCGGGCGGAGCGGGATCAGCCGCGCCTGAACGCATTCCTCGAGGCAAGCGCCGCGCCGCCCGCGATCAGGGCGGCGGCGATGGCGATCGACCAGCTCGGCAGGGCGAAGCCGGCGAGGATCAGGACGATCGTCGACAGCAGCGGCGCCGCATAGGCGCTGGCGCCGAGCAGCTGGATGTCGCCATGCTTGACGCCAAAGTCCCAGACGTAGAAGGCGGCGCCGACCGGCATCAGACCAAGGCCGGCGACCGCCAGCCATTCGCCGCTTGCCGATGGCCAGACGGTCTCCTCCAGCATCTGATGGGCGATCGCGCTGAGGCCCGCCGTCGCCAGGCAGAAACCGGCAACAGCGCCGGTCCCGACCCCGGCGAACCGCCGCGACAGAACCGAATAGGCCGACCAGGCCAGCGCGGCGGCGAAAGCCGCGGCATAACCACCGACGAAGCGCGGATCGATCGACAGGCCGTGCCCGCCGGACACGATGACGAAAGTGCCGGCGAGGCCGAGAACAGCGCCGGCCAGATGATACCAGCGCAGCCTTTCGCCCGGCAGGAGCGCCGAAAAGACGACGATGAGCAATGGCCAGAGGTAGGTGATCAGGCTCGCCTCGACCGGTGGCGCGGCGCGCAGGGCCGTAAAATAGAAGAAATGGAAGCCGAAAAGTCCGCCGATGCCGAGCAACCAGGCGCGGATCGGCATCTTCAGGTCGCGCACCCGGCCGGTCGCCGCGATCCAGACGAGGCCAAGCGTTCCGCTGATGGCAAAGGCCATGGCGATCAACTGGAATGGCGGTATGGTGCCGGAGGCGGCAGTGAAAACCGCCAGAAGCGACCACATCAGAACCGCGGTGAAGCCGATCAGTGTGGCAAATTGTCTGCTAGGGGCCATGATGCGCCTTGTTCGCGGTGTTCAGAGCCGCTGCGAAGCGAAAACCGGGAAAGACTGGAAATCGATCAAAACAGGCGAGACAGACGAGGGCTAAAAAGCTAAGCATAATAGGGCTGAGGGGCTAGAATCACACCTACCCGAGCGCGGGAACACGCTCGAGGAGAACGATGGCGAATACGATCAAGAGCGCACTGTTCGTAGACTACGACAGTTTCCATCGCAGCCTCAAAGCCGCCAATGAGGATATCGTCGAGCTTCTGGCTCAGCGATCCTCGGTGCTGGTTTCTGCGATCGAGAATGGGAAGCTTGTGACGCCCGCGGCGGAAGACGGTACGCGGCGGCGCAGTCTTATCCGCCGCTGGTATGCCGATCCGCAGCTGCTTGGCAAGAATCGCGCAGCGGTCATCGCCAGCGGCTTCGAGGTGGTCGACTGTCCGCCGCTGGAAGGATGGGAGCGCAATTCCGCGGCCGTTCACATCGTTCTCGACACGATCGAAGCCCTCAATCATCCGGCTGGCTATGAAGAATTCATTCTTCTGTCCGCCGACGCGGATCTCACGCCGATGCTGCTGCGGCTGAGAGCCCACAACCGCTCGACCGTGATCTACGCCAACGAGGTGACGGCGGCGAGCTACAAGGCGATCGCCGACGGGATGATCGAGGAGGAGGCCTTCATCGATCTGCTCGTGAGCGAAGATGCGCCGCCCGAACCCGAAGCCGAGCCGGAACTGGAAACGGCGGCGGCGCCGACGGGCGATCGCAGCGGGCTGGAGGCGCTGGCGCGCAAGATTCACGCGGCGACCAACGTGCCGATGTTCTCGCCGCGCACTTTCGCCGATCTGTTCCGCTTTCTCGCCCAGGACGTCGGCGAGCGGGGTTACCACTTCCAGGAGACGGCGGAGCGGGTGACCGAAAAGCTCACCGAGGCCGGGCGCAACGTCAATCGCCGGCAGGTGCTCTTCGTGGTCAAGGGCTTGGCATTGAAGGGGCATGTCTTCTCGACGACCGACACGCCGGAGAAGCTGGCCGAGGTCTTCCGGGAGCAGGTCCTCTACCTTGCCGGAAGCGCTGGCGTCGACGTCACCGAGGACGAGGCGGCGCTCCTGCCGTCGTGGATCATCGGACGTTCGGCGGCGCCTCCACCCCGGCCCGCCGCCACGCCGCCGCCGGCCAGGAGCCAGGACAAGCCGCCGGAAAGAAAATCGGTCTTGCGCCGGCGCCCGACGCGGCCGGCTTCCGCAAGGCCCGACTCGCAGAAGGACGAAACGGACGAGGTTGACGAGGCGCCGGCCGGCGAAGTCGCTGCGCCGGAGCCCATCGAGGCTCCGGAGACGAAGCCGCCGGCCCCGGCCACCGGGTCGTCGCATCTGCGCCGTCTCGCCGAACTGAGGGCCGGAAGCGCCTCGCGGACGCAGAGCAAGCTGGCCGCACTCCGATCGGCGAAGGCGGGCGAAAAGACCGACAGCGAATTGCCGGATCGGTCGTCGCAACGCCCGAAGCCGGCGACGGGACGGAGCGAGCAGACGCCGCGGCCATCCGCCGACAAGCCGGCAAAGGCCCCGAAGGGGGAGGCTGGCGGTGACGATGCGCTGGAAAATTCGATCCTGGCGGCGATTGCCCAGGCCGTCGACGTCCTCGTCGAGGACGGCGGCGCTCCGGCCAAGGGGCAGAAGACCTCCGGCGAGACACCGGAGCCGCTCGACATCGCAGACGACGAGGCGATCGAACTGGACCCCGAGTCGGAGCCGGAACCGGAGCCGCCGGAGGTGGCAGCCGAACCACCGCCCGACGCGGAACCGAGCGATGGCGGGGACAGCGACGATATCGGCGACGAGATTCAGCGGATCATCGCCTCCTATAGCAAGGCTCGCCAGAAGAGCTGAGCCCGCGAGGGCTGGCGACAGGCTCAGCGGCGGCCGGCGGCGATGCGGTTGCCGAGCCAGGCCTCGATCTGCGCGGCGCTGCCCTCCTCGGCATTCCAGGTCTCGGCGGCCCGGAAAGCCCCGCCGCCCAGTTCCGGATAGCGATCGACGGCTTCCTGGACGGCGGCGAGAACCGCGTCGGGCGTAGCGGCGCCGAAGGTCACCGGTTCCGAGCCATATCGCCGGGCGAAGTCGGCCATCCAGCCGCGCTCCGGCAGGACCAGAACCTTGCCCAGCGTCAACGCCTCGACGAAGACGCCGGAGCCCGAAACCTCATAGCGTTCGCGATACGGCAGGACGACGATATCCATGCGGTCGAGCATGGCGAAATATGCCTCGGTCGAGACCTTGCCATGGGTCAGTTCAACGGCGGGATCATCCCGGATGAAGCCGAGGTCGGCGCCGAGCGCATCCTGTGACAGCGGGTCGAGGCCGTCGGGATCGAATTGCGCGGTCCAGGCGATCCTGTCGCCGAAGATCTGGCGTGTCCGGCGAATGAGCGCGGGGATCAGGTCGGCGCCGCGCTCAAGCCGGGTGCCGCCGAGATAGCCGAGCCGCAGCGGGGAGCCGGCATCGTCGGGCCGCGGGCCGCGCGGTCTGGCGTGATCGAGCGCAAGCGCCGAGGCGACATAGGGATAGAGCCGGATGTCGAAGGCGTCGCCGCCGAGCGTGTTGAGGGTGTCGATCTGGCTCCGGGTCTCGCAATAGACGAGAAGTTCGGCGGTCTTCAACTGCTTCAACGCGGCGAAGGCGTCCTGATAGAGGTCGCGGATGATTTCGGTGCGGGTGGGATGCGCGCCGAGGTTCGAATCGACGATGCCGATCACCAGGGCGGCGCCGTCGTCGGCATGGTTCTGCGCCATCCAGCGCGCCAGGCCGAGGATGGTGGTGTTCCGCATGGTGTGAAAGACGAAGAGCCTGTCGCCGGCCGGAATCTGGCGGTCGAGTTCGGCCTCGAAATAGCGGTTGACGTTGCGGTGCCATTGCAGGTCGTCGAAGGGGATCTGGCCCGTATACATGCGTGTCGTGATCGCCGGACGGAAATCGAAGCCGAGTTCGTCCGGCGGCAATCCCGCGTCATGGGCGCCGTAGAAGACGGCCGGCAGGCCGAGCGAGGCAAACAGGCGCAGGTAGAAGAGGTTGTTGTTGAAGTTGTGCCCGTGGCCGGTGTCGGGCGCGAAAGCCGGGTCGACGACGACCGCGCGCCGGCCGATAGAGGCTCCCGTCGCGCCTCCGGACGCAGGGGCATCCATGTGGGCGAGCGCAGTGTCGATCTCGCCAAGCCACACCAGGGCATGCCAGATCGACATCCTGGGTTTCTTCGGCTTCTGCTCGTCCGGGGCGGCAAGCAGCGCCTTCAGCATTTCGGCGAACATCGGCAATGATTCGCGGTCGCCGAGTTCGACCGCCTGGTGGAAGCCTCGCCGGATCGGTCGCCCACCGACCGGGCCAGCCTTCAGCGCTTCGAGGAGAAGACGGTAGCTCCGTTCGGTTTCGCCGGCTTGGTGCAGAGCGTCGACCAGTCGCATCCGATTGCCCTGGCCGGCCACGATCCGATACGCCGCCTCCCGCTCGCCGACCGCGCCGACCCAGTCTCCCGCCTTTTCGAAGGCGGTCGCGCGGGCACGGTGTTCGTCGAGCTGACGCTGACGGTCGGTTGAGTCCATCGTCACCGGCTACCCGTTGGACGAAGAGTCATTCAGAGGGCAGCTTAAAACAGGGATGGAGCCGCTGTTTCAAGCGGTTTCCGGAAGCGATCTCGGCCCGGCCGGGCAGCCGCCTTCGCCCTCAGCCATTGGCCAGATATTGCGCGCCATTGATGGTCAGGACGGCGCCGGTCATGAAAGCCGCCGGTTCCGAGACCAGATAGGCGACCAGCGCCCCGATTTCCTCGGCCTTGCCAAGCCGGCCGACCGGAATCTGGGCGATGATCCCTTCGAGGGCCTTCTCCGGGATCGCGGCCACCATTTCGGTCTCGATATAGCCGGGGCAGATGCAGTTGACCGTGATGCCCTTGCGGGCATTCTCCAGGGCGAGCGCCTTGGTGAAGCCGATGACGCCGGCTTTCGCCGCGGAATAATTGACCTGCCCCATCTGACCCTTCTGGCCGTTGATCGAGGCGATGTTGACGATGCGCCCGCTGCCGCGATCCCGCATGCCGCCGATCACCGGCCGGGTCATCGCGAACATCGAATCGAGATTGGTGCGCAGCACGGCCGACCACTGCTCGAAGGTCATCTTGTGGAACATGCCGTCGCGGGTGATGCCGGCATTGTTGACCAGGATCTCCGTCGGACCGAGATCGGTCTCGACCCGGGCGACACCCTCGGCGGACGCCTCCGGATCGGCGACATCCCATTTGAAGACAGCGACCCCGGTTTCGGCCTTGAAGGCCGCTGCGGCCTCGTCATTGCCGTGATAGGTGGCGGCGACGGTGGCGCCGCCGGCTGTGAGAGCCTTCGAAATCGCAGCGCCTATTCCGCGCGTTCCCCCCGTGACGATGGCAACGGCCATGGTGTTCCTCCCCGTCCTGGTTGTTGTCTTCTTGTCATTGTCGTGTCGCCGCGGCCTGCTCCTAACGCTCCACGCACATGGCGATGCCCATGCCGCCGCCGATGCAGAGCGTCGCCAGGCCACGCTTCGCGTTGCGGGTTTGCATTCCGTGGAGGAGCGTCACCAGAATACGGGCGCCGGAGGCGCCGATCGGATGGCCGAGCGCGATCGCTCCGCCGTTGACGTTGACGATATCGGGATCCCAGCCGAGATCCTTGTTGACCGCGCAGGCCTGGGCCGCGAAGGCCTCATTCGCCTCGATCAGGTCGAGATCCTCGACCTTCCAGCCGGCTTTCTCCAGTGCTTTCCTCGAGGAGGGAATCGGTCCGGTGCCCATCACCGAGGGATCGACGCCGGCGGTCGCCCAGGAGACGATCCGCGCCAGCGGCTCGATACCCCGCGCCGCCGCCTTCTCGGCGCTCATCACCACGAGCGCCGCGGCGCCGTCGTTGATGCCCGAGGCGTTGCCGGCGGTCACCGTTCCGTCCTTGGCGAAGGCAGGCCGGAGCTTGGCCACCGACTCGATCGTGGTGCCGGCGCGGAAATGCTCGTCCTTGTCGACGACGATATCGCCCTTGCGGGTCGAGATCGTGAAGGGGACGATTTCGCTCTTGAACTTGCCGGCCTCGTGGGCGGCCTCGGCCTTGTTCTGCGACTTGACCGCGAACTGGTCCTGCTCGTCACGGGTGATCTGGAACTCGCGGGCGACGTTCTCGGCGGTGTTTCCCATGTGATAGCCGTTGAAGGCGTCCCACAGGCCGTCCTTGATCATCGTGTCGATCATCGAGAAGTCGCCCATCTTCACGCCCGAGCGGAGATGCGCGCAGTGCGGCGCCATCGACATCGATTCCTGGCCGCCGGCAACGATGATCTCGGCGTCGCCGGTGGCGATCTGCTGCATGCCGACGGCAACGGTCCGCAGGCCCGAGCCGCAGAGCTGGTTGAGCCCCCAGGCGGTCTTCTCGACCGGGATTCCGGCGGCGATCGCAGCCTGGCGGGCGGGATTCTGGCCCTGGCCGGCGGTCAGGATCTGGCCGAGGATCACCTCGTCGACCTCGTCGCCCGCGACTCCGGAGCGTTCCAGCGCTGCCTTGATCGCGGTCGCACCGAGTTCATGGGCCGGCGTGTTGGCGAAGGAGCCGTTGAACGCTCCGACCGCGGTCCGTGCCGCGCTGGTGATGACGATATCGCTTGTGGCCATTCCGGGAATTCTCCTGTGTGCCGTGCATCTCGGGGAGGGACGATCTGATTTCGACTACAGCCCGCCCCCGCCGCCGCTGTCAATGCGGCGGGTTCCGGCTGCCCCTAATATGGCATCGCACAAATAATTGGCGACCCTGCGAAAAAGCTTCTATCGTCGACATGCGGCATCGTCGAACGCACTGACGCGGGGCCGGCAAGTCGATCAGTTTCGGATCTGTAGTCTACGTATGAGTGGCGTCGGACATGACAGCGGAAAAAGCACCAACAACTATCAAGAAATACGCCAACCGGCGTCTCTACAATACCGGCACCTCGACCTATGTAACGCTCGAGGACCTCGCCGAGATGGTGAAAGCCGGCGAGGATTTCGTGGTCTTCGACGCGAAGACCGGGGAAGAGATAACCCGGTCGGTGCTGACCCAGATCATCTTCGAGCAGGAGAACAAGGGCCAGAACCTGCTTCCGATCGCATTTCTGAGGCAACTGATCGGCTTCTACGGCGACTCGATCCAGAATCTGGTTCCGACATTTCTCGACTTCTCGATCGACTCCTTCGTCCGCGACCGGGAGAAGATGCGCACCCAGATGACCAACGCCTTCGGTCCGGGGGCACTCGACGTGGTCGGCGAGCAGGTGCGCCGCAACACCGAGATGTTCGAGCAGGCGATGCGCATGTTCCTGCCCTTCGGCGGCGGCCGCGAGGAGACGTCGGGAACAGGCTCGCAAGTCACCGGCGAAGAGGCGCGGGCCGATATCGAGGCGCTCCGTCGTCAGCTCAACGACGTGCAGGACCGGCTGGAAAAGCTTTCCGACAAGGAAAAGAAATGACCGATCAGGCGATCCTGCCGGCGACGGTTCAGCCTGGATTTCCTGGCTGATCAGTTACCGCGCCGGTCAGGGCGCCCTGGATACAGTCGATGCCCCAGCCGGCGAGAAGGGCGGCCGTCTCTTCGTCCTGCACCCATTCCGCGACCACCGGGACCTTGAAGCTGCGTGCCAGTTCGGCCAGCGCCTTGACGAAGGTCCGGTCGTCGTCGCTGACCGGAAGATTCTCGATAAACGAGCCGTCGATCTTGAAGAAGTCGACGTTGAGGATGCGCAGGTTCCGGAACGACGAAAAGCCGGCGCCGAAATCGTCGATCGCGACGCGGCACCCGAGTTCATGCAGCATCAATACGAATGCCGCAGCCTCTGCGACATTGTCGACGGCAACCGTCTCGGTGATCTCGATGATCAGGCGTCTGGCGAGATCATGGCGACCGGCGAGGCGGTCCGAAAGACGTCCCGTCCATTCGCTGTTGCCAATCGTCTCGGCGGAGACGTTGATGGAGAGGACGATGTCGGGCTCGCGCGATAGCGTATCGAGCGCCAGTTCGAGAACCCGGTCGTCGATCATGCTGACCAGTCCGATCCGCTCCGCCAGAGCGATGAAGCTTTTCGGCGCGACGATCGTTCCGTCCGGGCGCTCGACGCGGGCGAGAGCCTCGTAGAACAGCGGCTGCCGTGTCGCGATATCGACGACCGGCTGGAAGACCAGCCTGATCCGGCGATCGTTCAGCGCGGCGACCAGATCGCGCGACAGCGATGCGTTCAGCCTGCGGTCGGCGAGTATCCCCGCGGACGGCGTGTAGGCGACGAATCGCTCATTGCCCATCTGCCTGGCGGCATGAAGCGCCTCCAGGGCGTTGGCGACCGCCTCGCTGGCAATGCGGCCATGGCGCGGCAGGGCGACGCTGCCGATCGATATCGTGACGGACGAGCGAGCCGGCGCCGATATCGATGACCTCGTCGCGAACGGCGGCGTGGAAGCGGCTGGCGGCCACCCGCATGGTCTCTTCGTCGCAATCCGTCAGGACCAGGCCAAGCTTGCCGCCGGAAAAGCGTCCAATCGTGTCGCCTCGCCTCAGACCCTGCATGATCCGTTGCGCCACGGTCCCAAGCGTTTGCTCGGCGATCTCGAAGCCATAGGCTTCATTGATCGCCCGAAGATTGTCGACGGAGACGAGGAAGAAGGCGAGGGTCCTGCCGAGGCGGTCGGCGTCGGTCGTTGCCTTGTCGAGGGTCGCGAGCAGGTGGGTGCGGTTGAAGCATTCGGTGCGTTCGTCGTAACGCGAAAGATAAGCGAGACGCTGCTCGCGCTCGTGACGATCATTGATGACGCGGAGCACGCCATGTGCCCGGCGTGGCCTGCCGCCCGGCCCGGCGTACCAGCGGCCGATATCCTCGATCCAGAGCCGTCGGGAACCGCCGGGTCCGTCGGGAAGGAGCGAATACCGTGCCTGAAACTGGACGCCGGCTCCCTTGTCGGTCGCGCCGTCATGGATCGCGTCGTAGCGGCTGGTCTGGTCGCCCGCCTCGACCAGCGCGGCGAAGCCCCGTCCCGTCGCGATCCGTTCGGGGGAAGCGACTCCGAGGATGTCGAGCGCGTTGGCGCCCCAGCGAATGACGTCGTCGCCGATCGACCAGTCGTAGGCGACCTCGCCGACGGCGGCGAGGATTTCGCCGACCGCAAGGGGAGCATGGGCGGGCGACGTCACCGGCCGTTCGACCATGACATGATCCGGCCCCGCATTGATCGCCAGCGCGCTTTGCATCGGGGCGGGAGGATGGGGACCATCGGTTAAGGAAGAACCAATAAAATTGTAACTAAAGCCGATGTGGCTCGACGAAGCTGTTTCGATGAAATCCTGGCTAGTGCCCGCCGTCGAAGCCCTGCCCGAATGTCACGTCGCGCGATGCCGTCCGGATCGTGATGGTGAAGCCGGCCACGACATCGAAGAGGGCGATCAGCGTCAGCACGAAGAAGATCGAGTTGGCGCAATAACCGACGACGATCAATTCGATCACATAGATGAGCAGCACGACCGTCGACAGGATGTGGTTGGTGACGGTTGCCGTCGATGTCCGTCCGGATTTCAACACCTCGAGAAACAGGATGACGATACCGAATGTGATCATCAGGTCGCCGAAGGTCAGCGACCAGCGCGCGCCCGACACCATGACGAAGCCGAAAACCTCGTTCGACCAGTCGGCGCCGCCGCCAGCCAGGCCGACGATGTTGAACAGGATCAGGGGAACGATCGTCAGGGGAATGGCGGTGAGCATGATCCGACCCGGGTTTCAGCCGGTCCTGATCCGGCGATGGCCGCGATGCTAGCCTTCCCGGGGCCGACAAAAAAGGCCGGCTTTGCGCCGGCCTTCAGAAATCCGTCGGTTTTCGACCGATTTCAGCTTTCGCTCTTCGGCTCAAGAACCTGCCTGCCGCGATACATGCCTGATTTCAGGTCGATGTGGTGCGGACGGCGGAGTTCGCCGGAATCCTTGTCCTCGACATAGCTCGGCTTCTTCAGGGCGTCCGCCGAACGGCGGAATCCGCGCTTCATGGGCGAGGTTTTTCTCTTGGGGACTGCCATCTCAACGTCCTCGAATGATCCGTGGTTGCCGGGCTTATACGCGGGCTCACGGATAGAGGCAAATGATATAGGGACCCGCCTTGCGGGCGCGGGCCTCGATCGTGCGGGCGAGCGACTTCATCAGCCCCGACGGACGGGCCGGATCGCGGTCGACCGGATTGGGCAGGGCGCTGGCGAGCAGGGCGGCCTGGCGGGCGGTGAGATCGGCGGCGGGGCGGTCGAAATAATGACGGGCGGCCGCCTCGATGCCGAAGATCCGCGGCCCCCATTGGGCGATGTTGAGGTAGATCTCCATCTCCCGCCGCTTGCCCCAGAGGGTGTCGGCGTAAAGGGCGAGCGGGATTTCGATGCCCTTGCGAAGGTAGCTCCGCGACAGCCAGAGAAAGAGGTTCCGCACCGTCTGCATGGCGATGGTCGAGGCGCCGCGGGAGGGGCCGCCGGGCGAATCGACGACGTCGCCGATCGCCCCCCAGTCGACCCCGTGATGCTCGCAGAAACGGCCGTCCTCCGACACCATGACCGAGACGACCAACACCTTGGCAATATTGTCGAATTCGACCCATTGCCGCTCGAGCGGGCCGTCGACGAGGCGGGTGTAGAGCATGTAGGTGCCGACCGGGTTGACGAAGCGGTAGACCGGCACCAGCAGGAC
This sequence comes from uncultured Alphaproteobacteria bacterium, assembly GCA_963812275.1. GTDB lineage: Bacteria > Pseudomonadota > Alphaproteobacteria > Rhizobiales > Kaistiaceae > Bauldia. The sequence goes on along the minus strand of CAWEUQ010000016.1, from coordinate 5,147 downwards.
CGGCATCGCCACCAGAATCACAAGTGCGATCAACAGGATACGACCGACGCGCCACCACAATGGCCGGCCGGCGGCGGGCCTCGCGCGTGCCTTCGCCGGCCCCGCCTTCTCCGCGGCCTTGGCCGGAGGCTTCGGTTTGGCCGGTTTGGCGCGGGATTTCGGGGTTTTCGCCGGGCTCATCGTCAAGCGATAGCGGCCGGCGCGGCGCGGCGCAACGCTTGACCGCGCGCCGCTTTGGACGCATTCGGACGGGGGTGGGCGGGGAGCGGACATGTTCGAGACACGGCTGAGACAGGCGGCGGACGCCACCGGGGCGGCGCTGGACCAACTGCTGTCTCCCGAACCGCGCCCCGGCGAGGTGATCCGGCCGGCCCGGCTGCTCGAGGCGATGCGCTACGCCGCCCTCGGACCGGGAAAACGCATCCGGCCGTTCCTGACGATCGAGACCGCGCGGCTGTTCGGGGGGACAGGTGCGGCGGTTGTCACCGCGGCGGCGGCGCTCGAATGCATCCACGCCTACAGCCTCGTTCATGACGACCTGCCGGCGATGGACGACGACGCGATGCGGCGCGGCCGGCCGACGGTGCATGTCCGCTACGACGAGGCGACGGCGATCCTCGCCGGCGACGCGCTGCTGACGCTCGCCTTCGACGCGCTCGCCTCGCTCGACGCGCCGGCGGCGACCCGGGTGGCGCTGGTCGCGGCAATGGCGCAGGCGGCCGGCATCGGCGGCATGGTCGGCGGCCAGGCGCTCGACATCGACGCCGGCGAGGCGGCGGAGATCGACGCGATCCTGACCATGCAGGCAATGAAGACCGGGGCGCTGATCCGTTATGCGGTCGAGGCCGGGGCGCTCATCGGCCAGGCGCCGGCTGACGCGGCCGCGCGGCTCGACATCTATGGCCGGAGACTCGGCCTCGCCTTCCAGATCGCCGACGACCTGATCGACGCGACCGGCGATGCCGCGACCGCCGGCAAGGCGACGGCCAAGGACGCCGAGCGCGGCAAGCGGACGCTGGTCGGCATCCTCGGCGTCGACGCGGCGCGGGCGCGGCTGGCGGCGACGGTCGACGAGGCGGTGGCGGCGCTGGTCCCCTTCGGCGCGGCGGCGGACGTTCTCCGCGACGCGGCGCGGTTCATCGCGACGCGGGAGGCGTGAGCGAGGAGGGAGCAACGCCCCTCCCACCATCGCGTTCCGCGATGGTCCCCCCTCCCCGTTTCACGGGGCGGGATTCGCTGGCCTCTCGGTTCGACCCCTCCACTTTGGCGGTTGGAAGCCGGCCGTGACGTGGGGGTCCTCCCCCGTCTACGGGGGAGGGGGACCGCCGAAGGGCGGTGGAGGGGGCGCGCGGACGCCGCACGTCCGTCGCCCTCGATTCTCCCCGGCATCGTTTACTGGATCCCCTTCCCTCGGCCCTTCGGGCCTCGCCGGGGATGACAGTCGGGGCATCGCCGCGCGGGAGGCATGACGCGGGCGGGGGTGCGTCATGCCGAAGGCTCCAGCCCCTCACCCGGATCGACCCGGCCGATGCCGGCTCGATCCGACCTCTCCCTCGCAGGGAGAGGTGAGTGGCGCGTGGCCCCGATGCGTTGCTTCGGGCCGGGCGGTTACTTCGCCGGCGTGATCGAGATGACGCTCAGCGTCGTGCCCTGCATGCAGGTCGAGACCTCGGCGACGGTGCCGACGACCTTGACCCGGTCGCCGGGGCCGGCGCCGGCGAGGTCCGGGGTCGCCAGCGTATAGAGGACGCCGTCGTCGCCGCGCAGCGCCTGGCAGCCGACGCCCTCGTTCGACAGCGTGCCGATCACGGTGACGATATCGTCGGCGGCGACGACGGTGATCGGCTCGGAGACGACGCGGACGCGGGCGTCGGCGGTCTCGACGACGAAGACGAGGGTCGAGCCCGGCGCCGTATCCTCGGGCGCCTTGACGGTGATCTGGAGGCCGCCGCGATCCGAGGTGGTGCCCCTGGCGATCTGTTTCGCCTTGTCGACCGAGGGGCCGGCGGCGACGGTGACCTTGGTGTTGCCGGGCAGGCCGACGGCGGCGAGCTCGACCGTGCCGCCCGGCGCGGTCGGCGACGGCGCGGCGATCAGCCCGGCGCCGGACTCAGGCCGGGTCTTGTCGAAGCCGGGCAGGCCCAGCCGCTTGCCGAGATCGACGAGGTCGCGGTTGAGGGCGGGATTGTCGACGAGGAAATCCTGGACCTCGCGGCCGGTCTCCTCGGCCGCCTTCTCGATCTTGTCGCCGGCCTGCTGGAGGGCCCGGTTGGCGCGGTCGAGCAGCGAGCCGGCGGCGGCGGGGCCGGCGCTGACGAGGGTGGCGACAAGCAGCCCGGCGAGGGCGGCGGCGAGAGGTCGTAAGCGCATCGGTCCGGCTCCCGTGGTCTGGTGGCGGAGGGAGAGTATGGGGGAAATGCGGCTGGGGCGTGGAGGGGGGTGGCTGTCGGTGTGGTCTCGCCTTCCTGCGCGGGCGCCCCTCCCACCATCGCTTCGCGATGGTCCCCCCTCCCCGCAAGCGGGGCGGGATTCGCCGGCCCTTGGTTGGGTGCTCCCTGTTCGACGGTCGCGCACTGCCGATGACATGGCGATCCTCCCCTGCGGAACGCGGGGGAGGGGGACCGCCCGAAGGGTGGTGGAGGGGGCGCACGCCGCGGATTTGCCGCGGGGTCGATGAGATGCGTGACATCGGGCGGTGCGTCGTGCCGGAGGCTCTAACCCCTCACCCGGATCGACCCGGCGGGCCGGCTCGATCCGACCTCTCCCTCACAGGGAGAGGTGAGCGGTGTGGGCGGGACGGTCTGGGTTTGTCCGGCGTCGACGGCGCAATGGGGAGGATCGCCCGCCACCCGGGTAGGGCGGAATAGCGAAGCGTATTCCGCCGCGGTGACGGGTTCACGGGGCCGGGGCGGCGCTTGTGCGACGACGAGGGAAGGTGGCGGATTACGCTTCGCTAATCCGCCCTACGTGCTGCGTCGAAGCCGGGCAGGCCGAGCCGGTTGCCGAAATCGACGAGATCGCGATTGAGGTCGGGATTGTCGACCAGGAAATCCTGGACGTCGCGGCCGGCATCCTCAGCCACCCGATGTCCTTGCCGGCCTGCTGGAGCGCGTCGCGGGTCTGGTCGAGCAGCGAACCGGCGAGCGCGGGGCTCGCGACGGCCATGAGGATAACGGCGACCAGCCCGGCGGCGAGGCGGGTGCGGGCTGCGGCAGGGTGGCGTGTCGGCATCGGTCGGTCCTCTCCCCGAGAAAACGATGGTTGGCGGAGGTTATGTGGGGATTAAGGCATGGGGAGGGAGGGGCGAGGTGTCCTTGTCGGCGCGTAGCAATCCTCCTCCGCACCGCGGGGCACCCCGCTAGGCCGCGCGGCGTGGCCCGCCAAAGTCTATGGCGGGAATTTGCATCCCTCCGCCTGAAAAAACGGCAGACGACGATGTCAGTCGCCGCAAGGAATACCCTCGCTTGCCCGCATTGCCTCCGCAACGTCGCGACAGTCCCACCTACCAACAGATCGCCATGAGCTATTTTTACTCTGCGATCGATGATCTGATCTATCGCATTTGAATAAATTAGGAGCTGTCCATCGAGTTTTTTCTTAAGATCCGCCTCAAATTCGTCGTAGCCGAAGCGGTTAATGAACTTCTTTATCTCCGAGTATGTCGGATTTCCGAACCCATCTTTGAACGCGGCGCTAGCGGCGGGGCTCAGGAAGCGATCACCTTGAAACCACATATTTCCATCGCGTCTGTGCCACTTATTTAGAGTCTCAGTGATCTTGACGGGGTCAGTTGCCTGCCTTAAGCCCTTCAAAATATCCTGAGAGGAATAATAATAAATCTTTAGAGGCAAGGTTTCGCTCAACTTCATCAGCCGATAGTCGATCCACCACCACGTCCGCAAGATCTTCAACGTAACCTTGAATGTGACTAGACAATAAGACGAAACATGATCGGGCTAGCGCATTGACATGCCCCTCCTTGTCATTTGACGCCTTTTCCCAGTATCGAAAAAGCACCGCAAAGGCGCCGTAGGTGCTCGACTTCTCGGAGTCGATCGTCGAACCCTTTGAAAGCGCGCGAGTAGACTGTCATCCGACTGCAGCGCCAACGTATTGAGCCCAAATCTCGAATCGTCTGCGAGTCCGAGTTCTATGATCGATCGACTTGCTTATTAAATCGACGAACTCCTCATTTTCAAAAAGCTCGAAATATGCAGTTCTAAAAGACTCTCTAATATTATCAATTTTCTGATCATCGATAGAAGCCGCAGATAGCAAAGTCAATTCCATTAGCGCTTTGTTCACCGGAGGAACACGTTTTTTCTCAGAGAGCGGCCGTCTAAAGCACTCTTCAATCGGGAATATTTGCAATGAACGATTAATGGCAGAAATCCATACCTCCTTTATTTTTGTCCCTACGCGCTCTTCTGAAATTGTCTGGCCGATTTTGCGACCTCATTTAACCAATATTTTTGAGGAGTACGGTAGAGTCTACTCCAGCAATGTAGAATGCGAAGAAACGTAGAATGAGTTCTTCTCCGCGCATCCGACTGTCTGGCTCTTTTCGCCTTAATATAGTCAGCCAAGAGTTAGTTCTGCCAAGTTCTTGTAGGGCATCCATGAACCGGCCTCTGTAAATACAGTTACGCAATTCCTGTGCATTTAGAGGAACGGTATTGGAATTTAAGCGTTCAAAAACGTCAAAGCGAAGCTCTTCATCCGAGTCATTCGTAATGGACGACGCAGCGGAGGGTATGATTGAGTATTTGGTTTTGAATTTTTGGATCAATTTCAAAAAAGAAGCGCCCATTCAGCTCTGGAAGAGCTTCCATGTTGCTGAGCTTGAATTGGTTCTCGAAAAAGCGATAAATTGATTATATCCGCTGCTGGCCATCAATGACCTCAAGAGTAAAGTCCTCGTCTTGAGCGAAATAACAAGGCGGAATTGGCACGTTTAGGATAATAGATTTGATAAGGCGGGATGCGAGCCTGTTGCTCCAAACGTATCGACGCTGAAAAAACGGCTTGTCGCTCAGCGGGCGGAGGTGAAGCGTATTGTCTTTGACTTGATTGATGAGCGTCTTCAGCGTGAGGTCGTAAGGTTGGGTGAACAGTTTACGAGACTTTGGAGCTTGGGCCTCTGGGTA
>CAWEUQ010000015.1:0-25702 GCA_963812275.1 uncultured Alphaproteobacteria bacterium | reverse complement strand
CCCGGTTCACCGTCCTCGACGACCAGATGCATGCATGGCTGTTCGATACCGCCGGAATGGGCCGGCTGTGGAGCGCGATCCACGTCAAGCAAGCGCATCTCTACCGCATACGCTTCCTGCATGTGCCGGAACCCGGCAAGATCCGGCAGGTGGCCGAGCAGCATGTTGCCATCCTCGACGCGATCGCGGCTGGCGATCGTGCCACGACGGAGGTGCGGGTGCGCGAGCACACCTCGGGCTCGGTCCTGTATCTCGAGACCTTGCCGGTCGAACGGCCGGAACTGTTCGATTTACTCCGCCTCAGCCGGGCGAAGCCGGGAACGACCGAGGGCTCGGCGCCGGCGCAGTCGGAAACTCCCCCGGACGGTCAGCGCCGCGATCCCCGCCCGTCCGGCGCGCTTGAGCCCGCGGCGCACTCATGCCACTGAGACGGAGCACGAATGCGATGGCGCCGACCCGTCGCGGTCAGGTTGCCTGATGGGGAAGGGGAAGATCGACCATGCCAGAGCCTGCAACAGACAACGAGGGTATCCGCGCTGGACTTCTCGCGGTCAGCACCGCGACGCTGACCACGGCGCTGTTCAAGCGGGAACTGCGCAATACCTTCATCCAGGGCGCCCGGCCGCTCAACACCGAGGCGTGTCGCATGGCCGGCCCGGCCTTCACCTTGCGCTACATTCCGGCGCGCGAGGACCTCGATACGCTGGCCGTCTTCCAGGATCCCAGGCATCCCCAGCGCCACGCGGTGGAGACCATTCCGCCGGGTGCCGTGATGGTGATCGATTCCCGCAGCGATGACCGTGCCGCTTCCGCCGGCGGCATCCTCGCACGGCGGATGATGGTTCGGGGCGCCGCCGGCATGGTCACCGACGGTGGCTTGCGCGACAGCGCCGAGATCGCCGCGATGGGGTTCCCCGCATTTTGCCGTGGCCCCTCGGCGCCGACCAATCTCATCCACCACCATGCGATCGATATCGACGTTCCGATCGGCTGCGGCGATGTCCCGGTCTATCCAGGCGACTGGATCGCCGGCGATGCCGAGGGCGTCGTGGTGATACCCCACGAAATGGCCGCGGAGGTCGTCGCCGAAGCGCTGGAGATGACGGCGTTCGAGGACTATGTCGAGGAACAGGTGGCGGCCGGCCGGTCGATCATCGGGCTTTACCCGCCGAACGCGGAGACCCGGGCGGAGTTCGAGGCGGCGAGGGCCGCGAAGAAGGCAGCGGGCGGTTCCTAGGTCCGACCGATCACGCGCGACCCACGGCGAGTTGACGGATGCCGCAGTTGCCGTCAAATGACGGCATGACCATATCTGCACCACTATCCGGGCGTGGCCCATGATCGGTTTCATCGCACGCTTCCTCGGTCTCTGGCTGATTGCCGGCGCGCTGGTCGCGCTGGTCATCGACGGCACCAAGACGATTGCGGCGTCGACACTGACCGTAACCCCGTTCGGAACGGCTTGGTTCTCGATCAATCCGTCGAGCCTGATGGCGGCGCAGGCCTTCATCCAGCAGACCGTCGAGTCGTATGTCGGTCATTGGCTCTGGGACCCGCTGATCCAGTGGATTCTCATGCTGCCAAGCTGGCTGGTGCTCGGTCTGATCGGCGGGTGGTTGCTCTATGTCGGCCGCAAGCGACGGATGCGCGCTGCCTTCGCGTCCTGAGCCCGACCCCGGCGACATGCCGGAAAAGGAGATGGTCATGAATATCCTCGATCTGTTCGCCAAGAAGACTGCGATGCCGACGGCCGCGACGGCTTTGGCCGGGCGGCCCGACCCGATCCCCACCGCCGATACCCATTTCGTCAATGGCAAGGCGTTGAAGGGACCGTATCCGGAAGGCCTGGAGACGGCGGTCTTCGGGCTCGGCTGCTTCTGGGGCGCCGAGCGTGTCTTCTGGCAGACGCCGGGCGTCTATGTGACGGCGGTCGGCTATGCCGGCGGCCTGACGCCCAATCCCACCTACAACGAAGTCTGCAGCGGCGGCACCGGCCACAACGAGGTGGTCCTCGTCGTCTTCGATCCGAAGACGGTCGCTTACGCAGATCTCGTCCGGGTCTTCTTCGAGGCGCATGACCCGACCCAAGGCATGCGCCAGGGCAACGATGTCGGCACCCAGTACCGCTCCGGCATCTATGTCGCCGACGCGGCACAGCGGGCAGTCGCCACCGAGGTGAAGGCCAGTTACGAAAAGAAACTTGCCGAGCGCGGCTTCGGGCCGATCACGACAGAGATCGTCGAGATGCCGCCCTTCTATTTCGCCGAGGACTACCACCAGCAGTATCTGGCGAAGAATCCGAACGGCTATTGCGGCCTCGGCGGCACCGGCGTGGCGTGTCCGGTCGGGACCAAGGTATCCGCCGGCTGAGAACCCGTACGATGGCGCAGCTGCCTCGGTGGTGGCGCCATCGTTCATCGCCTGTTCGGCACCCGGTCGATTGACGGTTGCGATTCCGGACCCTTCGGGCTTTGGTGTCGCGTTGGCCGCCCATCGTCGTGGCTGACGACCGCTGGAGCCGGGACTTGGCGCACCGAATCGGCAAGCATGAAAAGGTCGGCACGGCCCTCTGGCGGTTGCTCCGCGACGATATCGCCGGCGCTCGGCATATCCTTGCCTCACACGACGGGTCGCCTGACCAGCGCGTCCATCGCGCCCGCCAGCGACTGAAGCGAGCGCGCTCGACCCTCGGTGTCCTGAAACCCGTCGTCGGCCATTCCGCGCGTGAGCTCAAGCGCTCCATCGCCGCCGCGGCGCGATTGCTCGCCGGGGCTCGCGATGCCGATGTCGTCGCGGCAACCGCGCGGAGCCTGCGCGAATCCGTCGGTGCCGAAGATGATGCCGGGCTGGATCGGGTGGTCGAAACCCTGGAGCGCAAGGCCAGGGAAGCCCATCGCATCGAAACCCCGGTCGACGACGTGATCGCGCGCCTCATGGCGATCGAGGCGACGCTGGACCGCCTGACCCGCAAGATCGACGGTGGCGATTTGTTCCAGCGGGCGATCACGGCTGCCTATGGGCGGGGCAGGGCGGCGATGGAGCGCGCGCGCTCCAGCCTCTCGACGCCTGACCTGCATGGTTGGCGAAAGGAGGTCAAGACCCTTTGGCATCTGATCTGCCTGGGCAAGAACCGCCTGCCGAAGCCGGTCCGCAAACTCGCAAATGATCTCGAGCACCTCGGCGACCTGCTCGGCTTTGACCACGACCATGCGGTCCTGGCGGAGCGGCTGGCTCTGTCGCCCGACGCCGACCATTCACTGATGCGGCAACTCTCGATGATTGCCGCCGAACGGCAATCGCTCGAAAGTGAAGCTTTCGGCATCGGCAAGACCGTCTACAAGCGGAAGCCGAAGGCATTCGCCCGTTCAGCCCGCCTGGAACAGGGGGCCCGCCGGAAACGCGCTAATTGATCGCCGGCCGCGCCACCGGCAGGGGGATATTGACTTCGGCCCCGGCCATGCCGGGCGAAGGGGCGGCAAGAACGTTGCGGCATTCGCCGGGCAGACCCGCAAGGGTCATCGGCGGCTTCGGCTTCGTCGGTTTGCCGGGCTTGGCATAAGGCGCGGGACCGAGCCACCAGGAGAGATTGGCGCCGCAGCCGTCGCCGGACGGCGGCGGGTCTTGCGGCTTGCAGCCGGCCATCCCGGGCGGGCAGGACAGTCGGACGTGGAAGTGGTCGTCATGCAGATACCAGGGCCGCACCTTGGTCAGCCAGGCCCGGTCCCTGCCCGCCGTTTCGCAGAGTTGCTTCTTGACCCCGGCATTGACGAAGATGCGTTCGACCTCGGGATAGCTGGCCGCCCGCTGTATCAGGTGCGATAGCCCTGTCGACCACATCGACCGGTCGAGCGTAACGTTGGTGCCCTTCTTGATGTAAGAGCGCGCGCTGATCGACTCGCGCTCCTGCGGGGTCAGCGTGTGATCGGGCATCGGATCGTACCAGATGTCAACGTCAAGGCCGATCTGGTGGCTGGCGTGCCCGAAGGGCAGGGGGCCGCCGCGCGGTTGCGACATGTCGCCGATCAGGAGGCCCGGCCATCCGTCCTGCGTCTGCGCGTCGGTGGCAAGGCGCTCGATATAGTTGACCAGCTCGGGCATTCCCCAGTTGCGATTGCGCGAGAGGCGCATGACCTGCCACGCCGGACCGTCGGTGGGCAACGCCGTCCCTCCGGCGAGGCATCCCCGCGAATAGAAGCCGACGCTGTGCGGCGGGAGATCGGCGGGCCCACCCACACGGGAGAACAGCTCCTTGGCCGGCGTCGAATCCTGGGCCGCGGCGCCAAGTCCGAACAAACAGAAGGAGGCCGCCAGTCCGGCGAGAAGCGTATTGCGCATGAGACGCGCTCCGAAGTCGTATCGGGCGCCATGGTCGGCGACCCCGGTCAAGGAACGGTTAACCAACTGCCGATCATGTCGCCTTTCTGCGATTATGGGTCAGAACATGGCCTGCGCAAGGCCGCGACCTTGTTTCGGCTTGGGCAACCGCGCGGCGGGTGCCAGAATGATCGCATGCGCGTCATGTCCATCTCACGTCCCGGCGAGCGCCTCCGCATGATCGAGCGGGAGGTTCCGGTACCCGGCCCCAATCAGATGCTGATCCGGGTCCGGGCTTGCGGCGTCTGCCGCACCGACCTGCATGTCGTCGACGGCGAGCTGCCCCAGTGCCGCTACCCGATCGTCCCTGGCCACGAGATCGTCGGCGAGGTGGCGAAGCTCGGCCCCGGCGCCTCGGGCTTCGGAATCGGTGAGCGGGTTGGCATACCATGGCTGGCCTCGACCTGCCGCCATTGCTCGTTCTGCCTGACCGGCGAGGAGAATCTCTGCGACGAGGCGCGATTCACCGGCTGCCATGTCGATGGCGGCTATCAGGAATATACCCTTGCCGACTATCGCTATTGCTTCCGGCTGCCGAGTGGCTACGAGGACGCGGAAGCGGCGCCGTTGCTTTGTGCCGGCCTGATCGGCCATCGCGCCCACCGCATGGCCGGCGCAGCCGAGCGGCTCGGCATCTACGGTTTTGGCGCGGCCGCCCATATCATGGCGCAGGTCGCCCGTTTCCAGGGACAGCGCATCTTCGCCTTCACCCGCGCCGCCGATCGCGACGCCCAGGATTTCGCTATCGGTCTCGGCGCCGAATGGGCCGGCGATTCCGATGAGAAGCCGCCGGAGCCCCTCGACGCGGCGATCATCTTCGCGCCGGTCGGAACGCTGATTCCGACCGCCCTTCGCGCCGTTCGAAAGGGCGGAAGGGTCATCACCGCTGGCATTCACATGAGCGAAATACCCGCCTTTCCCTATTCGATCCTTTGGGGTGAGCGCATGGTGCGGTCGGTCGCCAATCTCACCCGCGCCGACGGCGAGGACTTCATGCGAATTGCCGACCAGGTGCCGATCAGGACGAGTGTCACCACGATGCCGCTCGATCAGGCCAACGAAGCATTGGATCGCTTGCGCAGTGGCGACATTCAGGGCGCCGCCGTCCTCATTCCTTGAGACGGGCGGCTGCAAAGCAGGAGGAAGACATGATCACCGAGATCAAGGACATGCCGGGCCGGGTTCTGGGCTTCTCGCTCGAAGGGACGGTCACCGCCAGGGACTACCATGATGTGCTGATCCCGACGGCCGAGGCGGCGCTGAAAGAAGGTCACAAGCTTCGGCTGATGATCGTCGCCGGTCCCGATTTCGAAGGTTACGCGCCGGGCGCGATGTGGGACGATACCGCTTTCGGTCTGAGGCATTTCTTCGATTTTGAGAGGATCGCTTTCGTGACCGACAACGAGACCTACGGAACGGCGGTTCGAACGGTCGGGTTGCTCATGCCGGCGATGGTTCGTGTCTTCGCGGTCAAGGACACCGACGAGGCGAGGGACTGGTTAGCCGAATAAACCGCCACAGCAGCGCCTAAATTTGGCGACGAAGATTCCGCACCCGCGTCATCTTCCCGACGCCGACCCCGCCTAGCGTTCAGACATCACGGGACGCAAGGAGGGTGAAATGTTCACATTGATCGAGAATCTGCCTGAAGGGGCAATCGGCTTCCTCGCCAGCGGTCGTGTCAGCCGCGAGGACCGCGCCACGGTGCTCGAGCCGACCATCGAAACCGCGATTGAAGGCGGCGGCCACGTCAAGCTGCTCTATGTCGTCGGGTCCGATTTCGCCGGCTACGACCCGAACGGCCTGCTTGACGACTCGATTTTCGGAACCCGCCATTTCCGCGATTTCGAGCGAATCGCCTTTCTCGCCGCGGATGGCCCTTATCGTCGCGCCGCCGGTGCCATGGATGGCCTGATGCCCGCGTCGCTGAAGGTGTTTCCGGTGCATGAGATCGAGGCGGCCAAGGCCTGGCTCGCCGCCGCCTAGCAACGCCAAGCTCGTGCTTCTTCTCAGAAGCGCCCGCCGGTCCTGAAACCGCCGTGTCCGCGCGGTGAGGACGGCATCGACGGGCGACTCGGGTGGCTCGGGAATCGCAGCCCGCCGCCGAAACTGCCAGTGCCGTGCGGCGGCTTGCGGACGCTGAATCCCTTGCCGAGCGCGTCGTTGAGGTTTTTCGACGACATCGCCCCCTGTAGCACGCTGGTGATGATGCTGCCGATCAACGCGCCATCGGCAAACTGGCCGCGCGGATCGCTGTATCCGGAGCGATGGAAATTGTCCCGCGACGCCTCCAGTTCGGCCCGCTTGCGGGCCAGCTCGACCGCCGCCTTGCGCACCTCTTCCGCCTCGGCCTCCCGCCGCTCGAGCTTCGGCTCGATGTCGCGAAGCACCTTGACGATCTTCTCGTCTTCCGGGGTCGCGGTGGCCATCGCCTCCTTGTAAAGCGCCGACAGGTCCTCGCGCGCGATTGCTGCGGCCAGTCCCTCGATCGCCGTGGTCATCGACGGGTCCTTGGACCCATCGAGCAGGGTGGCCTGCCGTTCGTCGAGCGCGGCGAGCTTTGCTTCAAGCTCCTCCACCGCCGCGTCGGCCTTGTCATGGGCTTCCGTGGCCGCCGTGACCGCCGCCTCGAGCTTGACGATGCCATCCGCCTCGAGCGCTCTTCGCTCGAATGCCTCCGTCTCTGCATGCGCCGCCGCTGCCGCCTGTTCGAGCCGGGTGGCATGGTCGCGAAGCCGCAGCGGGATCTCGTTCAGCATGTAGTAGTTGGGCCGCGCCGTGTCGTAGTCGACCAGCCGCGCGACCTTGGCGTCGAAGAAGCGGACGATCGGGCCGGCGTCGTATTTCGCTGTGCCATAGCCACGCGACCACAGGTAGGAAAACAGCGCATCGTCGTCGTAGGGTTTGCGCTTCTCGTCCCGGTCGGCTTCGGCCTGGCTGGCCTTCTCGGCCGCGGCCGCGGCCGTCGCGTCGGCTTCGCTCGCCAGCCGCGTCTGTTCGATCGCCGCGCTGTCGCCGGCCAGCCGATCCCTGGTCCGTCCGGCCTGCGCTTCGACGGCATTCATCGCCTTTTCGAGCTGATCGGCCGCGGCATCGCGCGCCTTCTCGGCGGTGGCCATCGCCGTCACCAGTTCCGCGCGATTGCCGGCGATTTCGTCAAGCGCCGCTTTGCGCTTTTGAAGGGCGTCGCGGGCGGCGCTTTCCGCCGAATCGAGACGGCCGACGACCTCATCGCGGGCGAGCGCATCGAGTTTCAGCCGCGCCAGCGCCCGGTAGGCCTCCGTCTGCTGGCCGCGCAGCCGCGCGGCATCCTCGGTCGCCGAGGTCAGCATCGCCGTCAGCCGATCCTCGTCGCGGCGGACGCCGAGGATGGCCTGTTCGATCGAGGACAGGGCCTTGCTTGCGGAGATCATCCGGTCACCATGCGGTAATCGCGCCGCTGTCGACGTCCATCAGGTAATCGACCTTCAGGGTGCCGCGGCGCTTCTCGCCAAGGATGTTGTTCTGGACGATGCCGTCATCGGTCTTGTCGGCGCGCACCGCGTCATAGGTCGCCTTCGGCACCCGGACGCCCCATTTCGAGACGATTTCCGTCTTGCCGTTCTCCTCGTTGAGAATCGGCAACGAAAGAGCCTGCCCGGTGTCGGAAAGCGCTTCGACGATCAGGTAATAATTCTTCGCGCTCTCGTTGACGTCGGGGATGCGGAACACGCCGGTATCCTCGCCCTCGCGCGAGACGATGGTCAGCCTGTAGGTCTGCAGGATCGCCGCGCGGAGCTTGTCGAGGTCGGCCACGGCGGCCCGCATGGCGTCGCCGTCCTTTGCCGCGACGGCGGTGTCGCCCTCGGCAATCGCATCCGCGACGGCGGCCCTGGCATCGTCGGCGGTGGCCGCGGCAAGCGCCTTGTCGCCGGCCTCCTTGACGGCCGCCGGCAGCGTGACGGTCAGCTCGATCCGCAGTTGCTCGGCGGCGCGCGCCGCCTCGTTGCCCTTCCAGACCTGCCAGCCGACAACCGCGACCAGGACGACGAGGAGGATGCCGAGGACCGCGCCGACCGTCTTGCGCCGGATCCACATCCTGGCGAGGAAGGTGTCGAAGCCGGGCTTCGGCGGGGTGTAGGTGAAGCGGCTTTCCTTGAGCGCCGTGATGCCCTGATCGAGGATGCGATCGGTGACTTCGAGGCCCTGGCTTTCATAGATCTTGCGAAGCCGCTCCTTGAGCGCTGCGTCGCGCGCCTCCTGGCTCAACTCGCGTTCGACGACGGCATCCTGGTGGCGGAGCGTGTCGACCACGTCCATCGCCAGCATGACGTCATCGAGTTGCGGCGCCGGCGCGTCGGCCGGCGGCGCGATCGTGTCAGCCATTGCCTGCCATGACGTTGCTGCCGGCGAGCGCATTGGCGTCGGCAGCGAACTGGGCCATGCGGCGCTTGCCGTCCTCGACCGCGTCGCGGATTTCTTCGGAATTCTTGGTGGCCAGCGTTCTCATCTCGCCGATGATCGCGTGCGACTTCTCCTGGAAATTGACCACCGAGTCGACCAGCTTCTTGACCGCGTCGGCGCGGATGGTCGGGCCGTAGCCGGCCTTCAGCGCCTCTTCCTGGACCTTGCCGCCGATCTCGGCCAGCACCTCGATCGACTGGGACACGCCCTCCTTCATCCGGTTCAGCGTCTCGGTCGATTCGTGCAGGCCGAACATCCCGGTAAACGACGCTTGCAGCGCCGTCAGCACCGACTCATTGGTGGTGAAGAACGACACCGCCTGCTGGTAGACACGCTCCTTGGCGTTGGTCGTCTGGTTGAGGCGGGCCATGACCACTTCGGAGGTATTGTAGCCGATGGTCAGGTTGTCGGCGAGATCCTTGGCGATCTGGTAGCGGCCGTCTTCGTTCTGCATGTCGCGCAGCCGTTCGTCGCGCACCAGCTCGAGCCTCGCCCGCTCTGCCAGATCGTCGCCGGCGTAATCCTTGACCGCCGCCGACGCCGTCTCAAGCGCGGCCTTCGAATCGGCAAGCTTGCCCTCGGCGATCTTCAGGACCTCCAGTGCACTGACCTCAGCCTGCTTGAGGGCGCCACGAAAATCCATATAGGCTTCGAGAATGATGTGTTCACGGTCGATGTTGTTCTTGGTGTCCTTCGACACGCTGAGATAGGTGTCGTGGATCTTGTCGAAGCGGGCGGCAATATCGCCCCGCGAAACCTTCATCCAGACATTGGTCGCCCGCTCGAAGATGTCGATCTTGCCGTCCTCCAGCTGATCGACCATCCCCTTGGCATCGTCGCGAATGGAATTGAAGGCGTTGGTGATCTCCTCGTAACGTTCGCCGACCGACATAGCCGAAATCTGCTCGCGGACGACCTCGTTGAACAGGGACATCTGGCTGAGGGTGCGGGCGATGACGGCGATCTTGTCCGGCTCGAGGTCGGTGATCTTCTCGAGCAGCCCGACGATCGGTGAGACCTCCGGCGGCGTATCCTTGACGAGACCGAGGTCCCGCAGGCTTCCCATCGCCTTGTCAAGATACTGCATCGGCGATTTGATCGTGACTTCGGACATGTGTCGCACCCCTCCTGTTATGTTTCGCCCTAGATATGGCGTTATCGGCGAATATTCAAAAGACTTCCGTTGCGCTGCGATGCGGCGGCGCCGAAAGCCGTGAATATCTCAGACTATCTGTCACGATCGGATGACGGATCGGCGTCACGCGACGAACCGTGCGGAGACATTTTCACGCAGGTGGGTTGCGGGTCGGCAAGCCACGGACGATCCGAAGCGTCCGTGGCCGTTTGCCTAGCTGCTGTCTTCGACTTCTGCGTCCGGTACGTTCTTCTTGATCGACTTGATCGCGTTCATTGCCGAAGCCTTGGCCTTGTAGCCCTCGGAAGCGAACATCGGCTCGCCGTTGGACGCCCTGAAGCGGAACCGGAATTCTCCCGCCTTGTCCTTGTAGACTTCGAATTTGTAGGCCATTGCCACGCCCTTCTCGAATCGGAGAGGGAAAATTTCCCGCCGCGCGCCGCGCAAGTCAACCTTGCTGCGTTTGCATCGGACCGTAGCGACTGCACCACGCCGAACGTCGCGCCCGTACCCGGCGCGGGACGCCCTAGGAGCGGCTCGCGATGCCGGCGGCCTTGCGGCAGAACCAAGGGTCTTCTAAGCACAGCGCGATCGACAGTCTGGCCCCGGAACTTGACACGGGCTGTGATCCGCCACCTTGCATCCCCATATTCGGTGGCCAAAGCCGCTCCTCTTTCTCACTCAGATCCGGACGCCATCCGACCGCACCGGCCTTGATTGCCAATGAACCTGACCCAGTCCGCCGCCCGGCGGCGCACCTTCGCCATCATCTCCCATCCCGACGCGGGCAAGACCACCTTGACCGAGAAGGTGCTGCTGTTCGGCGGCGCCATCCAGCTTGCCGGCGAGGTCAAGGCCAAGGCCAACCGCCGCCAGACCCGCTCCGACTGGATGGACATCGAGCGCGAGCGCGGCATCTCGGTCGTCACCTCGGTGATGACCTTCGAATATGCGGATTGCGTCTTCAACCTGCTCGATACGCCGGGTCACGAGGACTTCTCCGACGACACTTACCGGACGCTGAGTGCGGTCGACTCGGCGATCATGGTGATCGACGCCGCCAAGGGCATCGAGGCGCGGACCAAGAAGCTGTTCGAGGTCTGCCGCCTTCGCGATATCCCGATCGTCACCTTCATCAACAAGCTCGACCGCGAGGGGCGCGACCCCTTCGAACTGCTCGAGGAGATCGAGCAGATGCTGGCCCTCGACACCGCGCCGATCAATTGGCCGATCGGCGTCGGCCGCACCTTCGCCGGCGTTTACGACCTCGAGGAGAACGTGATCCGGCGGCTCGACGCCAAGGGGAGTGCCGCGCCGGAGCCGGTCGCCACCCTGGACGCCTCGACCTTCGCCGATTGTCTGCCGGAGAGCGATCGCCGGGCAACCGCCGAGGAGATCGCGCTGGCCAAGGCGGCCTGCCGGCCGTTCGACCTCGCCTCGTTCCGCGAGGGTCATCTGACGCCGGTGCTGTTCGGCAGCGCGCTCCGCAATTTCGGCGTTCGCGACCTGATCGAGCGCATGGCGAAGATCGCGCCGTCGCCCGAGCCGCGCGCGGCCTCGACCCGGATGGTCGCGCCCGACGACCCGAAGATGACCGGCTTCGTCTTCAAGATCCAGGCGAACATGGACCCGAACCACCGGGACCGCATCGCCTTCGCCCGAATCTGCTCGGGGCGTCTTTCCCGGGGGATGAAGGCGATGCTGGTCAGGACCGGCAAGCCGATCAGTCTGCAGGCGCCGCAGTTCTTCTTCGCCCAGGACCGCGCCACGGTCGACGAAGCCTTCGCCGGCGACATCGTTGGCATCCCCAACCACGGTACCTTGCGGATCGGCGATGCGCTGACCGAGGGGGAGGAGCTGTCTTTCCGCGGCGTGCCGAGCTTCGCGCCGGAAATCCTGCGTCGGGTCCGCGTCCAGGACGCGATGAGGGCCAAGAAGCTGCGCGAGGCGCTGCGCCAGATGGCCGAGGAAGGCGTCGTTCAGGTCTTCCTGCCGGTCGACGGCTCGCAGCCGATTGTCGGCGTCGTCGGGGCGCTGCAGCTCGACGTGCTGAAGGGTCGCCTGGCGGCGGAATACAACCTCCCCATCGAATTCGAGACGACGCGCTTCGAGATGTGTCGCTGGGTGGAAAGCGCCGATCCGGCCGACATCGAGAAATTCGCTGCCAGCCATCGCGGCGACATGGCGGAGGATCTCGATGGCGCCCTCGTCTACATGGCGCCGTCGTCCTTCATGCTGAGCCACGAACGGGACCGCTATCCCGGCATCGCCTTCACCGACATCAAGGACTACCAGGGCGAGGCGGTCGACTCGTAGATGGCGAATCGTACAGGCATCGGTCGCCGGTTCCGTCGCACCTGTCTGCAGGCTTGATGGCGCCGCCGCTCCTCCTCCTTCAGGACATCCGGCTCGGCATCGGCGGCAAGCCGCTGCTCGAGGGCGTCGAGCTTTCGGTCGGCGCGCGCGAGCGCCTCTGTCTCGTCGGCCGCAATGGCTCCGGCAAGTCGACGCTGCTCAAGATCGCCGCCGGCATGGTCGAGGCCGACGCCGGCAGCCGCTTCGTCCAGCCCTCGACCACCGTTCGCTACCTGCCGCAGGAGCCCGATCTCTCCGGTTTCGAGACGACGCTTGCCTTTGTCGAGGCGGGACTGGCGCCGGGCGACGAACCCCATCGCGCCCGGGTTCTCCTCGAAACCCTCGGGCTTACCGGCGACGAGCCGACCGGCCAGCTCTCCGGCGGCGAGAGCCGGCGGGCGGCGCTGGCCCGGGTGCTGGCGCCGGAGCCCGACATCCTGCTCCTCGACGAGCCGACCAACCATCTCGATCTCGCAGCGATCGAAGCGCTGGAGGGGATGCTCGGCGAGCTGCGCTCGGCGATTGTCCTGATCAGCCACGACCGCCGGTTTCTGGAAACCCTGTCGCGGGCGACCATCTGGCTCGATCGCGGGGTCACGCGCCGGTCTGGATCGCGGTTTTGCCGATTTCGAGGCGTGGCGCGACGCGATCCTCGAGGAGGAAGCCAGCGATCGCCACAAACTCGACCGGCAGATCGCCCGCGAGGAGGACTGGCTGCGCTATGGCGTCACCGCCCGGCGCAAGCGCAATCAGGGTCGGCTCCGCGCCCTCAACGATCTGCGCAGCGACCGCCGCGAAGCCCGCGCCAGCCAGCCGGCCGGCAACGTCGCGATGACCGCGCAGGACGTCCGCCAGTCGGGCAAGCTGGTGATCGAGGCCAGGGATGTCGCCAAGAGCTATGACGGCCGCCCGATCGTCCGGGACCTGTCGCTCCGGATCGAGCGCGGCGAGCGGATCGGCATCGTCGGTCCGAACGGCGCCGGCAAGACGACGCTGGTCAACCTGATCACCGGGGCATTGGCGCCCGACAGCGGCACGATCCGCCTCGGCACCAATCTCGACATCGCGACCCTCGACCAGCGGCGCGAAAGCCTCGATCCGGAGGCGACCGTCGCCGATATCCTCACCGACGGGCGCGGTGACACCGTCATCGTCGGTGGCGAGGCGCGCCATGTCGTCGGCTACATGAAGGACTTCCTGTTCCGCCCCGACCAGGCGCGCGCGCCGGTCAAGGCGCTCTCCGGCGGCGAGCGCGGCCGGCTGATGCTGGCCCGGGCCCTCGCCCGGCCCTCGAACCTTCTCGTCCTCGACGAACCGACCAACGATCTCGACCTCGAAACCCTCGACCTGCTGCAGGAGATGCTGGCCGACCTTGCCGGGACGCTGATCCTCGTCAGCCATGACCGCGACTTTCTCGACCGGGTGGTGACGGCGACTCTGGCGTCCGACGGTGATGGCGACTGGACCCTCTATGCCGGTGGCTATTCGGACATGGTCGCCCAGCGTGGCCGCGGCATCGGTGCGCGGGCGCGCGTCGCTTCCGCCGGGGAAGATCGGCCATCGAAGGCGCCGCCGGAACCCCGCACGCGGGCAAAGCCGAAGTCGCGACTGTCATTCAACGACCAGCATGCCCTCAAGACCCTGCCGGGCAAGATCGCCAAGTTGACCAAGGAGATCGGTCGGCTGGAGGAGAAGCTTGCCGACCCCGCGCTTTACAGCCGAGACCCGAAAAGTTTCGCCGAGGCGAGCAAGGCGCTCGAGGCAGCGCAGGCGGCGCTGGCCGCCGCCGAGGACGAATGGCTCCGGATCGAACTGCTGCGCGAAGAGATCGAAGAAGGCTAGCCCCTGCCGCAGCGCGGCCGGCGGCGGACGCGACGCCACCCCGGGTCACGGCGCGGCGACGACGCGGTGGCCCAACCTCGCCTCGAGCCGGGCCGCCCCCCGTCCCCTCAGCTCGCCTTGCGGAAATGCGGGTGCTGGGAGCCGAATGCCGGAACGTTGAGCTGCGTCTCCAGCGCTTCGAGGAAGCTCTCGCACCAGCGATTGACGTCATAGTAGGTGATGCGGTCGAACATGCTCTTCCAGCGCGAGATCCGCTCGTCGAGCGGCATGGCAATGGCGCCGGCGATGGCGCCGGCCGTCGATTCCATGTCGTAGGGATTGACCAACACCGCGCCGTCGAGCTCGCGTGCAGCGCCTGCGAAGCGCGACAGGACGAGAACGCCGGGATCCTCGGGCTTCTGGGCGGCGACGTATTCCTTGGCAACCAGGTTCATCCCGTCGCGGAGCGGCGTAACCAGTCCGACATCCGCCATCCGGAATAGCCCGGCCAGCGTCGTGCGCTTGACCGTCCGGTTGATGTAGCGGATCGGCACCCAGTCGATATCGCTGAAGGCGCCGTTGATGCGGCCGGCGGTTTCGGCGATTTCTCTCTGCATCTCCGCATATTCGGGCACTTCCGATCGCGACTTCGGCGTCACCTGGAGGTAGGTGACCTTGCCGTGCGCGGACGGGTTGTTCTCGAGATAGCGCTCGAAAGCCAGCATCCGCTGGTCGATGCCCTTGGAATAATCGAGCCGGTCGACGCCGATGATCAGCTTGCGGTTATTCAGGCTGACCGCCATTCGCTTGACCAGTGCGTTATGTTCGGCCGCGATGGCGGTCTCGGCGAATTCGTCGGTATCGATGCCGATCGGAAACGCCCCGATCCTGAACTCGCGATCGCCGGCCTTGAAGGTCCCGCGGCTGGTTTCGCGGCCGAGTTCTTCCCGCACCAGGCAATTGACGAAATTCTCGGCGTCGTAGTCGATCTGGAAGCCGACGAGGTCGTAGCTCGTAAAGGCTTCGAGCAATCGACGATGCCACGGCATGGCGAAGAAGACATCCGGCGGCGGCCACGGGATATGGAGGAAGAAGCCGATCTTGTTGGTGATGCCGCGGGCGCGCAGTTCCGCGGCGAGAGGGATCAGGTGATAGTCCTGCACCCAGATGACGTCGTCGGGGCGGATCTGGGCGGCGAGAACCCGGGCGAAGAAGGCGTTGACGCGGAAATATCCGGTCGTATCCCGGCGGTCGAAGTCGGCGAGGTCGAGTTGGTAATGGAGGAGCGGCCACAGCGCCCGGTTGGCGAAGCCGCTGTAATATTCCTCCTGGTCGCGCTTGGTGAGATCGACCAGCGAGAAGGTGATGTTCCCCTCGACACGGGTCTTGATCCGTTCGCTTTCGGCCTCCGAAGCCGCCGTGTCGCCCGACCAGCCGAGCCAGAGCCCGCCCCGATCGCGCAGCGCCGCCTGAAGGGCAACCGCCAATCCCCCCGCGCTCGCGCCCTTGTCCGCCGGCGGTGGAACGCGGTTGGAAACGACAATCAGCCTGCTCAAGATGACCTCCCATCTGCACAATGACTATGATCCTAATGCAGGATCAACGCCACGCCGGCGACATGGTTTCCTCAACAACGTGAATATATTGCGTTGCAGCAGAAATTTCCAGTTTTCTTTGCAATGCAACGTGTTGCTTAGCCGGCGAGGATCGCAAGCCATGCGCGCACCGCCTGAGGGTCGGTGAATGCTTCCTGGGCATTGCTGCCTGCTTGGGCAACGCCGACCCGCAGGGCGCGCCCGCCGCGGCGGCACGCTTCAGCGAACATGCTTTCGTCGGTCACGTCGTCGCCGACGGCAAGCGGGCGTTTGAGCCTGAACGCCGGGCTTTCCATAAAGGTGGCGAGGGCGTGGCCCTTGTCGGCATGGGCCGGACGGATTTCGAAAACGGCCTTTCCCGGCTGGACGGTCAGGTCATTTCCGCCGGCCGCCGCGGCGTCGCGCACTTCCGCCTCGACCGCGTCATGCGCGGCCGGATCGGCTCGATAATGGACCGCAAGCGCGGTACCCTTATCCTCCAGCAACGTCCCGGGGCGGGTCGCGACGAAGGCGGAAAGCCGCTCACGGATTCCGGCAAGTGCCACGGAAGGCGGCCGGATCGACACCTCGCCGTCGGCGAAACGAAGCTGGGTTCCGTGAATCGCGCCGACCGGCAGCCGCGCCGGCGCAAAAAGCCGGTCGACGGTCTCCATGCTGCGGCCGGTCAGGAGGGCGATCGCCCCACCGGTCCGGACGCGAAGCCGGTCGAGCACATCCGGAAGGTCCGGCGGGACCACGACGCCATCCGGTGTTGGCGCGATGTCGATCAGGGTGCCGTCGATGTCGAGGAAGAAGGCCCAGTCGTCGGGGCTGGATGGCAGATCGTCGGTCATGGGGCATCACCTCTTGCGGTACGCCGCGTCGGCATGGCCATCATCGAGCGCAAGACCGGGTGACAGGCGCCGGCGACGGAACACGACGTTGACAGATAAGCGGCTGCGGCGATGAGGATGGAGCCGGCGGAGCTTGGCGTCCAGTCCCCAGGTCCTCGATCAGTCGACCTTCTTTTCCGCCTTCTCGCCCAGTGCGACGATGTCGCCGGTGGTGAAAAGGATCGTCTGCAGCTCCTTCCGCCAGTCGGGCTTCTGCCGCAGCAGGAATTCGAGGTCCATGCCGAAATGCTTGAATTCTTCCTTCTGGGCGTTTCGCATGATCGCCCGGGCCTGCGTATCCGTCTCGACCTCGATGCGTTGCTCGTACCAGCCGATGGCTTCCGCTTCCTCGACAAGCGACGTCAGCATCCGGGCAAAGGTCCGCGTCGCCTGCGACAGTTCCCCGGGCGGCTCGTGATACTGGTCGGTCGCCATTCTCGTCTCCTGGCTGGTGGTGGTTTCCGGCCGTGAGGCACGCCGGACGCGGCGCACGGAGGCTGGGGTCCCGAAGGGAACGCCGTGAAGGCGAGAAGGTTCCGGCGTCACGGCGCCGGCCCTATTCCTCCATCTTCAGGGCGGCGATGAAGGCTTCCTGCGGGATATCGACCTTGCCGAACTGCCGCATTTTCTTCTTGCCGGCCTTCTGCTTGTCGAGCAGCTTGCGCTTGCGGGTGACGTCGCCGCCGTAGCATTTGGCCAGCACGTCCTTGCGCAGCGCCCGGATGGTCTCGCGGGCAATGATGTTGCCGCCGATCGCCGCCTGCACCGGTATCTGGAACATATGCGGCGGGATCAGCTCCTTCAGCTTTTCGCACATCGCCCGGCCGCGGCGTTCGGCGGCCGAACGGAAAACCAGCATCGACAGCGCATCGACCGGTTCGCCGTTGACCAGGATCTGCATCTTGACCAGATCGCCGACGCGATAGTCGCTGAGGTGATAGTCGAAGGAGGCGTAGCCCTTCGACACCGATTTCAGCCGGTCGTAGAAATCGAAGACCACCTCGTTGAGCGGCAGGTCGTACTGGACCATGGCGCGGTTGCCGACATAGGAGAGGTCGACCTGAACACCGCGCCGGTCCTGGCAGAGCTTGAGGATGGCGCCGAGGTAGTCGTCGGGGGTCAGTATCGTGGCGCGCAGCCACGGCTCGGCGATCTCGACGATCTTGACCGGATCCGGCATGTCGGCCGGGTTATGCAGTTCGATCTCCTCGCCGTTGGTCAGCTTGATCTTGTAGACCACCGACGGCGCGGTCGCGATCAGTTCGAGGTTGAATTCGCGGGAGAGCCGCTCCTGGACGATTTCGAGGTGGAGCAGGCCGAGGAAACCGCAGCGGAAACCGAAGCCGAGCGCGGCCGAGGTCTCCATCTCGTAGGTGAAGGCCGCGTCGTTGAGGCGGAGCTTGCCGATCGCGGTGCGCAGGTCCTCGAAATCGGCCGCGTCGACCGGGAAGATGCCGCAGAAGACCACCGGCTGGGCCGGGCGGAATCCCGGCAGCGGCGCGACGGTCCGCCGCCGCTCCTCGGTGATCGTGTCGCCGACCGCGGTATCCGCGACTTCCTTGATCGAGCCGGTAAAGAAGCCGAGTTCGCCGGGGCCGAGTTCCGGCCAGCTGAGCAGCTTCGGCGTGAACACGCCGACGGTCTCGACCTCGTGGCTGGCTTCGGCGCCGAGCATCCGGATCCGCATGCCCTTCTTGAGAACGCCGTCGACGATCCGGACAAGAACCACGACGCCGAGATAGGTGTCGTACCAGCTATCGACGAGCAGCGCCTTCAGCGGCGCCTCGCGGTCGCCCTTGGGCGGCGGCAGCCGGGTGACGATCGCCTCCAGCACCTCGGGAACGCCGGCACCGGTTTTCGCCGAAATCTCGATCGCGCCGCTGGCGTCGATGCCGATGACGTCCTCGATCTGCTGCTTGACCCGCTCCGGCTCGGCGGCCGGCAGGTCGACCTTGTTGAGGACCGGGACGATCTCGTGGTTGTTGTCGATCGCCTGATAGACATTGGCCAGCGTCTGCGCCTCGACGCCCTGGCTGGCGTCGACGACGAGCAGCGATCCCTCGCAGGCGGCCAGCGACCGGCTGACCTCATAGGCGAAGTCGACGTGGCCGGGCGTGTCGATGAGATTGAGGACATAGTCCTTGCCGTCGCGGGCCTTGTAGGCGAGCCGCACGGTCTGGGCCTTGATGGTGATGCCGCGCTCGCGCTCGATGTCCATCGAATCGAGCACCTGCGCCTTCATCTCCCGCTCGGTAAGCCCCCCGCAGAGCTGGATCAGCCGGTCGGCGAGGGTCGATTTACCGTGGTCGATATGGGCGATGATGGCGAAGTTGCGGATATTGTCCTGGGGCACGGTCGTCATGGCCGCGCTGATACACTGTGACGGGAAGGCGGGGCAAGCGACGTCTTCGACCGATGACGCGGGGCTGGCATGCGGCGGGCGGCGGATTGGCCCTCGACCCGGGCCGCGGACCGGCTCGCGCCGCTACTCGGTGGTCTGCAGGAATTCGCGGATCATGTTGGTGAGTTCCGCCTTGCCGGGCCGCAGCATTCCCCAGGCGACGCCGCCATACATCTTGTCGAGTTCGCGCTGGCGGCGCATCAGCATCGCGACGAAGCGATCGACCAGCGTCGGCGACATCCACAAGACGTTGGCGAGCGCCGATTTGTCGACCTCCAGCGCCTCAAGCGGTTCGGTCGCCGTGACGGTGGCATTGCGGGGCGCTCCGGTCAGCAGCGACATCTCACCGAGCACGCCACCGGGGCCGAGTGTCGCGACGACACCGTCTTCGTCGGCGACCGTCACCTCCGCGGCGCCCTTGACGACCACGAACATCGAATGGCCTGGGCCGTCCTCCTCGACCAGTGTTGCGCCCTTGTCGAAGGTGACGGTCCGGGCGTGGTCGGAAAGGATCTTCAACTCGGGCTCGTCGAGCACCTCGGCGAAGAAGGGCGTAGCCTTCAGAATTTCGTAAGCGTCCATGCTCGTCTCTCTCTCGTACGGCCGGTATCCGATGTCGCGCGCCACTCTCGTCAGGGGGGCTAGGATCGTCAAGGCTCCGCCCGCGGATTTTCACGTTTCGGCCGAACGAACGGTCGGGCTAGAGTGCGGCCAGCCCCCACGTCCCGGGAATCCATCGATGATCCGTCACACCGTCGTTTTTCGCCTGAAGCACGCCGCCGGTTCCGCCGAGGAGAAGGCCTTCCTCGAGGATGCGAGGATTCTTGCCGGAATTCCCGGGGTCGAGAAGTTCGAGCAGTTGCGGGAGGTCAGCCCCATGAACGACTATGCTTTCGGTTTCTCGATGGAGTTTGCCGATCAGGACACTTACGCCGGCTACAACGATCATCCCGATCACGTCGCCTTCGTCCGCGATCGCTGGCTGAAGGAAGTCGACGATTTCCTCGAGGTCGACTACGCGCCGCTGTGAAGTGTTGCCCCGGTCCGGGCAGCGGCGGCGGAAGTCGGCTTTCGGATGCCGTCGATGCTCCAGGCGCCCGGACCTGCGAAGACCAGGTAGAGAAAGACGAAGCAGAACAGGACGGCGGCTTCGCCCTGATTGAGGATTGGAAAGAAACTCTGCGGAGCATGGGCCGTGAAATAGGCCACCGCCATCTCGCCGCTGAGGAGGAAGGCCACCGGGCGGGTGAAAAGCCCGACAAGGATGAGCAGGCCGCCGACGATTTCGAGCACGCCAGCCAGCCCGAAGAGCGAAAGAAAAGGCGGGGCAAATCCGAGATCCGGGAATCCGAGAAGCTTGCCGGTGCCGTGCGCAATGAAGAGGAGCGCCGTGACGATCCTCAGAATGGCCAGAAATTTTGGCGCCCAGTCCGTCAGTCGGCTTGTCATGTCACGCATTTCGCTCGATCTCCGTTACGGTTCCAGGCAGCAGGTTGCCGGCCGCTCTCTTTTCGCGCCGCACCATAAATATAACTATCTTCCAAGCAAGATATTTGGAGTAACATTCCGGTGAACGGAGGAAGCGGAATGGGTGACGGCGACGAAAGGGGCGATCGGCTGCTCGGAGAAATCTCCCGCAACTGGCCCGCGAATGGCTCGCTCGCGACCGAATTGGTCATTCGGCTCTTCCGGCTGCGCGATCTGATCTGGTCGCGCTCGAACGCCGAGGCCCGCCGCGCCGGGCTCACCTGGGGCGAGTTCGAGGCTCTGGCGGCGCTTCGCGCCGGAGGACCGCCCTTTCAGATGACGCCGACGGAGATTGCCCGGCTGATGCTGGTGACCTCCGGCGGCCTGACCAAGATCCTTCAGGGCCTCGAGACCAAGGGCCTGGTTCGCCGCGCCGGCAATCGGGCCGACGGACGAAGCTGCTTCATCGAACTGACCGACGCCGGCATGGACCGGATCGACGCGTTGACCGGCCTGTTGACCACCGAGAGCGAAAGGCTGATCGACACGGAACTCTCCGAGGCGGAGCAGAGGCGGTTTCTCCGCGCCCTCGAGAGGCTGACGCGGGCGGCCGACAAGCCGGCCTGACGGCATCCGGCCTTAGACCCGGCCGCTAAGGTGGCGGGCCTTGCGCAACGCCGGGAACCACATCATCCACAGGGCGGCGACGGCGATCGTGCCGATGCCGCCGAGCACGACCGCCGGAACGACGCCGATCAGCGCCGCCACTGAGCCGGCACGGAACTCGCCGAGTTCGTTCGACGCGCCGACGAAGACCATGTTGACCGCATTGACCCGGCCGCGCACGGCGTCGGGCGTCCAGAGCTGGATCAGGGTCTCGCGGACATAGACGCTGACCATGTCGGCGGCGCCCGCCAGGCCCAGCGCCGCCACCGACACCCAGACCAGCGTCGAGGCGCCGAAGACGAGGGTGAACAGCCCGAACAACGCGACGCAACCGAACATGATCAAACCGGCATGGTCGCGGATCGGTCGGGCGGCGAGATAGAGCGCAACGCCGATCGCGCCGATGCCGGGGGCCGATCGCAACAGGCCGAGGCCCCAGGGGCCAACCTCGAGGATGTCGCGGGCATAGGCCGGCAGCAGCGCTACGGCGCCACCGAGCAGCACCGCGAAGAGGTCGAGAGAGATCGCGCCGAGGACGATCTTCTCGTGCCAGACGTAGCGGAAACCGGCGACCACCGTCGACCAGGTTGCCGGCTCCGGCAGGGTCTTTTGCGGTGGCTTCGGGACGAGGGCAATGACGATCGCCGCGACGACGAACAGGACCAGCGCCGCCGTATAGGCGATGTCCGGGCCGAGACCATACAGCAACCCCCCGGCGACCGGCCCGAGAATGACGGCGATCTGCCAGGACGAGGACGACAGCGCAATGGCGCTGGCCAGCGCCTCGGCCGGCACCAGGTTGGGGATAAGCGACTGGGAGGCGGGGTTCATGAAGGCCCGCGCCACGCCGAAGACTGCGAGCGTGGTGAAGATCGCCGCGACGCTGATTTGGTTGGAGGCGACGAGGATCAGGAGCGTGCCGGCGCAGGCCGCTTCGATGAACTGGCAGAGGGCGACGATGATCCGCCGGTTGAACCGGTCGGAGACGGCTCCGGTGACGAGAACCAGGAGCAGCGACGGTGCGAACTGGACCAGGCCCACCAGTCCGAGATCGAAGGGATCGCGGGTCAGGTCGTAAATCTGCCAGCCGACCGCGACGCTGACGATCTGGGTGGCGAAGGTCGTGCAGAAGCGGGACGCCCAGAAGAGCGCAAAGCCGCGGTGGCGAAGAGCACCCCAGGCGGGCTGAGGCGATGAGGCGTCAGCGTG
The DNA here is from genome assembly GCA_963812275.1 of uncultured Alphaproteobacteria bacterium. Taxonomy (GTDB): domain Bacteria; phylum Pseudomonadota; class Alphaproteobacteria; order Rhizobiales; family Kaistiaceae; genus Bauldia. The sequence continues at coordinate 3,364 of CAWEUQ010000015.1, read as the reverse complement.
CGTCATCGGTGATCTGTGGAGGAATAGGCCGCGTGCCGGAATCCGGCGGAAAGGTTTCGCCTATCCTCTACGCGATTGGCGCGCGGGTTGGAAGGCGACGACGGCCGACCGGCCTCAGGTTCCGGATGCGCGCGCCGCCGCTGCGGCCCGCAATTCGGCGGCCTTGGCCTCGACCTGGCTCTCCGGCACCAGAATGTAGCCCCGGTGCGCCATGCAGAGCTGGTTGACCTGGCCGCGGTCGGTGCACGAGGCCTCGTCGGATTGGAATTGCTGGGCAAGTGCGGGATGCTCGCGGCCGGACTGTCCGTCGGTCCTCAGCCAGATGCCGCGTTCCGGTCCTCCGGGTGCGGTGCCGCCAACGCTCGCGCACCCGGCCATCATCCCGGTCATTGCTACGATCAAAACAATTCTCACGACTCACCCCTTCATCGCTCGAAGCAGCTAGCACCCGGTAAGCGGCGAAAAGGGGGCAGCATTACCGTGAAGATTGCGGCTATCCTTCGCCGGTCGGTGCTCCGGCAGCGGGAGAAAAATCGCCCGCTACGCCTCCAGCCGGTCGATGAACCATTTGGTCAGGTCGATCCAGACCTGGTCCTTTTCTCCCTGATCCTCGACGCCATGGTCGATATTGGGATTGTCGTTGACCTCGACGACGAAGATGCCGTCGGCGGTCTCCTTCAGATCGACGCCATAGAGGCCATCGCCGATCAGCTGGGCCGCGCGCAGGCCGACGTCGATGACCGCCGGCGGCGCCTCTCCAAGCGACGGCGTGTGGAAGCCGCCCTCCAGCGCCTTGCCGTCGGCACCATGCTTGACGATCTGCCAGTGCTTCTTGGCCATCATGTACTGGCAGACGAAAAGCGGCTTGCCGCCGAGAACGCCGACCCGCCAGTCGAAGTCGGTCGGCATGAATTTCTGGGCGAGCAGCAGGTCGGTATCCTCGTACCAGGCCTTGAACAGCGTCTCGAGCTCGGCCGGGCTGTTCACCTTCGACACACCGCGGGAGAAGGATGAATTGGGAATCTTGAGGACCATCGGGAAGCCGAGCTCGTCGGCGGCCCGGGCGAGGTCCTGCTTGCCGACGATGATCACGGTCGGCGGCACGGCCAGACCGTTGGTCGTCATCAACTCGTGCAGGTAGATCTTGTTGGTGCAGCGGATCATCGACACCGGATCGTCGATGACCGGCATGCCCTCCTGCGCGGCGCGACGCGCGAAGCGGTAGGTGTGGTTGTCGATCGACGTCGTCTCGCGGATGAACAACGCATCGAATTCGGCGAGGCGCGGCAGGTCGCGACGGGTGATCGGCTCGACCTCGACCCCGAGCTTGGCCGCGATCCGCGACCAGTGCTTGAGACTTGCCAGGCTGGACGGCGGCAGGGTGTCCTTGGGGTCGTGGAGGGCGGCAAAGGAGTAGCGGGGGGCCACCCGGTCCCTCTTCGACCGCCACTGGCGGCGGGTGTGGTTGTGGAGCGCCGCGTCGAAGAGGGTGAGTTCCGCGGGCGTCAGCTTGGTGACCGGAACCGCCGCGAGCCGCTTGATCAGCGGGCGGGTTCCGGTCTCGACCGTGACCTCGAGCACCGGGCAGCGGAACCAGTCGAAGACCAGCCGGCCGAAACGATCGAAGCGATGGTCCTCGACCGTGCCGAAAAACACCAGGATCCGGTCGGGGACGGTCCCCTCCGATCCGGCGATCGCCTTGGCGAGCGTATCGTCGAGTTCCGGCACCGCCTGGGCATAGAGCTGGCGCGCGCCGAGGTCGATCATCGTCTCGACCGAGGGGATGACGCGGTGGCCGCGGGCTTCCGCCAGCAGTGAGCAGTAATAGCCGCGGCTCTGGTAGGCGAAGGATCGCGACAGGTTGATGATCTTCGGCCGCGCGCCGCGAAACAGGTTGGCCCGGGCGAGGTAATCGTTCGTGGTGATCACCTTGTGCGGCGTCCCCGCGTTGTCGAAATCCTTCAGTGTATCGACGATGATGACCCAATCGGCCATGGTTCGCTTATCCCGCGCGCTGGTTGGATCGGATGCGCCGCGCCCGAGCGGCGGGGCGACTGTGGATCAGGCGCTTCTCGTAGCGGATCGCCGTCGCCTTGTCGGAATAGTAGTTGGCGCGGGTGCCCGATTGCCGGAAGCCGAGCCTTTCGTAAAGTCGGATTGCGGCCGGATTGTCTTCGCGCACTTCGAGGCGAAGCCGCTTCATCCCGCCGCTTTGCGCCGTCTGCTCGGCGTCGGCAATCAGCGCCGCCGCCAGTCCCACACCGCGCCAGGCGGTGTCGACGGCTATCGAATAGAGCCGCGCGACCGTACTCCCGGTCCGGGTCAGGACGACGGCATAGCCGGCTATTTCGTCGCGCGCGCGCGCCACCCTGCAAATCGCGCTGGGCGACCGGATCAGCCGGCGGAAGCTCTGCCGCGAAATCCGGTCGGTCCGAAAGGACGCATCCTCCAGCCTGAGCAGGTTCTCAATGTCGAAAAGGGCGGCGTTGCCGATGGAGAAGCTTCGCATGCTGCGCGAGCGAACGGGAGACCACCGCACTCTGACGCCGATTTGCTGAAAAAAACAACCGGCAATCTGAGACGGCGAACCAGTTATGCCCGACCGGACGCACCTCTCAGGAATCAGAGGCCATTGTTGAAGTCGCCGGAATCGATGTCGCCGCCGGAATCGATCGCCGTTTCCCCGTCGGCGATTCCATCTTCGGTGCCGGGAGCGACGCCGGCGCCGAAGAGCGAATTGGCAACGACATTTGCCAGAATGACGCCGCCGGCGACGGCGAAGGCGGTCTCGGCCGCGCTTGCGAGAAATCCGTCCGAACGGGGCGGCGCCCGGCCGCTCCCGGTCTGGCCCGGGTCGGGCGCTGCCGTCCCGGGTTCGCTGCCGAACAGACCCGACAGGAGGCCACCCCTCGCCGGTTGCGCCCGGGTTTCGAGTTCGGCGATCCGCTGCTCGGCATCGGCCAGCGCCGCGGCCTGGGCGACGATGGTCTGCGCCATGTAGTAGGGTGCCAGGGGTTGCAGGCCGACCGCCTTGCAGATGTGTGCCTCCGCCTCGGGCTCGCGTCGACCGGCCCCTGCCTCGACCTGCCGCAGCCTTTCGAAAAGGCCGTCGATCGCCTCGCGGTCTTCGTTGCGCATACCGGCTCTCCTCGGCCAGGCGGGCGCGTCGACGAAGCGCCGTTCCGGTCGTCGGGAAATATGGGCCCGGTCGCCGAACGCGCCAAGGCGGTTTTCAGATCATTGTCGCGGGCGGCAGTCTGGGTTATTGAACGGGTCGGCCGATCCGCACCCGTAGCTCAGCTGGATAGAGCGCTGCCCTCCGAAGGCAGAGGTCACAGGTTCGAATCCTGTCGGGTGCGCCAAT
>CAWEUQ010000014.1:0-36861 GCA_963812275.1 uncultured Alphaproteobacteria bacterium | reverse complement strand
TCCATGTTGGGCTGGTATAGCGACCCGCCGTGGGCGGGCGGCGTCAAACTGGTCATCTCCGCTCGTCGCAGTCGGCTCGACGCGTCGGAGCCGACTCGCCCATTCACCTCGTGACGGCATTCTGAAAGACAAGCTGGACCTTCATCGCGATGTCCCGATTGCTCGCGGTGTCGAAAGCCTCGACTGCGTCGTCGATTCCGAAACTGTGGGTGACGAGCGGCGAAAGGTCTGCCCGACCGCTTCCGATGAGCGCCACCGCGAGTTCGAAGGCGCTGTCGTTGAAGCGGAACGAGCCACGAATATCGATCTCCCTTGACGTGATCGCATTCAGCGGCAGGTTCATCTCCCCGCCGATCCCGATCTGTATCAGCGCCCCGCGCGGCCGCAGGGTGGCGATGCCCTCTGAAATCGCCGAGCCGTTACCCGAAGCTTCGAACATCACGTCAAAGGTGCCTTTGCCGGCGGCGTGACGGCGCAGCGCGTCGGGGTCGCGTGCCACGTTTATGGTCGCATCGACACCGACCGCGGACATCCGCCGAAGAGTTGCGTCGACGACATCCGTCGCGACGATCTCGCGCGCGCCATGCAGTCGCGCCGCGATCGCGACGAGAGCGCCGATTGGTCCGCTGCCCGTGACGAGCAGCCGTTTTCCCAACAGGGATCCGGCGCGTTCGACGGCGTTGAGGGCGACGGCGAAAGGTTCGGCAAGCGCCGCCGTGTTGGCTGAAACGCCGCCTGGAACCACGAAGCAGCGATCCTCGTCGACGATCAGTCGTTCGCTGAAGGCGCCCTGAACATGAGGGAAGCGCATCGCGCTCCCGTAGAATCTCATATCGCTGCAGTGGTTCTGAAGGCCGGCCTGGCAGTATTCGCAACTGCGACACGGCTGGCTCGGGTTGACCGCGACCAGGTCGCCGGCTTTCACCCGGGTGACGCCGGCACCGACCGTCTCGACGACGCCGGCGACCTCGTGGCCGAGGATCATCGGCTCGCGCAGCCGAACGGTCCCGAATCCGCCGTGCAGGTAGTAGTGGAGATCCGAACCGCAGATGCCACCGACGGAAACCCCTATCTCGACTTGCTTCTCGCCGAGTTCGCCCAAGGGTGCCTCGTCGATGCGCAGGTCCCGGGCAGCGTGGATCGTGACAGCTTTCATCTGACGTCTCCCTGCGGAGCCCCCCGCTCCACCGGCGGAGTTCGGATGGCCGCTATTGGCGTCGATCAACAGACCGGTGTCAGCAGTCGCTCCCCGCAAACCGCCGGAGGAGATCATCGACCATCAACCTCGCCATCATCGACCCGGGCCGGCGGCGCGCCGAATCGTTGTTCGAGCACGCACGTTGACGCGACGATTCAACCGAACCCTTCCCGGATCTCCGGAAAGAGTCACTCGATCACGACGACACGGGTGCCGATGCTGGTCTTGCTATAGACGTCGATGATGTGCTCGTTCAGCATCCGGATACATCCGGAAGACGCATATTTTCCGATCGACTTCGGCGCGTTGGTGCCGTGGATCCGGTATTCGGAATAGCCGAGGTAGAGGGCGCGGGCGCCAAGCGGATTGCCCGGCCCTCCCTTGACCACCGCCGGCAAGGTCTTACCCTGGGCTTTCGCCCGGGCGATCATGTCCTTGGGCGGCCGCCAGTCCGGCCACTCGACCTTCTTTCTGACCTTCATCGACCCCTCCCACTCGAAGCCTTCCCGGCCGACGGCGACACCGTAGCGCAGGGCCCGGCCCTGGCCGACGAGGAGGTAGAGATAGCGCTCCGAGTTGTCGACGATGATCGTTCCCGCCGGATAGTTGGAGCGATAGAAGACCGGCGTCCGGCGAAGATTGACTGCCAACTGGTTCTCGCCCTTGAGCGGCGGGAGGTTGTTGAACTCGTCGTCGGTATAGGTGATGGCCGGCGGTTTGCGGCTGAACAACCCGGCGTCGGATGGTGCCACGGAGCAGACCATGACCGCGGCAGCAAGACCCGCCGCCAACATCGGAAATTTTGCGTAAGTGATCTTCAACTGACGTTCCTTTCAACCCGCCGCAGCATTGCGATTCGCAAGACCTGTCGAATGGTGGAAGCCGGTCCGCGGGCCTTGATTACCTGACATCTTGGCCATTTTCACGTGCCTTTGTGAAGAAAAATATGGGGGCCGGTTCGACGTGATCCCGCCGTCCGGCGGCGACCCTCATCTCGCCTTTGCCTCACCCGCAAAGCGGGCCCGCCGGGTCCCCGCAACCCCGCCGGCCTTGGAGCGATGCCGCGCGGGCGATAGGCTGTCGGTTGCGACGCTGGAAAGGCTGTCCGGCGCTTGCCTGCGCGTGGCCGGATCGACCGGTTTGGCAGTTGACGCTGCGCCGCGGAAACGATCCGGAACGGCCGGGGGAGGAAGACACTCGTGGACGCCTATGGTTCCTATGATGCGCTTGGGCTTGCGGCGCTGGTCAAGTCCGGCGAGGTGACGCCCCTCGAACTGGTCGAGGAAGCGATCCGGCGGATCGAGGCGGTCAATCCCCGCCTCAACGCGGTGATCCGAACCACCTTCGACGACGCCCGGCGTCGGGCCCGCGAGGGCGTGCCGGCCGGTCCGTTCCAGGGCGTGCCCTATATGATCAAGGAACTGGCGACGATGTGGGAGGGCGTGCCCCAGACCAACAGCAGCCCCTATTTCAAGGATTTCGTCGCACCCGCCGATTCGGAGATCAGCGCCCGCCTCAAGCGCGCCGGCGTCATCCTGGTCGGCAGCACCAATGCGCCGGAATTCGGCTGGGCGCTGACCACCGAGCCGGAGATGTACGGGCGCACCAATAATCCCTGGGCCGAGGGCATTTCGCCCGGTGGCTCCAGCGGCGGCTCGGCCGCGGCCGTCGCCGCGCGCATCCTGCCGATGGCCGAGGCCAGCGACGCCGCCGGTTCGATCCGCGGCCCGGCTTCGCAATGCGGGCTGGTCGGTCTCAAGCCGTCGCGCGGGCGGGCGACGCTTGCCCCCATGCAGGCCGATTTCTTCTATGGCGCGGCGCACTTCCTCTGTGTGTCGCGCACGGTGCGCGATACCGCCGCTTTCCTCGACGTGACCTCCGGCGAGTTGCCCGGCGACCCCTACAACACGCCGCCCCCGATCCGGCCATGGCTCGAAGAAACCCACGCGGAGCCCGGGCGCCTGCGCATCGGCTTCACCACCGCCGACCCGCACGGCCGGCCCGTCCATGACGAGGTCGCGACGGCGATCCGCAACACCGCCCGCCTGCTCGAAAGCCTCGGCCATCACGTCGACGAGCACGACATGGATATCGACGCCGACTCGGCGTGGCGGACATATAACCGGATCACCGCGGTGCAGACCGCGATGGTCTATGACGGTGTCGCCCCGTTCATCGGCCATACGGTGACGGCGGACGAGGTCTCCCCGACGGTCTTCGCGATCATTGAGCGCGGCCGGTCGCTGAGCGGGGTTGAACACTCGGCCGACGTCGAACAGCAGCGCCTCTTCTCGCGCGCCATCGCCGGCGACCTCGCCGCCTATGACGTCTTCCTCGCGCCGACGCTCACTCATCCGCCACGCCCCTTCGGCTTCTGGGACATGTCGGAGCCGGATATCGACGCCTACAACGCCAAATGGACCGACGCGGTCTATCTCTATCTCTTCAACATCTCCGGCCAGCCGGCGATGTCGTTGCCGATGCACTGGTCGGCCGACGGTCTGCCGATCGGCGTCCAGCTTGTCGGCCGACCGACCGACGAGGCGACCCTGATCCGGGTCGCCGCCCAACTCGAAGCCGCGCAGCCGTGGATCGATCGGTTGCCGCCGATCTCCGCGGGTCTCTGAGCCGCTTTCAGCGGGCACGGCGATGCGGATAGACTGACTGCGAGGCTCTGCCGGCCTTCGCCGGTTGGACGGGACCCGCACGTCAGACCCGAGGAGGAATCCACATGAAATTCGGAGCATCGTCGTGGCCGTTCCAGTGGGAGCCGCCGTATGAGGACGCCGTCCGCCGCATCGCCGCCTCGGGGTTCGGGGCGATGGAGCTGATCGCCTGGAATGCGGACTATCTCGAAAACTACTGGACCACGGCCAAGGTCGCCGACATCAGGAAGGAACTCGCCGCCTCAGGCATTGCGCTCTCCCAATTCGTCCACACGCCGCACGATCTGTCGAGCGACGACGGGACGAAACGGACCCTGGCGGTCGAGCACTGGAAGAAGGCGGTGGCCGTCGGCGCCGAACTCGGCTCGCCGATCATCAACATGGTCGCCTCCCATCCCTTCGCCATGCGCGATACCGTCGAGATGCCGCGCATCACCACCAAGCCGCTCGTCCAGACCTACGCCACCCGCGGCGTGCCGCGAAACGTCGACTGGGACCGGAACTTCAAGGATTACGTCGACGCGCTGCGCGCGTGCGCCGAGGCTTGCGACCAGGCCGGCGTGATGATGAGCGTCGAGCCGCATCCCGGCCGCTATCTCGCCAACCACGACGGGGCGCTCAGGCTGCTCGAGCATGTCGACCACCCGGCGATGGGCATCAACTTCGACCCGAGCCACACCTTCCCCTGCGGCGACTTCCCCGACATCACCGTCTACCGGCTCAATCGCCACATCATCCACATCCATGCTTCGGACAATGATGCCGTCACCAACGTCCACTGGCGCCCGGGCATGGGCAAGATCGACTGGAGGGCGATGTTCCAGGCGCTGAAGGACGTCGGCTATGACGGTGTCGTTTCCATCGAGCTCGAGGATGTCCCGGGCGTGTCGCGCGGGGCGAATTCGAACGCACCCGGCGTCTTCCGCAACGTCACCGCGACGGAGGAATTCGTCGCCGAGAGCGTGGCGGGGATGAATTACCTCAAGGCGATCTGCCGGGATGTCGGCATCGCCGTCGAGGACTAGCGTCACGGCTCCGGCGGCCAGGCGCGCCGGTCCGGAGGAGGGAGGCCAGATGGCGAAGCAGGATCTCGTCTACGTCGGAACCTACAGCGAGCCGCTGGTCTTCGGCACCGGGCAGGTGGTCCAGGGGCTGGGCAAGGGCATCTATTGCTTCCGCTTCGACGCGGCCGCCGGCGCGCTCGAGCTGGTGCGGATCACCGAGGGCGTGCGCAATTCGTCGTATCTCGCCTTCGATCCGACCCGGCGGTTCCTCTACTGCGTCAACGAATTCAAGGAGTTCGAGGGCAAGGCCAGCGGCGCCGTCAGCGCCTTCGCGATCGACCCCGAGAGCGGCGACCTCACCTTCCTCAACATGAAGGCGAGCCATGGCACCGATCCCTGCCACCTGATGGTCGACGCGACCGGCCGGTTCCTGCTGGTCGCCAATTTCGCCTCCGGCAGCATCGCGGTGCTGCCGATCGAGCCCGATGGTTCGCTGCGGAAAGCGAGCCAGGTGATCCAGCACGCGGGGTCGAGCGTCAATCCCGTCCGCCAGACCGGACCGCACGCCCACGCCGTCACCCTCGATAACGGCAACCGCTATCTGTTCGTCCCGGATCTCGGCATGGACAAGGTGATGATCTACGCCTTCGACGTCGCGACCGGGGCGCTCACCCCGAACGCCGACCAGCCCTTCATGGCGACCAGGCCCGGCGCCGGCCCCCGCCAGATGGTCTTCCACCCCGGCGGCGCCTTCGCCTACCTGATCAACGAGCTCGATTCGACGATGACGGCGTTCCGCTACGCGGCGGAAACCGGCAGCCTGACGGAACTGCAGACGCTGTCGACCCTGCCGGAGAACTTCGACGGCGTGTCGAGCTGCGCCGAGGTCCAGATCGCCCCTTCGGGCCGGTTCCTCTACGGCTCCAATCGCGGCCATAACTCGATCGTCATCTATGCGATCGACCCTGCCGAGGGAACCTTGACCCTGGTCGGCCACGAGAGCACGCAAGGCGATATCCCCCGCAATTTCGCGATCGACCCGACGGGCGATTTCCTCGCCGCCGCCAATCAGGACAGCAACAATGTCGTCATGTTCCGGGTCGATGCCGGGACCGGAAAACTGACCCCCACCGGCAATATTGTCGAGGCGGGTACCCCCATCTGCGTCCGCTTCATGTAAAAAGATCGCCACCGAAGACGATTCATTTCAGGGGGAGTTGAGGAAATGCCCGACACGAAGAAGGTCGCGATGGTCACCGGCGCCGGCAGCGGCATCGGCAAGGCTGCGGTTCTGGCGCTCGCCGGCGACGGATATGCCTGTGTGCTCGCCGGCCGCCGGAAGGAGCCGATCGAGGCGGTCGCGGCCGAAATCAGGGGCAATGGCGGGGAGGCCATCGCCGTCTCCACCGATGTCGGTGATCCGGCCTCGGTCGACGGGCTCTTCGCCGAGACGAAGAAGGCCTATGGACGCCTCGACGTGATCTTCAACAACGCCGGCATCAACGTCGCCGCGACGCCGCTCGAGGACCTCGACTTCGACAAGTGGCAGTCGGTGGTCGCCGCCAATCTCACCGGCGTCTTCCTTTGCGCCCAGGGCGCCTATCGGATGATGAAGGAACAGAACCCGCAGGGCGGCCGAATCATCAACAACGGTTCGATTTCCGCCCACACGCCACGGCCGAACGCCATCGCCTATAACGCCACCAAGCACGGCGTCAGCGGCATCACCAAGTCCGTGGCGCTCGAGGGACGGCCCTACGGCATCGCCTGCGGCCAGATCGACATCGGCAACGCGGCCACCGACATGACCCAGAAGATGAGCGGCGGCGTCCTCCAGGCCAACGGTACACTTGCGTCCGAGCCGCGCATGAACGTCCAGGCGGTCGCCGATGCGATCGTCTATATGGCGAGCCTGCCGCTCGACGCCAACGTCCTCACCATGACGGTCATGGCGACGAATATGCCCTTCGTCGGCCGCGGTTAACCCTTTGGTCAGGACGCTTCCCCGCGCGGTGGCTCGATTTTGGGCTTGCCGTATTATGGCCTGATTGCCTAATCTTAATGTGTGTTAAGACGCGGCTGTGGCCGTTTGTCATTTGTAAAGATTCCGGGGGTCGGGGGGTTAATGGGTCAGCGAAGACCGGCGCGCGCGCAGCGTCCTACGATTCTGCTGGTCCTTATCCTCGCATCGGGGCTCGTCGCCCTGTCGCCCAGCCGTTGGGCGCACTCGGAACGAGCGCTCCCTGATTCCTCCCCTGCGACGCCCGGTTTCCGCCACGGCGTGACCCGTGCCATCAAGGCGGATGTCGGGTCGCTGTCGACGCTTCAGATCTTCGACGACCACTGGTCGAGCGGCGAATCCCTCGCGGTGCGCGAATCATCGCCCGAGACGCTGCCTGAGCTGTCTCTGGATTTCCTGCCGGGCATGGCGCCGGAATCCTCGCCGATCATCAATTTCGCCGCCGCCGATCCGGCTGACGCGGCGATGGCGCCCTTCGAAGCAGTGATGACGGACCCCGAGGAAGTCGTGCCGATCCTGCGGCGCGGCCTGTCGATCGATCCGCTGGAACTCGCCGCAATATCCTCCCGCGAGCAGAAATGCCTGGCCGATGCCGTCTATTTCGAAGCGCGCGGCGAAAGCCGGGAAGGCCAGATCGCCGTCGCCCAGGTGGTGCTGAACCGGGTCGAGAGCGGCTATTACCCGAATACGATCTGCGGCGTCGTCTACCAGAACCAGGACAAGCTCAATCGCTGCCAGTTCTCCTTCGCCTGCGACGGCGCCGCCGAAAGCATCGCCGATCATTCCGCGTGGCGCCGCGCGGTGGACGTCGCCCGCAGCGTGTTGCTCAGCGGCGGCAAGACGCGGATAGCGGCGGTCGGCAATGCGACCCACTATCATGCGACGTCGGTTTCGCCGGTTTGGGCGCGTTCGATGAAGAAGGTGGATGTCATCGGCAGCCACGTCTTCTATCAGCGCGTCGCCGCGAGCGGTTGAGCGCTGCGGACCTCCGGCCCGCGACCGCCGATCCACGAAGAACGATCTCCTTGATATTGCTCAAAGCAGCGTCTCCGCGCGCCTGCAAGGATGCGTGCGGTCGATAACAATCAGGGAACGACAATGGATCACCGTCACCGCAAGGTGCTGCACGCTCTTTTCGCCCATCCGGTCAGCGGCAACATCAATTTCACCAATGTCGAGCACCTTCTGACCGAGCTCGGGGCGGAAATCGACAACCGGTCCGGGGCCCGGGTTGGCGTGACGCTGAACGGCCACACGGTCGTCGTTCACCATGCCCACAAGAGCCTGCCTACGGAGGAGGTTCACCAGATCAAGAAGTTCCTTGAGAATTGCGGCATCGACCCGGCGAATTATCCGGTTTGATGCCGCTGCTCAGGCGTTCGTCGTCAAGTCGGTCGGCCCGCCAGACGAGGCCTACGCCGTCTTGATCGCCTCGTCGAAGCCGGCGCGGATCATGGCGCCGACGACGACGAGAACAATGCCGAGGAAGGCTGGAATGCGACGATCTCTGGACGTCCTGTTTCGCCAGCCGCGCAATGCCGATGCGAAGCCCGGCAGCGCGGCGGCGCCGATTCCGAAGACGAGCATCGTCTCCGCCATCTGGCCGAGATTTTCGCCTTGCGCGGCCAGCAGCGATGCCGCCCTGTGGGTCGGGCCCACGCAGAGCACCCGAACCGCCCCGAGCATTCAGGATTCCGTCGGGTCCGAACCGTCCGGACAGGCGTGCCTGCCCCCGCGATAGTCCTCGATGGTCAAGGCCTCGCCCGCACCGTCGACATAGGTCGGGCCGACCGGCGCCTTGCCGTGGCCGCCGGGGATGTCGAGCACATAGGTTGGCTGGCAGAGGCCCGACACATGGCCGCGCAAGCCGCGCATCAGCCCCTGGCCGGCGGCAAGCGTCGTGCGGAAATGGCTCGTCCCGGGAGCGAGGTCGCCATGATGCAGGTAGTAGGGCTTCACCCGGTTCTCGACGAAGCGCCGCATCAACTGGCCAAGGGTCCCGGAATCGTCGTTGATCCCGGCAAGCAGGACAGTCTGGCTGACCAGCGGGATGCCGGCGTCGGCGAGGTGGGCGATGGCGGAACAGGCGGCCGGCGTGAATTCGCGCGGATGGTTGGCGTGGATCGCGACCCATGTCGTGACGCCCGGGGCCGCCAGAGCGGCGACCAGAGCGTCCGTCACCCGTTCCGGCGCGACCATCGGCACCCGGGTATGGAAGCGCACGATCTTGACGTGGTCGATGCCGGCAAGCTCTTGCACCAGCTGGGATATTCGCCGCGGCGAGGCAACCAGCGGGTCGCCGCCGGAGACGACGACTTCCCAGATTTCGGGGTGGTCGCGGATATAAACGACAGCGTTTTCAAGGGCTTCCGGGGTGAGGTGCGGCGCTTCGGGGCCGACCGTCTCGCGGCGGAAGCAGAAGCGGCAATAGACGGCGCAGACACTGACCAGTTTGAGCAGGACCCGGTCCGGGTAGCGATGGATAAGTCCTTCTGAAACCTGACGAATTTCGTCGCCGATCGGATCGGCATTTTCCTCCGGCAGGGTCACGAGTTCGGCCGGATCCGGGACGAACTGTCGGGCGATCGGATCATCGGCGTCGGTCGGGTCGATGAGCTCGACGATTTCCGGTGTGATTGCAATGGCATAGCGGGCGGCGACGTCTTCCAGCGCCGCCAGCTTCTCCGGCGTCACAAGGCCGGATTCGACCAGTTCCGCAGGGTGGCGGAGGGTTCGTTTCGTCGGCGAATCGATGACGGTCCGGGACAGCTGGTTCACCGATCTTCTCCTGTATCCACCGGATTCCATTGAACAAATTCGATCCGGCTCGCGCCGGTGGCGAGCATCGCCAGGCGGTCGAGGCCAAGCGCGACGCCGGAGGCCGGCGGCATGGATTCCAGCGCCGCGAGAAAATCCGGGTCGATCGGATAACGCTCTGAATAGACACGTAATTTCTCGTCCATTTCGGCAACGAAACGGCGCTTCTGCTCGGCAGCGTCGGTCAGTTCGCCGAAGCCGTTGGCAAGCTCGACCCCGCAGGCATAGACCTCGAAACGCTCCGCGAATCGGGGGTCGGACGGCTTCGGGCGGGCAAGGGCGGCCTCCGAAACGGGGTAGGAATGGAGAACGGACGCCCGTCCCAGTCCGAGACGCGGTTCGACCGCCTCGACGATGACCCGGCTGAAGATATCCGACCACGAATCGTCCTCGGCGACCCGGATGCCCTGAGACGTCGCATGGGACGCGAACCCGTCCCGATCGTCGAGGACGGCGGCGAGGTCGATGCCGGCGAAGCGGTCGAAGGCCTCCGCCACCGACAGCCGCTCGGCCGCGGCGAACGGGTCGGCGCTGCGGTCCCGGTAGGCGAGGGTGTCGCTGCCGGCGGCGCGGGCGGCCTCGGCGATCAGCGCCAGGGTGTCGTCGATGACGGTCTCCCACGGCGCGCCGGCCCGGTACCACTCGACCATGGTGAATTCCGGCGCGTGCAGCGGCCCCCGCTCGCGATTGCGGAAGACCCGGGCGAAGGCGACGATCTTCTCCTCGCCGGCGGCAAGCAGCTTCTTGGCGGCGAATTCCGGCGAGGTGTGGAGGTAGCGCGGCAGCCGGTCGCCGCCGGGGCCGATGAGTTCGGTGGCGAAGGCGTGGAGATGCGCCTCGTTGCCGGGCGAGACCTGGAGCGCCGCCGGCTCGATCTCGACGAAGCCCTTCTGCCTCGAACCAGCGCCGCAGCGCGGCGGTGATCCGGTTGCGGCCGAGGAGGAACGGGCGGCGGTCGCGGTGGCGGTCTTTCGACCAGAAGGGCGATGGCTTGGTCATTGGCCGGGTTCTGGATTGGCCGGGGCAAAAGGTCAACGCCGGTACGGCCAGGCAATCCGCCTGCCGCCCCCCGGCTATCGCAATCCATCGCCGGAAATATACGGTTCAACAAGATTGGTGTGCTCCCATCGCCCACGACCTTGCGCCGTGGAAGGAACCGCCACAATGCATCTTATAAAATGCCTCCTGGGACCTTGCCTTGTCGCCGTCTGCGGGCTCCTTCCCGTCGTCGCGCCTGCAGCCGACGGAGACGAGGGCTATGTGCTCTACGCGCCGCTTGCTTCCACCCGCACCTATCTGATCGACGGCAAGAACCACGCCGTCAAAACGTGGTCGAGTGATTACAAGGCCGGGCAATCGGCCTACCTCCTCGACGACGGCAGTCTGCTGCGCGCCGGGATGATGAAGAATGCCGACAACTTCTTCGCCAAGATCATCGCGGCGCTCCCCGACATGGCGCTTGGCTTCAACGTCGGCGGCGTCGTCGAACGTCTGTCGCCAAAGGGAGAGCTTCTCTGGCGCTACGAGCATTTCAGCGACACCGTCATGCCGCATCATGACGTGGAGATCCTGCCCAACGGCAACGTGCTGATGATCCTCTGGGAGTACAAGACGCGCGAGGAAGCGATCGACGCCGGCCGCGACCCCAAGACGGTTGACGACAAGGGCCTGTGGGTCGACGCGGTCCTCGAAATCGCGCCGAGCGGGAGTACCAGCGGCGAGGTCGTCTGGGAGTGGCACGCCTGGGATCACATGGTCCAGCACTTCGACCCGGACAAGGCCAACTACGGGAAGCTGGCGGACAATCCCGGCAGGCTCGATATCAACAACAGCCACTATGTGCTGCTGCCCGCCGACCTGATGCACACCAATTCGGTCCACTATAACCCGGACCTCGATCAGGTGCTCCTGTCGAGCTACAACTACAGCGAATTCTGGATCATCGATCACGCGACAACCAGCGCGGAAGCGGCCGGCGAGGGCGGCGAATTCCTCTACCGGTGGGGCAACCCGGCAGTCTACGGGCACGCGGATACCGGCGCCTACCAGCTCGGCGGAACTCCACGACGCGAACTGGGCCGACAGCAAAGGTCGCGTCATCCTCTTCGACAACAACGTGCCCGGCGAGAGCCGGCTGGTCGAGCTGCAGACCCCGCTGCAGTCGGACGGCAGCTATCGCATGCTCGCGGAGGGTTTCTTCGGCCCGGTCTCGCCCGACTTCCAGATCAACCTCGGCTTCAAGGAGACAGTGGTCGGCACCGCCGAACGGCTGCCGCGGGGCGCCGCCTTCACCTGCCAATGCATGGAAGGTCGGGCGGTCTTCATCCGGCCCGACGGAACGGTCGGGGCGCAGCGGCCGCTGGGCGATGCCGTCGGCGAAACGGCGGCACCCGCCGCATTCCGCCTGCTCTTCTATCCGGACGACCATCCCGGCGTGGCCGCTGCCCAGGCCGATTAGCCGCCAGGGGCACGGAGACGGCTTGGTCATCGGCTGCGTTTATTGTAGACGCACGCCTTGACAGTCAACGTGCGCGCCCGCGCGCCGCAGAGAAACCGAGGACAAGACCTTGAGAGTCATCGCCAGCCAGATCCGCAAGGGCAACGTCGTCGAGGTCGACGGCCAGCTTTACGTCGTGCTCACCGCCGAGAATTTTCACCCCGGCAAGGGGACGCCGACCACCCAGATCGACATGCGGCGGATTTCCGACGGCACCAAGGTGTCGCAGCGCTACAAGACGACCGAGCAGGTCGAGCGCGCCTTCATCGAGGACCAGGACTTCCAGTATCTGTTCGAGGATGGCGACGGCTACACCTTCATGAACGGCGAGACCTTCGACCAGGTCATCGTGCCGAAGGACGTCGTCGGCGATCAGGCGGTCTTCCTCCAGGAGAACATGACGGTGCGGCTGTCGCTCTATGACGGCGTGCCGGTTTCGATCGAGCTGCCGCAGCGGGTGACGCTGGAAGTGATCGAGACCGAGCCGGCGATGAAGGGCCAGACGGCGACCTCCTCCTACAAGCCGGCGATCCTGTCGAACGGCGCCCGCACCAACGTGCCGCCGCACATCGCGCCCGGCACCCGCGTGGTGATCCTCACCGCCGACGGGAGCTATGTCGAGCGGGCGAAGGACTAGCTTTCGGTACGAAAAAGGGAACCGACCGCCAAGCCGCGTTTCCCTCCCCGGAACGGGGAGGGGGGACCGCCGCGAAGCGGTGGTGGGTGGGGTCCCTGTCAAACGGTACCGCGGTGCCGATGGAAACGAACCCCACCCGTCTGCGTCCGGCTGCGCCGTCCGCACCCACTCCCCGATCAAGTCGGGGACAGGCTCTCCCCGATTCGGGGAGGGATGGGCGCGGGTGGGGCGGCACAGATACATGCCCGCCGACACGGTTTCGTCGGGCGAAAGATCCTCGCCGCGCGCGGAAAAGAAGGATGCGAGACCGTGTCCGGCACCCTTGAATTCCTCGTCCGCGCTGTCCTGATCGGCGCTGGCGCAACCGTCGTCATGGATGTCTGGGCGATGATCCTGAAGCGCGGCTTCGGGGTTCCGGCGCCAGACTTCGCCCTGGTCGGCCGGTGGATCGGCCACATGCGGCGCGGCCACTTCGTCCACGAGTCGATCCGGCGCGCGCCGCCGGTCCGTGGCGAGGCGCTGATCGGCTGGGCCGCGCATTACGCCATTGGCGTCATCTTCGCCGCGCTGCTGCTGGCCATCTGGGGCCTCGACTGGGCGCGGCATCCGACCCTGCTTCCCGCCCTGATCGTCGGGCTCGTCACCCTCGCCGCGCCATTCCTGCTGATGCAGCCGGGCATGGGCGCCGGCATCGCCTCGTCGAAGACGCCGAACCCCACCGCCGCGCGGCTCCGCAGTATCGCGGCACATACGGTGTTCGGGGTGGGGTTGTATGTCTCGGCGCTGCTGGTGGCGTGGGGCTGGCGGTAAACGGCCACGCGACAGGGATGCGCGTCGATGCTCAACCTCAGACGGCATCGATTACTAGTTCCCCTTCCCTCGGCCCTTCGGGCCTCGCCGGGGATGACGGGGGGAGGGGAGAGCCCGTGAGTGGCGCCGGCGCGCTTCGCAGGTGCGCCCCTCCACCATCGCTGAGCGATCGTCACCTCCCCAATCAAGCAAGGACAGGCTCTCCCGCAAGCGGGGCGGGAATGCCGCGGCGCCATCTCGCTCGTCGAGCGCAACTTGCGATTTGGCTCGCGTCTCGCAGCAATGCTGGCGGGAGGTAGAATTGCTACGCCGCGAAACGAATCCAGTTGCGCGGCAAATTGTTCAGAGTCAGCATCGAAACCAGAAAAGTCGGACATTTAAACGAGAGCCGACCGACCCTGAACGGGGGTCCAATCTGGCGGCGGGGCGGGCCGAGCTGACAGCGCAGATTTCTTCGGCGCAGGCCCTGCCGCTTCATGCGAAGGGAGGTCGCGATGAAGGGAATTCAGGTTCTTCTGGCTTCGGTTCTGGCAGTCCTTACGACGCCGGCGCTGGCCGAACCGGCGATGGTCGATTTCGTTGCCACGAGCGTCAATTCGACCGGGGTGTTCATGACCGGTGACGCCGCCGGCATTTTCAACCTGCAGAGCATGTGGGACCCGGTCGGTGCCGGAGGCGGTCCGATGGCCGGCGCCCAAGGCCCTTGCTTCGGACTGGCGCGCATGACCGGCGGGCTGTTCGCGGGCGACGGCTATTGCGCGCTCAAGGACGCTGACGGTCAATCGGTGCTGGTTCGCTGGTGGATGGAGAATACGCCGAGCCCGGCGGGCGCCTGGACGATGGCCGGCGGGACCGGCAAATGGGCCACCGCCACCGGCGGCGGCCTGTGGGCCGACAGTCCCGGCGAGGGAGAAAACATGAGCCAGACCCACGTCACCGGCATCGTTGATGTGAAGTAATAAGCGGAACCGGGCGCGGTTTTCGGCTCGTCGCCACTCGCCACGGCGCGAAGGCGCCGTCGCCTCACATGCGTGAGACGCGATCGCCTGCGGAGATACCCATCTTGCGGTCGGCCCAGCGCTTGAGGTCGGCGACCGTGAAACGTTCGAGGAACGGGTTGGCGGTGACGATCATGTCGCGGGTCGTGCGCCCGGTCGAATCCGCCTCCGCCATGGTGATCGCCGCGTCGGCGGTTTCCGGCGCCGACAGCACCGCCGCGGCGCCGGCCCCGCCGGCGAAGTGCGACAGGTAGAGCGTGCCCGGCGTCACCGGCAGGCAGCGGCGGACCAGCATGGCGGCGTTCTGCTCGGCGAAACGGGCGACCATTTCGCGCGAGATGTCCGGATCGTGCCTGAGGTCGAGGATTTCGGTGTCGCTCTCCCCGGCGAGGTCGGGCCGGTAGGCGCGGATCATGTCGAGCCATGTGCCGTCGAGGAACTGTCCGCTGCCGGTGGCGCTCGACCGGGTGTTCCTGGCGGTCGCGTCGCCGCCCGACTCGGCGGTGACGATCCGGCGGGCGACGGCGTCGGCGGCGAGCCGGCCCGCCCCGTCGACATCGCCCGGGTCGGAGACCCGGCAGGCGTCGGGCCCGTCGACGAAATGCCAGCCGACCGTCGCCACCAGCCCGGAGACGATCATCGCAACGACCACGCCGTAGTGGCGGTTCCTGCGGGTGGCCGGTTCGGGTGCGTCGTCATGGCAGGGCGGCCTGATGGTGGGAACGACCGGCGGCGCCATGGCCACGCCGGGAAGCTCGGACTCATCGGGAAGTCCGGGCTCGTCGGGAAGCGCGACCTCGTGGGGCAAGTAGGCCTCGTCGGGAGGCCCGGGCTCGTCGGTCAGGTCGTCGTCGGTGACGAGTTCAAACGCGAAGTCGAGGGTGACGGAGGCGGTGGGGCGATCGTCGATCCCGGCGTCGTCGGCCGGCGGCAGGAAGGCGTCGATGGCGCCTTGCGGATCGAACCCGTCAGGCGCCGCGGGGAAGGATGCCGTTGCCGACGGCCCGGTCGCCGGCGCCGGTGGCTGCGCGAGCAGGTCCGCGAGCAGGAGCCTTGCTTCCGCGAGACCGATGCGGTTCAGGCTGGCAAGATCCTCCTCGCTCACGGTCCGATCCCATGTTGCAGCCCACCACCGACAGGATCGGCAAACATGATAAACCCCCGGTTAACGGCGTGAAGACGCTGACCCGGGGTCGATCCGGCAGGGATGCGCGGCTGGTTCGGGGCCGGTGCACGGGGACCGCACTCGCGGAAAAGCGCATCTCCGTGTAGACTTGCCTTTTCGCCCAGCAGCCCCAGATCGGCGACGCTTGACCCGCGCTCATGGTGGGCGGGACCGGGAGACGACGGCAAAACGTGAGCATGCGCAGCAAACCCAGGATGACCGGCCTTGTTGCCGTCCGCGTGGCCGGGCTTTGCCTGCTCGGGGCCGCCGGCTGTACCATCTCGGACGAATATTTCGACGGGAAGCCGATCGACCCCCTGGTGCTGTCCATGTACGGGCCGGTCGAGGACGATGCTTTCCAGCTACCGGCGATCCCGATCGCCAAGGTCAATCCGGCGCTCATCCGCCAGACCGTGCACACCCCGCCCGCCATCCAGGCGCAACCGGGGATGATCGTCGTCGATCCCGCCAACGCCTTCCTCTATCTGGTCCAGGACGACGGCATGTCGCTCCGCTACGGCATTGGCGTCGGCCGCGCCGGCTTCGCCTGGGCGGGCGAGGCCGAAATCCACAGCAAGCAGCACTGGCCGAAGTGGTTCCCGCCGGCGGAGATGCGGGCGCGCGAATCCTTCCAGAAGCACTATCCGCATTTCGAAACGAAATACCCGGACGGCGGCATGGATGGCAGCCCGAGAAATCCGATCGGCGCGCGGGCGCTCTATCTCTGGCAGGACAACAAGGACACGCTCTACCGCATCCACGCCACCAATGACTGGCAGTCGATCGGCACGGCGGCCTCCTCGGGCTGCATCCGGATGTGGAACCAGGACATCATCGACCTCTACGACAAGGTCGACATCGGCACCAAGGTCGTCGTGTTGCAGAGCCCCGAATATCTCAAGCAGCAGGCGGAACTGCCGGTGGTGGCCGAAACGATGCCCGGCGGATCGGCGCCGGCCGGAGCCGGCCCGGTCGCAGTCGTCAGCGACGTGCCTCAGTAGCCCGATACGCTAGAAGTAGACGATGACGTATCCGCTTCCGGACCGCTGGTAATAGGTGCCGCCACAGTAATAGAGGCTGTAACCGTAGTAGGTTCCATAGGGGCAGCCGCGCGGGATGGTCGCAAGGTAGGCGCCGCGGCGGAGCGCCCGGCGCGTCGTGCGGCGGGCGACACCGGCAACGCTGACCGGCGTCAAGGGCCGACCGACCCGGGCTTCCGCGCTGGTCGTCAGCCCGAAGACGCTCGTGCCGGCCTGTTGTCCACCCAGTTCGATGTCACCAACGCCGAGCAAGAAGGCCGTCGCGACGATCGCTGCCTTCGTGAGGTTTCTCATGGGGCATCTCCCTCTTCGAAAAACGGGTCCGGAACGCCGGACCGGAGAACGCGCCGATCCCCCGGTCCCCGAACCGGGCGCCTGTCGCGCTTCGGGACCATCATGCCGCGATACCGGTTAACGTGCCCGCAACGGGATCAGGCAAGGGGCCTCGTGGCCTCGGAACGGTTTCGCCGACCGGCTCGATCGGGGCGCTGACGGCGCCCTCGTCCTGACCCGGGCGACGGAGCGGGAAGGATACTTGGGATCGCGGCGCTGACGGCGCCCTCGTCCTGACCGGGGCGGCCGCGGCCGCCGACTCCGTTTGATTGAAGCGCGAAGGAAGCGTCATCATCCGCCGATATCATCGACCGTCGCCGCAGTCGCGCGCCGGCGCCGGTGGCGTGTAACTTGCATTTTCGTGGCGAGGAAACGGGGGTGCCAGGTGGAACGCTACGATCTCATCGTCATCGGCAGCGGGCCGGCGGGGCGGCGCTCCGCCATCCAGGCGGCCAAGCTCGGGCGGAAGGTGCTGGTCATCGAAAACCGGCTGCGGGTCGGCGGTGTGTCGGTCCATACCGGGACGATCCCGTCGAAGACGCTGCGCGAGACGGTGCTCAACCTGTCCGGCTGGCGCGAGCGCGGCTTCTACGGCATGGCCTACCGGGTCAAGAAGGACATCGAGGGCCAGGACCTCGGCGCCCGGCTGAGGATGACGCTCGACCACGAGATCGAGGTGCTGGAGCATCAGTTCGCGCGAAACGGCGTCAAGACCTTCGCCGGCGTCGCCCGCTTCGCCGATCCGCATACGGCTGATCGGTGAAGACCAGTGCCGAGGAGCACAATTTCGCCGCCGACAAGATCATCATCGCGGTCGGGACCGCGCCGTTCCGGCCGCCGACGATCCCGTTCAACGACAGGAACGATCTTCGACAGCGACAACATCGCCACCGAGCCGCATGTGCCGCGCAGCCTGACCGTGGTCGGCGCCGGCGTCATCGGCATCGAATATGCGACCATCTTCTCGGCCCTCGACGTGCCGGTGACGATCATCGAGCCGCGGCGAGAATTTCCTCGAGTTCATCGACCGCGAGATCATCGACGAATTCATGCACGACCTCAGGAAGCGCGGCATCCAGTTCCGGCTCGGCGCCAAGGTCGAGCGCGTCGAGATCGACGACCAAGGCTATGCGGTGAGCTTCCTCTCCGACGGGCGGCGGGTGCGCACCGAGATGCTGCTCTATGCCGCCGGTCGCGTCGGCGCGACCAAAGCATCTCGGGCTCGAGACCTGCGGCATCGAGGCCGACGACCGCGGCCGGCTCGAAGGTCGACCGCAAGACCTTCCAGACCTCCGTCCCGCATATCTATGCCGCCGGCGACGTCATCGGCTTTCCCAGCCTCGCCTCGACCTCCATGGAGCAGGGCCGCATCGCCGCCTGCCACGCCTTCGGCGCGCCGATGCCGCTCGGCGCCGGAGTATTTCCCCTACGGCATCTACGCGGTGCCGGAAATCTCGACGGTCGGGCTCACCGAGAAGCGAGGCCCGCGAGAAGGGCATCGCCTTCGAGGTCGGCATCGCCCGCTTCCGGGAGATCTCGCGCGGCCACATCATGGGGCTGGAGATCCGGGATGATGAAGCTCCTGTTCTCGCTCGACGACCGCAAGCTGCTCGGCGCGCATATCGTCGGCGAAGGCGCCACCGAGCTCGATCCATATCGGCCAGGCGGTGCTCAATCTCGGCGGCACCATCGACTATTTCGTCGAGAACGCCTTCAACTATCCGACGCCATCAGTGGGATTTGACATGCGCGCGCCCCGGACGCATGGACGGCGCGGGCCGAGGGGCGGGAGACGGGCGATGGATGGGGAAAGCCGGTTCTGGGACAGCATTGCCGAGAAATATGCGCGGCGGCCGGTTGCCGACGAGGCGTCCTACCAGCGGAAGCTGGAGGTGACCCGCGGCTATCTCCGCCCCGACATGGAGGTGCTGGAATTCGGCTGCGGCACCGGCTCGACGGCGGTCGCCCATGCGCCTTATGTCCGGCATATCCGGGCGATCGACATCTCGTCGAAGATGCTCGCCATCGCGAAGGAAAAGGCCGAGGCGGCCGGCGTCGCCAACATCACCTTCGAGCAGGCGGGGATCGACGACCTCGCCGTGCCGGACGGAACCTATGACGTGGTGCTCGGCATGAGCATCCTCCATCTGCTGGCCGACAGGCAAGCCGCGATCGCGAAGGTCCACCGGATGCTGAAGCCGGGTGGCCTCTTCATCTCGAGCACGACCTGCCTCGGTGAAACGATGAGATTCATGAAGGTCGTCGGGCCGGTCGGCAAGGCGCTCGGGCTGATGCCTCTGGTCAGGGTCTTCACACCCGACGAGCTGGCAGCGAGCATAGCCGAGGCCGGCTTCGCCATCGACCATCGCTGGCAGCCGGGCCGCGGCAAGGCGGTCTTCATCGTCGCGAGGAAGGCGGGTTAGTCGCCGAGCGCGCCACGCCCCGCGCCGGCTGCCATCGGCGAATCGTCAGCGAAGCAGTTCGCCGAGCCAGGCGAGGGCGTCGTCCTGCATCGCGACGTCGAAGCGATGCGGGCCGTCGTAGAACAGGCCGGTATAGCCCCCGGGCGCTCCTGCCGTGTCATAGGCGCGGCCGATCCGGGCGTCGGCATCGCGCATGCCCTGCTCGGGGAACATCGCGTCGCCGAGCGCATACTGGACGAGCAGCGGCTTTGGCGCCGCCGAGGCGGCGATGTCGGGATAGTCGCCCTGCCGGCTCCAGCCGGCGGGAAACATCATCCAGGTATGGGGGACGACCAGGCGCGACAGCATCGGCTCGTAGGTCGACATCATGCCGGCAACCACCCGCGCCGCCAGGCGATCGGTCGTGGCGCCGAGCGTCGCGGCGCGCAGGCCGCCACCGGAAAAGCCGATGCAGGCAAGCCGGTCCGGATCGATGTCGTCGCGCGAGGCAAGGTAGTTCAGCGCAACGCGATCCTCGAAGGCGGTGATCGCCGCGAGGCTGGTGCCGAGAAGGTCGCAATACTTGGCGAGCTCGTGTTCGTGGAGATAGGCGGCGCCGTGATAGCGCAGGACCTCCGGGTCGATGGCGCCGTGGCCGAGCGTCGCGCCGACCGTGTCGCCGAGCGTCCGGTGCAGCTCCGGCATCGCCGCGAAGGGGAACTTGCGGCTCCCCCACATGAAGGTGTCGTGGACGAGGACGCCATAGCCGGCGCGGGCATAGGCGTTGGCGAAGGCGCGGCCGCCGTAATAAGTGTCGCGAAACGGCCGCACGGCATCGGGCGCGCCGTCGGGACCGTCGGCGATCTTCTCCTTGCCGTAGAACTTGTAGTGGCCGTGATCGTAGAGCCCGACGATTCCCGGCAGGCGCCCCCCGGCGCCGGCGGGCTTGAGGAACAGCGCCCTTGCCGGCGGGCCGTATCCGACCGACCACGAGACTTCCTCGCCCTCGACGCCGTCGGCCTGCCAGCGGGAAACGATGGCGACCTCGCCCGGCTCCTCGCTGCCGCCGGTGAAGCGAAGCGCCTCGCGCACGGCTGCCGGCGTGGCGGACGCCTCGGGAAACAGCGGGCCGGTCGTCCGGCAGGCGTCGACCAGGTCGGAATAGATGCCGAGATCGGCGTAGGTCGTCATAGGCTGGGCACTCACACTTATCGCCGGGGCGGCGCGCGCCAGCCTATCCGCGGGCACGGTGGAGAAGCAATCGCCGTCGGTGCCCGAGCTCGCGCGCAAGTCCGCCGGGTCATCGCCTACCGTCCTTGCCCGTCGCCACGCAGCGCCGGCCGGTCGAGCGCCAGAAAGCCGATCGGCTGGCGGGTGGCGCCGTCGAGGGTCAGGTCGGCGAGGATCTCGCCGATGACCGGGGCGAACTTGTAGCCGTGGCCGGAGAAGCCGGCGGCGAAGGCGACATTCGGGTGGCGGGGATGGCGGCCGATGATGAAATCCTCGTCGGGCGTCATCGTGTAGTAGCAGACCTCGTGGCGGAGCGGGGTGGTGGTGACGCCGGGAAGGTAGTCGCGGATGAAGCCGGCGACCCGGGCGATGTCGTCGGGCTCGACCGCCTTGTCGTCGGTCAGCGGATCGACATGGTTGGTGCCGCGCGAATGCTCGGCGACCTTGACGCCGGTGCCGCCGATCTCGGGGAAGCCGTAGAAATAGCCGTCCGCGGTCTCGAAGAAGAAGCACGGGCAGCTGCCGTCGGCGGCGTAGCGGGGATCGCCGCAGGCGAACCAGTGGAGGTGCTTGCGGCGGACGGTGAGCGGGATCGCGAGGTCGGCAAGCAGGCCCGCTGCCCAGGCGCCGGCGGTGATCACCAGCCTGTCGGCGCGATAGGTACCGGTCGTGGTTTCGACGACGACACCATCCCCGGTCGCCTGCCAGCCGAGGACGGTCTCGCCGGAGACGATGTCGGCGCCAGCCGCTTCGGCCATGCGCAGATGCGCCAGCACCGAGCGCTCGACGAAGAGGAAGCCGGCGTCCTGTTCGAAGACACCGACCGCGTCATCCGAAATGCGGAAGGGGAAGCGCGTGCCGAGGTCGACGGTCGGGACCTCTTCGAGGGCGAGCCCGTGGCGGTCCGTCGCCTCCCGGAGGCCGCGGATCAACCGGCCCTTGGACGGGCCGGCCTCGAAAAGCCCGACGCGGCGGAAGAGCGTCTCGCCGGTTTCCGCCTCGAGGTCGGCCCACAGGACATAGGCGCGCTCGAGCAGCGGCACGTAGTCGGCATGTTCGAAATAGGCCTTGCGGATGATCCGCGTCTCGCCGTGCGAACTGCCGTTGGCATGGCCGCCGGGAAAGCGGTCGAGGCCAAGGACACGGGCGCCGCGCCGGGCGAGATGGTACGCCGCCGCGCTGCCCATGCCGCCGGTACCGATGACGATGACGTCGCAGGAGGTCATGGTGGCGCGGGCTCCCCGGGGTTTCTGCTCGGGTTCCTGAATATCGCCGATACGCGCGCGGGAACAGGGCCTCGAAGGACGCAGCGAGCGGCGGTCGGGCCGACGGGCAGAGCCTTGCGCAGGCAGGCGTCGTCGAGCCTTCCGCAAACGCCCGGAACGTGGCAGGTTCCGGCCATTGCGAGTCAGATGCGTCGCGCCCCCGGGAAAAAGGAGACGAACCATGTCGATATCGCTCGAAGCCGCCGCCGAGGTCATGCGCCAGGCGATGCGCGACACCGTCAGGCGGCATTCGCTGTGGTACCTGATCCAGGGTGGGCTGATGATCATCGGCGGCGTGCTGGCGCTGCTTTATCCGGTGATTTCCTCGGTGGCGGTGGTGGCGCTGCTCGGCTGGGTGCTGATCGTCAGCGGCATCGTCCAGGGCATCTCGATCATCGGCGCCCGCTCGGTTCCGCATTTCTGGCTGCAGCTGGTTTCCGTGGTGCTGTCGATCATCGTCGGCATCCTCTTCCTGTCGAACCCCGGCGACGGCCTGCTGACGCTGACCTTCCTGCTGATCGTCTTCTTCATGGTCGAGGGCATGTCGAAGATCATCTTCGCGCTGACCATCCGGCCCTTCCCCAACTGGGGCTGGGTCCTCGGCTCCGGCGTCATCGGCATCCTGATCTCGATCTTCCTGCTGGGGAACCTGAACGGCGCCGCCTTGTGGATGCTCGGCGTCCTGCTCGGTATCCAGCTCATCGCCGAGGGCGCGGCGCTCGGCTACCTCGCCTGGCAGGTGCGCCAGCAGGGCAAGCCGCCGAAGCCACCGGTGGCGCCGTCCGCGCCGCCGCCCAGCGCGGCGACGCCGCCTCCGGCCGCGCCGTCGGCGGGTGGAACGCCCGAGTCGTAGACGTGGCCGCGTCCCGACGAATCGGCCGGCCCATGCGGCTGGTGTCCGCCTGGCTGGCGGCGATGCTTCTCGTCTCCGGCCCGCTCGCCGCGCAGATGGGTGCGACGCTGATGGGCCGGATCGTGACGCTGAAGGTGATGACTTACGACAACCCGGCCGAGCCCATATTCGAGGGCCGACCGCATGCCAACCGGGTCACCGACGACGTCGAGTTCGGCCTCAAGACCGAAGGCACGCAGAACAATGTCGACGTGGTTCCGATCCTGATCGACATCGCGGCGTCGCGGATCACCTTCGACTATTCGACCGCCGAACCCGGGGAACTCGCCGAGGCGAATTTCAACGGCTATGTGCTCGACTTCGGCGGGACCTGCGACCTTTTCTGGGGAGCGCGGGTGGATCGGGATTTCTCGACCCTCCCGATGACCGATAACCGGATCTTCTTCGTCGGGGGGGTGCTCTATGTCAACGTCTCGGCGTTGCGCTTCGACCGCGGCAGCCGGTTCGCGATCGACCTCGACCTGTCGGGTTGTGGCGTTTCCTGAAGCGGCCGCGCCCGCGCGGTGGCGCGCGGGACACGGGGGGCCGTGAGACCGGCGTCAGGCGCGGGCTGTCATGCTAATCCAGCTTCTGGATGACCAGCCGGGCCATGACGTGCTTGTCGGAGCCGTCGACATAGACCTCGAGATAGATGCCCTCCACGTCGCGTCCGGCCTGATGCATCAGCACGATCTGCGTATCCTCGTCAAAGGTCAGGATCGCGTCGAGCAAGCTCGGGTCCATGTTCGCCGTCGAGACTGTCCCGAGCGCCAGAGGCTCAACATCGCGGCTGGCCTCGCCCGGATGGAGCAGCATGGCATAGCTCGCGTTGGGCCGGGCCTGGGCCGAAACCCGTCCATCCGTATCCGCCTGCGCGTCGAAATAGGTCAGCACCGAAACGCCGGAGATCCGGTAGGTTCCTGCCTTCAGGGAGACAATCCCGGTTTCGGTATCAAGATGGATTGCATCGCCCATCTGGGTGATCACCCGGTTCAGGGCCCGGAGATTTGCCCCCGGCTGCATCGGCTTCGTTTCCGGCGAGTGCTCTTCGTAAACAGCATAATCGGCAGCAAGCGCTCCGGCAGCGCCAAAGCTCAGGACGCTCATCGCAGCGAGCAGGACGATACCAAGAGCTTGGAACGTTGAATGCGGCTTCAGCCATCTGCCGTGGCCGCGCGCTGTCCGGCGGGTGCCACCCGACCGGGCAGTTCCTGTTATCGTTCCGCTCACGGCGTTCCCCTCAGTTCGCTGGTCATGCAGAAGCCCAAATGCCCGCTCTTTCCTGAACATTTTGTTAGGAGCTCAGAAAGGCTGGGTCGATTCCTGATGTGTGCACGCGACGTCGCAACTTCGATCGCAGAGACCAAAATCCGAGACCGGTTCGAGGGCGCCACCGAACGCGTGCTCGACGAGGGTGAAATCGGAGACTGGGCAGTGGATAACCGGAGCGTCTTCGTCAAGGGGTCTCTACGTCAACGTCTCGGCGTTGCGCTTCGACCGCGAGAGCCGCTTCGCGATCGACCTCGACCTGTCGGGCTGCGGCGTTTCCTGAGCCCGGCCGCGCCCGCGCGGTGGCGCGCGGGACACGGGGGAGCGGGCTTCGGAAAGACCGGCGTCAGGCGCGGGGCCCGGGCGCGCCCGCCGGTTCGGCCTCGAGCCAGCGCAGCGAACCGGGGGTGGTGAGGATTTCGCCGGTTTCGAGCAGGGTCTTGAGGCCCGACAGGATCATCGGCCAGCCGCCATAGAGCTGGTTGTTGGCGCCCTCGCGCAACCGATCATGAGTGACGCGGAGCAGGCAGGAATCGCCGACCGGCTCGATCTCCCAGGTGACGCGCGAGGTGCCCTCGCTCCTGACGTCCTCGCCCCACAGGGCGCGGAAGCTCTGGACGAGGCGGCGTGGCGGATCGACCTCGAGATTCTCGCCCTCGAAGATCGGCGTGCCGCCGCCGACGCTCTCGTAGCGGGAACCGGGCGTCCAGTCCGAGGTGACGACGGCGCCGAAGTTGTATTTGCGCCGCATCTCGGTGTCGGTGATCGCGGTCCAGAGTCGCTCGGGCGTCGTCTTGATGTAGATCTCGAATATCTTTTCCATGGTCTTCTCCTCTGCTTTCTCGAGGTCATGCTTGAGGTCGCTGAGTGCCGCGACGAAGGGCTCGGTGTATTTGCTGACCCACCGGTCGTGGACCAGGCGGATCGGAACGGGATTGAGGAAGTGGAGCTTCTCGCGGCCCCGCCGGCGGACCACGACGAGACCCGCCTCCTCGAGGATCTTCAGGTGCTTCATCACGCCGAAGCGGGTCATCGGCAGACGGGCTTCAAGCGCGCCGAGCGTCTGGCCGTCCTCGCGGAAGAGTTCGTCGAGGAGACCGCGGCGGGTGGGATCGGCAAGGGCCTTGAAGACATCGTCCATGCCCGGGACAATATGTGACCATATGGTCACCTGTCAAGGTTTGATTCGCATTCGTCGTGCTTGCCGGCACAGCCGGCGAGGACACGGGATGACACGCCCGGCATCGCCGGGCAGGGGGGCAAAGACACGCGGCAAGGCGGCGGGTCGCGCCGTCGACCTAACCCGCTTGGCCCGCCTTCTTGTCGCCGAGAATCTTGACCTCGCGCTGCGGGAACGGGATTTCGATGCCGTTGGCCTTGAGCGCCGTCCAGATCATCAGGAGCAGGTCGCCGCCGACCCGGTTGGTTCCGTCGTCGACGCCCTCCATCCAGAACTCGACGAGGATATTGATGCCCGAATCGCCGAAGCTTTCGATCTCCGCGTCGGCCCGTTCGGCGATCGGCAGGTGGTCTCCGGAGAGCACCTTGGGGTGGCTCGCCACGACCTCGCGAACGATCTCGAACATCGCCTCGAGGTCGGTGTCATAGGCCACCTGGAAATGCAGCGGATAGCGCTGCTTGGTATTGTAGTGGGTCCAGTTGACGAAGGCGGTGGTGATGAACTGCTCGTTCGGCACCATGATGTCCTTGCCGTCGAAAGTCTCGAGCGTCGCGGAGCGGAGCGTCAGTTCGCGCAGCGTGCCGGTGCGGCCATCCTCGAGCTCGATGTAATCGCCGATCGTGATGCTGCGGTCGAGCAGGATGATGATGCCGGAGATGAAGTTCGACGCGATCTGTTGCAGCCCGAAGCCGAGACCGACGCCGAGCGCGCCGCCGAACACCGCCAGCGTCGTCAGGTCGATGCCCATGACGTTGATCAGGAGCAGGAAGATCAGGACGTAGATCGCGATCTCGAAGAGCTTGGCGATCACCTCGCGGGTGCCGACATCGAGCATCGACTGGGTGCGGATCACCCGCTTGCCGGTGGCGTTGGACGCACGTCCCGCCCAGAACAGGACGATGGCGAAGAGCGATGTCCGCAGCACCGCATAGAGCGAGATCCTGATGTTGCCGACCTCGAACGAGATGTCGTTGAGATAGGCGATCAGATTGTCGAGAAGTCCGGCGGCGTAGAGCAGCGCCAGCGGGATGCCGACCCATTTCAGCAACAGGCCGATCGTGTTGTTCTTGATGAAATATCCGGCGATGTTGAAGATCAGGACGATCAGCGCCGCGCCGTGCGCGCTTCGCACCAGCCACGCCTTGCCGGCGAGATCGAGGCTGACCGGAACGGCGAGACTGAGCAGCAGAGGCGCCAGAACCGGCAAGAGCAGGATTCGGGCCCGATGAATCCCGGAGCGAAGCTCGTAGACCGGCCCCGGCTGCGGCTCGTCGCGGAAGATCGGGGCGCGGTTTGCGAGGAAGCGGGCGAGCAGCCAGGCCAGCCCCAGCGCGACCGCGATGATGCCGATCTCGATGTAGAATGCCGGACTGCCGAGATAGACCAGCGTATCCCGCCAGATCATCCCGATCCGTTCGCCAAGCGACTGCATCGACCGTCACCCCCGCCGCGCGCTGCCTGGCGCCGACCCTAGACCAACCCCGCCGCTGCCGACATCGATTTCCCGGCGGATGCCGGTGGGGGTCCTACGGCTTTTCCCAGTGGCCGGACTTGGCCGAGCGGAAGATCGCGTCGAGGACGCGGGCCTGCTTGATCGCGTCGGGGACGCCGAAGGCCAGCTTCTCGGTGCCGCGCACCACCCGCGAGAAATACTCGCCCTGGAGCTGGTATTGGTCGGCCTTCGGCAGCTTGATCGCCTTGGCCGAGGCGTCGGCGAGCTGCTTGCCGTTGTCGAGATAGATCTTGAGCGCGGCGCCCTGCGGCGCGTTGAACGGAATCTCGACTTCGACCCGGCCCTTGTCGCCGAGGATATGGACGCGCTGATAGGGCGTCGCCTCGGTCGAGACGGTAAAGGTGAGGTGGCGGCCCTTGCCGAAATCGATCACCGCGCTGGCCAGCCGATCGGTCCTGAAGGTCGGGTGGCGATCGATGAGCGCCATGCAGCGGACCGGCTCGGCGCCGAAGATGAAGCGGGAGACAACGACCGGATAGCAGCCGATGTCGTAGATCGCGCCGCCGCCGATATCGGCCATGTTGCGGACGTTCTTCGGATCGACGTTGTGATAGGTGAACAGCGACTGGATCGCCCTCAGCGTGCCGAGCTTGCCGCTCTGGGCGAGTTCCCGCGCCTTCAGCCATTGCGGATGGTTGCGGACCATGAACGCCTCGGCGATATGGACCTTGCGGCCGGCGGCGCTGAGCAGCTTGGCTTCGGCGGCCGACATCGCGATCGGCTTCT
Source organism: uncultured Alphaproteobacteria bacterium (assembly GCA_963812275.1). Classification (GTDB taxonomy): domain Bacteria; phylum Pseudomonadota; class Alphaproteobacteria; order Rhizobiales; family Kaistiaceae; genus Bauldia. The sequence goes on along the minus strand of CAWEUQ010000014.1, from coordinate 9,199 downwards.
CGCAGAGCACATGCTTGCCCTTCGCCGCGGCTTCGAGCGTCAGCGGCACATGGAGATGGTTGGGAAGCGGATTGTAGACCGCCTCGATCTCCGGATCGTTGAGCATGTCCTCGTAGGATCCGTAGGCGACCGGGATGCCGAGCTTCTTCGCCCAGCGCCGGGCGGTCGGCAGCGTCCGCGAGGCGATGGCGCGGATCTCGATCTCGTCGCTCTTCATCATTCCGGGAAGGACTTTCGCCACGCCGATATTGGCGGTGGAGATGACCCCCCAGCGGACCGGTTCTTTTCTTGTCGCGTTCTTCGCCACGTCGATGACCTCCCGAGGTTTGCCGTCTGCCCGCCGGGCCGCGCCGGCGAACCTGCCGCGCTATCCGGTTACGGGCGGCAATGCAAGTATGACGAAGCCGGCCGGCGGAGCAAACCGCAAGGAGAAAGTGTGCACGGCTCCGCCGCCGCGGCGCGAAGGATGGCGAGGTGACCGCGCGCGCGACGGGAACCATCGGGGGTTCCGCCCGTTATCCTCCGAGAATGGCAACGGAGATGCGTGATGGAATATGGCATTATTGGACTGGTCGTCGTGATCCTCGACATCTACGCGATCTACAAGACCCTCACCAGCGCCGACGATACGATGGCCAAGCTGCTTTGGACCATCGGCATTCTCGTCTTCCCCGTGATCGGCTTCATCGTCTGGCTGCTCGCCGGACCGAAGGGCGGTCGCGCGGTCACGGTCTGATCGGCAACTGGCGGCCTGCATGACCTTGGCCGCCTGAAGTAATGCGCCGCCAGGCCGCGAATGCGGGACCGGCGGATCACCTTTGCCACTCGTCGCCCAAGGATCCCCAACAATCTATTGATGTAGGGTCGATTTCCCGGTTACCTTCGCTTGGGCGAAGAAGAGCCGGGAGGGGGGCATGGCCGAGTCCGATTTCAATCTGTTCCTCGTTAATTCCGTCACCGCCGACGACCAGAGGCGGCCGTCGGTCACGCAATTGGCCAACGGCAACATCATGGTCGTCTGGGATTCGGGCAAGCCGACCGTCGTTGGCGGACCGGATTATCCGGAAGTCGACATCAAAGGCCGGGTCTTCGATTCGGACGGCAATCAGGTCGTCGCCGAGTTTCGCGTGAACCAGGTGCCGGGCTTACCGGCCGGCAATTATACCGGGAGCGATATCCAGCAGATCGCCCCGGTCGTGACCGCGCTCGCCAACGGCAATGTCGTGGTCACCTATGCCACCGACGAATCGCTTGCGGTGGCCCGGATTCTCAGCCCCAACGGGACCCCGATCACCAGCGAGATTGCGCTCGATCAGGACAGTCCGACCATCAGCCGCCAGGCCGACGTGATCGCGTTGGCCGATGGAGGTTTCGTAGCGACCTGGATCTCTCCGCACGGCACCGACAGCTACTTTGCGATATCCGCCAGGCTGTTCAATGCCAACGGCACGCCGCGGACCGACGAATTTGTGGTGAGTCAGGTCAACGTCGATCATCAGCAGTTCCCGTCGGTGACGGAATTGGCGAACGGCAACATCGGCTTCGCCTGGCAGACCGACGGGACCTATCACATCAAGGGCCGGGTGTTCGATTCGGCGGGAGACCCGGTAACCAACGAATACCAGGTCAGCACCGGCGTGAGCGGCGACATCAACCACAGCCGCTGGAACACGAAGATCGCGGCCCTCGATAACGGCAATCAGGTCGTCGTCTGGGGCGAGGCGAGCGATATCAAGGTTCATGTCATGAGCGCTGCCGGAGGCTCGGTCTCCGCGGTCTTCGATGCCAACACCTATGACCCGACCGATCCCACCGCCATTGACGGCTGGCAGCCGGACGTCATCGCCCTCGCCGATGGCAGGTTCCTGGTTGCCTGGGCGAACGGCTATGCCGGCATCCGCGCCCGCGTCTTCAACGCCGACGGCACCGAGGCCGTACCGGAATTCGATATCTCGCCCGCCGCCAGCCTGGATGCGCAACAGGAGGGCGAGGTCGAGGTCATCCAGCTCGCCGATGGCCGGCTGATGTTCACCTGGGAGGAATTCACCGACGAGGCCGACGGCAACGGCACCGGCATCGAAGCGGTGATCATGAAGCTCCCCACCTACGACTATGCGACCGGCCAGTTCGTCTCGGTCGGCTCGGAATCGGTCGACGACATCAACGGCATTCTCGTCCAGGACACCGGCCAGGACGATCTGGTCATTGCGCTCGACGGCAATGACGTCGTCGACGGGGGCGACGGCAACGACACCATCTACGGCGACAGCGCGCCGGCCGGCAGCGCCTCCGCCGCCGCGCTGTCCGCTTCGTCTGGAAGCGAGATCGCGGCCTCTACCGGCAAGGGCAAGGACAAGCTCTACGGCGGCGCCGGCAACGACAAGATCTATGGTGGCGGCGGCAAGGACAAGCTGAAGGGCGAGGACGGCAAGGACAAGCTGTCCGGCGGCACGGGCAAGGACACGCTGATCGGCGGCAAGAGCGCCGACAAGTTCATCTTCGCGCCGCACGAGGGCAAGGACAAGGTCAAGGATTTCGGCAAGGGCAAGGACAAGCTCGACCTCAGGGACTTCGATTTCAATTCCAAGGCCGACGCCCTCGACGCCTTCAGCGACGCCGGCAAGCACACCGTGTTCAAGGCGGAGGGCACCAAGATCGTCCTCAAGGGCTTCGACCATGACGATCTCGGCGGCGGCGACCTGATCATCTGACCGGGGCGCACGGCGGGCGTAGCGGCGCCGTGCCTGCGCTCCCGTCAGATGCCGGCGTACCAGTCGTAGCCGCGATCTTCCCGGAAGCCGCCCCTGCCGCGGCCGAGTTTCACGTCCCGGAGTCAGGCCGGGTCACGATCACGCGATCCGCGCGCATCAGCTCGGCTTCGGCGTTTGCGCCTTCCCGGGCGCGGACCACCGGAGCCAGGCCTGCGGCTTGCTGACGGCGACGACGACGTCGAGATCGGGCCGGGTCGACGCGATATCCTGTTCGATGAAGGACAGCGACCAGTCCCAGGCGACGAGGTTCCTGACGCGGTCGACGTCGTCCGCTCCCGACGCCCGGGCGCGTTCGAGGCAATCGACGAAGAAGGGGCTGGAGTCGGCGATCGGCTGCGGGGAAGCCTTCGCCGCAGACGAGGCGTGGGCCGGATCGATCCGGTCCGCAACCGCGTCCAGCGCATCAGCAACGCGGTCGCGGTGCCGGGCCGTGGCGGCGAGCGCGGCGCCGCAATGATCGCTGAGCCAGGGCGCCGGCGGCGGCACGAGACCCGAGACCATGGAGTGGACGAGGTTCGGCGCCAGGAAAAGGTCGAGCCAGACCCGGGTGTCGAGACGCCTGCCGCGTTCGGTCAGCGCCACGCCAAAGGCTTCGTCGGCGCGTCGGCGCGCATTGACGATTTCGACGGCGGCGAGTCGACAATGCTCCTGTGGGCCGGTGACCACGGTGCGCATGCCCGCGGCGGTGGCGCGATAGACTGCGGCGACGGCGGCGGCAAGGGCTGCCCGCGCACCGCGCGGCCACAGCGCGAGCCCGATGACCGCGGCACTCACCGCGCCCAGCGACACCGTCTCGACGCGATCCACAGCGGTCGCGATGCCGGCCGGGGAGATCAGCGTGAACAGGACCACAAGCGCGGTCGTGAACGAAGCCTGGCCGACAACGAAGCCCACCGCGCCGGGCGTGTAGCCGGCGAGGAAGATGGTCAGCGGCAGCACGGTCCACAGGGCCGTCGTGGAATGACCGATCAGCGTCAGCAGGACGGCGGCCACGACGAAGCCGATCAGGGTGCCGACGATCGCCTGCAGGGCCGTCGCCGAGGTCGTTCCGGCGTTGGAACGGAGCACGAGAAGGGCGCCGAGCGTGATCCAGAAGCCGTGCTCGACCGGCAGGACCTTCGCCAGGACGACCGCGAGCGTCATCGCCGCGGCGGATCGGACGCTGTTGCGGAAGATGACGCCATCAAAGGCGAAGCCACGCTCGATGGTCCGTCCGATACGGCCCAGCAGGTCGATCGGCCGGTCGGACATCGACTCGACCATCGGATCTCCGCCCGGGACGAGGTCGCGGACGCCCAGCGCCGCCGCGACCGCGGCGTCCACCCAGATGGCGATATGCGAAAGCGCGAAGACGGCGCATGAGCGCCGCAGCAGGGTGAGCGCCTCGGCTGCGCCTTCGTCATGACCCCGCGGCGATTCCGTCGCCTTGATGGCGGACAGGTCCGTCATGCGCCGGTCGGCGCGCAGCGCCTGCTCGATCGACACCACCGATCGTTCGGCCGCCGTCGGGTCATTCGCTCCCAGCAACGCGGCGGCGGTTTCGCGGAACGCGGTGGCGCATGCGACGACGAGCGCGGCGTCATCCGGCGTTGCGAGGCCGTTGGCCTGGACCTGGCGGGCCATGTCGGTCGCCTGTTCGAGATGTTCGACCAGATGGAGGAGGCCGATATCGTGCGACAGCGGTCCGGCCGGGCGAAACGGCGCGCTCGCTTTCCTGCGCGCTTCGGCGAGCAGGTCGGCGGTCCGCTTGAAGGCCGCCTCCGCCGCCTGCTTGTCGCCGACCGATTCGAGGGCCTCGGCGAGCCCGGTGCTGACCGCGGCGAGCGTCTGTCGCAACGCAAGCCGCCGGTCGACCGGCCACAGCACGAGCGCGGCGACCAGCGCGGCGCCGCCGCCGATGGTCCAGCCGAGCACGCGGGCGTCGAGCGGGGCGCTGGCCAGCGGGTCGAGCACGGTCAGCGAATAGGCCAGCGCGACCGGGGCGATGAAAGCCGGGGTATAGCCGCCGAAAACCGTCGCGAAGGTTGCCGCGAACATGACGACGAACATCGCCGCCGCGCCACCGACAATGCTGCCCGACAGCAGCGATCCGACGATGACCACGAGATTGCCGATGACGATCATCGCCAGATAGGCCGCGGCGCGCGGTCGCGGCGGTCCACCGTAATCGGCGAAGACCAGTCCGACGAAGCTCGCGAAAAACGAAAAGGTGGCGACCGAATCGAGATGGAGCCACAGCTTCAGCACGGCGAAAAGCGGCACACAGACCAGGACCGCGCGCGCCGCCTTGCGCAGGTTGAGGAGATCAGGGTCCCGTGCCTGCAACCGCGTCAATATCGTCATGGCGAGGCCTCGCCGCCGTCCACAGGCCGCCGCGGGAAGGCGCGACGCGATTCCGTGACGCCGGGAAGGGAATGCCGTTGCCCGAGCAGGATATTCATCTCCATCGCCGCACGTTACCGGCGGCGCGCCTGGCCGCCCGAGGGATCGGGATACAATCGCATTCCCAACGCCGACGGTCACCCCGGCCGACGAGCGCCAGCGATCATCGCGGTGCGAGACCCCGCCTATCTCAGGGGAACGTCGCCGGCGGTGGCGCGTCGAGGCATTTGCTCTGGCGGAAGACACCGCGGGGCATCGGGTCGCGGGATGCCGACTCATCCTGCGGGATCGTGCCTGATGCCGCCGTAGCCGTTCGAGACGGAAAACCGGAACCAGCAGGCGCGCTGCGTCGTCGTCAGGCGGAAGGGGAGATCGGGACGCCCGCCGCGCGGGCGTTCACGTCCGTGACGCTACTCGTCTATTTCGAGAGCGAATTTGAGACCAATGCTATTGCCGCGCTGCCATCGTCTGATGGCTTCGCGGACGGTCCCGGAGTTGGCCAATTCGAACGAAAAACGCTCCGGCAGGGCGAGCGAGCCGTCGACGGTCACCCGCGCACCGCCCGGGGAAATATCGCGGACCAGGCAATCGATCGTGGAGAATCCGTCATTGAGGATGATTCGCCCGCGCTTGAAGACACGGGTCCGGCGCTCGCAGCGACGGTTGGTTTCCCGGTCGACACCCGAACCGGCGTCCGGGTGTTCTTCCCTGATCGGGGAGAACCCGTCAGGGCCATGGGCGCCGTTTCCGGACGAAACCAGGATCGGCTTGCCCGATTCAAAGACCAGTGTGCTGCCGTCAGCCTCTGCATACGGCCGAACCGTCTTGTCCTCGTCTTCGGAGTCGGTCGGGTCAACCGGACGGTCAGCGGGGCCCAGCGCCTTTGCGAAGCAATAGCCGGTCTTGCCGGAAACCTTGGCCGCATACATCGCATGATCCGCTGCGACCAGAAGCGTTGTCGCCGTCTTGCCGTCCGTCGGATAGAAGGCGACCCCGATGCTTGCCGACAGCGAGACCCCCGCGGAACCTTCCTCGATCGAAAAGCACAGGGCGCTGACCAGCCGCTCGCAGACGAGTTCGATCGAGTGTTCCGAGACGTCGCGGTCGATCAGGACGAAGAATTCGTCGCCGCCATAGCGTCCGAGTGTGTCGGAGGAGCGCACGGTCCGGGTGAGTTCGCGGCCGAAGGCTCTCAGGGCCTTGTCGCCGACCGCGTGTCCGAAGATATCGTTGATCTTCTTGAAACGGTTGATGTCGATCAGCAGGATCGCGAACTGGTTGCCGTAGCGTTTGCCGGTGGCGAGAACCTGGGCGAATCTGTCCTCGACGAAATTCCGGTTGGGGAGCCCGGTGACGCGATCGTATGTCGCGAGCGCCGCCAGGTATTCGTTCTCATCCTGGAGCCTGATCGTTTCCCGGCAACGCTCGACCGAACGCTTGATGGCCCGCAGCAAATCGGCGGCTCCGTTGTGGTCCGTTATCACATAATCGCTGATGCCGGTCCGGAACGCCTTGACGACGGATTTGGTGGTCGCCTGATCGGTCATGAGGATCATGGCGATGGTCTGCTTGTATTTGGCCTTGCACTGTTCGCACAGGATCAGGCTGTTCTGTTCGGCGATCCTCTTGTCGAAGATGACGCAATCGAACCGACCCGCGGCCATTTTTTCCATGGCCTCGTCGATTGTCCCGGCCGTGTCGACGAATGCGATTTCCGGCGCCTGGACAGCGTCGATAACATCGTTCTGATAGGCCGCATCCCCCACGATCAGGATGCTCATCGAGGTGCCGGTCAGTGAGCCGACGATGGCGGAAAGCTTGGTGTTCATGGCAATGACAACTTGTTCGAGAGTCTCGGTTCCCGGATGTCGTAAATGACCCCGGCGCGGGCTTCGACCTGGGCACTTGCCAGCGCCATTGCCCCCGCCGCCGGCAGGGCGGGACTGAAGCGATAACCTTGACCAAAGTCGCAGCCAGACTCCTTGAAGAATTCAAGCTGGGCATCGTTCTCCACACCCTCTGCGACAGTCGCGAGGCCAAGGCTCCGGCCGAGCCCGACGATCGCCCGGGCGATGACAGCCGCCTTCTGGCTTTCCGACACAAAGGAGACGAACCTCCGGTCGATCTTGAGCTTGGTGAACCTGAACCGGCCGAGCACTTCCAGGCTCGAATACCCGGTACCGAAATCGTCGAGCGCAATCCCCACGCCCGCGTCGGCCAGACTTGTCAGGACGAACTCGGCGGATTCGTTGTCGCTGATAATCGCGCTTTCGGTGACCTCGACCTCCAGCCGGTGGGGCGGGAAACCGGTTTCGAGGAGAATCCTGAAGATGCGCAGGCCGAGCTGCCTGTCCAACAACTGGACGGGGGACAGATTGAATGCCAGCACCGCTCCGCCCGGCCAGGCGACCGCTTCACTGCAGGCTTTCCTGAGGAGAGCCTCCGTCAACAGCGTGATGAGACCGGCATGCTCGGTAATCTCGATGCACAGGCACGGCTGGACCTCCGAAAGGAACGGATCGGTCCAGCGCGCAAGCACTTCAAACCCCCCGACCACGCCGCTGACAAGATTCACGAACGGTTGGTACACGGCGTCCACCCGCCGATCAGCGACCGCGTCGCATACCGCCTGGTCTATTTCAGAAGAAAGACCGCCAAGCGCAATCAACCGATTTTCTCCCGCGTCCTTGTCCCTGTATGTACAGCGATTGTGACGTCTCGACGCTAAAACTACTTAGATGCGGTTAATCGATTGCCCTGTTCAAAGTTGCACGTTCGCGGTGTATACTATTGAACATCGTGGCTTGTGCCTTGACGTTAGTCTCGCCGTTCGGAGATTTTCACGAGGTTACACCCGATGTGCACCGAACCGGGCGTACCGATCTGCGGCGAAAGGAGAGCGGGGATCTTCCGCCGGTACGTTTTGCGGGGGCGATCAGCGCCGGTCAGACCGATCTCTCCAAGAGGCGCAATCGTCAAACCGAACGGCGCATTCGCACCTCGGACGACGATCTCCGCCGCGGCAATGGTCAGTCCAGCCGGCTCACCGCATGATCATGTGGCTGTTTCATGCGGCCTACATGCCGGATCGAAAGATGTCGGCGTCCACTTTTGCGGTGAGGGGAATGAAAACGACCACTTTTCGTGGTGAAGACCCGCGCCTGTTGCCGTCTTCTTGCGTCATGACTTGCAAAACGACGATGCTGATCCTACTTTATGATAAATAAACCACAAGTGCGTATGATTTTTCTCTAGTAAATATCGGGAAATCTGATGCGAGACCACTTTGAATTCCGATCGCACTTGGATTGCCCAAGGCGTCGACGACTTGAGGCATTTCCTTGACGAAGCTAGCGAGCGAATCCGGCCCATCGCCCAAATCACCGGGGCGTCGAACAAACGGGGCAAAGTCTGAGCCCGGCGTCGATTTTTTCGTCGATACCATTGGATCCGAAGTTCGCTGGGAGGACCGTGACGTCGTTTTCAGGCAAGGCGACCCGGCCGATGCCATCTTCTACATCAAGGGTGGCAAAATTCAGCTGAGGATCACGTCCAGTCAAGGCAAAGAAGCCATCATCGCACTCTACGGGCCGGGTGACTTTTTCGGTGAGGCCTGTCTCGCCGGTCAATCGGTCTGGTCGGCCTCGGCCGTTGCGCTGACTGATTTGAAGATTGTCAGGATCGAAAAGGCCGCCATGGCCAAACTCCTCCACGACAAGCCCGATTTCGCGGAGAAATTCCTGGCCCTCTCGCTGCTGCGCAACGTTCAGATCGAGGCGGATCTCGCCGATCAGCTTTTCAATTCGAGCGAAAAGCGGTTGGCGCGCCTGCTCCTTCTTCTCGCCAATTTCAACACTGGCGGGGATTTGCGGTTGATCAGCCCGAAGATCAGCCAGGATGTCCTGGCCGCGCGAGTTGGGACGACACGCTCGCGGATCAATTTTTTCATGAACAAGTTCCGGAAGCTCGGCCTAATCGAATACAACGGCGAGATCAAGGTGACCCCGGCACTCATGGATTTCATCCTCCGCGATTAGGCCGCCCGA
>CAWEUQ010000013.1:0-445401 GCA_963812275.1 uncultured Alphaproteobacteria bacterium | reverse complement strand
CCGGCGGCGTAGAGCAGCGCCAGCGGGATGCCGACCCATTTCAGCAACAGGCCGATCGTGTTGTTCTTGATGAAATATCCGGCGATGTTGAAGATCAGGACGATCAGCGCCGCGCCGTGCGCGCTTCGCACCAGCCACGCCTTGCCGGCGAGATCGAGGCTGACCGGAACGGCGAGACTGACAGCAGAGGCGCCAGAACCGGCAAGAGCAGGATTCGGGCCCGATAAATCCCGGAGCGAAGCTCGTAGACCGGCCCCGGCTGCGGCTCGTCGCGGAAGATCGGGGCGCGGTTTGCGAGGAAGCGGGCGAGCAGCCAGGCCAGCCCCAGCGCGACCGCGATGATGCCGATCTCGATGTAGAATGCCGGACTGCCGAGATAGACCAGCATACTCCGCCAGATCATCCCGATCCGTTCGCCAAGCGACTGCATCGACCGTCACCCCCGCCGCGCGCTGCCTGGCGCCGACCCTAGACCAACCCCGCCGCTGCCGACATCGATTTCCCGGCGGATGCCGGTGGGGGTCCTACGGCTTTTCCCACTTTCCGCACTTGGCCGAGCGGAACACCGCGTCGAGGACCCGGCCTGCTTGATCGCATCCGGGACGCCGAAGGCCAGCTTCTCCGTGCCGCGCACCACCCGCGAGAAGTTCTCGCCCTGGAGCTGGTATTGGTCGGCCTTCGGCAGCTTGATCGCCTTGGCCGAGGCGTCGGCGAGCTGCTTGCCGTCGTCGAGGTAGAGCCGCATCGCGCCGCCCTGCGGCGCGTTGAACGGAATCTCGACTTCGAGCCGGCCCTTGTTGCCGAGGATTGGACGCGCTGATAGGGGGTCGGCTCGGTCGAGACGGTGAAGGTGAGTGGCGGCCCTTGCCGAAATCGATCACCGCGCTGGCCAGCCGGTCGGTCTTGAACGTCGGGTCGCGATCGATCATCGCCATGCAGCGGCCGGCTCGGCGCCGAAGATGAAGCGGGGACACGATCGGATAGCAGCCGATGTCATAGATCCCGCCGCCGCCGATATCGGCCATGTTGCGGCGTTCTTCGGATCGATGTTGTGATAGGTGAAGAGCACTGGATCGCCCTAGCGTGCCGAGCTTGCCGCTCTGGGCGATCTCCCGGCCTTCAGCCATTGCGGATGGTGGCGGACCATGAAGGCCTCGGCGATGATCGACCTTGCGGCCGGCGGCGCGGAGCTGCTTGGCCTCGGCGGCGTCAGCGCGATCGGCTTCTCGCACAGCACATGCTTGCCCTCGCCGCGGCTTCGAGCGTCAGCGGCACATGGAGATGGTTGGGCAGCGGATTGTAGATCGCCTCGATCTCGGGATCGTTGAGCAGGTCCTCGTAGGAACCGTAGGCGACCGGGATGCCGAGTTCTTCGCCCAGCGCGGGCCGTCGGCGCGTCCGCGAGGCGATGGCGCGGATCTCGATCTCGTGGCTTTTCATCATCCCGGGAAGGACTTTCGCCAGCCGATCTTGGCGGTGGAGATGACCCCCCAGCGGACCGGTTCTTTTCTTCTCGCGTTCTTCGCCACGTCAATGACCTCCCGAGGTTTGCCGTCTGTCCGCCGGGCCGCGCCGGCGAACCTGCCGCGCTATCCGGTTACGGGCGGCAATGCAAGTATGACGAAGCCGGCCCGCGGAGCAAACCGCAAGGAGAAAGTGTCGACGCCCTGCCGCCGCGGCGCGAAGAATGGCGAGGGGACCCCGCGCGAGACGGGAACCATCGGCGGTTCCGCCCGTTATCCTCCGCGAATGGCAACGGAGATGCGTGATGGAATATGGCATTATCGGACTGGTCGTCGTGATCCTCGACCTCTACGCAATCTACAAGACCCTCACCAGCGCCGCCGACACGATGGCCAAGCTGCTGTGGACCATCGGCATCCTGGTCTTCCCCGTGATTGGCTTCATCGTCTGGCTGCTCGCCGGACCGAAGGGCGGTCGCGCGGTCACGGTCTGATCGGCAACTGGCGGCCTGCATGACCTTGGCCGCCTGAAGTAATGCGGCGCCGGGCCGCGAATGCGGGACCGGCGGATCACCTTTGCCACTCGTCGCCCAAGGATCCCCAACAATCTATTGATGTAGGGTCGATTTCCCGGTTACCTTCGCTTGGGCGAAGAAGAGCCGGGAGGGGGGCATGGCCGAGTCCGATTTCAATCTGTTCCTCGTTAATTCCGTCACCGCCGACGACCAGAGGCGGCCGTCGGTCACGCAATTGGCCAACGGCAACATCATGGTCGTCTGGGATTCGGGCAAGCCGACCGTCGTTGGCGGACCGGATTATCCGGAAGTCGACATCAAAGGCCGGGTCTTCGATTCGGACGGCAATCAGGTCGTCGCCGAGTTTCGCGTGAACCAGGTGCCGGGCTTACCGGCCGGCAATTATACCGGGAGCGATATCCAGCAGATCGCCCCGGTCGTGACCGCGCTCGCCAACGGCAATGTCGTGGTCACCTATGCCACCGACAAATCGCTTGCGGTGGCCCGGATTCTCAGCCCCAACGGGACCCCGATCACCAGCGAGATTGCGCTCGATCAGGACAGTCCGACCATCAGCCGCCAGGCCGACGTGATCGCGTTGGCCGATGGAGGTTTCGTAGCGACCTGGATCTCTCCGCACGGCACCGACAGCTACTTTGCGATATCCGCCAGGCTGTTCAATGCCAACGGCACGCCGCGGACCGACGAATTTGTGGTGAGTCAGGTCAACGTCGATCATCAGCAGTTCCCGTCGGTGACGGAATTGGCGAACGGCAACATCGGCTTCGCCTGGCAGACCGACGGGACCTATCACATCAAGGGCCGGGTGTTCGATTTGGCGGGAGACCCGGTAACCAACGAATACCAGGTCAGCACCGGCGTGAGCGGCGACATCAACCACAGCCGCTGGAACACGAAGATCGCGGCCCTCGATAACGGCAATCAGGTCGTCGTCTGGGGCGAGGCGAGCGATATCAAGGTTCATGTCATGAGCGCTGCCGGAGGCTCGGTCTCCGCGGTCTTCGATGCCAACACCTATGACCCGACCGATCCCACCGCCATTGACGGCTGGCAGCCGGACGTCATCGCCCTCGCCGATGGCAGGTTCCTGGTTGCCTGGGCGAACGGCTATGCCGGCATCCGCGCCCGCGTCTTCAACGCCGACGGCACCGAGGCCGTACCGGAATTCGATATCTCGCCCGCCGCCAGCCTGGATGCGCAACAGGAGGGCGAGGTCGAGGTCATCCAGCTCGCCGATGGCCGGCTGATGTTCACCTGGGAGGAATTCACCGACGAGGCCGACGGCAACGGCACCGGCATCGAAGCGGTGATCATGAAGCTCCCCACCTACGACTATGCGACCGGCCAGTTCGTCTCGGTCGGCTCGGAATCGGTCGACGACATCAACGGCATTCTCGTCCAGGACACCGGCCAGGACGATCTGGTCATTGCGCTCGACGGCAATGACGTCGTCGACGGGGGCGACGGCAACGACACCATCTACGGCGACAGCGCGCCGGCCGGCAGCGCCTCCGCCGCCGCGCTGTCCGCTTCGTCTGGAAGCGAGATCGCGGCCTCGACCGGCAAGGGCAAGGACAAGCTCTTCGGCGGCGCCGGCAACGACAAGATCTATGGTGGCGGCGGCAAGGACAAGCTGAAGGGCGAGGACGGCAAGGACAAGCTGTCCGGCGGCAAGGGCAAGGACACGCTGATCGGCGGCAAGGACGCCGACAAGTTCATCTTCGCGCCGCACGAGGGCAAGGACAAGGTCAAGGATTTCGGCAAGGGCAAGGACAAGCTCGACCTCAGGGACTTCGATTTCAATTCCAAGGCCGACGCCCTCGACGCCTTCAGCGACGCCGGCAAGCACACCGTGTTCAAGGCGGAGGGCACCAAGATCGTCCTCAAAGGCTTCGACCATGACGATCTCGGCGGCGGCGACCTGATCATCTGACCGGGGCGCACGGCGGGCGTAGCGGCGCCGTGCCTGCGCTCCCGTCAGATGCCGGCGTACCAGTCGTAGCCGCGATCTTCCCGGAAGCCGCCCCTGCCGCGGCCGAGTTTCACGTCCCGGAGTCAGGCCGGGTCACGATCACGCGATCCGCGCGCATCAGCTCGGCTTCGGCGTTTGCGCCTTCCCGGGCGCGGACCACCGGAGCCAGGCCTGCGGCTTGCTGACGGCGACGACGACGTCGAGATCGGGCCGGGTCGACGCGATATCCTGTTCGATGAAGGACAGCGACCAGTCCCAGGCGACGAGGTTCCGGACGCGGTCGACATCGTCCGCTCCCGACGCCCGGGCGCGTTCGAGGCAATCGACGAAGAAGGGGCTGGAGTCGCCGATCGGCGGCGGGGAAGCCTTCGCCGCAGACGAGGCGTGGGCCGGATCGATCCGGTCCGCAACCGCGTCCAGCGCATCGGCAACGCGGTCGCGGTGCCGGGCCGTGGCGGCGAGCGCGGCGCCGCAATGATCGCTGAGCCAGGGCGCCGGCGGCGGCACGAGACCCGAGACCATGGAGTGGACGAGGTTCGGCGCCAGGAAAAGGTCGAGCCAGACCCGGGTGTCGAGACGCCTGCCGCGTTCGGTCAGCGCCACGCCAAAGGCTTCGTCGGCGCGTCGGCGCGCATTGACGATTTCGACGGCGGCGAGTCGACAATGCTCCTGTGGGCCGGTGACCACGGTGCGCATGCCCGCGGCGGTGGCGCGATAGACTGCGGCGACGGCGGCGGCAAGGGCTGCCCGCGCACCGCGCGGCCACAGCGCGAGCCCGATGACCGCGGCACTCACCGCGCCCAGCGACACCGTCTCGACGCGATCCACAGCGGTCGCGATGCCGGCCGGGGAGATCAGCGTGAACAGGACCACAAGCGCGGTCGTGAACGAAGCCTGGCCGACAACGAAGCCCACCGCGCCGGGCGTGTAGCCGGCGAGGAAGATGGTCAGCGGCAGCACGGTCCACAGGGCCGTCGTGGAATGACCGATCAGCGTCAGCAGGACGGCGGCCACGACGAAGCCGATCAGGGTGCCGACGATCGCCTGCAGGGCCGTCGCCGAGGTCGTTCCGGCGTTGGAACGGAGCACGAGAAGGGCGCCGAGCGTGATCCAGAAGCCGTGCTCGACCGGCAGGACCTTCGCCAGGACGACCGCGAGCGTCATCGCCGCGGCGGATCGGACGCTGTTGCGGAAGATGACGCCATCAAAGGCGAAGCCACGCTCGATGGTCCGTCCGATACGGCCCAGCAGGTCGATCGGCCGGTCGGACATCGACTCGACCATCGGATCTCCGCCCGGGACGAGGTCGCGGACGCCCAGCGCCGCCGCGACCGCGGCGTCCACCCAGATGGCGATATGCGAAAGCGCGAAGACGGCGCATGAGCGCCGCAGCAGGGTGAGCGCCTCGGCTGCGCCTTCGTCATGACCCCGCGGCGATTCCGTCGCCTTGATGGCGGACAGGTCCGTCATGCGCCGGTCGGCGCGCAGCGCCTGCTCGATCGACACCACCGATCGTTCGGCCGCCGTCGGGTCATTCGCTCCCAGCAACGCGGCGGCGGTTTCGCGGAACGCGGTGGCGCATGCGACGACGAGCGCGGCGTCATCCGGCGTTGCGAGGCCGTTGGCCTGGACCTGGCGGGCCATGTCGGTCGCCTGTTCGAGATGTTCGACCAGATGGAGGAGGCCGATATCGTGCGACAGCGGTCCGGCCGGGCGAAACGGCGCGCTCGCTTTCCTGCGCGCTTCGGCGAGCAGGTCGGCGGTCCGCTTGAAGGCCGCCTCCGCCGCCTGCTTGTCGCCGACCAATTCGAGGGCCTCGGCGAGCCCGGTGCTGACCGCGGCGAGCGTCTGTCGCAACGCAAGCCGCCGGTCGACCGGCCACAGCACGAGCGCGGCGACCAGCGCGGCGCCGCCGCCGATGGTCCAGCCGAGCACGCGGGCGTCGAGCGGGGCGCTGGCCAGCGGGTCGAGCACGGTCAGCGAATAGGCCAGCGCGACCGGGGCGATGAAAGCCGGGGTATAGCCGCCGAAAACCGTCGCGAAGGTTGCCGCGAACATGACGACGAACATCGCCGCCGCGCCACCGACAATGCTGCCCGACAGCAGCGATCCGACGATGACCACGAGATTGCCGATGACGATCATCGCCAGATAGGCCGCGGCGCGCGGTCGCGGCGGTCCACCGTAATCGGCGAAGACCAGTCCGACGAAGCTCGCGAAAAACGAAAAGGTGGCGACCGAATCGAGATGGAGCCACAGCTTCAGCACGGCGAAAAGCGGCACACAGACCAGGACCGCGCGCGCCGCCTTGCGCAGGTTGAGGAGATCAGGGTCCCGTGCCTGCAACCGCGTCAATATCGTCATGGCGAGGCCTCGCCGCCGTCCACAGGCCGCCGCGGGAAGGCGCGACGCGATTCCGTGACGCCGGGAAGGGAATGCCGTTGCCCGAGCAGGATATTCATCTCCATCGCCGCACGTTACCGGCGGCGCGCCTGGCCGCCCGAGGGATCGGGATACAATCGCATTCCCAACGCCGACGGTCACCCCGGCCGACGAGCGCCAGCGATCATCGCGGTGCGAGACCCCGCCTATCTCAGGGGAACGTCGCCGGCGGTGGCGCGTCGAGGCATTTGCTCTGGCGGAAGACACCGCGGGGCATCGGGTCGCGGGATGCCGACTCATCCTGCGGGATCGTGCCTGATGCCGCCGTAGCCGTTCGAGACGGAAAACCGGAACCAGCAGGCGCGCTGCGTCGTCGTCAGGCGGAAGGGGAGATCGGGACGCCCGCCGCGCGGGCGTTCACGTCCGTGACGCTACTCGTCTATTTCGAGAGCGAATTTGAGACCAATGCTATTGCCGCGCTGCCATCGTCTGATGGCTTCGCGGACGGTCCCGGAGTCGGCCAATTCGAACGAAAAACGCTCCGGCAGGGCGAGCGAGCCGTCGACGGTCACCCGCGCACCGCCCGGGGAAATATCGCGGACCAGGCAATCGATCGTGGAGAATCCGTCATTGAGGATGATTCGCCCGCGCTTGAAGACACGGGTCCGGCGCTCGCAGCGACGGTTGGTTTCCCGGTCGACACCCGAACCGGCGTCCGGGTGTTCTTCCCTGATCGGGGAGAACCCGTCAGGGCCATGGGCGCCGTTTCCGGACGAAACCAGGATCGGCTTGCCCGATTCAAAGACCAGTGTGCTGCCGTCAGCCTCTGCATACGGCCGAACCGTCTTGTCCTCGTCTTCGGAGTCGGTCGGGTCAACCGGACGGTCAGCGGGGCCCAGCGCCTTTGCGAAGCAATAGCCGGTCTTGCCGGAAACCTTGGCCGCATACATCGCATGATCCGCTGCGACCAGAAGCGTTGTCGCCGTCTTGCCGTCCGTCGGATAGAAGGCGACCCCGATGCTTGCCGACAGCGAGACCCCCGCGGAACCTTCCTCGATCGAAAAGCACAGGGCGCTGACCAGCCGCTCGCAGACGAGTTCGATCGAGTGTTCCGAGACGTCGCGGTCGATCAGGACGAAGAATTCGTCGCCGCCATAGCGTCCGAGTGTGTCGGAGGAGCGCACGGTCCGGGTGAGTTCGCGGCCGAAGGCTCTCAGGGCCTTGTCGCCGACCGCGTGTCCGAAGATATCGTTGATCTTCTTGAAACGGTTGATGTCGATCAGCAGGATCGCGAACTGGTTGCCGTAGCGTTTGCCGGTGGCGAGAACCTGGGCGAATCTGTCCTCGACGAAATTCCGGTTGGGGAGCCCGGTGACGCGATCGTATGTCGCGAGCGCCGCCAGGTATTCGTTCTCATCCTGGAGCCTGATCGTTTCCCGGCAACGCTCGACCGAACGCTTGATGGCCCGCAGCAAATCGGCGGCTCCGTTGTGGTCCGTTATCACATAATCGCTGATGCCGGTCCGGAACGCCTTGACGACGGATTTGGTGGTCGCCTGATCGGTCATGAGGATCATGGCGATGGTCTGCTTGTATTTGGCCTTGCACTGTTCGCACAGGATCAGGCTGTTCTGTTCGGCGATCCTCTTGTCGAAGATGACGCAATCGAACCGACCCGCGGCCATTTTTTCCATGGCCTCGTCGATTGTCCCGGCCGTGTCGACGAATGCGATTTCCGGCGCCTGGACAGCGTCGATAACATCGTTCTGATAGGCCGCATCCCCCACGATCAGGATGCTCATCGAGGTGCCGGTCAGTGAGCCGACGATGGCGGAAAGCTTGGTGTTCATGGCAATGACAACTTGTTCGAGAGTCTCGGTTCCCGGATGTCGTAAATGACCCCGGCGCGGGCTTCGACCTGGGCACTTGCCAGCGCCATTGCCCCCGCCGCCGGCAGGGCGGGACTGAAGCGATAACCTTGACCAAAGTCGCAGCCAGACTCCTTGAAGAATTCAAGCTGGGCATCGTTCTCCACACCCTCTGCGACAGTCGCGAGGCCAAGGCTCCGGCCGAGCCCGACGATCGCCCGGGCGATGACAGCCGCCTTCTGGCTTTCCGACACAAAGGAGACGAACCTCCGGTCGATCTTGAGCTTGGTGAACCTGAACCGGCCGAGCACTTCCAGGCTCGAATACCCGGTACCGAAATCGTCGAGCGCAATCCCCACGCCCGCGTCGGCCAGACTTGTCAGGACGAACTCGGCGGATTTGTTGTCGCTGATAATCGCGCTTTCGGTGACCTCGACCTCCAGCCGGTGGGGCGGGAAACCGGTTTCGAGGAGAATCCTGAAGATGCGCAGGCCGAGCTGCCTGTCCAACAACTGGACGGGGGACAGATTGAATGCCAGCACCGCTCCGCCCGGCCAGGCGACCGCTTCACTGCAGGCTTTCCTGAGGAGAGCCTCCGTCAACAGCGTGATGAGACCGGCATGCTCGGTAATCTCGATGCACAGGCACGGCTGGACCCCCGAAAGGAACGGATCGGTCCAGCGCGCAAGCACTTCAAACCCCCCGACCACGCCGCTGACAAGATTCACGAACGGTTGGTACACGGCGTCCACCCGCCGATCAGCGACCGCGTCGCATACCGCCTGGTCTATTTCAGAAGAAAGACCGCCAAGCGCAATCAACCGATTTTCTCCCGCGTCCTTGTCCCTGTATGTACAGCGATTGTGACGTCTCGACGCTAAAACTACTTAGATGCGGTTAATCGATTGCCCTGTTCAAAGTTGCACGTTCGCGGTGTATACTATTGAACATCGTGGCTTGTGCCTTGACGTTAGTCTCGCCGTTCGGAGATTTTCACGAGGTTACACCCGATGTGCACCGAACCGGGCGTACCGATCTGCGGCGAAAGGAGAGCGGGGATCTTCCGCCGGTACGTTTTGCGGGGGCGATCAGCGCCGGTCAGACCGATCTCTCCAAGAGGCGCAATCGTCAAACCGAACGGCGCATTCGCACCTCGGACGACGATCTCCGCCGCGGCAATGGTCAGTCCAGCCGGCTCACCGCATGATCATGTGGCTGTTTCATGCGGCCTACATGCCGGATCGAAAGATGTCGGCGTCCACTTTTGCGGTGAGGGGAATGAAAACGACCACTTTTCGTGGTGAAGACCCGCGCCTGTTGCCGTCTTCTTGCGTCATGACTTGCAAAACGACGATGCTGATCCTACTTTATGATAAATAAACCACAAGTGCGTATGATTTTTCTCTAGTAAATATCGGGAAATCTGATGCGAGACCACTTTGAATTCCGATCGCACTTGGATTGCCCAAGGCGTCGACGACTTGAGGCATTTCCTTGACGAAGCTAGCGAGCGAATCCGGCCCATCGCCCAAATCACCGGGGCGTCGAACAAACGGGGCAAAGTCTGAGCCCGGCGTCGATTTTTTCGTCGATACCATTGGATCCGAAGTTTGCTGGGAGGACCGTGACGTCGTTTTCAGGCAAGGCGACCCGGCCGATGCCATCTTTTACATCAAGGGTGGCAAAATTCAGCTGAGGATCACGTCCAGTCAAGGCAAAGAAGCCATCATCGCACTCTACGGGCCGGGTGACTTTTTCGGTGAGGCCTGTCTCGCCGGTCAATCGGTCTGGTTGGCCTCGGCCGTTGCGCTGACTGATTCGAAGATCGTCAGGATCGAAAAGGCCGCCATGGCCAAACTCCTCCACGACAAGCCCGATTTCGCGGAGAAATTCCTGGCCCTCTCGCTGCTGCGCAACGTTCAGATCGAGGCGGATCTCGCCGATCAGCTTTTCAATTCGAGCGAAAAGCGGTTGGCGCGCCTGCTCCTTCTTCTCGCCAATTTCAACACTGGCGCGGATTTGCGGTTGATCAGCCCGAAGATCAGCCAGGATGTCCTGGCCGCGCGAGTCGGGACGACACGCTCGCGGATCAATTTTTTCATGAACAAGTTCCGGAAGCTCGGCCTGATCGAATACAACGGCGAGATCAAGGTGACCCCGGCACTCATGGATTTCATCCTCCGCGATTAGGCCGCCCGATCCCGCCGCATGGTCGGCGTCGCTTCGCTCGCGGACGCTTCAGCACCAGCGTGACGACAAATCCTGTTGCCGCCCGGCCGACTGGCCGCGCGCTCGTCACGGCAATGTTGCTTCAATCCGAAGAAAATGACCTCGTCTTCGACAACGTCGAGGAGGCGATGCGCTTCCACGAAGTGGTGATGCGTCACTGGAAATCAAACACGCCACTCCCGGCGATGGCGGATACAGGCTACTAAACGCTCGACGGGATGCGCCGATGCGCCCCGGATTTGGCACGGAGCAGTATCATATGGGCGAAAGCGTTGGCGCATACCTTATCCGGCGCCTCGGCGAGGAGGGGGTCGGTCATGTCTTCGGTGTGCCCGGCGACTATGTGCTTACCTTCTTCAAGCAGATGGAGGAGAGCACGCTCAAGGTGGTCAACGCCTGCGACGAGCAGGGCGCGGGCTTCGCCGCAGACGCTTACGCGCGCCTCAAGGGCCTTGGCGCCGCGTGCATCACCTATAGCGTCGGCGGCCTCAAGATCGCCAACGCCGTGGCGCAGGCCTATGCCGAGCGTTCGCCGATAGTCGTGATCAGCGGCGCGCCGGGGACGCGGGAACGCCTTCGCAACACCCTCGTCCACCACAAGGTGCGCGGCTTCGACACGCAGGCGAAGATCTTCAGCGAACTTACCGTCGGCACCGCCATCCTCGACGATCCGGAGACCGCTGCCGCCGAGATCGACCGCGTGCTGGCGCTCGCCCGCCGCCACAGCCGTCCGGTCTATATCGAGTTGCCGCGGGACATCGCGCTCGCCGAAGTCCTGCCGCGGCGCGCCCGCACATTGCCGCCGGAGGCGAGCGATCCGGAGATCCTTGCCTTCGCCATCGCCGAGGCAACCGAACACATCGCCGCCGCGAAGCAGCCGGTCATCCTTGCCGGCGAGGAGCTGCACCGCTTCCGCCTGCAGGATGCGCTTGCTGAACTGGCGCATCGCTCCGGCCTTCCGGTCGCCGCCACCATCACCGGCAAGTCGGTGTTTCCCGAATCCGACCCCGCCTATCTCGGCGTCTACGAGGGCGCCATGGGCCGCGACAATGTCCGCGACTACGTCGAGAAGAGCGACTGCATCATCCTTCTTGGCGCCATGCTGACGGACATGAATCTCGGTATCTACACGGCACAGATCGACCGCCGCTTTTCGGTCTACGCCGCCAAGGACCGGGTCGCCGTCGGCCTCCACGCCTATGAGGGCGTGCCCCTGGAGGATTTCGTGCGCGGCCTCGCCGCCCACGACTGGAAGAAGCGAATACCGGCGCCCTTCGAGCATCCGGAGCATCCCGGTCCCTACGTCGCCACCGATGCGTCGATGACCGTCGCGGCGCTCTTTCGCCAGCTCAACGCCTTCCTCGAGGACGACATGGTGGTCATCGCCGATCCGGGCGACGCACTGTTCGGCGCCATGGACCTCTACATTCATGACGGCGCCCATTTCCTGGCGCCAGCCTACTACTGCTCGCTTGGCTTCGCGGTGCCGGCAGCGCTTGGCGTCGGGGCGGCGGCGCCGAACCTGCGGCCGCTGGTCCTTGTCGGCGACGGTGCCTTCCAGATGAGCGGCATGGAACTAGCCTCGATCGCCCGCTACGGCATGAACCCGATAGTCGTCGTCTTCGACAATGACGGTTACGGCACCGAGCGACCGATGCTCGACGGCGCCTTTAACGACGTCCACCGCTGGAACTATGCCCGCATCCCCGAAGTGCTCGGCAGCGGCCTCGGCATCAAGGTGGCGAACGAGCTCGAAATGGCCGACGCGCTCAAGCAGGCCCGCGCCAATACCGAGAGCTTCACCATCATTCAGGTCCTCCTCGACCGGAACGACCACTCGCCGGCGTTGACGCGGCTCACCGCGACTCTGGCACAGCGGGTCGAGAAGGGGCGGAAGTAGCAGCCGCGCCGTCGAGGGCGTCGATAATTGCAATGGCGCATCGCCGGCGCTGCTGCGACCGGCGCTATCGTCCGGTCAGCGACTGCCGGCGGATGCGGCGCTCGATGATGATCTGCAGCACCACCGAGATGATGATCACGAAGCCGAAGGCGAGCTGCGTGTAGAAGGCGTTGATGCCAGCCGAGACGATGCCGGCATTGATCGCGCCGATGATGTAGGAGGCGACGAAGGTGCCGATGACCGAACCGGTGCCGCCAAACACCGAGGTACCGCCGAGGAAGACCGACGCGATGGTGTTGAGCAGGAATCCGTCGCCCGTGGTCGGCCAGAAGTAATAGCCGTAGATCGAGGTGAGGATGCCGGCGAAGACCGCCAGCACGCCGACCAGCATGAAGGCGCGGGTCTTCACCGAGACGACGTTGATGCCCATCAGCCGGGCGCTGGTCTGGTTGTCGCCGACCAGGAAGACATGCGCCCCGAAGCGCGTGCGGTTGAGAAGAACCCAGAGCACGGCGGCGATCACGATCATCCACAATGTCTGGACCGGGAAACCGAAAATCGGCTCCCGGAAGAGGCGATGCATCTCCGGGAACTGCTGCGCCGTCAGCGGCACGCCCGTGCCGTTCATCAGGACGAGTTCGAGGCCGCGGAAGAGGAACGACGTGCCGATGGTGATGACCAGCGACGGTATGTTCGAGCTTGGCGACGAGAAAACCGTTGAGCAATCCGCAGGCCGCCCCCGTGGCGAAGGCGACGATGAGCCCGAGATACCACGGCGCCCCGCCATAGGCGGTGACCAGGCAGAAGGCCGCCGTCCCGAGCGCCATGACGGACGGGAAGCTCAGGTCGATCTCGCCGGTGATGACGACGAAGGTCAGCGCCAGGGCGATGATACCGAACTGCGGCGTCGACTGTGCGAAGGCGGCGTAGATGTTGACGTTGGTGAAGACGGCCGGCGCGGCGATGACGAAGCTCAGCCACATGACGAGGCCGACGCTGATGATGCCGAGCTGGCTGCCGTGCCGACGCAAGGCCGACGGGGGCGCAACCCGGTTATTGGCGGGCTTCGCCGCTGCGGTCTCGGTCGCCATGCGTGTCCCCTATTCCAGCGCGCCGGTCCGCGCCACGCGGTAGAGCCGGTCGATCAGGTCGTCCATCGAGATCTGCGACTTGTCGTAGACGCCCGCGACCTTGCCGCGGTCGAGCACGTAGAGCCGGTCGACCACCGGATAGACGTGGAAGATGTTGTGGTCGATGAAGACCGCCGACTTGCCCGCCTTCTTGATGTTGGAGACGAAGTCGAGGGTCTTCTTGGTCTCTGTCAGCGACAGGCCCATCGTCGGCTCGTCGAGGATGACCAGCTCGGCGTCGAAATGCAGTGCCCTGGTGATGGCGACGCCCTGCTTCTCGCCGCCGGACATCGTCGTCACCGTATTGTCGGGATGGACGGCGGCCGAGGTGAAGCCCATGTGCTCGCTCATCAGGCGCGAGCACTCCTCACGCATCCGCCGGACGTCCAGCAGCCCCCACTTGGTGCGCGGCTCGCGGCCCATGAACATGTTGCGCCAGATCGGCTGCTTCTCGCAGAGCGCCCGCTCCTGGTAGATGGTCTCGATGCCGAGAGCGCGGGCGCGGGCGACTGACCATTCGTCGATGCGCTTGCCGTGGAAGTAGATCTCGCCGCCGCTGTCGGGACGGTGGAAGCCCATGATGGTCTTCACCAGCGTGGATTTTCCGGCGCCGTTGTCGCCGAGCAGGCCGACGATCTCGCCGGGATAGACGACGAAGTCGACGTTCGACAGGGAGCGGACCTCGCCGAAGGTCTTGGTGACGTTTCTGAGTTCGATGACGGGTGTCGTCGCCGCCGCCTTCGGGGCTGTTGCGGTCGCGGTCGCGGTTTCGGCCATCGCTCGGGTCCCGGAAGAAAGCGCGGCGCGGGGCGTTCCGGCCCCGCGCCGGCGTTGATGTCAGCGGATCTCGACTGCCGCCAGAGGCGCAACGGCCGCGACGTTGGACTTGTCGACGAAGGCGCCCGCGGTGTTGATGTGCAGACCGGAGAAGCCGTACTTCTTGGTCAGACAGATGTTGAGCATCGACAGATACCCCTGCAGAAAGGGCTGCTGGTCGATGACGAGGCTCTGGTAGCCCTGTTCGATCGCCTGGGCGCTGTTCGGCGACATGTCGAAGCCGGCGAAGAACACCTGCCCCGGCTCGAGGCCGGCGGCCTGGGCGTAGACACCCACATTCGATGTCAGGCCGCCGTGGTCGGTGACGACGATCTTGACGTCGGGGTTGGCGCCCATGAGGCCGACGAAGGTCGCCGTGCCGGCGTTGGGGTCGGCGTTCGTCGCCTGATCGATCTCCTGGTAGATCACGTCGGCGCCGACCTTCTCGAAGGCGTCGATCACGCCCACGGTGCGCTGGCCGCGGTCGCCGCCCTGGCCTTTGAGGCCCCAGACGAAAACCTTGTCGCCCGACTTGAGGCCGGCGCGGTTGGCTGCCTCGGTCGCCAGCGCGAAGCCGGCGTCGTAATTGGGCGCACCGACGAAGCCGAAGCCCTGCGGCGCGTATTTCGTCTCGCTCTCGGGAAGGGCGGTGTTCAGGGTCGTGAAGATGATGCCCTGGTCAAAGGCCTGCTGGACCACCGGTCCCGTGGCGGCCTCGCCGGCAAAGCCGTAGGTGGCGATTCCGTCGACGCCCGTCGCGACCGCCTGCTGGATCTGGGTCAACATCTTGTTGGGATCCCAGTCCGAGAAGTAATAGGTGACCGTCGGCCCGAGATCGAGCTCGGCCTGACGGAAGCCGTTATAGACGTTGTTGGCAAAGACGCCGCCCTGCGGCCCCCCCGGGAACGCGGCGATCTTCACGCCTTGGCACCACTGCGGGGTGGGGTCGAGCGCCAGAGCGCCCGTGGTGCCGAGCCCAAGCAGGACGGCAGCCCCGATCAGCGGCCGGAGCCGCGCAAAACCTTCGGTCATCGTAGTTCCTCCCATCGCACGACCGCTCCCTGCGGCCAGCTCACCACACCTCCCAAGGTGCTCGCCAATGGTTATGGGAATAGTATAGGTCTGTAAAGACCCGGTCCCGTGAGCATCGTCTCGTTTCCAGGCCCCGGGGCGACAATTTGCCGGGAATGCGGTAATTCTCTACCGTCTGGAGGAATCGTTCAGGATGGAGACAGCACTGGATTCGCCGAAGAGCGGCACGAGTTGTGTTACATGTCGTGAAGGAATGACATGACCGAACCGGCATCGAAGAAGCGAGAAGAACCCGGCACGGCGACGTCGAACGTCGCCGACGAGCTGGTGCGGATGATCCTCGGCCGCATGGTGCCGGGGGCGAGCCTGCCGAGCGAAGCCGAACTCGCGATCCAGCACGGGGTAAGCCGGGTCACTGTCCGCGAGGCGGTCAAGATGGTCGCCGGCAAGGGGCTGCTCGACCTCGCTCGCGGCCGTCGCGCCGTGGTCAAGGCGCCCGACGCCTCCGCCCTTGGCGAGTTCATGACCTACATCGTGCAGAGCGACCCGAAAGGCGTGTTCGACCTGGTCGAAATCCGGATGTCGCTCGAGGTCCAGGCGGCAGGCCTCGCCGCGCAGCGCGCGACCGGACCCGCCCTCGCGGCGATCGAGCACACGCTCAAGGACATGCGGGCCGCGCAAGGGATGTCCGCCGGCGGCGAGGACGAGAAGGTCTTCCACGAGGCGGATGTGGCCTTCCACCAGGCCATCGCGATGGCATCCGGCAACCGCATTCTGACCAGCCTGTTCGAGGCAATGGCGCCGGCGCTCAAGCGCTCGTTCTTCCTCAGCCGGCGCGGCCGGCAGATCCGGGGACAGACCGCCGAGCACACGGTCGAGGCGCACCAGCGCGTCCTCGACTGCATCGTCGCCGGCGATGCGGCGGGGGCCGAGGCGGCGATGCGGGTCCACCTCACCGACGCCGCCCGCGACATGCGGGCCGCGATGGACGGGGAGCGGTGGGGCGGCTGAGGCCGCGGTTGCGAAAACGCTATCCGGCGAAGCGGGTCGTCAGCCCGCCATCGACCCGCCAGTTGGCGCCGGTGACGAAACTCGCTTCGTCGGACAGGAGAAACGCGACGACGTTGGCGATTTCGATCGGCGTCCCGATGCGCCCCATCGGGTGGACGCCGACGACCGTCTCGCGAAGCTCCGGCGGGTTGAGCTCGAAGAATTCCTTGACCAGATGGGTTTCGGTATAGCCCGGCGAAACCGCGTTCACGCGAATCTGATGCGGGCCGACTTCGAGTGCCAGCGACCGGGTGAGGCCGACCAGGCCGGACTTCGCCGCAGCATAAGGAAACATCCCCTTGTAGGTCATGTCGGCGTGGACGGATGCGATATTGACGATGGACCCCCGCTTCGCCGCGATCATCGCGGGGAGCACGGTGCGGGCCATCAGCCAGGCCGACTTCAGATCGACGCCGAACACGTCGTCCCATTGGGCTTCCGTCATAGCGACGGGATCGGCATAGGAGTTCCGGCCGGCGTTGTTGACGAGGCCGGTGACCGGCCCCAGCTTCTCGACCGCGGACTCGTGAAAGCGCGCGATGTCGTCGGCGGATCGGACATCGCCAACCGCGAAGAAGGTGCGTTCCGGCATCCCGAGCGCATCCACCAGCGCCTGTCCGGCCGTTTCGTCGATGTCGATCCACGAGGCGCTTGCGCCTTCCGCGAGACATTTCTCGACGATCGCCGCACCTATGCCGCGGCTGCCTCCGGTGACGACGATGTGCCCACTCTCCAGTCTGCCCGCCATTCCACGCTTCCCCTCGATACGCGTCTATCGACGGCCGCTTCTCCACGTTTCCGGGATCATCCAATCGAATAGGCGAGGCACCGGCGGCGACCGCACCGGCGTTAGCACACCGGAGCCCGGCGCGGAATGGTGCCGACAGGGGCGCTGCACGCCGATCGCGACGGTATGATCCTAAATCAACGGCGCGATCGAATGATCTCCCTCGCCACGGGGAGAGGCGCCGGGGCGGCGCGGATGCTGCTGAAGCGGGTTGACGAACCGAATGCGGCGCTGCAGACGATCACCTTTCGCCCCAGCCTCATCGTCCGCCAGTCGACCAGTCCCGTTGCTCAATGAACCGAACGGATCTCCGATGACTATTCGCGACTATGCTGCGTGGGTGCGTGACCGGGCGTTGCCCTGCTGGACCGCAAACGGCTTCGACCCGCAGACCGGCTTCTTTTTCGAGAAGCTGCATCTCGACGGGACTCCCGACCGCAACGCGGACCTGCGGGTGCGGACCCACATGCGCCAGGTCTATGTCTTCGCCCACAGCGCCCTGCTTGGCCTCGTGCCAAGCCGGCCGGCGCTCGAGATCGCGCGAACCGCAATGGCTGCCATTCGCAAGCATGCCTGGGCGCCGGATGGCCGGCCGGGCTGGGTCCACCGGCTGACGCAGCAGGGCGAGGTCGTCGATGCCAAGCGCGATCTCTACGATCACGCCTTTGTCCTGCACGCGCTCGCCTGGATGGCCAAGGCAACCGGCGACGACGTCTATGGCACCTGGATCGACGAGACCCTCGCCGTGGTCGACGAGGTGCTTGCGGCGCCGGCCGGGGGCTGGGCCGAAAGCGATGCGCACGAACTGCCGCGACGGCAGAACCCCCACATGCATCTCCTCGAGGCGAGCCTCGCGCTCCACGAGACGTCGGGCGAAGCCCGCCATCTCGCCCGGGCGGCGGAGATCGTCAGTCTGTTCCGGACCCGGTTCTTCGACGAGCAGCTCAAGACCCTGCGGGAGTTCTTCGGCCCCGAATGGCAGCGCGCCGATGCCTATGGCTCGGATCGGCTGGACCCCGGGCATATGATGGAATGGGTGTGGCTGCTGCGACGCTACCAGCGGTCGTCGCGCCAGCCCGTCGCGCGCCGTGCGGCCGACCTGTTCGCGGCCGGAGAACGGCTCGGATTCGATGCCGCCGGCTTCCTGCTTGACGAGGTCTCGCCGTCCGGCGAGCCGATCAGCGACGGCCGCCGCCTCTGGCCGCAGACCGAGTACCTCAAGGCGTGTCTCGTTCAGTATGAGGCCACGGGCGAGGGCGGCTATCTTGCCTCGGGCGACCGCATGGCGGCCCGCCTTTTCGAGAGCTATCTGAAGGTCGCCGTGCCGGGCCTGTGGATCGACCGCTTCGACCTTGCCGGAGAACCGGCAGTCGACCACGTGCCGGCGAGCATCCTCTATCACCTGCTGGCGCCGGTGGTGGAACTGCTGCGGATCGATCCGCCGCCGGCCTTGACCTAGCCTTCCATCGCCGCGCGGATGCGAACCGGCGCGTCATAGCCGGCGTCGAAGCCGCGGCGGGCGCGGGGTCGGCCTTCGCCGGGGGGATATCCTGGTCTCCCGTCTCGACCCAGGCGGCGGCGTCGGCGGGCGAGGCGGCGAGACCCGTCGCGAGGGCTCCCAGCATGGCCGCGCCGCGAACGGTCGCCTGCCGGGCTTCGCCGACGCACATGGTCGTTAATCCGACATTGCAACGGAAAGATGCCGGACGAAAACAGCCGATAGGACCAAAAAACATAAGAAAAGAAGCAGACCATCGGCATGTGAAGTCGCCAGAGAAACGTCCTCCGTCGCGGTCCACCTACGCGGTCGTGTTCGAGTGAACATCTTCGTCTCAGGTGATTATGAACCACGGCCGATGCTAAGCCGAGCATCAGCACCAAGACGCCACAGAGGATGGCGGTCGCCAAGGTCAGGTTGTGGTGATCCTTGCCGAGAAACCTCGGCAACAAAGCCAAGAGCGCCACAGCGCCACCGCCGTTGACGATCAGAAGCGCTCTGACGGTCTCCGTGTCGATTCGTTCACGTCGATCGACGCCGTTGCTCATTGTCTCAAAGGCTTAGCTGCGGTTGCGCTACCCTCAGCGCTACCCGCCGCTTATCGCATCACTGTGGAGGGGTGGTGGAGCCAGACGGAATCGAACCGACGACCTCTTGAATGCCATTCAAGCGCTCTCCCAACTGAGCTATGGCCCCTACCGGGTGCCCGCCGGCCGGAAGCCGGGCGGCGGACAGTGTCTCTTAAGTCTCGCCTTCGACCGAATCAAGGCCGCTCAGCGTTCTTCCTCGTCATCGACGTCGCCAATGATGTCGGCGACGTTGTCGTCGTCCTCTTCGTCATCCTCGAGGAAGGTGTCGTCGGCCTCGTCCGCTTCGATCTCGTCGTCGTCATCGTCGTCGGTATCGATCACCACCGCGCCGGTCTCGGCGGCCTCCTCGTCGGCAGTCTCCAGCGGCACGAGTTCGGCCTTTTCCTCGACCTCCTCGATCTCTTCCTCCACTTTTTCGACCGGCTTTGCCCGGGCTGTCGCCGGACGCGCCCTCACCATCGCGACCTCGAAGACCGTGCCGCATTTCGGGCAGACGATCGGGTCGCGATTCAGGTCGTAATATTTGTTGCCGCAGTTCGGGCAAACGCGTTTCGTGCCGAGCTCTTGTTTCGCCACGTCGATCCCTCGTCGGAAGCGTTGAAGGGGCCTCCCTTAGTCCGAGCGAAACTTGCTGTCAAAAGCAAATCGCGATCCGGGGCTCCGCTTGGATGACGGACCCGGCCGGCTATGCTATCCGAACGGCGCCCAGCGGGCCGTCAGCGATCCGGAGCGCCAGCCAGAGATGTCGACAGAAGTTCGGAAAAAGCCCCTCCGTGCCGAGCGATCGGGACCGCTCAAGGGATCGATTCGGCCGCCCGGCGACAAGTCGATTTCCCATCGCGCCCTGATGCTCGGCGCGCTGGCGCTGGGCGAATCGACCATCGAGGGCCTGCTCGAGGGCGAGGACGTGCTGGCCAGCGCGGCGGCGATGCGCGCCCTCGGCGCGACGGTGGTCCGCGACGATGCCGGCGTGTGGAGCGTCAAGGGACTGGGGGTCGGCGGCCTGCTCGAGCCGGAGAATGTCATCGACTACGGCAATGCCGGCACCGGCGTGCGGCTGGCCATGGGCCTCGTCGGCAGCCACGAATTCGCCACCACCTTCACCGGCGATGCCTCGCTGGTCGGCCGGCCGATGGGCCGAATCTTCGATCCGCTCCGCCGCATGGGTGTCCAGATCCTGTCGCGCTCGGGCGACCGCCTGCCGGCCATCCTCAAGGGGCCGGACGTGCCGGTGCCGATCGAATATCGCGTCCCGGTCGCCTCGGCCCAGGTCAAGTCGGCGATCCTGCTCGCCGCCCTGAACTTCAGCGGCACCACCACCGTCATCGAACCGATCCCCACCCGCGATCACACCGAGCGGATGCTGGCCGCCTTCGGCGCCTCCATCGAAACCACGGTCGCGGAGGACGGAGTGCGCACCATCACCATCGACGGCGGCGCCGACCTCCATCCCCAGAAGATCGTCGTGCCCGGCGATCCGAGTTCGGCCGCTTTCCCGATCGTCGCCGCGGCGATCGTCGAGGGCTCCGACGTCACTGTGGAAAACGTCCTGCTCAACCCGACCCGGGCCGGCCTGATCGAGACGCTGGTCGAAATGGGCGCCGATATCGCCATCGACAACCGCCGCGTGGTCGGTGGCGAGGAAGTCGGCGACGTCCGGGTCCGCGGCGGCCGGCTGACAGGCGTCGCGGTGCCGCCGGAGCGGGCGCCGTCGATGATCGACGAATACCCGATCCTGGCGGTGGCGGCCGCCTTCGCCGAGGGCGAAACCAGGATGGAAGGCATCGCCGAGTTGCGGGTCAAGGAATCCGACCGCCTCGCGGCGATGGCGGCCGGCCTGACCGCCAACGGCATTTCCGTCGAGGAGGGACCCGATTCGCTGGTGGTCAGGGGCGCGGCGCGGCCGGCCGGCGGGGCGACGGTCGCGACATCGCTCGATCATCGCATCGCCATGAGTTTCCTGGTGCTGGGTCTGGCGACCGAAAATCCGGTGACCATCGACGACGAGAGCCCGATCGCCACCAGTTTCCCGGCCTTCCGGGACATGATGACCGGGCTCGGCGCCCGGTTCGAGAGCGTCGAGATTGACTGACACGCGGGCGGGACCGAACGGCGCGATGCTGATCGCCATCGACGGACCGGCGGCCTCGGGCAAGGGGACGCTGGCGCGCCGGCTGGCCGCTCATTACGGCCTCCGCCATCTCGACACCGGGCTGACCTTCCGCGCCGTCGGTGCGGCGCTGGTCGCCGACGGCCGCCCCCTCGACGACGAGGCGGCGGCGATCGCCATCGCCGAGACGCTCGACCTCGAGCATCTCGACCGCGACAGCCTCAATGCCCATGGCGTCGGCGAAGCGGCCTCCAAGGTCGCGGTGATGCCGGCGTTTCGCAAGGCGATGGTCGCCCGCCAGCGCGCCTTCGCCCGCGAGGGCGTCGGCGCCGTCCTCGACGGTCGCGACATCGGCACCGTCGTTCTGCCCGACGCGACCGCGAAGCTCTTCGTCACCGCCGATCCGGCGACCCGGGCCAGCCGCCGCGCCGAGGAAATCCGGGCCCGCGGCGGCGAGGCCAGCGACGAGGCGATTCTCGCCGATCTTTCCCGTCGCGATCGCCGCGACGCCGAACGGGCGACGGCGCCACTGAAGCCGGCGGAGGACGCCTACTTGCTCGACACCACCGGAATGGATATAGAAACCGCGTTCCGCGCGGCCGTGGATATCGTCGAGAGGGCCAGAGCAGGACGCGACTGACGGGAATGCCGATCGGCATTGCCCGCCTTTTGCGTTACCGAAATGGTCGCTGGCGATACTGGATCTGAGCGGAAAAACCTTTGACTGCCGTGACTTAGCCCTGGAGCGCCGCGGCCTCGCTCGCCGATCGAGCAAGGCAACGCCAGACGAGGGGAAAAGGCCCGGTCCCGACAACACCAACCGATGGCGCGCGCTGCCGTCGAACCCGGAGTATCAATGTCCCTAGCTGAACAACCGACCAAGGAAGACTTTACCGCACTCCTCGACGAATCCTTCAAAGCCGATGATCTCATCGAGGGCGGCGTCGTCAAGGGAACGATTGTCGCCATCGAGAAGGACCTCGCGGTCATCGACGTCGGCCTGAAGACCGAAGGCCGCATTCCGCTGAAGGAATTCAGCGTTGCCGGCGGCGAACCCGGCGTCAAGGTCGGCGACGAGGTCGAGGTTTACCTCGAGCGCATCGAGAACGCGCTCGGTGAAGCGGTCCTGTCGCGCGAGAAGGCTCGCCGCGAGGAAAGCTGGGTGCGCCTCGAAGTCTCGTTCAACAACAACGAAAAGGTTTCCGGCGTCATCTTCAATCAGGTCAAGGGCGGCTTCACCGTCGATCTCGACGGCGCCGTCGCCTTCCTGCCGCGCAGCCAGGTGGATATCCGCCCGGTCCGCGACGTGACGCCGCTGATGCATACGCCGCAGCCTTTCCAGATCCTCAAGATGGACAAGCGGCGCGGCAACATCGTCGTGTCGCGGCGCACCGTGCTCGAGGAAACCCGGGCCGAGCAGCGCTCGGAACTGGTCCAGAGCCTCGAGGAAGGCCAGGTCATCGAGGGCGTGGTCAAGAACATCACCGACTACGGCGCCTTCGTCGACCTCGGCGGCATCGACGGCCTGCTCCACGTCACCGACATTGCCTGGCGCCGGATCAACCATCCGAGCGAGGTCCTGGCCATCGGCCAGACCGTCAAGGTGCAGATCATCCGGGTCAATCACGAGACCCACCGCATCTCGCTCGGCATGAAGCAGCTCGAGGCCGATCCGTGGGAAGGCATCGAGGCCAAGTATCCGGTCAATGTCCGCTTCAAGGGCCGTGTCACCAACATCACCGACTACGGCGCCTTCGTCGAGCTCGAGCCGGGTATCGAGGGGCTGATCCACGTTTCGGAGATGTCCTGGACCAAGAAGAACGTCCACCCCGGCAAGATCGTCTCCACCTCCCAGGAGGTCGAGGTGATGATTCTCGAGGTCGACCCGGTCAAGCGGCGGATTTCGCTCGGTCTCAAGCAGACCCTCGACAATCCGTGGGAGACCTTCGCGGCCGAGCATGCGGTCGGTTCGATGGTCGAGGGCGAGGTCAAGAACAAGACCGAATTCGGCCTCTTCATCGGCCTCGACGGCGATGTCGACGGCATGGTCCATCTCTCGGATCTCGACTGGAACCGTCCCGGCGAGCAGGCGATCGAGGACTATAACCGCGGCGACATGGTCAAGGCGCAGGTCCTCGATGTCGATGTCGAGAAGGAGCGCATCTCGCTCGGTATCAAGCAGGCCGGCGGCGATCCCTTCGTCGAGGCGGCCGGCGATGTCCGCAAGGGCGCGGTGGTCACCTGCGAGGTGCTCGAGGTCAAGGAAGCCGGTCTCGAGGTGAAGATCGCCGATACCGATCTCGTCACCTTCATCCGCCGCTCCGACCTGTCGCGGGATCGCTCCGAACAGCGTCCGGAACGCTTCGCCAAGGGCGAGAAGGTCGACGCCCGGGTGACCAACTTCGACAAGAAGAACCGCAAGGTCACCGTGTCGGTCAAGGCGCTTGAGATCGCCGAGGAGAAGGAGGCCGTCGCGCAATACGGTTCGTCCGACTCCGGCGCTTCGCTGGGCGACATCCTCGGGGCGGCACTTCGCGCGCGCAGCGACGATGACGGCGCCGAAGCCAAGGCCGACGGCGAGGACGAGGACGAGGAGAAGAGCTGAGGCTTTTCTCCACCGGATCCCTGCAGAATCTGAAGAAGCCCGCGCTCGTCGCGGGCTTTTTCTTTTCGGTCCGGCGTTGCAAGGCGCCTGCCGCAGCGGCGGCGGCCGGTCACGCGCCTTGCAGGGTCCGGAGGTTGCGCCGTGTCCAGTCGAGGCACGCGGCCGCCCACCGCGCCGTGGCGGCATCGCCGAGGCGTTCGCCTTCGGCGGCGAGGATCGCCTGCCGCTCCATTGCCGCGGCGAGGACCGGTGCGGGGTCCAGCACGCCGTAGGCGTCGAGGAAGACCGCCAGTCGCCGCCGCTGGTCGTCCGCGGCGATCTCCGGGTTGCCGAGGTCGAGCCACAGCCACGCCGCGTAGCCGAGGTCGTGGAGGCGCGAGCCGGGCGCGGCCGCGTCGAAGTCGATGATCGCGACCGGCGCGCCGCCCCGGAAGACGAAATTGCAGGGCGACAGATCGTTGTGGCAGACGACCTCGATGCCGGCGGCCGTGGCCGCCGGGGAAGCCACCAGTTCGGCGCCGAGATCGTGAAAGCGGCGGATCAGCGAAGCCGCGTCGCGCAGGGTATCGTCGGCGTGAAATGCGAGGTCGGCCGGGACCTCGCCAGTGATGAACCGGAACACGTCGCGGCCGCGTTCGTCGGTTCCGAGCACCTCGGGGGCGCCGCCGAAGTCCCGGTCCGCGAGGTGCCGGACGAGGCGGCGGACGAAATCCGAATTAGCCGTCGCCGGGCGGCGGACGGTATCGCCGACGCGGACGACGCCCTGCGTCACGCGCCCTCCGGCAAGCGGCATTTCGTCCTGATCGTCCGCCATCTTCGCGCTGGTCGGGCCCCTCTCCCGGGATGCCGTTTCGGGCGTTTCAGGCCTAGCTCAGCGGCAGGTCGACATGCCGGGCGAAGCCGGGCCGCCCCTTGAGAGCGTCGAGCCAGCGCTCGATATTCGGGTGCGACTCGTGGGCGATCGGCATCGCGTACCAGCGCCAGGCGCTTGCCCCGGCCGGGATATCGGCCATCGTCAAGGCGTCGCCGGCGACATAGGCATTCGTTGCGAGCTGGGCGTCGAGCACGGCGAGCGCGGTTTCGGTCTTTGCCCTT
This sequence comes from uncultured Alphaproteobacteria bacterium, assembly GCA_963812275.1. Taxonomy (GTDB): domain Bacteria; phylum Pseudomonadota; class Alphaproteobacteria; order Rhizobiales; family Kaistiaceae; genus Bauldia. The sequence goes on along the minus strand of CAWEUQ010000013.1, from coordinate 420,338 downwards.
GCCGTTTCGATGGTCGCCGGGTCGGAGAATGGCGCCTGATTGCGGATCAGCCCGAGGAAGACCGGGATCAGCGCCGGATAAAGGTTGGTCGCCTGCCAGTCCATCCATTGCTCGGCGAGGAAGCGCGCCTCCAGCGTCTCCGGACAAAGACTGCCGGCGCCGTATTTGGCCGAGAGGTAACGGACGATGACGTTCGATTCCCACAGCACAAAACCATCGTCGTCGATGGTCGGAATCAGCCGGTTGGGATTCATCGCCCGATAATCCGGCGTGCCGACGACCCCGAACGCCATGCCGGCGTCGACCCGGGTGTAGTCGAGATCGAGTTCCGCCAGAGTCCAGAGCACCTTCTGGACGTTGATCGAATTGGTGCGGCCCCACAGCGTCAGCATCTGCCGAGAGTAGCCAGCAAGGCGTCCCTCGTCCATCCGACTTGCCTGCCGGGGCGAGAGGGGTTACGCCGTCGCCCTGTGGGCGGACCGTGACGACGGGCAAATTCGAGGAGGCCGCATGAGCTTGACAGCCGATCAGATCGTCGACCGCCGGAGCCTTCGCCGCAAGCTCTCGGTGTGGCGGGTCGTCGCCTTCCTGGCGATCGCCGTGGCGGTGATCGGCGGGCTCGCGCTCATCGCCGGCCCCACCGGTTTCGCCCGCATCACCCTACCGCAGATCGCCCGCGTCACGATTTCGGGGTTCATCACCCAGGATCGCGACCAGATCGAGATGCTCGACAAGATCACCGACACCAAGGCGGTCAGGGGGGTCATCGTCGCGATCGATTCCACCGGCGGCTCGACCGCCGGCGGCGAGGCGCTCTACGAGGCATTGCGCCGGATGGCGAAGGAGAAGCCGGTTGTCGCCACCATGGGCACGGTCGGCGCCTCGGCGGCCTATATGGCGGCGATCGCCGCCGATCACGTGATTGCCCGGCGCACCACCATCACCGGCTCGATCGGCGTCCTCTTCCAGTTTCCCGAAATCGGCGGCCTGCTGGACCATCTCGGCATCGACGTCGAAGAGGTCAAGAGTTCGCCGTTGAAGGCCGCGCCGTCAATGTTCAAGCCGGCTTCGCCCGAGGCTCTTGCCGTCCTCAACAGCGTCGTCCGCGACAGCTACGACTGGTTCGTCGACATCGTCGCCGACCGCCGCGACCTGGCGCGCGACGACGCCCTGACCCTCGCCGACGGCCGGATCTATACCGGCCGGCAGGCGCTCGACGCCAAGTTGATCGACGCGATCGGCGGCGAGGAAGCGGCCCTCGACTGGCTCGCCTCGAAGGGCGTCAAACGGTCGCTGCCGGTCAAGGACTGGAAGCCCGCCGGTAAGGGATCGAGCTTCCTTTCGTCCGATCTCTTTACCCTTTGGCTGCTCCGTCAGCTCGGTCTTCCGCCGGTCGCCGCGCGTGACGGGCTCGTCGATCGCTTTCTTCCCGAGCGGCTGAAGCTTGACGGTCTGATGTCGGTTTGGCAGGCTCCCGCGGGCGGGATGGACGGGCCCGCCGAGGGGGCGCTTCAATGATCAAATCCGAGTTGGTTCAACGGATATCCGAACAGAATCCGCATCTTTATCAGCGCGATGTCGAGCACATCGTCAACGCGATCCTGGATGCGATCACCGAGGCGCTGGCGCGGGGAGACCGGGTGGAACTCCGCGGCTTCGGGGCGTTTTCGGTCAAGAACCGGCCGGCCCGGGTCGGACGCAATCCGCGCACCGGCAGCCGGGTGGAAGTGACCGAAAAATACGTGCCCTTCTTCAAGACCGGCAAGGAAATGCGCGAGCGCCTGAACGACTGAGGCGGTCTGAGGCAGCGCGCAATGCCATGACCGGTAGGCAAAAAGCCGAGATGCGATGCGACGCTTCCTGAATTATTTTATCCTGGTTCCGCTTGCCATCATCCTGGTGGTGCTGGCGGTCGCCAACCGTCATTCGGTGGTGCTCTCCTTCGACCCGTTCGACACCGTCTCGCCGGCCTTGTCGGTGTCGGTGCCGCTGTTCGTGCTGCTCTTCGCGACATTGGCGATCGGCGTCGTTATCGGCGGCTTCGCGGTATGGCTCCGTCAGGGCCGTTGGCGGCGGCAGGCGCGCCATGAACGGGGCGAGGCGGACCGGCTGCGCCGCGAGGTCGAGCGCCGCCGCGCGATACCGGCCGCCCCGTCGCTGCCCGAACGCGACGCGGCCTGAGCGCTGCCATCGGGTCGACCGATCCTCGCGGTCACGCCTCAAAGAGCTCGGGGCGAAGGGCTGAAAAGTCCTTGAGTTCGGCCATGACGACGTCGAGATGAGCGGCCATTGCCTCGGCGGCGCCGGTCGGGTCGCGTGCCATAAGTGCGGCGTGGATGGCGCGATGCTCGCCGACGGTACTGAGCCTCCTGCCGGGCTTCGGCAAGAGGAGCCGGCGGGCGCGCTCGAGCTGGGCCCGCGATGTCTCGACCACTTCGGCGACGCGCCGCATCGCCAGGACATCGAACAGCGCGAGATGGAAGCGAACGTCGAGGCTGTAGAATTCCTCGGCATCCTCCGCCCTTGCCGCGGCTTCCTGATAGCCGAGAATGCGGTCGAGTCGCTGCAGCGTGCGGTCGCCGATCCGCGGGGCGATCGTCTGGACGGTTGCGATTTCCAGCGAGCGCCGGAGGAAATTGGCCTCGGCGACGTCGGCCATGCGAATTCGCGCGACGAAGGTGCCCTTTTGCGGCTCGACTTCGACGAGACGTTCCTCGGCCAGCCGGGCGATGGCTTCGGCCAGCGGCTGGCGCGATACTTCGAGACTGGTGCAGATAGCCGCCTTGTCGATGCGGCTGCCCGGCGCCAGCTGGAGTTCGACGATCGCGGCACGGAGATATTCGTAGACGGACGCGGCTTTCGACAGGCCGCGCCGTGAGGGGCGAGACAATACCGGTGCCACGTAATTCACGATACATGCTCCGAGCGTAAGGCCGGAGTGTACCACGCTTGGTAGCGTCGACAATCCGGCCCCGCCCGTTGACCATATCGGTGAATTATCGATTGCCGGGATCGATGCCGTGGGTAAAACTCCCAGTCCTTCCCGCCGCCTGGTCCAGCCCCTTCCGTTGAACTTTCTCTCCGAAAGAAAAATGAAACGCTCCAGAATCAACGAAATCATGCGCGCGGCCGATGACTTCGTCCGCTCGTTCGGCTTCACGCTGCCGCCCTTTGCCTACTGGACTCCCGACCAGTTCCGGAAGTTCCGGGTCGAGGCGTCGGGGATCATCGCGGCGAGGATGGGCTGGGACATCACCGACTTCGGTGGCGGCGACTTCGACACCTTCGGGCTGTTCCTGTTCACGTTGCGCAACGGCAAAGCCGAGGACCTCGCCAAGGGCCGCGGCATGCTCTACGCGGAGAAGCTCCTGCTCTGCCGCACCGGCCAGATGAACCCGATGCACCGCCACAACATCAAGGCGGAGGACATCATCAATCGCGGCGGCGGCCGGGCCATCTTCGAGCTCTACATGTCCGACGCCGAGGGCAATATCGACAATGACGCCGATGTCGTCGTGCAGACCGACGGGATGGAGCGGCGACTTCCGGCCGGCGGCCGGCTGCGGCTCGGGCCGGGCGAGAGCGTGACGCTGCTGCCCGGCGTCTGGCACCGCTTCTGGGCCGATGACGCCGACGTGCTGCTCGGCGAGGTCTCGACCGTCAACGACGACCTCACCGACAACGTCTTCGCCGGCAAGATCGGACGGTTTTCCGAGGTCGAGGAAGACGAGCCGCCGCTTCATCTCCTGGTGTCCGACTACGACACCTTTCTCGGCGACTGACCACTGGCGATGGCCACCTTCGTCGCGCTGCTTCGCGGTATCAATGTCGGCGGCAACAAGGCGGTGAAGATGGCGGCGCTCAAGGCACTCTGCGCCGCCGCCGGTTTCGCCGACGCACGGACGTTGCTGCAGAGCGGCAACGTCGTTTTCGCGGCGACGGGCGAGCCGCGGGACATCGCCGGGACCCTGGAATCGGCGATTCGTGCCGAATTCGGATTCCCCGTCGCCGTGATCGTCCGGACGGCCGGGGACCTCGACCGGATCGTCGCCGACAATCCCTTCGGCCGCGAAGCGACCGACGATCCGGGCCACCTGGTGGTCATGTTTCTCGATCGCGATGCGGAGGGTGCGGCGGTCGCGCGCCTTGCCGCGGACCACGGAGGACCGGAGACGATCGCATCCGGCGATCGGGCCCTCTACATCTATTATCCGGACGGAATCGGCCGCTCGAAATTGACCAATGCGCTGATCGAAAAACGGATCGGCGTCACCGGCACGGCGCGGAACTGGAACACCGTGACCAAACTTCTGGCGATGACGGAAGCATCCGGCGCCGCCTGACTTGGCGGTCGGGCCGGCCCGTGCCACAGTTGGCGACGGCGGGCGGTGGCGCGCGGCTCTTCACGGAGGCCGGCAATGGTTCCACTCGTCCGCAACACACTCGTCGTATCCGCGCTTCTGACCGGCTTCGCCGCCCTTCCGGCCGCCGCCCAGGTCGAGCCCGAGCGCTGCCCGCGCTTCATTGCCGCCAACCCGCAGCCGGTTCCCGCCGCCTTCGACGTCGCGGCCCTGCAGGATGGCGAGGTCCGGCTGACCTTTCTCGGCCACGCCAGCTTCCTGATCGAGAGTCCGATGGGCGTGACGATCGTCACCGACTACAGCGACGCGACGCTGTCGCCGATCGTTCCGGATATCGTGACGATGAACCGGGCGCATATCTCCCATTACACCCTGACCCCCGATCCTCGCATCCGCATCGTGCTCCATGGCTGGGGCGAGAACGGCCAGCCGGCGAAGCACGAGATCACCGTCGACGATGTCTGGATCCGCAACGTCACCACCAATGTCCGCGGCGGCTTTGGCACCTCCGGCGTGCTGCAGCGCGACCAGAACTCGATCTTCGTCTTCGAGGTGTCGGGACTGTGCATCGCCCATCTCGGCCACCTCCACCACACGCTGACGCCCGACCATCTCAAGGCGCTCGGCCGCATCGACGTCGTCCTGGCGCCAGTCGACGGCGGCTATACGCTCAACGTCGACGACATGATCCTTGTACTCCAGCAGATCAACGCGCCGCTGGTCATCCCGATGCATTTCTTCGGGGTCTCGACGCTGCAACGCTTCGTCGCGCGCCTTGGCGAGCATTTCGCGGTCGAGACCAGTCCGATCCCGGTGGTGACGCTGTCGCGGGCGACGCTGCCCCGCCAGCCGACGGTGCTGGTCCTGCCGGGTTACTAGGCGTGAACTCATTAAATGCGCCGGCCATCAGCCGGCCGAGAGTCCGCTTTGTCGTGATGTTCGGAAGTCGCCGAGGGCCGACGGCGCTTCCGGAATGCGCCAGAAACCGAAGTCAAAGCGCGTCAGCGCCGGCGTCTGCTCTACCGAATGAGCTGACATGCACGGGCTAGGCTGGCGGTCTGTTTGGCGAACCGGCCAACGCCGCCAACTCGACCTCCACCGCACGAGCTTTGGTTCTAAGCTGTGATTTTTGCATGCCGTCGAGCATGCGCCAGTCGATGCCTCGGATTGCACACTCCATTGCGTATACGAAGTTGAGTGTGACGCGCTTACCGTGGATGAAGCGGAGCCGGCGATAGCTTTCGATGGATCCGAGGCTGCGCAAGGTGGCAACGTCAGGGATATCCGCATCAATGAGCATTTGCGCTGAGGTCCTTCCCAAACTCGGAAGTGCTGCAAGCGCCTTTGGGGAAGGTTGGTCCGGAGCAGTCATGGTTGAGCACGAGTAGGTCCGAGCGAAAATGCAATACCGTCACTTTAGCCCTCGAAAACGGACATGCGAAGCCTTCGTCCGGACTTCCGTGACGGCGATTCCGAGTCCGTTGTGGGTCAAGAAGCCCCCTCCAACCGGCCCAGCGTAATGCCCGCAGTTGCGTAGATTCCGGAAGTGGCGATCCGGTCTTGAGTGCCACCGCATGGATGTGATTCCAGGCTCCCGAAAGGACCACGAGTCATGCGGTATGAACTCAGCGACTACGAATGGAGCGTCATCAGGCCGATGCTCCCGAACAAGCCACGTGGCGTTCCCCGAGTCGACGACCGGCGCATTCTCAACGGCATCTTCTGGGTTTTGCGGTCTGGTGCGCCGTGGCGCGATCTGCCGGAGAGCTTCGGTCCTGATACCACCTGTTACAATCGCTTCGTTCGTTGGCGCCGGGCGGGCGTCTGGGACCGCACAATGGAGGCGTCGCCGCTGCTCATGACGCAGCGGTGCAAATGATCGACACCTCGGTCGTGCGCGTGCACCAGCACGGTGCCTATATCGCCGGCAATCGCGAGCAACACATGGGTCGTTCACGCGGCGGACTGACGAGCAAGATTCATGCGGTCGTGACGCCGATGGCCTGCCGGTGGTCCTTGGCCTCACGCCGGGCGAAGCTCACGACAACAGGCTATGTTCGCTGCTCCTGACCGGATTGCATCAAGGAACAATGTTGCTGGCAGATCGCGGATATGACGCCGACTGGATCAGGGAGCTCGTCAGCCAGAAGGGCGCGTGGGCAAACATCCCGCCCAAACGAAATCGCAAGGAACCGATCTGCTTCAGCCCTTACGTTTACCGGACGCGCAACCTGGTCGAGCGGTTCTTCAACAAGATCAAGCAGTGTCGACGCATCGCTACCCGCTACGACAAACTCGCCGTCAACTACCTTGCCTTCGTCAAGCTCGCATCAATCCGGTTGTGGCTGCGCGCTTATGAGTCCCCAACCTAGGCGACCGGGTGACCTCGTTCATTGGCGGTTCAGCGACGACCCGCGATAACGGCGCCGGGTTGGCGCCCGATAACCGGCGTGGGGACGCCGGGAAGCGAGACAGGAACCTTGACGATGAAATCGATCCGAATCGGCTTTCTTGCCGGCCTCGTCCTGATCGTCGGCCTCTTTGCGGCAGCGTCGCCCGCCGGCGCCTCCGCCTTCTTCGCCTGGTCGGTGACCGACGTGCCCTATGGCGATACGCTCAATGTCCGGGCCTGGCCGAGCAGCCAGTCGCGGATCCTCGTCGCCTATCCGAACGGCGCGACACTCTCGATGACCGGAAAATGCACCGGCGGCGTCAATCTCGACGCGATCGCCGGCTGGCCGGCGTGGAAGCAGCGCCAGGCGGTGCGTTACCAGTGGTGTCAGGTGTGGATCGACCCGAATGGCATGGGCCAGTACCAGGCCGCCTGGGTCTACGGCAAATACATCCGCCCGGCCTGACCGGGAAAGACGCGACCCGAACCGGCGCCGGGCGGTCAGACGCCCGGTTTCCTGCTATTTCCGGCGGTTCCCGTCGGGATCGCCGACGACCTGATAGTCGATTTCGATGGTGCGGCCGTCGTCGGTGCCACGCGCCGCCTCTTCGCGCATCGCGGCCTCGATCTTGCGCCAGCGCCACCAGCCGATGGCGATCAGCACCGCGATCACCGGCAGGAGCAGGATGGCGATGCCGAGCGTCAGGATGACGAAGGCGACGACCAGCCCCACGCCAAGGGCGGAAGCCAGGATAATTCCAACGCGCCCCTGCCAGGTCCGCGGCTGGAACTGGATACTACGATACATCATCGTCTCGGCAGACCTCGCTGTTTGACCCTATTTGGAGGTCCAGGGCGCGGGTCGCAAGGGTGGTGCGCCGAACGGGCGCGGACCGCCTCGTTTCAGCAGGCGGTCCGGTAGCGTTCGACGATCACCGAGAGAACCTCGTCGACCGGCCGCGTCCACCAGTCGTCGGACAGCACCTCGACCTCGCAGGCCCCGTCGAAGCCCAGCGCTTCCACCGCTTCCCGCAGCTTCGGGATCTCGATGACCCCGTCGCCCATCATGCCGCGTCCGGACAGGATGCTGGTGGTCGGCACCAGCCAGTCGCAGACGTGGAAGGCCAGCATCCGGTCGCCGCCCATCCGGGCGATCTGGGGCATGATCTCGAAGTCCCACCAGACGTGATAGACGTCGAGCGCGATCCCGAGCCCGCGCGAGCGCGCCGGATCGATCAGGTCGCAGAGATCGAGCGCCTGGCGGAGCGTGCAGAGGCAGGACCGTTCGGCGGCCATCATCGGATGGATCGGCTCCAGCGCCAGCGGCATGCCGCAGGCCTCGGCATAGTCGAGCATCTCGGCGATGCCGTCGGCGACCTGATCGCGGGACACCGCGATGTCGTGCGACGGCGCCGATCCCGGCCGCGAGAAATGCGGCAGGCCGCCGACCACCATCACCAGGCAGGGGGCGCCGAGCGCCGCCGCCTCGTCGACCGCCCGCCGGTTGTCGTCGCGGACGTCCGTGCGCCGCGCCGCATCGGACGGGAACAACCCGCCCCGGCAATAGCCCGAGAGGCTGAGGCCGCCGTCGCGCACCGCGCTGACGACGCGGTCGAGGCCGACTGCCTGCGACCTGGTCCCGCCACGGCGAGACCACGGAGATGCCGTGGCGGAGCGCCGCCTCGAGGATGGAGAGGAGGTCGTCCTGGGCACGGACCGTCCCGGTATTCAGCGACAGGAAGCGGAGGTCCGTATCGGCGGCGAGATCACGCATGGCTCAGTCGATACCGTGCAGGGCGAGAAAAGTCTTCATCCGCGCTGTTGCCCGGTCGGGATCGACGATCAGCGGGCCGCGTCGGCAAGCCGCGCGACGAGCCGGCGACGCCGGTACAAACTGATACATTCCGGAGAAACTCCTGCGACATGGCGCGCCTATATCGGGCGGGGTCGACGGGCCTCCCCCCGTCGCCATCCTTCGCAGGGAACCTGATCATGGCGCAGACTTCCGTTCCGACCGCGCGACCGGCATCCTATTCGCTGGCACAGATCCTTCTCCACTGGTCGATCGCCGCTCTGGTGATCTGGCAGCTCTTCTTCAGCGAGCATCCGCCGCGGATGCAGCCCGGCTCGGCCCAGCTCTCGGTCTGGACCCGAACCTGGGAATCGAGCCATGTCTGGCTCGGGCTGGCGGTCCTGGCGCTGGTTGTCGTCCGGGTGGCGCTGCGGCTGGCGGTCGGCGCCCCGCCGCCGGTCGAAACCCACAAAGTCCAGGCGCTTGCCGCGCAAGCCGTGCATTTCCTCTTCTATTTTCTGCTCTTCTTCATGCCGATCACCGGCATCCTCGCCTGGTATTTCGGCCTGCCGACCGGCGGTATCCACGAACTGGGCCAGCCGGTCTTCATCGGGCTGATCGTCGCCCACGTCGCGGCTACTCTCTGGCATCACTTCGTCAAGCATGACGGCGTGATCCGACGGATGCTGCCCGCTCAGTAGGGCGGGTGGCAATCCGGTCCGTCCGACCCCAGATGTCCCTCAGAACGACAACCAGCTGAGGGAAGACCAGGATGGCCGACAAGGCGGGGAACGGACGGACGGCGCTGGTGACCGGGGGCAATCGCGGCCTCGGGCTCGAGGTCTGTCGGCAGCTTGGCCGCGACGGCTTCCATGTCATCCTGACCGCGCGGCGGCAGGCCGAGGGCGAGGCGGCGGTCGCAGCGCTCTCGAAGGACGGGATCGACGTCGCATACCGCCCGCTCGACGTCACCGATCCGAAAAGCATCGCCGCCCTGGCCGATGCCCTGAAGGCCGACGGCATCACCCTCGACGTTCTCGTCAACAACGCCGGCGTCGCCTTTGACGGTTTCGACACCGATGTCGCGCGACGGACACTGGCCGGTAACTTTCACGGGCCGATGCGGGTGACCGACGCGCTGCTGCCGCTGATGCCGGACGGCGCCACGATCGTCATGGTGTCGAGCGGCGCTGGCGAACTCACCGGTTTCGCCCCGGCGCTGCGAAGACAGTTTCTCGATCCCGACCTCGACCGGGAGACCCTCGTCGAGATGACGGACGCCTTCGTCGCCGCCGTCGCCGACCGCAGCTATTCGGCCGCCGGCTGGCCGGGCTCTGCCTACAAGGTGTCGAAAGCCAGCCTCAATGCGCTGACCCGGATTCTGGCCCGCGAGCTCGGCTCCCGCCGGATCAAGGTCAATGCCGTCTGCCCGGGCTGGGTGAAGACCGACATGGGCGGCGCCTCCGCGCCGCGCAACGTCGCCAAGGGGGCGGCCTCGATCGTCTGGGCCGCCGAGCTCGGCCCGGACGGGCCGACCGGCGGCTTCACCCGCGACGGCAAGCCGATCGCCTGGTAGCGGCCATCGAATTTGTTCACTTATTGTTCTTGTCGACCCGCCTGAGTTGCGCTATCGTTCCGGTTGAGCGGAGGGCGCGCGGCAATGGTTTCTCACGTCACGACGGTCGCGTTTCAGGGAATCGAGGCGGTTCCCGTCGACGTCCAGGTGCAGATCGCGCCGGGCGGGCCGTATTTCGCCATCGTCGGCCTGCCCGACAAGGCGGTGGCCGAGAGCCGCGACCGCATCTGGGCGGCGCTCCACGCCACCGGCCTGTCGCTGCCGCCGAAGCGCATCACCATCAATCTCGCGCCCGCCGACCTGCCCAAGGAAGGCAGCCATTACGACCTGCCGATCACGCTGGCGCTGATGGCCTCGATCGGGGCGCTGCCCGGCGACCAGCTCGGCGATTTCGTCGCGCTCGGCGAACTCGCCCTCGACGGCACGATTTCGGCGGTCGCCGGCGTGCTGCCGGCGGCGATCGCCGCCAATGCCATGGGCCGCGGCCTGATCTGCCCCTCGCCCTGCGGCTCCGAGGCGGCCTGGGCAAGCCGCGACATGGCGATCCTCGCGCCGCGCAGCCTGATCGCCATCGCCAACCATTTCCGCGGCACCCAGGTCCTGTCGCGGCCCGAACCGGGCATGGCGGCGCCACCGGACACGCTGCCCGACCTCGCCGACATCAAGGGCCAGGAGAGCGCCAAGCGGGCGCTGGAGGTGGTCGCGGCCGGCGGCCACCACATGCTGATGGTCGGTCCCGCCCGGCGCTGGCAAGTCGATGCTGTCGAGCCGCCTGCCGTCGATCCTGCCGCCATTGTCGCCGGCCGAACTGCTCGAGGTGTCGATGATCGCCTCGATCTCCGGCACGCTGGAAAACGGCAAGCTGACGGCGCGGCGGCCGTTCCGTGCGCCGCATCATTCCGCCTCGATGGCGGCGATGGTCGGTGGCGGCATCCGGCCGAAACCGGGCGAGGCCTCGCTCGCCCATCACGGCGTGCTGTTCCTCGACGAGATGCCGGAATTCACGCCGCAGGTGCTCGATTCGCTGCGCCAGCCGCTGGAGAGCGGCGAGACGATGATCGCCCGGGCCAACTATCGCATCACCTATCCGTCGCGCTTCCAGCTCGTCGGCGCGATGAATCCGTGCCGCTGCGGCATGGCCGGGGAGCCCGGCCACACCTGCCGGCGCGGCCCGCGCTGCGTCGCCGACTACCAGGCGCGGCTGTCGGGGCCGCTGCTCGACCGCATCGACATCCGCATCGAGGTGCCGGCGGTGACCGCGACGGACCTGATCCTGCCGGCGCCGGCCGAGCCTTCCGCCGCTGTCGCCGCCCGCGTCGCCGCGGCCCGCGCCATCCAGCGCGCGCGCTTCGCCGAACGCGGGCTCGACGCCGTCTGCAATGGCCAGTGCTCGCCCGCCGTGATCGAGAAGATCGTCGCATTGGATGCGCCGGCGATGACGCTCCTCAAGAACGCCGCGGAAGCGATGCAGCTCTCCGCGCGCGGCTATCACCGGGTGCTCAAGGTTGCCCGCACCATCGCCGATCTCGACGCCACCGATTCGGTCGGCCGCATTCACCTCGCCGAGGCGCTGAGCTACCGCGCCATCGGTGACCTTCTCGCCGCGGCAGCCTGAGTCGCGTGGATTTCAGCCGAAGGTGAGGTCGATGATTCGCGCCGGCTTCGGCTCCTCGGCCGGTGCGTCCTGAGCCTCGCCGAGATTCGGCGAGACGCTGCCCACCGATTCGCGGACCAGCCGCAGATGATCGCTCATCAGCGCCGCCGCGCCCTCTTCGTCGCCCCGGGCGATCGCCTCGACGATCCGCTCATGCTCGGCCAGCGATTCCGGCAGCCGTCCAGTGCGTTCGAACTGCAGCTTGCGGAACGGCGCGACGCGGTTGCGGACCGAAAGCGTCACCTCGGCAAGGAAGGCATTGTGGCTGGCGTGGTAGACGGCGTCGTGGAAGGCAATATTCCGGGCGTAATATTCGACCGCGTCGCCGCGCTGCGCGGCCTGGCGGCAGGCTTCGTGCAGCCGTTCGAGCTCCGCCCGCTCGCGCGGGCTGATATGGCGGGCGGCATAGCGGGCGCAAAGCGCCTCCATCTCCGCCATCACCGTGAACATCTCGTTGAGTTTCTCGGGCGTGAAGCGCGGCACGACCGCGCCGCGGTGCGGCCGGGCTTCGGCGAACCCGATCGCCTCGAGCTGGCGGATCGCTTCGCGGACCGGCGTCCGCGAGACATGGAACTTTTTCGCGATCGACGCTTCGTCGAGCGGCGCGCCGGGCCCGAGTTTGCCGCGCACGATGGCGTCGGCGAGGCCGGCGCGCACGCGTTCGGTCTGTGTCGGTTTCTTCGGCGTTGTGCTCATGCGCGTTCGGTTCCGGCCGATCAGGGTGGCGCGCGAGTTTATGCGTCTCGTCGGCCGCCAGCAATTCGCAAACCGCACCGGCCATCGTTTCGTCAGCCTTTCATAAAGCATACGACAGGATTGACGACGCTTTTGCGTTGTCGGCTCCCCGAAATGTCGTAGGTCAGGGGGCCCCGTCCATGCTGGCGGGGACGGCGGAGAATCGCGACATGGCGACCAGCCGGTCGGATCGAATCAAGGGCACCAGCGGCGTCGACAAGCTCTCAGGCAAGGGCGGGGACGACGTCATCTTCGGCTATGACGGTCACCAGAAGGCGGGAACCACCGGACAGATAACCGCCGAGCGTATCGGCAGCGGATTCGATGGGGCGGTCTTCGCGGGATCGGCGCCTGGCCGGCCCGACGAGCTTTTCGTCGTTCAGAAGAATCAAGGCCTGATCAGCATCCTCGATCCGGCGACCGGTTCGACCAAGCTCTTCCTCGACATCCCCGACGCGGAGCTGTCGACCGCCGGAGAGCAGGGCCTGCTTGGCCTCGCCTTCCATCCCGGCTACCAGACCAACGGGCGATTCTACGTCCATCTCGTCAACGCCGCCGGCGACATCGAAATCCGCGAATATCAGCGATCGGCGGGCGATCCGGCCAGCGCCGATCCCGCCTCCCTGCGGACGATCATCACCATCCCCCACCCGACCTTCGGCAACCATAATGGCGGCGCCCTGGCCTTCGGCCCGGATGGTTATCTCTATGTCGCCCTCGGCGACGGTGGCGGCGGCAACGACCCGGCCGGCAATGGCCAGAACACCGACACCTTGCTCGGCGCGATCCTGCGCATCGATATCGATGGCGACGCCTTTCCGGCCGATGCCGGCCGGAACTACGCGATACCCGCCGACAATCCCTTCGTCGGCAGCGCCGGCGCCGATGAGATATGGGCTTATGGTCTCCGCAATCCCTGGCGGATCAGCTTCGACAAGAACGGCGATCTCTATATCGCCGACGTCGGCCAGTCGGCGCGCGAGGAAGTCGATTTCCAGCCCGCTCACAGTCCCGGCGGCGTCAATTATGGCTGGGACGCTGCCGAGGGCACGCTCGGAAATCCCCCCGCCGGCTCCGTCCTCCCGATCTTCGAATATGGCCACGACCTCGGCAAGGCGATCACCGGTGGATACGTCGTCAGGGGCGGCGAGGCGTCGATGGAGGGGGCCTATGTCTTCGGAGATTTCGCCAGCGGCCGGATATGGACGCTGGTTGTCGAGGGCGGTACCGCGACCAGCGTTGTCGACCGCACGGGACAGGTCGTCTCGCCCGACGCTCCGTTCGAGCAGATCGCGTCCTTCGGCATCGACGGCCATGGCGCTCTCTACGCCGTCAGCCTCGGCGGCGACATCTTCCGCCTCGACATGTCGAAACAGGCCGGCGATGTCGGCGACATCCTGCGCGGCGGCCGCGGCGACGACCGTGTGTTCGGCGGACCGGGCGATGACCGGCTGTTCGGCAACGGCGGACACGACAGGCTGAGCGGCGGGTTCGGTGACGATATCCTGAAGGGCGGGTTCGGTGACGACCGACTCGTCGGGCACCAGGGCTCGGATATCCTGCGGGGCGGCAGGGGCAGTGATGTCCTGAAGGGCGGCGCCGACGCGGACACCTTCGTCTTCGACACCAGACTCGATTCACGCACCAATGTCGATCGCATCGCCGACTTCGTGCCGGGTACCGATGTTATCCTCCTGAAGCAATCGGTCTTCGCCAGCATCGGTGCGGACCTCGACGCGGGGGAATTCCGCGTCGGCGCGCGGGCAAGAGAGCCCGACGACCACATCCTCTACGCCCCGGCCGACGGCAGCCTGTATTACGACGCCAATGGCAGCGGCCACGGCAGGCGGACGCTGTTTGCGCGCCTCGATGCGGGCTCGATCTCGACGCCGGCGACTTCATTGTCATGTGAGCCCGCGGGCGGATCATTTCACCGGAAAGTCGAAATAGGTGTCGGGATAGGGTTCGTCGGCGAGGGTGAAGTGCCACCATTCGTAGGGATAGGGCTTGAAGCCATGCAGTTGCATCAGGCTCGACAGCAGGAGCCGGTTGGCGCGCGCCTCGCTCGGCTGCTCCGCGTCGTCCGGCCAGGAGCGTTCGGAGAAGAAATCGAAGCCGGTGCCCATGTAGACCTCGACCTCGGACGGCAGGAAGACCAGCGTCAGGTCGGCGGTCGAGCCGCGGGAATGGCCTGATTTCGCGGCGATATAGCCCTTCTCGAACAACGCGCCCTTGTCGATCTCCGGATAGAATTCGGGCTTCATCCTGGTGTCGCCGGCGTCTTCCGCCCAGCGGACGAATTCCGCAACCGCGCGGGCCGGGCGGTAGCAGTCGAACACTTTCAGCCCGAATCCGTACGGCCTGAGGTCCTTCTGGACACGGGCCAGCGCCTCGGCCGCCTTGCTGGTCAGCAGGCAGGCGGGCGCTTCGTAGCCGTCGATCGGCTGGCCGATGAAGTTGAAATAGCCCGCGTAACGCGCCTCGACGACGATGCCCGGAACGACATCGGCAACGTTGACGAAATCCGCCGGCCTTTCATGGGCGGCTGCCGGGGTGGCGATCATGGTCATGATGAAGAACAGCATTCTACCGTTGCGCATGGGCCGACTTCACCGCATTCGAGCCGGGCCCGCAACCGGCAATCCGGTTCCCGGCGGGTTCTCCGGCGCTGCTCGCCGACGCCGCGGCCGGGGGTCAAGCATTTGGAAAGCATGACCTGTCAATCTCATCTCCGCCGCCGGGAACCGGCTCATCGGTCCGGCGTTGGCGGAGATGTGACGAATCATGGCCGTTCCCGCCCGATCAGATCAGCGTCCGGCCGAATTCGATCCGCCGGTGGCGGCCGCCATTCAGTCCGCGAAAGCCCGGTCGCAGGCGACGTCCAGCCGGACCGACAAGGGCCTGAAGCGCCGGGTCGCGGCGGGCTTTTTCGCCGCCCTGGCTGGCCTCGTGGCGCTCTTCGCGCTCGCCATCGTGTTCGTCGAACCGCGGCTTGCGCCGCTGGCCGCGCCGGTCGCTGTCATCCTCGGCGCAGTTTCGCTCTGGGGCGCGTCGCGCGTCGACGCGATTCGATACCGGGCCCAGCTCGATACCCTGAGGCATGAGAAGCGGGAACTGGCGACGACGCTCGAGCGGATTGCCGACACCGCCTGGGAACTTCGCGAGAACGAGGAGCGCTATCGCGGCCTGATCGATGCCCAAGGCGACCTCGTCGTCCATCGCGATGCCGAGGGACGGGTCACCTTCGTCAATCCCGCTTTCCTCAAGGCGCTCGGCGTCGACGAGGCGCGGGTCATCGGCGAGCCGCTGTCGCTCGCCCCGGTCGAGGAGGTGCGCGAGGACGATGGTCGACTCGCGCCCGGCGATATCGAGGCACGCGATCTCAAGCTGATCACCAGGAATGGTCCGCGCTGGTTCGCCTGGGTCGATATCCGGATTCGCGACGAAGCCGGCATTCTTGGCCCGATGCATTCCGTCGCCCGCGACATCACCGCCCGCAAGGAAGTCGAGCTGGCGCTGGTCGAGGCACGGAAGAAGGCCGAGGCCGCGAGCCAGGCCAAGTCGCGTCTGCTTGCCACGGTCAGCCACGAATTCCGCACGCCGCTGAATGGCATTCTCGGCCTCAACAGCCTGCTGCTCGAAACCCGGCTCAGCCCGGTCCAGGAAACCTATGCCCGGGGCGTGCAATCGTCCGGCGACGCGCTCCTCGGCCTGGTCGATGACATGCTCGATTTCTCCAAGATCGAGGCGGAGCGTTTCGATCTGCGGCCGGAGCCGACCAACCTCGCGGCCCTTCTCCAGGAGATCGTAGAACTGCTGGCGTCCCGCGCCCACGCCCGCGGGATCGACATTGTCGCGGACATCGATCCGGCGGTTCCCGAACGCGTCTCGGTCGACGCGACGCGGCTTCGTCAGGTGCTGGTCAACCTCGTCGGCAACGGGGTCAAATTCACCGATCATGGCGGCGTCACCCTCGCCGCCGGGGTCGAAAGGCAGATCGGCGACATGGCGGCGGTTGTCTTCACCGTTTCCGACAGCGGTCCCGGAATCGCCCCGGAGGATGCCGAGCGGCTGTTCAGCGAGTTCGAGCAGGCCGATGCCGGACCGAACCGGCGCCATGGCGGCGCCGGGCTCGGCCTTGCCATCAGCCGCAGGATCGTCCGCCGGATGGGAAGCGATCTCACCGTCGCTCCGCGCCAGGGCGGCGGCGCGATCTTCCGGTTCGATCTCGATCTGCCGGTCGAGACACCGGCGCATCCGGAAACGCAGACGCTTCGCGGTCGGCGGGTGCTTGTCGTCATGCCGGAGGGTGAGGAGGCGCCGGCGCTGGTCCGCGGCCTGAGGCTCGCCGGCGGCGAGGCGCGCGAGGTCGCGACGCTCAACGCTGCCTCCGCGCTGGTCGGCGCCGCCGTCGCGGCCGACCTTCCCTATCAGGCGATCCTCCTCGACCGGCGGCTGGCAGGTGACGCCCGGGCGTCGTTGGCGCGTTTTCAGGAAGCGGCGGGCGAGAGGATCGGAGCCGCCGTGCTGATCGAGCCCGGCGGGCGCGACGAGATCGATGGTCTCCGCGAAGTCGGGTTCGACGCCTACCTGGTCCGGCCGGTCAGACGATCGTCGCTGGTCCGCATCGTCGGCGAACTCGTCGCCTCGCCCGGCGCCTTCCATATCGACCCGGAGGATGCCCGCGTCCGCAGTGCCGAGGTGCCGGGACCGGCGCCGGTCAGTCTCGACGTCCTGCTTGCCGAGGACAACGAGATCAGCGCCCTTCTCGCCCGCGCCGTTGTCGAGGGCCTCGGGCATTCGGTGACCGTGGTTCGCGATGGCGCCGCCGCGGTGGCGGAAGTGCGCGGCCGGTCGACGCCATTTCCGGTGATCCTGATGGATCTCCACATGCCGGGGCTCGATGGTCTGGCCGCCGCCCGCGCTATCCGCGCCTGGGAGGCCGAGGCCGGAACCGCGCGGGCCAGCCTGGTCGCGCTGACCGCCGATGTCCTGCCCGAGACCCAGACCGAGGCGCGCGCCGCCGGCATCGATTCGATCCTGGAGAAGCCGGTTTCGCCCGATTCGCTCCGTCGCCTGCTTGCGGATTTGACGGAGAAGGGCCGGCCGCGCTAGCCATGGCTCTTCGGGCCGTCACCAAACCGTAGGAAATCTGTGGTTTCTGTCGCGCGCCCGGCCGGTTGAGAAGCCGATTCGGGCCTCCGAGACAACTGGTGGCCGACAGGTTAATATCGTCAGAATCGTTCTTGCCTAGGCTGCCCCGATACCTATCTTTGCGGGGACGGCAGGGACCATCCCGCGGGAGGCGACATGGCTTACATGCCCCTGATGCCACAGCGTTTCACCGGCGGCATGATGCGCATGGCCTGGCGGCGTTTCGATCAATCCGCCGCTTCGCTGGGGCGCATCGGCAGCCTTGAGGTGCGTCTCGCCCGCTCGGGCGACGAGGTCAAGCAGGCGCAGCGTCTTCGCTACCGGATCTTCTACGAGGAGATGTCCGCGGTCGCCAATGTCCGCGCGGCCCTCTTCGGCCGCGATGCCGATCCCTATGACAAATTCTGCGACCATCTCCTGGTGCTCGATCACGACGTCATCGGCGCGCCGGAAATCGTCGGCACCTATCGGCTGCTGCGCCAGGAGATCGCCGAGAAGCGCAAGGGCTTCTACTCCGCCGGTGAGTTCCAGATCGGCAACCTGATCAGCCGTCACGCCCGGCGCTCCTTCCTCGAACTCGGGCGCTCCTGTGTCCTGAAGCCCTACCGGACCAAGCGGACGGTCGAGCTGCTCTGGCACGGCATCTGGAGCTACGTCCGCCAGAACGGCATCGACGTGATGATCGGCTGCGCCTCGCTCGAGGGCACCGATCCGCGACGACTGGCGCCGCTGCTCGGTTTCCTGCGCAGCTATGCCCCGACGCCCGAGGAATGGCGCGTCAAGGCGCTGCCCGGTCGCGGCGTGCCGCTCGACGCACTCGCTGCCGAGCCGGTCAACGGCATCAAGGTGCTGCGCGAACTGCCGCCGCTGATCAAGGGATACCTGCGGCTCGGCGCCTATATCTGCGAGGAGGCGGTCGTCGACTGGCAGTTCGGCACGACGGACGTCTTCATCGTGCTGCCGGTCGAGCGGATCAACACCCGCTACATCAACTATTACGGTCCGGACGCCAGCCGCTACGCCGCCTGACGGACGCTGCCGGTCAGAGCCGTTTCTGCATCAGGACGAGGTCGAGCCAGCGGCCGAACTTGGTGCCGACTTCCGGCATCCGTCCGGTCTCGGTGAAGCCGTGGCGGGCGTGGAGCGCGATCGAAGCGTCGTTGTCGGCGGCGATCCCCGCCACCATCACATGCTTGCCGAGGGCCGACGCCCGTTCGATCAGCGCGATCAGCAACGCCGTGGCGATGCCCTGCCGCCGGGCGGCCGCGTCGACATAGATCGAATGCTCGACCGTGAAGCGGTAGCCGTCGAAGGCGCGGAAGTCACCGAAGGAGCCGTAGCCGACGACCGTGCCGGCATCCTCGGCGACCAGCACCGGATAGTCCTGCCGGCGGCGGCTTTCGAGCCAGCTAAGCCGGTTGTCGAGATCGACCGTCGAATTGTTCCAGATCGCCGTCGTGGTCCGCACCGCGTCGTTATAGATGGCGAGGATCGCGGCAAGGTCGGCGTCCTCGGCCGGGCGGATAATCGCGGTCATCGGCGATCAGTTCGGCGCGGCAAGCGGCTCCGCCGCCGGGGTGTCGACGGTGCCGCCGTCCTCGGGCAGTCCGCCGCCAAGAGCGCCGACGGTCTTCTTCAGGCCCTGTTCCTCCTTGGCGAAATCGCCGACCCGGTCGGCGACGTCGCCCCAGCTCGGCGGCGGCGCGCCGCGGACCTTCTGCATCACCTCGCCGCCGACCTCGCCGAGCTTGTGCTGCAGGCCGCCGTCCTCCGCCAGCCACCATACGGCAACCACGCCGACGGCGAGGAGCGCGACGAGGAGAAGGCGGCGCATCGGCTCACATCCCGGGCTGCAGGCGCAGGCCGTCATTGACCTCGTCGACGATCTTCATCAGGTCGGTCCACGACCGCACCATTTCCGAGCGCAGCGTGTCGAGATTCTCGACGCTGCCGAGGTCGGAAAGCGCCGTCTTCAGCGAGCTCGCCATGTTGAGGGTGGTGGCGGCGGCGCTATAGACGCGAGCGTTTTCGCGCAGCGCATGGAAGAAGATGTCGAGATTCTCGGACTGGTCGCCGAGCCGCTTCATCACGTCGGCATGGCGCTCGGAGAAATAGCCCCAGGCCGCGACCGCGGCCTCGAGGCTGTGAATCTCGGCGTCGTTGGCCTGGCGGGTCAGCCGCAGCTTCTCGATCTCGCCATGCGACAGCGTCTCGGCGCGGATATAGCCGTCGATCTCGTCGTTGTTCTGACGCAGCGCCGCCAGCCGGGAGTTGGCGTCGGCGATGCGGAAGCCGATCTCCTGGCCGATGGCGTCGATGTCGGAGAGCTCGGCGTAGCGCCGCTCGAAGACGTCCGGCGCCAGCTTGGCGATCGCGTCGAAGGATTTGGCGATGGTCGATATCTGGCTGGCAACCTCGGCGATCTGTTCCTCGGTCACCGTGTCGCTGCCCTCGACCATCTCGCGGATCTTGCGGGTCGCCTCGATATTGGTCTGAAGCGCTGAAAGGATATCGGGGATGCTGGGGTCGGACTGGCTCGCCTCGATGCTCTTGCCGAGCGTCTCGCCCAGGAGCTTCAGCGCCTGGTCCTGCGGCAGGTTGCCGGCCTTCTCGCGAACGATGCCGATATCCTCGTCGGCGGCCTTGACCGACCCCCCGACAACCGGCGCCGCCAACAGCATGACGGCGACCAGCGATGCGCGTGTCTTCCACATGACGACCTCCCCACCCGATTTGGTTGATGCCCCAGAGTGCTCCCGGAGTGTTGACACAATTATGGCGGTCGGCGCGCGGTTATCAATCGGGGTTTTCCGCCACCCGCCGAATCGCGCAGGTTTCCGCCGTCGGGCCGGCGGCGACGTCGGCCGGCGCGGCCGGGTCGCGGGCCGCGAGCTTGCGCTTGACCGCGAGGATTCGCGCGTAGGATTGGTCGAGTGTCGCCTTCGGCACCCGTCCGGCGGCGACCGCGCCGGAAACCCGGGCGATGACCCGGTCGACCAGGCCGTTGTCGCCGGCCCGCTGGTTGGCGAAGATCAGGATGTCGGCGCCGGCCCGCGTCGCCATCACCGCCGCTTCCTCGAGGCCGTAGCGGTCGGTGATCGCCTCCATGCCGAGATCGTCGGTGACGATCAGGCCCTTGAAGCCGAGGCGCTGGCGCAATTCGCCGGTGATCGCCCGGCGCGACAGGCTCGTCGGACGGTCGCCGTCGGAAAACCGCGGATGGATCAGGTGGCCGACCATGATCATCGCGACGCCATTGTCGCGGGCGAGATCGCGAAAGGGTTCGAGCTCCTCCGGCTGCCAGGTCCTGGTGACGTCGACGACGCGCTTGTGCGGATCGAGGGCGGCCGAGCCGTGGCCGGGGAAATGCTTGGCGACGGTCAGCACGCCGGCCGCCGCGTGGGCGCCGATGAACTGCCGGGCATAGTCGGTCACGGTGGCGGGATCGACGCCATAGCTCCGCCGCAACCGGCCGATCGCCGGGCTGCGCGGGTTGATGTCGAGATCGATGACCGGGCCGAAATTGACGTTGATGCCGAGCGCCGCCAGTTCCCGTGCCGTGTTGAGATAGGCGCTCCAGGCGTTGCAGAGGCCGTGCTTGGCGACGGTCCAGGCCGAGGCGGGCAACCCCTGGAACCCCTGGCGCCGGCGGAAGCGCTGGATATAGCCGCCCTCCTGGTCGACGGTGACGAACGGCGGCAGCCGTCCGGCGGCGGCATGCATCGCCCCGGTCAGCCGTTCGACCTGAGCGGGATTGCGGATGTTGTCGCCGAAGAGGATGACGCCGCCGATCCGGCCGTCGGCGATCATCGCCGCGGCCTTCGTCGGCCATGGCTCGCCGGGCTCGTTGCCGGGAAAGCCGATGATGATCATCTGGCCGATCTCGCGGGCGAGGAGTTCCATCCGGCGGTCGGGATGGAGCCGGTCGGGATGCCCGGGCGCGGCGTCGGCCGCCCCCGGCGGCGGGTCGAGCAGCGGATAGCTCGGCGACGGCGCCCCGGCCTGGGCGGCGGTCGCGAGCAAGGTCGCAGGCAATGACGGTCGGCAGCAGGTTCAGGCGCAGAATCTTCACTCCATCGCGAGCCGGGTCGGCGACCGGGCCGTCTGTCATAGCGCGGAATGGCGGCGCGGCCACGGGGAAAGGGCCTTTTTTGGGAGGGATCGGGCATGCTCCATCGTTGCCGCGCTCGGGCATGCCGAGCCGGGGTTTGATCGGTGCGCGTGGGCACGCGGCCTTGCCGCTTTGCCCACCCTACGCTTGTTCGGCCTCACCCAAGAAGGATGAGGGGTGGCGGGCGCTGAAAGAACGCCTGCTGGCCTCGGCCGGAGCCGGGGCGGAATTGGGCGCTCGTCCGGCGCCCGCCGCGACGACTTTCGGCACTCCGCTTTCACGCTCCGGACGCCCGGCCACCTTGCGGTGGCTCCCCGGATCCCTCCGGAGACTTCGCCGGTGACGCGGGGGCTGTCCCCGATCTCCGGCTCGCGGCCGCCCTTAAGGTGGGCCATGTCCCACAGCCGGTCGTAATGCCGGCGGGCATACTCGCGGAGGCCTCCCGAGGCGTTCGGACCGTCGTCCTCTCCGGCATCGGGTCCCGGTGGTCTCGCCGCAGGCGCCGCTCCCCGCTCGCATCTCTGGCCGTCACCGGTAGACGCCCCTCTAACCGAGCGAGGATGGCCGCAATTATGAGGCCGGGACGAGGAGGCGGGGATGTCTTTTTTGTTATGCCCGGCGGGTGCTACGGGGGGGATGATGGAGGATTTTGGCTGCCGACCTCGCTCGCGCGCCCTTGCCGATGAGGCCGCCTCCTCTCCCCGTCCGGGAGAGGAGGGCGGCCTCCTGCGTCGGGTGCCTGTCGGGTGCCGTAGGGTGGGCAAAGCGGCAAAGCCGCGTGCCCACGATGTGTGTCCCAACCGCGTGGGCACGGCGCTCACGCGCCTTTGCCCACCCTACGCAGGGCGCCCCCTAATGCGCCTCGTCCCAGTTGTCGGCGGCGCCGGCGTCGACGGCCAGCGGCACGGTGAGCCAGATCGCCGGCTCGGCCGCTTTCGCCATGACCTCGGCGATCACCGGCAGGGTCTGGTCGACCTCCTCCTCGGGCGCCTCGAAGACCAGCTCGTCGTGGACCTGGAGCAGCATCCTGGCCGAGAGCTTCGCGTCGGCCAGCGCGGCGTCCATGCGGATCATGGCGCGGCGGATGATGTCGGCGGCCGAGCCCTGGATCGGCGCGTTGATCGAGGCGCGATCGACGAAGGCGCGCTCGGCCGGGTTGCCGGACTTGACCTGGGGGAAGTGGATCTTGCGGCCGAACAGGGTCGTCACGTAGCCGTGCTCGCGGACATGGGCCTTCATCGCGTCCATGTAGCCGCGGATGCCGGGGAAGCGCTCGAAATAGCGCTTGATATAGGCGCCGGCCTCCTCGCGCGGGATGGCGAGCTGGTTGGCGAGGCCGAAGGCGGAGATGCCGTAGATGATGCCGAAGTTGATCGCCTTGGCGCGATTGCGGACGTCGCGCGGCATGCCCTCGACCGGGACGCCGAACATCTCGCTCGCCGTCATCGCGTGAATGTCGAGGCCTTCGGCGAAAGCCTGCTTGAGTTCCGGAATGTCGGCGACATGGGCGAGGATGCGGAGCTCGATCTGGCTGTAGTCGGCCGAGATCAGCTTGGCTCCCTTCTCGGCGATGAAGGCGGTGCGGATGCGCCGCCCGGCCTCGGTGCGGATCGGGATGTTCTGGAGATTGGGCTCGGAGGAGGAGAGCCGCCCGGTCGAGGTCGCGGCCAGCGCATACTGGGTATGGATGCGGCCGGTCTCGCTGTGGATGAAGCCGGGCAGCAGGTCGGTATAGGTCGATTTCAGCTTGGAGAGCTGGCGCCAGTCGAGAATGCGGGCGGCGAGGTCGATGCCGCCGGCGGCGAGCTCGTCGAGGACGTCGGCGCCGGTCGACCACGCGCCGGTCTTGGTCTTCTTGCCGCCGGGCAGGCCGAACTTGCCGAACAGGATGTCGCCGAGCTGCTTCGGCGAGCCGATGTTGAAGTCCTCGCCGGCGAGTTGATGGATCTCGTGTTCGAGGCCGCCGATCTTCTGGGCGAATTCGCCGGAGAGGCGGGAGAGCGTCTGGCGGTCGACCTTGATGCCGCGCGCCTCCATCCGGGCGAGCACCGGCACCAGCGGCCGCTCCAGCGTCTCGTAGAGGTTGGTCATGTGCTCCGGCACCAGCCGCGGCTCGCAGGCCGGTCCATAGCCGCAGCGTCAGGTCGGCCTCTTCCGCCGCATATTCGGTGGCGCGGTCGATCGGCACCGCGGCGAAGGCGATCGCCGCGCGGCCCGAGCCGGTGACGTCCTTTCGGGTCGTCGGGATGTGGCCGAGCCAGCGCTCGGAGAGGTCGGCAAGCGCGATGCTGCCCTTGCCGGCGTCGAGCGCGTAGGCGAGGAGGATCGTATCGTCGAAGGGCGCGACGGCGATGCCGTGGCGGTCGAGAAGCAGGCGGAGCGGCTTGAGGTTGTGGGCGACCTTGAGCACCGAGGCCTCCTCGAGGAGCGGCTTCAGGCGGCCGAGCGCCTCGTCGACGGGAATCTGGCCGGGGAGCAGGCCGGGGTCGAGGAGGTCCGCCTCGCCGTTGCGGTGGCCGAGCGGGATATAGACGGCGCGCCCCGGCCGGGTCGCCAGCGCGATGCCGACGATCTCGGCCAGCATCGGATCCGGCGAAGTCGTCTGCGCGGCGATGGCGACATGGCCGATCTCCATCGCCTCGGCGATCAGCGCCTCGAGGCTGGCGCTGTCGGTGAGGGTCTCATAGGCCTTGAGGTCGATCGGCGCGGCGGTCGCGGCCGTGGCGGCGGCGATCGCCCGCTCGGCCGGGGCAAAGGCGCCGATCGCCCCTTCCGCGCCCGCAGGCGGCGGTGAGGCCGCCGGGCCCGCGTCCGGTCCTGGCGGCGGACCACGCTCTCCGACGGGGGGAGACGGCATCAGCTTCGCCGCCTGGGTCGCCGCATGCAGCTTGTCGGATTTCAGGCGGGGATCGGGATCGACGCTGTTGGGGTCGATGCCGGAGGCCTCGCAGACCCGCTTGACCAGCGTCGTCAGTTCCAGCGCCTTGCCGAAGGCGATCAGCTTCCTGGCGTCGAAATCGCCGACGCGGGTGGCGGCAAGCGGCGTCTCGCAGTCGACGTGGCGGTCGAGCGTCACCAGCCGCTTCGACATCCGCGCCTGGTCGGCGAATTCGATCAGCGTCTCGCGGCGCTTCGGCTGCTTGATCTCCTCGGCCCGGGCGAGCAGGGTTTCGAGATCGCCATAGTCCTTGATCAGCGCCGACGCGGTCTTGATGCCGATGCCGGGGACGCCCGGCACGTTGTCGGAGGTGTCGCCGATCAGCGCCTGGACGTCGGTGACCTTCTCCGGCGGCACGCCGAAATAGTCGATGACGCCGTCGATATCGAGCTTGCGCTCGGGACGGTGGCCGGAGCGGCCCTTGATGCCGGATTCGAAGTCGTAGAACAGGACCTTGTCGGTGACCATCTGCATCAGGTCCTTGTCGGACGAGATGATCAGGACGTCGGCGCCGGCCTTCTCCGCCTCGACCGCATAGGTGGCGATCAGGTCGTCGGCCTCGAAGCCGGCCTTTTCGATCGGCTCGAGGCCGAAGGCGGTGACCGCCTCGCGCATCAGGGGAAATTGCGGGATCAGGTCGTCGGGCGGCTCGCGGCGGGTGCCCTTGTAGTCGGGGTAGATCTCCTTGCGGAAGGTGTCTTCCGACTTGTCGAAGAGGATGGCGAGGTGGGTCGGCATGATGCCGACGGCGCCCTCGCGGATGAACTGGTAGAGCTTGGTCGAGAACAGGCGGAGCGCCCCGGTCGGCAGGCCGTCCGAGCGGTAGTTGTACTTGGCGTCCTGGTTAATCGACTGGAAATAGGCACGGAAGACGAAGGACGAGCCGTCGACCAGAAAGACGTGGTCGCCGGGTCCGATGGGCTTGCTGGCTGGTGAGTCTGACATGGGGCGAATATGGCGGGGCGCGGCGCCGATGACTAGGTCGAAGTGGCGATCGCGGCGGATTTGAACGGCTATCGACGGTGGCGCAATCCAAACCGGCGGGTTACTGTGCCGTGTGGTCGGTGGTGCGTGCTTCCGTCCGCGATTCGCGCTCCGACGCTGGGGGAAATTGACGTGTCGCTTCGCTCCTTGGCTTTCACGCCGATCGCCGCCATCGCGGTCTGCTTCGCGCTCGCAGGCTGCGACGACAAGAAGCCGGAGCCGCCGCCGCCGCGGACCGCCCGGGTGATCGAGGTTATTCCCGCGCCGCTTGTCCTGTCGGCCGAAGGCAGCGGCACGATCGCCGCCCAGACCACGACAAGTGTCGGCTTCCTGGTTGGCGGCCGGGTAACCGTCCGCGATGTCGACGTCGGCGACACGGTGACCATCGGCCAGCCGGTCGCCTCGATCGATCCGACCGATCTGGAGAACCAGCTCGATTCGGCGAAGAGCGCAGGTCGCCGCCGCCCAGGCGGCGGTCGACCAGGCGATCCCGCAGGAAGCCGCCAAGCGCGATCTCCTGAAGAAGGGCTTCACCACCCAGGCCGAATATGACGA
Organism: uncultured Alphaproteobacteria bacterium; assembly: GCA_963812275.1. Taxonomy (GTDB): domain Bacteria; phylum Pseudomonadota; class Alphaproteobacteria; order Rhizobiales; family Kaistiaceae; genus Bauldia. The sequence goes on along the minus strand of CAWEUQ010000013.1, from coordinate 394,086 downwards.
GGCGCTGAAGGCGCTGCAGAGCGCCCAGGCCGATCTCGCCTCCGCCCAGGCCCAACAGCGGCTGGCCGAGGATCAGCTCAAATACGCCTCCCTGACCTCGCCCGTCGCCGGCGCCGTCACCAAGACCGGCGCCGATGCGGGTCAGGTGGTGGCCGCCGGGCAGATGATCATCGAGGTCGCCGACACCGGCGCGCTTGATGCGGTCTTCTCCGTCGCCGCGCAACTGGCCGTCGTGGCGAAAGTCGGCGTGCCGGTCGCTGTCTGGCTTCAGTCCGATCCGAGCATCAAGGTCGAGGGCGCCGTTCGTCAGATCGCGCCGAGCGCCGACGCGACCACGGGCACCTACACCATCAAGGTAGGGTTGACCGACCCGCCGGCCGCGATGCGTCTCGGCGCGCTGGTCCGGGGCCGGGTGGAGACCACCGGGGCGGACGTCTTCAGCGTCCCGCCGACCGCGCTGGTGCAGACCGGCGAAAAGCCGGCGGTCTGGGTCGTCGGCGCCGACGACAAGGCGGTGCATCTGACCCCGGTGAAGGTCGAACGCTACGATACCGACGCCGTGCTGATCTCGAGCGGACTGAACAAGGGTGACCTGGTCGTCATCGCCGGCGTGAATTCGCTGGCCGAGGGCCAGGTGGTCAATGTCGACAAGGTCAATGCCGAGAAGGTGAAGGCCGGCGAGGACGCGGCCGACGCGGCCCAGAACGCGGCTGAAGAGGTCCCGGCCAAATGAGGTCGCACAACCTGTCGGCCTGGGCGATCGCGCACCGGCCGCTCATCCTCTTCTTCATGCTTCTGGCCGCGGCCGTCGGCGTCTTCGCCTACGCCAATCTCGGGCGCGAGGAGGACCCTGCCTTCACGGTCAACACCATGGTGGTTTCGGCCGGCTGGCCGGGTGCGACCCTCGTCGACACCATGAACGAGCTCACCAACACGCTGGCGGAGAAGCTCGATGAGACGCCGGACCTCGATTACCTGAAAAGCTACACCACGCCCGGCCAGACGGTGATCTACGTCAACCTCAGGGACTCGACGCCGCCGGCCAACATCCCCAACGACTGGTACGAGGTCCGCAAGAAGATCTCGGACATCACCCAGAACCTGCCCGAAGGCACCCAGGGCCCCTTCTTCAACGACGAATATGGCGATGTCTACGGCATCGTCTTTGGCGTCACCTTCGACGGCTTTACCTGGCAGCAGGCGCGCGACTTCGCCGAGACCGCCAAAGCCGCATTTCTGTCGGTCGGGGACACCGGCAAGGTCGAGATATTCGGCACCCAGGACGAGAAGATCTACCTGAGCTTCTCGCCGGAGCAGCTTGCCTCGATCAACGTCAACCTGAACCAGATCATGGCTTCGCTGGCCGAGCAGAACGCCGTCACCCCCGCGGGCGTGATCACCACGCCGAACGAAGGAATCCTGATCGACGTTTCCGGCGCCTTCGTCGACACGCAGAGCCTCGAAAAAATCAACCTCTACGTCGGCGGCACGTTCTACAAGCTGACCCAACTCGCCAAGATCACCCGCGCACCGGTCGACCCGCCGACCAAGATGTACGAGGTCAACGGCAAGAAGGCGATCGGCATCGGCATTTCCATGCGCGCCGGCGGCAACAACCTTACCTTCGGCAAGGAGATCGGGGCGGTCGCCGCCAAGCTCCAGCAGCAATTCCCGATCGGCATCGATCTCGTCCAGGTGTCGGACCAGCCGGAGATCGTCAAGGAGGCGATCAGCGGCTTCACCAGCGCCTTGTTCGAGGCGGTGGCGATCGTGCTCGTGGTCAGTTTCGTCAGCCTCGGCCTGCGCGCCGGGCTGGTCGTCGCGCTGTCGATTCCGCTGGTGCTGGCGATCGTCTTCCTCTTCCTCTATTCGGTCGACATCAGCCTGCAGCGCATCTCGCTCGGCGCGCTGGTCATTGCCCTCGGCCTCCTCGTCGACGACGCGATGATCACCGTCGAGTCGATGGTTTCGCGCATCGAGGCCGGCGACGAAAAGGCAAAGGCCGCCTCCTATGCCTACCAGTCAACCGCCTTCCCGATGTTGACCGGCACGCTGGTCACCATTGCCGGCTTCCTGCCGATCGGCATGGCCCACAGCAGCACCGGCCAGTACACCTTCTCGCTGTTCGCGGTGATCGGCATCGCCCTCGTCACGTCGTGGTTCGTCGCGGTGATCTTCGCGCCGGTCATCGGGTTCACCGTGCTGCCCAACCAGATCAAGGCGAAGAAGGAGACCGGCCCCGGCCGCCTGATGCGCACCTTCATCCACGTGCTGACGGTGTGCATGCGGCACCGCTACATCACCGTCGTCGCGACGGTGGTGCTGTTCGGGCTTTCGCTCTACGGCCAGAATTTCATGCAGCGGCAGTTCTTCCCGGCTTCGGACCGGAAGGAGCTGCTGGTGACGATGCTGCTGCCGGCAAATTCCTCGATCTATGCCACCCAGACGCGAAGTCGACAGGGTGGCCGACCTGATCAAGGACGATCCGGATGTCGTCGGCTATTCGGCTTATGTCGGCGGCGGCGCCATCCGCTTCTATCTGCCGCTCGACGTCCAGGGGACCAACAACTTCACCGCCCAGATGGTGGTCGTCACCAAGGATCTCGAGGCGCGCGCCCGCGTCGAGGCAAAGCTCGACGCGGCGATCGCCGACATGGGCACCTTCACCGGGCGGGTCGCGCGACTTGAGCTTGGCCCGCCGGTCGGCTGGCCGGTCCAGTACCGGGTAACCGCCAATACCATCGACGAGGCGCGCAGCCTGGGCGCCCAGGTGGCCGAAATCCTGAGGCAGTCCGGCCTGGCGACGTCGGTGAACACCGACTGGAGCGAGAAGACCAAGTCGGTCAGGCTCGAGGTGAACCAGGACAAGGCGCGGCAGCTCGGCCTCAGCTCCCAGGATATCGCCCAGCAGCTCTACACGATCCACAGCGGCGCGGTGGCCACCCAGCTGCGCGACTACATCTATCTGATCGACGTCGTGGCGCGGGCGACAGACATCGACCGGCTGTCGCTCGAAAGCCTGCGGAGCGTTCAGCTCAACCTGCCGAGCGGCGAATCGATCCCGATCCGCGAAGTGGCCAACATCACCTACAGCCTCGACGAGGCCTATGTCTGGCGTCGCGACCGCAAGCCGACCGTCACCGTCCAGGCCGATCCGATTCCGGGTTTGCAGGCGCCCACCGTCTTCGAGCGTCTGGCGCCGCAGATGGACGACTTCGAGGCGAAGCTGCCGGCCGGCGCCTTCATCGAGAATGGCGGCACGTTGGAGAAGAGCGACCAGAGCAACGCCTCGGTCATGGCGCAAGTGCCGTTCATGCTGGCGATCGTGTTGATCGTCCTGATGATACAGCTGCAGAGCTTCTCGCGGCTCGCCCTGGTTCTCAGTGTCGCGCCGCTTGGCTTCATCGGGGTGGTCGCGACCCTGCTTGCCACCGGCACGCCGTTCGGCTTCATCGCCGTTCTCGGCGTCATCGCGCTTCTCGGCATGGTGGTGCGCAACTCGGTGATCCTCGTCGACCGCATTGAATTCAACCACGCCCAGGGGCTCGCGACCTGGGACGCGGTGCTCGAGGCGACGGAACACCGGCTGCGGCCGATCCTGCTCACCGCGTCGGCCGCCATCCTCGGCATGATCCCGATCATGAGCGACGTGTTCTGGGGGCCGATGGCCTACGCCATCGCCGGCGGCCTCGCCGGCGCGACGCTGCTGACACTCCTCTTCCTGCCGGCCCTCTACGTGATCTGGTTCCGGGTCAAGCCGCCGACCCACGAGGAATCCGACCGGGCCCAGGAGGCGCGGCGTGCTGCCGCCGCTGCTGCGAGCGAGCCCTCCGGCGAACCCGCCACCGGCTGAACCAGCGCGGCAGCATGGCCTGATCTTCTCCCGCGCGCCCCGTGCGCTTGCTTAACCGCGCCTTAAACCGCCCCATCTAGCCTGCCCTACCGACCGGCGGGTCGGGTCGCGTTTTTGTGTGGAGTAGCGACAGGACATGGCGAAGAAGCGCCGGCCAAGCGAGCGGGTCGAGCCGAAATTCGGCAGCCGCGCCAAAAGCGCCGGCTTCTTCGGCCGTTCGAAGACGGCTGCGAAGCCACCCGCGAAACGCAAGGCGAAGGCGCCTGCCGGCTCGACGACACGGGCCAAGCCCGCCGCCAAGCCGGCGCCGAAGGCGACGGCCGGCAAGACGACGACATTTCGCCGGAAGGTGGCGCCGCGCAAGACGACCCGCGGTGCGACGCGGCGCGCACCGGCGCGGCTCGGGCTTTTCGGCCTGTTAGGGCGCGCCATCCGCGGCACCGTCTACTGGTCGGTGGTCGTGCTCATCATCGCGGTCACCAGTGTCGCGGGCCTGGTCGGCTACTCCTGGTCCAAGCTGCCGCCGAGTTCGCAATGGACGCTGCCGGATCGCCCGGCCAATGTCCGCATTGTCTCCGCCGACGGCCAGCTCATCACCAACCGGGCCGACACCGTCGGCCAGACGCTCACCCTCGCGGAGATGCCGGCCTATCTGCCGCAGGCGGTGATCGCCATCGAGGACCGGCGCTTCCGCTACCATTTCGGCATCGACCCGGTCGGGCTCGTCCGCGCCTTCGCCGAAAATGTCTCCGCCGGCCACATCGTCCAGGGCGGCTCGACGCTGACCCAGCAGCTCGCCAAGAACCTGTTCCTGACGCCGGAGCGCTCCTTCGAGCGGAAGATCCAGGAAGTGATCCTGGCGGTGTGGCTCGAGGCCAGCCTGTCGAAGGACGAGATCCTCGAACTCTATCTCAACCGCGTCTATCTCGGCGCCGGCGCCTATGGCGTCGACGCGGCGGCGCACCGCTATTTCGGCAAGTCGGCCCGCGACGTCACCCTGGCCGAGGCGGCGGCGCTGGCGGCGCTCCTCAAGGCGCCGTCGCGCTATTCGCCGATCGCCAATCCCAAGGGTGCCGAGGAGCGAACCCAGCTCGTCCTCGCCGCCATGCACGAGCAGGGCTACATCACCGATCGCGAGGCGAGCCTTGCGATGTCGCAGGAGATCAAGGCGGTCCGCGACGTCGCCGGCGGCAGCGGCCGCTACGTCGCCGACTGGGTGATGGACCAGCTGCCGAGCTATGTCGGCGCGCTCGACAGCGACGTCGTCGTCGAGACGACGATCGACCTCAGGATGCAGACGCTCGCCGCCGGCGCCCTGACCAAGACCCTGGCGGAGGAGGGGGCGACCCACGACGTCGGCCAGGGCGCCTTCATCGCCATGGACCCCCAGGGCGGCGTCAAGGCGATGGTCGGCGGTCGCGACTATGCGCAAAGCCAGTTCAACCGCGCCGTCGACGCCCATCGCCAGCCGGGTTCCGCCTTCAAGCCCTTCGTCTATCTCGCCGCCCTGGAGAGCGGCATGGTCCCGGAAACGGTGCGGATCGATCAGCCGGTTTCGATCGACGGCTGGAAGCCGGAAAACTACAGCCACAAATATCTCGGGCCGGTGACGCTCCAGCTCGGCGCTCGCCCTGTCGCTGAACACCGTTTCCGCCCAGCTCGCCGCCGAAGTCGGCCCGCAGCGCGTCGCCGAGGTCGCCCGGCGGCTTGGTGTGATGTCGCCGCTGATGGCGACGCCGTCGATCGCCCTCGGCACCTCGGAGGTGACGCTGCTCGAGATGACCGGCGCCTTCGCCGCCTTCGCCAACGGCGGCGAGGGCGTCATCCCGCATGTCATCGAGCGCATCCGCACCCGCGGCGGCGACGTTCTCTACCAGCGGCAGGGTTCGGGCCCCGGCCAGATGATCCACCCCGCCCACGTCGCGATGATGAACGCCATGCTGCAGACGGTGGTGACCGACGGCACCGGCAAGCGGGCGGCGATCCCCGGCTGGCAGGTGGCCGGCAAGACCGGGACCAGCCAGGATTTCCGTGACGCCTGGTTCGTCGGATATACCGGCGCCCTCGTCGCCGGCGTCTGGTACGGCAACGACAATTCCAAGCCGACCAAGAAAGCTTCCGGCGGCAACATGCCGGCGATCGCCTGGCAGCGCTTCATGAGCCAGGCGCTCGACGGCCAGGCGCCGGTGGCGCTTCCCGGCGACTACCGCTTCCAGGATCCGGCGAACGCGAACGGAACGCCGATCGTCACCATCGGCGATGACGGCGAGGTGCTGGCGGTCGAGCCCGGAACGACGGGAAGCATCGCCCCGGCAGGGCAACCGGCCGCGCCGCGCAAGGGTTTCTTCCGCCGCCTGTTCGGCGGCTGATCCTCACGACGCCGGCCTGGCCGGCGGCTTCTCGGACACGATCGGCGGCAGGCTCTTGAGATAGGCGGCGATCGCCTCGAGGTCTTCGTCGGAGAGCATGGCGAGGTTGCGCTGCACCGCCGCCATCGCCCCGCCGACCGAATCGAAGGACGGGGTGAATCCGGTCTTGAACAGGGTGAGGAGATCGCTCTCGCTCCACGAGCCGATCCCGGTCTCGGGATCGGGGGTGATGTTGTGGATCCACCCGTCGCCTTCCGGCGCCGGGCCGCCGCTGAAGGCACGGCTGGCGATCATCGCGCCGGCGACGTTGCGGGGCGTGTGGCATTCGCCGCAATGGCCGGGCGCCTCGACCAGATAGGCGCCGCGGTTGATCTGGTCGCTGGCCTGCGGGTCGGGCGCGAAGGTGCCGTTTTCGGCATAGACGAGCTGCCAGAGTCCGAGCCCGCGGCGAATGTTGAACGGGAAGGGGAGGTCGTGGTCCGGCACGACATTGTCGACCGGCGGCAGCGTGTCGAGGAAGGCCTTGAGGTCGATGATGTCCTCGACCTTCATCCGCTGGTAGGAGGTATAGGGAAAGGCCGGATAGAGATGCCGGCCGTTCTTGCCGACGCCAAGTTTCAGCGCGGTGACGAAGTCGGCCGTCGACCACGAACCGATCCCGGTCTTCTCGTCGGGGGAGATGTTCGGGACGTTGAAGGTGCCGAAGGGTGTCTTCATCGCCAGCCCGCCGGCGAGTTTCAGAAGGTCGTCGCCGGTCGCGCCGGGCGCCGCGTGGCAGGATTCGCATCCGCCCGCCCAGAACATGGTCTCGCCATTGGCGAGATCCGGCGTGTGGTCGGGTAGGTCGCCCGCAGCCAGCGTCCTTGGCGCGGTGAGGAACCACAAGACCACCGCGGCGATGATGCCGACGACAATCACGCCAAGGATCAGCTTCCGGATCATCGATGGCTCCGCCGCTTGAATTGCCCGGGCCATCACCCGGCGCCGCTTGCGCGCCATGATGGCGGCGGAGCCGGCCGGCGGCAACCGGCGGCGGCCCGCATTCACGACAATATCATCGGCGCCGCGGCTTTCCGGCAGCGAAGCAGCCTCAGGCCAGGTAGGCGGCGAGACCGTCGAGGCAGCCTTCCCAGCCCTGGAGGTGCATCTTGCGCGATTCCGGCGTGGCGATTCGCTCGTGGCGGATGATCACTTCGGTCTGGTCGCCGCGCGCCTCGAAGCGCACCGTCACCCGTTCCGGCGAGGTCGTTCCCTCACCGAGCCCCCAGGAATAGACCAGCCGGTGCGGCGGATCGACCGCCTCGAAGGTGCCGGTGATCCAGTCGACGCGGCCGTCCGGCATGCGGTTGGCGAGGCGGTATCGGCCGCCGACCCGGAGATCGACCTCGGCTTCCGGGCAGGTTACCGGACCGGGACCCCACCACCGGGTGAGGTGCTCGGGCCGGGTCCAGGCGGCGAACAGGCGTTCCGGGCTCGCCCGGATCGTCCTGCGGACGACGAGGACGGCCTCGGCGTCGTCGCGTGGCGTCGGCGTTTGCTCGCTCATCGATCGTCCTCCGATTGCGCCTGCCGGTCGGCGCCGCTTTCGACATAGGCGGCGAGCCCGGCCAGCCGCCCCTCCCAGAAGTCTCGCGTCCGGTCCAGCCATTCCTCGATCTCGGCCAGCGGCGCGGCGGCGAAGGAGCAGCGGTGGACGCGGCCTTCGACCGTTCGCTCGACGAGGCCGGCGCGCTCAAGCACCCGCAGATGCTTCGACACCGCCGGCAGCGACATGTCGAACGGCGCGGCGAGCGCCGTCACCATCGCCTCGCCTTCGGCAAGACGCGCCAGAAGCGCCCGCCGCGTCCGGTCGGCGAGGGCATGGAAGACGAGGTCGAGCCGGTCGTCGGCGGAGGGTGAAGCGTCGGGGATACTTGACATCGGGGAGCCTCGCTGGAATCATTAAACTAGATGGTTTAATAATTGAAATCCACCCCGCACGGAAAGAATCCGGCGAAACACGAGAAGCGAGGAGACGACCATGAGCGACTCGATCCACCAGGAGGTTGTCTTTCCCGCCGGCCCGGCGCGCGTCTACGAGGCGCTGATGGACTCCGGCGAGCATGCCGCCTTCACCGCCAACGGTGCCGCCGAGATCAGTCGCGAGGTCGGCGGCGCCTTTTCCACCCATGGCGGCCATATCCTCGGCCGGAACCTCGAACTCGTCCCGGACCGGCGCATCGTCCAGGCCTGGCGAGTCAAGGACTGGCCGGAGGGGATGTATTCGGTCATCCGCTTCGAGCTGAAGGACGAAGGCGGCAAGACCCGCCTCGTCTTCGATCACTGGGGCGCGCCCGACGACCAGCGCGACCATCTCGCCGAGGGCTGGAAGCAGCGTTACTGGGAGCCGCTCGGCGCCTATCTCGGCTGACGGTGGACTGACGGCGCAGGGCGGTCGCCGGTTCAGGTGAACGCGAAGACGCAGGAGCCCTATCGCTTCCGCAAGACGAGGGTCATGACCTGGTGCTCGAAGGGGTGGCGACCGGGCTCGGCGGCGAAGAGGTCTTGCAGGCGCCGGAAGAATTCATTGCTGAGGTCCTCGGCACTGCCGGCGGTGGCCGTCGATCCTTCGAACAGCCCGGTGCGAAGCGTCGACTCGGCGAAGGCGCGGGCAAAACCCGCATAGCCGGCGGCATAGGCAGCGACATCGCCGGTCTTTCGGAGATCCTCTTCGTAGGGCGAGGGAAGACGTTCGTTCGCCAGCTCGACGATTTCGAAAGCGTCCTTCAGATCCGTCTCCCGCTCCAGCGGTGCGCGGACCTCCTCCGACAAACGGAAATAGACCGGGAAGACGAAGGTATCGAGCAGGGCGGGATCGATGCTGCCCTCGGCGGCAAGTGCAGCGGCGACCTGCCCGAACGCGCGGTAGAGCCCGCGACCCGCCGCGCACAGGCCGCTCGGATCGTCGGCATCGGGAACCGACGATAATCCATCGACAACGAGCCAGCCGCCGGATTTCAACTCGGTGGCGCGTTGTCTCAGAAAATGCGTCCAGTCGCGATTGGCCATGGCCGCGACCTCATCGCGGGCGGGCTCGGGCAAATCGCAGAAGAAAAGGCTGCCGGGCGAGGCGATCCGGACACTGCTCGAGAGCCAGTGGGAGGCCGCGAAGGACATGCCGAGGTCGACAGAGCCGGCGCTTGCGACCGGTTCGAAGAAGCTGCCGATGGAGGCTTCGACGCGTATTCGATCCAGATCGCGCAGATAGCCGTTCGGGCCACGGATTTCGGCGACGAGGCCGTTCCAATCGTTGCCGAACTGGTCGTTGTGGACGGCGACGACGGGCAGGGCGACGCCACGTTCCCGCAACGCGCCCAGAACGGTATGAAACGCCTTGACCGAATTGCGCCCGGGGCCGCAGCCATAGTCGACGATGCGCAATTCCGAGCCCGCGATGTCGAGGTGGCGAACCGCCTTGCGCAACCGCGCTTCCTGACGCTGCATCGCCTTGTCCTGGGCATCGGAGTGGCGATCGTAGAGGCCGTGGCCGCCCATCCCGGCGGTGGCTTCGGCAGGTGCTTCGGTACGCGGTCGGTCGGTCGGCATGGCTGTTCGCATCCCTTCCGCATCTTCGGGGCGAGAGGTCGAGAATAGCGGACCGCGCTCGGACGCCAAGCCGTGATACGCATGCACGACAAGGCCCGGTCCGTAGCCCGCTTTTTCCGCACTGCGGCCTTCTCTCGCATTCCCCCCCGCCAGCCATTACGTTGGCCGGATGGATCTGACGCCTGAGGAAATCGAACGCTACGCCCGCCACATCGTGCTCGCCGATGTCGGCGGCCCGGGACAGCAGAAGCTGAAGGCGGCGCGGGTGCTGGTGGTCGGCGCCGGCGGCCTCGGCGCGCCGGTGATCCAGTATCTCGCCGCCGCCGGCATCGGCACCCTCGGTATCGTCGATGACGATTCCGTGTCGCTGTCCAACCTCCAGCGGCAGGTGATCCACGACACCGGATCGGTCGGGGCGAAGAAGGTCGGAAGTGCCGAGGCCGCCGTCCGGCGGATCAACCCGCATGTCGTCGTCGAGGCGCATCGCGGTCCGTCTCGACGAGACCAACGCCGCCGAATTGATCGACGCCTATGACGTCGTCGCCGACGGCTCGGACAACTTCGCTACCCGCTACCGGGTTTCCGACCAGTGCTTCCGGTCGCGGAAGCCGCTGGTGACCGCCGCCGTCGGCCAGTTCGACGGGTCGATCACCACGTTGAAGCCCTGGCTCGCCGGGCCGGACGGCACGCCCAACCCGACCTATCGCTGCCTGTTTCCCGAGGCGCCGCCGGACGGCCTGCTGCCGACCTGCGCCCAGGCCGGCATCCTCGGCGCGCTGACCGGCGTCATCGGCTCGCTGCAGGCGCTCGAGGTCATCAAGGAGATCGTCGGCTTCGGCGAGGCGCTGGTCGGGCGGCTCCTGCTCTATGACGCCCGTGCCGCCCGCTTCGAGACGATTCGCTACACCTGGAATCCGGCCAATCCACTGAACGGGGCCGCGGTCGCGTCCGTCGGTGAAAACACGGTGACATCCGACCGGTAATTCGCACGGCGAGGCCCCGTCGCCGGTTTTCCGTTGACAGCTCCTTAACCACGGCTGCCGCAATATTGAATTGTATTTGTTGCGTAAAGCGTGGGGTAAGTTTGATGCAGGGTGTGGTCGCAAGACGTTCGCGTCGCAGGGGAAGAACCGCAAGGATCCTGACTCTGGCGGCGCTGGCCGCCTTCGTGCTGGTGCTTCATCCGTCCACCGGGCCGCAAGCCGCACCGACGGTGGCGCCGGGGGCGCAGATCGGGCCGAGCGGCCTGCCGGTTCCCCGCTTCGTCAGCCTCAAGTCCAATCGCGTCAACGTTCGCGTCGGACCCGGCGAGGACTACAAGATCGCCTGGGTCTTCGTGAAACCCGGCCTGCCGATCGAGGTCGTCCAGGAATATGACAACTGGCGGCGCGTCCGCGACGCCGACGGCACCATGGGCTGGGTCTTCCAGAGCCTGCTGTCGGGCAAGCGCACCGCGGTCGTCGCGCCCTGGGCCGGTGGCGATCCGCGTCCGATCCACGCCACCGCCGCGTCGAGCTCGGCGATTGCCGCGTATCTGGAACCCGGCGTGATGGGCAACATCGATCGCTGCCAGCAGGGCCTGTGCCATATCTCCGGCAAGGGATTCTCGGGCTGGATCGACCGCGAGCAGCTTTGGGGTGTCTATCCCGACGAGGAGATCGACTGAGGCCTGACGGACGCCAGGCGCAGACAGTCAAACGGCCGCGCCTCCACCGAGGCACGGCCGTGCGATTCGAAAAAGGGGAAAGTCCTCAGTCGCGAATGCGACGCAGCCGCACCACAACGTCAACCCGGCTGATCTCGTAGCCCGGCGGCGGGGTCGGAATATCGTCCACCCCCATCTGGCCGGGCGGGATATCGATGACCCGGTCGTCGTCTTCGATGAAGAAATGGTGGTGGTTGGCGGTATTGGTGTCGAAATAGGTCTTCGAGCCGTCGACCGCGACTTCGCGCAGCAGGCCGACATCGGTGAACTGGTGGAGCGTGTTGTAGACCGTCGCGAGCGACACCGGCACCCGATGCGCCATCGCCTCTTCATGGAGACCCTCGGCCGATATATGCCGATTGCCCTCACCGAAGAGAATCCCGGCCAAAGCCATGCGCTGGCGCGTCGGCCGCAGGCCCGAATCCCTGAGCATCGTTCGAATATGGGAGCGACTGGGCTCGCCGCCGGAAGAATCCACCGTATTTTCCATCGTTGCTTCCATCATCCGCGCGGTTCAAGGCCGCCGGGTTTTCGTGAACTCTGATAACTATAGGTTCGCCGCGGTGAAAGCGCAATGAACCGGCCATTTCTGCCGTCGCGATGCCGATTTCGCAACTCTCAATCGTGAAAGCGCGTCGATCGGTCCTATCTGTAGCCACATCGGCGAGACAGCGGGAGTTGCGCAGAGCTGCCGCCGCCCCGATATTGTGGCGGCGAATAGCTTTAGATGTTAGGAAGTCCGGAGAGGCTGGCCCGCGGCGGGATTGTGCGGGATGGGGGCATCGGCCGGAAGATTCTCAAAGATAGAGTGGGATATGCTCGACAGGATGGACACGCGCTCATCGAGCTTCGATTACGAGGAATTGCTTGCCTGCGGACGCGGCGAGCTGTTCGGCGAGGGTAACGCGCAACTGCCGCTGCCGCCGATGCTGATGTTCGACAGGATCACCCGGATCATCGGCGAGGGCGGCGAGCACGGCAATGGCGAGGTTCGCGCCGAGCTCGACGTCAAGCCCGACCTCTGGTTCTTCCTGTGCCATTTCAAGGGCGACCCGGTGATGCCCGGTTGCCTCGGGCTCGATGCGCTGTGGCAGATGCTCGGCTTCTTCCTCGGCTGGATCGGGGCGCCGGGACGCGGCCGCGCCCTTTCGGTCGGCGAGGTCAAGCTCAAGGGCATGGTGCTGCCGACGGCGAAGATCGTCGAATATGGCGTCGATCTGAAGCGCGTCCTGCGCCGCAAGCTGACGCTCGGCATTGGCGACGGATGGCTGAAGGCCGACGGCGAACTCGTCTACACGGCTCGCGACCTGAAGGTCGGGCTGTTCCAGGGCGAGACCGAGCCGGCGGTCGGCTGACCTTCGCCAGAGCCCGGCCGTCGCGACGGCCGAACCGACAAAAAGAAGAATGAGGATAGCTGAAATGAAGCGGGTCGTCGTGACAGGCATGGGCATCGTGTCCTCGATCGGCAACAACACGCAGGAGGTTCTGGCCTCCCTGCGCGAGGGGCGGTCGGGCATCGTGCGTGCCGACAGCTATGCCGAACTGGGCTTCCGTTCACAGGTCCACGGCGCGCCGGATATCGACGTGTCGGGGATGATCGACCGTCGTGCCATGCGCTTTCATGGTGGCGGGACGGCCTGGAACCACGTCGCCATGGACCAGGCCATCCGCGATTCCGGCCTCGAGCCGGACGACGTTTCCAACGAACGGACCGGCATCATCATGGGGTCGGGCGGACCGTCGACCCGCACGATCGTCGAGGCGGCGGACGTCACGCGCGCCAAGGGACCGAAGCGCGTCGGGCCATTCGCGGTGCCCAAGGCGATGTCGTCGACGGCGTCGGCAACGCTGTCGACATGGTTCAAGATCAAGGGCCTGTCGCTATTCGATCTCCTCGGCCTGTTCGACGTCGAGCCATTGCATCGGCAACGCCTATGAGACCATCCAGATCGGCAAGCAGGACATCATGTTTGCCGGGGGCTGCGAGGAACTCGACTGGACGCTGTCGGTGCTCTTCGACGGCATGGGCGCCATGTCCAGTCATTTCAACGACCGGCCGGCGGTGGCCTCGCGCGCCTATGACAAGGATCGCGACGGCTTCGTCATCGCCGGCGGCGCCGGCGTGCTGGTGCTCGAGGAACTGGAGCATGCCAAGGCGCGCGGCGCCCGCATCTATGGCGAACTCGTCGGCTACGGCGCGACGTCCGACGGAGACGACATGGTCGTGCCGTCCGGAGAAGGCGCCGTGCGCTGCATGAAGATGGCAATGTCGACCGTCGGCGACAAGATCGACTACATCAACCCTCACGCGACCTCGACACCGGCCGGGGACGGACCCGAAATCGACGCGATTCGCGTGGTTTTCGGTGGTGCAGATGGCTGCCCGCCGATCTCGGCGACCAAGTCGCTGACCGGCCATTCGCTCGGCGCCACCGGCGTCCAGGAGGCGATCTACTGCCTGCTGATGATGCAGAACCGCTTCATCGCGGCTTCCGCCCATATCGACGAACTCGATCCGGCATTCGCCGACATGCCGATCATACGGGAGCGGGTGGACGACGTCGAATTGAACACGGTGCTGTCGAATTCCTTCGGATTCGGCGGCACAAACGCGACGCTGGCGTTTTCGCGTTACGCGGGCTGAGAAGAACAAGGGCAACGGGGCGGGGGGAAAATGCGATGACAGCCGGCCTGATGAGCGGCAAGCGCGGCCTCGTTATGGGCGTCGCCAACGATCACTCGATCGCCTGGGGCATTGCCCGGCAGCTGGCGGAAGCCGGCGCCGAACTCGCCTTCACCTACCAGCCGCCGTCGATGGACAAGCGGGTGCGGCCGCTGGCCGAGTCGGTCGGGTCCGATTTCGTCATCCCCTGCGACGTCGGCCTCGACCCCGATGCCGACGACCCGGCTTCGATCGACTCGATGTTTGCCGCGATCGCCAAGCGCTGGGACGCGATCGATTTCGTCGTCCATGCGATCGCCTTCTCGGACAAGGGCGAGCTGAAGGGCCTTTACGCCGACACCAGCCGCGCCAATTTCCAGCGCACGATGGTCATCTCGTGCTTCTCCTTCACCGAAGTGGCGCGCCGCGCCGCGGCGATGATGAAGGATGGCGGGGCGATGCTGACCCTCACCTATGGCGGCTCGACGCGGGCGATGCCGAACTACAATGTCATGGGGGTCGCCAAGGCGGCGCTCGAGGCCTCCGTCCGCTACCTCGCCGTCGATTTCGGCGACCGCGGCGTCCGCGTCAACGCGATTTCGGCGGGACCGGTGCGGACGCTCGCCGGCTCGGGGATTTCCGACGCGCGGATCATGTTCAACTACCAGAAGGAGAACTCGCCGCTGCGCCGCTCGGTCGGCCTCGACGAGATCGGCAACACCGCCGTCTACCTGCTGTCGGACCTCTCCTCGGCGGTCACCGGTGAGGTCCACTTCGTCGATTCCGGCTACAACATCGTGTCGATGCCGCGGATCGACGGATTGAAGACGCTGGACGAGCCTGGCGAAAAGGCCGACTCCGCCGAAAAGAATGGCGGGGCCGAAGCCGAAGATGCCGAAACCAGGCCGACCGATCTCGAACTCAAGGGTCGCCTGGCGGCCGAATAGGCCGCCGGCGACCGTGTCGGCGCTCAGCCCGGCTCGGACGGACCGTCCGGCGCCGCGGCGCTGACCCCTGCCGCTTCTCCGGCCTTCGGAGCGTCGGGCGCATCGGCGCCGTTGGCCTGCCCGTCGTCATTCGCCGCAGGCGGCGGCTTCGGCATCGCCTTGGCGACCGCGACCAGGGCCGGACGCAACATCCGCTCGCCGATGACGTAGCCGGCCTGCACCACCTCCGAAACATGGCCGGCCGGCACATCCGCCGTCTCGGCCTCGTACATCGCCTGGTGGAATTCGGGATTGAACTTCGTGCCCTTGGCGTCCATCGCCTTGACGCCGAACTTGGCAAGGCTCTGCTCGAGGCCGCGCTCGGTCACCTCGACGCCCTCGATCAGCGAGATCAGGGCCTTGTCGCCGTTCTCCCTGAGCTCCGCCGGCACGGCCGCGATGGCGCGCTTGAGGTTGTCGGCGACGGTCAGCATGTCGCGGGCGAAGGAGGCCACCGCATACTGGCGCGCATCGGCGACTTCCCGCCCGGTGCGCTTGCGCAGATTCTCCATCTCGGCCAGCGTCCGCACCAGCCGGTCCTTGAGATCGGCGACTTCGGCGGCGAGGGCCGTCACGTCTTCCCCCTCGGGTGCCGAGGTTTCCTCGGTCGCGGCCGGCTCGGGCGCCGTCCCTTTTTCTTCAGGCATCGGACCTCTCAAGTCAAAAACAGAAGGATTCCCGGACCGATATCAGGCTTGGCAGCCCGGAAATCAAGGAGGAGAAGGGCGCGGGCGACGGTTTTCCGGCTCAGATCCGGCGTAAGGCCACCTGTTCGACCTGGTGATTGGCGCCCTTGCGCAGGATCAGGTCGGCCCGGGGCCGGGTCGGCAGGATATTCTCGTGGAGATTGACCAGGTTGATCCGCTCCCACAGCCCCTCGGCGAAAGTGGTCGCCTCCGCCGCGCTGATCGAGGCGTAGCGGTGGAAGTAGGAATCGGGATCGCGGAAGGCGGTCTCCCTGAGCTGCAGGAAGCGCTCCAGGTACCACGACCGGATGACCGGCTCGTCGGCGTCGATATAGATCGAGAAGTCGAAGAAATCCGAGACGAAGGGCACCGCCTTGCCGTCCTTCGGCAGGCGCGAGGTCTGCAGCACGTTGAGACCCTCGATGATCAGGATATCGGGCCGCTCGATGACCACCCTCTCGCCGGGCACGATGTCGTAGGTGAGATGCGAATAGCAGGGGGCCGCGACCTTGTGCTTGCCGCTCTTGATGTCGTTGAGGAAGGCGAGCAGCGCCGGCCGGTCGTAGCTTTCCGGGAAGCCCTTGCGCTCCATCAGCCCCTCGCGCTGGAGCACCGCGTTGGGCAGCAGGAAGCCGTCGGTCGCCATCAGGTCGACCTTCGGCGTGTTCGGCCAGCGGCGGAGCAGCGCGCGCAAGAGGCGCGCCGTCGTCGACTTGCCGACCGCGACCGAGCCGGCGATGCCGATGATGAAGGGCATCACGCCGTCCTCGTCGCCGAGGAAGGTCCGCGTCGCCTGATAGAGGTTCTGGATCGCCGCGACATAGAGGCTGAGCAGGCGGGTGAGCGGCAGATAGATCTGCACCACCTCGTCGAGGACGATCGGGTCGTTGAGGCTCTTCAGGCGCAGGACGTCCGCCTCGTTCAGGGTCAGCGGCGTGTCGGCGCGCAGCCGCGCCCATTCCTCGCGGGTGAAGACGCGATGCGGCGATACGGCGGACGGTGTTTGCTGGTCCATCAGGCCTTGTTCCCGGCCGCGGCGCGAGCGGCCTTTTCGGCGAGGCCGGATTGCGCCGTGCGCCGCTCGAGCTCGGCCATCACCGACGACAGCGGCACCCCCCGGGCCTCGAGCATCACCAGGAGATGATAGAGCACATCGGCGGCCTCGGACGAAAGCGCCGCGTCATCCTCGCCGACCGCGGCCAGCGTCGCCTCGACCGCCTCCTCGCCGAACTTGCGGGCGCATTTGGCGACGCCTTCGCCGACCAGCTTCGCGGTATAGGAGCCGGGATCGCCGGAGCGGGCGCGGGTCGCGACGATCGTGGCGAGATCGTTCAGGGTGAAATCGGTCATCATCCTAGCCATCCAGCCGCACGGGAACCCCGAAGGCTGCCATATGCTCCTTGGCCTGGTGGATCGAATAGGTCCCGAAATGGAAGATCGAGGCGGCGAGGACCGCCGAGGCATGGCCCTCGGTGACGCCTTCTACCATGTGATCGAGCGTCCCGACACCACCCGAGGCGATCACCGGCACCGGTACGGCATCGGCGATTGTCCGGGTCAGCGCCAGGTCGAAGCCGTCGCCGGTGCCGTCGCGGTCCATCGAGGTCAGCAGGATCTCGCCGGCGCCGAGCCGCGCCACGTCGACGGCGTAGTCGACCGCGTCGATGCCGGTCGGCGTCCGGCCGCCATGGGTGAAGATCTCCCAGCGGTCGGGCTCGGCGCCCTCGCTCACCTTCTTGGCGTCGATGGCGACGACGATCGCCTGGGCGCCGAATTTCTCCGATGCCCTGGCGACGATGCTGCGGTCGTTGACCGCCGCCGTGTTGATCGAGACCTTGTCGGCGCCGGCCAGCATCAGCGCGCGGACGTCCTCGACCGTGCGGACGCCGCCGCCGACGGTGACCGGGATGAAGCAGACTTCGGCGGTGCGGGCGACGACATCGAGGATGATGCCGCGCTTCTCGTGGCTGGCGGTGATGTCGAGGAAGCAGAGCTCGTCGGCGCCGGCGGCGTCATAGGCGGTGGCCGCCTCGACCGGGTCGCCGGCGTCCGTCAGGTCGACGAAGCGGATGCCCTTGACGACACGGCCGTCCTTGACGTCGAGGCAGGGGATGATGCGGGTCTTCAGCATCGGCATTCCTCTGCGCCGCGTCGATTCCTGTCCTTTGTCCGTCCTCGCGGCAAAGCCGCTGCGGGCGGACGGGGGCGGCCGTCCTTGACGTCGAGGCGGGGGATGATGCGGGTCTTCGGCATGGCTTCTCTCAGGTCGCGCCGGATGGCGGCGGCGCGGCGCGGCGTCGGCGGTTGGCCAGCATGATCACCAGGACGACCAGCCAGATGATCAGCGCGACTCCGCCTGCCGGTATCGTCGCGATCATCAGCCAGCCCATCATGCCCATCGTGTAGAGCGTCTGACCCATGTCCTTGCCGTCGACGATGCATGGATTGATCGAGCCCTCGTTGAGCACGCAGCCGTGAGCGTCGGCGATCGAGCCGGCGATCACGACCGAAATGATCGGCGCGGCGATCACGCAGAGAATGACGACCAGAACGATTGCCATCACGATCCATCGCAGTCGCATGGCGGTGCCCCCTCATCCCTCCCGGGCCGCGATCAACTTCAGCGCTTCCGCCGCGTCGAGGCGGCCATCATAGAGCGCCCGGCCGGAAATCGCGCCCTCGAGAATCGCGCAGTCCGGCTCGAGCAGGCGCTCGATATCGGCGATCGAGGCGAGGCCGCCCGAGGCGATCACCGGGATCGAGATCGCCCTGGCGAGCGTCAGCGTCGCTTCGATGTTGAGGCCGGCGAGCACCCCGTCGCGGTCGATGTCGGTGTAGATGATCGCCGCGACGCCGGCATCCTCGAAGGCGCGGGCGAGATCGATGACGTCCATCTCGGTCGCCTCGGCCCAGCCGCTGACCGCGACCTTGCCGCCGCGCGCGTCGATGCCGACCGCGACCCGGCCGGGATGGCGGCGCGCCGCCGCCCTGACCAGCCCGGGATCGCGGACCGCGATCGTGCCGAGGATGACGCGGGCGACGCCCTTGTCGAGCCAGGCGTCGATCGCTGCGTGGTCGCGGATGCCGCCGCCGAGCTGGACCGGGATGTCGACCGCGCCGAGGATCGCGGACACCGCGTCGCCGTTGACCGCGTGGCCGGCAAAGGCGCCGTTGAGGTCGACGACATGCAGCCGCTCGAAGCCCTGCGCAGCGAAGGCCGCGGCCTGGGCCGCCGGGTCGGTGCCGAACACGGTCGCCTTGTCCATGTCGCCCTTTTCGAGGCGCACGCACTGGCCGTCCTTGAGGTCGATTGCCGGGTAGAGGATCATGATGCGGATTTCGCCGAAGCGCCTAGCGGTGGATCTCGACCAGCAGCACCCAGGCGTCGAGAACCGCCTTGATGATCGAGAAGAGGATCGCTGCGGCGATCCAGTAGACGCCATTGGCATCGCCGAGCAAGAGCAGGATCGCCCCGACGCCATACGGCACGACGGCGACCTCGAACAGGGCGACATTCGCCGCGAAGGTCACGCGTCCGGCGTGCCGCGGCGATCGCGCCGCGGCGATCTCGATCAGGGTGCCGGCCATGAAGAGGATGATGCCGATCACCAGCGTCTCGACGCCGAGCACGGGAAGCGGCTGGCCGGGAACCAGCAGCAGCGCCGAGACGACCAGCACGCCGAGCAGCAGCAGCAGCGCCAGCATGGCGCGGTTGGGCAGCTCCGGATAGGCGAGGATGCGGTCGAGGTTGATCGAAATCGCGACGAACAGCAGCCCGCCGAGCGCCGCCGAGGCGCCGAGCTGGCCGAGAAAGAAATTGTCCCAACCGGCTAAGGCTTCCATTTGAGAAAATTTCCGACCATCGCCAGTCCGAGCTTCTGGCTCTTCTCCGGGTGAAACTGGGTCCCGGCGATGTTACCGCGCGCGACGATCGCCGTCACCGGGCCACCATAATCGGCGATCGCGATCACATCCGCCTCGTCGTCGGCGACGAGGTGGAAGCCATGGAGGAAATAGGCGTGCCAGCCCTCCGGCCCGAGGACGATGCCGTCGAGCAGGGGATGGGCGGCGCGGCCGCCGAGCGTGTTCCAGCCCATGTGCGGGACCTTCAGCGCCGGATCGGAGGGTTCGACGGCGCGGACCTCGCCCGGAATCCGGTCGAGGCCGGGCGTCACGGCATGTTCGATGCCGCGCGTCGCCAGCAGCTGCATGCCGACGCAGATGCCGAGGAACGGCCGGCCGCGACGGTCGATCGCCTCGTCGATCGCCTCGCCCATGCCGGGGATCGCATCGAGGTTGCGCTTGCAATCGGCGAAGGCGCCGTCGCCGGGCAGCACGACGCGGTCGGCACGGGCGACCGTCTCCGGGTCCGAGGTGATCGCGACCGTCTCGGTGACGCCGGTTTCGGCGATCATCCGCTCGAAGGCCTTCGAGGCCGAGCGGAGATTGCCGGCGCCATAGTCGATCAGGGCGATGGTCATCGCGCCGACCCCGGCGTCGGGAAGAGTCCGACGACCTGCGGGTCGCTCTCCGGCCGCCTCCACGGATTGGGTCGCGGGGTATTGGCTGCCGGCGGCGTGGCGACGGAGGCGGCGCGGCCTCGTCCGGGTCAGGCGCGACGGCGGCCGGCCGCCAGGTGGCGAAGAAGCGGCTCTCGGCTTCCTCGATCGTGCGGCCTTCGGCGATGCCGATCAGCCGGTGGCCCCTGCGTTCCAGCGTCCAGCGGCGAAGGCCGTTCGCTTCCAGCGCATACCAGATCCGGCCGAGCACGAAGACGACGCCGACCACCGCCCCGCCGAGGGAATCGAGGAACCCGAGCAGGACCAGCCCGACGAGGAACAGGAGGAGGACCAGCCACAGCCGGCGATAGACCGTCCAGATCAGCGGGATGAACAGCGCCGGCCAGCAGAAGCCCTCCTTGATCGCCACCAGGTCGGCGGGATCGACGGATTGGCCCTCGGCCTTGCGGGGCGCATGGATCGTGTAGAGCGCCATGGCATCCTTCAGCCGGCGAGGCTGCCTTTGGTCGAGGGAATCCGGTTGCCCTGGCGCGGGTCGAGGGCGACCGCGGCGCGAAGCGCCCGCGCCAGCGCCTTGAAGCAGGTCTCGGCGATGTGGTGGTTGTTGCGGCCGTAGAGCGTCTCGATATGCAGCGTGATCCCGGCATTCTGGGCGAAGGCCATGAAGAATTCGCGGAACAGCTCGGTGTCGAAATCACCGACCTTCGATCGCGTGAACTTGACGTTCCAGACGAGATACGGCCGGCCCGACACGTCGATCGCGCAACGGGTCAGGGTTTCGTCCATCGGCAGGTGGACGTCGGCGTAGCGGCTGATGCCGGCGCGGTCGCCGAGCGCCTTCTGCACGGCCTGGCCGAGCGCGATGCCGACGTCCTCGGTGGTGTGGTGCTGGTCGATATGCAGGTCGCCCTTGGCCTTGATGTCGAGGTCGATCAGGCTGTGGCGGGCAAGCTGTTCCAGCATGTGATCGAGGAAGCCGATGCCGGTATCGATCGCCGCCTTGCCCGAGCCGTCGAGCGCGGCGGTGACCGCAATATCGGTTTCCCTGGTCTTTCGCTTGATCGTCGCCTTGCGCATCGGGCGCTTTTCCTTGTTTCGCCGGCCTTTTATCAGGGCCGGGCTCCAGTTGCCACATCCGCGTCGCCGAACCCTTGAATCATGCCGATTCCGCGGGGTTCCGGCGCAGGTTGAAGACGGCGTTTGCCAAAAACCGATTGACCGTATTTGCACGCGGCCGGCAGGTCCTTACATATGGCCCATTCGCGGGCGACATTCGCCTCGCGAACCGGGGGCCGCCGCAGGGCTTGATCCAAGCCTGCCACGGCCTGCTGCATGAGGATAACCGCGTAACATGAGTGATTCCGCTACCGTCTGGCATGGCACCACAATTCTGAGCGTCCGCAAGGGCGGCAAGGTCGTCATCGCCGGCGACGGACAGGTTTCCGTCGGCCAGACCGTCATGAAGAGCAACGCCAAGAAGGTGCGCCCGCTCGGCAAGAGCGGCGTCATCGCCGGCTTTGCCGGCGCGACCGCCGACGCCTTCACCCTTTTCGAGCGGCTCGAAGCCAAGCTCGACCAGTATCCCGGCCAGCTGCTGCGCGCCTGCGTCGAGCTCGCCAAGGACTGGCGGACCGACAAATATCTGCGCCGTCTCGAGGCGATGATGCTGGTCGCCGATGCCTCGACCAGCCTTGTCGTCACCGGCAACGGCGATGTCCTCGAGCCCGAGGGCGGCGTCGCCGGCATCGGCTCGGGCGGCAACTATGCGCTGGCCGCGGCCCGGGCGCTGATCGATACCGACCTGGACGCCGAGGCCATCGCCCGCAAGGCGATGAAGATCGCCGGCGACATCTGCGTCTACACCAACGGCAATCTCACCATCGAGACGCTCGATGCCGTCTGAGACGGCGCATGTCTATGATTTCCGGCCGGTCGCGCCGGCCGATTTCGCGCGGCTCAGCGCCTGGCTCGCCGAGCCGCATGTCGCGCGCTGGTGGGGCGATGCGGCAACCGGTGTCGCCAGGATAGAGGCCCATACCGCCCCCACGGACCCGGTCGACCCTTTCATCGTGCTGATCGACGGAAAGCCGGTCGGCTACATTCAGGCCTACGACCCCCACAAGGAGCCCGACCATCCCTATCGCGACCAGCCGGCAGGAACGATCGGCATAGACATCACGATCGGTGAGCCGGACTTCGTCGGCAAGGGCCATGGCCCCCGGATCATCGACGCCTTCGTGAGGCGGCTCTTCGCGGCCGGAGCATCGCGGATCGTCATCGACCCCGACCCGGCCAACGCCGCGGCGATCCGCGCTAACGAAAAAGCCGGCTTCCGGGTCTTCGACCGGCGTACCTCCATCTACGGTCCCGCCGTCCTCATGATACGGGATCGCGAAAACCGGGTGAGGCTCCAATGAAGGTCTTTTCCCCCCGCGAAGCGATGACGATCAGCGCCGGCGTCCGCGTTTGCACCGACAATCGGGTGACGGTGGAGGCCATCGATGGCGCGGCCTGAGGATCTCGATGCCGCTGCGGCGGCCGGGATCATCACCGCCGAACAGGCACGCCAGCTTGCGACCTTTATCGCCGCACGGACGGAGACGACGGAAGCGTCGCCTCCGCCATCCGCCGAGGCCGCGCCCGCGGCTGACATCGCCCATGCCGACGAAGAAGGCGTCCGGTTCATCCGCGGCTTCCAGGATGTCTTCATGACCATCGGCGTCGGCCTGCTCCTCGTCGGGGTCGGCATCGCCGGGCCGATGATCGCAGGTCCGGTTGCCGGCACCTATGCCGGCGCGGTGGTCGCGTTCCTGCTGGCGCGCGCCCTGACCGCGCGGCGCCGGCTGGTGCTCCCGAGCATCGCGCTGGCCATCGGCTTCACGCTTTTCGCCGGCGTCGGCACCGCCATCGTCATCGGCGCCAACGGCTGGGACGTTCTCCTCGGCGGTTGGGATGCCGATCATCCCGGCCGCATCCGGCTCGTCGCCGGTCTCGCGGCCTTGCTTGCTTCGGGCGTCTTCTATGCCGTCTTCCGGCTCCCCTTCGCCCTGGCGCTGGTCGCGCTGTCGGCCGCGGTGGTGGTCTTCGGCGCCGCCGGCTTCGTCTTCGGCAGCGCGCTGCTGGCCTGGCCCCTGCCGCTCGTCCTGGCGATCGGCCTTGTCATCTTCGCCGCGGCCATGGCCTTCGACCTTTCCGACCCGGTCCGCCGGACGATCCGCGCCGACAACGCCTTCTGGCTCCATCTCGTGGCGGCTCCGATGATCGTCCACGCGACGATCGGTCTCCTCACCCCCGATGGCAGATCGTTCGCGGCGCCCGAAGCGCTCGTGGTGGTTGCCGTCGTGCTTGCGATCGGCGTGGTGGCCGTCGCCATCGACCGGCGCGCCCTCCTCGTCGCCGGTCTCGGTTACCTCGCCTATGCAGTTGCAATCCTGATGGGCGAGGCCGATATGACAACCACCGGCGTCCTCGCCGCCACACTGGTTCTGGTGGGCGCATTCGTGCTGGCACTTGGGTCCGGCTGGCGCCCGGTCCGCCACGCGGTGATCGGCCTCCTGCCGCGCCGCGGCCTGGTTTCCCTCCTTCCACCCGCTTGAGTTTTGTCCGTCATGACCACTTTCTCCCCCCGCGAAATTGTTTCCGAGCTCGACCGCTACATCATCGGTCAGGCCGACGCCAAGCGCGCCGTCGCCATCGCCTTGCGCAATCGCTGGCGGCGCCAGCAGCTGACCGGCCAGATGCGCGAGGAGGTTCTGCCCAAGAACATCCTGATGATCGGGCCGACCGGTATCGGCAAGACCGAGATATCGCGGCGTCTCGCCAAGCTGGCGGGCGCGCCCTTCATCAAGATCGAGGCGACCAAGTTCACCGAGGTCGGCTATGTCGGCCGCGACGTCGAATTGGTCATCCGCGACCTCGTCGAGATCGGTATCGGCCTGGTCCGCGACCGCAAGCGCAAGGAGGTCGTCGCCAAGGCCGAACTCGCGGCCGAAGAGCGGGTGCTCACCGCGCTGGTCGGCGAATCCGCCAGTCCCGCGACGCGGGAATCCTTCCGCAAGCGCCTGCGCCAGGGCGAACTCGACGACAAGGAAATCGAGGTCGAGGTCCGCGATACCGCCGGCGGCATGCCGTCCTTCGACATTCCGGGCATGCCCGGCGCCAGCGTCGGCGTCATGAATATCGGCGACATGCTCGGCAAGGCCTTCGGCCAGAAGACCAAGACCCGGCGCGTCACGGTCGGCGATTCGCATGCCATGCTGATCGCCGAGGAATCCGACCGGCTGCTCGATGACGAGCAGGTGGTCCAGGAGGCGATCGCCTCGGTCGAGAATGACGGCATCGTCTTTCTCGACGAGATCGACAAGATCTGCGCCCGCGAGGGGCGTTACGGCGGCGATGTCAGCCGCGAGGGCGTCCAGCGCGATCTCCTGCCGCTGATCGAGGGCACGACGGTCGCCACCAAGTATGGACAGGTCAAGACCGATCATATCCTCTTCGTCGCCTCCGGCGCCTTTCACGTCGCCAAGCCGTCGGACCTGCTGCCGGAACTGCAGGGCCGGCTGCCGATCCGCGTCGAGTTGCATCCGCTGACCACCGACGATTTCCGCCGCATCCTCACCGAGCCCGAGGCGAGCCTGATCAAGCAATATGTGGCCCTGATGGCGACCGAAGGCCTCGAGCTGGAGGTGACCGACGACGCCATTGACGCGATCGCGGCGATCGCCGTCTCGATCAATGCCAATGTCGAGAATATCGGCGCGCGGCGGCTGCAGACGGTGATGGAGCGAATTCTCGACGATGTGAGCTTCACCGCGGCCGACCGTGCCGGCGACAAGGTCGTCATCGACGCGGATTATGTCGAGGAACACATCGGCGATCTTGCCCGCAATACCGATCTCAGCCGGTTCATTCTCTGATCAGGGCCGGATTCTGCCCTTCGCTTGCCTCAATACGGCTGTTATGATCCCGCCGCCGGTCGGTTGAGCATGAGCTCGACCGAATGCCCGCCGCGGGCCGAATTGGCCTGCGCGGCAAGAAACGTGGCTTATCCGCCGCTGACGCGCCGACGGCCGGCTGCTCTCCAGCGGGGATCTCGAGAGTCGGGTCTTTGTCGATGATTTCCTTCAGGCGCTTCCTTGCGGCGACAGCCGCGACCGTTGCACTGGCCCTGGTGGGCAACCTGCCGGCGCCGCCGGTGGCGGCTTCGGACATCATAGTGGTTCCCCCCGGCAACCAGTCCAAGAAGCAGCCGAAGATCTATTCCGGCTCGCGCGTCCTGACGTTGATGGGCGGCGGGTCCTTCAAGACCAAGTATCAGAAGGTCTACAACCTTCTGGCCAGCGATCCCAGGCTGATCGCCAATATCAAGAAGGTGGCGGCGCTCTACGGCATCGACCCGATCCATATCATCGGGGCGATCGTCGGCGAGCATACCTACAACATCGACACCTACGACACGCTGCAGACCTACTACGTCAAGGCGATGCAGTATGTTTCGAACGACTCGCTGGTCTTCGCCTATCGCGGCGATACCGCACAGGAGCTGTTCGCCCGGCCGCAATTCGCCAAGTGCAACCAGTACAAGGCCGATTACGAGATATGGGACTGCCGCCAGACGACGTGGGAAAACGTCTTCATGGGGCGTTTCGTCGGCGGCCGACATTATCCCCGCGATCGGCTCCATCGGGTGTATTTCGCCCCGGCCTTCGCCGGACAGACCTTCGGATTCGGCCAGCTCAGCCCGGTCGCGGCGCTTGCGGTCACCGACATCGTCCACGCCAAGAGCGGTCTGCCGCTGCTGACGATCGAAGATGCGCCGGGGGTCTACGAGAACATCATGAATCCGGATACGTCGCTGCACTATGTCGCCGCCAATATCCGGGTCTCGATCGACCTCTATAAGTCGATCGCCGGCTTCGACATCTCCCAGAATCCAGGGATCACGGCGACGCTTTACAACCTCGGCAACGCCGCGACGCGGGCCCGGACCCTGCGGGCCGACAACGAGAAACGGGCCAAGGCCGGCAAGCCGCCGCTTCCGCCGCAGGAGAATTTCTACGGCTGGTTCGTCAACGACAAGGAAGCCGAACTCCGCAAGCTCCTGTAATCACGGGGCCGCTAATCCTTGCGGCGGCGGATGCGGACGTAGATCGCGCCGGCGCCGCCATGCCGGCGCCCCGCCTCCGAGAAGCCGGTGACGATCGGCAGGAAAGCCGCCGATCGCAGCCATTCCGGCACCGCGCGCCGCAACACGCCGCGTTCCGCGGCGCCATAGCCCTGCTCGTCGCCGGGCCTTCCCTTGCCGGTAATCACCAGCACCACCCGCGCCCCCCCGGCCTGGGCTTCGTCCAGGAAATGGAGAAGGCGCCGGTGCGCCGCGCTCTGCGTCAGGCCGTGGAGATCGATCCGCGCATCGACCGGGATCACGCCGCGGGTCAGGCGGGTTACCGTCCGCCGGTCGAGGAGCGTCGGCGAAGGCGGCGCGGCACGTGGCTGGGATACCGGCGGCCGGTAGACCGGCGGCGGCTGCGCGACGGGCTTCGACTTCGCCTTTGGCTCTGGCTTTGGCTTTGGCTTTGGCTCCGGCGACGACGCCGGCGCGTCTTCGGTCCGCGGCCGCTCGCGCGGAGCAGGCCGGAGCGGTTTCGCCGACTTCTTGACCTCGGACCACAACCGCTCGTCGTCCTTGCTCAGCCCGCGGTGGGGCGGCCGCCGGCTCATCCGGACCCGCCGCCGGTCGTCCGTCGCGGCACGAGGATGATGAAGCGCCCGCGCGCCGCAAGGCCACCGGCGATGGCTCCCGCCGCGTCCCCCGAGCCGACGAAGATGTCGCCGCGCGCCGGGCCGACAATGGCGGAGCCGGTGTCCTGGGCGACCATCAGGCGACGAAAGGCCGCGCCGTCCGGCAGGGTGGTGTCGATCCAGACCGGCATGTGGAAGCTGTGGATGAGTCGGTCGACGGCGAGACTCCGGCCGGGGGTCAGCGGAACCTTGGCGGCGGCGACCGGGCCGAGCGAAGGATCGTCGACCGCAGCCTCGCGGAAGAAGATGAAGGACCGGTTTTGGGCCATGACCCGCGGCGCGTCGTCCGGATGGGCGGCGAGCCAGTCCCGAATCGTCGCCATCGTCGCGCCGCCCGGCGGCAACGCCCCCATTTCGATCAGGACCTTGCCGATCGCGGTATAGGGATGGCCGCTTTTCGCCGCGTAGGTGATGCGCATGTCGCCGCCTTCGGCGAGCCGGATGCGCGCGGCGCCCTGGATGTGGATGAAAAACGCGTCGACCGGTTCGGCGAGATAGACCAGCTCGAGCCCGCGGTCCTTGAGAAAGCCTGCCGCGATCGCCGCGCGGTCCGGGTAGGCGGCGTGGCCGTCGGAGAGCCGCCGGGCGAAGCGGGTGCCCGGCGCGATCCCCGGCGGCGGCCGGTCGGGATCGATCTCGACCAGATCGTCCGGCCGGGAATAGATCGGCGTCGCAAAGGTCGCCGAGGCGGTCCGCGAACCGTCGACGATCGGCTCGTAATAGCCGGTGAAGAAGCCGCCGCCGGCGGCGGGCCGGACCTCATGCGGCTGGAATTCGGCCTCGAAAAAGGCGCGCGCCGCATCGCCGGTCGCCACCGGCGCCTCTGCGGCGCGGGCAATCGTCGCGGCAAGGGCGGCCGGGTCGATGGCGGCGGCGCGTGGCTTGGGCGGATGCGCGCCGAGAACCGAAGCGCCGCGCCGGAAGGCGGTCAGGGCCGACAGATGATCGTCCGCGCTCCAGCCCGGTATGTCTTTGAAATCAATCGGTTCGAGGTTGAAATCCGAATCCGCGCCCATCGCCGACCGCATGGACGCGCGCGCTCACTCGACCGATTCGGTCGCGACCAGCTTCCAGTTCGGATCGCGCGAATTGACCTCGCGCGCGAAGGTCCAGATGTCGGTGACGTCGCCGACGTGGACCGGATCGCCGTCGACGACGGTTCCGTCCTTGTCATGGGTGGCGGAAATCAGCTTGGACAGGAAGCGGACCGTGATCTGCGCCGTGCCGCCCTTCAGCGACGCGTCGGTGATTTCGGCCTTGTCGATGCCGACGAACCGGAACTCGATCGTCTCCTGGCGGCTCTCGCGTTCGGTGATCGCGGCGACGAAGCCATCGAAGACCTCCCGGTTCAGGAGTTGCTTCAGGGCCTTGCGGTCGCCCTCGGCAAAAGCCGTGACGATCATCTCGTAGGCGCCCTTGGCGCCACCGATGAAGGCGTCGGGATCGAAATTGCGGTCGGTCGAGGCAATGGCGCGAAGCGCTTCGTTGAGGGACGAGCCTTCCGGCGCCAGCGTCTTGATCTGCGCTTCCGCTGCCGGTGCGATGACGCCGGGCGCGTCGGCGGCGCCGGTCGGGCGGCGCGGCGGCAGGCTGATCACCTTTTCGTCACCGCTGGCGGTGGGCGGCGCTTCGTGGCGCGAATAGGGATCGAACGGCGGTCGCTCGCTGCCGGTTCTCCGGCCGAGGACACTCCTCAGACGGAAGAAAATGACAACGGCAAGCACCAGGAAGATGATGGTGTAGATATCGACGAAACCGTTCATACGCTTGGGGTCCTGTCCCACCCCGTGGATTTAGCACGAAAAGCTGCAGTGGAACGATGTTTTTGCAATGTAATGAACGATCGTGGCAGATGCGAGTCCGTCGAGGCCCTTCGCCGCCTTGTAAGGCTGCCACCCGCGTGTTAGCCCCCCGGTGAGCCGGGCAGCAAAGGCCCGTGGCGACTGGGTTATGGGGAGTGAGTTACATGGCCGAAGAAAATGGAAATAATGGCGGAACGCCCGCCGCAAGCACCGCCGAAGGCGCGCCGGCGCAGCCCGCACCGCAGAATCTCGGCGTCCTTGCCCAGTATGTGAAGGATCTTTCCTTCGAGAGTCCCGGCGCGCCGCAATCCCTGCGCGAGCGGGGCGCCACGCCCAACATCAACATCACCATCAATGTCGAGCCGGGCGAGGTGGTGAATAACGAGGTCGAGGTCGAACTGAAGATCGATGCCCAGGCCAGGGTCGGTGAAAGCGTCCTCTTCGCCATCGAGCTGTCCTATTGCGGCCTTTTCAGGCTGACCAACATCCCGCCCGAGGCGGTGCAGCCGATCCTGCGCATCGAATGTCCGCGGCTGCTGTTTCCCTTCGCCCGGCAGGTCCTGGCGGATGCCAGCCGAAACGGCGGTTTCCCGCCGTTGCTGATCGACCCGATCGATTTCCTCTCGCTCTATCGCCAGCGGCTCGCCCAGGCGCAGGCCGCCTCCGCGCCGCAATCCGACCAGCTGGCCTGACGCGCCGCCGCTTTCAGATTTCGAAACCGGCCTGGCGGGCGACGTCGGCAAGCGACGTCGCGGGCCGCGGCCCGATATGGCCAATCACCTCGCCGGCCGCCAGGACGCCGAGGCGCGCGGCGTGGACATGGTCCAGTCCGCGGGCGAGGCCGAACAGGAATCCCGAGGCGAACAGGTCGCCCGCTCCGGTGAGATCGACGACGGCGTCGACCGGGGAGGCGGGAACCTTCCTGACCCCGTCGCGGTCGACGACCAGCGCGCCTTCGGCGCCGACCGTGACGGCGGAAAGCGCACAGTCGCCGGCCAGCGCCGCGATGGCGGTGTCGAGGCTGGCGGTTTCGTAGAGCGAGCGCAGCTCCGACTCGTTGGCGAACAGGATGTCGACGGTTCCGTCACGGATCAGGCCGAGGAATTCGGTCCGGAAGCGGTCGACACAGAACGGGTCGGAGAGGGTCAGCGACACTTTCCGGTCGGCCGCGTGGGCGATCGACGCCGCGCGGCGGAAGGCTTCCTTGGCCTCCGGCGGATCCCACAGGTAGCCTTCGAGATAGGTGATCGCCGCATCGGAGACGACGGCCTCGTCGATATCGGCCGGCCCGAGCGACTGGCAGGCGCCGAGAAAGGTGTTCATCGTCCGCTCGCCGTCCGGCGTGATGAGGATCATCGAGCGCGCGGTCGGCGCCCCGCCGACCAAGCGTCCGGTGCCGAAATGGACGCCGATGGCGCGCATGTCATGGGCGTAGACGTCGCCGAGCTGATCGTCGGCGACCTTGCCGATGAAGGCGGCGCCGCCGCCGAAGGATGCGATCCCCGCCGCGGTGTTGCCGGCCGATCCGCCCGAGGCCTCGATCGCCGGGCCCATCGCGTCGTAAAGGCTTTCGGCCCGCTCCGCGTCGATGAGGTGCATGGTGCCCTTGTGCAGATCCTTGGCGACGATGAAATCGTCATCGGCGCGCGCGAGGATGTCGACAATCGCGTTGCCGATGCAGAGGACGTCGAATTTCGGTTCGGTCATGGGATTCCGTCGGAAAGAATGGCGGGAAAGGCGGGCGGACTATAGCGGCCGCGCCATCGGGTGCAACCGGCCGGGTGTCACACGGTCTTGGCCGGATAGCGGCAGAGGTCGTTGATCAGGCAGGCCGGGCAGTCGGGCTTGCGCGCCTTGCAGACATAGCGGCCGTGCAGGATCAGCCAGTGGTGGGCGTGGAGCCGGTATGCGGCCGGCACGACGCGCTCGAGCCCGGCCTCGACCTCCTCGACCGTGCGCCCCGGCGCCAGGCCGGTCCGGTTCGACACCCGGAAGATGTGGGTGTCGACGGCGATGGTCGGTTCGCCGAAGGCGATGTTGAGGACGACATTGGCGGTCTTGCGGCCGACGCCGGGCAGTTCCTGCAGCGCCTCGCGGGAGCGCGGCACCTTGCCGTCGTGTTCGGCCACCAGCTTTCTCGACAACGCGACGACGTTCCGCGCCTTGGTCCGGAACAGGCCGATGGTGCGGATCAGTCCGGTCACCTTTTCCTCGCCGAGCGCCGCCATCTTTTCCGGCGTGTCGGCGGCGGCGAACAGGGCCGGGGTCGCCTTGTTGACCCCGGCATCGGTCGCCTGGGCCGAAAGGACGACGGCGACGAGCAGGGTGAAGGGGCTGGTATAGTGGAGTTCGCCCTTCGGCTCCGGCAGGGTCTTCTCGAAGCGGGCGAACATTTCCGCGACGTCGGCGCGCGGCATTTTCCGGCTCCGCGTCGCGGGTTTCGGGCTTGCGGTCGGCCGGCGCGTCGTCTTCGTCGCTGTCCGTGGTGTCCTGGTCACGTATCCCGCTCGCCCCCGTTGCCGCCGCCCCGAACCCGCGACGTCATGTGCCGCTTTGAATCGCGCGCCCCCTGTCTATACTCAGTCGCCATGACCTCCGGCAACGCCACCCCGGACGCGGACGAGGCGCCGATCTTCTCGGCGCGGCTGACGCCGCACCGCTCTCTCAGCCCGACCGGCTTCATGCTGGTGATGATGGCGCTGGTTTCCTGCTCCTTCACCGCCGGGCTCGCCTTCTGGATGATGGGCGCCTGGCCGGTGGTCGGGTTTTTCGGCCTCGATATTGTCCTCGTGCAGCTCGCCTTCCGGCTCAATTACCGGGCGGCGCGCGCCTCCGAGGAGGTCAGCCTCTTCCACGACCGCCTGACCGTGCGGCGGACCGCGGCGAGCGGCAAATGGACCGAGTTCAGCCTCAATCCCTACTGGGCCCGCCTGGTCGTCGACCGTCACCCGGAGATCGGCGTCACCGGCGTCAATCTCACCTCCCACGGCCAGCGCTTCGCGATCGCGAGCTTCCTCGGGCCCGCATGAGCGCGAATCCTTCGCCGCCGCGCTTTCGGCGGCGCTGGCGCAAGCGCGGGCCGGACGCCGGCGCGCTGACCCGCCGGAAGGGCTGCAAGAATCGGGTGGCGCGGGCTTGTCGGGGCGCCTACCTCGGAGTCAGCATGAACCCTGACAGCCGAGGCCGCCATGTCTCTTTCCACACTGACCGTCGAGGTGCCGCCGATGCCCGTCCCTCGCCCGCCGTTGCGGAGCGACTACGAGGTCGTTCGCCGCGCCATCGAGTATATTTCCGGCAACTGGCGCGACCAGCCGTCGCTGGAGCGGATCGCCGAGGTCGTCGGCATGCGGCCGCTCGCCCTGCAGCGCCTGTTCACGCGCTGGGCCGGCCTGTCGCCGAAGGCTTTCGTCCAGGCGCTGACCCTCGATCACGCCCGCGCGCTCCTCGACGATTCGGCCTCGGTGCTCGACGCCTCCTACGAGGTCGGCCTCTCCGGCCCCGGCCGCCTGCACGATCTCTTCGTTACCCACGAGGCGATGACGCCGGGCGACTACAAGGCGCGCGGCGCCGGGCTGGTGCTCCGCTTCGCCTTCCACCCCTCGCCCTTCGGCCAGTCGCTGATCATGGTCACCGACCGTGGGCTCGCCGGCGTCGCCTTCGCCGATCCGGGCGAGGAGCGGACGGCGCTTGCCGACATGCAGGCACGCTGGCCGAACGCGCATTACGTCGAGGATGCGGTGGCGACCGCGCCCTATGTGTCGCGCATCTTCGACCCGGAGACCTGGCGGCCCGACCGGCCGCTCCGGATCGTGATGATCGGTTCGGATTTCGAATTGCGGGTCTGGGAGACGCTGCTGAAGGTGCCGTTCGGCAAGGCGACCACCTATTCCGATATCGCCGCCCATCTCGGCAAGCCGAAGGCGGCGCGGGCGGTCGGTTCGGCGGTCGGCAAGAACCCGATCTCCTTCGTCGTGCCCTGCCACCGGGTGCTCGGCAAGGGCGGCGACTTCTGCGGCTACCACTGGGGCCTCACCCGCAAGCGCGCCATCCTCGGCTGGGAGGCGGGGGTGTCGACGCAGGACTAGAAGCGCGCGCTGGCCGAGCGGAAGGCGGCGACCCCTGCGGACATCAAACGTGGACGTCGGTGACGGGCCGCCCACATTGAGCTCGGGATCGGATATCCTGGTCCAGGGATTGGACCGAGATGATTATCGTTTTGAATGGCTATCCAGGGGTCGGCAAGCTCAGCATCGGCCGCGAGCTGGCCCGACTCGTGGACGGACGACTGCTCGACATTCATTCCATCTACAATGTCGCCTTCGCCCTGACGGAGTTCAGATCTCCCGAGTTCAGGGAGACCGTCGAGCGCATCGAGGCCATAGCGCATGACCTGATCCTGAAGCTTCCGCCCAGGCAACCGGTTGTCCTGACAACGGTTCTCGCGGGAGACGGCGAGTGGGGAGATGCGGAATGGAGCAGGATTGTTGCTTTGGGAGAGGGCCATCCGCCGCTTCTCGTCGTGCATGTCCTCTGTGCGCTTGAGGAAAACATGCGCCGCATCCAGTCCGAAGACCGGGACCTGCAGCTCAAGCCGCGCGACCCGGAAATGGCTCGCAGGAACCATTCGCAAGCAAAGCTTCTGATCGGACGGGATGCGGATCATCTGCTCGAACTCGATACGACGAACATGACCGCCGGCGAGGCCGCGCTATCGATAAGAGACTGGGTCGTAGGCCTCTAGGTGTTCGTCCAGCTCAATGGATCCTGACTGTAGGTTACCCCGCCAGCTCCCGCTTCTCGGCGACCGTGGTGTCGGCGTTGAGCCGGTAGAGGATCGGCAGGCCGGTCGGCAGTTCGAGCTTGACGACCTCGTCCGGCGTCAGGCCGTCGAGCGCCATGATCAGGGCGCGGAGCGAATTGCCGTGGGCGGCGATCAGCACGCCCTCGCCGCGCATCACATGCGGCTGGATCAGATGCAAATAGTAGGGCCAGACCCGGGCGCCGGTATCGCGGAGCGACTCGCCGCCGGGCGGCTGCGTCGCATAGGAGCGCCGCCAGATGTGGACCTGTTCCTCGCCCCATTTGGCGCGGGCGTCGTCCTTGTTGAGCCCGGAGAGCTCGCCATAGTCGCGCTCGTTCAGCGCCTGGTCGCGGGTGATGGGCAGGCCGGTCTGGCCAAGCTCGGCGAGCATCAGGTCGAGCGTCCGCTGGGCCCGCAGGAGCGCCGAGGTGAAGCAGACGCCGAATTTGAGATTTTCGGCCTTGAGCCGCTGGCCGGCCGCCTTCGCCTCTTCGACGCCCTGCTCGGAGAGGTCGACGTCGCGCCAGCCGGTGAAGAGGTTCTTGAGGTTCCATTCGCTCTGTCCGTGACGGACGAGCACCAGCAGTCGATCCATGATTTGGTCGCGGTCCTTCGCGGCTAGGGTTTATGGAGCAGTTGATCGAGGATCGCCGTCAGCCGGGCCCTTGTTGCGGTGTCGAGGTCCGGCGACAGAAGAGCGTCCCGATCGTCGAGGCTGAGACGGCTGACCTCGCTCGTCAACGCCGGGCCGACCGTTTCGTCGCTGAAACCGGCGCAGCGGATGAAGAGCGAATCCTCGGTCTGGGGTCCGGTGCCGGCAAGCGACGCCCGGGCACTTTCGACGTCGTCGTAGAAGCCTACGACGATCGTATCCGCTCCGATCGAACGGAGGTCGTTGATATAGGCTACGCCGATCTCGGAGGCGTCCGTGCTGAACGCCATCAGGCAGGATTCGATCCGGCCGCCGTCGAGCAGGGTGCACTGCCCGCGGCCGTATTGAAGATAGCGGATGGTTCCGTCCCGGTCGTAGGCGGCTGGGTCGATGTGGTAATTGACGAACGAGCCATCAGGGCCCTGACGGAAGAATCCGCTGGCGCAGGCGAGCTGCGAATCGGCCGGCGCCTCGTCGGGCAGTCCGGCGACGAAGAAGCCGCTATAGGGATAGTCCTCCGCCCGGGCCGACCCGGACGCAGTCGCGCCGAGAAGCAGGAGCCCGAGCAGGGCGGCGGCGGTTTTCACGACCCTTCCCCGAGCCCGAGGACATCGGCCATCGAATAGAGGCCGGGCTTCTTCTCGCGGCCCCATAAGGCCGCCTTGACCGCGCCGCGCGCGAAGATCGCCCGGTCGGCAGCCTTGTGGGTCAGTTCGATCGTCTCGCCCTCGCCGGCAAGGATAACGCTATGCTCGCCGACCACCGAGCCGCCACGCAGGGTCGCGAAGCCGATGTCGCCGCGCTCGCGGGCGCCGGTATGGCCGTCGCGAACCCGCACCGAATGCTGGGCGAGGTCGATGCCGCGCCCCTCGGCCGCGGCTTTGCCAAGGAGCAGCGCGGTTCCGGACGGGGCGTCGACCTTGTGGCGGTGGTGCATCTCGAGGATCTCGATGTCGAAATCGTCGTCGAGCGCCTTCGCCGCCTCGCGGACGAGGACGGCGAGGAGATTGACGCCGAGGCTCATGTTGCCCGACTTGATCACCGGCGCGTGACGGGCCGCGGCGACGATCTTCGCCTCGTCCTCCGGGCCGATGCCGGTGGTACCGATGACGTGGACGATGCGGGCCTGGGCGGCGAGCTCGGAGAACTGGATGGTCGCCGCGGGAATGGTGAAATCGAGGACGCCATCGGCCTTGGCGAAGACCGGCAGGGGATCGTCGGTGACGGCGACGCCGTTCGGTCCGAGACCGGCGAGGACGCCGGCGTCACTGCCGAGTTCGGGCGCGCCTTCGCGTTCGATCGCGCCGGCCAGCACCGCGCCCGGCGTTTCGGCGATCACCCGGATCAGGGTTCGCCCCATACGTCCGGCCGCGCCGACAACGACGAGCTTCATATCGTCCATGGGAGTGCCTCTTGTCGCCTAGCCGTCCGCCGGCTGGGGACCGTCATAGCCTTCGACGATGACCAGGTCGAGGGTCGCAGAATCGCCGCGCTCGGCGATGGCGTATTTGTATTCGTCCGAATGGTAGCAGGCGAGCGCCGTCTCATAGTCCTTGAATTCGAGGACGACATTGCGCTCGCGCGAGGTCCCCGAATGGGTCGCGAACTGGCCGCCGCGGACCAGGAACCGGCCGCCGTATTTCCTGAAGGCGGCGGCATTGGCGGCGAGATATTTCTTGTAGCCCTCCGGATCGTGGACATCGACGCGGACGATCCAGTAACCCTTGCTCATGCTTCCTCCCTGGCGGTAAGCCCTGCTTCGATCTCGGCGACGATGGCGTCCGCCGCCACTTTCGGGTCGGCGGCGGCATTGATAGGCCGGCCGACCACCAGATAATCCGCGCCGGCCCGGATCGCCGCTTCCGCCGTGGCGACGCGCCTCTGGTCGCCGACATCGGCGCCGGCCGGGCGGATACCCGGCGTGACGAGGGCGATGCCCGGGCCGACAATCCGCCGCACGGCAGCGGCTTCGGCCGGAGAGGAGACGATGCCGTCCATGCCGATATCGCGGGCGAAGCCGGCGCGGGCGGCGACGAGATCGGCGGCGGTGGTGACGTAGCCGGCCTCGACGAGGTCGCTGTCGTCCATCGAGGTCAGCACCGTGACGGCGAGGAGCTTCAGCGGCGCGTCGCCGCGCGCTTCGACGGCGGCGCGCATCGCCTTCGGGTAGGCGTGGACGGTGAGGAAGGTGACACCGAGCTTGACGATATTCTCCACCGCATGGTGGACCGTGTTGTCGATGTCGAGGAGCTTGGCGTCGAGGAAGACCTGCTTGCCGGCCACCACGAGATTACGGGCGAAATCGATGCCGCCGGCATAGATGAGCTGCAGGCCGACCTTGTAGAAGGTGACGCTATCGCCGAGCCCGGTGACCAGCGCCTCGGCCTTCGCCACGTCGGGCAAGTCAAGGGCGACGATCAGGCGGTCTCTGGCGGGAATCGGTTGCATCAAGGCTTGTGGTTTAGCCAAAGCTGGGACGAGGTCAAGCGCCGCCGTCGCTAATCCGCCAGCCGCGCCGAGAGATCGACGAGCTGCCGGCAGACGCGCTTGAGGAGCTTCGAGACCGGCTCGACGGTCAGCTCTCCGGTTTCGTCGAAGGCGTCCTGCGCCCGGCTCACCTCGATCTTGGCCGGGATGAGGATGGCGCCGAGGGCGGTCTGGACGATTTTGCGGCAGTCGATCAGGGCCCGGGCGCCGCCGATCATCCCGTCGGAGGAACTGCCGATCGCGTAGACGCGGTTCCGGTAGGCGGTGGCACCGGTCGATTCGACGCGGCTCACCCAGTCGATGGTGTTCTTGAGGAGGGGCGGGACGGAATTGTTGTATTCCGGCGTTGCGATGAAGACACCCTGATGGGCGGCGATCAGCTTGGCGAGTTTGACGGCATTCTCCGGGATGCCCTTCTCCTTCTCGAGGTCGCCGTCGAAGATCGGCATCTCGTAGTCGGCGAGCGATATCCGGGTGACGTCGGCATCGGCCAGCGCCAGCTCCTTGGCGGCAAGGGCCGCCAGTTTGGTCGAAAGCGAGCCGGTGCGGATCGAGCCGGCGAAGACGAGAATCTTGGTGGGCGCCATGGAGGGTACGGACTCTTGATGGGAGCGGCCCACCGAATCTAGTGCGGCGCGCGGCAATGTCGAATGCGGGGCGTCAGCTTCGACCGGCGGGCGAAAGCCAGGATTGACGGAATGCCTCGATTTCTTCGTCGGTCCAGAAATGGCGGACGTATCGTGATCCGTATATGCGGTCGAGAAAGGCTTCGTCGAAGAACGCTATCTCCTTCACTTTCTCATAGAGGCCGGAATATCGCTTGTCTGCGCTCTCGTTGGTCCGCCCGATGGTGATCTGCCTGCCGAGCGTCTCCGAGAGCACGGCGCCCTTCACGGCGTCCGGACAGTCGATCCGAAAAAGGAGGACGCGCCCGCATCGCACGTATCGCTTATTCGGATCGAACGGCGCCTGATACACGTCGATGCCCGTCTGTGGCAGCACGTTGGAATCCAGCCAGTTGAGCGGCAAGTGGTGCGGATAGGTCCTTATGAAGATCTCGAACGCGCGATGTGCGGTATCGACGTCGGAATTCCGGACGTCGATCGCAGGCAGGTTCTGTTTGTGGTTTTGAAAGAACGCCGAGATGTTACGGGCGATCGGGTCCCTGACCGCTGTGATATAGAAGGGTCTCTTGATCGATTTCCCGTCGAGCCTGCGCTTCAGCGCCATCGTCTCGATGAGTTGGTCCGACGGCAATTCTCCGGCGTCGACCGCGGGCTTCACCTGGGCCAGCATCGCTTCGCGTCCAAGCGTATGAACTTCGGGGCAAGGGAACCCGGCGTCACGGATACCCTGGGCAAGAGCCCGGGTGCCGACTTTCGCCATTGTAAAGACGATCGGATATTTCATCCGTCTCGACGTTCTCGCGATTTGCCTTCGACCGTCACCGGCCTCAGCTTGGTTATGAGACATTCGGTTCGGGTTGCAAAGGTCGAGATGACGCCGCAGAGGGCCTGCGATCCCCGCCAGTCACCAACCAGACTGCCCCTGCCGCCCTTCGCAGAGGCCCGCGGCCGATTCAGGCCTTGCGGAACAGCCAGACCCGGGCCGGCGGCATGTTGCTCCAGATCCAGCTCGATGCCTCGGCGGTGAAGCTGTTCGGGACCGGATGGATCGGCCCCTTGAACGTGTAGGAGAACTGGATGAACGGCGTGCCGCGCTCCATGCGGGCGAGGCCGGCCTCGATCAGCCTGACCCGGTCGTCGAGTGGCCGCGCCACCAGCGGCAGGCTCGAGACGATATGGGCGACGCGCGCCGCCCGCCCATCGAGCGAGCCGTCGAGGTCATAGGCGTCACCGCGGATGATCGTGATCGCCGGGAAGCGTTCCGCCAGCAGCTGGCAGAAATCCGGGCTGTATTCGATGGCGATGATGCGCTCCGGCGCAACCCCCCGTTCGATCAGCGCCTTGGTGACGACACCGGTGCCGGGACCGAGTTCGATGACCGGCAGATCGCCCTGCGGATCGACATGGCTCGCCATCCGCCGTGCCAGCGCCGGGCCGGACGGGGCGATCGCCCCGGTAATGCGTGGCCGCGCGGCGAGGCCTTTCAGGAAGCGGATTTGATCGCGCATCGAATACCGGGCTTTCCCTGCTTCCGCAGGATTCAGGCGCTGAAGAAGTCGCGGACGCGAGCGAGGAAACCCGTCGATTCGGGGTGGGTCTCGGCCGACGACGCCTTCTCGAATTCCTCGAGCAACTCGCGCTGCCGCCGCGACAGGTTGCAGGGCGTCTCGACCACGACCTGAATATACATGTCGCCGACCTTGGACGTGCGCATCACCGGCATGCCCTTGTTCTTCAGCCGGAACTGCTTGCCGGTCTGCGCGCCGTCGGGAACCCGCACCCGGGTCTTGCCGCCGTCGATGGTCGGCACTTCGAATTCGCCGCCGAGCGCGGCCGTGGTCACCGAGATCGGGACCCGGCAGAAGATGTCGGCGCCGTCGCGCTGGAAGAATTCATGCGGCCGGATCGACAGGAAGATATAGAGGTCGCCGGCCGGGCCGCCGCGCAGCCCCGCCTCGCCCTCGTTGGCGAGGCGAATGCGGGTGCCGTCCTCGATGCCGGCGGGAATGTTGACGCTGAGCTTGCGCTCCTCGGTCGTGCGCCCCGAGCCGGAACATTCCGGGCAGGGATCGGCGATCACCTCGCCGCGTCCGTGGCAGGTCGGGCAGGTCCGCTCGATCGAGAAGAAGCCCTGGGCGGCACGGACCCGGCCGTGGCCCTCGCAGGTCGAACAGACCTTCGGGCTGGAGCCCGGCCGCGATCCCGAGCCGGAGCAGGTGGAGCAGGTGACCTTGGCGTCGACTTCGATCTCGGCGGTCTTGCCGGCATAGGCCTCCTCGAGCGTGATCTCCATGTTGTAGCGGAGATCCGAGCCGCGCTCGCGACCGGACCGGCTGTTGCCGCGGCGTCCGCCGCCCATGAAGTCGCCGAAGATATCGTCGAAGACGCTCGACATCGACGAGGCGAAATCGGCGTGGAAACCCCGCCGCGCCGTTGCCGCCATTCTCGAAGGCGGCGTGGCCGAAACGGTCATAGGCGGCGCGCTTCTGCGGGTGGCGCAGCGCCTCGTAGGCTTCGTTGACTTCCTTGAATTTCGTCTCGGCCGACGGGTCGCCGGCGTTGCGGTCCGGGTGGAATTGCATGGCGAGCTTGCGGTAGGCGGTCTTGAGTTCGCCGTCGTTGCAAGTCTGCGTTACCCCCAGAACCTCGTAAAAATCCCGCTTTTCCATTCGTTCTTATTCAGCCCCGGTAGGCTGCCCGGAATTGATCCGACCCTGGCCGCCAATAAAAAGCAAAGCCCGCACCCCGAAAACGCCATGTCGCGCTTCCCCGGGTGCGGGCCATCGCTGTGCTCCGTCGTCAGGCCGACTTCTGCTGGTCGTCGTCGCTGACTTCCTCGAAGTCGGCGTCGACCACGTCGTCGTTGCCCGGGCCACCTTCGGTGTCGCCGGCATCACCGGCTTCGCCTGCGGCGCTCTCCTTGTACATCGCCTCGCCAAGCTTCATCGAAGCCTGGGCGACCGCGTTGGTCTTGGCTTCGATGTCGGCGACATCCTCGCCTTCCATCGCGGTCTTCAGCTCCGCGATCGCCGCCTCGATCGCCGACTTGTCGGCGTCGGAAACCTTGTCGGCATAGTCGACCAGCGTCTTCTCGGTCGAATGGACCAATGCCTCGCCGTGGTTCTTCGCCTCGATCAGGGCGCGGCGCTTCTTGTCCTCGTCGGCATGCGCCTCCGCGTCCTTGACCATCTGGTCGATATCGGTGTCGGACAGGCCGCCCGACGCCTGGATGCGGATCTGCTGCTCCTTGCCGGTGCCCTTGTCCTTGGCCGAGACGTTGACGATGCCGTTGGCGTCGATGTCGAACGTGACCTCGATCTGCGGCACGCCACGCGGCGCCGGCGGAATGCCGACCAGGTCGAACTGGCCGAGTACCTTGTTGTCCGCCGCCATTTCGCGCTCGCCCTGGAAGACGCGGATCGTCACCGCATTCTGGCTGTCCTCGGCGGTCGAGAAGACCTGGCTCTTCTTGGTCGGGATGGTGGTGTTGCGATCGATCAGCCGGGTGAAGACACCGCCCAGCGTCTCGATGCCGAGCGACAGCGGCGTCACGTCGAGCAGCAGCACGTCCTTGACGTCGCCCTGCAGGACGCCGGCCTGGATGGCGGCGCCGATGGCGACGACCTCGTCCGGATTGACGCCCTTGTGGGGCTCCCGTCCGAAGAACTGCTTCACGACTTCCTGGACCTTGGGCATGCGGGTCATGCCGCCGACCAGAACGACCTCCTGGATTTCGCCGGCGGTCAGGCCGGCGTCCTTGAGGGCCGCCTTGCAGGGGCCGATCGTCCGCTGGATCAGATCGTCGACCAAAGCCTCGAACTTCGCCCGGGTCAGCTTCATCGTCAGATGCTTCGGCCCCGAGGCATCGGCGGTGATGAAGGGCAGGTTGACTTCGGTCTGGGTCGCCGAGGAAAGCTCGATCTTGGCCTTCTCCGCGGCTTCCTTCAGCCGCTGCAGGGCGAGCTTGTCGCCGCGCAGGTCGATGCCCTGCTCCTTCTTGAACTCGTCGGCGAGATAGTTGACGAGCCGCATGTCGAAGTCCTCGCCGCCGAGGAAGGTGTCGCCGTTGGTCGACTTCACCTCGAAGACGCCGTCGCCGATCTCGAGGATCGAGACGTCGAAAGTGCCGCCGCCGAGGTCATAGACCGCGATGGTCTGGCCTTCCTTCTTGTCGAGGCCGTAAGCGAGTGCCGCGGCCGTCGGCTCGTTGATGATGCGCAGCACCTCGAGGCCGGCGATCTTGCCGGCGTCCTTGGTCGCCTGGCGCTGGGCGTCGTTGAAATAGGCCGGAACGGTGATGACCGCCTGTTCGACCTTCGAGCCGAGGAAGGCTTCGGCGGTCTCTTTCATCTTCTGGAGAATGAATGCGGAAATCTGCGACGGCGAATTCGGCTTGCCGTCCGCCTCGACCCAAGCGTCGCCATTGCCGCCCTTGACGATGTGGTAGGGGACGAGCTTCTTGTCCTTCTCGACGGTCGGATCGTCGAAACGGCGCCCGATCAGGCGCTTGACCGCAAAGATCGTATTTTCCGGATTGGTGACCGCCTGGCGCTTGGCCGGCTGGCCGACAAGGCGTTCGCCGTCGCCGGTGAACGCCACCATCGAAGGGGTCGTCCGCGCTCCCTCGGAATTCTCGATGACCTTGGCATCCTTGCCGTCCATGACGGCGACGCACGAATTTGTCGTGCCGAGATCGATTCCAATAACTTTAGCCATACTTCCCATCTCCTTTCGGCAGACCGGCCGGGTCCTCTTGAGGCCCCCGACCCTCGGCTGGGCTTCGCCCGATTCCGACGGCAGTCCGGTCCCCTGGCGTGATTCGCGCGAGCCGGCAGGGGGTGATTCCCTTGGGACGCGCGGGTTCTCGGCGTATATAAGTAGAGCGTTGAAGGGCCGCAAGCGGCGTGTCAATGCGGGGAACGGCGATGTCCGGTCGAATCTTGCCTTTTGGTGCCTCGGTTCGCATCGGAGCTGCCCTGATCGCGGCCATAATGCTGGTGGCCACGGCGACCACCGCGGGTGCCCAGGCGACGACGCCGCCGCGCGGTTCGCCGCTCCGCGCCGCCATTCTCGACGGTTTGCGGCCGATGGTCGAGGCGGAAGTCGGCAAGCCGGTCGAGTTCGTCGTTCATGACCTGCGGGTCGTCGGCGAATGGGCCTTCGCGCTGGTGACGCCGCAGCGGCCCGGTGGCGGACCGATCTATTATGTCTATACCCGCTATCAGGCCGCCGTCGACGCCGGCGCCTTTGACGATGAGGTCTCGGCGCTGCTGCGCGAAACGCCGGCCGGCTGGCTTGTCTACGAATACAGCCTCGGCGCCACCGACGTGCCATGGGTCGAATGGGGAAACTATCACCCGGTGCCGCGGGAGGTCTTCCCGGGGTACTGATCCCCCTCGTCGCCTGACCCGGGCGGCGGGCTCCTTTCCCTCAATTCCATCACCGTTCCGGGGCCCTCCGCCTGTGTTCAGCGACAACCGCCGTCTCGCCATCGTTGTCGTCTTCGTCCTGCACGGGGTCGTGGTCGGCAGCTTCTTTTCCCGCCTCGCCGATCTCCAGCGGAGCATCGGCCTGACCGAGGCGCGGCTCGGTCTCGCATTGATCGGCATGTCTGCGGGTATCTTCACCGGCTCGCTTCTGGTGAGCCGGGCCATCGAGACCTACGGCGTTCGCCGATTGCTGCTGGTCGCGCTCCCGGTCTTCGCCGCCGGGCCCCTGCTGGCGGCGCTGCTCGCCGATGGCGCGGTGTCGCTGTTTCTCCTGCTGGCGCTGCTGGGCCTGGGGCTGGCGTTCTGCAACATCTCCATGAATGTCGAGGCCGATCGCATCGAGGCGGCCGACGGCCGAAGGCTCCTCAATCGCTGTCACGCGCTGTGGGCGGTCGGCTTCCTGGCCGCGACCCTGGCCGGAACCGCCGCCGTCGCCCTCCGGATTCCGCCGGCCGGGCATTTCGCCGTCGTCTTTGTGGTGGTCGGGGGAGTCGCCCTCGCCACCGTCCTGCCGATGCGGCCGGCCGCACCGCGCGCCCATCGCGGCGAAGCGCTCCGTCGCCGCTTCGCACGCCCGACGGTGGGCGTCTTCCTCATCATGGGTTTCGCCATCTCCGGCATGTGGCTCGACGGCACGACGCGCAACTGGTCGGTCATCTTTCTTCGCGATGTCTACAACCCGGCAGAATGGGTGGCGACCCTGACGCTGCCGGCGATCATCGTCTTCCAGGTCGTCGGCCGGCTCTCGGCCGATTCGCTGATCGAACGCTATGGCCCGGTGGTTGTCGCCCGGGTTCTGACGGCGATTGCCCTGGTCGGGCTGCTGCTGGTGGTCGCGTCGGGATCGGTTGCGGCATCGCTCGCCGGTTT
This sequence comes from uncultured Alphaproteobacteria bacterium, assembly GCA_963812275.1. Classification (GTDB taxonomy): domain Bacteria; phylum Pseudomonadota; class Alphaproteobacteria; order Rhizobiales; family Kaistiaceae; genus Bauldia. The sequence continues at coordinate 350,192 of CAWEUQ010000013.1, read as the reverse complement.
CGCCCTGATCGGGCTTGGCATCAGCACCGCCCAACCCCAGGCGCTGTCGGCCGCCGCCCGGCTCGGCGACCGCCCCTCGTCGGAGAACCTGGCGGCGCTGGCGACGCTGCAGACGATCCTCGGCCTGGCCTCCCCGCCGGTGATCGGCGCCGTCGCCTCGGCCTTCGGGATTCGCGCCTCGTTCGCACTGCTCCTGCCGCTGCCGATCATGGCAATCTACTTCGCCCGCTATCTCGCGCCGCGGGCATAGCTGCACCCGGCCGAGTAGCGTTCCACGGTGACGACAGCAGTCCCCGCGCCCGCGGACGACCGGGACTTCGGCCGGCTGTTGGCGTATGGAGGGCGTATAGTTCGAGGCTCGCCTGAATTTAAAACGACAGTTCCGCCCACCCGTTGCGGACCCATTCCACCTTTGTCAGGGGTCACCAGTGTCGTCTTTCTTCAAGGACACGCGTCGTCTGACAATCGTGGCGATCTTCGCGTTTCACGGTGTCGTCGATGGCACGTTCTTTTCGCGGCTTGCGGACCTGCAGGCTGCGACAGGCCTCGGCGACGGATCGCTCGGGCTTGCCCTCAGCGGTCTGCCGATCGGCATGTTCTTCGGCTGCCAGATGGCCAGTCGACCGATCGAGGAAGCCGGCGTCCGCAATGTTCTTTCGGTCGCTCTACCGCTGGCCGCCGCGGGACCGATGCTCACTGCGCTGCTGGCATCCGGCGGCGTGTCCTTCTTTCTGCTGCTCCTGATCCAGGGTGCGGCTCTGGCTGCCGTCAATGTCGCCATGAACGTGGAAGCCGACCGCATCGAGGCTGCGGACGGGCGCCGCATCATGAACCGCTGTCATGCGAGCTGGGCGCTCGGATTCGCCGTCGCAGGCCTTGCCGGAACCGGAGCCGTCGCGATCGGGATCCCCCCAGCCTGGCACTTCGCCGGTGTCTTTGCCCTGCTGTCGACGGTCGGCCTGGTCATCGTTCGGCGGATGGCACCGTCACCGCCGCGCTATCACGACCTCGACGAGGGACGCTCCTTCGCACGGCCGACCGTCGCCATCCTGCTGATCATGGGGTTCGGGATATCGGGCATGTGGCTCGAAGGGGCGACGCGCAACTGGGGGGTCATCTATCTCCGCGACGTGGATGACCCGGCAAGGTGGCTCGACACATTCGTCCTGCCCCTGATCCTGGCGTTCCAGGTCATCGGCCGGCTGGCCGCCGACAGGCTGATCGACCGCTTCGGTCCGGTCGGGGTTGCGCGGGCCCTCACGGCAACCACCCTGGTTGGCCTCGCCGTGGTCGCGGCCGATCCGCCGGTTCCGGTCACCCTGGTTGGCTTCGCGCTCATTGGCCTCGGCATCAGCACCGCGCAGCCGCAGGCGAACTCGGCTGCCGCGCAGCTCGGCGACCGGCCCTCCTCGGCGAATGTCGCGGCGCTGCTCTCGCTGCAGACCGTCCTCTGGCTGATTTCGCCGCCGTTGATCGGCGCGGCCGCCGCCGAGTTCGGCATAAAGACCACCTTTGCCCTGTTCCTGCCCCTGCCGCTCATCTCGCTTTATTTCGCCCGCTACCTCCGCGCGAGGGAGAGTTGACCCACGGCCGCGGGATCGCGGCCGGATCAGTCGGTCGGCATCTCCGGCGAGCAGGCGCCGCCGGCGCAGGTCTTCATCGCGGCCAGCGCCGCGCTGTATTTGTCGAGCACGTCTTTCGGCGTGCTCGGGGCGACGTTCCGCAATTCGTAGGGATCGCTGGGGAGGTCGTAGAGGTTGACCTCGCCGTTCTCGTATTCGACGTAGAGGGCGTCGGTGGTGCGCAGCGCTTCGTAGCTGATCGGGTTGGCGGCAAAAGAGGATGGCGCGTCCGGGTCGCCGGGAGCGAAGTCGTCCGGCCGGTGGTGCTCGATGAGCGCCGCCTGCCGCCAGTCCGCGGTCGGCGCTCCGAGGAGCAGCGGCACCAGGCTACGCCCGTCGGGTTTCGTCGCCCCGGCATTGCCGCCGAGATCGGTGAAGGTGGGGCAGAGGTCGATATTCTCGGTGATCTCGTCGATGACCTTTCCCGTCGCGACTCCGGGCCCGACGACGATGAGCGGCACCTGGATATCGGTGTCGTAGGCCGTCATCTTACCCGGCCGCAGCCGGTATTCGCCGATGTGGAAGCCGTTGTCCGAACTGAACACGACATAGGTCTTGTCGGCGATGCCGAGGGCGTCGAGCGTCGCGCGGATTTCGCCGACCATCTTGTCGACCGAACGCACCGACTGGGCCCTCAGGCGGAAGATGTGGTCGAGCTTTGTCACATCCTTGGGCCGCAGCGCGGGAATCGCCTTGAGCCAGCTTGGCGCATTGGCGTCGGGGTCGGCTCCGTAGGCGGGTGTCCGTGGCGCCTTGAGATCCGGAAATGCGTCGGCGTCCCGCGGGGCGGGGACGTAGGGGCCATGGGGGGCAAAGGTCGCGACCTCGAGGAAGAACGGCCCGCCGGCGGACTGGCGGATGAACTGGTCCGCCTTCACCGCGAGGACGTCGGTCAGGTAGTCGGCCGGGTCGTGGCGATGGCGGACAGACTTGCCGTTCTCGTTCAGCTCGTAGTTGAATTCGTCGTAACCGCCGCCGGCGACGTCCCACTCGTCCCAGCCCGACGCGGGTGGATTTGTCTTGGGCCGGTAGCCGTTCAGATACTTGCCCATCATCGCGGTCCGGTAGCCCTGGCCCTGCAGGGCGAGCGCGAAGGTCTCGGCCTCGTTGCCGCGCTGGTTGAAGACCTCATAGCCGCCGTCCGGCAGATCGTTGCTGACCACGCCGGTGTTGTGCGGAAACTGGCCGGTGAAGATCGTGGCGCGCGACGGGCAGCAGAGCGAATTGGTGACGAAGTAGCGGGAGAAGGTTGCGCCGTCCTTCTGCATCGCCTGGACGTTCGGCATGTAGGGCAGGAGGTTGATCGCCAGGTCGTCGGTGAGGACGAAGACGATATTCGGTTTCGTCAGCCCTTCGGGCAGCGGCGTCTCGGCTCGCGTCGCCGCCGCGGACAGCGCGGCGGTGAACAGGACAAGCAACGCAACAGTGGTTCGCGGGTGACGCATGGTGGAGAGCCTTTTAGGGGAGGACGCTGCGGCGCTGGGATCGTTCCGGGAGCGGACGTGAATTTCCGGGTTGCGCGGCGGCAACGGCACCCGTGCGGCTAGGGTCGGTGTGTCGCTTGGCCGGAGTTTGCCTATCGGTTCGTGTCGGCTTTGTGGCAGGGCGCTCGGTTCAGCCAAGCAGCGTCTCCGGTGTCCAGGCAAGCAGCTCCTCGGGTGGCGCATAGACATGGGGCAGGTATTTGCGCCCCCACACGGCCAGATGCTGGATTGCCGGCAGGAGGTCCGCGCCCATCCGGGTGAGGCGGTATTCGTAGCGATCGGGGCGCGACTGGTAAAGTTCCTTGCGGATCAGGCCTCCCGCCTCCATCCGCTTCAGCCGGTCGGCGAGGATGTTGCGCTTGATGCCCTCGCCGGAGCCGAGGAATTCGGAGAATCGCGACTTGCCGAACGCCATGTCGCGAATGATCACCAGCGTCCACTTGTCGCCGAGCACGTCGAGCGAGGAAGCGATCGGGCAGTCCGACCGGTAGGGATCGCCGATCATTCACCAGGACCCACGGGCGCGGGGGGAGTCGTCATGGGCTTGCCTCGCGATTCGCGCGTGCGGGTTGCCGTCGACGCCAAGATATGGAATAGTGAGTTGTGAAATGCAACTGACTTCGTGATATTCATGGGAGGGTCCTATGTCGGTCTCGATCAGATCCATGTTCCTCTACGCAGTCCTGCTGGTCGGACTGCCGGTTGCCAGTCAGGCGGCCGCCGTTTCGCTCGAACCGGCGATCCGGTCCGGCGACGTTGCCGAGGTCCGATCGGCGCTCGCTGGCGGCGCCGACCCCAACCAGATCTTTCCCGTCTATGACACCTCGGCGCTGATGCTGGCGGCGATTCGCGGCAATCGCGCCATGGTTTCGGCGCTGTTGGAGGCGGGCGCCGATCCGAACTGGATCAACAACCAGGGCTACAGCGCCCTGTCGGCGGCGGCGCGGAGCTGCCGGGCGGGATGGGCTGTCGCCGAGGCGCTGTTGGACGCCGGCGCCGACATCAACAACCGGTCGGGGGCGAAGCTGACGCCGCTGATGGTGGCGATCCAGGAGGAGCGACCGAGCTTCTTTCGCGGCCTGGTCGCGCACGGCGCGGATATCAACGCGCTGAACGCCTATGGCGAGGGGGCCTTGAATTACGCCATCTATTACCGGCAGCCGGATTACATTTCCGCCCTGATCGACCGTGACGTCGAGACCGGCCCGCTCCGGCGCCTCTTCCAGGGATTGTACAAATATTACTATCCGAATTTCGGCAAAGCCCGGCCGCAGGCGGTCGGCTGCGCGTCTTAGCCGATCAGACCTGGGCCGGCACCGCGACCTCGGCTGGCGGCCTGGGCCCGCGCGCCCGGTCTTCCGCCTGGCCTTCGCGGATCGCGGCGGCCCGGCTCGGCGATCGCCCCTCTTCGGAAAACGTCGCGGCCCTGGCGACGCTTTCAGACGATCCTCGGTCTGGTCTCGCCGTCGCCGATCGGCGCTGTCGCCTCGGCCTACGGAAGTCGCGCCTCCTTCGCCCTGCTCCTGCCGCTGCCGGTACGGGGGATCTACTTCGCCCGTTATCTGGTTCGGCGGACGGCGCCGTCCTCGGCCGGACGGGGCTGACCGGCCGTGCGCCAACCATCCCGGCCATTGATCCCCCGGCGATCAAGGGTGCGAGCCATGATCGCGGTTGGCCCAACAGCCGGCTTATAATCACCGAAATTCATGACTTCCGCTGAGCCAGACGCAGACGAGATCGGCGATTGCGTCATCGTCGAGCCCCAGTTCGGCGAGGGACCGCCAGGTGGAAAATCCGACGGCGTGCGATAGCGTGGCGCGGCGCGATGCGGTCGGCTCCAACTCCGGCTCGAGGTGGGTGGCGAGATCCTCCGCGATGGCCGCGAGGTAATCGCGGAACAGTCGCATCGGCTCCCGGAGGGCCGGAACCTCCGGCTCGTCCCGATACGATGCCGCCCACATGCGCGCCGTCCCCCGGTAGTAGTGACCGAGGCTCGACACAGCTTGCCTGACACGGTCGAGCCCACCCCGGTCAGACCATGATGCCGGTTCGGGCGGGGCGTTCAGGGCGAGCCAATGGGCCGTGCAGGCCTTGAACAACTCGGTCTCGTCGGGGAAGTGCCGGTAGACGGTCAGCCGCTGAACGCCGGCCTTCTCCGCTATTGCGCTGATCGTTGTATCCCGGGGTCCGACGTTTTCGTGCAGGTCAACCGTCGCCTCGACAATCCGGCGGCGCGTTTCCTCCTGCGATTCGGCTCTTTGCTTCAGGGTGTAACGGCGTTTTTTCATTCAGTGAACATAATCGTTCATTGAATGCTTGACAAGGCGTGCCGCGATTGTTATTTCCAGCGCCATCGAGTGAACAATGATGTTCACTAAAATATGGAGATGGAAATGACGGACATCGGAAAAATCGAACGTAACCGCGCCCTCGTCGCCAGGTTCCTCGACGGCACCCACACGGGTCGTTTCGAGGTCATCGACGAGACCGTTGCGGAGAACCTGGTCACCCATGGCTTTCCCGGCGGCAATCCGACGAGCCGGGAGACCTACAAGCGGTGGTTCCTCGGCTTCCAGTCCGGTTTCTCGATCGTCGGCTTCGAGACACTGGCGATGGTCGCCGACGAGGAGAAGGTCGCGGTCAGGTGGCGCTTCACGGTGGATCACACTGGCGCGTTCGCCGGCGTCGAAGGCAGCGGCCGCCGCGTCGTCTTCGACGGGATGGTGCTCTATCGCATCGAGGACGGCCTCATCGCCGAGACCTGGCTTCACATCAACGAATTGTCGCTGCTCAGTCAGGTCGGCGCCATTCCAGCCATCGCCGCCTGACGGGCGGGAGACATTCCCTTCAACTGCGAACAGCAAGACAAAGGACAGACATCATGCAGACGAACAAACCCAGGATCATCGGTCCGCGGGACGGCAGGGCCGGCTTTCTTGGCACCATCGGCGTCCGGTTCATGATCGACGGTCTCGAAGCCGGCGATCGTTTCTCGCTCGTCGAACACCCGATGGCGCCGCGCACCCTTGCCGCGCCGCTTCACCGGCACACGCGCGAGGACGAGTACAGCTTCGTCCTCGAAGGCAGTGTCGGGGCCCTGCTCGGCGACGACGTGGCGATCGGCAAGCCGGGCGACCTGATCTTCAAGCCCAGAAACCAGTGGCACACCTTCTGGAACGATGGTGATACGCCGGCGCGAATTCTCGAGATCATTTCGCCGGCGGGTTTCGAGCATTTCTTCGAAGAGGTAGTGAATCTGGGCGGTGTGACCAGGATCCCGCCCGAAACGTTCGGCGACCTTTGCGAGAGGTATGCACTCGAGATGCAGGTCGACAGCGTCCCCGGTCTGGTCGAGCGGTTCAATCTTCGCTTCCCCGGACCGGACACGCTCGCGGCCTAGGTCGTCGGGCAGACGGCTTATAGTCGCGAAAGCCGCCGGCCGCGATCGTCTCGCGGCCGGCGGACGGTGCCTCAGCGCAACAGCGTCTCCGGGGTCCAGGCAAGCAATTCCTCGGGCGGCGCGTAGGCATGGGGAAGATATTTCCGGCGCGTCGCGGCGCAGTCGGGCGGTCTCAGATCCGGGCCGGCACGGCGACCTCTGCCAGCCGCGGCGGCTCACTTTCCGCTGCCTCCGCCTTCCCCTCCCGGATCGCCGCGGCGGGCTCGTTGTCGGCGGGATCGGGGCTCGGGAACATCTCGTTGAATGGAATCGAGTGACCGTCGCCCTCGACGACCCGGACGTGAAAGCGCCGCAGCCGCCGCGGCTCCGGGACGCCGCAGGAATGGGCGATGACCTCGACCTCTTTCCTCATGTTCATGCAGTAATTGGCCACCTTGACCGCCTTGTCGCCGGGGTTGAGGCCGCGCTGCAGGCGCGGGTTGTGGGTGGTGATGCCGGTCGGGCAGGTGTTCTTGTTGCATTTCAGCGACTGGATGCAGCCGAGGGCGAACATGAAGCCCCGCGCCGCTACGACGAAGTCCGCCCCCGCGCAGAGCGCGCCGGCGACGGCCGACGGCGTGATCAGCTTGCCCGACGCGATCAGCCGGACCCGCTGCTTCATGCCGTGGCGCTTGCGGATGTTGTCGACCATCGGCAGCGACTCGCGGATCGGCAGGCCGACATTGTCCATCAGCGGCAGGGGTGCGGCACCCGTGCCGCCGTCGCCGGAATCGACGGTGATGAAATCGGGTGCGCTGTCCTCGCCGCGTCGCTTGACCTCGTCGAACACCGCATCGAGCCAGCCATAGGCGCCGATCACGCATTTGATGCCGACCGGCTTGCCGGTGACCTCGCGAATATGGGCGATGCGGTCCAGCAATTCGCCGATGCTGCCGATATCGGGGTGACGGTTCGGCGAGATCGAGTCCTGGCCGGCCGGGATCCCCCGAATCGCGGCGATCTCGGCGGAAACCTTGATCCCCGGCAGGATGCCGCCCTTGCCGGGCTTGGCGCCCTGCGACAGCTTGATCTCGAACATCCTGATCCGCGGGTCCTGGCCAAGCGCGGCGAGCCGCTCGTCCGAGAGCTTTCCCTCGCCGTCGCGAACGCCGTATTTCGCCGTGCCGATCTGGAAGACGATGTCGCAGTTGCCCTCGAGGTGGAAAGGCGCAAGCCCGCCCTCGCCGGTGTTGAGCCAGCAGCCCGCCATGGCGGCGCCGCGCGACAGCGCCTGGATCGCCGGTTTCGACAGCGCGCCGTAGCTCATCCCAGAAATGTTGAAGAATGAGGGCGCGGCATAAGGGTTCCGGCAGGTCGGGCCGATGATCATCGGCTCGGTTTCGGCCCGGTCGGTGTCGAGCGTCGGGAAAGGGCAATTGACGAAGTAGAGCGTCCCCGCGAGGGTGAGGTTCTTGGTCGAGCCGAAGGCGACGGTGTTGTCGCCGCCGGCCGCGGCACGCGCCGCCCACTGCCGCTCCGCCCGGTTGAACGGCATCTCCTCGCGATCCATGGCGAAGAAATACTGGCGGAAGAACTCGCCGAGATTGGTGAAGAGGGTGCGGAAGCGACCGACCACCGGATAGTTGCGGCGGATGGCGTCGCGATGCTGGGTGACATCGATGACGAAGATGACCACCACCGCGGCGAAGCCGATCCCGACCATCAGGACGAAGAGCGTCACGAGCAGGTCGAGGACCGCGGCGACAGGACCGGGAACGAGGGATTCCATGTGGGCGACCTCCCGTCAGCGTCGGCGCCCTTCGCGCCGCTTCATGACGCGCGACCATGCCCGAGGCGGAACGGGCGCGAAAGCCGAAAGCGCCCCGTCTCCCAAAGGTTTGATCGATGCCGGGTGGCGCGTGAATGCAGTCCCCGGCGCGCTCGCGCGGCGGTGATCGGCGGTGTAAGACGTCTTACATTGGCTTGAACGAGGAGATATCAGAAAAGCGATGGCGGAGGCCGATGCCGGGAAGCAATTCGCCACGGGGTTTGGTCTCCACCCCGGCTGGTTCGACCGCGCCGGGCAGAATGACCTCGTCGCGGCGCTGAAGACGGCGGTCGCCGCTGCTCCCTTCTTCACGCCCACCATGCCCCGGACCGGCAAGCCCTTCTCGGTGCGGATGACCAATCTCGGGCCGCTCGGCTGGGTATCGGACAAGGACGGCGGTTACCGCTATCAGCCGACCCATCCGCAGACCGGCAATCCCTGGCCGCCGATCCCGGACATGGTGATGGACGTGTGGAACGCGGTCGCCGGCTATCCGCATCCGCCGGAGGCCTGCCTCGTCAACTACTACGCGGCCGGGACGAAGATGGGGCTTCACCAGGACGCCGACGAGGCTGATTTCTCGGCCCCCGTTGTCTCGATCTCGCTCGGCGACACCTGCCTGTTCCGCGTCGGCGGCGCGAGCCGCAAGGACCCGACCCGCTCGCTGCGGCTTTCCTCGGGCGACGTCGTGGTGCTGGGCGGGGAGTCGCGCATGGCCTTCCACGGCGTCGACCGCGTCTATCCCGGCACCTCGACGCTGCTTCGCGGCTGGTTCCCGGACGGCGGCCGAATCAACCTGACGCTGCGCCGGGTGACCAGACCCTGAAGGCGCGCGCGGCAACGGCCGGCGCCGTTTCCGGATCGCGGCGTTTTTCACCAATTGCCTCATGTCAATGAAACGTCACGTGATGGCGTCAGACTCGGGTTCGCCGCCGGCTTCCACGGATCGGCCCAAACCTGAACGGAACCCACCATGGCAGTCGCGCCGAAACTGGCGGAGCAAGCCTCCCAGGCGCTCGAAGAGACGGTCGCCCTGCGTCGTGGCGTGGCGACCGAAGGCCGGGCGATCTATCGCCGCTGGCGGCCGCGCATCGGCCGCAGCGGCTTCGCCCCGAGTGCGCTGAACCTGGCGCATTACATGGCTGTCCGGCGTCATGACCTGAGGCCGCTCCAGCGGCGGTTGATGGCGCTCGGATTGTCGTCGCTCGGCCGGCTCGAAGGCCGGGTTCTGGCCTCGCTGGATTCGGTGACGGTGGCGCTCGCGGCCCTTGCCGGAGTGACGGCGCCCTGCCGGCCGCCGTCGGAGCGGCAGTTCTTTCGCGGCGAAGCGCGCCTCCAGCGCCATGCGGCCGAGATCTTCGGTCCCGCCGCGCCCGGTCGCAGCGGTCGGATCATGGTGACGCTCGCCACCGGGGATGCCGGCGATCCCGCCATCATCGCCGATCTTGCCCGCCGCGGCGCCGAGATCGTCCGGATCAACTGCGCCCATGACGGGCCGAAGGAGTGGAAGCGGATGGTCGCCAACACCCATGCCGCGACCACCGGCGGCGGCCAGCGGCCCCGCATCCTGATGGATATTGCCGGCCCGAAGGTCCGGACTGGCTATGTCCTGACGCCGCAGGACAGGAGCCGCGTCTATGCCGGCGACACCATCCTGCTCAGCCGGGAAGTCCGGCCTTCGGTTCCCGACATTCCGTTCCAGATGACCTGCACCGCCCCGGAAGTGCTCGACCGCATCGGCATCGGCGACCGCGTCTCGATCGACGACGGCAAGCTGCACGGGGTGATCAGCGCCGCCGCGCATGGCGGGTTTCTGGTCAAGGTCGAACGCGGCAGGCTCGGGCGGCGTCAAGCTCAGGTCGGAAAAGGGCCTGAATTTCCCGACCGCCGATCTCGGCCTCGATCCGCTGACCGACAAGGATCGCGAGGATCTCGATTTCATCGTCGCCCATGCCGATCTCGTCGGCTATTCCTTCGTCCAGACCGCCGAACATGTCGCCGCGCTTCAGCACGAACTCGCCAGCCGCACGCCCGACTGGCGCCGGCTCGTCCTGGTCGGCAAGATCGAGACCCCGCGCGCCGTCCGCAACCTGCCGGAGATCATCGTCCAGGCGTCGGGCTGCCAGCCCTTCGCCGCGATGATCGCCCGCGGCGATCTTGCCGTCGAAATGGGCTTCGAGCGGGTTGCCGAGATGCAGGAAGAGATCATGTGGCTCTGCGAGGCGGCCCAGGTGCCGGTGATCTGGGCGACGCAGGTGCTTGAGGATCTGGTCAAGGACGGGATGGCGTCGCGCGGCGAGATGACCGACGCGGCGATGTCCGGCCGGGCCGAATGCGTGCTGCTCAACAAGGGACCGAATGTCGGCCTCGCCGTCGACGTCCTCAACCGTCTTCTCAGCCGCATGGGCGAGCACCAGATCAAGAAGACGCCGACGCTGCGCGCCCTTCACGCCTGGGACGACCGCAATCCGGGCCCGGCGTGAGGCCGGGCCCGGTCGCCGTTCGGTAGGTCAGCTGGTGCCGTCGGCCGGGGTCATCCAGCCCTGCGCCGCGCCGCCGGGGTCCGCGACGATGGCAATGCGTCCGATGCCTTCGACGTCCCACGGTTCGCGCATCACGCTGCCGCCGGCCTTTTTCAGGGCCTCCAGCCGCTTGTCGACGTCGTCGACGGCGATGTAGCCCATCCAGTGCACCGGCACGCCCTCGAAGGCGGGTCCCGACATCTCCATCATGCCGCCGGCCATCGCGTCGCCGGCCTTGAAGATGGTGTAGGTCATGTCGGGGCCCATCGGCATGTCGTCGAAGGTCCAGCCGAGGGTCTTGCCGTAAAAATCCTTGGCCTGCCTGGCGTCGCGGGTCATCAACTCGTTCCAGTGGAACATTCCATGGGCCGTCATCGCGTTCTCCCTTTTTAACCGGTAAGTTAAACGAAGATAGCCGACAGCCTGCCATGCGCAAGTGACGTTTCCGCGATCATGACGCCTGCTGACAGGACGGTGGCGGCAAGTCCCGGTTCAGCCGCCCAGCTTGAACGCCGCCAGCGCCGCCATGTTGACGATGTCGGAATCGCGGGCGCCGAGCGGCACGATCTGCACCGGCTTGTCGAAACCGACCAGCAGCGGCCCGATCACGGTCGAGCCGCCGAGCTCCTGGAGGAGCTTGGTCGAGATCGAGGCCGAATGCCATGCCGGCATGACCAGCACGTTGGCCGGACCGGACAGCCGGCAGAAGGGATAGGCCGCCATCCCCGAGGCGCTGAGCGCGACGTCGGCGGCCATCTCCCCGTCATATTCGAAGTCGACCCGCCTGCTGTCGAGGATCTTCACCGCTTCGCGGACCTTGCGGGCGCGTTCGCCCTCCGGCTGGCCGAAGGTCGAATAGGCGAGGAAGGCGACGCGCGGCTCGTAGCCGAGGCGGCGGGCGACGCCGGCGGCTTCCTCGGCGATCTCGGCAAGCTCCTCCGCCGACGGCATCTCGTGCACCGCGGTATCGGCGACCAGCACCGTGCGGCCGCGGGCGAGCACGATCGAGACGCCGATGATCCGGTGCCCCGGCTTCGGATCGATCGCCTGGCGGACGTCGTCGAGGACGGTGGCGTAGTTGCGGGTGACCCCGGAGACCATGGCGTCGGCGTCACCGAGCGCCACCATGCAGGCGCCGAAGGCGTTGCGGTCGGTATTGGCGAGCCGCTGGCAGTCGCGGAACAGATAGCCGCGCCGCTGCAGGCGCGAATAGAGATAGTCGGCATAGTCGGCATTTCGCCGCGAGACGCGGGCGTTGTAGATCTCGATGCCTTCGTGGATATCGATGCCGGCCCGCTCGGCGGTGCCGCGAACGATGTCCTCGCGGCCGATCAGGATGGCGGTGCCGAGCTTGTTGTGGACGAAGCTCGCCGCGGCGCGGATCATCTGCTCTTCCTCGCCCTCGGCGAAGACCACCCGCTTCGGCGAGCGGCGCACCCGCTGGAAGATGCTTTGCAGCGTCCCGACGATCGGGTCGCGGCGGGCGGAGAGTTCGAGCTTGTAGGCGGCGTAGTCGGTGATCTCGCGGCGCGCCACGCCGCTGTCGACCGCCGCCTTGGCGACCGCCGCCGGAATCTCGCTGATCAGCCGGGGGTCGAAGGGCACCGGGATGATGTAGGTCGGCCCGTATTTCGGCCGGAAGCCCTGATAGGCGGCGGCGACCTCGTCGGGCACGTCCTCGCGGGCGAGCGCGGCAAGGGCTTGCGCAGCGGCGATCTTCATCGCCTCGTTGATCGTGGTGGCGCGGACGTCGAGGGCGCCGCGGAAGATGTAGGGAAAGCCGAGGACGTTGTTGACCTGGTTGGGATAGTCCGAGCGGCCGGTCGCCATGATTGCGTCGTCGCGGATCTCGGCGACCTCCTCCGGGGTGATTTCCGGATCGGGATTGGCCATGGCGAAGATGATCGGGTTGGCGGCCATCGAGCGCACCATGTCGGCGGTGATCGCGCCCTTGGCCGAGAGGCCGAAGAGCACGTCGGCGCCGTCCAGCGCCTCGGCCAGGGTCCGAGCGTCGGTGTCGACGGCATGGGCCGACTTCCACTGGTTCATCCCCGCCTCGCGGCCCGTGTAGATCGGCCCTTTGGTGTCGCAGAGGATGACGTTTTCCGGCCGCATGCCGAGCGCCTTGACCAGTTCGACGCAGGCGATGCCGGCCGAGCCGGCGCCGTTGCAGACAAGTTTGGTGGTCGCCATGTCGCGGCCGGTCAGGTCGAGCGCGTTGATCAGCCCGGCGGTGGCGATGATCGCCGTGCCGTGCTGGTCGTCGTGGAAGACCGGGATGTCCATCAGCTCGCGGAGACGGCTCTCGATGATGAAGCAGTCCGGCGCCCGGATGTCCTCGAGGTTGATGCCGCCGAAGGAGGGGCCGAGATAGCGCACCGCATTGATGAAGGCGTCGACGTCCTCGGTGTCGATCTCGAGATCGATGGAGTCGACATCGGCGAAGCGCTTGAACAGCACCGCCTTGCCCTCCATCACCGGCTTGGAGGCGAGCGCCCCGAGATTGCCGAGGCCGAGGATGGCGGTGCCGTTCGAAATGACGGCGACGAGATTGCCGCGGGTCGTATAGTCGAAGGCCTTCTGCGGGTCCTCGGCAATGGCCTTGACCGGCACGGCGACGCCCGGCGAATAGGCCAGCGACAGGTCGCGCTGCGTCGCCATCGGCTTGGTGGCGGTGATTTCGAGCTTGCCCGGCCGGCCCCGGCTATGGAAATCCAGCGCCTCCTGGTCGGTGACGGACGGACCTGCTTTCACCGGAGCGTTCCCCTCGGCCATTCTTGTCCTCCCGGCGCCGTTAGCCGCGCCTGTTGATTGAGCCGGACGATAGTCACCCGGACCGGCAAAGACAAACGGAATGGCGGGATTGAATGAATTTGAGGCGTCAGATCGCGCGGGGTCAGACCGGGCGGCGGTAGCTTGCGGTCGTCATCTCGCGCGGCACGATGACCTTGCCGATCGGCCAGAGCGCCAGCCCGGCGAGCTTGAGATGCGCCCAGGCGAAGGGCAGGCCGATGATGGTGATGGCGAGCCCGACGGCGGTGATCAGGTGGCCAAGCGCCAGCCACCAGCCGGCGAGCACCAGCCAGACGATATTGCCGAGCGCGCCGAGCGGCCCGGTGCCGAGGTCGCCCTCGCCGATATGCTCCTCGCGGTCGACCGCCGCGAAGCCGAAGGGCAGGAAGGCGTAGCGCGCCATGTTGAACGCGGCGCGCGCCCAGGGAATGCCGATGATGGTGATCGCCATGATCACCGCCGCGAGCAGCCAGCCGACCGCCATCCACAACCCGCCGAAGATCACCCAGAGGACGTTGAGGAGGAGATTCATCGGGTTGGACCTCGCGCACGGCGGAATTGCCGGATTCCGACGATATGGCCCCGGCGTCCGTCTGTCACAAGATTGCGCTGGCGCAATGCGGTCGCGAAAACCGTGCCGGCATTGAACTCGCGATGATCCTGCGAGCGCCTTCACGGAATCGCTACCGCCGACGGCAGGCACCGGGCGCTCCTGCGCATCAAGCTGGTCCATACCGCTGGCGTGGACCGTCTTCGCCTCCGCCATCGTGGCGATCCCGATCGCGACCCTTCTCGGGCGGCTCGACTGGGCCTTCTGGCTGAGCCTCCTCGTCTGGGTCGAGTGCCTCATCCTGCTGGCCAACCGCATGCGTTGCCCGCTGACCGGCGTGGCCGGGCAATACACCGACAACCGCGCCGGCAACTTCGATATCTTTCTGCCCGAGTGGCTGGCGACCAACAACAAGCTGATCTTCGGCACGCTGTTCGCTCTCGCCGAGCTGTTTCTCCTGTGGAGATGGCTGGCCGGCTGAAATCCGTCGCGGCGGGCGTCATGTTGACCACGGTGAGCAGCCGGCCGAGCGCATCCACAGACCGCTGAAGACGACCCGGAGGACGGTCATGGGATGAGCCTTTTCGCAAGGCCGACGTGTGAGCCCTGGGGCAGGCAAGTTCGATACTCGCGAATCCGGAGTAGGATCGTCGCGAGCCGGTGAGGGAGTTTCCTGCCGTCCGTTCCGCGGCGCCGTAGGCCCTCGAGGCGGCAGCCGTCACTGGCAGCTAAGGGTGGAGTAAGGATTGCATTCGCGATTCGATACGCTTACCCGAAGTAGAGCGCACAACGGGGAAGAAATGGCTCACCGGATCATCATCGCGGTATGCTTGGCAACCGTGTTGACTTTGGGTGGCGGGGTCGCGAAAGGCGACGCAGGAGAGTGCGCCTTCGACTCCTCCGCCGACGAAAAGGAGATAATCGATACCTGCACCGCGGTCCTCTCGGCGGCGAGCGACGCGAGGGAAAAGGCTGAGCTTCATTTGATCCGTGGCGGTGCCTATCTTGCCCTGGCAGGGGATGACGCTGAAAGCATTTCGTCGCTGCGGGCCTTCTGGCTGGAAGTAACGGCTGACTTCGGGCGCGACCAGTCGGAGATCGATAAAGCAACAGACACCTACATCCCCAGAGCGATTGCTGATTTCGACACAGCAATAGAGGCGGATCCCTTATTGGCCAGCGCTTGGTTCTACCGTGGCTATGCTCGCACGCGAAGCGGGGACGAGGATGGCGGCTTGACGGACTTTCGTCGCGCTGCCGAACTCGATCCCGAAACGGCGCGAAATCTTCTGGCAGTATCTATTCTTCTGGCCCGACAGGGCGAATTTCGCGCCTCCCGCAATGTCGTGGACGAGGCGATCCGGATTGAGCCAGGAAATGCGGACCACTACGCGGTGCGAAGTTTGATCAATATGCGACTGAAGGACGACCAGAGCACGAATGATCGGAACCGCGCGCTTGAACTCGATCCGGAGAACGAAAGAATTCGCCGAATGTTTGCGCTTGTGGATGCACTCCGGCAGAGAGCCCGACAGCAGGGTCTCCCACCTGCGAGCAAGCCCTGAACGTCTGAAATCGCGATAGCGAAGGCCGTTTTCGGTACGCGACTCGCGGTGTCGGCATCGCGGGCGGGTCGTCGACTTTGGTCGACAATGGGTGTGAATGAATTGTTTGCATCGGTGGCGACCCCGTCGAAGCATTGGTGAGCTTCTGCTACCGTCCCGCCCCATGGATACCCGCTCGCCAGAACCCCCCGAGAACCCGGCCGCCGTCACGCCGATGATGGCGCAGTATATCGAGATCAAGGCCGCCAATCCGGATTGCCTGCTGTTTTACCGGATGGGCGATTTCTACGAGATGTTCTTCGACGACGCGGAGGTCGCGTCGCGGCGCGCTCGGCATCACGCTGACCAAGCGCGGCAAGCATGCCGGCGACGACATCCCGATGTGCGGCGTCCCTGTCCATGCCGCCGACCAGTACCTGCAGAAGCTGATCGGGCTCGGCTATCGCGTCGCCGTCTGCGAGCAGACCGAGGATCCGGCCGAAGCCCGGAAGCGCGGCGGCAAGTCGGTGGTCCGCCGCGACGTCGTGCGGCTGGTGACGCCGGGCACGATCACCGAGGATTCGCTCCTCGATGCCGGCCGCAACAACTACCTCGCCGCCGTCTCGCGCCAGCGCGGGGCGGGGGCCGATGGCGGCGACGCCTTCGGGCTCGCCTGGATCGACATCTCGACCGGCGAGTTCAGGGTGGCGGCGAGCGACGGGGCGCGCGTCGCCGCCGATCTGGCCCGTGTCGCGCCGAGCGAGGTACTGGTCGCCGAACCGGTCTTCGCCGATCCCGGACCTGAACGCCTTCTGGCGCGGGCTGCCGATGGCGGTGACGCCGCTGCCGCCGGCCTTCTTCGACGGTGCGACGGCGGAAAACCGGCTCACCGGCTATTTCGCGGTCAAGACGCTGGACGGCTTCGGCAGCTTCACCCGCGCCGAGCTCTCGGCCGCGGCGGCGGCGCTCGCCTATGTCGAGAAGACCCAGATCGGCGAGCGTCCGCCGCTGTCGCCGCCGTCCGCCGAGGCGGCCGACGGCGTCATGCTGATCGACGCCGCGACCCGCGCCAATCTCGAACTGACCGTGACGCTTTCCGGCGACCGCCGGGGCAGCCTGCTTGCCGCGATCGACCGGACGGTGACCGGCGCCGGCGCCCGGCTCCTCGCCCGGCGCCTGGCAGGTCCGGCGACCGATGCAAGCGTCATCGCCGAACGTCTCGACGCCGTCGCCTTCATGCTCGCCGATACCGGCCTCCGCCAGGCGATCCGCGAGGACCTTGCCGCCGCCCCCGATATCGCCCGCGCCCTGTCGCGACTTACCCTCGACCGGGGCGGCCCCCGCGACCTCGCAGCGATCCGCGACGGCCTCGATGTCGCGGCCCGCATCGCCGGCCGTATCGGCTCGGGCGAACGGCCGGCGGCGATCGTCGCCGCGGCCGGGGTCCTCGCCACCGCGCCGCGCGATCTCGCCGAAGCCCTCGCCACGGCGCTTGCCGACGACCTTCCTCATCTCAAGCGCGATGGCGGCTTCGTCCGCGATGGCCATCACGACGGTCTCGACGAGGCGCGCAAGCTTCGCGACGAGAGCCGCCGGGTCATCGCCGGGCTGCAGGCCGGCTACGCGGCCGAAACCGACGTGCGGGGGCTGAAGATCCGCCACAACAACGTCCTCGGCTATTTCATCGAGGTCAATGCCGGCCATGGCGAGCGGCTGATGGCGCCGCCGCTCAACGCCCGTTTCATTCACCGCCAGACGATGGCCAACGCCGTCCGCTTCACCACCACCGAGCTCGCCGATCTCGAGGCGAAGATCGCCGGCGCCGGCGAACGCGCTTTGGCGATCGAGCTGGCGGTCTTCGACGAGTTGGCGGAGGCGGTCGGGGCCGCCTCGGCAACGATCCGGGCGATTGCCGATGCGCTCGCCGTGCTCGATGTCGCCGCCGGTTCGGCCGTGCTGGCGGAAGCGGAGGATTATTGCCGGCCGGCGGTCGAGGCTTCTCTCGCCTTCGCGATCGAGGGCGGCCGCCATCCCGTCGTCGAGCAGGCGCTCCGCCACGAGAGCCAGTCCTTCGTCGCCAACGACTGCGGCCTCGGCCCCGAAGCCACGGGCGATGCCGGCCATATCTGGCTGGTCACCGGACCGAACATGGCCGGCAAGTCGACCTTTCTCCGCCAGAATGCGCTGATCGCCATCCTCGCCCAGATCGGCTGCTACGTGCCGGCGAGGGCGGCGACGATCGGCATCGTCGACCGACTGTTCAGCCGGGTGGGTGCCGCCGACGATCTCGCCCGCGGCCGCTCGACCTTCATGGTCGAGATGGTCGAGACCGCGGCGATCCTCAATCAGGCCGGTCCGCGCTCGCTGGTCATCCTCGACGAGATCGGGCGGGGGACGGCGACCTTCGACGGCCTGTCGATCGCCTGGGCGGCGATCGAGCATCTTCATGAGGTCAATCGCAGCCGGGCGCTGTTCGCCACTCATTATCACGAACTGACCGCGCTCTCGGAGCGGCTGGCGCGGCTGAGGAACGTCACCGTCCGGGTCAAGGAGTGGCAGGGCGACGTCATCTTCCTGCACGAGATCGCCGCCGGCGCCGCCGACCGCTCCTACGGCATCCAGGTGGCGAAGCTCGCCGGCCTGCCGGCCTCGGTGGTCGAACGGGCCCGCGCGGTGCTGACCCAGCTCGAGGAGACCGACCGCAAGTCGCCGGTCAATGCCCTGATCGACGACCTGCCGCTCTTTTCCGCCGCCCGCACCGCCCGACCAACCGAGGCCGTGGCTGATCCCGTCGCGGCGATGCTGGAGGCGATCCGGCCCGACGACCTCAGTCCGCGCGAGGCGCTGGAAGCTCTCTACCGCCTGAAGGCGGCGCTCCGCGAGAAGCGTGGCGACCGGGGCTGATCGCTATTCCCTGACCCGCGACAGGAAATAATGGGCCGCCCGCGCGGTCGGGGTGTACGCGACCGTGTTGAAGCCGAGGGCCCGCATGTCGATGCCCTGGAGGAGGTTTTCGCCGCTGTCCGAGCAGAACAGGTCCGACGGCGAGGTGCATCTCGTCGACGAGCCCGGCCGCGAGATATTCCCGGATGGTCTCGACCCCGCCGCCGATGCGCACGTCCTGGTCCCCGGCCGAGGCCTTGGCCCGGTCGAGCGCCGCCTCGATGCCGTCGGTTTCGAAATGAAAGACGGTGCCGCCCTCCATCGCCAGCGGCGGGCGAGGATGGTGGGTGAGAACGAAGACGTCGCAGTGATAGGGCGGGTTGTCGCCCCACCAGCCCTTCCAGCTTTCGTCCGGCCACGGCCCCCGGACCGGTCCGAACATGTTCCGCCCCAGGATCCAGGCGCCGATATTCTCCATGCCGCGGGCGGCGATTTCGTCGTCCGGACCGGTTTCGCCCCGGTCCTTGCCGAGGACCTGGCGCTGGAAGGTCCGGGTCGGGAAGAACCATTCGTGGACTGCCGTTCCGCCGACGCCCAGCGGATTGTCCAGGCTCTGATCCGGACCGGCGCCGAAGCCGTCGAGCGACACGGCGAACGAACACACGCGAACCTTCGACATGGGTCTTTCCTTCCTGCTGGATGCAGCCGTCTTCTGCCTGTACGACGAATGATGACGGCCGGTATCGACATCTGCGCCTTGCCAATTTGACGGGCAAGGGTGGCCCGCGCGTCGCGCAACCCTCGCGTGGACCCGCCCTGGCATGATAGGACGCCCTGAACGGGCGAGTAGTGCCCGAAGCAAGGAGCATGGCAGGCGTGGCGGCGGGGCAATTTCTGTGGGGCGCGGCGAGCGCCGCCTACCAGGTCGAGGGCGGCTGGCGGGAGGGCGGCCGCGGCCTCTCAGCAAATGGGACGTCTACACCAACGACGAGCGGATCACCGAGAAGGTGGTCGGCGTCCAGCACACCGGCAATGTCGCGATCAATACCTATGACCGCGCGCAATACCTGAAGGATATCGCGCTGATGCGCGATCTCGGGCTGAATGCCTATCGCTTCTCCCTGTCATGGCCGCGGATCCTGCCCGAAGGCACCGGCGCGGTGAATCCGGTCGGCCTCGACTACTACCACCGCTTCGTCGACGATCTGCTCGCGGCCGGCATCACGCCGCTGGTGACGCTCTATCACTGGGACTTCCCGGCCGGCCTGTTCGCGCAAGGGCGGCTGGCACAACCGCGACTCGGTCGGCTGGTTCCGCGACTACGCGGCGGTGGTCTTCGACGCGCTCGGCGACCGTGTCCGCCACTTCATCACGATGAACGAGCCCTTCATCGACGTCTTCTACATGGACCTCATCGCCGAAAACATGCGTGCCGGCCGGTCGGAGCCCTATCGCTTCACCAGCGAGCAATACGGCCGCCAGGCGCCGGCGATGCACAACCTGCTGCTTGCCAATGCCGAGACGGTCGCCGAATTCCGCGGGCGCGGGCAGGAGGGGATGATCGGCATCGCCCTGCCGCTTTACCCGACGATCACCATCGACCCCGAGAACCCGGCCAACGTTGCCACGGCGAAACTGACGGACGGCGTTATCAACCGCTGGCCGCTCGACGCGGTTTTCAAGGGGACCTATCCGGAAGACGCGATCGCCGCGCTCCGGGCCGAGAATCCGGATTTCGTCGTGTCCGACGCCGACATGGCGACGATTCGCGCCAACCCGGTCGATTTCCTCGGCGTCAATTTCTATTCCCCCGCCTATGTGCGTTACGATCCGACAGGCCCGCTCGGCATCGACCGCGACACCAATCCCGATGACGGTCAAGTCCTTCAACGGCCCGGTCCGGCCGGACGCGCTCCATGGCCTGCTGATCCGCATCCGCGACGAATACGGCAACCCGCCGGTGATGATCACCGAAAACGGCGCCGGATTCGGCGATGGCGACGAGGTCCGCGACGGCGATATCATCCGCGATCCCCATCGCGCCGACTATATCCGCCGCCATGCCGAGGCGACGCTTCGCGCCCGTGACGATGGCGCCGACATCCGTGGCTATATGGTCTGGAGCCTGTTCGATAATTTCGAATGGATCCAAGGCTATACGCGCCGGTTCGGGATGGTCCACGTCGATTTCGAGACGCAGGAGCGAACGCCCAAGGAAAGCTTCTGCGCCTACCGCGACCTGATCGCCCGGCGGCGGACGAGCGGACAGACCGGCTGAGAAGGTGAAATCGAATCCGATGCTCGTCTCGCTGCGATTGGCGATCCTGCCGCTCCTTCTTGCCAGCGCGCCGGCGCTTGCCGACACGATCGCCTGCGCCGACACGAAGGGCGAGGCCGCCGCCGAGGTCGAGATCACTTTCGCCGACGAGACGCGCGGCGTCGGCGAAGTGACCGGGGTCGAAGGCCGGTTCGCGGACTTCACACTGACCACCGATCCGGCCGATGCCGACCAACGGCCCGAGGTGCTGTTCGATCCGGTCAGCGAGGACGACCGACTCGAGGTCTACCTACTCGATCCCGACGAAGTCCGGATCGTCTTTGCGCTGCGGCTCTTCCGCGACTTCCGCTACGACGGGACGGATCGCGAATACACCGAGCACGTGGTCGCGGGCACATTGCGCGCCATGGGAGCGGGGGTCTGGGCCGTCACCTGCACCGGATGGTAAGGCATGCGGGGGACGGGCGCATGGCGCCCCGGCTCAAACCGGTTTACGTTCCGCCACTTATCAGCATCGAGCCGACCGACATATGAGCATAGCGACCGAATCCCTGATCGACGAAGAAGCGCTCCACGCGGCGCTGGCCGGACTGGGCGGCGACAAGCGCGGCCAGATGTCCGTTGAGGGGCGGGGCAAGATGGTCGCCATCCTCAAGGACGCGATGACCGAAGGCCGCCAGAAAGCCGAGGCGTTGCTGCGCGCCGACGGCAACGGAACCCAGTGCGCCAGGCGGCTGTCGCATCTCCAGGACGTCCTGATCCGGGCGATTCATGACTTCGCGGTCGCCCACGTCTATCCGGTCGACAATCCGACCGCGGCCGAGCGTCTGGCGATCGTCGCGGTCGGCGGCTATGGCCGCGGCACGCTGGCGCCCGGTTCGGATGTCGATCTCCTCTTCCTGCTTCCCTACAAGCAGACGCCCTGGGGCGAGAGCGTCGTCGAATTCATCCTGTATCAGCTCTGGGATCTCGGCCTGAAGGTCGGACACGCGACCCGCAGCGTCACCGAGTGCATCCGGCTGTCGCGGTCGGACATGACGATCCGCACTGCCGTGCTCGAGTCGCGCTATCTGTGGGGCGAGAAGCCGCTCCATGACGAACTGGTCAAGCGCTTCGACGAGGAAGTGGTCAAGGGCACCGGCCCCGAATTCATCGCCGCCAAGCTGGCCGAGCGCGACCAGCGCCACAAGGCGCAAGGCGCGTCGCGCTATCTCGTCGAGCCGAACGTCAAGGACGGCAAGGGCGGCTTGCGCGATCTCCATACGCTGTTCTGGATCGCCAAGTATTTCTACCGGGTCGATTCGAACGAGGCGCTGGTCAAGGCGGGGGTCTTCTCGCGCGCCGAACTCAACCGCTTCCGCAAATGCGAGGATTTCCTGTGGGCGGTGCGCTGCCACCTCCATTTCCTCACAGGCCGCTCCGAGGAGCGGCTGACCTTCGATCTCCAGCAGGAGATGGCCGTCCGGCTCGGCTACACCGCCCATCCCGGGCTGAAGGACGTCGAGCGCTTCATGAAGCACTATTTCCTGGTCGCCAAGGAGGTCGGCGACCTGACCCGCATCTTCTGCGCCGAACTGGAGGAGCACCACGGCAAGCCGGTTCCCGCCCTCAATCGCTTCCTCGGCCTCGGCAGTCGGCGTCGGCGCAAGATCCCCGGTTCGACCGATTTCGTCGTCGACAACGAGCGGATCAGCACCGCCGGCAGCGAGGTGTTCAGCCGCGACCCGGTCAATCTCATCCGCATCTTCCATCTCGCCGACAAATACGACCTCGCCTTCCATCCCGATGCGCTGCAGGAGATCGCCCGCTCGCTGCGCCTGATCGACGCCGACCTTCGCGACAACGAAGAGGCGAACCAGCTGTTCCTCGAGATCGTTTCGTCGCGGCGCCAGCCCGAACTCGTGCTTCGCGCGATGAACGAGACCGGCGTCCTCGGCCGCTTCATCCCCGACTTCGGCAAGGTCGTGGCGATGATGCAGTTCTCGATGTATCACCACTACACCGTCGACGAGCACCTGATCCGCTCGATCGGCTTCCTCACCGAGATCGAGCATGGCGAGGCGGCCGACGTTCATCCCCTCGCCAACGAGATCTTCCCCGGCATCAAGGATCGCGTCGTCCTCTATGTCGCGATGTTCCTGCACGACATAGCCAAGGGGCGCCCGGAGGATCATTCGACCGCCGGCGCCCGCATCGCCCGGCGGCTCTGCCCGCGGCTCGGCCTGACGCCGGCGCAGACCGATACGGTCGCCTGGCTGGTCGAGCATCACCTGCTGATGAGCATCACCGCCCAGTCGCGCGACCTCAACGACCGCAAGACGATTCTCGATTTCGCCGCCGTCATGCAGAGCCTCGAACGTCTGAAGATGCTGCTGGTCCTGACCGTCGCCGACATCAAGGCGGTTGGCCCGGGCGTGTGGAACGGCTGGAAGGGCCAGTTGCTGCGGACCCTCTATTACGAGACCGAGCCGGTGGTCACCGGCGGCCACAGCCAGGTGAGCCGCAGCAAGCGGGTCGCCGAGGCCAAGGATCAACTCGCCGAGGCGCTGTCGGAGTGGCCGAAGCGCGAGCGCGACGCCTATGTCAAGCGCCACTACCCGGCCTATCTCCTGCGGGTCGACCTGCCGCGCAAGATCGCCCATGCCGAGTTCATCCGCGAATCGGACAAGGCCAAGCGGTCGCTCGCCACGGCGGTCCGGCCGCGTGATTTCGAGGCGGTGACCGAGATCACGGTCTTCGCGCCCGATCACCCGCGGCTTCTGTCCATCATCGCCGGCGCATGCTCGATCGCCGGCGCCAACATCGTCGACGCCCAGATCTACACCACCACCGACGGCCAGGCGCTCGACTCGATCTCGATCAGTCGCGAATTCGACGACGAGGTCGACGAGCGACGTCGGGCCGCCCGTGTCGGCAAGCTGATCGAGGAAGCGCTGGAAGGCAGCTTGCGCATGCCCGAGCAGGTCGATCGCAAGGCCCAGCGCAAGGGGCGGCTGAAGGCGTTTTCGGTCGAGACCAGCATCGCCGTCGACAACGATCTCTCCAATCAATTCACGGTCATCGAAGCATCCGGCATCGATCGGCCGGGCCTGCTGTTCAGCCTGACCAGGGCGATCTCGGACATCAATCTCAATATCGCCTCCGCCCATGTCTCGACCTTCGGCGAGCGCGTCGTCGACGTCTTCTATGTGACCGACCTGACCGGCCTCAAGATTACCAATGCCAACCGCCAGGCGACGATCCGTCGTCGGCTCAAGGCCGCCTTTGACGGCACGCCGGCCGAGGAGCAGCGTCCGGCGAAGCGCATGGAACCTGCGTGATCATTTCCCGGGCAATCGGGTTAGGGCGAGCGGGCCAATGTCCCTCCTGAAGAATTTCGCCACGGTCGGCGGCGCCACCGCGGCCAGCCGCATCCTCGGCTTCGTCCGCGACGTCTTCATCGCCGGCGCGCTCGGCACCGGGCCGATCGCCGACGCCTTCTTCGTCGCCTTCCGCTTCCCCAACCTGTTCCGGCGGCTCTTCGCCGAGGGCGCCTTCAATTCGGCCTTCGTGCCGCTCTACGCCCGGGCGCTGGAAGGCGAGGGCGAGGATGCCGCCCGGCGCTTCGGCGAGGAGGCGTTGAGCATGCTGCTCACCTCGCTGCTGATCTTCACCGCGATTGCCGAGATCGCGATGCCGATCCTCATGCTGGTCATGGCGCCCGGCTTCATCTCCGATCCGGAGAAGTTCGATCTCACCGTCTTCCTGACCCGCATCGCCTTCCCCTATCTCGGCCTGGTTTCCCTGCTCGCCTTCTACAGCGGCGTGCTCAACGCGCGGGGCCGCTTCGCCGCCGCCGCCTTCGCGCCGACGCTGCTCAATGTCGTGCTGATCGCCGTCCTGCTGCTGATCATGGAGATGGGGTGGGCCAACACCCCGACCGCCGGCGTCGCACTGACCGTCGGTACGCTGATCGGCGGAATCGCCCAGCTAGGCCTCGTCATCATCGCCGCCGGCCGCGGCCATGCCCTGCTTCGCCTGCGCCGGCCGCGGCTGACGCCCGGTGTCCGCCGCCTGATCCGGCTCGGCGTTCCGGGCGTGCTGGCCGGCGGCATCACCCAGATCAACATCGTCGTCGGCACGATGATCGCCTCGCTGGCGCCGAGCGCGGTATCCTATCTCTATTACGCCGACCGCCTGTATCAGCTGCCGCTGGGCATCGTCGGCATCGCCATCGGCGTGGTGCTGCTGCCCGATCTCTCACGCCAGCTCCGCGCCGGCCGCACCGATGTCGCCGATCACACCCAGAACCGGGCGCTCGAATTCGCCATGGCGTTGACGCTGCCGGCGGCAATCGCGCTTTTCGTCATGGCGGTCCCGGTCATCAACGTGCTGTTCCAGCGCGCCAGCTTCGGCCCCTCCGATACGGTCGAGACCGCGGCTGCGCTCGCCGCCTTCGCCCTCGGCCTGCCGGCCTTCGTGCTGATCAAGGTCTTCTCCCCCGGCTTCTTCGCCCGCGAGGACACCCGCACCCCGATGTGGTTCGCCGGCATCGCGCTTGTCGTCAACGTCGTCATGTCGCTGGCGCTTTTTCCGTTCCTTGCCCATGTCGGCATCGCGCTGGCGACCGCGACCTCCGCCTGGGTCAATACCGCGCTTCTCGTGGGCACGCTGGCGCGGCGCGGCCAGTTCACCCCCGACGCGGCGTTGAAGAAGCGGCTGCCGCTTCTGCTGCTGGCGGCGGTCCTGATGGGCGTCTGCCTCTATGTCGCGCAGTGGCTGATGGCGCCGCTCCTCGCCGAGCCGGCGCTCCTGGTCCGGGCCGTCGCCGTCGGCATCCTGGTCATCGGTGGGGTTGTCGTCTTCGCCGTCTTCTGCCAATTGACCGGCGCGGCGGATTTCAAGGGCGCCTTCGTCAAGATCCTCCGCCGCGCCTGAAGCCTAATTTCGCGCCATTTCCACCCGTCCGAATTTCTTCGCAGACAGAGTCCCGAGCCCATGACCCGTTTCGCCCCGCGCGTTTTCTCCGGCGTCCAGCCGACCGGCAATCTCCACCTCGGCAACTATCTCGGCGCCATCGTCCGTTTCGTCGAGATGCAGGCGACCCACGACTGCATCTATTGCGTCGTCGACATGCACGCGATCACGGTCTGGCAGGACCCGGCGGAATTGGCCAGGGCGACCCGCGAGGTGACCGCCGCCTTCCTCGCCGCCGGTATCGATCCCAGGGCCCACATCGTCTTCAACCAGAGCCAGGTCCACGTCCACGCCGAGCTTGCCTGGGTGTTCAATTGCGTCGCCCGCATGGGCTGGCTGAACCGCATGACCCAGTTCAAGGAAAAGGCCGGCAAGGATCGCGAGAATGCCAGCGTCGGGCTCTTCGCCTATCCGAACCTGATGGCGGCCGACATCCTCGCCTATCTCGCCACCCATGTCCCGGTCGGCGAGGACCAGAAGCAGCATCTCGAGCTCGCCCGCGACATCGCCACCAAGTTCAACCACGACTTCGCCGATTCGATCGCCGGCCAACGGCTTCGGCGAGGACTTCTTCCCGATCACCGAGCCGCTGATCACCGGACCGGCGACGCGGATCATGTCGCTGCGCGACGGCACCAAGAAGATGTCGAAATCGGACCCGTCCGACTATTCGCGGATCAACCTCACCGACGACGCCGAGGCGATCGCGTTGAAGTTCCGCAAGGCGCGGACCGATCCCGAGCCGTTGCCCTCGGAGCTCGATGGCCTGAAGGGGCGGGCCGAGGCCGACAACCTCGTCGGCATCTTCGCGGCCCTTGCCGACCAGACCAAGGCCGATGTCCTGCGCGATTTCGGCGGCTCGCAGTTCTCCATGTTCAAGCCGGCGCTCGCCGATCTCGCGGTCGCCCGGATGGCGCCGATCGCCGCCGAGATGCGTCGACTGCTCGCCGATCCGGGCCATATCGATGCCGTCCTCGTCGACGGTGCCGACCGGGCCCGCGCCATCGCCGAAAAGACGATGGACAGCGTCAAGGATATCGTCGGCTTCATCCGGAAGAAGTGAGGATTTCGCGGGCAGTCGGCGACCGGTCGTTCGCCGCTTGCTGATGCCGGCGACCAATGGCAGCATCCGGCGATGACGACGAAACGCAAAAGCATGGTCGAGGGTCACCGGCGCAAGTTCCTGGCGATCGTCGACGATACGCCGGAATCGACCCGGGCGCTGCTCTTCGCCGGGCTGCGCGCGGTCCATACCAATGGCGCGGTGGTTCTGCTCTACATCATCACGCCGAGCGAATTCACCCAATGGGTGGGTGTCGAGAACATCATGCGGGCCGAGGCGATGGAGGCGGCCGAAGTCGCGCTCGGCAAGGCCGCCGATTTCGTCCGCGACAAGACCGGCATCGAGCCGCAGGTGGTCATCCGCGAGGGCGGCCGCTCGGAGGCGATCGTCGGCCTGATCGAGGATGACGAGGATATCGCCATCCTGGTGCTCGCCGCCGGCACCGACAAGGAAGGGCCGGGGCCGCTGGTTACCGCGCTGGCCAGCTCCGCCGCCGCGACCTTTCCGGTGCCGATCACCATCGTTCCGGGCAATCTCGATGACGAGTCCGTCGCCTCGGTCGCCTGAGCCGCAGCGGGCTCGGTTGATATCGGGGGCCGGCGGGACTAGATGAGAGCTGGATCCAACGCCCCCTTGAAAGGCGCCAAGTCATGTTCATTCAGACCGAAACCACGCCGAATCCCGCCTCGCTCAAGTTCCTGCCGGGTCGCATCGTCCTCGGCGAGGATACCGCCGAATTCCGCGATCCCTCCGAGGCCGAGGCCTCGCCTCTGGCCAGCCGGCTGTTCGCCGTTCCCGGCGTCACCGGTGTCTTCCTCGGCGGCGACTTCGTCACCGTCACCCGGGGCGATGTCGAGTGGCAGCACCTCAAGCCGGCGGTGCTCGGCGCGATCATGGAGCATTTCCTCTCCGGCATGCCGGCGATGGAAAAGCCGCAGGAAGCCGGTGGCGACGCTGAATTCTTCGCCGAAGCGGATGCCGATACCGTCGCCGCGATCAAGGAACTGATCGAGACGCGGGTTCGCCCGGCGGTCGCCCAGGATGGCGGCGACATCACGTTCCAGGGCTTCCGCGACGGTGTCGTCTTCCTCAACATGCGCGGCTCCTGCGCCGGTTGCCCGTCATCGACGGCGACGCTGAAGCACGGCATCGAGAACCTGCTCCGCCATTTCGTGCCGGAAGTGCAGGAGATTCGCGAAGTCCCGGCCTGACGAACGGCTCGCGTCCTTTACCAAGAAGCCTTTCCCGGGCGTGATCGGCTCGACTTGCCGTCCCCGGACCGCTATTCCGCAGCGATGAATCTGCTTGCCATCGATACCGCGCTGGAGGCGTGCTCCGTCGGCGTCGCGACGTCCGGCGATGAGCCTGTCCTGTTGTCCGAGATCATTGGGCGAGGGCATGCCGAACGGCTGTTCGGGATGATCGAGACGGCGATGGCCGAGGCGGGGCTCGCCTATGGAGATCTCGACCGGATCGCGGTCACCGCCGGGCCGGGCTCGTTCACGGGGCTTCGCGTCGGAATCGCCGCGGCGCGGGGTCTGGCGCTGGTCACCGGCTGTCCGGTCGTCGGCGTCGGCACCCTCGCCGTCATCGCCGCCGCGGCGCGGGCGACCGCCGGTCCGGTATCGGTTCTGGCGACCCTCGATGCCCGGCGCGGCGAGGTCTATGCCCAGCTTTTCGACGCGAGCGGCGAAGCCGTTGGCGATCCGCAAGCCGGGGCGCCGGATCGATTCGCGCCACTGGCTGGGCCTGAGACGCGGATTGCCGGGTCGGGCGCCGCGCTGGTTGCTGCCGAAGCGGGAGCCGGCGCCAGCACGCGGATCGTGGCGATCGCTTCCGCGCCCGACATCGCGGCTCTGGTCGCGCTCGGCCTCGCCGCGCCGCCGCCGCACGATTCGCCCCGGCCCCTCTACATCCGGGCGCCCGACGCCAAGCCGCAATCCGCGGCGGCGATTGCGCGACGATGATCGATTTCCTGTTCCCGCGCCCGCGCATCGTCGTGGAGGCGGTCGGCCCCGACGAGGCGGACGCGCTGGCCGATCTCCATGCCGACGCCTTTGCCCGTCCGTGGTCGGCCGACGAATTCGCGGCGCTTTCCGGTGACCTCAGGGTCTTCTCGCTGGGCCTCCGCCGTCATTCGATCTTCTGGCCGCCGCGCCTCGTCGGCTTCGTCCTGGTCAGGATGGCCGCCGGCGAGGCGGAAATCCTGTCGATTGCGGTTCACGGCGCAAACCGTGGTCGCGGGCTCGGTCGGCTGCTGATGGACGAAGCGCTCCGGCGCCTCTATCGCGATAGGGTGGACTCTTGCTTTCTCGAAGTCGATCGCGATAACCGGGCGGCGGTCGCCTTGTACGAGTCGCTCGGTTTCGAGACCGTCGGCGAGCGAAAGGGTTATTATCACCGTCTTGACGGGCCGGCGGGAACCGCGCTTGTCATGCGCCTGAAGCTTCGCTAATCGCCCGGTAGAGGAACCTTGCGACGTGGCCGGAGAAAGCAATACCAGCAGGCTCGAGGACGCGGGAGCCGCAGGGGCACCGCGGAATGCGGTGCCGCGTCGGGCCACGACGGCCATGCGGCCCGGCTTCCGTACGGTCGGTGTATGACGGCGTTCCGCCTGAAGACAAGAAAGGCGGCGACTGATGGGGCTGGCGCGGACCATCCTCACCGCGATCGTGCTCGGCATCTTCACCCTGATCCTGATGCCCTTCCAGATTCTTGCCACCCGTTTCGGCTGGCGGCTGGCCGCGCTGATCCCCTACTACTGGCAGCGTGTCGCCCGCTGGATGATCGGCCTGCGGGTCCGCAAGGTGGGTACGCCCGCCGCTCCCCCTCTGCTGCTGACCGCCAATCACATTTCCTGGCTCGACATCACCGTTCTCGGCAGTGTCATCCCGCTCTCCTTCGTCGCCAAGGCCGAGGTCGCCGGCTGGCCGGTTCTGGGAACGCTGGCCCGGCTGCAGCGGACCATCTTCATCGATCGCACCAAGCGGGCGCAGACCGGCACGGCGACCGCGGCGATCGCCCAGCGGATCGACAAGGGCGATGTCATGGTGCTCTTCGCCGAGGGCACGACCGGCGACGGCAACCGCATCCTGCCGTTCCGCAGCGCCCTGATCGGCGCCGCCGGTGCGGTGGCGGGCATGAAGACCATGACCGTCCAGCCGGTCGCGGTGACCTATACCCGGATCGGCGGCATTCCCGTCGGCCGCGCCGACCGGCCGGGAATCGCCTGGTATGGCGAAATGCCGTTTATCGCCCATTTCAGCCGGCTGATCGGCCGGGGCGGGATCGACGCGACGGTGAGCTTCGGCGAGCCGATCCGCTTCACGCCGGATACCGATCGCAAGAAGGTCGCCGAGGAATGCTATCACTCGGTCCGCGAGATGGACGAGATCGCCCGCACGTCGTCATACGGCGGCAAAGGCGACCGGCTATTCTCTCCGCAGCGAAAAGACGATAAAGGAACGGAAAGTCCGCCGGCCGGCGAGTATGCGGGCGAGAGCGGCGAAGGGATCGTCAACCGGGTTACATGAGCGGAACGGAACGCGAACTGAAAAGGGTCTTCGTCAGAACCTACGGATGCCAGATGAACGTCTACGATTCCGAAAGGATGACGGACGCCCTGGAATCGTCCGGCTACGCTCCCGTCGATACGCCGGAAGCCGCTGACCTGATCCTTCTCAACACCTGCCACATCCGGGAGAAGGCGGCGGAGAAGGTCTATTCCGAGATCGGCCGCCTGCGCCGGTTGAAGGCGGAGGCCGCCGCATCGGGACGCGTGGTGCTGATCGGTGTCGCCGGCTGCGTCGCCCAGGCCGAGGGCGCGGAAATCATCCGCCGGGCGCCGGCGGTGGACCTGGTTGTCGGACCGCAGTCCTACCAGCGGCTCCCTGAGATCGTCGCGCGGGCGCGCGCCGGTGGCGGCGTGGTCGAGACCGAATTCGCCGTTCGCGAGAAGTTCGCCGCGCTCGATCGTCCCGCGATTGCGCGGCCGGGACGCCATGCGGCATTCCTGACCGTCCAGGAGGGCTGCGACAAGTTCTGTTCCTTCTGCGTCGTGCCCTATACCCGCGGCGCCGAGGTTTCCCGTTCGGTCGCCGCGATCGCCGCCGAGGCGCGCCGCCTCGCCGCCGAGGGCGTCCGCGAGGTGACCCTGCTCGGCCAGAACGTCAACGCCTTCCACGGCGAAGGACCCGATGGCCGGGCGTGGGGGCTCGGCCGTCTCCTGTTCCATCTCGCCGAGATTCCCGGCCTCGACCGGCTGCGCTACACCACCAGCCACCCGCGCGACATGGACGATGCGCTGATCGCCGCCCATCGCGACCTCGATGAGCTGATGCCGTATCTGCACCTGCCGGTTCAGTCGGGATCGGACCGCGTGCTCGCCGCGATGAATCGCCGTCACACCCGCGCCGACTATCTGCGGACCATCGAAAAGGTCCTTGCCGCCCGGCCGGGGATGGCCATTGCCGGTGATTTCATCGTCGGCTTCCCCGGCGAGGAGGAGGCCGATTTCGCCGATACGATGCGGATCGTCGAAGAGGTCGGCTACGCCTCGGCCTTCTCGTTCAAATACAGCCCGCGCCCCGGTACGCCGGCGGCCGGCCGCGAGCAGGTGGCGGAGCCGGTCAAGGCCGAGCGCCTGGCCCGCCTCCAGGAGGCGATCGCCGCCTCGCAGGCTGCATTCAACGCCTCGCGTGTCGGCATGATCGCCGAAGTCCTGTTCGAGCGTCCCGGCCGTCACCCCGGCCAGATCGTCGGGCGCTCGCCGTGGCTTTCGCCGGTCCAGGTCTCGGCCGATGCCGCGCTGGTCGGGTCGATCGCCCGGGTCGAAATCACCGATGTCGGCTCGAACAGCCTGTTCGGCCGTGTCGTCGGCAAGGCCGGGACGAATCGTCCGGCCGTGGAGGCAACCGCTTGACGGCACACCCAACGGCAGCCACCCCGTCGATCGCCGGCGACGACACGCAGATCGTTGTCGCCTTCGACGATAACCGGCTGATCTCCTCGCTTTTCGGCGAGTTCGACCGCAACCTCGCCCTCATCGAGCAGCGGCTCGAGGTCGATGCGGTCGCGCGGGGCAATCAGGTGACGATCCGCGGCACCACCGAGGCCTGCACCCGCGCCCGACTTGCCCTCGATCTGCTCTACGGCCGGCTGCAGGAGGGCCACGACCTCGTCCCCGGCGACGTCGAGGGGGCCATTCGCATGGCCCAGGCGGCGGAGCAGCAGCTCAGCCTGCCGACGCTCGAGCCGCGCGGCCGCCTGTCGATGGCCCAGATCTCGACGCGGCGGCGCACGGTCATGGCGCGCACGATGATGCAGGACGCCTATATCCGCGCCTTCGATCGGGCGGAACTCGTCTTCGGCGTCGGCCCCGCCGGTACCGGCAAGACCTATCTCGCCGTCGCCTATGCCTCGGCGATGGTCGAGCGCGGCGCGGCGGAACGCATCATTCTGTCGCGCCCGGCGGTCGAGGCGGGCGAACGGCTCGGCTTCCTGCCCGGCGACATGCGCGAGAAGGTCGATCCGTATCTTCGCCCGCTCTACGACGCGCTCTATGACATGATGCCTCCCGACAAGGTCGAGCGCGGGTTGCAGTCCGGCATGATCGAAGTCGCGCCGCTCGCCTTCATGCGCGGCCGGACGCTGTCCGACGCCATCGTCATCCTCGACGAGGCGCAGAACACCACGTCGATGCAGATGAAGATGTTTCTCACCCGGCTCGGCGAGAATTCGCGGATGATCGTCACCGGCGATCCGAGCCAGATCGACCTGCCGCCCGGTCAGGTCTCCGGCCTCGTCGAGGCGACCGGCCTGCTCCAGGGCGTTGCCGGCATCGCCCAGGTGCGTTTCACCTCGGCCGACGTCGTTCGCCACGCGCTGGTGTCGCGGATCGTCGAGGCCTATGACCGGGCCGATTCACGAGGCGGCTGAACGATGCCGGGCGCCGCGCCGCAACCGGCCGCGATCGAGGTCGAGACTTTTGTCGAGGCCGGCGACTGGCCGGAGCATGGCGTCCTCGCCGAAAGGAGCGATGTCGCGGTGGCGGCGGCGCTCGCCCGCGCCCGCCCGGCGCTCGCAGCCGGCGCCGAGATGACGGTCATCCTCACCGACGACGATCACATCCGCTCGCTCAACCGTCGCTTTCGCAAGAAGGACCGGCCGACCAACGTCCTGTCCTTCCCCGCCGGACCGCCGGTCGGTGGCCGGCTGGGGCCGCTGCTCGGCGACGTCGTGCTGGCGCGGGAAACCGTCAGCGATGAGGCCGAGGAGCGCGGCGTCAGCATCGCCGACCACGCTATCCATCTGGTTGTTCACGGTTTTCTCCATCTGATCGGCTACGATCACGAAACCGCCGAGGAGGCGGTTGTCATGGAGGGTTTGGAAACCTTTATTATGCAAGACCTTGGACTTCCCGATCCCTATGCGACCTGACACCGCCCTAACGAGACCATGAGCACCGCCGAGGCATCACGCCCGAATACCGACCCCGGTCAGGACCCGGACAGTAGCGCCACGAGCGGCGCGCCGTCGGAAAGCTGGCTCGAACGGGTCAAGACGGCGGTCGGGATGCGCGGCTCGTCGACGATGCGCCAGGAGATGGTCGACGCGCTCGCCTCGGAGGACACCGCCGCCGGCTTCTCGCCCGAGGAACGGGCGATGATCGCCAACATCCTGCGGCTGCGCGAGGTCAGGGTCGACGACGTCATGGTGCCGCGCGCCGATATCGACGCCGTGGAGATCGGGATTTCGCTTGCCGGTCTGCTTGCCGCGTTCCAGGAATCCGGCCATTCGCGGATGCCGGTCCACCGCGAGACCCTCGACGACCCGGTCGGCCTTGTCCACATCAAGGATCTGATGGGCTATGTCGCCCGCACCGCGGCCGTTGTCGCCGAGGCGGAGGAGACCCCGGCCGACAATGGCGACGGCGGCGGCTGGAATGCCAGCGCCCCGGCTGTCTTCGACCTGCCGCGTGTCGACCTCAACCGTTCCCTCGCCGATGCCGATCTCGTCCGGAATATCCTTTTCGTGCCGCCATCGATGCCGGTGACCGCGCTGCTGGCCTCGATGCAGGGCACGCGAATGCAGATGGCGCTGGTCATCGACGAATATGGCGGTACCGACGGGCTGGTGTCGCTCGAGGATATCGTCGAGATGGTGGTCGGCGACATCGAGGACGAGCATGACGACGAAGCGCGGCCGATGATCGTTCCCGACGGTGACGGCATCTTCCTCGCCGACGCCCGCGCCGATCTCGATGAAGTGGCGGCGGCGATCGGCGCCGACCTCGCACCGGGCGAGGAGAGCGAGGATGTCGATACCATCGGCGGGCTGGTCTTCAGTCTGCTCGGCCGTATCCCGGTCCGCGGCGAACTGGTCGCCGCGCCGGGCGGTTTCGAATTCGAAATTCTCGACGCCGATCCGCGTCGGATCAAGCGCCTCAGGATCTATCGGCGGCGGACGGGCGCGGCGCGACCGGAGCCTCGCCGCCGCACGCGCCTCAATCCGCCGGAATCCGAAGCCGGGGACTGACGCCACCGGCCGTCCTCCCTTGACGGCGTGCGCGCGGGCGGATTTTGGTCATGCGGGATGGACCGAATCGCCAATCCGATCATCGTGCTTTGGGGCTGGCGTCGCGTAGCGGTCGCCTTTGGCGCCGGCGCGCTGTCGGCCCTCGCGATGGCGCCGTTCGATCTGTTTCCCGTCCTCTGGCTGACTCTGCCCGTCTTCGTCTGGCTGATCGACGGCGCCACCGCCGACGCGGACGCGGGCCTGATCCGCCGGCTGCTGCCGGCCGCGGTCGTCGGCTGGAGCTTCGGCTTCGGCTTTTTTCTCGCCGGCCTGTGGTGGATCGGCACGGCCTTCCTGGTCGAGGCGGATGATTTTGCCTGGGTCCTGCCCTTCGCGGTGACGCTCCTGCCCGCCGGACTGGCGCTCTTCTGGGCGCTCGGCGCGATGGCTGCCCGCGCGGCATGGTCCGAGGGTTGGGCGCGCATCCTCGTCTTCGCCGTGGCGATGTCCGGCGCCGAATGGCTGCGCGGCCATGTGCTGACCGGGTTTCCCTGGAATGCGCTCGGCTATGCGCTGATGCCGGGCGCGATGATGATGCAGTCGGCTTCCGTCGTCGGCCTGTGGGGGATGACGCTTGCCGCCTTCATCGTCTTCGCGGCGCCGGCGGCCCTTGCCGGGGGAGCCCGGGAGAGCCGGCGGGGGCGTTTTCTCTTCGTGGCCTTTGCCGCCGGCCTGGCGATCCTCCACCTCGGCTTCGGCGCGGTCCGGCTCCTCGTCGCCGGCGAACCGCCGGGCAGCGCCGTCACCATCCGCATCGTTCAGCCCGCGCTCGGTCAGCACGAGAAATGGGACGTTTCCAACGAGCAGGAGATCGTCGACCGGTATCTTGAACTCAGCGACGGGGCGACCTCGCCGGACCACACAGGCGTCGGCAGCGCCGACATCCTCGTCTGGCCGGAATCGGCTTTTCCCTTCCTGCTGACCAATCGCCCCGAGGTGTTGTCGGCGATCGCGGAGCTTTTGCCGAAAGGCACCACGCTGATTACCGGCGCCGCGCGCGCCGAATCCGGCCGGCGCAGCGGCGACGAATTGCCGCGTGTGTTCAACAGCGTCTACGTCATCGCCGATGACGGCGAGATCGTCGCCGCCTATGACAAGGTCCATCTGGTTCCTTTCGGGGAATTCCTGCCGTTTTCCGGCCTGCTGGATGCGATCGGCCTCAGGCAGCTGGTCGCACTGCCCGGCGGATTCTCGCCGGGAGCGCGCCATCTGACGCTGGCGCTTGAGCATGCGCCCTCCTTCAGCCCGTTGATCTGCTACGAGATCGTCTTTCCCGGCGAGGCGGTTGCTCCCGGCCCGCGTCCCGGCTGGATTCTCAATCTCACCAATGACGGCTGGTTCGGCGATACGCCGGGCCCGCACCAGCATTTTCGACAGGCCCGGGTGCGCGCGGTGGAGGAGGGGCTCCCGCTGATTCGCGGCTGCGAATTCAGGGATTTCCGCCATCGTCGACGCCTATGGGCGGGTCCAGCACAGCCTTGGCCTTGGTTTGGCCGGGATCGTCGACGGTAATCTGCCGGATGGGTTGGCCCCGACATTGTATGCAATGTTTGGGGACTGGATTTTCCTGGTTCTTATGCTGCTTGCGGGTGGCGTAGCCGGCTACATGCAATTTCCGTCTAGGTTGAATAGGAATTGACAAAAATCATGTGGCCATGTTCTATCAAACTATGTCCGACAAAACGCAATCCGTTACGGGTTCGGGGGTGACTGGCCGGTGCTTACATCAGATCTTGACCGACGAGCCGCCAATGACGAAACGTCGGTCATAACGGCCAAAGGAGCCGTTTCGGTGAACACAGGGGCCGCTGCCCGTGCGGTCGAAGAGAGAGGCCACATGGCCAATAAAAAACAGCCAAATCCTATCGACATTCATGTCGGAAGTCGGGTTCGATTACGTCGGATGATGCTCGGAATGAGCCAGGAGAAGCTCGGCGAGCAGTCTCGGCATCACGTTCCAGCAGATCCAGAAATACGAGAAGGGTACCAACCGGATCGGCGCCAGCCGTCTCCAGAACATCGCTCGCGTCCTTTCGGTGCCGGTCTCGTTCTTCTTCGAGGACGCTCCCGGTGGCGAGTCCACGACCGGAGGCATGGCGGAGCAGCAGTCGGCCAGCTACGTGGTCGACTTCCTGTCAAGCTCCGAGGGTATCCAGCTCAACAAGGCCTTCGTCCGCATCAAGGATGCCAAGTTGAGGCGCAAG
This sequence comes from uncultured Alphaproteobacteria bacterium, assembly GCA_963812275.1. GTDB lineage: Bacteria > Pseudomonadota > Alphaproteobacteria > Rhizobiales > Kaistiaceae > Bauldia. The sequence continues at coordinate 313,511 of CAWEUQ010000013.1, read as the reverse complement.
GTCATCGATCTCGTGCGTGCGATCGCCGGCGGCGAAGACGAGGCCGACTGATCGCGGTCGCGAGACCCAGACAAGGACAGGCGGGGCCGGGACGTCCGGCCCCGTTGTTCGCTTCCGGCGCCTCCGCGCTGAAGCAGGTGCACGTCGCAGCAGATCGGGACGGTTGACCCGTGTGACTTTCGCTGCGAGAAACGGCGCGGATTTTCCGCCGGGGGGGCCCGGCTTTCACTCATGCAAACGAAAAGGTCCGCCGCCTTGCCGCGATCATCCTATCTGTTCACCAGCGAATCCGTTTCCGAGGGGCATCCCGACAAGGTCTGCGACCGCATCTCGGACACCGTCGTCGACGCCTATATCTCGGCCCTGCCGGAAGCGCGCGTCGCTTGCGAAACGCTCACCACGACCAACCGCATCATCATCGCCGGGGAGGTCCGCGGACCGAAAGAGATCGGCGAGGGGCTCGAGGCGCTGATCCGCGACGCCGTGCGCGACATCGGCTACGAGCAGGACGGCTTCCATTGGCAGAACGCCGACTTCGAGAATCTCCTGCATGACCAGTCGTCCGACATCGCCCAGGGTGTCGACGCCAGCGGCAACAAGGACGAGGGCGCCGGCGACCAGGGCATCATGTTCGGCTATGCCTGCCGCGAGACGCCGGAGCTGATGCCGGCGCCGATCTTCTACGCCCACCGCATCCTCAAGCTGATGGCCGATGCCCGCAAATCGGGCGAGGCCGCGGTGCTCGGCCCCGACGCCAAGAGCCAGGTCACCATCGCCTACGAGAACGGCGAGCCGATCAAGGCAGCCTCGATCGTCGTCTCGACCCAGCATCTCGACGACTCGATGACTTCCGACGATGTCCGCGCGGTGGTCGAGCCTTATGTCCTGAAGGCGCTGCCTGACCACTGGGTCAACGGCACCACCGAGTGGCATGTCAATCCGACCGGCAAGTTCGTCATCGGCGGCCCCGACGGCGACTGCGGCCTGACCGGCCGCAAGATCATCGTCGATACCTATGGCGGCGCGGCCCCCCACGGCGGCGGGGCGTTTTCCGGCAAGGATCCGACCAAGGTCGACCGCTCGGCCGCCTATGCCGCGCGCTATCTCGCCAAGAATGTCGTCGCGGCCGGCCTCGCCGATCGCTGCACCATCCAGCTCGCCTATGCCATCGGCGTCGCCAAGCCGCTGTCGATCTATGTCGACCTCCACGGCACCGGCAAGGTCGACGAGCAGGCGCTCGAGACCGCCCTCGGCACGGTCATGGACCTGTCGCCGCGCGGCATCCGCGAGCACCTCAGCCTCAACCGGCCGATCTACGCCCGGACCGCCGCCTACGGCCATTTTGGCCGGGTGCCGGACGCCGATGGCGGTTTCTCCTGGGAGAAGACCGACCTCGCCGACAGCCTGGTTGCGGCGATAAAGTAGCGGTCGGCGGGCGGTGGGTCGCCCCTCGATGAGAGGGCACGGCCTTGCAAAGACGCACGAGCACGCTCTACGGCCGGCGCAAGGGAAAGCCGCTTTCGCCCCATCGTGAGCGGCTGATGGCCGGCGCCTATCGGGCGTTGGCCGTCGATATCGCCGCGCCGCTGGCCGGCCGGGCGGCCGATCTCTTTCCGGCCCCTGTCGACGATATCCGGCTCGAGATCGGTTTCGGCGGCGGCGAGCATCTGGTCCACGAGGCCGTCGCGTCGCCGGCAACCGGTTTCATCGGGGTCGAACCCTTCGTCGAAGCCATGGCCAAGGCGGTCGCCGCCATCGATGCCGGCGGACTGACCAACATCCGCCTTGATGACGGCGACGCGGCCGACCTTCTCGACTGGCTGCCGCCGGCGTCGCTGTCCCGCATCGATCTGCTCTATCCGGACCCCTGGCCCAAGCGCCGCCACTGGAAGCGCCGCTTCGTCAACCCGGACAACCTCGACCGCATCGTCCGGGTCCTCTCGTCCGGCGGGGTCTTTCGCTTTGCCAGCGACATCGAATCCTATGTCGAATGGACGCTGCGTCACCTGCTCGCGCGTCCCGACTTCGTCTGGACCGCGGAGCGCGCCGACGATTGGCGGAGACCGTGGCCGGGCTGGCCCGGCACCCGCTACGAGGCCAAGGCGCTCCGCGAAGGCAGGACGCCAGCCTACCTCGTCTTCCGGAAACGCTGACCGACGATTCGGCCGGCCGCCAATTGGCCTTGCGTTCGCCGCGCCGCCGGCCTATATCCGCTGCATCATCTCAAACGATCGGTTTCGTTGGAGAGTGGGCCCCCCGGGACCCGCTCTTTTCGCACAGGCGGACGCCGGTCGAGGGAAGGAACAGGCTTGTCCGAAGAGACAAACGAGCCCCGGATCGTCACCGAGACCGGACTTGAGGCGCGCATCGCCCACATCGTCGAGCCGACGGTGGAAGGCCTTGGCTATCGCCTTGTCCGCGTCAAGCTGTCGGCGATGAACGGCGCGACGCTGCAGATCATGGCGGAGCGTCCGGACGGCTCGATGACCGTCGACGATTGCGAGCGGCTGTCGCGTGACCTGTCGCCGGCCCTCGATGTCGAGGATCCGATCGATCGCGATTATCACCTCGAAGTGTCGTCGCCGGGGATCGACCGGCCGCTCGTCCGCCGCTCCGATTTCCAGCGCTGGGCCGGCCATGTCGCCAAGATCGAGCTGGCGCAGCCGCTTGACGGGCGCAAGCGCTTCCGTGGCGCGCTGGTCGGTGTCGAGGGCGATAGCGCCCGCGTCCGGATCGCCTCGCCCGATGACGGCGCGACCGACGTCCTGCTGCCGCTTGCCGATATCGGCGAGGCCAAGCTGGTGCTGACCGACGAACTGATCCGCGAATCGCTGACGGCCTACAAGCATGCCGCCGACGAGGACGAACAACCGAACATCACCGATGCCGGAACGGCATCGGCTCACTGACGAAACGGAGACGACAATGGCTGTCAGTGCAAATCGACTCGAGCTTCTCCAGATCGCCGACGCGGTCGCCCGTGAAAAGGTGATCGACCGGATGATCGTGGTCACCGCCATGGAGGATGCGATCCAGAAGGCGGCGCGTTCGCGCTACGGCTCGGAGACCGATGTGCGCGCCGAGATCGACCCGAAGACCGGCGAGATCAAGCTGCAGCGCCTGCTCAAGGTCGTCGAGGCGATCGACAATCCGGCGACCGACATCACGCTCGATGTTGCCCGCGGCCGCAATCCCGCCGCCCAGCTCGGCGATTTCATCGCCGAACCGCTGCCGCCGATGGATTTTGGCCGCATCGCCGCCCAGTCGGCCAAGCAGGTCATCGTCCAGAAGGTTCGCGAGGCCGAGCGCGACCGCCAGTATGACGAGTTCAAGGACCGTATCGGCGAGATCGTCAACGGTCAGGTCAAGCGGGTCGAATACGGCAATGTCATCGTCGATCTCGGCCGCGGCGAGGCGATCATCCGTCGCGACGAGCTGATCCCGCGCGAGACCTTCCGCTATGGCGACCGCGTCCGCGCCTATATCTACGACGTCCGCCGCGAGCAGCGCGGACCGCAGATCTTCATGTCGCGGACCCATCCGCAGTTCATGGCCAAGCTCTTCTCCCAGGAAGTGCCGGAAATCTACGACGGCATCATCGAGGTCAAGTCGGTCGCCCGCGATCCCGGCAGCCGCGCCAAGATCGCGGTCATCTCGCGCGATTCCTCGATCGATCCGGTCGGCGCCTGCGTCGGCATGCGCGGCAGCCGCGTCCAGGCGGTGGTCAACGAGCTGCAGGGCGAGAAGATCGACATCATCCCGTGGTCGCAGGACGCCGCGACCTTCATCGTCAATTCGCTGCAGCCGGCGGAAGTCGCCAAGGTGGTTCTCGACGAGGATGCCGAACGTATCGAAGTGGTTGTCCCGGACGACCAGCTGTCGCTCGCGATCGGCCGTCGCGGCCAGAATGTCCGCCTCGCCTCGCAGCTCACCGGCTGGGACATCGACATCCTCACCGAGCAGGAGGAGTCGGAGCGCCGCCAGAAGGAGTTCCAGGATCGTACCGCGCTGTTCATCGAGGCGCTGGACGTCGACGAGGTGGTCGGCCAGCTGCTGGCCTCCGAGGGCTTCGTCTCGGTCTCCGAGATTGCTTATGTCGAAATCGACGAACTCGCCTCGATCGAAGGCTTCGACGAGGAGACGGCCGTCGAGCTGCAGAGCCGCGCCGCCGAATATCTCGCCCGGATCGAGGGCGAGCAGGATGCCGAGCGCAAGGAGCTCGGTGTCGAGGACGCGTTGAAGGAAATTCCCGGCATCACCACGGCGGCACTGGTCGCGCTCGGCAAGGCCGATATCAAGACGGTCGAGGATTTTGCCGGATGCGTTCCGGATGACCTGATCGGTTGGGTCGAGCGCAAGGATGGCGAGGCGACCCGCTTCCCCGGCGCCCTCGACGGCTTCGAGGTTTCGCGGGCCGAGGCCGAGGCGATGATCATGCAGGCCCGGATCAAGGCCGGATGGGTCACGGAAGAGGATCTCAAGGCCCAGGATGAAGAAGCAGCCGAGGGAGAAGCCGACGCCGAAGCCGCGATTGAGGGCGAAGCGCCGGCACAGGCATGAGAGGAGCGAGACGGCGATGGCGCCGCGCGGTGAGGACAGCGAACGGACCTGCATCGTCACCCGGCAGAGCATGCCGGTTGAGCGGCTCATTCGCTTTGTCGCCGCGCCGGATGGCACCGTCGTTGCCGATCTCCGGCGACGCTTGCCGGGCCGTGGCGTCTGGGTCACGGCGGACGCGGAGCATGTCGGGCTTGCCGAGCGCAGGCGCATGTTCCAGCGCGGCCTCGGCGAGGGCGCCCGCGTCGAGCCCGGTCTCGCCGATCGGGTAGCGGACAGTCTTCGCCAGGCGGCCGTGGCGGCCCTGTCGCTCGCCAACAAGGCAGGCTCCGCGGTCACCGGCTTTGCCAAGGTCGAGGCGGCGCTTGGCAAGGGAACGGCGGTTGCGCTGATCCACAGCGCCGAGGCGCGCGCCGACGGCATCGCCAAGATCGCGGGCGCCGAAAGGCGCCATCGCGGCGGCCGCGCGAATGGACTGCCGGTGGTCCGGTCGTTCACCGGAGAGGAATTGGATTTGGCATTCGGCCGCACAAATGTGATACATGCAGCATTGCTTGCCGGACCGGCGAGCATCAACGTGCTGAAACGTGTTCGGGCCTTCGCCGACTTCGTCGGCGGGGATATGGCTGTTGGCGAGCCCGATCCAGGGTTGGCCAGGCAAGATCAAGACAAAGTGTCCGCGGGATCGTAGGAAATTCATGACCGAGACGACCGACAAGACGTTAACGGTGGCTCCAAAGAAGACGCTGGGCTTGAAGCGCGGCAATATCGAGCGGGATACCGTTCGGCAGAGCTTCTCGCACGGCCGCACCAATACGGTGCAGGTCGAGCGCAAGAAGCGCCGTGTCGTCATGCCCGGCGAGACCAAGGCGGAGGCGCCGCCGCCGCCGCGTCCTGTGCCCGAGCCGGAAGTCGTCGCCCCTGCTCCTGTCGTCGAGGAACCCGTGGCGCCGGCAGCACCGGCGGCGGGCATGGTCCTGCGGCATCTCTCGGAAGACGAGATCGATGCCCGGGCCAAGGCTCTCGCCGATGCGAAGGTTCGCGAGGCCGACGAGCGCCGCAAGGCCGAGGCCGAGGCCAAGCGTCGCGCCGCCGAGGAGGCGCGCATTGCCAGCGAGCGCTCCGAGGCGGAACGCCGTCAGGCCGAGGAAGACGAGCGCCGCAAGGCCGAGGAAGCGCTGCGAAGCCGCTCCGACGACGTCGCGCGCCGTCATCTTGGCGAGGAGACCCCGCCGCCACCGCCGCAGCCGGTCGAGATCACGCCGGTCGAGAGGCCCCGCGCGACGAAGCCCGAGGTGGTCGCCGAGGACGACGAAGCCGGCGCGCTTCGTGGCCGCATCAAGACGAAAGCCCCGCCCGAAGTTAAGCCGGTCAAGCGCCCGGAAGAGCGGCGTCGCGGCAAGCTGACGCTCGGCAACGCGCTCGACGATACCGAGCGCGCCCGTTCGCTTGCCTCGATCCGCCGCCGCCGCGAGCGCGAGCGCGCCCGCACCCACGATCAGGGGCCGCGCGAGAAGATCGTGCGCGAGGTGGTGATCCCGGAAACCATCACCATCCAGGAACTCGCCAACCGCATGGCCGAGCGCGCGGTCGAGGTGATCAAGCTGCTGATGAAGCAGGGTCAGCTGGTCAAGGCCGCCGACATCATCGACGCCGACACAGCGCAGCTCATCGCCGAGGAAATGGGACACACGGTCCGCCGCGTCGCCGAATCCGACGTCGAGGAGGGGCTGTTCACCGTCACCGACGACGAGGGCGACCTCAAGCCGCGTCCTCCGGTGGTCACCATCATGGGTCATGTCGATCACGGCAAGACCTCGCTGCTCGATGCGATCCGCCAGGCCGATGTCGTCACCGGCGAGGCCGGCGGCATCACCCAGCACATCGGCGCCTACCAGATCGAGCATGGCGGGCAGAAGATCACCTTCATCGATACGCCCGGCCACGCGGCCTTCACCGCGATGCGCGCCCGTGGCGCCAAGGTGACCGATATCGTCATCCTGGTTGTCGCGGCCGACGACGGCGTCATGCCCCAGACCATCGAGGCGATCAATCACGCCAAGGCGGCGAACGTGCCGATCATTGTCGCGATCAACAAGATCGACAAGCCGGACGCCGACGCCAGCCGCGTGCGCACCGAATTGCTGCAGCATTCGGTCTTTGTCGAGTTGATGGGCGGCGAGATCCTCGATGTCGAGGTCTCCGCCGTCAAGAAGACCAATCTCGACAAGCTGCTCGAAGCCATCCTGCTCCAGTCCGAAGTTCTCGAGCTCAAGGCCAATCCCGACCGCGTCGCCGAAGGCACCGTGGTCGAGGCCAAGCTCGACCGTGGCCGCGGTCCGGTGGCGACGGTGCTGGTCCAGGGCGGTACGCTGCACGTCGGCGATATCGTCGTCGCCGGTTCCGAATGGGGCAAGGTCCGTGCGCTGGTCGACGATCGTGGCGGCGCGGTCGACAGTGCCGTGCCGTCGATGCCGGTCGAGGTGCTTGGCTTCCAGGGCGCGCCGGAGGCGGGCGACCGTCTCGCCGTCGTCGATTCCGAAGCCCGCGCCCGTGAGGTCACCGACTATCGTGCCCGCCAGAAGCGGGAGAAGGCGCAGGCCCGGCTGACCGGCGCCCGCGGCTCGCTGGCGGAAATGATGAACCAGCTCCAGGCCAGCGGCCAGAAGGTCTTCCCGCTGGTCGTCAAGGGCGACGTCCAGGGTTCGGTCGAGGCGATCACCCAGGCTCTCGAGGCCCTCGGCACCGACGAAGTCGCGGCCCGGGTGATCCATTCCGGCGTCGGCGGCATCACCGAGTCCGACGTGACTTTGGCCGCCACATCGGAGGCCGCGATCATCGGCTTCAATGTCCGCGCCAACGCCCAGGCGCGCAACGCAGCCGAGGCCGACGGCATCGAGATCCGCTACTACAACATCATCTACAACCTGGTGGATGACGTGAAAGCGGCGATGTCCGGCATGCTGTCGCCCGAGCGTCGCGAGACCATGCTCGGCAATGCCGAAATCCTCGAGATCTTCAACATCTCGAAGACCGGTAAGGTCGCCGGCTGCCGCGTCACCGACGGCGTCGTCCAGCGCGGCGCCCATGTCCGCCTGATCCGCGACAACGTGGTGATCCACGAAGGCAAGCTGTCGACGCTGAAGCGCTTCAAGGACGAGGTGCGCGAGGTGCCGTCCGGCCAGGAATGCGGCATGGCCTTCGAGAGCTACGAGGACATGCGCCCCGGCGACGTCATCGAATGCTACCGCGTCGAGGAGATTGCTCGCTCGCTCTAGGGTAGTGCGATCGGCCGCTCCCAAACTGCGTCAGCGAAGTCCCGATTGCGTTCCGGGGTGACATGATCATGTCTGCGGAGACACCGCTGATCTTGCGCTATCGCCTTACGCCGGCCGACTATAATGCGTTTATCGGCGCCGTCCGGTGGACTGCTCTTGAAAGGGCAACTCGCGCGACTTGGGTCGTGGGACTGATCGCCACGGCAGCCATCGCGGGCAGTGTGATCTGGAATGCCCTCGGCCAACGTTATCCGGCGGTTCCGGTCGTCACTGGCGTCGTCGTCACGACAGCTGCCTGTCTTGTCGGAATTGGCGGACTGTACTGGTTGCTGCTGTACCCGTCCTACTTGAGGTCCGTGTTCTCAGGTCAGGTCATGGCAGCCGGCGAGATGGAGCTCTCCATCGACTCTGCGTCCATGACGTCGAAGGTCGGCAGCGAACGAACGACCGTAGCGTGGCCGGGCGTGACGGTAGTTAATCGGCCTCGGCACTATTTCCTGTTTTACAGCCGGTTCAATGCAATCATCCTGCCCAAACGCGCCTTCACCGGCGAACCCGACCACACGCACTTCACCCGCCTCATTGAGGGAAACGCCAAGTTGATGAGTCCGCAATGACGAAACCATCTTCCTCCCGCGGTCCTTCGCAGCGCCAGCTCCGCGTCGGCGAACTGGTGCGTCACGCGCTGTCCGACATTCTGCTCCAGGGCGAGATCCACGATCCGGTGATCGAGGGCGCGGTGGTCAGCGTCCCGGAAGTCCGGATGTCGCCGGACCTCACCCTCGCGACGGTCTTCGTCATGCCGCTCGGCGGCAAGGACGGCGAGGCGGTGGTCGCCGCCTTCGATCGCAGCAAGAAGTTCCTGCGCGGCGCCGTTGCCCGCCGGGTCGACCTGCGCCACGCGCCGGAACTCCGCTTCCTGCTCGACACCTCCTTCGAGGTCGGCGACAGGATCGATGCGTTGCTCCGCGACCCGGCGGTCAAGCGCGATCTCGAAACCAAACCGGACGACGAATAGACGCCGATGGCAAATCGCAAGCGCAAGGGCCGCGACGTTTCCGGTTGGCTGTGTCTCGACAAGGCGGTCGGCCAGACCTCGACCGCCGCGGTCGGCTCGGTCAAGCGCCTGTTCGACGCCGCCAAGGTCGGCCATGCCGGCACCCTCGATCCGCTCGCCTCCGGCATCCTGCCGATCGCCTTCGGCGACGCGACCAAGACGGTGCCCTTCGTCCAGGACAGCCGCAAGCTCTACCGCTTCACCGTCCGCTGGGGCGGCGAAACCGATACCGACGATTCGGACGGCAAGATCGTCGAGACCTCGGACCTCAGGCCCGACCGCGCCGCGATCGAGGCCCACCTCGGCGCTTTCGTCGGCGAGATCATGCAGCGTCCGCCGGCTTTCTCGGCGATCAAGATCGCCGGCAACCGCGCCTATGACCTCGCCCGCGAGGGCGAGGTGGTCGAGATCGAGGCCCGCCCGGTCGTCATCCATCGCTTCGCGCTGATCGAGATCCCGGACGACGACCACGCGGTGTTCGAGGCCGAATGCGGCAAGGGCACCTATGTCCGGGCGCTGGCCCGCGACATGGGGCGCGAACTCGGCGCCTTCGGCCATGTCGTCGCCCTGCGGCGGCTCGCCGTCGGACCGTTCGTCGCGGCCTCGGCGATCACCATCGCCGACCTGATCAAGGCGCGCGAGGAAGGCCCCGCCAGCGCTCTCGACCGCTTTCTGCTGCCGATCGCGACCGCCCTGGCCGATCTGCCGGAGATTGTCGTCGGCCGCAGCGACGCGGCGGAGATCATGCGCGGCGGGTCGGTGCTGGTGCGTGGCAATGATGCGCCGATCGCCGCCGGTTCGGCCCAGGCGACGCTTGCCGGGCGGACGATTGCCATCGGCGAGATCGAGCAGGGTGAGTTCCATCCCCGTCGGGTATTTCGCGGCTGATCCGCGACAAAGCCGATAAATCAAGTTAAATCAAAGACTTGGCCCGTGACGTATTTCGCTGGCAATTCACCGGCCTTTCCGTCATATTCCCCGCGCATTCGCCGAGGGCAGCAAGCCCGGCGCGACATGTATTCCATTCCCGACCGTGCTGGACGACATCCCGGCACTGGCCGTTCCTCACCGGCAGGGACGTATCCCTGCCGATTTTTTAGAAAGGATGCCCGATGTCGATAACCGCAGAGCGCAAGCACGCGCTCATCGAAGAATACGCCACCAAGGCCGGTGATACCGGCTCGGCGGAAGTCCAGGTCGCGATCCTCTCCGAACGGATCGTCAACTTGACCGAACACTTCAAGTCACACGCCAAGGATAATCATTCGCGTCGTGGCCTGTTGAAGCTGGTCAGCCAGCGCCGTCGGCTTCTCGATTACCTGAACGGGATCGACGCCGGGCGCTATCGCGCGCTTATCGAACGCCTCGGACTGAGGCGCTAGGCGCGTACCCCACGCGCGGCGGCATGGGGTCGCCGCGCCCAAGAATGGTGGACCGGATAGGGCCATGGCAGGATCGCCGGACGCTTTCTCGTGACGGGCTTGATGCCCGGAGAGAGCGTCTCGCCGTCTTGTCCATGGCTCGCCTTCGCGTCCCCGCGACGTATGAAAGGATGAACCATGTTTGATGTCCAGCGAGTCGAGATCGAATGGGCGGGACGCCCGCTCGTGCTCGAGACCGGCAGGATTGCGCGCCAGGCCGATGGCGCCGTGCTCGCCACCTATGGCGAGACGACCGTATTGGCCACCGTGGTCGGCGCCCCCGAGGAGCGCCCCGGGATCGACTTCTTCCCGCTCACGGTCAACTACCAGGAAAAGACCTTCGCCGCCGGCAAGATCCCGGGCGGCTTCTTCAAGCGTGAAGGCCGCCCCAGCGAAAAGGAGACGCTGACCTCGCGTCTCATCGACCGGCCGATCCGGCCGCTCTTCGCCGACGGCTACAAGTGCGAGACCCAGGTGGTCACCACCGTCCTCAGCCACGATCTCGAGAATGATCCGGATATCGTCGCGATGGTCGCGGCTTCCGCCGCGCTGACGCTGTCGGGCCTGCCCTTCATGGGTCCGATCGCCGGCGCCCGTGTCGGCATGGTCGAGGGCGCCTTCGTTCTCAACCCGCTGATCGACCAGATGGAAGAGTCGAAGCTCGATCTCATCGTTGCCGGCACGGTCGACGCGGTGCTGATGGTCGAATCGGAGGCCCAGGAGCTCTCCGAGGACGACATGCTCGGCGCCGTGATGTTCGGCCACCGCGGCTTCCAGCCGGTGATCGACGCGATCATCCAGCTCGCCGAGAAGGCGGCCAAGGAGCCGCGGGCGATCAAGACCGTCGACAATTCGGCGCTTTACGAAAAGGTTCGCGGCCTTGCCGAGAACGACCTCCGCGTCGCCTATGCGATTCCCGGGAAGACCGAGCGCCGCGCCGCCATCGACGCGGTGAAGGAGAAGCTGACCACCGCCCTCGCTCCGGAGGGGGTCGAGGACGCGCCGTCGCCGCAGCTCATTGGCCAGATGTTCAAGAAGCTCGAAAAGGCGATCGTTCGCGGCGATATCCTCGATCGCGGCATCCGCATCGACGGCCGCGACGTCAGGACGGTCCGTCCGATCGTCGCCGAGGTCGGCCTGTTGCCGCGCACCCACGGCTCGGCGCTGTTCACCCGCGGCGAGACCCAGGCGCTGGCGGTTGCCACGCTCGGCACCGGCGATGACGAGCAGTTCATCGACGCACTGGAGGGGACCTACAAGGAATCCTTCATGCTGCACTACAATTTCCCGCCCTATTCGGTCGGTGAGACCGGTCGCATGGGGTCCCCCGGCCGTCGCGAAATCGGCCACGGCAAGCTCGCCTGGCGGGCGGTTCGTCCGATCCTGCCGGCGCATCACGATTTTCCCTACACCATCCGCGTCGTGTCGGAAGTCACCGAATCCAACGGCTCGTCGTCGATGGCGACTGTCTGCGGCACCTCCCTGTCGCTGATGGATGCCGGCGTACCGCTGAAGCGGCCGGTCGCGGGCATTGCGATGGGCCTGATCAAGGAAGACGAGCGCTTCGCGGTGCTGTCCGACATCCTCGGCGACGAGGATCATCTCGGCGACATGGACTTCAAGGTCGCCGGGTCTTCCGAAGGCGTCACCTCGCTGCAGATGGACATCAAGATCCAGGGCATTACCGAGGAGATCATGCGCGTCGCCCTCGGCCAGGCCAAGGATGGACGGCTGCATATCCTCGGCGAGATGTCGAAGGCGCTTCCAGAAGCCCGCGCCGAGCTCGGCGAATATGCCCCGCGCATCGAGGTCATCACCATCCCGACCGACAAGATCCGGGAAGTGATCGGCACCGGCGGCAAGGTCATCCGCGAGATCGTCGAGAAGACCGGCGCCAAGATCGACATCTCCGACGATGGCACGGTCAAGGTCGCCTCCGCCGACGGCAAGGCGATCACCGCGGCGCTCAACTGGATCAAGTCGATCACCGCCGAGCCGGAAGTCGGGATGATCTACCAGGGCACGGTGGTCAAGACGGTCGATTTCGGCGCTTTCGTCAACTTCTTCGGCGCCCGCGACGGCCTCGTCCATATCTCGCAGCTCGCCCCCAATCGCGTCGCCAAGACGACCGACGTGATCAAGGACGGCGACAAGGTCTGGGTCAAGCTTCTCGGCTTCGACGAGCGCGGCAAGGTCCGCCTGTCGATGAAGATGGTCGACCAGGAGACCGGCGAGGAGATCAAGGAAGAGAAGGCAGAAGCCGAAGCCGGCTGATCCGCCCCCACTCTGCAAACTCTCGAACGGCCGGCGGATTCGCCGGCCGTTTTTTTATGCCGAATCGGCTTCGCCGGTCGAAGACGCAAGGCGAACGAAAATTGCGCGCCGACGGGCGGATCGTGTCACGCGCGACCACGGATCGGAGCGCAGGTTAGCGAAGCTTGCGTATTTTAAAACGTGTCGAAATGCGCCTTCACAATTGCATGCGATTGCGCCTATCAGCGCCGCGCTTCAACACGAATCTGTCCGAACTGGTACCTCGGCCGTCGCGCTCGGGATGCCTCGATCCGCGAGTGTGCAGTGGTGCGAACGACTTTCCTGCTCCTGCTGGGGCTGATGCTGCTCTATCTGCTTGTTACCAATATCTGGATGCTGATCGAGATGCTCGGCCGATAGGGTTTGTCGCCGCAGGGATTGCTCTGCCGCGCCGCGCCAAAAAGGCCGGCATTTCCTCAGGCCCGTTTCGCCGCCCCGACCGCCGCCAGCGCCGGGCGCCCGCCCTGGACGCGATCGCGCCCGGCCTCCTTGGCGGCGTAGAGCGCTTCGTCGGCCCGTCGCACGAGATCTTCGCACGTTGCGACCCCGCCGCCCCGGTCGAGCGTCGAGACCCCGATACTGACGGTGACGATTCCCTTGTCGCTTCCCGAATGCGGGATCGCGAGGTCGCGGACCGCAGTGCGGAATTCGTCTGCGAGAAGAAAGGCTCCTTCTCCCAGGGTGTCCGGCAGGACGGCCGTCAGTTCTTCGCCGCCATAGCGCGCCGGCGTGTCGGCGGGACGCTTGATCGTCTTTTTGAGACATCGGGCAAGCTTCCGCAGACACTCGTCGCCGGCAGGATGACCATAGGTGTCGTTGAAGGCCTTGAAGTGGTCGACATCGATCATCAACAGGCTGAGCGGCATGGTGTTTCGCATCGCGCGCCTGAACTCGGTCTCCAGCGCCTCGTCGAAGGCGCGACGGTTCAAGAGGCCGGTCAGGGCGTCCGTTCGCGCCAGCGATTCAAGACGCGCGTTCAGCTCGGAGAGCGCGGCTTCCGCCTGCTTCTGGTCGGTGATGTCGGAGATGACGCTGAGCGAGGCGCCATTGGCGATCGGCCGGACGCGGGAGTGCAGCCACCGCCCGTCCGTGAGTTCGATCTCCTGTTCGCCGACGACGTGCAGCGAAGCGCATACGCTTTCAATCCAGGTGTCGGCTTCGCCCACCCCGACGCCGCCCTGTTCGCCCCGATCGATCGACGCGCGCAGGATGTCGCGAAACTTCGCACCCGGAACCCGCAGTTTGGCGGTCTTGGGAAAGAGCGTCCGATATTGTTCGTTGCAGAAGACGAGGCGGTCGTCCCTGTCGAACATCACCAGCCCGTCCGCCATGTAGGTCAGGGCATCGGACAGGCGCCGCTGGGTCTCGGCATATTCGTCCTCGAGCATCTTCCGGTCGGTTATGTCGCGGTTGTGGGTGATCAGCCCGATGATCCTGCCGTTGCCGTCGCGAAGCGGCACCTTCATCGTCGACAGCCAGGCCGTCGAACCGTCCCGGTGGACGAGACGCTGCTCGATCGTCTTCGGCTGACCGTCGGCGAGGACTCTTTCCTCGTCCGCCCGAAATGACCTGGCCGTTTCAAGCGGATAGAAATCGAAGTCGGATCGACCGATCAGCGCCTCCGGTCCCTCCGCCAGCATCAGTTTCGCAGTCTGCGGATTGGCGGCGATGAAACGGCCGCCAAGGTCCTTGGCATTCAGCGAGTTCGGGCAGGGCATCGATGATCGCGCGATAGATCAGGTTCTCGTCGGCGATTTCGCGACGTCGATTCTCCTGAACGATCGCAAGTCCAGCGATGGTCGCCGAGACGAAGATCAGGACCATGGTCGGCAAGCCGACCTTGGTGATGGCGCCGATCCGGATTTCTTCCGGAAGAAAGAAGAAGCCGACAATTCCCGCTGCCGCGGCTGCGGCGGCAAAAACGAAGATGTCCCGCCGGTTGGGACTGCGGCCGCGCAGCAGAAGATAGCCCCCGATGCCGACGCAGGTCGCCACAGTGGCGCCGATCACGCCTGCCGGCCAGCCGACGCCGCCGAGATGAGCGCGGTAGAGCGCGGCGACGATGCCGGTGGCGATGCCGACGATGGGCCCGCCCAGGAACCCGGACAAGGCGATCAGGGTGGTCCGAAGGTCGGTGATGACCCCCGGACGGAATTCGAACGGCAGGTTCATGACGGCGATCGTGCCGCCGCTCGTCAGCACCGCGAGAAGCGCAAGATACGCCGGCCGTGGCCAGCCGTTGGTCCAGTCCTGGCTGTGCGTCCAGACCGAAATCAGGACCGCGATGATAGCCAGGTTGGCGAGGAGGCCGCTCCAGGATGCGTCCGCGATGTCCATTCGTCACCGTCACGTCTACGCCGGCCGAAACGAAACGGCCTGCCATCAACAGATACGGTTCAAACGAGAAGGGGGCGTGAGCTGCGCCGATTTTAATCGCGACAAGGTGAATGCGTCATGAATCCGTGCCGTGGCGTCGCGGCCCGCAGAAGCGGAGGCAGGGGCTCCGGCTTCAGCGAAACTCGACCGGAACGCCCTTCTTGACCAGTCCCGCCAGTTCCTCGGCATCCCAGTTGGTCAACCGGATGCATCCGTGCGAATTGGTCTTGTCGATCCGAGACGGTTCGGGCGTGCCGTGAATGCCGTAGGTCGGCTCGCTGAGATCGATCCACGTGGTTCCGATCGGGTTGTTGGGGCCGGGCGGGATCGTCAGCTTCTGCTTGTTGTTGCCCTGCTGGAAATTGACGGCGGGTCGATAATAGTAGGCCGCGTCCCAGGCCACCGCGTTGACCTCGTGCACCCCTGACGGCGAGGGCAGCTCTGTGCTTCCGATCGTTGCCGGATAGGACACCACGAGCCGGTTTGCGGCGTCATAGCCGAGCAATTGCTTCCGGGTCTTGTCGGCGATGATGTAGGTCACGGCGACGCCCGATACCGGCGCGCCGGTATTCGCCACGACGATTTGCGTCCCGACGGCGCCGAAATCGGCGCCGGGATTGAGTTTGGCCAGCAGGGTCTCGTCCATGTGGAAACGCTCGCCGAACATTTCCCGTGGCGTCCGGAACGCGGAGCGATCGAGTTTGGCGAGTTTGCCATAGTCGGACGGGAGGTCGGGAATGAACGGTCCGGCGAGATCCTCCGGCGTGATCCGGTAGAGGCCTAGCACCGCATCCTGAGACGCACTGAGCGCCAGCCAGAGGCTTTCGTCGAGGACGCCGTCCTGCTCGGCCCCGTTCACCGCTTCAGCGGCGACGATCGCCTTGGTGACATTGTCGCCCATGATCCCGTCGATCACGCCCGGCGAGTAGCCGGCCCTGTCGAGCAGGACCTGGAGCTTCAGGACAAGCGGATTGGCTTTCTTCCCCTTCGGGACCGCCGCGCCGGTGAATTCGGCGAGATTGACGTCGTCAGGCGTGAAACCGACGGTCTCCGGCGGCGCGGGAGCGGCGGCAGGCGCTGCTTCAGCCGCGGGTGCAGGGTCGCCTGGCGGCGCCGGCTCGACGCTTGGCGCTGCTTCGGCGGCCGGGATGTTTTCCGGCGGGATGAAGTCCTGCGCCCCGCCAGATGTCGGGACGAGAAAAAGCGGGGTTGTCAGAACAGCGGAGAAGACGGCGGCGCGAGCGGCCGAATGAAATGTCATGAACAGGGGTTCCCGGTGACAGGTCGCACGTCGATAACGCGCGAGCGCTGAAAAGGCTCCCGTCGTGTCGTCGTTCTTTTGGCCGGAATGATGGTGCAACTAACCGTTGTTGCTTGCGCGGGCCGCAAGGTCGGCCAGCGTCCTGCGAAGCGCCGTCGGTGTCTCGACCGCCTCGGCGAATTCCAGCCGCGCCCGCTTGCCGTCACACGCCATATCAAGGCCGTCCGGATCGACGCCCGTCACCGTCCACTCGCCGTCCGCAAGGCCGAGAAGCCGCGTCGCATAGAGGCGGACGGTGTCGCCATGATCGACATTCATATGGTCGATGGCCTCTTCCTCGGCCGCGATCAGTGCCGCGGCGCCGTCGACATCGGCGAGGAGGAGACGGCGTTCGAGATCGACGATGCGGCCGAAACCGGCGACCAGATGGGCGCCCGCGATGACCAGGCGATAGAATCCGAAATCGCCGAAATCCGCATATCCGCGGGCCTCCGGATGACGGGCGAGGAATCGCCGCCGGGTCGCCGGATCGTCGTCCGCCGCGACCGATCCGGTCAGGGTCAACCGGCTGCCGGCCAGCGGGTCGCCTTGTTCTCCGCCCGGCGCCACCACAAGCAGGGAGGCACGCGGGTCGCGCGCGAGGTTCCGGGTATGCACGGCGAGGGTGGAAAGCAGCAGTATCGGGTCTCCGGCGGGGGTCGTTGCGACAGTGACCATCGACGCGAAGGGTGCTCCGTCCTTGTCCAGCGTCGCCAGCGTCGCCGTGGCCGCCAGCCGCAGGGTGCGCCGGGCCTCGCTCGTCGCGGAGAATGTGTCATCGGCTTTCATCGGCGCATCGTAGCCGCCGGGATGGCGGAAACGTATCCCCTTCTTTTGCGGATACCGGCCCTGTCCGCCCCGGCCGCTAAGCCCGTCCGCCAACCCGTCGTTGACGCCCGGTCGCAAGATGGGGCCTATTGTCGGAACATCGGCGACGAAACGATTGGCGCTTGCTCATGACGAAATTCAACGACCTTTTTGCCCGCAACCGCCTCTGGGCGGAGCGTATCAAGGAGATCAACCCGGATTTCTTCGCGAAGCTGTCGGCCCAGCAGAATCCGGAATTCCTGTGGATCGGCTGCTCCGACAGCCGGGTCCCGGCCAACCAGATCATCGATCTGCCGCCCGGCGAGGTCTTCGTCCATCGCAACATCGCCAATGTGGTGGTTCCGTCCGATCTGAATTGCCTGTCGGTGATCCAGTATGCCGTCGAGGTTCTCGAGGTCCGGCACATCATCGTCTGCGGCCACTATGGCTGCGGCGGGGTCAAGGCGGCGATGTCGCCGGACAATCACGGCCTGATCGACAATTGGCTGCGCCATATCCGCAACGTCAAGCGGCTGCACGAACATGCCTTCGAGCATGTCCACGACGAAGAGGAAGCCCTCGACCGGTTGTGCGAGCTCAACGTCGTCGAGCAGGTCCACAACGTCTGCGCCACCACCATCGTCCGCGACGCCTGGCTGCGCGGCGCCGATCTCAGGGTCGAGGGCTGGGTCTACAGCATCAAGGACGGCATCCTGCATGGCCTGTGTTCTCGCGGGCCGGAGACCCTCGATCAGGACCCCGATCACGCTTCCGAGACGCCGCTGGCGGCGGCCGGCGAGTAATGTATGTCCGCCGCGGCATCAATGCCCGTCACCTGTTCCACGATTCGTGGCCGTTCCTGATCGGTGTCACGCTCTGGTCGGCGCTCGTCGTCTACCTGAACGAGTTCCTCGGCCTGCATTTCCTGTCGATTCCGATCATGCCGGTCACCACCATCGGCATCGCCGTCTCGCTCTATCTCGGCTTCAAGAGCACATCGGCCTATAATCGATGGTGGGAGGCGCGCCAGATCTGGGGCGAGATCGTCAATCGCAGCCGCGACTGGGGCAACAGCGTCTACAATCTGATCTATGCCAGCGGCAAGGATCTCGATCCAGAGGTCCGGAAGGAGCTGATTGACCGACACATCGCATGGGTCAATGCCCTCGCCTTTCAACTGAGGGCCACCTCCCGTCTCAAGGCTGTCGGGGTGACGCGTGCATTCGGTCATCGCCGTGTCTTCAAGGATGCCGAATTTCATCAGACGCGCGAAAGCTACCGGCGGTATCTTTCGGCCGAGGAGGTGACCGCGGTCGAGAAGAAGGCCAATGTCGCTACCCACCTGCTGCGGCGGCAGGGGGATCGCCTGCGGGCGCTCGCCGAAGCGGGCTTTCTCGACAGCTATCGGCAAGTGGCGATGATGGCGCAGCTCGGATTCCTCTACGACGCCCAGGGAAAATGCGAGCGCATCAAGAACACGCCATTTCCGCGCCAGGTGGCCAATTTCGGCCTGATGTTCACCTGGGTATTCATTGGTCTTTTGCCCCTTGCTCTCGTCGATTCCTTTGAGGCCGATACCCGTTTCCATGCCCTGTCGACCGATCTGTCGCTCGACTACATCCTCGTGATGGTGCCGTTTACGGTCCTGATCTCCTGGGTCTTCCACATCATGGAGAAGGTCAGCGATTCCACGGAGGATCCATTCGAGGGCGGCGTCACCGACGTGCCGGTCTCGGCGCTGACCCGGGTGATCGAAATCGATCTCGAACAGATGATGGATGCCGAAGACGTGCCGGAGCCGATGAAACCGGTCGACGGCGTGCTGTATTAGCCTCCCCGACCCGGGGCACGCCGAGCCGGCCCCCTACTGGAAGCGTTCGATCCCGAACGGGCGAAGACTTGCGTCCCGCTTGCCGGCGACCAGCGCCGCGACGTGACGCGCGGTAACCGCCGAAAGCGTCAGGCCGAGATGGCCGTGGCCAAAGGCGAAGACGATGCGGGGATCCTGCGGATCGCATCCGATGACCGGGAGCGAATCCGGCGTTGCCGGGCGCCTGCCCATCCACTCCGAGCCCCCGGATTCCGGCAATGTCGGAATGTATCGTCTCAGCGTCCTGCGCATCGCCTCGCCGCGCAGATGGTTTGGCGGCGCTTCCGGCGTCGCCAGTTCGACCGCGCCGCCGAGGCGGAGCCCGTCGGCCAGCGGCGTCGCGGCCATGCCGAACTGGGCAAAGACGACCGGCACGGGGAGATCGAGCGGGTGATTGGCGAAGGTAATGTTGTAGCCGCGTTCGGCCTCAAGCCGCACCTTCAGCCCGAGGACGTGGACGAGGTCCCGCGACCACACACCGGCGCAGACGACGATCCGGTCGAAGGGCAGGTCTCCGCCCTCGGAGGTGATCACCGAAACTTCCCGCTCGTCGCGATGGATGGCGATGACGTCGTTGCGGGCGATGACGCCGGTCGCCTGAATGCGTCGACGCAACGCTCCGAGGATGGCGGCCGGGCTGGACACCATCCAGTAGTCCGGCACGAACAGGGCGTTGGTGAACCGCCCGGTCAGGGCCGGCACCATGCGGCGGGCGGCCTCGGGTTCGATCTCGTTGACCTCGACGCCGTGGCGTCGCCTCGCGGTCCATTCCTCCCGGGCGATCCTGTAGGCAATCGGGCCGTCGACGACATGAAGGGCGCCGGTCCGGCGCATATGGCCGGAGAGCCCGCTGCGACGGGCGAGTTCGTGATGATCGACAAGCGCCGAAGCCATGAGAGCGGCGAGTGCCGTCGTTGCCGCCTCGACCCGTCTCGGGCTGGAAGCCGCGACGAAGCGCATCAGAAACGGCGTCAGCGCCGGCAGGTCCCGTGCTCGCAGCGAAAATGGGCCGAGCGGATCGAGGAGCCAGCCCGGGACGGATGCCAGCACGCCCGGGCGCGCCAGCGGCGTGATCTCCGGCAGGGCAATCAGTCCGGCATTGCCTGCGGAGGCCGGCCGTTCGTCCATCGCCCTTTCGAACAGCGTGACCGCATGTCCTTCGGCAATAAGCCACGCCGCGGTGGCGCAGCCGACGATCCCGCCGCCGATGACCGCGATGGTTGCCATAAGCCCCTAACCAGCCAGCCGCTTCGCGTCGCCCGGCACATGCGCGCGTCGCAACTTGTTTCCGCAGGCCGCGGTGCCGCCGCCTTCGTGCCCCAAATTGACCATTCCTGGGTGCCCTGATCCTACGGCAACCTACATGCGGCCGAAACCGGGTCAACACGCTTGGCATACACGCGGCAATTGGAGACAGGCGCCGATGCTTCTTTCTTCCGCCACGCACGGGTTATCTGCGAATCGGTAAATCTTTGTATGCAAATGGGCTATACGTGAAAAACGGCTGTGACGGCCGTCACTGCCATATTCCGCTTTTCGTTGGTTATTTGGACACCTGAGTGCGATAGCTTCGCATTCGACGGTGGTCCTGCCGATGTTGAGGATCAGATTCGCGTGGCTTCACGAGCAAAAGTTCCAGACTCAGGGCGATCGGAACTCGCGTCGGCAATCTATGATTGCCGGCGGGCACTCGTCGGCATCGTCATTTTCAGCGGGATCATGAACATCCTGACGCTGACCGGTCCGCTGTTCATGCTGCAGGTCTACGACAGGGTCGTGCCGAGCCAGAGTATCCCGACGCTGCTGAGTCTCGCCGCGATCGTCGCCCTGCTTTATGCCTCGCTGGGCTTTTTTGACCAGGTCAGAGCCCGCATTTTGGTCAGGATCGGCGCCTATCTGGACGAGGTTGTCCACCCGAAGGTGTTCAAGGCCGTCGTCACGATGCCGCTCCGAAACGCTCTTCCCGGCGATGGTTTGCAGCCGTTGCGCGATCTCGACCAGATCCGGACCTTCGTTTCCTCCGGCGGTCCGGCGGCGTTCGCCGACATGCCTTTCCTTCCGATCCAGGTCACGATCTGCTTCCTCATCGATCCCCTGATCGGCTACGCCGTCATCTTCGGCGCAACGGTTATCTTCTTTCTGACCCTGGCGACCGACCTCTCGGTCCGGGCGGCTTCGCTCGAGGCATCGGAGAAGAGCAGCCAACGCTTCGCCGTCATCGAGGCCTCACGGCGCAACGCGGAAGTCCTGCGCTCGCTCGGCATGGCCGGGCGTCTGGCCGAGCGCTGGGGCGAGGTCAGTCGCTCCTACGAGGCCAGCCATCTGAAGGTCGTTGAGCGATCTGGCGCCTTCGCCGGCGCCTCGAAGGTGTTCCGGATGATGTTCCAGTCGGGCCTTCTCGGCATCGGCGCCTACCTGGTGATCGAGCAGGGCGCTTCCTTCGGCGTCATCATCGCCGCGTCGATCCTTGGTGCCCGCGCACTCCAGCCGATCGAGCAGCTTGTTGCGAACTGGCGCGGTTTCGTCGGCAGCCGCCAGGCCTGGAGCCGGCTGAACCGGTTGCTGGCGCAGTTCCCGACGACCCCGGAGCCGATGACCCTGCCGGAACCGAAGGGGACCCTGGCCGTGGAGAGCCTGGCCGTGGTTCCGCCGGGATCGACCCGGCCGTCGGTCGTCGATGTCACGTTCACCCTGCGGGCCGGCAATGCCCTCGGTATTATCGGGCCGAGTGGCGCCGGAAAGTCTTCCCTTGTCCGCGTCATCATTGGCGCCTGGGCGCCCGCCCGCGGGCGGGTTCGCCTCGATGGGGCGGCGCTGGAGCAATGGCATCCCGATACGCTCGGTCGCCACATCGGCTACCTCCCCCAGGATGTCGAGTTGTTCGCCGGCACAATCGCGGAGAATATTTCGCGCTTCGAGCCGAATGCGGATCCGCCGATGATCGTCGAGGCCGCCAAAGCCGCGGGGGTTCACGACCTGGTCCTGCACCTGCCGAATGGATATTCCACCGATATCGGCGAGGGCGGCTCGTCGCTTTCCGCCGGCCAGCGGCAACGGATTGCTCTGGCGCGGGCGCTCTATCGCGATCCGTTTCTGGTTGTGCTCGATGAACCCAATTCGAACCTCGACGCCGAGGGCGACGCCGCCTTGAGCCGGGCGATCATGTCGGTGCGCCAGCGCGGCGGGATCGCCGTTGTCGTCGCGCATCGGCCGAGCGCACTTGAAGCGGTGGATATGGCGCTTGCCATGGTCAATGGCGGAATGGCGGCCTTCGGCGAGAAGGAAGAGGTGCTGCGCAAGGTGCTGAAGCCGAATGTCCCTGCCGCGATCAACGATCGGCAGCAACAGCCTCAGGGAGCCCCGTCGTGAGCCAGGCAAAGCCGCTCCTCCTGGCAGCGCCCGAGGAGCACCCGCACAAGACCTTCATCCGCCAGGGACTGCGTCGCCATCTCCTGGTCGGCGGACTTGCGTTCACGGTGCTGGTTTTTGGCGTTGGCGGGATGGCCGCGACGTTGAGTTTTTCCTCGGCCGTGGTCACCGGCGGGCGTCTGGTCGTCAGCTCCAATGTCAAGAAAATCCAGCACGCCGACGGCGGCACGGTGGTGGAAATCAATGTCAGGGACGGTGACCACGTCAACGCCGGCGACGTGCTCCTCAAGCTCGATCCGACCATGGCCGCGGCGAATCTCGGGATCGTCACCAAGGGGCTCGACGAGGAGATGGCGCGCAGGGCCCGGCTCCAGGCCGAACGGAGCGGCGATGACACGTTGGTCTTTCCCGAGGAGCTGACGTCCCGTGCCTCGGTTCCCGAGGTGGCGGAAGCCATGTCGATCGAAGGACGGGCGTTCGAGTTGCGCAAGGCCGCGCGCGAGGGCCAGAAGGATCAGCTCCGCAAGAAGATTTCCGAGCTCGAACAGCAGCTCGTCGGCGTCAAGGCGCAGGAGGACGCGGTGAGCCGCCAGATTACGCTGACCAAGGACGAGGTTGACCAGTTGCGAGGGCTGCGTGCGAAGGATCTTGTCGGCACCGACCGCATGATCGATGCCGAACGCCGCGCCGCCCAGCTCGACGGCCAGTATCGGCCAGTTGATCTCATCCGGCGCCCAGATCGGCGCGGAGATCGCTCAGGCGGAGCTGCAGATCCTCCAGATCGACCAGGACGTTCGCAGCGAAGTTTCGCGCGAACTCGCCGATGCCGGCTCGAAGATCAACGAACTCACGGAGCGCAAGATCGCCGCCGAGGATCAGCTCCAGCGCCAGGATATCAGGGCGCCGATCAGCGGGACCGTCTATCAGGTTGCCGTCCACACGGTCGGCGGGGTTGTCGGCCGCGGCGAGCAGATCATGCTGATCGTGCCGCAGAACGATTCCCTCGTCGTCGAGGCGCCGGTCAAGCCGAACGAGGTCGATCGGGTCCACCCGAAGCAGGACGCGACCCTGCGCTTCACCGGCTTCGGCAGCCGCAACACGCCCGAATACGAAGGCGTCGTCGAGACGGTGTCGCCCGACGTGGTCATCGACGAGCGAACCGGTCGCCAGTACTACACCGTGCGTGTCACCGTACCGCAGCAGGCTCTCGACGACCTTGGCGAAAAGCTGGTGCCCGGCATGCCGGTCGAGATCTTCATCTCCACCGGCGCGCGTACCGTCTTGTCGTATCTGGTCAAGCCGCTTGGCGATCAGATCATGCACACTTTCCGGGAGCGCTGAGACGCGCCTTCGGGCCCGGCGAGTCGTGATCGTGTGACGCCCGTCACAGACAGCTCGCAGTGGCTCGTTTACCTAGACGGGAATGGGAAAACTCACCCGACCAGATTCAGACACCCGCGAGGGCATCATGACGAACATAGCCACTGCAGCATCGCCGGCCGATCTTTTCTCGGCTGACGAGTGGACCGAGACCGACGGATATCTTCGTCAGTTCCTGGCGACTGCGGCCCGCTACGTTTTTCCCGGTCATTCGGCCGCCCCGGAATCGACGGGCCGCGACGCCGAATTGGATACCCGAAACACCGAGAAGTGAGACTTGGCCCAAGGGCCGGGTTGTCGAAAGGGCCGGCCTTAGCGCCGGCCTTTTCCGTATCGGTCATACGCTGACACCCGGAAAATCTGACAGTTCGTGCGCGGCCGTTTTTGTGGCACAAGAAACCGTGCTGGTTGTATCCTCGGAAACACCGCGCAAGGGGGGAAACTTGGAAAAGGTAGGCATCGGCTTCATCGGCTGCGGCAACATCAGCGCCGCCTATCTCAAGGCGGCGGCGGCGTTTCCGATCCTCGACGTCAAGGCGGTGGCCGACATCAATCCGCAAGCGGCCGAGGCCAGGGGCAGCGAATTCCGTATTCCGGCAAGAAGCATCGACGATTTGCTCGCCGATCCCGGCATCGAGATCGTCGTCAACCTCACCATTCCGCTTGCCCATGTCGAAGTTGGCTTGCAGGCGATTGCCGCCGGCAAGCATGTCCATTCGGAGAAGCCCCTGGCGATCGCCACCGCCGAGGCGCGGCGGCTGCTCGACGCCGCGGGCGCGAAAGGCCTGAGAGTCGGCTGTGCGCCTGACACCTTTCTCGGCGGCGCGCATCAGACCTGCCGCAAGCTGATCGACGACGGCGCGATCGGCATGCCGATTGCCGGCACCGCCTTCTTCATGTGCCCGGGCCATGAGCGCTGGCACCCCAATCCCGGCTTCTATTATCTCACCGGCGGCGGTCCGATGCTCGATATGGGGCCCTATTACATCACCGATCTCGTCAATCTGCTGGGGCCTATCCGCCGTGTCGCCGGCATCACCGCGCGGGCGCGCCCGGAGCGCTTGATCACCAGTGAACCGCTGAATGGCACCACCATCCCGGTCGAGGTCGCCACCCATGCCGCCGGCACCCTGGAATTCGTCTCCGGCGCGGTGGTCAGCATCGTCATGAGCTTCGACGTCGCCCGCCACCGCCACCGGCCGATCGAGATCTATGGCAGCGAAGGGGCGATGGCGGTGCCGGACCCCAACTGGTTCGGCGGCCAGATCGAAATCGGCACGGCGGATGGCGACTGGCGGCCGGTGATCACCGAGCACGCCTATGCGAACGGCAATTTCAGGGTCATCGGCGTCGCCGACATGGCGCATGCCATCCGCAACGGCCGGCCGCATCGCGCCAGCGGCGAACTGGCCTTCCATGTCCTCGAGGTCATGGAGGCGTTCCAGCGTTCCTCCGACGAGGGCAATCACATCATTATCGAGAGCCGGCCGGAGCGGCCGTCGGCATTGCCGGCCGACCTCATGCCTGGCGCGCTCGACTAGATCAGAAATCGACCAGGCCGAATGTCCGGAGGATCAGAAGAATGCGTGAAGCGTTGATCGTGTGGGGTGGCTGGAGCGGCCATGAACCAGAACAGGGCGCCCATGTTGTTGCCGGCATGCTCGAGGAGGAGAATTTCAAGGTCCGCATCGAGAACACCACTGCGGCTTTCGCCGATCCGGCCATCGCCGACATCAGCCTGATCGTCCCGATCTACACGATGTCGAAGATCGAGAAGGACGAGGTCGAAAACCTGACGCGCGCTGTCGAAGGCGGCGTCGGGCTCGGCGGCTACCACGGCGGCATGTGCGACGCGTTCCGGGATGCCGTCGACTACCAGTTCATGTGTGGCGGCCAGTGGGTCGCCCATCCCGGCAACATCATCGACTACCGCGTCAACATCACCGTCCGTGACGATCCGATCATGACGGGCATCGACGATTTCGACTACCGGTCGGAGCAGTATTACATGCATGTCGACCCCTCCAACCACGTGCTGGCGACGACGACCTTCTCCGGCGCGCATGCGCCGTGGATCGATGGCGTGGTGATGCCGGTGGCGTGGAAGCGCCGCCACGGCAAGGGCCGGGTCTTCTATTCCTCGCTCGGCCACGTCGCCAGCGAGTTCGAGGTACCGCAGATGCGCACCATATTGCGGCGCGGCCTGCTCTGGGCGGCCCGTGAGGATGCCGGTACGACCGGATAGGCGTTCCTTAGCGGAAATCCGCCGGGTCAGGTGCGTATTGCGGCGAGGTCGTCCAGTCGCTTTCGGCCGGTTCGGTGTCACCTTCGACGACCGAAAGCCGCGGCCGTGGCGTGGTCGTGGTTGCCTCGCGCCAGCGATCGACGACCGAGTCGATGAAACCGAGGTCGATTTCGTCGCTGGATCCGATCTGTTCGTCGCGCTCTCCGGCGCGGGAGCGCGGGATTCTTTCCTTCGCAACCTCCGAGAAATGGAAACGGGTCGGCAGCGCGACGCCTTCGCCGAAGGCGATGGCTTCCGCGGTCCCGAGCGACGGCAGGAAATTGAGCAGGCTCGATCCCGCATCCGGGATCGCCGACCGGACGATGGCCTGATCGCGGTCGTTGGACATCCGCATGGCGAAGACGGTGCTGCACTGGGACAGGATCGTCGGGTCGAGCTCGGCTGGCCGTTGCGTCACCGCGGCGAGATAAACCCCGTATTTGCGCCCCTCCTTGGCGATCCGCGACAACGCCTTCCGGGTCGGGCCGAAGCCGAGCCGCCGATCGGCCGGCACGTAGCGATGGGCCTCCTCGCAGGCGACGAGGATCGGCGCCGCGCCGTCGCTCCAGGTGCCGAAATCGAAGGCCATCCGGCAAAGCACCGACACCACCGAATCGACCACCTCGGCCGGGAACCCGGCAAGCTGCATCACCGTGATCGGCTGTCCCTTCGGCGGCAGGCGGAAGAGCTCGCTGATCACGCTCGTCATGATGTCGTCGACGAACAGGTTGTCGAACATGAAGGCATAGCGGCTGTCATGGCCGAGGCTTTCGATCCGGGTGACGATCCTCTGGTATTTGGTCCAGGACGTCCGGTTCTCGAGCTTGCCCATGCGGTCCTTGATCAGGCGGACCAGGTCGGAAATCCGATAGGGGATCGGCGTATCCGCCGTGTGCCCCCCTGCCATCTTGCGGACGATGAGCCGGTCACGGCTGTTCGATGCATATTGCGCCTTGGCGGCAGGAATCAGTTCGGCAAGGATTTCGGTTTCCTCCTCGACGCCGGGCCGGCCGCGGAAGAAGACGTCGACGATCTCCTCGAAATTGAACAGCCAGTAGGGCAGCCGGAGGTTCTTCGGGCTCATCACCTTGGCCTTGTCGCCGAAGCATCTGCCATACTCGTTGTGGGGGTCGATCAGGAAGATCCTGAGGTTGGTATCCTTCTTGAGGATTTCGTTGAGGATGAGGGAAACGCTGGTCGACTTGCCGACACCGGTGGTGCCGAGAATGGCGAAATGCTTGTGGAGCATCTCGTCGAAATTGATGTAGGCGGGAATCGACGAGTCGAGCTGCAGACGCCCGACCTCGATGACGTCGCCGCCGGAGATCCGGTGGATGAGCGCCAGCTCCTCCGGTCCGATCTCCGCCAGATGGTCGCCGATCGTCGGATAGTCCGTGACGCCGCGCTGAAAGAAGGCGTCCGATTGGCCGTGCCGTCGGATCTCGCCAAGCAGGTCGATTTCGGCGACCAGGGCCTCGTCGAGGCCCGAGGCGGAGGGCACGGCGGTCAGCTTGGCGATCACGCCGACGACCCGCGAGTGATGCGTCCGCATGGCGATCAGCCGGCCGATCGTCAGCCGCACGGAACCGGAGCGCGGTGTCGAAGCCGTCGGCACCAGTCGGGCGGTCGCCTGCGAGCCATTGACCGAGGTCACCCGACCGATGTCGATGTCCCGCCCGTCGTCCTGATCATGCATCGGTCCGCTCCGAAACGGTCGTTTTCCGCGATGGACCCGAGTGGCCCGCCCAGACAATTATGGCGTGCAAAGGTAAACATCGCGTCATCGCCGACGAAGCGATGTGCGGGGGCGGATACCCTCCGGCGGTCAGCCGGCCGACGCCGCCGGTACGGCAAGCCCGGAGGCCCGGCCGAGCGCGGCGAGCGCCGCATCGACGACCTCCGGCACCGGCGGTTCGATGTCGACGCGGATCGATCGCTCGCCGGGTCCGGGCGGTTCGAGGGTGGCGAGTTGGCTGTCGAGCAGGCCGGCCGGCATGAAATGCCCCTTGCGCCCGCCGATGCGGGCCGCGAGCGTCTCCCTGCTGCCGTCGAGGAAGAGGAAGAGCAGCGGCCGCCCCGCCGCCGCGATCAGCCGCTCGCGATAGGCTCGTTTCAGCGCCGAGCAGGCGACGATGACGCCGCCCGGCGTGTCGCGGATCGCCGCGCCGATGGCGTCGAGCCACGGCCAGCGGTCGGCGTCGGTGAGCGGCGTCCCCGACGACATCTTCCGGACGTTGGCTTCCGGATGGAAGGAGTCGCCTTCGAGCATCGGCAGGCCGAGCCGCTCGGCGATCCCCTCGCCGACCACGGTCTTGCCCGACCCGGCGACGCCCATCACGACGACGGCCGTCGGGCGCTCGCTTCGGTGGTGGCGGGCCGGTTCGACATGACGAGATGCCCTAGAGCGAAGTCGCCTCTGGGGCAAGAGGGGAATGCGATGCCGGTGTCGCCGCTCAAGGGTTGAGACCGAAGGCGAAGAGCAGCCGGTAGAAGGCGGGTCGGACGACGCGGGTAGCGCGACGCTCGACCGCCGCGACGATCGTCTCCGCCGCCTGCTCCGGTGTCAGTTCCGGGAGGAGCCAGGCCGGCGCCTTTGGTACGCGCTCCCGGCTGCCCGGGTTGTGTTCCCAATAGGCGCTGGCGACCGTGCCAAGCGTAACCAATGTCACGTCGATGCCGCTGCCGCGCATCTCGATACGGAGCGCTTCCGCGAATCCCTTCAGCGCGTGGCGCGCGGCGATGTAGGCCGAGGCGTTGGGCCAGACCATGAAGGATGCCGGTGACGTGATGAAGGCGACCTGTCCGCTGCGGCGCGCGATCATCGCCGGCAGGAAAGCGCGGGTGACGGCGAAGGCGGCGAGGTAAGGCAGCTCGATCATCCGCCGCGCTTCGTCCGGCGCGGTGTCGACGAACGGCAGCCAGCGGCCGGCGCCGGCATTGTTGACGATGACATCCGGGACGCCGTAGGACGTCCGCACCGCCTCCGCGAAGTGTTCGACCGCGGCGAAGTCGGCGAGATCGGCGGGGAAGACGGCGGCCTTGCCGCCCTTTGCGGCGATCTCCGCGGCAACCGCGTTCAGCCGTTCCGCGTTCCTCGCAACGAGAAGCGCCGTCGCGCCGCCGGCGGCAAACCGTTCAGCCGTGGCGCGGCCGATGCCGCTCGAGGCTCCGGTGACAAGGACAAGCTTTGCAGTCGTCATGGGCGCTGACCTGCATTGCGCTGGATCGGCCTACCATCGGCCTTCACTCCGCCGCGCTTTGACCCGGCTCAAACCGTCGACGCCGGCCGACACGATGCTGGCGAAGCATGCCGGCGGTCGGCTTCGTTTCGCCGGGTTTCTCCGTCGTCATCGCGGCTACCACTTCTCGCCGAAGGGCCGCGCCTCGACCTCGAAGGACCAGGCCGATTTCGGCTGGCGGGTCAGCCACCAGGCGGTCTCGGCGACGTCGTCCGGCTTGATGAAGAAGTCGTCCGGCTTGTCGGGCATGTAGGCGCGGGTGCGTTCGAGATCGACGACGCCGTCGAGGATGATCAGCGACACATGGATGCCGGCCGGCCACAGGTGCCGCGCCATCGCCTCGCAGAGGCTCTTCTGCGCCGCCTTGGCCGGCCCGAAGGCGGTGGTGCGCGGCACGCCGCGCCGTGACGCGGTGGCGCCGATGACGACGATCGACCCGGCGCCCTTTTCCTTCATCGCCGGGATCACCGCTTGCGAGACGAGGAAGAGGCCGAGGGTGTTGACCCGCCAGGTCATCTCGAACTGCTCCGGCGTCAGCTCGTCGATCGTGCCCCAGGTGCCGGCGCCGGCATTATAGGCGACGACGTCGACCGGGCCGAGATCGGTGGCGATCGCCGCGAAGGTTTTCGCGACGCTGCCGGCATCGGCGACGTCGCAGGCATAGGCGCGGGCGTCGCCGAGTTCGGCGGCGAGCTGATCGCTGAGCTCGGTGCTCCGCGCCAGCAGCGCCACGGCGTAGCCTTCACGCGCGAAGCGGCGGGCCAGCGCCGCGCCATTGCCGGGTCCGATCCCGACCACTGCGCAAACCGGTTTCATCGGCGTCTCTCCCTCATTCGTCCGGCGATGGCCGGGGCGATCCGTTGGTCGGGCGCGATGATCGCGGTTGCCGGCCGGCTTGGCAATCGGTGACGGGTGGCGCTTATTGCCGGGGAGCGTTCCGCGTCAGGCATGCTCCGCCGTTGCCGCGCTCGGGATGCCGAGCCGGGCCATGATTGGTCTCCTTTCATGTCCCCTCCGAAAACGAGGGGGTGGCGGGCGCTGAATGAACGCCTGCGGGCCGCCGGCCTGATGCCGGTGGCGGAATGGGGCGCTCGTCCAGCGCCCGCCGCGGCGACTTCTGGCACTCCGCTTTCACGCTCCGGGCCCGACCACCGCTGCCGATGGTTCCCCGGATCCCCTCCGGGGACTTCGCCGGCGACAGGATTGCTCCCCATCTCCGGCTCGCGGCCGCCCTTAAGGTGGGCCATGTCCCACAGCCGGTCGTAATGCCGGCGGGCATACTCGCGGAGGCCTCCCGGGGCGTTCGGACCGTCGTCCTCTCCGGGGCGGGTTGCCCCGTCCGGTGGTCTTCGCCGCAGGCGCCGCTCCCCGCTCCGCCACACGAACGCCTCCGGACGGCGCCCCTCGGCGAGCGAGGATGGGCAGGATCATGAGGGCGCCGGCGGTCGGAGGGCATTGGATTTTTGTTATGCCCGGCGGTGGCGGACGGCGCGACGATGGCGGGTTTTGCCGGTTATCGCGCCGGGGATACCGCTCGTCCCGCGCTGTTCCGGCCGACTTTCGGGTCAATGCGGCGGCGCCCGCCACGGTGCTTGACAGCGCCGGCGATCGGCGTATCGTTGGAATAGACCGGTCGGTCTAATCCACGATGGCGGCCTGGGTCGGCACCCGCGACCGTTCCGGCTGCGCCCTGCGCGGTGCAAGCGGGCGGGGAATCCGGCCGGCCGTTTCGTGCGGCAAACAAACGAGGGAGAAGCGATCATGCGCATTGCGAAGGATCAGGTGGACGTCAGGCTGGACATCCCGGGCGCGACGATACGCCAGCAGAAGGGCTTCGGCGACGCGAGCGGATACGGGGCGATCAGCGGCGAGTATTTCACCCTCGCCGCCGGCGTCGACACCACGCCGCTCTTCCAGGGGCTGGAAGGCAACCTCTGCCAGTCTCCGCACTGGGGCTATGTGCTCAGCGGCCAGCTCACCACCACCGACGCGGCCGGCGCGCGGGAGACGGTCAGCGCCAGCGACCTGTTCTACTGGCCGCCCGGGCACAACGTGCATGTCGACGCGGACGCGGAGATCGTCATGTTCAGCCCGCAGCACGAGCACAGCCACGTCATCGACCACATGGTCGAGATGACCAGGGGCTGAGATTCGCCTGGCGGCGCCCGGAGGGGGTATCGTCCGGGCGCCCGGGCCGATGATGGCCGGAACCCTTCGGCCCGACGCCAATGACTGAAAAGACGCATTCGACCAAGCAACGCCTGATCGACATCGGCCTGCCGATGCTGCTTCAGCACGGCTATAACGATCTCGGCATCCAGGCGCTGCTGGCGGCGACCGGCATCCCCAAGGGCTCCTTCTACCATCACTTCCGGGACAAGGAGGATTTCGCGCTGCAGGTGGTCGACGCCTACATCGCGCGCGGTCCACCAGGGCCTCGACGACTGCCTCGGGACGAGACGCGGCCGCCGCTGGCGCGGGTGCGGCGAGTTCTTCGAGATGACCCAGCAGCAGTATCGCGACGAGGGCTATATGGGCTGCCTGCTCGGCGGGCTCGGACAGGAACTGTCGGGGGTCAGCGAAGTCTTCCGGCAGAAGATCGAGTGGTGCTTTTCCTCGATCGCCGCACGCCTCGCCGCCTGCCTCGAGGAAGCCCGGCAGCAGGGCGACATCCCGGTCGGCTGCGACGTCGACGAGATGGCGGACCTCTTGGTCGACTGCTGGGAGGGCGCGGCGCTCCGCAGCCGCCTCCGGCGCAACCCCGCGTCGCTGAACGGCCATGCTCGACTTCTACATCCGCGCGGTGGCGGTGGGGTGAGGGAGCGGGGCTACCGGGTACGAGAGCGAGGGAGCAGCCACATGCCAGAGATCGACATTGCCGCCGTGCCGGCACGCAAGGGTTCGGGCTATCCGCCGCCGTTCGACGCGCCGTGCGCCGAACGGGTGCGGCGGCGGCTCGGCGACGCAGGCGGGCTCGCCGATTTCGGCGTCAACCTGATGACCTTGCCGCCCGGCGACTGGTCGAGCCAGCGCCACTGGCACAGCCACGAGGACGAGTTCGTCTACGTGCTCGAGGGCGAGCTGACGCTGATCGAGGATGACGGCGAGACGGTGCTGCGCGCCGGCGACTGCGCGACCTTTCCGAAGGCACCGGCAACGGCCACCACATGATCAACCGGTCCTGGGCCGATCGCCGTCTATCTGGAGGTCGGCTCGCGCAACCCGGACGACCTCACCACCTGCTCCGACATCGACCTGATGAGCGCCAACGCCGACGGGCGGTTCGTGCACAAGGATGGGAGGGCTTATCCCGGGGGGTAGGGCGCCGGTCGGCAACGTCGCAAGGTAGGTAGGGTGGGCAAAGCCGCGGAGCGGCGTGCCCACGATTTTCGCGGGACCACCGCGTGGGCACGCTTCGCTTTGCCCACCCTACACTCTGTGTGCCGACGGCCATTGTTTCGGTGCACGACGTGCACTATGTTGTTGCGTGCCAGAAGGAGTGGCCCGATGCCGTGCATCTTCCGGGACGGCAATCTGGCCCTGTTCAATGAGCGGGACTGACCAGATCGTCGTGGGAGAGCCGATGCCGCGGCTTGCTTCGGTCGCGCCGGCCGAGGGCTTGTCCATCGCCATTGAATGGGCGGATGGCCCTCGCACAGGCCGGAGCGACATCGTCGACCTCGCCCCCGACATCCTGACTTACCGGCTCTACCGGCCGCTCCGGGACGATCCCGCCTTGTTCGCGACGCTGCATCTCGTCGACGATGGGGCGGCGATTGCATGGGGAGACGACGAGTCCATCGACATGCCGGCAACGGCGATCGAGCGGCTGGCCGAGGAAACGATGGTGGCTGCAGACTTCAGCCGCTTCCTGAGGCGGAACCGACTGACGTTCGACGCCGCGGCAGCCCAACTCGGCATCAGCCGTCGCCTGATCGCCTATTACGCCGCCGGCCAGCCGATCCCCAGGCACATTGCGCTGGCGTGCGAACGGCTGGATCAGGTTCTGGCGCCGGGTCCGGCCGTCTGATCGGCGTCGTAGGTCGGCCAAGCGGCAAAGCCGCGTGCCCACGCGATCGCCCCGGTCAGGCGCGTCGCGTCCCCGGGGCCACATCCTCGCCGGGTCGTGAAAACCGCGTGGGCACGCTTCGCTTTGCCCACCCTACCTTTGCTGTAGGGCGCAATAGCGAAGCGTATTGCGCCGGGTGCGAATGATGACCGGAACCGGAAACGGCGGATTACGCTCCGCTAATCCGCCCTACGCGCTCAGCCGTGGGTTCGTCCAGCAATCGTATCGAAGGTTCGCCGAAAGTACCGGCTGCCTTAGATTTCGGCTCCGGAAAATTAAGGTTTCTAGACGGCGATGAGGGGTGAGCAGATCACCTTACGCTCACGAAACTCCATTCGCCAAAGCCAGCGATCCCAGCGATTACTTGGCCGCTCTACCGAAAATGGCTACGCGGATGTCCTTCGCAGGTTCAACGATGTAAATTTTATCGATCTCAAAGCACTGTGGGGAGAAATTCACAAATTTGATCGTGTGTACGTGTTCAACGTGCTGTCTATTATCCCGATTAAATCACTCAGGGATGGCCTCATACTGCGGTTAAAGACTATAATTTGAACCGATGGTGAAGTAGTAATCGTTAATCGGTGGAGAAATTCTGAATTTGCGAAAATGAAAAAAATAAAAAAACAGTAGAATATAACGGAGGAATTCGCACGGATATATCTCCGGGGATACTCATACTACTATCCCATGGAGGAAGCTGAAGCTGTGAGTATCGCTCGATCAGGTGCGGGGTTACGAAGTTCAATCGCGACGTATCAAGAGACGGATGCTACTTCTTAGTATTCAGCAACGCCAGATAGATTTTAAACTAAACATCCAGATTTCGCGACGTTCAGCGCGTTGTCCTGGATGAATTCGCGGCGGGGTTCGACTTCGTCGCCCATCAGGGCGGAGAACAGCATCTTGGCGTCGGCCTCGTCGCCGTCCTTGACCCGGACCTTGAGGAGGGTGCGGGCCTCGGGGTCGAGGGTGGTTTCCCAGAGCTGCGGGGCGTTCATTTCGCCGAGCCCCTTGTAGCGCTGCATCGAGACGCCCTTGCGGCCGGCGGCGAGCACCGCGTCGAACAGGTCGCGCGGCCCGTGGATCACCGTCTCGACCTCCTTCTTGCGGAAGACCGGGGCCTTGGCATAGACCGGCTGGAGCTTCGGCGTGTAGTGGTCGAGCTTGCGGGCGTCGGCGGAATCGAGCAGCGCCGGATCGATCGACGAGACCTGGCGGACGCCGCGGACCTCGCGCTCGAAGATGAAGCCGGTGTCGGGCGCGAAGGCGCCGGTCCAGCCGGACTCGCCCTCCTCGGCCAGCACATCGAGCCGGCGGGCGATATAGGCGGCGGCTTCCGCCGCCGGCGGTCGGGTTCGACAGGATCTCGGGATTGAGCGCGCCGGCGATCGCCACCTGCTCGACGACCGAACGGTCGTAGCGGAAATGCAGGCCATCGAGGGCGCGGACCACGGAACGGGCCTCGCGGACCGTCTCGACGAGGTCGGCGCCGGCGCGGGTCTCGCCGCCGGCGATGTTCAGCACCGCGTCGTCGAGGCCGGTGGCGATGAGGTAATCCTCGAGCGCCCGCTCGTCCTTGAGGTAGAGCTCGCTACTGCCGCGCTTGACCTTGTAGAGCGGCGGCTGGGCGATGAAGATGTGGCCGCGCTCGATCAGCTCCGGCATCTGGCGGAAGAAGAAGGTCAGCAGCAGGGTGCGGATATGGGCGCCGTCGACGTCGGCGTCGGTCATGATGATGATCTTGTGGTAGCGCAGCTTGTCGGCGTTGAATTCGTCTGGGCCGATGCCGGTGCCGAGCGCAGTGATCAGCGTGCCGATCTGCTCCGAGCCCAGCATCTTGTCAAAGCGCGCCCGCTCGACATTGAGGATCTTGCCGCGCAACGGCAGCACCGCCTGGTATTCGCGATGGCGACCCTGCTTGGCCGAGCCGCCGGCCGAATCGCCCTCGACGATGAAGATCTCGGACTTGGCCGGGTCGCGCTCCTGGCAGTCGGCGAGCTTGCCGGGCAGCGAGGAGATTTCGAGCGCGCCCTTGCGCCGGGTCAGTTCGCGCGCCTTGCGCGCCGCCTCGCGGGCGGCGGCGGCCTCGACCACCTTGCCGACGATCGCCTTGGCCTCGCTCGGATGCTCCTCGAACCAGGTGCCGAGCCCCTCGTTGATGACGCTCTCGACCACCGGCCGGACCTCGGAGGAGACCAGCTTGTCCTTGGTCTGGGAGGAGAATTTCGGATCGGGCACCTTGACCGACAGCACCGAGGTCAGGCCCTCGCGGCAGTCGTCGCCGGACAGCGACACCTTCTCGCGCCTGGCGGTGCCCTGGCTTTCGGCATAGCCGTTGACCTGGCGGGTCAGCGCGGCGCGGAAGCCGGCAAGGTGGGTGCCGCCGTCGCGCTGCGGGATGTTGTTGGTGAAGATCAGCGAGTCCTCGTGATAGCTGTCGTTCCACCACATGGCGAGCTCGACGGTGATGCCGTCCCGCTCGCCGGTGATGACGATCGGCGTCTCGATGACCGGATGCTTGGCGCGGTCGATGTAGCGGACGAAGGCCTCGAGCCCGCCCTCGTAATGCAACTCCTGGGTCTTCGGCTCGACGCCGCG
This sequence comes from uncultured Alphaproteobacteria bacterium, assembly GCA_963812275.1. Classification (GTDB taxonomy): domain Bacteria; phylum Pseudomonadota; class Alphaproteobacteria; order Rhizobiales; family Kaistiaceae; genus Bauldia. The sequence goes on along the minus strand of CAWEUQ010000013.1, from coordinate 277,590 downwards.
CCGGTCGGTCAGCACGATCTTGACGCCGGAATTGAGGAAGGCGAGCTCGCGCAGGCGATGCTCCAGCGTCGGATAGTCGAACTCGACCATGGTGAAGGTTTCCTGCGAGGGCAGGAAGGTCAGCTCGGTGCCGCTGCGCCCCTCATAGGTGCCCGGCTGCCGGTTCGGCACATAGGTGCCGGTGACCGCGAGCGGGGCGTCGGTGACCCCGTGGGAGAAGCTCATCTCGTGGATATTGCCGTCGCGGCGGACCTTGAGTTTCAGCCACGCCGACAGCGCATTGACCACCGACACGCCGACGCCGTGCAGGCCGCCGGAAACCTTGTAGGAATTCTGGTCGAACTTGCCGCCGGCATGGAGCTGGGTCATGATGACCTCGGCGGCGGAGACGCCCTCGCCGGAATGGATGTCGGTCGGGATGCCGCGGCCGTTGTCGATGACCGTGCAGGAGCCGTCGGGATTCAGCGTCACGGTGACGAGATCGGCATGGCCGGCGAGCGCCTCGTCGATGGCGTTGTCGACCGCCTCGTAGACCATGTGATGCAGGCCCGAGCCGTCATCGGTGTCGCCGATATACATGCCCGGCCGCTTGCGCACCGCGTCAAGGCCCTTGAGGACCTTGATCAACTCGGCGCCATACTCGTCGCCGCTATCGGCGATGGGATTGATTTCGCTCATCTATTTTCGATCGGTTTGGGCGCGGCCGGCCGGCCGTTCCGGGAAGGAACCGGCCAATTACAGGACCCGTTCACTGCGCTGCCGCGGGGCACCAGAATCATCAACCCCTATATAGCACTTGCCGGGCCGAATTACCCCTTTTTTGCCGAGATTTAAGGCAGAATTTGTGCAGCGCAGCATGGGGTCCGATCAGGGCTCACCGCATGATCGAGATCGAAGTCTTCGCCGGGCCGACCTCATTGACGAGTTGGAACAGGATCTGCGCGTCGGCCGGGTCGAGCCGGACGCAGCCGTGGGAGACCGGCTTGCCGAGGCCGCGGACCTCCGTCGTGCCATGGATCGCATAGCCGCGGTCGAAGAAGATCGAATCGGGCATCGGCGCGTTGTCATAGAGCGTCGAGTGCCACATGCGTTCCAGGCGGATAGGCCGGAAATCGCCGGTTGGCGTCTGGTATCCCGGGCGGGCTGTCGACACGACCCAGCCGTAGGTCGGAACGCCGTCGATGGAGACCTCCATCCTCTCGGTCGAGATGTCGACCGCCACCTCGACGTCGGTCGGCGCCGATGCATGGGCCAAGGATTGCGGGATCAGCACCGCCGCGATCGGCAGGATCAGGAATCGTAAGAGAATGGATCGTCCGAATTCGGGTGACATGTCGCCACCTCATGACCTTTCTGCCGGCGCATACGGAACGGGGCCGGGACCGTCTCCCGCTGCGTAATCGCTGTCGGTGCAACGGGTGCCATGAGAATTGACGTGTGGTGCCGATCGGCCGTCGTCAAGGGGCGGCCGAGGCTCTTTTCGCCGCCGGCGGCAAACCGGCTATGACCCGCTCTCCGGCGCTTCTTGAAGCGCGGCCAGGAAGGCGTCGCCATAGCGGGCGAGCTTGACCTCGCCGACACCGTGGATCGCTTTCATTTCCCCGGCACTTCCCGGCCGCTGCCGGGCCATTTCGATCAGGGTGCGGTCGGCGAAGACCATGTAGGCGGCGATCGTCCTCGCGGCGGGCGATTTCGAGGCGCACGGCGCTTGCAGGCGATCGAACAGGGCATGCGCGTCGCCGTCGAGCCCGATGGCGTCCGCCGATCGCCATCTCCCCTCCCGCGCGGCGGCGGCGCTCGGGCTTCGCGTCGTCGATCCTGCGGAGTTCGATGGTCTTGCGCCCGCGCAGGATCGCATCGCCCTCCTCGGTCAGGCGAAAGCCGCCATGCTCGGCGCTCGCTTCGGCCAGCGCCCCGGCGGCGAAGAGCTGCCGGGTGACGGCGACCCAGCTTCGCTTCGGCCGGTCGCGGCCGACGCCGAAGGTCTTCAGTTCGTCATGGCCGAGGCGGCGGAGGCGGTCGTTCGCCTCGCCGACCAGGACCTCGGCGATGTGGTTGGCGCCGAAGCGCTGCCCGGTGCGCACGACCGCCGACAGCGCCTTCTGGGCGTCGATGGTGGCATCATAGGTGGCGGCGCTGTCGCGGCAGAGGTCGCAGGCGCCGCAGGGCTCCGACGCCTCGCCGAAATAGGCGAGCAGCGACTGGCGGCGGCAGAGCGCCGATTCGCAAAGCGCGATCATCGCGCCGAGCCGGTTTTCCTCGATCCGGCGCTGCTCGGGCGTGATCGCCTTGCCGGCGATCTGGCGGCGGCGGAGCATCATGTCGTCGACACCGTAGAGGGTGAGGGTGAAGGCGGGCAGGCCGTCGCGCCCGGCCCGGCCGATCTCCTGGTAATAGCCCTCGACGCTGACCGGCATGTCGGCATGGACGACGAAGCGGACGTCCGGCTTGTTGACGCCCATGCCGAAGGCGACGGTGGCGCAGATCACCACGCCATCCTCGCGCAGGAAGACGTCCTGGTTGTCGTGGCGCACCGCCTGGTCGAGGCCGGCGTGATAGGCGAGCGCCCGGAAGCCCTTGGCGGAAAGGTGCCCGGCGAGCCGCTCGGCGCGGTCGCGGGAGGAGGCGTAGACGATGCCGCTGTCGCCCCGGTGGGCGACGAGGAAATCCTCGATCTGGCTCCGCGGCCTGTCCTTCGGCGCGAAGCGGAGGTCGAGGTTCGGCCGGTCGAAGCTGTGGACGAAGCTGACCGGCGGGGCGGGGAAGAGCTGCGCCGCGATGTCGGCGCGGGTCGCCGCGTCGGCGGTCGCGGTCAACGCCACCACCGGCACGCCGCCGAGCGTGTCGCGGGCGCGGGCGAGCAGGCGGTATTCGGGGCGGAAGTCGTGGCCCCATTGCGAGATGCAGTGGGCCTCGTCGATGGCGAGGCGCTTGACGCCCGCCCGTCGAAGCCGCGCGGCGAAGGCCTGGCTGGCAAGCCGCTCCGGCGAGACGTAGAGAAGGCGGAGCGAGCCGCTCTCCAGCATGTCCCACGCCTCGTCGCCGGTGGCGGAATTGAGCGCCGCGGCGCCGACCCCGAGGCTCCGCATCTGCTCGACCTGGTCGCGCATCAGCGCGATCAGCGGCGAGACGACCAGCGTCAGCCCCTCGTCGACGATCGCCGGAAGCTGGTAGCAGAGCGACTTGCCGCTGCCGGTCGGCATCACCGCGAAGACATCCTCGCCCGCCATCACCGCGGCGACGATCTCGGCCTGGCCGGGGCGGAAGGTTTCGTAGCCGAAGACGGAATGGAGCGCGGCCGCGGCGGCCTGCATGTCGCTTGTGGTCATGTCACCCGTGGTCATCGATTGTCGCGATCTCCGGCGCCACCTTGCCCTCGGCGACGCCGAGCCGCTGGGCGCGGTCGCCGAGCGGGGCGAAGACGGCGTCGTCGGTGCCGGTCATGAAGGCCTGGCAGCCGAGTTCGCCGAGGAGGTCGAACAGCGCCGCCCGGCGGCTCTCGTCGAGATGGGCGGCGATCTCGTCGAGGAGGACGATCGGCGTCTCGCCGGTGAGCTTGGCGACCAGCCGGGTCTGGGCGAGCACCAGCCCGACCAGCAGCGCCTTCTGCTCGCCGGTCGAGCAGGTCTCGGCCGGCATGTCCTTCGGCCCGTGGCGGACGATCAGGTCGGAGCGGTGCGGGCCGGCCAGCGTCCGCCCGGCCGCCGCGTCGCGCCGCCGCCCGTCGTGAAGCGTGCGGCGATAGGCGTCCTCGGCGGCGCTCGCCGCGTGGCCGTCGAGGTCGGTTTCGATCGTGCCGTCGAGCGCGATCAGCGCCGCCGGGAAGGGGCCGGCGCCGGCCTGCCCGAGCATCGCGACGGTCAGCCCCGCCCATTCGCGGCGGGCGGCGGCGATGGCGACGCCGAGCTCGGCCATCTCGACCTCGATCGCGTCGAGCCAGCGGCTGTCCGGCGACGGCTCGGCGAGGAGCCGGTTGCGGCCGCGCATCGCCCGCTCGAAGGCGTTGGCGCGGGTGCCGTGGGCCTTGTCGATGGCGAGCACCGCGCGGTCGAGGAAGCGCCGCCGGTCGGCCGGCGGGCCGGTGAAGAGGCCATCCATCGCCGGCGTCAGCCACACCACCCTGAGATGGTCGAGAAAGGCGGCGGACGAGCCGGCGGCGGCGTGGTTGACCCGGACGCGACGCCGGGTCTCCGGCCCGCCCTCGCCGTTGACGACACCGGTGCCGAGATCGACCATGCCGGCGGCGTTGGTGACCGTCGCCGCCACCCCCCAGCCGCCGTCGCTGCCCTGGCGGGCGACCGCCTCGATCCGGGCGCCGCGAATGCCGCGCCCCGGCGACAGGAAGGAGACCGCCTCGAGCAGGTTGGTCTTGCCGGCGCCGTTCGGGCCGGTCAGCACCACGGGGCGCTCGTCGAGCGCCAGCGCCAGCGACGGGTAGTTGCGGAAATCGGTCAGCTTCAGCGACGTGATGGCGGCGCGGGCGGCCGCGGTCGCGGGCCCGTTCGCAATAGGTCTCTCTGCCGCTTCGTTCGATGCATCCAAGCCGCGCACTCTAGCCCGCCGCCGCTCAAGTCGAGGGGCTTGGGCGGCGGGAGCTGCCGGTCGGGGCGTGATTTTTCCGACCGGCCGCAAAATCGGCGATTTTGCCGGGATGCAATGGCAGAGGCGGGCGGGTCGGACGGTCAGGGAGGGCCTTCGCCACCAGTGGACACCGCCTGGGTGGCGTGAGGATGGGCGTTTTCTCCAAGTTTCCGCGAAAGTCCGGCCTGCCGGCGCCCCGGCCGACGTGGGGGGCCGAACGCATCCGGCAGGAGATCGCCGACGCCCCGGGCGTGCCGCTCTCGCTGGCCTTTCACGCGCTGGTCGCCGTAGCCGTCGTGTTCGCCCTGCCGGCTCCCCCGCTGCCCGAATCGCTGCAGGAAAAAAGCCTGTCGGTCGATCTGCTGACACCGGAGCAGTTCGCGGCGATCACCCATCCGCCGGCCCCAGCGGCCCCGGCAGCCCCGGCAGCAGTCCCGCCGGCCCCGGAGGCAGTGCCGCCGGCGGAACCCGCTCCGGAGGCGATGATCCACGCCACGCAGATGCTGTCGGCAGCGGCGCTCGCCGATCCGCGCAGCCGCCAGGCGCGGGAGACCCTGCCGCAGCTCGCGCCCGACGAACGCATGATCCAGCTCTGCGGTCTCGAAGCCATGGAGCAGGTCCACCAGTGGCGGCCGGACTTCCAGCCCGACGCCCTGGTTTCCTACGCGCTGTCGGATCCCGTCATCGCCGCGGACGGCATCCGCGCCGATGGCGCGGCGTTCCGCAGCCGGGGCAACTGGTACACGATCCGCTTCGACTGCGGAGTGTCGCCCGATCACCGGACCGTCGTCAGGTTCGAGTTCCGGGTCGGCGATCCGGTGCCGAAAGACGAATGGGAAGCGCGGAACCTGACGACGAAATCCTGACCCCGGATCGCGCCCGATAGTGCAACGCACAAAGGGTCTTGCCGCGAATCAAATCTCGTTCCATATTTATTTCTCCCATCAACAACTGAAAGGAGGTGATCCAGTGTCTCATTGTCAAACCCCGCGTGTGGCGGTGGACCTGACCTGGACCCGTGCTTCTTTCGAGGTACGCGCCTCCTGAGTTGGGGCCGAGTTTCGCTCACACCGCACCCGCGGTGAAGGCAATGGAAGGGCCGTCCCATCGGGCGGCCCTTCGTCATTTTGGGGTGGCGCGATGCCTCAGGCGCGCGCCCGCCACCAGGCGATGGTCGCGGCGAGAGAATCCGCCAGCGGCGTCGCGCCGATGCCGAAGGTCTTTTCGAATTTCGAGCCGTCGACGATGAACGGCTGGACGAACTCGTAGCGCATCTCGTCGAGTTCCCGGATGTCGGCATTGAACAGGCCGAGAAGCCGAAGCAGCCAGCGCGGGGTGGGCGCGACCGCGATATCGCGCCCGAGGATTCCGGAGATCACCCCGACGATCTCCCGCGTCGTGCGGGCCGGCGCGTTGGGGACGTGCCAGACCTCGCCAAGCGCCCGCTCGTCGGTGCCGAGCGTCGCCAGAACGCGGGCGACATCGCCGAGATAGGTATAACTGTGCGGCTGATCGGGATCGCCGATCACCCGCGCCGATTTCCCCGCCAGCGCCCGCCCGATGACCTCGCTGCCGAGTGGCGACTGGAAGGTGGCGCCCGGGCCGAAATAGTCCGAAGCCCGTGCCGTGGCGAGTTCGAGGTCGCCGGCCGCCGCGAGCTTCGCCAGCACTCCGGCCATCGCGGCGCGCACCGCGCCTTTCCTCGTCGTCGGCGCGATGGGCCGATCTTCGGTGATCGGCGCACCATGCGTGTCGCCATACATGTAGACATTCTCGAAGGAGACGTAGCGGGCGCCGGCTGCCTGCGCGGCGCCGACGACGGAGCGCTGCAGCGGCGGAAAAAGATCGGCCCAGGCCGGGTAGGGCGGGCCCAGGCATTGGTAGACCGCAGCCGCCCCGGCGGCTGCCTCCGCGGCGAAAGCCAGCGATGACGCATCGCCCTCGGCGTGCGCGACACCTGGCGGCAAGCCGACGACCGGCGACCGGCTGACGACGCGTACGGGGAAACCGCGGGCAACGAGTTCTTCGACCAGCGCCCGACCGATCGGTCCGGCACCGAAGATCACGTGGACGTCGCCCATGGCGGGTTCCTTTCGGTGGGACGGTCGAATGATAGAGGATCGGGCCGGCGTCGAATTGATCCAGTTCAACCGTTTCCGGTGACGGCTCGCGCCGTACCCGTATCACAAACGCCACTCCTCCCCGGTTCGGGAGGGAAAGGGCGCGAGTGGTTAGCCCGCGCACCGTCGTCCAGCGCGGCTCGCGAATCCTGTCTCAGAAGCCCATCTGGCGGCGGCCGAGGTCGGTGAGGTCGGCCTCGGTGGCGCGGCCGACGAAATCCACCTCGAAATCCATCGCCGCGAAATCGGGCGCCGAGCGGCCGGCGAGGAAAGCCTCCTTCTGGCGGGGGAGATAGGCGCGGTTCTTGGGGCAATCCGGCGCCGAGCCGATATAGATGACGCTCGCGTATTCCTTGCCGGCATGCTCGTCGGCGACGGCGTGGCAGATGTCGGTGTGCCACCACACGGTGTCGCCGGGATAGACCTCGGGGATCGAGATCCTGGCCGCCATCATCTCGGGGTGCCACGTCTCGCTGACGCCGAGCGCCCGGCCGGGGGCGGCGCCGCAGAGGTCGTCCTCGGCCACGTCGTCCTGGAGGGCGCGCAAGAGCACGTAGGAGATGCCCTCGGCGATCGGCACGAGTTGCAGCGTCCCGTCCTTCGGTCCCTGGCGGGTCAGCGCCGTCCAGCCCTGGTAGGTGCGGAAGACGCTGGCGACGGCCGGCGAGGGGATCTCGCGGGTCTCGAGCCGGTGGGTGCCGTCGAAGGGATCGTAGCCCCGCCAGTCGCCGGCGAAGACCCGTTCGTAGACGCTCTGGTAGCCGGGATCGATCCAGCGCTCGACCGTGCCGGCATCCATGTGCGGCGACAGGCCGAGCGTCGTGTCGCCGGGCTGGCGGCGGCGGACGCGATCGGCATAGGCGCATTGCAGGTCGGGATCGAAGACGCCCTCGTATTTCCACAAGCGGTCGAGGAAGGCGCGGGTGGCGGCGAGGCTCTCGCCCTGGCGGGCATTCACCTGCGGCTTCGACCAGTAGACGTTGAAGACCTGCGGGCGGCCGGCCTTCAGCGCCGAGAAATACTTGTCGAGGCTGCGCTTCTCGACCTCGCGCTCCTCGTAACGGTTGGTGTCGAGATAGTCGGTCAGCTCGGCGAACCAGCCCTTGGCCTGCGCTTGCGGATAAACGCCCCGCACGATCGCGCAGCCGGTCGCGCGGATCGCGGCGCGGGTGTCGTCGCCGACGGTGCCGGCGGCGATATCGGCATAAGCGACCTCCGGGATCACCGAACGGCCGGCGGCCCGGTCGGCCTGGATGGCGTCGGCGGCGCGGGCGATGTGATCCCGGACCTCGGCGAAGGCGCGCTTCAGCTCGGGCGCACGCGGCGCGAGGCTCCGCTTGAAGGCGGCGATCTGGTCCGAAACGTCGCGATCCATCTCGACATTGGCTGAATTCATGGCCGGTTCCTCCCGAAGGCGAGGGCAGCACTTCGCCGCGCTGCCCGGTTTGTTCGTATCGCCGGGGAGTTTGCCCGAGGTTTCGGCGCTTGTGTTCGCCTGTCGCGGCAAAAACTGATACTGAAATGGCGTTCGAGGGGCCAGAGAGGCTTATAAATCGTCGGTTCGGAGGCAGGGACGATGCGACCGCTGTTCGAGAAGGTGACGGTGCCGGAGGGAGCGTCCTGGGCGCTGCTCGACCGCCGGCTCGCCGACGGCATCCCGTTCGAATGGCACTACCACCCGGAATTCGAGCTGACCCTGACGCTGAACAGCCGCGGCCAGCGCTTCATCGGCGATTCCATCGCCAGCTACGACGACGGCGACCTCGCGCTGCTCGGCCCCAACCTGCCGCACACCTGGTGCTCGGCCGAGGCGATCGACCCCGGCCGGCCGCACCATGCCGTGGTCATGTGGTTCACCGAGGCCTGGGCCGCCGGCATCACCGGTCAGCTCGCCGAGATGCGCGCCGTCCGGCCGCTGCTCGCCGAGGCGGGACGCGGCGTCGTCTTCTCGCGCGAGGCGGCGGCGGCGGCGCGGCCGATCATCGCGACGATTCCCGAACGCCCGCCGGCCGACCGGCTGCTGCGGCTGATGGAGGTGCTGGCGCTGCTCGCCACCGACGCCGACCGCGCGCCGATCGCCGGGCCGGGATCGGACCGGCTCTCGGTCGCCTCGCCCGACCAGCCGCGGATCGAGCGGGTGCTCGATCATCTCCACGCCCACTATCGCGAGCCGGTCTCGGTGGCCGAACTCGCCGAGGTCGCCGCGCTCAGCCCCTCCGGCTTTCATCGCCTCTTCCGCCGCCATACCCGCCTGACGGTGACCGCCTATCTGGCGCAGCTCAGGATCGGCCAGGCCTGCGCGCTGCTGGTCAACGGCGACCGGCCGATCGCCCATGTCGCCGAGGCGGTCGGCTACGCCAATCTCGCCAACTTCAACCGCCAGTTCCGCGCCGCCAAGGGGATGACGCCGCGCGACTTCAGGCGGAGTTTTGTCCGGTAGGTGTCGTCGAGAGCGTCGGCGCGTCAACTGGGACGCTCTAACCCCTCGCCAATCTCGACCGGGCCCGGCGCCGCCGAGCGAGTCTCACTATCCTCTCCCCTCCGGGAGAGGGGGACGCCGGGTCCTTACTTCGCTCTACCATCAGGTCCCGCCGTCGTCGTCTCCGCCGGGAGACCGGCCCGAGGGACATGGCGGATGACGACGGAAAGGAGGTCGTCGCCGTTCTCCTGGAGACGAAGCCGATCGAGGTCGACGCCCTATACCAGCTCCACACTCAACGACCGTCCAACCGCCTTGGCGGCGCGCGCCAGGGCGGCGAGCGTCACGGTGTCGTTGTCCGGGTCGAGGAGGCGATCAAGCTGGGACCGGCTGGTCTGAAGCCGCTTGGCCATTTCGACTTTGGAAATCGCCTGCTCCTTCATCGCGGCGGCAAGCTGAAACGCCAGGACGCGCTTGATGGCGACCTCGGTCGTTTCCTCATAGGTCCCCTGCTGCTTAAGGAAATCCCCGAAAAGCTGGCCGGCCCTGCCTTTTTCGCTGTCTTTGCTGCTCATTTCAAACCTCTCATTCGGTTCTCGGCAAGGTCCAGTTCGTGATCCGGTGTCTTCCGCGTCTTCTTGATGAAGCCATGCAGCAGCACCATGCCGCCGTCATGGGCGCAGAAGAACACGCGGGCGATCCGGCCGCCGCTCAGAGTGCTTCTGATCTCCCAAAGCCCCTTGCGGCCCTTGATCGAACGGCAAAGCGGCATGCCGATCGGCCAGCCGAATTCGGCCGTGCGAATATCGTCGCCGATAGCCTTGCGATCGTCCGGTGACAGCCCAAGCAGCCACTCGCGAACTGGCACCCTGCCCGTCACAGATTCAAAAAACCGGGCTGGCAATCGCTTGGAAGCATCCACCGAGGAAATGTACCATTTATGGTACTAGTCCGCAAGCTTTTCGACTTGCTTTCCCGGAGCCGGATTTCTTTGGCGAGACATCAGGCCCCGCCTTCGTCGCCGGGAGACCCGGCCGGGGGAACATGGCGCGCGACGACGGAAAGAAGGTCGTCGCCGCTTTTTGCCGCCAGATCGGCGAAGAGCCGCGGCCAGACGACGGTGAAGCGCTCGAAGACCGTCTCGATGGCATCGTCGATCGGCAAGCCTTCGCGTTCGCCCTGGCGGCCAAACGCAGCGCGGTGCGCCGCGAGCCACGCTGCGCGGTCGCCTTCGCCGGCATCCCGGGCGAAGGCGTCGTCGACCGCTTCGAGCGGCTTGATCGCGACGCTTGTCGTCCGCCAGACACAGCGCGGCTTGTTGCGCCCGTTGACCAGGACGACATGGTCGCCGACGGTCGGCAGCGGGGTCTTGCCGGGTCCGTAGTCGCGGGCAAGCGACGCGGTCGCGCGGCTGATCCCGAGCAGCACCAGTTCCAGGCGCTCGTCGGCCATCGCCTCGCTGTCGCCAAGCGCAACCACGGCGTAATCGTCCGCGGAAACGCCGCTGTCGGTCCTGAAGGCGCGGAAGAAGGAGTCCGTCGCGTCCGTCTTGGTGCCGGGGAGCCGGGTCACACCCGCATCGGCATCAGGACGTAAAGGGCGTTGCCGGATTCGTCGTCCTGGATCAGGGTCGGCGAGCCGGGATCGGCGAAGCGGAATTCGGCGATTTCGCTTTCGAGCTGGGTCGCGACGTCGAGCAGATATCTCGAGTTGAAGCCGATCTCGATCGGGTCGGCCGGATAGTCGACGGCGATCTCCTCGTTGGCGCTGCCGGAATCCGGATTGTTGACCGAAAGCTCCAGCTTGCCGTCCGAGAGCGCCAGCTTGACGGCGCGGCCGCGCTCGCTCGACACCGTCGAGACCCGGTCGACGGCGCTGGCGAAGGCGGCCTTGTCGACCTTGAGGATCTTGTCGTTGCCCTGCGGGATGACCCGCACATAGTCCGGGAAGGTTCCGTCGATCAGCTTCGAGGTGAGCACGACGCTGCCGAGGGTGATGCGGATCTTGGTCTCGGAAATCTCGACGGTGAGTTCGGCCTCCGGTTCCTCGACCAGCTTCTGGATCTCGCCGACCGTCTTGCGCGGCACGATGACGCCGGCCATGCCCTCGGCGCCCGACGGCGCCGCGAGCTGGGCCTGGGCGAGGCGATGGCCGTCGGTGGCGACGGCGCGCAGCATCGGCTTGCCGTCGACGGTGACGACATGGAGGTAGATGCCGTTGAGATAGTAGCGCGTCTCCTCGGTGGAGATGGCGAACTGGGTGCGGTCGATCAGCGTCTTCATCGCGCTTGCCGGCAGGGTGAAGCGGGTCGGGAAGTCGCCGGCGGTGAGGTCGGGAAAGTCGGCTTCCGGCAGGACCTGGAGCGCGAAACGCGAGCGGCCGGCCTTGACCTCGAGCCGCGAGCCGTCACCGGTATCGAGCGACACCTCGGCGCCGTCGGGAAGCTTGCGGACGATGTCGTAGAGGATATGGGCCGGGACCGTCGTCGCCCCCGCCTGGCCGACCTCGGCCGGAACGGTCTCGGTGACTTCGAGGTCGAGGTCCGTCGCCTTCAGCGTCAGGCCGCCATCGGCCCGCAGGAGGACATTGGCGAGGATCGGAATCGTGTTGCGGCGCTCGACGACGCGATGAACGTGATTGAGGGACTTGAGGAGGTGCGATCGCTCAACGGTCGCGCGCATGATCGGAGACCCTTATCGGAGACCCGGCAGTTCGGGCAGAAACGACAGGCCGGCGTCGAGACGCCGGGACGGACGAACGAAATTGGCCTGCCGGGCCGGAAAGCGCAAGAGGTTCAAAGCCGTGGTCCACCGCCAATTCGGGCGGAGGACCATGGTTTGCGTCGGGCGGACTGACGATTACTCGTCGATCAGCTGCTTGAGCATCTCGATCTCGTCGGCCAGCGTCTTGTCGCCTTCGATCAGCCCCTCGATCTTGCGCACGGCATGAAGAACTGTCGTGTGGTCACGGCCGCCGAACCGCCTGCCGATCTCGGGCAACGAGCGCGGCGTCAGGGTCTTGGCGAGATACATGGCGATCTGCCGCGGCCGGACGATGGTGCGGGTGCGGCGGCTGGACAGCAGATCCGCCTTCGAGACGTTGTAATGCCGGGCGACGACCACCTGGATCTCCTCGATCCGGACCCGTCGTGGCTCGCGGGCGCCGACGAGATCGCGGAGCGTGATCTCGGCCGAGGCCGGTGTCACCGGCTGGCTGGTGAACTGCCACTGGGCGACCAGGCGGTTCAGCCCGCCTTCGAGGTCGCGACCGTTCGAAACCACCGCCTGGGCGAGATATTCGAGCACCGGCTCGGGGATATCGAGGCCGGGATTGTGGTCTCGGGCGAGCTGGTAGCGGGTGGCGACGATCCGCCGCCTGAGCTCGAGGTCGGGCGCGCCGATCTCGAAGGCGACGCCGCCCTTCAGCCGCGAGCGCACCCGCTCGTCGAGGGTTTCCAGTTCCGCCGGCGGCCGGTCGGCGGCCACCACCACCTGTCGAGCGCCGTCGATCAGGGCGTTGAGCATGTGGCAGAATTCCTGCTGCACCGACTTGCCCTGCAGGAACTGCATGTCGTCGATCAGCAGGAGGTCGATGTCGCGGAGGCTTTCCTTGAAGGGGATCGCCGACTGGCTGCGCAGCGCCGCGACGAAACGGAACATGAAATGCTCCGCCGTCAGGTAGACGACGTTGCGCGAGGGATCGGCCCGCCGCGCGGCGCGGGTGGTCGCATGGAGCAGGTGGGTCTTGCCGCGGCCGACGCCGGCATGGATGTAAAGCGGGTTGAAGTGGTTGAGCTTGCCGGGATCCGCCTCGGCCACCGCCCGTGCCGCCGCGTGGGCCAGCCGGTTGGCCGCGCCATCGCAGAAGGACTCGAAGGAATAGCGATTGTCGACCGGCGAGCCGCTGAAATGGCCCTCCGGCACATCTTGCCGGCGCGTCGCCGCGGGGGCTGCGGCAGCGGCCACCGGACGTGCCGGCGGCGCTTCGATCGCCTTGTCCTCGCGCGGCGGCTGGACCCTGGCGCGGATGGTGCCGCGCACGATGACCTCGATGCGGACGACGCTGTTCCGCTCGGTCTTCCACAGGGTCAGGAGCCGGTCATAATAGTGCGACGTGATCCACGACTTGAGGAACCGGGTCGGCACCGACAGATAGACGGTGCTCTTGTCCTCCTGTTCGAACTCGACGCGTCCGAACCAGCTGTTGAAGACATCCTCGCCCAGTTCCGTCTTCAGGCGATGTTTGACGCGGGCCCATTTATTCGGATTCGCCCGCTCCGCCATCAGACCTGCCTCCCTGAGAGATCCGCCGGCCGCTCCGGCACCAGTCATTTCGATCTGTCGGGCTGTATCGCCGCCCGGTGTCGCCGCCGCCGCGGGGACCGTTGTCGTCATTTGCCTCATCATGATTGTGCCCATGGCAACCCTTCGGCTTTCCAGCTGCCCGCCGTCGCGCGGTGCCCGTCGGGGCCGAGGTTGCCTTCGAATCCGTCTTCCACGTTGTAGCAATGGCTGTAGCCGCCGTCGGTCGCCATGATCGCCGCGTTGCGGCTGCGGCTGCCCGAACGGCAGATGAAGTAAAGGGCGGCATCCTTGCCGACCCCCAGCGCCTCGACCGCCGCGTTCAGGCGTCCGAGGAAATCGGGAACGCGTGTGCCGGTATCGAAGTCGTTCCACGCGACGAGCAGGGGCGATTTGCCGAGGTCGGCGAGAACCGGCACGCCGACATAGGCCCACTCCGCCCTGCTCCGGACATCGACCAGAACGGCCTCCGGAGACGTGGCCAGCGCGTCCCATGTGGACTTTGCCGAGACGTCGCCAGCATAACCGGTGGCCGTGGATGAAGACATAGTTATCCCCCTGCCGCGAAAGCACAATCCGCTCTCGCAACAAAAACCCCAAACGACTTTCGAATTACTCGTGAAGACCCTTCCCGAAGGCGGGAAAGTTTACCTGAAACCGATACTTGAAACCTAGATCGGAAAATCCAGCGAAAACTGAAAAATACGCTCGATCAACGCCCCGTGCTCTATTTTTATTGATGGCTGGACTGGCTCGCCGGCCTTCGATTAAGAAACCACAGTCACGCGGACACCGCAATGCCCCGGGGGTTCGAAATCGGCATCAACCGGGCCTGCTGGCGCCGCCGGCCGGGCCGGGAAGCGGGCCATTTTAGGTTAAGCCTTTGCGAGTTTAACGGAATCAATTTCGGTCCTTGCCAATCGCATAGCCTGCGAAAAATTTTACGACCCGGCCCTTGACTCGTCCCGAATTGTGGCCGGCCAATCGGCGGTTGTCGGCACTTGTCCCCATGATGTTGAAACTCAATGGAAATGGGAGTCAGACCGGTGCCGCGGCCGCGACTCGGCGGCGGATTTTCGATCTTTGACGGACACTTAGCCACGAAACAAAAAACGGCACGGCCGAAGCCGTGCCGTCCACACCTTTTTCGCCGGTTGCTCAGGCGCTGAGGACGCGAACCCGCGCTGTCAGACGGGCGACCTTGCGGGAAGCGGTGTTCTTGTGCAGGACGCCCTTCGACGCCGCGCGCATGATCTCCGGCTCGGCCGACTTGAGGGCCTCCGCGGCCTTCTCCTTGTCGCCGGCGGCGAGCGCCTCCTCGACCCGGCGGACGAAGCTGCGCAACCGCCCGCGGCGGTTGCGGCTGACATCGGTGCGCCGGGCGATCTTGCGTGTTGCTTTCTTGGCGGATGACGTATTGGCCATGGATGCGCCTTTTGGACATGACGAAATTGGCGGCGGATCGATCCGCCACCTGTTGGGCGGTGCTTATAGGGGGGCTCCCGGCCAAGGTCAACGGTTCGACGGTCATCGGTTCTTGAATTGCGGCGAGCGCTTGGCCAGGAAGGCGGCCATTCCCTCCTTCTGGTCCTCGGTCGCGAACATCGCCTGGAAGAGTCGCTTTTCGACCGCGAGGCCTTCCGAGAGCGTCGTCTGGAAGGCCCGGTTGACGCTCTCCTTGGCCAGCATGACGATCGGAAGCGAGTGATCGGCGATCTTTTCGGCGACCTTGATCGCTTCCTCGAGCAGGTCGCCGGCCGGCACCACCCTCGAGACCAGCCCGGCGCTGTCGGCTTCCTCGGCATTCATCATCCGCCCGGTCAGGATGAGGTCCATTGCCTTGGCCTTGCCGATCGCCCGCGGCAGCCGCTGGGTGCCGCCCATCCCCGGCATGATGCCCAGCGTGATCTCCGGCTGGCCGAATTTGGCGGTATCGGCCGCGATGATGATGTCGCATTGCATGGCGAGTTCGGCGCCGCCGCCGAGGCAGTAGCCGGCGACCGCCGCGACGATCGGCTTGCGCGCCCGGCCGATCCGCTCGAGCGCCGCGCCATAGTCCTGGGCGAAGGCCTCGATGAAGGAGAGGTCGCTCATTTCCTTGATGTCGGCCCCGGCGGCGAAGGCCTTTTCCGACCCGGTGATGATCATGCAGCCGATCTTGGCATCCGCCTCGAAGCCGTCGACGGCGTCGCACAATTCGCCGATCAGCGCCGAATTCAGGGCGTTGAGGACATTCGGCCGGCTCAGCGTGATCAGCCCGACAGGCCCGCGCGTCTCGATGGTGATGGTTTCGTAGGTCATTGATCCCCCAGGGAGTTAGGAATGCCGCGGGCGAGGACGTGCCGGGCCTCGTGGAATCGATCCGGCTACTTCTGGCAGACCGGACAATAGAAGGTCGAGCGCCCGGATTGAACCATGCGTCGCACGACGCCCGAACACCCCGGCCGCGGACAGGGTTCCCCCTCACGATCGTAAACCGCGAAGCTGTGCTGGAAATAGCCGAGTTCGCCGTTCGCCTGGCGATGGTCGCGGAGCGACGATCCGCCGGCGGCGATGGCCTCGCCGAGCACCTCGCGGATCGCCGCCGCCAGGGCATCGGCCTGGCGGATCGCGGTCTTTCCGCCCGGTGCCGAGCGTTCCGGCCGCCCGTGTCGGCGATAGCCTCGCCCGCCACAGCGCCTCGCAGACATAGATGTTGCCGAGCCCGGCGATCCTGGTCTGGTCGAGCAGCATCGCCTTCAGCGGCGCGACGCGGTCCCTGAACAGGTCGGCGATCAGCGCCCCGCTCATCTCGTTGCCGAGCGGCTCGACTCCCATCCGGGCAAAGAGCGGCGACGCGGCGAGGTCGTTGCGGGGGATGAGGTCCATGACGCCGAAGCGGCGCGGATCGTTGAAGATCACCCGGGCGCCGGACGACAGGTCGAAGATCACGTGGTCGTGGGCGGTCAATTTGCCGCGCGGGTGATAGGTCCGGGCGGGCAGGGTGTCCTTGCCCTCGGCCTCGATGCGGAACGAGCCGGACATGCCGAGATGCATGACCAGGACAGTGCCGTCGTCGAGGTCGGCGAGGAGGTATTTGGCCCGCCGCCCGAGATGGACGATCCGCCGGCCGCTCAGCCTTCGGGCGAAGCGGGGCGGGAAGGGCCGTCGCAGATCCGGCCGCCTGACCGTCGCCTTTTCGATTGTCGCGCCCTCCATCACCGGCTGCAGGCCGAGGCGGACCGTTTCGACTTCCGGCAGTTCCGGCATGGAATTCCGCTAACCCTTTGGCAGGGCGGGGACGATAGCCTGAACGCCGCGCTTGGGCTATCGTCCGCGCCGATCGGAGACACGAGAGATGACGACGAGTTCAACCGGGGCGGCGTCGCGGCGGGGCGAAGGCCGGGCCTGGTTCGGTTTTCGCGAGGTCGACCTCGACGCCAAGCAGGGCATGGTCGACCAGGTCTTCCACCAGGTCGCCGGGCGCTACGACCTGATGAACGACCTGATGTCGGGCGGCATGCACCGGCTGTGGAAGGACGCGATGGTCGCCTGGCTGGGGCCGCCGCGCCGCGCCACCCACGGCTATTCGGTCCTCGACGTCGCCGGCGGCACCGGCGATATCGCCTTTCGCATCGCCGGCCGGTCGGAGGGCGCCGAGGTCGTCGTCGCCGATATCAATGGTGAAATGCTGAAGGTCGGCCGGTCCCGCGCCGAGGCGCGCCACGTCGCCGATCGCGTCAGCTTCGTCGAGTGCAACGCCGAAGACCTGTCCTTCCCGGCCAATCGATTCGATGCCGTGACGATCGCCTTCGGCATCCGCAACGTGCCGCGGATCGAGCGGGCGCTGGCCGAGGCGTTCCGGGTCCTCAAGCCTGGCGGCCGCTTCCTCTGTCTCGAATTTTCCGCCGTCGACGTCGCCGGGCTCGACAAGCTCTACGATCTCTTCTCCTTCAACGTCATTCCGGTTCTCGGCCAGATGGTCGCCGGCGACCGCGACTCCTACAGCTATCTGGTCGAGTCGATCCGCCAGTTCCCCAATCAGGCCCGCTTCGCCGCGATGATCGCCGATGCCGGCTTTGCCCGGGTCGACTACCGCAATCTTTCGGGCGGCATCGCCGCGATCCATTCCGGCTGGAAGCTCTGATCCGATGGCCGCCTCCCTCGCAGCGCTCTTCCGGATGGCCGGAGCCGGGTGGGTGCTCGCCCGCGAGGGTGCCTTCTCGCTGGTCGACCCGGAGGAATTGCCGTCCGGTCCGCGCATGGTGGCGAAGCTCGCCCGGGCGATCGCCCGCCGCGGCGTGACCGACGAGGCCCGGTCCGAGCGGCTGACCGCGGCGCTCAACCGGCTGGGGCCCTCCTACGTCAAGCTCGGCCAGTTCCTCGCCACCCGGCCGGACCTCGTCGGCCGCGAGGGCGCCGATGCGCTCGGGCGGCTTCGCGACGAGATCGATCCCTTCCCCGAGGCCGAGGCGCGCGCAACGATCGAGCGTGCGCTCGGCAAGCCGGTCGAGGCGCTCTATTCGGCCTTTTCGCCGCCGGTCGCCGCCGCCTCGATCGCCCAGGTCCACAAGGCCGAGATCACCGACGAGACCGGCTCGCGCGCGGTCGCCGTCAAGGTCCTGCGCCCGGGCATCCGCCGCCGCTTCCGCCGCGACCTCGACACCTTCTACGAAGGCGCCCGGCTGGTCGAGCGTATCGATCCCGCCTCGCGGCGGCTGCGGCCGGTCGCCGTGGTCGATACGCTGGCGCGCTCGGTGACCATCGAGATGGACTTGCGCCTCGAAGCCGCCGCGCTGTCGGAAATGGCGGAGGCCAGCGCCGGCGATCCGGGTTTCCGCGTGCCGGTGGTCGAGTGGGACCACACCGCCCGCGACGTGCTGACGCTGGAATGGGTCGACGGCATCAAGCTGTCGGACGTCGCGGCACTGCGCGCCGCCGGCCACGACCTGCCGCTGCTTGCCCGCCGCCTGATGCAGGCCTTCCTTCGCCAGGCGCTGCGCGACGGCTTCTTCCACGCCGACATGCATCAGGGCAACCTGTTCATCGACGCGGCCGGCGACATCGTCGCCGTCGACTATGGCATCATGGGCCGCCTCGACCGCGACCAGCGGCTGTTCCTCGCCGAGGTGCTCTTCGGCTTCATCCGCCGCGACTACAAGCGCATCGCCGAGGTCCATTTCGCCGCCGGCTTCGTTCCGGGCGACAAGCATTCCGTCGAGGATTTCGCCCAGGCGCTGCGCGCGATCGGCGAACCGATCCATGGCCAGCGGGCGAGCGAGATCTCGATGGCGCGGCTTCTCAACCTGCTCTTCGAAGTCACCGAGATCTTCGACATGCAGACCCGGCCGGAACTGCTCCTGGTCCAGAAGACGATGGTGGTGGTCGAGGGCGTCGCCCGCACGCTCGATCCGGATTTCGACATGTGGTCGGCCTCCGAACCGGTCGTGCGCGAATGGATCGAGCGCTATCTCGGCCCCTCCGGCCAGCTCGAAATGGCCGCCGAAGGCGCCGGCGCCATCGGCCGGCTGGCGAGCGAATTGCCGCGGCTGGCCGAACGCGCCGGGCGGCTGTCGGCCGAGATCGACCGGATGAGCGAGCATGGCATTCGCCTCGATCCCGAGACCATCGCCGGCATCGGCCGCTCCGAAGCCCATGCCGCGCGCTGGGGGCGTGTCGCGCTCTGGGTGATCGCAGCCGTGGCGGTGGTTGCGGGGTTGAGGTGGCTGTCTTGAGAGAAGTGGATGCATTGACTGCAATGCAGTCAATGCTATATTTACGCAATGCGAAAGACGTCGGGAACAATGACCGTCCGGGGCCTCGACGAGGAGACGAAACGAAAGCTTCGTGTCCGCGCGGCCGCGCATGGTCATTCGATGGAAGAAGAAGTCCGCAACCTCATCCGCGTCGCCGTCAACACGTCTGACGACCAGGCGTTCGGACTTGGTACGGCTATTCGTCGAAGGTTTGCCGCGGCAGGGTATGGAGAACTTGAGCCGCTCCCCCGACAGGAGGTCCGTGAACCACCGGACTTCAGCGACCCTGACTATGATCCGACGTGATTATTCTCGATACCAATGTCCTGTCCGAGTTGATGAAGCCGCAGGGTTCGGACACAGTTCGCGACTGGATCGACGGTGTCCGGAGGGAGCACCTCTTCACGACGTCGATATCCTGTGCCGAGATTTTCTACGGGCTGGCGGCTATGGACGAAGGACGGCGCCGGGACTCGCTGAGCGCCGCGGCCGAGGCGCTGTTCGGCCAAGACTTTGCGGGACGCATATTGCCGTTCGATAGCCGTGCTGCGCGCCATTTCGCGAGGATCGCCGCCCACCGTCGGCAGGCGGGGACGCGTATCGAAGACTTTGACGGACAGATCGCCGCCATTGCGCTGGCAAACACGATGTCTTTGGCAACCAGAAACGTGACACACTTCGAAGATTGCGGTGTTGATCTGATCAATCCCTGGGAACCCTGATCGCCATGTCCGCGCCGGCCCGTTCCATCCTCCTCGTCATTTCCGGCGGCATTGCCGCCTACAAGGCGCTCGACCTGATCCGCCGGCTGCGCGAGCGCGGCTTCGCGGTGCGGGCGGTGATGACCCGCGCGGCGGGGAATTCGTCACCCCGCTTGCCGTCGGCGCGCTGACCGGCGGCAAGGTCCATACCGACCTCTTCAGCCGCGACGACGAGTTCGACATCGGCCATATCCGGATGGCGCGCGAGCCCGACCTCGTCATCGTCGCGCCGGCGACCGCCGATCTGCTGGCGAAAATGGCGGGCGGCCATGCCGACGACCTTGCCTCGACCATCCTGCTCGCCACCGACCGGCCGGTCCTCGTCGCCCCGGCGATGAATCCGCATATGTGGGCGCATCCGGCGACCCGGCGGAATGTCGGGCAGCTCGTCGCCGACGGCGTCCGGCTTCGTCGGGCCGAATGCCGGCGAGATGGCCGAAGGCGGCGAGGCCGGCCTCGGCCGGATGGCCGAGCCGCTGGAAATCGTCGCCGCGGCCGAGGCGCTGCTGAAGCCGGGGGCCCGGCCGCTTGCCGGCCATCACGTCCTCGTCACCTCCGGGCCGACCCACGAGCCGATCGATCCGGTCCGCTACATCGCCAACCGCTCCTCCGGCAAGCAGGGCCATGCCATCGCTGCCGCCGCCGCCGCGGCCGGCGCCCGGGTGACGCTGGTCTGCGGTCCGGTCGCCATCGCCGATCCGGCCGGCGTCACCACCATCCATGTCGAGACGGCGCGGCAGATGCTGGAGGCGGTGGAATCGGCGCTTCCCGCCGATATCGCGATCATGGCGGCGGCGGTCGCCGACTGGCGCGCGGCGGAGGAGTCGCAGGGCAAGATCAAGAAGGACGGCTCGGGCGAGGTGGCGCCGCTGGCGCTCGTCCAGAATCCCGACATCCTCGCCACCGTCGGCCGCCACCACACGCTCCGCCCCGATCTGGTGATCGGCTTCGCCGCCGAGACCGACGACCTCGAGAGGCACGCGGAAGCCAAGCTCAAGGCCAAGGGCGCCGACTGGATCGTCGCCAACGACGTCTCGCCCGGAACCGGCGTCATGGGCGGCGACGACAACACGGTCCATCTCGTCACGGCCTCGGGCATCGAGACCTGGCCGAAGATGACGAAGACCGAGGTCGCGACGCGGCTGGTCGCGCGGATCGCGGAGACCTTCGGCGGAAAGAAGAGGACGTCCGGGTGAGCGGGGTGACGGTGCTTGCGTTGCGGCTGGCGCATGGGGAAGGACTGCCAACGCCCGCGCCGCAGTCCGCCGACGCCGCCGGCTCGGACCTTTCGGCTGCGGTCCCGGCCGACGCGCCGCTGATCATCCCGCCCGGCGGGCGGGCGCTGGTGCCGACCGGCTTCGCCATCGCGCTTCCCGCCGGCCACGAAGGCCAGGTCCGGCCGCGCTCCGGGCTTGCCGCCAAACACGGTGTCACGGTCCTCAATGCACCGGGCACCATCGATGCCGATTATCGCGGCGAGGTGAAGGTCATCCTGATCAATCACGGCGCCGAGCCGTTTGTGGTCAGCCGCGGCATGCGCATCGCCCAGCTGGTTGTGGCACCCGTCGTCAACGTCTCCATCGCCGAGGTTGCGGAATTGCCCCGGACGACACGCGGCGACGGCGGTTTCGGTTCGACCGGGACGTCCGGCTGAATTCAATCGGACGGCGACTTGCTCTAGGATCGACTCGGGGATTCTCGTCGAGGAGGTCGAAATGACGGACGAAGCATCGCAGGCCGGGCGGAAGCCCGGACGCGGACGGGTCTATGGCTCGATCACCGATACCATCGGCGACACGCCGCTGGTGCGCCTCGACCGCATCGCCGCGATCAAGAATGTCGAGGCCAACCTCCTCGCCAAGCTCGAATTCTTCAATCCGATCGGCAGCGTCAAGGACCGCATCGGCGTCGCGATGATCGACGCGCTCGAGGCCGAGGGCCGGATCAAGCCGGGGGTGACGACGCTGATCGAGCCGACATCGGGCAATACCGGCATCGCGCTCGCCTTCGTCGCCGCGGCCCGGGGCTACCGGCTGATCCTGGTCATGCCGGAAACGATGTCGGTGGAACGGCGGAAGATGCTGCTCCTGCTCGGCGCCGAGCTGGTGCTGACCGACGGCGCGCTCGGCATGCGCGGTGCGCTCGCCCGCACCGACGAACTGGTCAAGGAAATCCCCGACTCGGTCATCCCCCAGCAGTTCCAGAACCCGGCCAATCCGGATATCCACCGCCGCACCACCGCCGAGGAAATCTGGAACGACACGGATGGCGCGGTCGACGTCTTCATCTCCGGCGTCGGCACCGGCGGCACGATCACCGGTGTCGGCCAGGTCCTCAAGAGCCGCAAGCCGAGCCTGCGCGTCGTCGCGGTCGAGCCGGAGGACAGCCCGGTGCTGTCCGGCGGCAATCCGGGGCCCCACAAGATTCAGGGAATCGGCGCGGGCTTCGTGCCGGCGATCCTCGATACGAGCGTCTATGACGAGGTCGTCACGGTCGGCAACGACGACGCCTTCGACTATGCCCGGCTCAGCGCCCGCATCGAGGGCATTCCGGTCGGCATCTCCTCCGGCGCGGCGATTGCCGCCGCGGTCAAGGTCGGCAGTCGCGCCGAGATGAAGGGCAAGACCATCGTCCTGATCATTCCCTCCTTTGCCGAGCGCTACCTCTCGACCGCGCTTTTCGAGGGGCTGGCGTGACCCCGCCGGTCCCGGCGGCCCGCTTGAACGGCCGGTCATTCTTCCCCATATGACGACCTGTCGGGTGCCTTTGAAAGGGCCCGACGAGAAGGTCGCTTAGGAGAACGAGGACCCCGGAATGACGCGTATCTCTGCGTTTTCAAGTCCGCTCCTGCTCGGCTTCGACGAAGTCGAGCGAGCGCTTGAACGGCTGTCAAAGGCAGCCGGCGACGGCTATCCGCCCTATAATATCGAGCGGCTGCCGGCCAGCGAATCGCAGGGCGACATGCTGCGGATCACCCTCGCGGTGGCCGGTTTCTCCCCCGAAGGACTCGATGTGTCGGTGGAGGATAACGAGCTTGTCATCTGCGGTCGCCAGACCGAGGATAGCGGGTCGCGGACCTACCTCCACCGTGGCATCGCCGCCCGGCAGTTCCGCAAGATCTTCGTCCTGGCGGAGGGCATCGAAGTGGTCGGTGCCGATCTCGCGGACGGCCTTCTCTCCATCGATCTTGCCCGCCCGTCGACGGACAAGACGGTTCGCAGGATCGAGATCAACGGGCGCGGCTGATGCCGGCTCAAAGGAGTATCGCGTTATGGAAAACAGTGAGAGGCAGATCATGAATGCAGAAACCTTCGCCGGCCTTGGCGGCGGCAAGGTTGCCTATGTCCGTTCCCTCAAGTCCGATCAGGCCAAGAGCCTGTTTCCCGGGCTGCCGCCGGTCGCGCCGGATCTGCAGCTCTGGGCGCTGCTCGCCGCCGACGGCACCCCGATCATGCTCGCCGACAACCGCGAAGCGGTGGTCATGAACGCGCATGAGAACGATCTCGAGATGGTCAGCATCCATTAAACCGGGTGATCTGGGGCGGGAGCGGCAACGAGCCTTGCCGCACCGTCCCGGGCCGAACGCGCGGGAGATCGTCCGCCAATCGGCCGGGCGGGCGCGCCAGAAAGGCGCTTTCAGCCCGCTTCCGGCGTCAGGATGACGGCCGGGGCACTGCGCTTCGCCGGGCCGTGCCAGACCGCTTCGATGTTGTTGCCGTCGGGATCCAGCAGGAAGGCGCCGTAGTAGCCGGGGTGGTAGCCGCGATCGCCCGGCGCGCCATTGTCGGTTCCGCCATGGGCGAGGCCGGCAGCGTGGAAGCGGGCAACCGTCTCCCGGTCCGGCGCCTGAAAGGCCAGATGCACGCGGCTGATGTATTTACCCTCGGAATGCGGATCGTCGGCGGCCGAGACGTAGAGCTCGTCGGCGCAGAAATGCCGTTCGTTCTCGCTGATGAAGCCGATGCCGAGGGTTGAAAGCACGGCGCGATAGAAGGTCCGGCTCTTTTCGAGCTCGGCGACGCGCAAATGGATGTGGTCGATCAGGCGTCCGCGATGAAATTCCATGATGGTCTTCCCGGATGATCCCGAAGCGACTTGATGATGCGCCTTCCGCTGCGGCCGGAGGTCGATCGCCGGTGCCGTTCTCAGGCGGCGTCGGGCGTCGCCTCTTCGGTCAACACGGCATGCAGCGCCGCCTTGTCGGTCGACGCGCGGAGCTTGTTGGCCACGCCACCTTTGCGGAGGTGGCGGGCGATCCGCGCCAGCGCCTTGAGGTGATCGGCTCCGGCACCTTCGGGCGCCAGCAGCAGGAAGACCAGGTCGACCGGCTGGTCGTCGAGCGCTTCGAAATCGATCGGCTTCGGCAGCCGGGCGAACAGCCCGAAGATCTGGTCGAGGCCCGCCAGCTTGCCGTGCGGAATCGCGATCCCGCCGCCGACGCCGGTCGAGCCCAGCTTCTCGCGCTGCAGCAGGGTTTCGAAGATCTCGCGCTCGGGGATTCCGGTGCGCGCGGCGGCCTTCTCGGAGATCGCCTGGATCGCCTGTTTCTTGCTGTTGGCCTTGAGCGAGCCGATGACCGCTTCGGGCGCGATGAGGTCGCCTAGATCCATTGCCGAAAGTCCACGATGCGTTCCTCTTTGGCGCCGAACGTCTGGCACGGCCGACGCCGATTGGATCAGTCGCCGGCGTCAGGGCGCGTCGTATTCAGGGATGGATCGAGCCAACCGATATGGCCGTCGGCTCGCCGGTAGACGACATTGATGCCGCCGTGGCCGGCATTACGGAAGACGAGTGCCGGGGTATCCGTGAAATCCATGGCGATCACCGCGTCGCCGACCGTCAGGGTCTGGAGATTGGTGGTCTCCTCGGCAATGATCGTCGGGCTGTAATCCGCCGCCACTTCCTCGTCATCGTCGGGAGCAGCCAGCACATAGCTCGCCGCCGGCTCCGCGATCGGGCGGCGATCGGAGTGATGATCCTTCAGCCGGCGCTTGTAGCGACGCAGCCGTTTCTCGATCCGTTCGGCGGCGATGTCGAAGCTCTGATAGACATCCTGGGACTGGCCGTGGGCCTGCAGCAGGATGCCGGTATCGAGATGGATCGCGCAGTCGGACTTGTAGCCCGATCCCTCGGGTTCCACGGTGACGTGGCCGTTGAACCCACCGTCGAAATACTTGTCCAGCGCTTCGGTGACGCGCGATTCGACATGCTCGCGAAGCGCCTCGCCGATGTCCATGTTCTTTCCGGATATCTGCAGACCCATCGGGGCTTCGAACCTTCTCCGTTGTTCCGGTTCTATCGCTTGCGGGGCCACGGTTGCGGCCTTGTAGCCCGGTTCTGCGTGGGCCGGCTCGGCCGGATCCGCAAGCTCAACCGAAGCTCGCCGCGTCCCCCGGCTCGTCGATGGGCGCACCTTCTATTGACGACCGTGGCACAAGTCAACCGACCGTCGAACGGCATCGAGCCGGTGCGGGAAGACGGCCGTCCCTCGCCCGCATCGATCATCACGGCGCTCAAAGCGCCGCCTGCTTGTCGCGCCGTCGCTGAACCGAGGACGGGATCCGCAATGCTTCCCGATACTTGGCGACCGTGCGCCGGGCGATATCAATTCCGGAGTCGCGCAGCGTCCGCACGATCGCGTCGTCGGAGAGGATCGTATCGGCCGGCTCCTCGTCGATCAGCCGCTTGATCCGGTGGCGGACCGCTTCGGCGGAATGGGACACCCCGCCCTCCGACGAGGCGATCGCGGCAGTGAAGAAATACTTCAGTTCGAAGACCCCGCGTGTCGTCGCCATGTATTTGTTCGAGGTCACCCGCGAAACGGTCGATTCGTGCATGCTGATCGCCTCGGCGACCGTCTTGAGATTGAGCGGCCGCAGATGCTGGACCCCATGGGCGAGGAACGCGTCCTGCTGGCGGACGATCTCGGTCGCGACCTTGAGGATGGTGCGCGCCCGCTGGTCGAGGCTCTTGACCAGCCATTTGGCGGTCTGCATGCACTCGGCGAGGAAGGCGTCTTCCTTTTCGTTGCGCCGCCCCTTCGAGACCTTCGCATAATAGGTCTGGTCGAACAGGACCCGCGGCAGGGTGCCGGTATTGAGTTCCACATGCCAGCCGCCGTCGTTGGCCGGCCGCACCATGACGTCGGGAACCACGGTCTGCACCACGGCGTCGCCGAAGGCATTGCCGGGCTTCGGGTTCAGCCCCTTCAACTCCGCCAGCATCTCGGCGAGATCCTCGCCGTCGACGCCGCAAAGCTTCATCAGGGTGCTCTGGTCCCGCCGCGCCACCAGTTCGAGGTTGTCGACCAGCGTCGCCATCGCCGGATCGTAGCGGTCGCGCTCGCGCAGCTGGATCGCCAGGCATTCCGCGAGGTCGCGCCCGCCGATTCCGGAAGGATCGAAGCTCTGGACGATTCGCAGCGCCTCGAGGGCAAGGCCGCGGCTGGCGCCGAGCTGCTCGGCGATGGCGTCGAGATCGCCCCGAAAATAGCCCGCTTCGTCGATCTCGGAGATGATCGCCCCGCCGACCAGCCTCAGCGCCGGATCGGCAACCGCGAGGCCGAGCTGGTTGGCGAGATGATCGGCGAGTGTCGTCTCGCCGGCGACGAAGGCTTCGAGATTGTAGTCGTCGGAACTGACCGGCTGGCGGCTCGGCGCCACCGACCAGGATTCGGCCGGCAGTGCCGGCGCCGTTTCGGCCGCGGCCTGGCCGTTGTCGTCGGGAAAGACGTTGGCGAGATCGGTATCGAGCTTCGCCTCCATGGTTTCCGAGCTGCCGCCGAGGTCGGTCTCCATCCAGTCCGCGCCGTCGGCACCGTCGGCGCTGGCCTCGGCGACGTCGTCGCCATCGCGGGCGTCGCCATCGCGGCCGTCGCCACGCTCGCCGCCGTCCTCGTCGTTCGCCCGGTCGAGCAGCGGATTGCGCTCCAGTTCGGCCTCGACATAGGCGACGAGATCGAGATTCGACAGTTGAAGCAGCTTGATGGCCTGCATCAACTGAGGC
The DNA here is from genome assembly GCA_963812275.1 of uncultured Alphaproteobacteria bacterium. GTDB lineage: Bacteria > Pseudomonadota > Alphaproteobacteria > Rhizobiales > Kaistiaceae > Bauldia. Next base: position 250,668 of record CAWEUQ010000013.1, on the reverse strand, counting down.
GTCATCACCAACAATTGGCTCTGACGGAACTCTAACTTCTGGGAGAGTGCCATTACGCGCGGGTCTGCCGGAGCCGAAAGTGGTCCAAGAATTGCTTGTCGGACCCAGTCGTACCCTATCCGCGCGTCCGGTTAAAGGCTGAATTGTTCGCCAAGGTAAAGGCGGCGCACGTCCGGGCTCTTGACGATCTCGTCCGGCCGCCCCTCGAACAGCACCTCGCCGGAATGGATGATATAGGCGCGGTCGATCAGGCCAAGGGTCTCGCGGACGTTATGATCGGTGATCAGGACGCCGATGCCAAGGCTGGTAAGATGCCGCACCAGAGCCTGGATGTCGCCGACGGCGATCGGGTCGACGCCGGTGAAGGGCTCGTCGAGCAGCATGAAGGCCGGCCGGCTGGCCAGTGCCCGGGCGATTTCGCAGCGCCGCCGCTCGCCGCCTGACAGCGACATCGCCTGCGCCGAGCGCAGGTGGGTGATGTGGAATTCGTCGAGCAGCGCGTCGAGCTGGTCCTCGCGCTGCGCCTTGTCGGGCTCCACCACCTCGAGAACCGCGCGGATATTGGCCTCGACGGTCAGGCCGCGAAAGATCGAGGCTTCCTGCGGCAGGTAGCCGATGCCGAGACGGGCGCGGCGATACATCGGCATCCCGGTGACGTCGTGACCATCGAGTTCGATGGTCCCCTCGTCGGCCTTCACCAGCCCGGTGATCATGTAGAAGATCGTCGTCTTGCCGGCGCCGTTCGAGCCGAGGAGTCCGACCGATTCGCCCCGCGCGACCGCGAGGCTGGCCTCATGCACCACCCGCCGTCCACGATAGGATTTCGCCAGGCCATGGGCGACCAGCCAGCCGCGACCGCCGGCATCCGGAACGAGGCGCGACGGTGGCGCCTGGCCATAGCTTTCCCGCTCGGAGTCGTCGGCCGATTGACGCTGCTTCCTGCGTCCGAAAAGCATGGTCCGATTCAACGCGCCAAGGTTCCCTCTGCCGCTGACCGGAGATAAGCGGTCCCGCGTCTTCTGTCGAGGTCACTGTTTGGGGGCGGCATCGCCCGCTTTGGGTTTGGCGGCGTCATCGGCACTCTTCTTGAGGCCGTCCGGCGAGAACACACCCTGGATGCGCTTGCCGGGGGTCTGCTCGACACGCGCCCGGCCGGTTGCCATGTCGATCACCAGCCGCTCACCGCGGATGACGTTCTTGCCCTGGCTGAGGATGACGTTGCCGACCAGCGTTATGGTCTGGGCCTTGTTGTCGACCACCGCCCGGGTTCCGGTCACCGTCTGGTTGCCGGAATTGACGTAGACCGTCCCGGTCGCCTCCATCAGCGTGAAGCCGTTCGGATCCTTGCCGTCCTTGTCGGAATGGAGCTTGATCGTCGCCGCCTTCATGGTGGTGTTGCCGCGGATGACCGTGACGCCGCCGGCGAAGGTCGAAATCCGCTCGTCGCCTTGCTCGACGATTTCGAGCGTCTCGGCGTCGACCTTGATCGGCCCGTTGGACTTGGACGAAAAGCCCTTGAAGATATCGGTCGATTGCGCCGCCGCCGGGACGGTCAGGAAACCGACCAGGGCAAGACAGCCGACGACCCGGACAAGACGGCGCAGCAAATCGTTCATGTCGATCCGCCGGCCGCGGCCTCCGGCGCTTTCGGAGCATCGATGACCGGGGTGGCCGGGGTGGCCGGGGTGGCCGTAGCGGCCGGGGCCGCCGCCTCCCCATCCTTGGTTTCGGGTGGCGGCGTGAAGAACACGGTGACTCCGTTCTTGAACAGGACGTGCTTGCCGTTGTCCTTGAAATCGACGGCGTTGGCTTTGACGACGGCCTGCTCCGTCGTGATGGTCAGCGGCTTGGACGAGGTCATTTCGCTGGTGTTGATGTCGATCTGGGCATCCTCGAAGGTCGCCTTGTAACCGTTGGTCGTTTCAACCGAGATACCCTTGGACAGGACCATCTTCTTGGTATCGTCGTTGTAGGTGCCCGTCGTCGCCTTGAGATGCGCCGTGGCGCCGTCGTCCATCTTGAGCCGCGCGACGATCTCTTCCATGGTCACGATCTTGGGATTGCTGAGGTCCTGGATGGCGCGGGCGGCCGTCACCTCATAGGCCCGGCGGATGCCGTCGAAGCCGTTGATGTGGGGCGTCTGCATGGTCACGCTGTCGGATTCGATGTTGATGCCGGAGAGCTTGATGATGGCGTCGTCAGGCGCCGGGGCGAACTGGACGAAAGCGAGGAAGACAAGGATGCCGGTCACCGCCACGGCCGGAAGCGCGAATTTGAGGATGCGCACCACCCGGCTGTGACGGTGGGCGCTCGTATAGTGGCCGGCACCGCGCTCCTGGGTCGGATCGAAGCGGATACGCCGCGCCGCCGACAGGCCCTCCGCCGCGACCGAGGTGCGCTCGGCGGCCGGCGTCGGTGGCGGCAGGCGCCTGACAGTGGGCTCGGATCTCCTGGAGACCCGGCTTCAGCCGCATCATCCTCCGCCTCGGCCGGATAGTAATCCGCCTCATCCGCCTCGGCGGAATAAGGCTCCGACTGCCAGACATCGGACCCGGCATCCGCATCCACCGTCAGTTCGGGATCGTCGCCGAGGCCGGCATAGGCCTCGTCGTCCGCGACCGGCATGTCGATGGTGGCGCTACGATACGGCGGCTCATCGGCGTCGTCGCGAAAGAGCGGCGGGTCCTCGTCCCCCCGGTCGGCGACAACGCCATCGTCACGGCCGGTGAAGAACGCGCGATCGGCGGGATACTGATCGGCCGGACTCGGCCGCCGCCGCCGGTCTTCCTCCGGGGGATCTTCCTGGTCCGCCTGATAATAATAGTCGGTCATGGCTTCTGCGCGATCGAGGCGAGATATGCCAACCACATTGTGGACTTAAGGTGGCCGAACGGCAATCGCGCCGTCATCGGGCCGGTCAATGCGCGAAAATGTCCTCTTCGCCCCAGCCGGCGAGGTCGAGAAGCGCCCGCGCCGGGATGAACATGAAGCAGGCGGCGGCGAGTTCGCTGCGTCGCTCGCGGGCGAGGCGCTCCTCCAGCTTCTGCTTCAACGCATGGAGATGAATGACGTCCGAGGCGGCGTAGGCGAGCTGTGCGTCGGTCAACTGCTCGGCCGCCCAGTCCGAGCTCTGCGCCTGCTTCGAGATGTCAATGTCGAGAAGTTCCTTCACCAGATCCTTGAGGCCGTGGCGGTCGGTATAGGTTCGCGTCAGCTTCGACGCGATCTTGGTGCAGAACAGCGGCCCGGTCATCACGCCGAAGGCCTTGAACAGCATGGCGATGTCGAAGCGGGCATAGTGGAAGATCTTGACGATCTCGTTGTCGGTGAGGAGCGCCCCGAGATTGGGCGCGGCGGTCTGGCCACGCTCGATCTGGACGATATCGGCGCTACCGTCGCCCGGCGACAGCTGGACCAGGCACAGCCGGTCGCGATGCGGGTTGAGGCCGAGCGTTTCGGTGTCGATCGCGACGCTGCCGCTATATCGGGAAAGATCGGGCAGGTCGCCCTTGTGGAAGCGGATCGTCATCGGCTGGATTCATCTCCGTGTCAGGCGACTACCGCTTAAAGCATGGGGCGGCGTCCATCAAATCGCCGGCGCCGGTGGGTCGCCATGCGGTCCGCGCGCCCGGTCTTCATGAACCGGCAACCTTAAGACGGCGATAACGAATATCGGACACCGGAAGCATCATGTTAGCGCTCCGGCAACGTGTCTTCGTTAGCTTCGCGCTGGAATCGGCAATCGAGGCAACCGGGACCGGCCAATGCGACAGGCCATCGTTGTGACATTGCTGCTTGGGGTGCTGGCCTTCGCGGCGATCTTCATTGCCGACACGCCGGCCCGAAACCAACGCGCGGCGGCCGAACGGCACGCCGCTTCAGTGTCCGCCAGGAGCACGGGATTCGCGCCGGCGGCCTCGGGATTCGGCCTGGCCAGCCTCGGCAGCTGGTTCTCCGGCGGCGGCACCGGCTTCAGCGCCCGCAAGGTCGTGGACGGTCTCTACGGCTCCTTCGCCAAGACGTGGCGGCAGGCCCTCGAGGCCGAGGCAATCTCCATCAAGCGCACCGCGCGCACCGAAGACTTCATCGGCAAGCTCGCCGCGATCGAGGCGATCCACGCTCCTGCGGATCAGGACTACGGGGCGGCGGTCGCCCGCTACGCGCTGGCCGTCGATCCCGACGACGCCGATGCTCACTACAGCCTCGGGCTGATCTATCGCGACGGCAAAGGTGTCGCGCCTGACGATTTTGCCGCCGCGCGCCACCTTCTCGCGGCGGCGGAGCGCGGACATGGCCCGGCGCAACTGGCCATGGCCGAACTCTACGAAGAGGGCCGCGGCGTCAACCGCAACGCCGTGGCGGCCTATGTCTGGTACGATCGCGCCAGTACCAGCCTCAACAGCGACAGGGGCCGCCTTGGCGCGGCCGAGAAGCGCGACCGCCTCGTCGCGGGGATGAATCCGGCTGAGATTGCCGCCGCCAGGGACCTTGTCGAATTCGGCACGCGCCCGCCCGGGCGCGTCCCCGGGGGCGGGCTGAGCCTCGTTCCGGTCGCGATGGCATCGGGACGGCGACGCGCGGGGCACACCGCCTGTCCGCTCGGAAGGAGGGCATCGGGGCGGTAAGAAATCGCGGGACGGCTCCCGCCCGATCCGCCTCTACTGGGCGATGACGACCTTGATCCCCTCGCGTGTGGTGACCAGGCCGAGGCCCTTCTCGAACTGGTCGAGCGGCAGGGTATGGGTGACGATCGCCGTCGGATCGACGCGCCGCGACTCGATCAGGGCGATGACGTCGGGCCAGATGTTGGGGCTGCCGAGCGCGCCCTTCACCGAGATGTCGTTGATGACGATCTGGTCGAGGTCGAAATCGGGCAGCTTCTTGCCGCCGCACATCCCCTGGAGGACCACGCGCCCACCCGGCGAGACCGTATTGATCGCCATGGCCGAGGCTGCCGGCGCGCCGGTCGCCTCGATCGCGACGTCGGGAAAGCTGCCATTGCCGCCACGGGCGAGGGCGTCGGCAACGTCTTCGTCGTCGGCCTTGATGACGATGTCGGCGCCGAGCGTCTCCGCCATCTTCAGCCGCGCCGGCATCATGCCGACCACGGCGATCTTCCTGGCGCCGAAGGCCCTGGCGACCATCAGGAGCAGGAGCCCGATCGGCCCGTCGCCGTGGATGGCGAGATAGTCGCGCGGGCCGACGCCGGCCGCCTTGACGCCGTTGAAGGCGACGGCGGTCGGCTCGACCAGGGCGGCGGCGTTGACGTCGACGTCCCTGGTGATCTTGTGCAGGAAGAGCGCCGGAAAGGCGATGTATTCGGCGAAACCGCCGGGGCGGCGGAGGATGCCGGTCTCGTGGCGGGCGAGGCAGCGATGGTAGTTGCCGCTGAGGCAGCGGTCGCAGGCCATGCAGCCGACGCTGCATTCGCCGACGACCCGGTCGCCCGCGGCAAAGCCCGTGACGTTCCCGCCGAAGGAGACGACCTCGCCGACCCACTCATGGCCCGGCGTGACCGGGTAGCTCGCCATCCCCCGGGTGTAGTAGGGCATCGTGCCGTGGACGATCTCGACGTCGGTGCCGCAGATGCCGGTCGCCAGGACCCGGATCAGCACGTCGTCCGGACCGGTCGCGGGCGTCGGCGCCTCCTCCAGGGTCACCTTGTGCGGGCCCTGCACGCTGATCTGTTTCAAGTCGCGTTCCTCCCTCGCGTATCCGGCGGGCTTGTGTGCCCTGTCGGGTTATGCCGGAAGTCGCGGCAAGCTGCCACCGGTGCCGAAATCGGCACGGGACCAAGCGTATCGTTGACAAGGTTTCGACCCGCCCTTACCTATCGCCGCCGTGCCCAGGTGGCGGAACTGGTAGACGCGCACGGTTCAGGTCCGTGTGCCGCAAGGCGTGGAGGTTCGAGTCCTCTCCTGGGCACCAAACTGCCGTTTCAGGTCGTCCAGCCCGACCCAGATGCGAAGCAACCGGCCGTTGCCGGCGCAACCGGTGCCGGCGGATGACGGGCTGCCGGCGGTTGATGTGAAACCGGAGAGCCCGGCTTTCCGCGCTCTCCGTTGTCGTACCCGGCGCCTCAGACGATCAGGAAGTCGTCGGCGTGGAGATGGGTGCCGTGGTCGACGGTGGCGATCAGCTTGCCGTGGTGGTGGCCGTCGCCGTCCTTGTCGTAGAGGATCTTGCCGTTCTTCCTGGCGACGATGTAGTCGTTGTGGTCATCGGCGTGGCCGAAGGCGAAGAACTTCGCCTTGAGCGCTCCGTCGTCGTTCACCTTCCTGAAGACATCGGCGTCGAGGCCGATGTGGTCGCCGACCGAGAAGTCGTCGATCGTGTCGGCGTTCTTCTTCGTGACCTTGACGTCGAAGACGAAGGTGTCGTCGCCGGCGCCGCCGATGAGGACGTCGTGGCCGAGGCCGCCCGACAGCAGGTTGTCGCCGCCGTTGCCGGTGATCGCGTTGGCAAGCGCGTTGCCGGTGCCGTCGAGGTCCGCGGCTCCGGTGAGCGTCAGGTTCTCGACATTGGCGCCGAGCGCATGGGAGACGCTGCTGATGACAAGGTCGGTACCCTGGCCGGCAGTTTCGACCACCGTGTCACCGGCATTGTCGATGACGTAGGTGTCGTTGCCGCCGCCGCCCTTCATGGTGTCGGCGCCGCCCTTGCCGTCGATGTGGTTCGCGGCGGCGTTGCCGGTCAGGGTGTTGGCGAGGCCATTGCCGGTGGCGTCGATGGCGGCCGTCCCGGTCAGCTTCAGGTTCTCGACATTGGTGCCGAGCGTCAACGAGATCGACGAGAGGACGGTGTCATTTCCCTGCCCCGCCGCTTCGACAACGACATCCCCTGAATTGTCGACGACATAGGTATCGTTGCCGGCGCCGCCGGCCATCCGGTCTCCACCGGCGCGGCCATCGAGAAAGTCGTTGCCGCCGTTACCGGTCAGAATATTGACGACTTCGCTACCGGTGATGCTGTCGTTTCCGGAACCGCCATTGACGTTCTCGAACTCGTCGATCGTGTCTTCCGCGACGCCGTTGACGGTCACGGTCGTGGCGTGGGTCGTGCTCAGCGTGACGACAACGTCCCCGGTCTTCTCGGAATAGTCCACGGTGTCATTGCCGTTACCCATGTGGTCGCCGACATCGCCGACGAGATGGTCGGAACCGGCGCCGCCCGAGATCAGCTGGTCGCCGAATCCGCCATAGATCGTGTCGTTGCCGCCATTGCCGAAAAGCGAGCCGCCAGCCGTGCTGCCGCCGATCAGGTCGTCTCCGGCCGAACCGTTGATGATCACCGGATAAGCGTAAGAAAGTTGAATCAGAGCATCATTGGCGGCGGCGTTTCCATCGATAAAGTCGTCCCGGTCGATCGAGTAGCCGGAGGCGTCCAGCAGCAGTGACGCACCGTCATAGACGTGGAAGCCGGTGATCGTGTTGCTGGCGCCGATGCCGAAGGAACCGTCGAAGATGATCGTATGGCCGCCGGTCGTCAGCCAGAAGCTGGTCGCCGACTGGTTGGTGACGGTGCCGTTCACGAGAACATCGGCTCATCGTTGAGTTGTAGTTCGAGGGCGAGCCCTGCCGGATATCCCAGGTGATCATGATCGTGTCTCCTTTGAGCGGGCGGCGGGGTCCGCGCCCGGCATTTGGTGGTGGCGGTCTGGAAGTGACCGTTGATCAGGTGTGGCGATCGGGGACCGGGTGGACGGCGAGCGCCCACCCGGGCATGCCGCGTTCAGACGATCAGGAAGTCGTCGGCGTGGAGATGGGTGCCGTGGTCGACGGTGGCGATCAGCTTGCCGTGGTGGTGGCCGTCGCCGTCCTTGTCGTAGAAGATCTTGCCGTTCTTTTTGGCGACGATGTAGTCGTTGTGGTCATCGGCGTGGCCGAAGGCGAAGAACTTCGCCTTGAGCGCTCCGTCGTCGTTCACCTTCCTGAAGACATCGGCGTCGAGGCCGATGTGGTCGCCGACCGAGAAGTCGTCGATCGTGTCGGCGTTCTTCTTCGTGACCTTGACGTCGAAGACGAAGGTGTCGTCGCCGGCGCCGCCGATGAGGACGTCGTGGCCGAGGCCGCCCGACAGCAGGTTGTCGCCGGCGTTGCCGGTGATCGCGTTGGCGAGCGCGTTGCCGGTGCCGTCGAGGTCCGCGGCTCCGGTCAGCGTCAGGTTCTCGACATTGGCGCCGAGCGAATAGGAGACGCTGCTGATCACGAGGTCGGTGCCCTGGCCGGCATCCTCGACCACCGCGTCGCCGGCATTGTCGACGACGTAGGTGTCGTTGCCGCCGCCACCTTTCATGGTGTCGGCGCCGCCCTTGCCGTCGATGTGGTTCGCGGCGGCGTTGCCGGTCAGGGTGTTGGCGAGGCCGTTGCCGGTGGCGTCGATCGCGGCGCGTCCCGGTCAGCTTCAGGTTCTCGACATTGGCGGAGAGGACATAGCTCGCCGAGGACTGGACGGTGTCGATACCTCCCCCGGCCAACTCGATCACGGCGTCGCCGATATAGTCGACGATGTAGGTGTCGTTGCCCGAGCCGCCGGTCATGATGTCGGCGCCGAGGCCGCCGTCGAGGACGTCGTTGCCTGAATTGCCCAGGAGCTCGTCGTTGCCGGCGTCGCCGTGGAGCGTATCGTTGCCGGAACTGCCGATCAGCCGGTCGTCGCCGCCGCCGCCGCTCAGCGTGTCGTTGCCGTTCGCGCCATTGATGAGGTTCTTGTTGGCGTCGCCGGTGATCTTGTCGTTGCCGTTGCCGCCAATGACGTTCTCGACGTTCTGGACAGTGCCTGCCGAGAAGCCGCCGAGGACGCTGGTGACGTGGACATCCGCCTTGGCCGACCCGTTGAGCGTGAGGGACAGCGGGCTGTGGTAACTGGCGAACCAGACCGTGTCGTTGCCGATCCCGCCGTCGATCGTGTCGACGCCGGTGCCGCCGTAGATCGTGTCGTCGCCCTTGCCTCCGAACAGGGCGTCGTTCCCGGCTCCGCCGAAGAGCTGATCGTTGTCATCCCCGCCATAGAGCGTGTCCTTGCCCTCATCGCCATAGAGCAGGTCGTTGCCCTTGAGGCCGGAGATGATGTCGTCGCCGGCCTTGCCGAACAGGACATCGGTGAGCGAGGAGCCGGTGATCGTATCGGATCCGGAAAGCAGCTGCTCGACGGCGGCGCCGACGCCATGGGCGCCGAGGTTCGCGACGAAATCGCTGTAGTCGATGGCAAGTCCGCTGAGCGTCCCGACCGTCACCCCGCCAAGCTTCAGCAGCAGGGTGGTGATCGCGCCGTCGACCGGCGTGGGACCGCTATAGGTGAAGCCGGTGCCGGAAACGACGATCGCGACGTTGCCGCTCAGGGAGGCGGTGAACCCCGCCGCGTTCTGCTGGCTATAGGTGGTGGCGTTGTTGGTGAGGGCCGAGAGGTTCGAGAAAGCTGTCAGGAAAGTGACGGCGGTGTTCGCCGGTGCGGTGAAGTAAGCCATGGCTGATGCCTCCTTTGGCAACTCAGGATGGCCACGGCGTGATGCCTGTGGCCCGTTGCCAGGCGAGGTAGCAGCGGCGGATCGGGGTTTCTTGGAGTGGCGCGAAAGCCGGATTGGACAGGAGCGAAACTGTGACCTCGGTCACATCGAAGATGACTGGTTTCCGGTAGAGCCCCTCAACCGGACCGTGCGCCGGTTCTCGATGTGGGGGTTGAAATGGCTATCGATCAGACGACGCCTGAGCCTGCTGCCTTGTGGCCCGTACCCAGGTTTTCTTTTTCGACCGACGCTATTCCCGAGCGCGACCGCGGTTCATTCTTCAAGGAAAGGCTGACGGCGCTGCTCGATTTCGATGTCGAGTTGCTCGAGGGCCCCCCGCCGCGCCACACGATGAAGTTGATCAAGGCCGGGCCGGTCGCGCTCAGCGAGATCGAGGTGAGTCCGACGGCTTTTCGCCGAACGCCGCACCAGGCTTACCAGAGCGACGACTTCTTCATCTTCAACCCGATGACGTCGGGCTGGCAGCAATACGTCTCCGATCAATGCAACCTGCGCCTCGAGACCGGCCAGGGCTGCCTGTTGCATGCTGGCGGAACCGGCTCATGCTACCTTCCGAACGGCGGGAGTGCGGTCGGCATTCGCATCGAGGGCGCGGCGCTCCGTGCGCTGGTGAAACATCCCGAGGATATGCTCGGCAGGCCCGTCGGGCCGGACGATCCCGGGGTGGCGCTGCTCATGGGCTATCTCAGGTCCTTCTCCGCAACGAAGGACACGCTGACGCCGCAGCTCCTTCACAGCTTCGGCGGCCATGTTGTCGACCTCGTCGCTGCAATCATCGGGGCAACGCGCGACGGAATGGCCCAGGCCGAGGCTTGCGGTATCCGCGCCGCGCGGCTGCGGCGCGTGCTCGCCCTCATCGCCGACCGCGCCTGCGACCCGCGATTCACGGTCGAGACGGTGGCGGTCGCGCTATCGGTCAGCGCGCGGACGATCCAGCTCATTCTGGCGGAGACCGGTTCGACCTTCTCGGAACACGTCAGCGAACAACGGCTGCAGCGCGCCTGGCGGCTGCTCTCCGTCCCGCAGTCCCACCTTTCGATTGCGCAGATCGCATTCGAGGCGGGTTTCAACGACCTTTCCTACTTCTATCGCACGTTCCGTCGCCGGTTCGGCGAGACCCCCGCCTCGGCGCGGGCGTCGTCGTCCCGGGGGCTGCACTAGGATTAAGTCAGGAAAAGCCCATCCCGGCTCGGTCTGGGGTGTGAAGAAGGTCGGCGCGCGGACGTCATCGCGACTTCGCTTGTCGCGGGTGCGCCGTTTCTCAAGGATCAGAAGGGTGCCGGCCCTGACCATGCCAGGGCCGGCGGTTCGCTCACCTTGTCTCAGGCGACCAAATCAAAGTCGCCGTGAGAAATGTGGAGGTGCTTGTCGAGGATGGCGATGAGCTCCTTGTGGCCCTTGTGATTGCCGTTGTCGTCAGAGAACAGCTTGCCATTCTTCTCGTTGTAGATGATGCGGTCGCTTTTATCGTGGGCCTTCTTGCCGGCATAGAATTGCGCCTTGGACAGCGTGTCGCCGGCCGCGCCGCTGATCCCGGTGAAGATGGTCAGCGACAGCGCGATCGTGTCGATCTTGTGCTCGAAGCCGAGGATGGTATCGACGTTGGTCGCGGGATCGAGCGCGGTATCGAAGAAGAAGGTGTCGGCCCCGTCGTCTCCGCGCAGGATATCGTTGCCACGCCGACATTTACTACCAAATCGGCTTTGCTCCCAAGCAAATTGTGCGGGTAAAACCGGGCCGTCGGAGTGTCGACCGAGACATCGCCGAAACAACCCCCAAGCCTAGAATAATGCTGGCGTATTTGTCTTAAAGTGATGAAATAATCGGCTTGGCACGGCGGTGGACTCCTGGGGCAGGCAAAGTAAGAAAATCAACGGCGGCTCACCGGGCCGGGACGGGTATGACCCGCAACGGGCGAACCCCGAGCGCCGTCGGGGCCCGCGCGATCCCCTCCCGGCCCGGGCAGGCTTGCCCGCGACCGTTCGTGCGAATACACAGCGTATGACGCGCATACGGGTTATCGGGCGCACGGATTTCGGAGGCTGACAGGATGGCAATCGCACTCGCCGACAAGGGGCTGGTCACGGTCTTCGGTGGTTCGGGATTTCTCGGCCGGCACGTCGTGCGCGCGCTCCTCAAGCGCGGCTGGCGGGTGCGGGCGGCGGTCCGTCGCCCCGATCTCGCGGGCTATCTCCAGCCGCTCGGCATGGTCGGCTGGGTCCAGCCGATCCAGGCCAATCTCCGCTATCGCTGGTCGGTCGATCGCGCCGTCGAGGGCGCCGACGCGGTGGTCAACCTGGTTGCCGTGCTCGCGCCGTCGGGCCGCCAGACCTTTGACACCGTGCATGTCTTCGGTGCCCGCGCGGTCGCCGAGGCCGCCCGCGCCGCCGGGCTGAAGGCCGTCACTCATATCTCCGCCATCGGCGCCGACGCCCAGTCCGACTCCGACTATGCGCGAACCAAGGCCGAGGGCGAAGCCGCCGTCCTCGAGACGCTGCCCGATTCCGCCGTCATGCGGCCGTCGATCATGTTCGGCCCCGAGGATCACTTCTTCAACCGCTTCGCCGGCATGGCGCGGATGTCGCCTGTCCTGCCCCTGATCGGCGGCGGCAAGACCCGTTTCCAGCCGGTCTTCGTCGGCGATGTCGCGTCGGCCATCGCCGATTCGGTCGAGGGCCGGGCGGCGGCGGGGACGACCTACGAGCTCGGCGGTCCCGAGATCGTGACCTTTCGCGAATGCATGGAGCTTATGCTGCGCGAGATCGACCGCAAGCGCCTGCTGGTGCCAGTGCCGTGGGCCGTCGCCAGCCTGATCGGCGCGGTCGCCCAGCATCTGCCCGGCAAGCTGCTGACCGTCGATCAGGTCCGCCAGCTCCGGCACGACAATGTCGTCTCCGAGGCGGCGATCGCCGATGGCCGGACGATCCAGAGCTTCGGCATCAAGCCGACCAGCCTGGCGGCGATGCTGCCGGCCTATCTCTCGCGCTTCCGCCCCCACGGCGAATTCGAGAACCGCCCGGCCTGACCGGCGGTCGCCGGCATCGCGGCTCAGGCGTTGCCGGCGCGATAGACGAAGAAGTAGAGCCCCAGCGCGCCGACCACGATCCGCCACCAGCCGAACAGCGAATAGCCGTGGCGGCTGACGAAGTCGAGCAGCGAGCGGACGACGAGGATGGCCGCGACGAAAGCGGCGGCGAATCCGATCGCCACCAGGACGATCTCATTGCCGGTGACCAGGGCGCGGTTCTGGTAGAGGTCGTAGGCGAAGGCGCCGGCCATCGTCGGCATGGCGAGGTAGAACGAGAATTCCGCCGCCGAGCGTTTGTCCGTGCCCATCAGCAGCGACCCGACGATGGTCGCCCCGGAGCGCGATACCCCAGGCACCAGCGCCAGGCACTGGAAGAAGCCGATCCGCAGCGCCAGCCACAGCGGGAAATCCATCACATCGTGGTAGCGCGGCTCGAATTTGATCCGGTCGACGATCAGCAGCACCACGCCGCCGACGATCAGCATCGTCGAGATCAGCCCCGGCGACTCGAAGAACACCTCCTTGATGATCCGGTGGAAGAGGACGCCGAGGACCGCGGCCGGCAGGAAGGCCAGGAAGACGGCGGCGACGAAGCGACGGGACTTGGGGTCGCTGGGCAGGGTCCGCACCAGGTGGATCAGCCGGCCGGCATAGACGACAAGGATGGCGAGGATGGCGCCGAGCTGGATCAGCACCTCGAACATCTTGCCGGGATTTTCGAAGCCGAGGGCACGGCCGGCCAGCAGAATATGGGCCGTCGACGAAACCGGGATGAATTCGGTCAGGCCCTCGATGATGCCGAGCACCAGGGCGTCGATGATTGAAGTCCCGTCCATCCCGATTTACCCCCGTATGAGAAGCCGAATCGCCTTGTTCCGGCCGCAGGCGGCCTCTATACCCGATGCCGAATCGCGAGAGGAAGAAAGTGTGATCGGGGCCTCCTCCTGATTTTCCCACCTGATGTCAGTTCTGTACCACCACCCATTGTCCGCCGCCTGCCGCTACGTGCGATTGATCCTCGCCGAATACGGCGAGGCCGTGGAGCTTGTCGAAACGGTGCCGTGGGAGCGGAGCGAGGAGCTTCTTGCCCTCAACCCGGCCGGCGCTGTGCCGGTTTTCGTCGATGAGACCGACGGGCCGATCGCCGGCGCCTCGGTGATCGCCGAATATCTCGCCGAGACGCGGGGCTCGCGGGTCGGCGAAAGCACCCTGATGCCGATCACCCCGGCCGACCGCGCCGAGGTGCGGCGCCTGGTCTCGTGGTTCCTCGACAAGCTCGACGATGAGGTCGTCGGTTATCTGATCACCGAGAAGGTATTGAAGCGTCTCGCCCCGGCCAGCAACGGCGGCGGTTCGCCGGATGCCGCCGCAATTCGCGCGGCGCGCAGCAACATCCGCTATCATTTGCGCTATATCGGGTATCTGGTCGCGCGGCGGAACTGCCTGGCGGGGCGCGAATTGACCTTTGCCGATCTCGCCGCCGCGGCCGAATTGTCTTGTGCGGATTACCTCGGCGAGGTGCCATGGGAGGAAGACGCGACGGCGAAGCAGTGGTACGCGCGCGTCAAGTCGCGTCCGAGCTTCCGCGAGATTCTCGCCGACAAGGTGCGCGGCAGCCTGCCGGCGACCCACTACGCCGATCTCGACTTCTGAAGGCGCGGCTGATCGCCGACGCACGGGCCGAAGGCTTCGATGTCGTCGGCGTGGCGCGGCCCGACGCCGTCCCCGAGACGGTTCCCCGCCTCCGCCAGTTCCTCGACGAGGGCCTTCACGGCGACATGGCGTGGATGGCCGAGACCGCCGGACGCCGTGCCGCGCCGCGGGCGCTTTGGCCGGAGGCGCGCTCGGTCGTCATGCTCGGCATGAATTACGGTCCCGACAGCGATCCGCTGGCGAGCCTCGCCCTTGAGGACCGGGCGACGATCTCCGTCTATGCCCGCAACCGCGACTATCACGACCTGATCAAGGGCAAGCTGAAGCAGGTCGCCGGACGCTTCGCGGCGCGCGCCGGCGCCGAGGTCAAGGTCTTCGTCGATACCGCGCCCTTGATGGAGAAGCCGCTGGCCGCCGCCGCCGGCATCGGCTGGCAGGGCAAGCACACCAACCTCGTCAGCCGCGACTTCGGCTCATGGCTGTTCCTTGGCGCCATCCTCACCGATTGCGAGCTGCCGCCGGACGCGGCCGAGATCGACCATTGCGGCACCTGCCGCGCCTGTCTCGACATCTGCCCGACAGCCGCTTTTCCCGCCCCCTACCGCCTCGATGCGCGGCGCTGCATCTCGTATCTGACCATCGAGCACAAGGGACCGATCCCGCACGAATTCCGCGGCGCCATGGGCAACCGCATCTACGGCTGCGACGATTGCCTGGCGGTCTGCCCGTGGAACAAGTTCGCGCAAGCGACCCACGAGGCGAAGCTCGCCGCCCGCGACGACCTCGACGCGCCGCCGCTGGCCGACCTCGCCGCCCTCGATGACGCCGGCTTTCGCGCCCGCTTCTCCGGCTCGCCGGTCAAGCGCATCGGCCGCGACCGCTTCGTCCGTAACGTCCTGATCGCCATCGGCAATTCGGACGCGCCGGAACTGAAATCCACCGCCGCGCGTCTTCTCGGCGATGGGTCGCCGCTGGTCCGCGGCGCGGCCGTCTGGGCCCTCGGCCGGCTCGATCCGGCGGCGGCGCTCGCCGAGAAGGCGCGGCGCATCGGGTCCGAGACCGACAAGCAGGTTCTGGAGGAATGGCATGGCCTCGACTGAAAGCGAGATGCCGGCGACGGTCGACGCGCCGGAAGGCGAACTTGTACCCGCCGGTGCCGAAGACGCCGCCGCGCGAGGGACCGGACGGGACGCAGCATCCCGGTCGCAGGCGATCCGCGCCCAAGCGGTGCGCGCCCAGGCCGTCGGCCGTCAGGCGGTCGGCGCCGGCTCGTTCGGCGCCCTGGCCGTCGGCGCCTTTGCGATCGGCGCTTTGGCGATCGGGGCGCTCGCCATCGGCCGGCTCGCCGTCGGCAGGCTGACCGCCCGCGAGGCGCGGATCGACCGGCTGCGGATCGGCACGCTCGAGATCGGCGAGATCAAGCATCTCGACGAGACGCGCGACAGAAGACGGCGGCGCTGACGTGCGATCCGCAGGGCAGCGATGAGCGCCCCCATCCGCCTCTTCGTCTTCGGCCTTGGCTACAGCGCGACGGCCTTTGTCGCGACGATGCGCGACCGGGTCGCCTCGGTCGGCGGCACGGTGCGAGAGGCGGACAAGGCGTCGGCTCTCCGCGATCGGGGAATCGCAGCAACGGCCTTCGATGGCGAAGGGCCGGGCGAGGGCGTCGGCGCGGCTCTGCGCGCCACGACGCATCTGCTCGTCTCGATCGCGCCCGGCGAGGCGGGCGACCGGGCGCTGGCGCACCATCGCGCCGATATCCTTGCCGCGTCGAAGCTCCAGTGGATCGGCTATCTCTCGACCGTCGGCGTCTATGGCGACCATGACGGGGCGTGGGTCGATGAGGAGACGCCGCCGCGACCACGGCGCGGCCGGTCGGAAGAACGGCTGGCCGCCGAGCAAGCCTGGACGGCGCTCGCCGGCGGGATCGCCGTGCCGCTCGGCATCTTCCGCATCGCCGGCATCTACGGGCCGGGACGCAACGCGCTCGTCAATCTCGCCGACGGCAAGGCGCGGCGGCTGGTCAAGCCGGGACAGGTGTTCAACCGCATCCACGTCGCCGATATCGCGACGACACTGGCCGCCGCCGCCGCGCGTCCGGCGACGCGCATCTATAACCTCGCCGACGACGAGCCGGCGCCACCACAGGACGTCGTCGCCTATGCGGCCGGCCTGATGGGCGTTGCGCCGCCCCCCGAGATTCCCTTCGACGAGGCGGAACTCTCGCCGATGGCCCGCTCCTTCTACGGCGAGAACAAGCGGGTCTCGAATGCCCGAATTCAAGGCAGAACTTGGCGTCGATCTCCGCTATCCGACCTATCGCGAGGGGCTCGCCGCGATGTGGCGGGAGGCGACGTGGGCTTGAAAAGCCGTCCGCGACCCCCGACGTGAGGGAGAGGCGCCGCTGACGCGTTTCGCGCATGACGGCGCCGCCAATCGAGGGAGGCGTCCATGCAGGTGCCGGTTGAGATTTCCTTTCACGACGTCAAGCACAGCGACTGGGCCGAAAAGGAGATTCGCGAGCGGGTGGCCAAGCTCGAAAAGCGCTACGACCACATCACCTCCTGCCGGGTTCGCGTCGAGCAGAGGGCGAAGCACAAGAACGACACCGCGCCGCCGGTGGTGCATATCGAAATCGGCATCCCGGGCGGCAAGAACGTCGTCGTCAGTCCCGAGCCCGGTCATCTGCAGCGCAAGTTCCAGACGCCGGATCTCAGGAACGCGATCCACGACTCCTTCCATACCGCCGAGCGGCAACTGGTCGAACTCAAGAACCAGCGCCACCAGCGGACCAAGCAGCCGCAGCATGACTCGGAGCAGCAGTTCCTCGGCCAGGTGACGGAGATCTACCCCGCCGCCGACCACGGGTTCCTGCTGAACGCCGCCGGCAGCTCGCTCTATTTCCACCGCAACAGCCTGCTGTCCGGCGACTTCGACGCGCTGAAGCGCGGCGACCAGTTGCACTATGTCGAAGGCATCGGCGACAGCGGCCCGATCGCCACCAAGGTCCGCGTCAAGGCAGGCTAGGGACGGCGCGCCAATCGCCGCTGCCGGTTTTCCGCGATGATGCCGTCGATGGCGGCCTCGAGCCGTTCGAGGTCCTCCGGCCGCGACAGGCGGTGGTCGCCGTCCTTGATGAGGGTCAGCACGACGTCGTCGCTGGCCAGCCGCGACACCAGGTCGGTCGCATGCCGCCACGGCACGTCGGTGTCGCGCACCCCTTGCAGGATATGCACCGGGCAGCCGGTCTCGATCAGCCGGTCGCCGAAGAGGTGGCGGTCGCCGTCCTCGATCAGCGCCCGGGTGATGACGTAGCCGGTCTCGTCATAATCGCTCGGCGCGCGATAGACCCCGGTCTCGGTCAGCTCCTTGCGCGCCCGCTTGTTCATCTTTTCCCACATCAGCGCCCGGGTCATGTCGACGGCCGGGGCGATCAGCACCAGTCCGGCGATGCGGCTCGCGTCCGCGCCGGCGGCGGCGCGATGGGCCTCGCTGAGGAGGAGCGCCAGCCATCCCCCCATCGACGAGCCGATGACGATCTGCGGCCCCTCCGTCCGGTCGAAGACCGCCAGCGATTCCTCCAGCCAGCGCGAGATGGTGCCGTCCTCGAAGCGGCCGCCCGACCGGCCGTGGCCGGAATAGTCGAATCGGGTCATCGCCAGGCCGCGCCGTTCGGCGAAGGTATCGAGCGCTTCCGCCTTGGTGCCGGCCATGTCGGAGGCGAATCCGCCGAGCCAGAAGAGGCCGGGCTGCCCGCCGGGGCGGGCCATGATCGCGATTTGCCGCGCGCCGTCGCCAACGCCGACAGTCAGGTTTTCGAGGCTTGCTTCGCTCATTTGGTTTCTCCGGCTGGCGTCAGAGGCTTCGACTGCCTATATCGCATGGACCGCGCCTGGGAACCCTCGCCGGATGGAATTGGTTGACTTCCCGCCGGCTTTGCAGGAATCCTTCAGCGTCGATGCCGCCTTGCGAGGAGCAGGGGGGTAGTCCGGCTATTGTTTTCAACGAAAGAGGAGACTGGCCATTCGCAGGCCCCATAGAGCACCCCCGGCAGCGACCAAGGAAGGTCCCCGGGTCAACGAGGAGATTCGCGTCAGCGAAGTTCAGTTTATCGACGCCGAGGGCGCCAATCTCGGCACCATCCCGATCGAACGCGCCCTTGCAATCGCGGCCGAGGCCGGCCTCGATCTTGTCGAGATAGCGCCGAATTCGGTCCCGCCCGTCTGCAAGGCTCTCGATTACGGCCGCTTCAAGTTCCAGGCCCAGAAGAAAGCCGCCGAAGCCCGCAAGAAGCAGAAGACGGTCGAGATCAAGGAAATCAAGATGCGTCCGAACATCGACACCCACGATTACGAGGTGAAGATGCGCTCGGTGAAACGCTTCTTCGACGAGGGCGACAAGGTCAAGGTGACGTTGCGTTTCCGCGGCCGCGAGATGGCCCATCAGGAGCTCGGCGTGAAGCTCCTCGACCGGGTCAAGGACGAGACCGCGACCTTTGCCAAGGTCGAATCGGAGCCGCGCCTCGAAGGCCGCCAGATGACGATGGTGCTGGCGCCGCGCTAGACGCGGCGTCCGCCCCTCGGGGCCCCGCTTATCCCGCGATACCCGCCATGGCTCCTGTCGCCGGCGTGCCATCCTTATTTTGGCGGGCCGGCGCTTGTGCGCTGCGGCGTCAGTCTGTATAACCCCGCGGTTCCGAGCCGCCCGGCCTCAAAAGGGCATGCCGTGGCGGCTCGAATGCTCAGATGAACATCTAACTGGCCGGCGGTTCTTCTCCGCGTCAGGCCGCATGGAGAGCCAAATGCCCAAGATGAAGACCAAATCGGGCGCCAAGAAGCGATTCAAGGTGACCGGCACCGGCAAGGTGATGGTCGCTCAGGCCGGCAAGCAGCACGGCATGATCAAGCGCAGCAAGAAGTTCATTCGCCAGGCACGCGGCACGATGGTCCTTTCGGATCCCGATGCCAAGGTCATCAAGAAGTACTTCCTGCCCAACGCCTGAACGGCGGCTTTACCGGAGAAAACGACATGTCACGCGTCAAACGCGGCGTAACCGCCCACGCCCGGCACAAGAAGGTCCTGGCCCGCGCCAAGGGTTTCTACGGCCGGCGCAAGAATACCATCCGCACCGCCAAGGCGGCGGTCGACAAGGCGGCGCAATATTCCTATCGCGATCGCAAGAACCGCAAGCGGAGCTTCCGTGCCCTGTGGATCCAGCGGATCAACGCGGCCACCCGCGAGCAGGGCCTGACCTACGGCCGATTTATCGACGGTCTCGGCAAGGCCGGGATCGAAGTCGATCGGAAAGTGCTCGCGGATCTTGCCGTTCGCGAGCCGGCGGCCTTCAAGGCCCTCGTCGAAAAGGCCCAGGGCGCGCTCTCCTGACGCGCCGACCGGCCTTCCGCCGACCGCCCATCAAAGGCTAGGCTGGAGCGAACGGCGCAACTCAGGACGGGACGGAACAGTGCAGGGCCTCAAGGCGGAGATCCTCCGCGGATTCTGGTACATGGCCCTGCCG
The DNA here is from genome assembly GCA_963812275.1 of uncultured Alphaproteobacteria bacterium. Classification (GTDB taxonomy): domain Bacteria; phylum Pseudomonadota; class Alphaproteobacteria; order Rhizobiales; family Kaistiaceae; genus Bauldia. The sequence continues at coordinate 230,943 of CAWEUQ010000013.1, read as the reverse complement.
GGCGCTGAGTTGAAGCCCGGCGGGATGGTCAATCTGCGCATGCTCGGCGAGCCGGTGCTCGTCGGCCGCGGCAAGGACGGCAAGGTCTTCGCCCTCCACGACATCTGTCCGCATCGCGGCGTGCCCCTCCATTACGGCACCTTCGACGGCGAGACGATCACCTGCTCCTATCACGCCTGGCGCTACGATCGCGGCGGCGAGTGCGTCGAGGTTCCCTCGATGGTCGAGGGCCAGCGGATCGACATGTCGAAGATCCGCTGCGGCACCTATCCGTGCATCGAACAGCAGGGCATCGTCTGGGTCTATTTCGCCCGCGACCGGGAAGAACCCTCCGGCATCACCGAGAAGCCGCCGCTGGTGCCGCTCTTCGCCGAGGACCGGGCGCCCGATACCCACGTCAGGCTGACCTTCCCCTGCTCGATCGACCATACGACCTACGGGTTGATGGACCCGGCCCATGTCGCCTACGTCCACACCTCGCGCTGGTTCCGCGCCAAGGTGCGGACGGTCAAGGAGAAGACCAAGGCCTTCGAGCCCTGCGATCTCGGCTTCAAGATGGCCACCCACCAGGTGCCGGAGAGCCAGACCTTCTACAAGCTGCTCGGCAAGAAGGTGATCGCCGACATCAGCTATTCGCTGCCGGCGATCCGCATCGAGGAACTGCATGGCGACAAGCATAACGTCGTCGGCCTGACCGCGCTGACGCCGATCACCGACGAGGAAACCGCCTTCCACCAGATGTTCTGGACGACGATCGGCTGGGTCAGGCCGCTTGAGGCCGGTGATCCGGGCGCTGTCGCGGAAATTCCTCAACCAGGACCGCGACATCGCCCTCCAGCAGCGCGAGGGGCTGCTCGACGAGCCCAAGCTGATGCTGATCAACGACGCCAATACCCAGGCGCGCTGGTGGATGCATCTCAAGGACGAATGGGTCAATTCCGGCAAGGAAGGCCGCGACTTCGTCAATCCGGTGAAGCCGAAGACGCTTCGCTTCATGAGCTGACGGGAATCCGATGAATACAATCGCCGCCGCCGATCTCGAGGCGCTGGAGCGCGACATCGCCGCGCGCATCGCCGGCGCGCCCGACGACGCCGCTCTCGAAAACGAGCGGGTCGCCGCCCTCGGCAAGAAGGGCGCCGTCTCGGAACTGCTCAAGGGGCTCGGCGGCATGACGCCGGAGGAGCGCCAGGTCATGGGCCCGGCGCTGAACGGCCTCAAGGAGCGCCTCAACCAGGCGATCGCCGCCCGCCGCGCGGTGCTCCGGGAAGCCGAACTCCTCCGTCGCCTGGAGGAGGAGCGGGTCGACGTCACCCTGCCGGTCCGCCCCTCGGGGCTGGAGACCGGCCGCATCCATCCGGTCAGCCAGGTCATCGACGAGATCACCGCGATCTTCGCCGATCTCGGCTTCGCCATCGCCGAGGGGCCGGACATCGAGACCGACTATTACAATTTCACCGCGCTGAATTTTCCCGAGGGCCACCCGGCCCGCGAGATGCACGACACCTTCTTCTTCAACCCGAAGGCGGACGGCGAGCGGATGCTTCTGCGCACCCACACCTCGCCGGTGCAGATCCGGACGATGGAGACGCAGACCCCGCCGATCCGCGTCGTCATTCCCGGCCGCACCTACCGCTTCGATTCCGACCAGACCCACACCCCGATGTTCCATCAGGTCGAGGGGCTGGTCCTCGACGAGGAGTCGACGGTCGGCACGCTGAAATGGGTGCTGGAGGAATTCTGCAAGGCCTTCTTCGAGGTCGACCAGGTCAAGATGCGCTTCCGCCCGTCCTTCTTCCCCTTCACCGAGCCGTCGATGGAGGTCGACATCCAGTGCGACCGCTCGGGCTCGGAGATCCGCTTCGGCGCCGGCGACGACTGGCTGGAGATCCTCGGCTGCGGCATGGTCCACCCCAACGTCATCCGCTATGGCGGGCTCGATCCGGACAAGGTCCAGGGCTTCGCCTGGGGGATGGGGATCGACCGCATCGCCATGCTGAAATACGGCATGCCGGACCTCCGCGCCTTCTTCGACGCCGATGTCCGCTGGCTCAACCACTACGGCTTCCGCCCCCTCGACCTGCCGTCGCTGGCACGGGGGCTGTCGTCGTGATCGACATGGAAGAACCGCCCCACGTTCATATCGTAAAGGACGGAAACGCCGCGAAGGTGTGGTTGGAGGATTTGGTCGTGGCCCATGTCCGCGGGTACGATGAGCGCGAAGTCGAGGAGCTTGTCGAGTTGGTCGCGCTACACCGCGATGCCTGGATTGGAGCTTGGAATGAGTTCTTCGGACTTTGAGACGGAGGGCACGCGCCCGGTCGCGGCTTGGTGCGATGACGCCTTCGTCTATGTGACCCTCGCCGACGGGCGGCAGATCAGGGCGCCGCTGTGGTGGTATCCGTTCCTGGCGAAGGCCTCGCCGGAGGAGCGTGCGCAGGTCGAGCTCGAATTCAGCGGCGTCTGGTGGCCGGCCATGGATGAAGGCATCTCTATCAAGGGTGTGCTCCTGGGCTGGAAGGCGCCGGGTGCGGTCCAGCCGCCGGTGGCGGCCGAATGACGCCCGCGCAGTGGAAGAGCTGGCAATGAGCGCTGATGAGAGGACCCCGACCTTCGTCGTCACCGACGTCGAGCTTGACGGTCCAAGCCCGCTCCGCAACTCGATGCTGAGCTTCGCCTCGGTCGCGATCGACCGGACGGGCGCGGTGCTTGATGAATTCGAGGCGGTGCTCCAGCCCCGCGCCGATCGCGCCCCGGATGAATCGACCAGCGCCTGGTGGGCGACCCAGCCCGACGCCTGGATCGAAGCGACCCGCGATCCCGAGCCGCCCGAGACGATGATGCCGCGCTACGCCGACTGGCTGGGAACCCTGCCGTCGCCGCGGGTCTTCGCGGCCCGGCCGCTGATGCTCGACGGCGTGTGGATCGACCATTATCTCGACGTCTTTGCCGGGGCCCGGGTGATGACCATGCCGGGGGCCGGGACGCCGCTCTTCTCGGGCGTCGGCCTCGACATCGCCTCCTTCGCCGCGGCGGTGGCCGGGCTCGACCACGTCACGCTGATGGGCAAGCCCTTCGATGCCGACTGGCTCGGAAATGTCCCCCATACCCACCGCGCCATCGACGACGCCCGCGGCTACGCCCATGTTCTCGCCCGCCTGCTCGCCATGGCGGCCGCCCGTACCACCGAAGGCGCACTGACATGAAATTCACCCTGTCCTGGCTGAAAGAGCACCTCGACACCATCGCCACCGTCGACGGCATCGCCGAGCGGCTGACCATGATCGGCCTCGAGGTCGAGGGCGTCGAGGACCTGACCAGGGATTTCGCGCCCTTCCGCATCGCCCGGGTGGTCTCGGCCGAGCCGCATCCGAATGCCGATCGTCTCCGCGTCTGCATCGTCGATCCCGGCGACGGCTCGAATGTCCAGGTCGTCTGCGGCGCGCCGAACGCCCGGGCCGGCATGATCGGCGTCTTCGCGCCGGCCGGCACCCACGTTCCCGGCACCGGCGTCGACCTCAAGAAGGGCGTCATCCGCGGCGTCGAATCGAACGGCATGCTCTTGTCGGAGCGCGAGCTCGGCCTCTCCGACAATCACGACGGCATCGTCGATCTGCCCGAGGACGCGCCGGTCGGCGCGCGCCTATGCCGATTATGCCGGCCTCGACGATCCGGTCTTCGATGTCGCGGTCACGCCGAACCGTCCCGACGCGCTGGGCGTCACCGGCATCGCCCGCGACCTCGCCGCCGCCGGCGAGGGCCGCAGAATCGACCAGCCGGTCGATCCGGTCCGGGGCGAGGGCGCCTGCCCGGTCGCGGTCACGCTCGATTTCGGCGACACGCCGTCGCTCTGCCCGGCCTTCGGACTGAGGCTGGTGCGCGGGGTGAAGAACGGCCCGTCGCCGGAATGGCTGCAGCGCCGCCTCCGCTCGATCGGCCTCCGGCCGATCAACGCGCTGGTCGATATCACCAACTTCATCACCTGTGACCGCTGCCGGCCGCTCCACGTCTTCGACGCGGCGAAAGTGTCCGGCAATCTCGTCGTCCGCCGCGCCCGCGACGGCGAGGAAATCCTCGCCCTCGACGGCAAGACCTACACGCTCGATCGCCGACATCTGCGTCATCGCCGACGACCGCGGCGTCGAATCGCTCGCCGGCATCATGGGCGGCGAGGCCTCGGGCTGCACCGAGGACACCGTCGACGTGCTGATCGAGTTGGCGCTGTGGGAACCGCTCAACATCGCCCAGACCGGCCGCCGCCTCGGCATCCAGTCCGATGCCCGCCACCGCTTCGAGCGCGGCGTCGATCCGGCCTTCATGATCCCCGGGCTGGAGATGGCGACCCGCATGGTGCTCGACCTCTGCGGCGGCACGCCGAGCGACATCCTCGTCGCCGGCGAAGTGCCCGAGCCGGCGACCGTGATCGATTTCCCTGTCGCCGAGGTCAAGCGGCTCGCCGGGATCGACCCGTCGGTCAGCGACGTCACCCGCATCCTCGAGGACCTCGGCTTCGCCTGCAAGCCGCACCGGACCGAGGGCAGCATCCTCGTCACCGTGCCGACCTGGCGGCCGGACGTCGCGATCAAGGCCGACCTCGTCGAGGAGGTGGTGCGCATCATCGGCGTCGATCGCGTTCCGGTGACGCCGATGCGGCGGGAGGCCGGCGCCCGGAAGCCGGTGCTGACGCCGCTGCAGACCCGGACCCGCGCCGCCAAGCGGGCGCTCGCCGCGCGCGGCATGGTCGAGGCGGTGACGTGGTCCTTCATCTCGTCGCGCCAGAGCCAGGCTTTCGGCGGCGGCCAGCCCGAGCTGATCCTCGCCAATCCGATCGCAGCCGACATGTCGGACATGCGGCCGAGCCTGCTGCCGGGCCTGATCGCCGCCGCCCAGCGCAACGCCGATCGCGGCTTCGACGACCTTGCCCTCTTCGAGGTCGGCCAGGTGTATCGCGGCGACGGCCCGAAGGATCAGGAGACCGCCGCGAGCGGCGTCCGGCGCGGGACCTCCGGCATCAACGGCAGTGGCCGCCACTGGTCGGCGAAATCCGCCGCCGTCTCGGTGTTCGACGCCAAGGCCGACGCCTTCGCGCTGCTCGAGTCGCTCGGTCTTTCCGTCGACAAGGTCCAGGTCACCGGCGATGCGCCGGCCTGGTTCCATCCCGGCCGATCCGGCGTCATCCGCCAGGGACCGAAGACCGTCATCGGCTCGTTTGGCGAGTTCCACCCGCAGGTGCTGGAAGAGCTCGACGTTTCCGGTCCGCTCGCCGGCTTCGAGATCATCCTCGAGGCGATCCCGGTGCCGAAGGCCCGGGCGACCAAGACGCGACCGCCGCTGGCGCTTTCCGATCTCCAGCCCGTCCGCCGCGACTTCGCCTTCGTCATCGATCGCTCGGTCGAGGCGGCGGCGGTGATGCGCGCCGCGATAGGCGCCGATCGCAAGCTGATCGCCGGCGTCTCGGTCTTCGATCTCTTCGAGAGCGCGGCCCTCGGGCCCGACCGCAAGTCGTTGGCGATCGAGGTGGTGCTGCAGCCGACGGAGAAGACGCTGACCGACGAGGAGATCGACGCGACGGCCGGCAAGATCGTCGCGGCGGTCGAGAAGGCGACCGGCGGAACGCTGCGGACGTGATCGGCGGCTGGACGTTTCACGGCCACGCCATCGTCTCCGACGACGACCGGATCGCCGGCGCCGACGGCCTGACGCCCGACTCGCTCCGCAACGACGCCGACTGGGCACGCTTCCAGGCGGCGCTGGACGCGGCGGCGGTCACCATTCTCGGCCGGCTCGGCCACGAGGCGAATCCCAATCTCAAGGGCCGCAACCGGCTGGTGCTGTCGTCGTCGGCCCGCGGCATCGAGCGCCGGGTCGATGCCTGGTGGTGGAACCCGGCCGACACGCCGATCGAACAAGCGCTCGCCACGGCCGCGCCGCAAGGGGGAATTGCCGTCGTCCCCGGCGGCCGGCCGGTGTTCGACCTGTTTCTCGATCTCGGCTTCGACGCCTTTCATCTCGCCCGCGCCGCCGGCGTGCGGATACCGGAGGGCATCCCGATCTTCTCGGCGGTCTCGCACGGGCAAAGCGCGGCGGCGGTCCTGTCGACGCATGGGCTTGTGCCCGAAGCGCCGGAAATCCTCGATGCGCCGGCCGGCGTCTCGCTGACGGTGTTCCGACCGGCCGCTTGACGGTCTTGCGACACGGGCGGACAGTGTCACCAGTTTGCGTGCGCCGGGAGCCAGTCCGATGGATATCAGGGGCATCCTCAATTCGACCGCGTTTTTCAACGTCGTCCTCGACGCCGAGCAGCTCGACGTGCTGGCGGCGGCGACCCGGGTGGTGAATTTCGGCCGCGGCGAGGTCATCATGCGGCAGGGCGAACTCGGCTCGGTGATGTATGTGCTGACCGACGGCAAGGTGGTCGTCAGCGTCCACGACCCGCGCGGCGAGCGGGTCGTCGCCACCCTCCGGGCCGGCGACGTCTTCGGCGAGATGGCGGTGATCACCGGCGAGCGCCGCAGCGCCACCGTCAAGGCCAAGGGCCGGGCCTCGGCGCTGGAGATTTCCAAGACGGCGCTCGCGCCGCTGCTCGCCGCCGAGCCGAAGCTTGCCGAACGCTTCGCCACCGTGGTCGAGCAGCGCGGCGGCGAACTCGCCGGCCGCCACCAGGAAGCAGACCGCTGGGTCAGCGTCGGCGTCGGCCGCGACCAGATCGCCGCGCGGATGACGAGCTACTACTCGGGCTAGACGCCGGCTCGCTCGCCCGCCGCCTCAGATGACGAAGAAATCGTCGTGGTGGAGCGTCGTGCCCTTGTCGACCTTGGCGAACAGAATTCCGTCGCCGGAATCGACCCCCTTCTTGGCGTAGCGGATTTCGCCGGTCGCCTTGGTGTAGACGATGTGGTCGTTCGTGTCCTTGGCGTGGTTGTGGGTGAAATACTTCGCCTTGAGTTCGCCGCCCGAGCCGATCTTCTTGAAGATCGTGTGGTCGAGCTGGATGATGTCGTTGCCCTTGCCGAAATCGGTGATCCTGTCGACGTTGTTCTTGCCGAGCTTGGTGGTGAAGGCGAAGGCGTCGTCGCCTGCGCCGCCGGTCAGGCGGTCGTTCGCCTTGCCGCCGTCGAGGGTGTCGTTGCCCTTGGACCCCTTGATCTTGTCCTGGCCCCGGTTCCCCCACAGTTGATCGCTGCCCTCGTTCCCCTTGATGATGTCCTTGCCCTTGTTGCCGTAGATCAGGTCGTCGCCGCCGATGCCGGAGATCGTGTCGCCGCCGTTCTTGCCCTTGATGATGTCGGCTCCCTCGGTGGCCGGGAGTTGTCCGAACACCGTATTGGTTCCGTTGATCAGGTCGGCGTCCGGCGTGCCGATGATCACGGCCTGGATGGCGGTCACCACCGCATCATTGCCGTCGCCGCCCTGATAGGTGATCGTGAAGGCCCGTCCGTCGGCGACGAACTGGGCGCCTTCGGCGAGGCCCGCGAAGGTCCCCGCGATCGCGTCCGTCCCGTCGTTCTGGATGATGGTGAAGGCGTCGCCGAAGGCCGGGTCGAAGCTGCTGATCAGGTCGATGGTCAGGGTCGCGTCGGCAAGGCTGACCGTGCCGTTGACGACGATCTGGTCATAGCCGCCGACCCCGGCCGTCGTGCCGCCGACCTCGGCTTCGAGGAATGCGCCGGTCGAAAGGGCGAGATTGCCGGTGGTCAGCAATCCGGCGCTGGCGCCGGCCGCCAGCGTCCCTCCGCCCTCGACGGTGACCGCCCCGGTCGTGCCGTTGCCGCCGAGCGTCGCGCCGGTCTCGACCGTGGTCGCCGAATTGGCGATCGAACCGTCGACCCGGAGCAGGCCGGCGGCGACCGTCGTTGCGCCGGTATAGATCTAGTCACCGGACAAGCAGCAGGGTGCCCGCGCCGTTCATGGTCAGCGACCAGGCGCCCGGCGTGTAGCCGGCGGGTGGCGTATAGCCGCCGGCCACGACGCCGGCCTCGTCGGCGATCGCATCGGCGATTGTCGTCGTCTCGCCGGCGCCGGGGTTGAAGGTGAGGGCACCCGTGCCCTGCAGGAACAGGCCGGAGCCGGCCGCCTCGCCGCTGTCGCCCTGGATCAAGCCGTCGAGAGAGACATTTCCATCGCCGCCCGTGACCGATCCTCCGTTGAGCGAGCCGGCGCCGATGGTCAGATGACCGCCCTCGCGCACGAAGATTGCACCGCCGAAACCGGCGCCGCCGCCGCCGCCACCGCCGGCATAGTCGCCGGGAGTGCCGGGATCCTCATAACGGGAGCCGCCGTCGCCGCCACCGAAGCCGCCGTCGCCGGTACCGCCTCCGATGAGGGCCTCGCCTGCGCCGCCGCCGCCGAAGCCGCCGTCGCTGCCGGATCCGATTCCGATGGCTGCGCCACCGCCACCGCCACCGCCGCCAAATCCACCGTCGCCGCCGGTTTCGCCGAAACCGATCGCCTCGCCGCCGCCGCCGCCGCCGCCGCCGAAGTCGCCGCCATCGCCACCGGGCTGGCCGGGTGCATCGTCGCCGTCGACGCCGCCGCCACCGCCGCCGCCACCTTCCTTGGCAATGAGGCCGCCGGCGCCGCCGCCACCGCCGCCACCACCGTCGGCACCGCCGCTGCCGCCGCTGCCACCCGTACCGGCTCCGGCTGCGCCGTCGCCTCCGTCGCCCTCGCCGGCCGCCGTACCCGGCTCGCCGGGTGCGCCGTTGGTGGCAGGGCCGATTGAAAGTGCCGAGCCGCCGTCGCCGCCGTCGGCGTCAAGGCCGCCGCCACCGCCGCCACCGCCGAAAATGCCGGCAATGCCGCCGAAGCCGAAAAGCAGGTCCGGGGCGTCGCCGCCGTCGCCGCCCATGCCGCCGCCGCCGCCGCCGCCGGTGGTCAGGGCGCCGTGGCCGCCGTCGCCGCCGGCCGCGCCGTTGTTGGTGAAAGCGACATTGGCGATCGTCACGTCGGCGGTCGAATTGACGAAGAGCGCGCCGCCGGCGCCCATGCCGCCGCCGCCGGCCGAACTGCCGTCGCCGCCGTCGCCGCCCTCGGCCAGTCCGTTGGCGAGGGTGACGTTCTCGATGGTGATGTCGCCGCTATTGGCGAAGAAGATGCGGTGCGCGTTCTGGCCGTCGATGGTGAAGCCGGCCCCGTCGATGACCAGCGACGAGCCGGCCTGCGGATCGAGGATGGTTAGCGCACCGGTCAGGACGATCGAGGCGGCCAGAGTGATGGTATTGACCGCATCGCCGCTGGCGTTGACGCTGGCAATCGCTGAGTTGAGCCCGGCCTCGGTGCCGACGATGAATGTGGCCATTTTCTTCCTCCAGTCGATTTGATGCGGATCGCGCTCCGCGACATTCTCCAGATATGCGCACGGTCGACAGTGTGCGCCGCAATCGTCAGCCTAAAACACAGACGGCTGAAATGCGAGTTTCGTTCGAAACAAAAAATTGTTTAAAATCATATAGTTAAATCATTGTTTCGGAGATCTCGAAACGGAGCGCGCGATTGCGGCCGCTCTCGGGCGGGCCACTGATTCGCAATGGATGTCGGTGGCTGCGCGTTGCCGGCGCCTTCGCTCAGTCGGCTTTCGCCGCCCGTGCGATCGCCTCGGTGATCAGCGTCTTCGCCTCGTCCGCGTCGCCCCAGCGCAGCACCTTCACCCATTTGTCGGGCTCGAGATCCTTGTAGTGCTCGAAGAAATGCTGGACCTGATCGAGCGTGATCTGCGGCAGTTGCGATGCGGTGCGCACGGTGTGGTAGCGCATTGTCAGGCGGTTGCTCGGCACCGCGACGATCTTCTCGTCGCCGCCCGACTCGTCGGACATCAGCAGGACGCCGATCGGCCGGACATTCATCACCGCGCCCGGCATGATGGCGCGGGTGTTGGTGACGATGACATCGATCGGGTCGCCATCGTCGGACAGCGTGTGCGGCACGAAGCCGTAGTTTCCCGGATAGCGCATCGGCGTGTAGAGGAAACGGTCGACGAACATCGCCCCGGAGGTCTTGTCGAGTTCGTACTTGATCGGCTCGCCGCCGACCGGAACCTCGATGACCACATTGACGTCATCGGGCGGGTTCTCCCCGAGGGGTATGGCGTCGATCCGCATGGCATCGCTCCTTCTGCTCGAGAGGCGGCGAAAGGGGTCCGCCCGGCTGCCGGGCGACCCTAGCCCGATATCGTTGACAATCTGCCAACCCCGGCGCCCCTGCCCACCCCGCTTGACCGGCGGTCCCGGCCGGGTTGAGACTCCAGGCATCAGGGAGGACGACCCATGGAGCCGCGCGACATCCTCGCCGCCAATCCCTTTTTCGCCGATGTGCTCGGTCCGGACGAGCTCGACGCTCTGGCGAAGCGCGCCAAGCTCCGCGATTTTCCGCACAGCGCGCATCTGATCCACGAGGACGATACCGGATCGTCGCTGTTCATCGTCGCCAGCGGCGAGATCGCCATCGATACCGGCGACCGCCGCACCGGCAAGCATATCGCCTCCGGCGGCCCCGGCACCGTCGTCGGCGAGATGTCGCTGATGACCGGCGCCCGCCGCAGCGCCAACGTCACCGCGACGACCGACGTCGTCGCGCTCGAGGTGACCAGGGCGGCGCTGGAGCCGATCCTCATCGCGTCCCCGGCGCTGGTCGAGCGCTTTGCCACGATGCTGAGGGCGCGCCAGGCGGAACTCGACCATGCCTACGAGCACGGAAGCATGAGCGGCATGTTCGGCGTCGCGGATTTCGCAGGCCTGATCCGCGGCTTTTTCAGCCTTCGCGGCTGACGCGGACGCTGCCGCGGCGGGCAGACGGGTTTTCCTTGCCAGCGAACGGCAAGGGCCTATCATCGCCTCCAACAAGAAGACGTTCCATTGGGAGGTGACTATGGCGAGTGGCTTGCAGCTGTCGCGCGAGGAGCTTGGCGCGGCCTATCGGCGAATGCGGACGATCCGCGAATTCGAGGACGCGGTCCATGCCGAATTCGCGGCCGGGACGATCCCCGGCTTCGTCCATCTCTATGCCGGCGAGGAAGCTTCGGGCGTCGGCGTCTGCATGCATCTCGACGAACGCGACACCATCGCCTCCACCCATCGCGGCCACGGCCATTGCATCGCCAAGGGTGTCGAGGTCGGGCCGATGATGCACGAGATCTTCGGCCGCAAGGAGGGCCTTTGCGGCGGCAAGGGCGGCTCGATGCATATCGCCGACCTGTCGAAGGGGATGCTGGGCGCCAACGGTATCGTCGGCGCCGGCGCGCCGCTCGTCTGCGGCGCGGCGCTGACCGCCAAGACGTTGAAGACCGGTGGCGTTGCCATCTGCTTCTACGGCGACGGCGCGTCCAACCAGGGCGCCGTGCTCGAAAGCTACAATCTGGCGAAGATCTGGAACCTGCCGGTGGTCTTCGTCGCCGAGGACAACGGCTATGCCGAGGCGACCGCGTCGAGCTGGTCGGTCGGCGGCAGCCAGACCGGCCGCGGCACCGGCTTCGGCATTCCCTCCCGCGAGGTCGACGGCACCGATTTCTTCGCCGTCTACGAGGCCTCCGGCGAGGCGATCGAGCGGGCGCGGGCGGGCGAAGGGCCGTCCCTGCTTCATGTCCGGCTCAATCGCTTCTACGGCCATTTCGAGGGCGACGCGGGAACCTATCGGCTGCCCGAGGAGGTCGAGGCGGCCCGCAACAACGATCCGATCGCGCTGTTCCGGCAAAGGGTGGTCGAAGCCTCGCTGATCGCGGCGGATGAACTCGACGCGGCCGATCGCGAGATCGCCGACGAGATCCGGGCCTGCATGGATGCCGCGAAAGCGGCGCCGATGCCGACCGAGAGCGATCTGATGACTGACGTTTACCTGTCGTATTGAGGAGAGCCTGACGTGTCGAAGAAAAGCTATCGCCAGGCGATCAACGAAGCGCTCCGTCAGGAAATGGAGCGCGACGAACGGGTCATCCTGATGGGCGAGGATATTTCCGGCGGCACCGGCGGCGCCGGCGACCAGGATGCCTGGGGCGGGCCGTTGGGCGTCACCAAGGGCCTTCGTCCGCAATTCGGTCCCGACCGGGTGCTCGACACCCATCTTGCCGAAATCTCCTTCGTCGGCGCGGCGGCCGGGGCGGCGCTGACCGGCCTCCGGCCGGTGGTCGAGCTGATGTTCGTCGATTTCATGGGCGTGTGCTTCGACCAGATCCTCAATCAGACCGCCAAGTTCCGCTACATGTTCGGCGGCAAGGCGGTGACGCCTCTGACCATCCGCACGATGTACGGCGCCGGCTTCCGCGCCGCCTCGCAGCATTCGCAATGCCTCTATCCGGTCTTCACCCATATCCCGGGCCTGAAGGTCGTGCTGCCGTCCAACGCCTACGAAGCCAAGGGCCTGCTGATCCAGGCGATCCGCGACGACGATCCCGTCGTCTTCTTCGAGCACAAGGCGATGTATGACGACGAGATGGAGGTGCCGGACGAGCCCTATGCCATCCCCTTCGGCGAGGCGAATGTCACCCGCGAGGGCGACGACGTCACCATCGTCGCCTTTGGCCGGATGGTGAATTTCGCCAACGAGGCGGCCGACAGTCTCGCCAGGCACGGCATTTCCTGCACGGTCGTCGACCCGCGCACCACCTCGCCGCTCGATACCGAGACGATCCTCGAGACGGTGGCCGAGACCGGCCGTCTCGTCGTCGTCGACGAGGCCCATCCGCGCTGCGGCATGGCCGGCGATATCGCCGGTCTCGTCGCCGAAAACGCCTTCGACGCGCTGAAGGCGCCGATCAAGCTCGTCACCGCGCCGCATGCGCCGGTGCCGTTCTCTCCGGCGCTGGAGGATATCTACATTCCCGGTGTCGCCCGGATCGAGGCCGCGGTGCGCGCGGTGCTCGAACACGACCGCAAGGTGGCGGCCGAATGACCGACGAAGGCCGGCGTCCGCAACGGCTTCCCAACTGGTGGGAAGACGACGGCGCCGGTGACAGCGCACCCGTTCCGGAGGGAGGCCCGATGGCCGATATCAAACCGATCACCATGCCGAAATGGGGCCTCGCCATGGAGGAGGGCATGCTCGCCCGCTGGGCGGTCGATGTCGGCGCGCCGATCGCGGCCGGCCAGGAGATCATGGACATCGAGACCAGCAAGATCGCCAACGTCTTCGAGAGCCCGGTGACCGGCGTGCTGCGCCGCCAGGTCGTCGGCGAGGGCGATACGGTGCCGGTCGGCGCGCTGCTCGGCGTCGTCGCGTCGCCCGACGTGTCCGACGACGCGGTCGACGATTTCGTTCGTGAATTCCTCGAAGGCTTCACGCCGGCCGAGGCCGGCGAGGCCGGCGGCCCCGCGCCCGAGACGGTCGAGGCCGGCGGCCGCCGCATCCGCCGCCTCAAGGCCGGCCCCGAGACCGGCGTGCCGATCCTCTTCATTCATGGCTTCGGCGCCGACCTGTCGACCTGGATGCTGAACCAGGGAGCGCTCGCCGAAGACCGTCCGGTCCATGCCATCGACCTGCCGGGTCACGGCGGCTCTGCCAAGGATGTTACCGACGGCTCGGTCGAAGCGCTCGCCGCCGCCGTGCGCGACTACATGGACGCCGAGGGGCTGGAGACCGCTCATCTCGTCGGCCATTCGCTCGGCGCGGCCATCGCCGCGACCATCGCCCTCGACACGCCCGCCCGGGTCACCGGCCTGACCCTCGTCGCCCCGGCCGGCTTCGGGCCGGAGATCGCCGGCGATTTCATCGCCGGCTTCATCGCCGAAAGCCGGGCCCGCAAGCTCCGTCCCTGGCTCGAAATGCTGGTCGCCGACCCGGGTCTGGTCACCGCCGACATGGTCGAGGACGTGCTGAAGTTCAAACGCCTCGACGGGGCGCTCGCCGCCCTTCAGGCAATCGCCGCCGCGAATTTCGACGGCGACGCCCAGCGCAATTCGCTCCGCGACCGCCTCGGCGATATCGAGGCCCCGGTTCATGTCGTCTGGGGCGAGGCCGACCGCGTCCTGCCGGCGAGCCATGCCGAAGGGCTGCCGCCGAATGTCGAAGTCACCACGATCCCCGGCGCCGGCCATATCGTCCACATGGAAAAGGCGGCCGAGGTCAACAAGGTGATTGCCGGGATAAGCTAGGGACGGAGGTAGGCGTAGCCCTCGGCCTGCAGGCGCGCGAGGCGGACGACGCCGCCCTCGTCGACCCGCACGAAGCCCGGCAGCAGGTCGTCGATTTCGATCTTCTGCGCGGCCATGGTGTTGCCGCAGGCGGCGAGCCCGACGCCGTCGGTCGCTATTCCCGACGAGCCGCCGGGCGAGGTCGGGATTGGCCTTGCTCCGCCGGAACAGCGCCAGCGCCGGCCCGTGGACGACGAGCACGATCGTCACCTTGTCCGGTCCGCCCATGCCGGCGATGTGGTTCTCGATATTGCCGATGACGAAGCCGACCTTGTCGACATCGGCGAGGTGATAGGCGACCTTCGGCACGCCGGCATCATCGGCCTCCGCCGGGCCGGCGCCACGCCATGTCGCCGCGCCGGCGGCGGTCGCCGCCAGCAGGCGGGCAAAGACGGCGCGTCGGCTGGGCAGCATCGCTCGTCCTCAGCTTCCGTTCAGGATCGTTGCCTTGTCGCCCTCGTCCCAGATCAGCGGCGCGCAATCCGGCAGCGCCGTCTGGTCGAGCCGGAACAGCTTGTCGTCGGCGCCGAAGCGGGCATCTTCCGGCGGCTCTTCCTCCGATTCCGCGTCCCAGGTCCGGGCGCCATCGGGGATGTCGACCAGGATCGAGCTGGCGTTCTTGACCCGGATGCCGATATGAGCCGCCGTCGCAGTCGATGCCGCAGCCCAGCCCCGGGCTGCCGTCCGCCGGCGGATTGCAGGCGCCGGAGACCTGGAAAAGGGTCGGTGCCGTGCGGAAGCGGACGCCCATCGACAGGAGATACTGGCGGCCGCTGTCGCCTTCGTCGTAGCTGGTGACGAAGAGGGTCATGTCGACGACATTCTGCTTGGGATGGCCGGCCAGATGCGCCTTGTCGTAATGGCGCGTGTAGCAGGCGAAGACCCGATCCGTGCCCGGGTCCCGCCCGAACAGGGCGAGATCGTTGTCCGAAGCGGCGGCCGCGCCGCCCATCGACGCCAGCAGAACCGCCGCGGCGCCCAACATCCCACGCTGTATGCTCATCGATCGACCTCCATGGCACCGGTCCCGACCGCTTGCGCGGCCACCGGCCGACGGGGCGGATTATACCGCCGGGATTGGCTGAAGTCTTCCGCCGTGACGGACGACGGGCAGAGTGAAATAAATTCGGCGTCGATGTCGATTGGCGGCCCGGCCGAACGACGAAAGGTCGGGTGGCTCGTTCCGCCCGCGGTCGATCATTGTCAGCCAGAGGAGGAAATCCATGCCCGACGACCTCGTCCCCGCCACCGAACTCGCCCGCCGCGGCCCGGTCCGTTTCCCCAACGAGAGCGCCGAATACCGGGCCGCCCGCACCGCGCTGCTGGCGGAGGAGATCGAGCTGCGCCGCCATCTCGAACGTGTCGCCGCCCAGCGCCGCGCCCTGCCGCCGGGTGGCGCGGTGATCGGCGACTATCGCTTCATCGGCGAGGATGGCCCGGTCGATTTCGCCGGCCTGTTCGGCAACAAGGAGACGCTTGCCGTCTACAGCTATATGTTCGGGCCGGAGCGGCAACGCCCGTGTCCGATGTGCACCAACCTGCTCGGACCCCTGGATGCCAACGCCGCCGACATCGGGCAGCGGATTTCCCTGGCCGTTGTCGCCCGCTCGCCGATCGAGCGACTGGTCGCGTGGAAGAAGGAACGCGGCTGGCAGCATCTCCGGCTCTACAGCGACCTCAACGGCAACTATTCGCGCGACTATTTCGGCATCCTGCCGGACGGTTCGGAAATTCCGGCCTTGAATGTCTTCACCCGCCGGGACGGGACCATCCGCCACTTCTGGAGCGGTGAAATGACCGGCGATTCGGCCGATCCTGGCCAGGACCCGCGCGGCGCACCGGATTTCGCGCCGTTGTGGAACGTGCTCGACATCACCCCGGAAGGGCGGGCTCCGGACTGGTATCCGAAGCTCGACTACGAAGATTGATCGGCGGACGCCGGTCCGCTCGCCTCGTCAAACCAGCGAGGCGAGCAGCGTCTCGCGGGCCGATTTCAAGTGGGCGTGGCAGGTCGCCGAAACCCGTTCGGGTTCGCCGCTGGAGAGCGCCTCGATATAGGCGATGTGTTCCTCGATCGCGACACGGTTGCGCTCGGCCTCGTCGCTTTTGTTCCACTGGTAGTGATAGTGGAAAATCAGGGAGATCAGTTCGTAGAAGTCGACGAAGAACCGGTTTCTCGATGCGTCGTTTATGAGCCGGTGGAAGCGCTCGTCGAGATCCGAAAAATCGTGAAAGCGTTCGTCGACCTCGGCAAGGAGTTCGTGATGTTCGCGCTCGATTTTCCTGAGGCTTTCCCAGGCGGGCGCTTCGGCCGGTTGCGCGGCGAACCGGATTGCCGAGCGCATCTCGAAAAGCTCCCGGACCTCGAAGAGTTCGAGCGCGAATTCCCGTGTGAAGCCCTTCACCGCCCAACTGCTGTTCGGGCGCCTTTCGATCAGGCCGAAGCGGCCAAACCGGTTGAGGTATTCGCGGACAGCGCCGGTGGAGACATTGAACTGGCGTGCGAGATCGAGGCCATTGATATGCTCACCCGGCTTCCGGTCGCCACGCAGCATCCACTCCAGGAACTTCTTTTCGACTTGCGACGAGGTTGAGAGCGTCGCGGCCTTGTCGAAATAGTCGGCCCGTTTCGGACCGCGGAGAAGCACCCGGCGATTCCCGACCGAGCCGACGATCTCCCGTCGCGTCATCTCGGCCAGAACCTTGCGGACGGTCGTCCGGCTGGTGCCGAGTTGCTCCCTCAGCCCGTTTTCGGACGGCAGGTTCGCGCCACGCTCGCGTTCAGCGAGCCGATCGAGGGTCTCGTTGAAGACCCGTTTGAAGACAGCGTCGCCCTTCACGGTCTGGTGCCCATGCGATCGCGTCGCGTCATTGTCCAGTTATCCTGATTTTTGTGCGTAAAAAACACATTGACCGTTTCAGCGTCACGTAGTTTTTTGTCTATAAAATTACAACACAGCCGTTTCCTTCGAACAAGCGCCGACCCGCGGACCTGACCACGAGCCAAGGACCGATGACGTGAAGGAAGCGATTCAAGCCGGTGAGGAGGCGTCCGCGCCGATCGAGGCCGCGCGGTTCGACACCGTGTCGGCGGCCCTCGGGCTGCTGAGGGTCGGGCCGATCCTCATTCTCGTCCTGATCCTCGTCGTGCTGAGTTTCCTGTCGCCCTATTTCATGACATCGCGCAATGTCGGCAACATCCTGGCCCAGACCGCGGTCATCGCGACCGTGGCCATGGGGCAGCAGCTCGTTATCCTGACCCGCGGCATCGATCTCTCGGTCGGCTCGACTTTGGCGCTCGCCTCGGTCGTCGGGGCGCTGGTCTTCCGGGTCGTCGATTCATCGACGCTTGTCATTCTGGCGATGATCGCCACCGGCGCTCTCGTCGGCTCGGTCAACGGCATCGCCTATGTCTACGGCCGCCTGCCTCACCCGTTCATCATCACGCTTGCGACGCTGAGCGTCGCCAAGGGGCTGGCGCTCGAACTGTCGGACGGGCGTGCGCTCCAGGGCATGCCGGAGGCGATCCGCTTCATCGGGCATGAGACCATCGGCTGGCTGCCGGTGTCGGCATTTGTCGTGGCGGCGGTCGCCCTCGTCCTCGGCGTCCTGTCCCACTTCGTCGTCTGGGGACGCTGGACCCGGGCCCTCGGCGGCAATCCGGAGGCCGCGCGCCGGACGGCGATCCCGGTCAAGCCGGTCCTTGTCTCGGTCTACGTCATCTCGGGCGTCACCGCCGGAATCGGTGCGGTCATTCTGGCCGGGCGCACCAACGCTGGGTCTCCGCTGTTCGGAAATCTGCTCGAACTCGACACCATCGCGGCCGTCATCATCGGTGGCGCGAGCTTCCTCGGCGGCCGCGGCCATCTCGGCCACGCCCTGGTCGGCGCGCTGATGATCGGCGTCATCCGCAACGCCCTGAACCTGCTGAATGTCGACATCTTCTTCCAGCTCATCGTCATCGGAATCGTCATCGTCATCGCGGTCGAAGGCGACGTCCTGCGCAACTATCTGGAAGAGCGTTTCCGTGTCGCGCAAGGCATGCGGGGTGGGCCATGATTCTCACGAACATGGCCGTCCCCGACGCCCTTTCGGTCGCAGAAGCCGCCGAGCCGCCGGTCCTCGCGGTTCGCGACGCCACCAAGCGGTTCGGGTCGGTTCTGGCGCTTGACCGGGTCAGCCTTGAGGTCAATCGCGGAGAGATTCTCGCGTTGCTTGGCGACAACGGCGCCGGCAAGTCGACCATCATCAAATGCATCAGCGGCGTCCACCAGCTGGACTCCGGTCGGATCATCCTCGACGGCGTCCCCGCCGCGATCGCCAGGCCCGCCGATGCCCGCCTTGCCGGCATCGAGACCGTCTACCAGGACCTCGCGCTGTTCGACAATCTCGGGCCAAGCCCGAATTTCTACGCCGGCCGCGAGCTCTCGTTTCCGTCATGGCTGCCGCGGGGACTGCGCTTCATGAAGCGCCGCGAAATGGACGAGGCGACGAGGGTGCTGCTCGACCGGCTCCAGGTTTCGCTTCACCGCCACGACGCCGTGGTCGGACTGATGTCCGGCGGACAGCGCCAGGCGGTGGCAGTCGCCCGCGCGGTCGCCTTCGCCAGCAAGGTCGTCATCCTCGACGAGCCGACCGCGGCGCTCGGCGTTCGTGAGTCGCGGCAGGTCCTCAGCCTGATCCGGCTGCTGCGCGAGCAGGGCAATGCCGTGATCCTGATCACCCACAACATGGAGCACGTGACGGAGCTCGCCGATCGCGCGGTCGTCATGCGGCAGGGAAGGAAGGTCGGCGACATCCGGCCGAGCAAGGACAACCAGCAGGAGATCGTGTCGATGATCGTCGGCGCCTGAAACCGATCCGCGCCGGCGGGAAAGCCTGGAAGACCTATCAACAAAGGGAGGAAGTCAATGAAACGATTCTTTACAGTCATGGGTGGGCTGGCGCTTGGAATGGCGCTCGCTCTCCCGTCCCACGCCGCCGACAAGATCAAGATCGGCTTCATCACCAAGTTCCCGGTCGAGTTCTTCTTCACCCTCGAAAACGCGGCGAAGGATTACGCGGCGAAGAACGACATCGAGCTGGTCACCGGGCAGGGCGCCTCGGCCACCGACATCGAGGGGCAGGTTGCCCTGATCGAGTCGATGATCACCCAGGGTGTCCAGGGCATCGCCATCACCCCGGTCGACGTCACCGTCGCATCCGTTCTCGACAAGGCCGTCGAGGCCGGCATCAAGGTTGTCCTGATCGACAACGACATTCCGGACTGGAAGGGCAAGACGGCTCTTGTCGCCACCAACAACTTCCAGGGCGGCAAGCTCGCCGGCGAATGGCTGCGCGATCATCTCAAGGACGGCGACCAGATCGGCGTGCTCGAAGGCGTGCCCGGCGTGCCGGCGCTCGACGATCGGGTCAACGGCATGATCGAGGGCCTCGGCGACCGCAAGGTCGAGATCGTCGGTCGTGGTGCGACCGGGTGCAACCTCGACGGCGGCGTCACCGTTGCCGAGGACATCCTGACCGCTCACCCGGATATCGCCGGCATCTACGCGGCCTGCGGTCCGCCCGCCGTCGGCGCCATCCAGTCGATCGAGAACGCCCAGATCGATTTCGACAATTTCATTCTTGTCGGCTTCGATGCCTGCTGCGGCGAGATTGACGCGCTGCTCGCCGGCAAGGAAGACGCCACCGTCGCGCAGTTCCCCGCGAAGATGGGCGAACTTGGTGTCGCCACGGTCGCCAAGGCAATTCGCGGCGAAGCCGTCGAAGCCAACGTCGACACCGGCACCGCCATCGTCACGAAGGAAAACGCGGCCGACTTCAAGTAGTCGCCGAGACCGGCTCTTCGGGCGCCTGGCGCCCGAAGAGCCCCCAGCCCGGCCCCGGCGGTCGCCGTCGTCGGCGATCGAACCGATCGCCCTTACCCGAACCCCTTCAGCCCCGAATCGCGGATCGCGGCGAGCCGCGGCGTCGCGTGGCCGGGCGCGACTTCGGCCGCGAAGGCGAGGAGGGCGCCGATGCGGGTTGCCTTCTTGGCCGCATGGTTCATCGCGATGTCGGACAGGCGGTGGTCGAGGAAGGGATTGAGCAGGCGCTCCATCGACGCTCTGGCGATAAGCCGGCGCTTCCGCGATGCCGGCGGCGGCGAAGACCGGCAGGATCTCGTTGTCGACGATTTCGTCCAGCCATTCCCGGATCGCCGGATCGCTGATCATCGTGCGGACGTTCTCGTCCGCCGGACGCGCGTCCGCCAGCCAGCGTTCGGCGAGGCAGGTGTGCGGCAGGTTGAGGAGCAGCAGCTTCAGCCGCGCCGTCACCATCAGGTCGTCGACCGGTTTGACCGCCGGGTGGGTGAGCGGGATGGCGAGCCGGTCCTGTTTCTCGATCGCCCAGAGCGCATAGGGTTCGGTCACCGCGCCGGCCGGCTCCAGCGCATCGGAGACGATGCGGTCGACGAGGCTGTTGGCCCAGACGCAGTCGTCGCCCATCCAGGCAATGAAGGCATCGGGGAGATTGGAGCGCCGGGCGATCCCTTCGCAGAGCCCGGCCAGCACCACGCCATTGTCGGTGACGAGCTCGGTCGGAAACAGGGTGAGCGGCCCGCCGCCCGCCCGCCAGCGCGCGGCGAGAAGCCGGGTCAGCTTGGCCGGAAACGAGGCCGGAACGCCGTCGCCGAGCGCTTCGTCCGCCGGCATCTGGTAGCCGCTGTCGCCGGTATTGGAGATGACGTGGTCGGCCTCGATGAAGACCCGCTCGACCGCGTCCCAGCTCTCCGCCGCCGCCAGCCCCCGCACCAGGCAGGTCGTGTATTCGGTGCGCTCGACCGGCGCGCCATTCTCCAGCCCGCGCACGACGATCGGCAGCGGCCGGCCGTCGAAGGCGGCGAGCCGGCCGGCGCGCGCCGCCGATCCGGTGGTCTGGACGACGGTCACCGGGCCGACGTCCTGGCCCTCGCGCATCGCGTCGGAGATGAACAGGTCGGCATGGGCCTGGAGGAAGCGGCTGGTGCCGAACTGGATGATCGGGGTTTTCAAGCGACTCACACCGTCACGATCGCCTTGATCGGTGGATCCTCCGAGGCGAGCCAGGTCGGCATCGCCTCCGGCAGCGCGTCGAGGGCGTCGCGGTGGGTGTTGATCGCATCCATCGGGATGTCCCCGGCGGCGATGGCGTTCATCACCGTCTCGAAATCCTGTTTGGTCGCGTTGCGGGTGGCGCGGATGGTCAGTTCGCGGCGGTGGAATTCGGGATCGTCGAAGGTGATCGACGCCTTCAGCACGCCGACCATGACGATGGTGCCGCCGCTGGCGACGAAATCGAAGGAGCGCTCCATCGCCTTGGCGTTGCCGGTGGCATCGAAGACGAGATCGAAACGGTCGCCGCCGGTCAGCCGGTCGACCTCGGCCAGCGCCGTTCACCGGCCTCGATCGTCTCGCTGAATCCGAGGGTGTCCGCGACTGTCGCAAGCCGTCTCGGCGACATGTCCATGACCGCCACATGCCCGTCCGGGCCGCCCGCAAGTGTCGCAAACAGCGCGGTGCCGATGCCGATCGGCCCGGCGCCGACCACCAGCACCCGGCTGCCGGGCGCGATTTCCGACCGCCGAACCGCGTGCGCGCCGATCGCCAGGAACTCGACCATCGCCGCGTCCCTCAGCCCTAAGTCCCCGGCGGGATAGAGGTTTTCCTCCGGAACCAGGATCCGTTCGCACATCCCGCCGTCGATATGGACACCGAGAACCTTGAGCGTTGCACAGCAATTGGGCTTGCCCTTTCGGCAGGCAACGCAGGTGCCGCAGGAGAAATAGGGATTGATCACCACCGGCGTTCCAGGCCTGAGCGCATCGCCGCGCCCCCCCTCGACCACGACGCCGGAAAGCTCGTGTCCCATGATCCGCGGATATTCGAGGAAGGGGTGAAGGCCCTTGTAGATGTGGAAGTCGGTGCCGCAGATCCCGACCGCCTTGATATCGACCGACACCATCCCCGGCATCGGCTCGGGCGGGGCGATGTCGATCCGCTCCAGCGTTCCGGGTTCGGTGCAAACTATGGCCCTCATCTTTCCCCCATCAGGTTTGTATGACCAACCGCCCTTGTCCGGATCGATCGATCCGATCTACACTAATATTAGCTTTTGCAAGTCGGTGCCGCCGTCTGGCGGTACCGTCACTATCGCCCGGAAGCAAAGGCGAGGAAAGGTTTTCGATCCTCGATAAACCGGTCGAACCATCCTAGGGAGGAAAGCGAATGAAACGCACGACTGGAATGTTAGCATTAGCGGCGTTCGGCGCCACCGTCGTCGCAAGCGCGGCGATCGCCGATACGAGCGACAAGAAGATCGCCTTCTCCAACAACTACGCCGGCAACTCCTGGCGGCAGGCGATGCTGAAGAGCTACGACCTCGTCACCAAGAAGGCGGTCGCGGACGGAGTCGTCGCCGCGGCCGACGTGTTCACCACCGCCGACAAGGAAGTCCCCACCCAGGCGGCCCAGATCCAGAATCTCATCCTGCAGGGCTATGACGCGATCGTCATCAACGCCTCGTCGCCGGATGCGCTGAACGGCGCCATCCAGCAGGCCTGCGACGCCGGCATCACCGTCGTCTCCTTCGACGGCATCGTCACCGCGCCCTGCGCCTGGCGTGTCGTCGTCGACTTCAAGGACATGGGCAAGCAGGAAGTCGAGCAGATGGCCAAGTTTCAGCCGGACGGCGGCAATCTCCTCGAGATCCGCGGCCTGGCCGGCACCTCGATCGACGAGGCGATCCACGAAGGCATCCTCGAGGGCGTCGCCGCCCATCCCGAGTTCAAGATCGTCGGCTCGGTGACCGGTGACTGGGACCAGACCACCGCCCAGAAGGCGGTCGCCACCGTGCTTCCCTCGCTTCCCGATGTCGTCGGCATCGTCGATCAGGGCGGTGACGGCTATGGCGCCGCCCAGGCTTTCGCCGCCGCCGGCAAGCCACGCCCGACCATCATCATGGGCAATCGCCAGGACGAGCTGCAGTGGTGGAAGGAGCAGAAGGAGAAGGACGGCTACGACAACCTGGTCGGCCTCGATTGCGCCGGGCGTGTCGACGCTCGCCTTCTGGGTCGCCCAGCAGATCCTCGACGGCAAGGATGTCCCGCACGACCTGCTGGTGCCCTATCTCGCCTTCACCCAGGACGACTTCGAGGCCGCCCTGCCCAATATCGAAAAGGGCAGCGTCGCCAGCCACGAATACACCCAGGAAGACGCGATCAAGGCGATCGAAGACAACAAGAAGATGTGATTGAGAGCGAGCGCTCATCCATCGGCATCGCCTCCGACCGGAACCGTCTGCTGGTGATGTCTGAGGAACGCGCAAACATCGTCACGCTGGACGGCGTCGAAAAGCACTTCGGCGCCGTCCGTGCGCTTGACGGCGTCGACTTCACCGTCGCTGCCGGCGAATGCGTCGGGCTTGTCGGCC
The DNA here is from genome assembly GCA_963812275.1 of uncultured Alphaproteobacteria bacterium. Lineage (GTDB taxonomy): Bacteria > Pseudomonadota > Alphaproteobacteria > Rhizobiales > Kaistiaceae > Bauldia. Next base: position 207,378 of record CAWEUQ010000013.1, on the reverse strand, counting down.
ACAACGGCGCCGGCAAGTCGACGCTGATGAATGTCCTCGCCGGAACCCTCGCGCCCAACCAGGGCCGCATCGTCATTTCCGGGCAAGAGCAGACGAGCTATTCGGTCGCTCGGGCGCAGACGCTCGGCATCCGCTGCGTCTTCCAGGAACTGTCGCTTTGCCCGAATCTCACCGTCGCTGAAAATGCGCGGGTCAACCACGCTTCGCTCTCCGGCATCGGCTGGCGGCGGCGCGCCGGCGAACTGATCCTCGGCAAGCTCGACGAAATCTTCCCGGGCCACGGCATCGGCGCTTCCGACATCGTCCGCGACCTGCCGATCGCCAAGCGCCAGATGGTCGAGGTGGCGCGTGCCTTCACCGTGACCGAAGAGCCGCTCCAGCTGGTCATCCTCGACGAGCCGACCTCATCGCTTGACGTCCATACCGCCGGCCAGCTTCTCGCCTTCGTGCAGAAAGTCGTGGCGGGCGGTGCGAGCTGCATCCTGATCTCCCACCTCCTCGGCGAGGTGCTTGAAAATTCCGGCCGCATCGTCGTCATGCGCGACGGCACGGTGGTCGCCGCGGCGGCGGCATCGAGCTTCGATCGGGCCAAGCTGGTCGACGCGATGGGCGGCGGCGAAGCCCGCGTGCGAACGTCAGCCACCGCGACGGGGCGCAAGGATTCCCCGGTCCGCGTCCGCGCCCGTCCGGCGCTGCAGGGCGACGACGCCGAACTGGTCGCGCATCAGGGCGAGGTGATCGGTCTCGCCGGCCTTTCCGGCCACGGCCAGACCCAGCTCCTGCTCGATATCTTCGCCGCCGCAAGCCGGTCCTCGCCGCGGGTCACGGTCAGCGAAGCGGTTGCGCTCATCGCTGGCGACCGCCAGTCGGACGGCATTTTCCCGCTATGGTCGATCGCCCAGAATATCGGCATTCGCTCGCTGGCGGCGCTGCGCCGGGGCATTCTGATCTCGCCCGCCGCCGAGGATGCCTTCGCCGAGGAATGGCGGCGGAAGATCGATATCCGCACGCCGGACATTCACAACAACATCCTGTCGCTGTCCGGCGGCAACCAGCAGAAGGCGCTCTTCGCCCGGGCGCTCGGCTCGGATGCCAGGATCGTGCTGATGGACGATCCGATGCGCGGCGTCGATATCGCCACCAAGCTCGAGGTCTACGACCTGATCGAGGCCGAGGCCGAGGCTGGCCGCACCTTTCTCTGGTACACGACCGAGATGGAGGAACTGGAAAACTGCGACCACGTCTATGTCTTCCGCAACGGGCGTATCGTCGCCGATCTCGACCGCAGCGAACTGAGCGAGGAGAAAGTCATCCAGTCGTCGTTCCAGGAGGTCGCCTGACATGGCCTCCGTCCAGGTGAGCGGCAACGGCCGTCCCTCGCTTCTCGGTTCGGTCTCGACACAGCGGCTCATCCGCTCGGCGCTGCCGGCCGTGTCGCTGGCGCTGATCGTCATCGCCATTGCCTGGCTGAACCCGCGGGCGATCAGCTATTTCGGCTTCACCCTGATGCTCAATCTGGCGATCCCGATCGCGCTCGCCACCATCGCCCAGATGTTCATCATCACCGTCAACGACCTCGACCTGTCGATCGGCACCTTCGTCGGCTTCGTCGGTTGCGTCACCGCCACCTGGCTCCATGACGAGCCGCTCCTCGGCGTCGTCATCCTGCTCGGCTCGATCGGCGTCTATGCCGCGCTCGGCGCCCTGATCTACCTCCGCAACCTGCCGTCGATCGTCGTCACGCTCGGCATGAGTTTCGTCTGGCAGGGCCTCGCCATCCTCATCCTGCCCAAGCCGGGCGGCAGGGCGCCCGACTGGCTCCTCGGGCTGATGAGCCTCAAGCCGCCCTTCGTGCCGTTTCCGATCATCGCGGCGATCGTCATCGCGGTCGTCGTCCATATCGGCCTGATGCGAACCTCCTACGGCGCGATCCTGCGCGGCGCCGGCGGCAATCCGCAGGCGATCGGCCGTGCCGGCTGGTCGCTCCTGAAGACCAAGGTCGTGATGTTCGCGCTGGCCGGCACCTTCGGCGTCATCTCCGGCATGGCGCTGATCGGCATCACCACCTCGGCCGATGCCAATATCGGCAACGGCTACACCCTCCTGTCGATCGCCGGCGTCATTCTCGGCGGCGGCGAGTTCGTCGGCGGCCGGGTGTCGCCGATCGGCGCGGTGATCGGCGCGCTGACGCTGGCCATGGCGGCGTCGTCGCTGCTGACCTTCATGCATATTCCACCGGACTGGCAGGTCGCCTCGAACGGCGCGATCCTGATCATCGTGCTCGCGGCGCGGGCGCTGATCACCCGCCGGGAGGCGTGAGGGCATGGCCGGCGTCATGAGGTTCCTCGCCAAGCCGTGGCTGTGGTCGTTCGTCGGCGCGATCCTCGTCTGGCTCGCCGCCGTCGTCTTCACCGGCGGCTACGGCGCCGGCGGCATGATTACCGCGGCGCTGTCGCTGTCCGTCTTCATGGTCGTCGTCGGTGTCGGCCAGATGTTCGTCATCACCCTCGGGCCGGGCAATGTCGATCTGTCGCTGCCGGCCAATATCGGTCTCGCCAGCGCCGTCGCCATGAAGGTGATGGACGGCAGCGACTCGATGATCGCCGTCGGCCTGATCGCCGCGCTCGCCAGCGGCACGGTGATCGGCCTCGCCAACTACTTCCTGATCCTTGCGCTGAGGATTCCGCCGATCATCGCGACGCTCTCGGCGAGCTTCATCATCCAGTCGGTCGATATCAGCTACGGCCGCGGCCTGCAGATCAAGCCGCCTCCGGGATTCGCCGATTTCACCAATATCCAGATTCCGATCGGCGGCGTCGGCATTCCGTTGATCGCCGTCCTGACGGTGCTGTTCACCATCGGTGTCGGCTTCCTCCTCCACCGCACCCTCTACGGCCGGTCGGTCCTCGCCATCGGACAGAATATCCGCGCCGCATGGCTCGCCGGCATTCCGGTCGGGCGGGTGCGGCTCCTCACCTATGTCCTGTCGGGCGCGCTCGGCGGTTTCAATGGTGCGCTGCTCGCCGGATATTTCCGCGGCGCCAATGTCGACATCGGCAACGAATATCTGCTGGCCTCGATCGCGGTGGTGGTGATCGGCGGCACGTCGGTCGCCGGCGGCAAGGCCAATGTCCCGGGGATATGGGGGGCTGCGTTATTCCTGGTGCTTCTGCTCACCATGCTGAATACATTCGGGGTCAGCGCCGGCGTCCGGCTGGTGGTGACCGGCTTGGTCATCGTCGGTGTGATCACCGCCGCTGGCGGACAAAAGACGGCCCGCTAGGCGGGTATTTCAACGGGAGGATACGACAAATGGCACTCGTGGGACCGGACGCCGAACATTACGACAAGCGCTTCGTCTGGCTGATCAACGGCACCTGCCAGAAGGAACTGCTGTTCGACGGATGCCGCTGGTCGGAGGGGCCGGTCTGGTTCAATGACGGCAATTTCCTGGTCTGGAGCGACATTCCCAACAATCGCATGATGCGCTGGGTGCCGAACGGCATCGGCGGCAGCGTCAGCGTCTTTCGCACCGATTCCAATTATTCGAACGGCAACACCCGCGACCGCGAGGGGCGGCTGGTGACCTGCGAGCATGGCGCCCGCCGGGTGACGCGGACCGAGGCCGACGGCTCGATCACGGTGATCGCCGACAGCTTCAAGGGCAAGCGGCTCAATTCGCCGAATGACGTGGTGGTCAAGTCCGACGGCACCATCTGGTTCACCGATCCGAATTACGGGATCATGAGCGACTATGAGGGCCACAAGGGGGAGGTCGAGCAGGACGGCTGCCTGGTCTTCCGCTTCGATCCGAAGTCGGGCGACCTCACCGTCGTCGCCGACGATTTCGACAAGCCGAACGGCCTCGCCTTCTCGCCCGACGAATCGCAACTCTATATTGCCGATTCGGCCTCGGCCCATGAGCCGGAGAAGCCGCGCCACATCCGCGCCTTCAAGGTCAATGCCGACAACACCCTGTCGGGCGGCGAAGCGCGCTTCGTCCTGAAGCAGGGCTTCCCCGACGGCTTCCGGGTCGACACCGACGGCAATGTCTGGACCAGCGCCGGCGCCGGCGTCGACGTCTTCAGTCCAGAAGGCGAGGTGCTCGGTCGGATCAACTTCCCGCAAGGGGTGTCGAATCTTGTCTTCGGCGGTCCGAAGCGCAACCGGCTCTTCGTCACCTGCACCCATGAGCTCTATTCGGTCTACGTGACCGCGACCGGGGCGCAGGTTCCCTAGACGCCGCCCGGGGCGCCAACCGGCAGGGTCCGGGCCCGGCATCCGGCGACGATGGTCTGCCAGCGGTCGAGTTGCGCCGTGCTGAGGTCACGCCGGCTCGCGGCGATGAGGATACCCTCCTCGGCGCTGAGCCCGGCGACGATGCAGCGCGAATAGGCGTCGCAGGCCGACTGTTCGTAGCCGGCCAGCGCACAGCTCGAGTCATATTCGGTGGTGAGCTGCGCGGCGAGCGCCGCCTCGCTCGGGCCAAGCAGCGGCGCGACGACGAAGAGGATGCCGACCAGAATCGGTTGGTGGATCAGGTAGAGCGCGAGGCTCCACCGCCCCGCGAGGGCGAGAAGTCGCGCGATCCTGCCGTCGCCGCGCCAGCGCCACAGCGGCCATTCCAGGTGGCCGAGCACCAGCCGTCCGGCGACCACCCCGAAGAGCACGGCCCCGAACCACGGGAAGATCGGAACATAATCGACGGTGATCGGCGGATCGGTGGAAAGCCCGAGCCAGTACCACCAGTAGGAGTCGAAGAAGGGGCTGGCGAGAAAATGGGGCCCGGCGAGGAAGAAGACCGCGGCGATCGCCGTCAGCCATACGGGCGCGCGGATGAAGGGCAGCGCCAGAATGCTGGTCGCGGCGATGCAGTGCAGGATGCCGAAGAAGACGAAGGATTCCGGCTGGAACCAGTAGGTGCCGGCGCTGACCACCGCCGCGGCGGCGAGGATGATCGCGAGGCGGCGGAAATAGGGGGCGGCCCGGAAGCCGTTCCGCTCGGCCAGGACGAGATTGAGCCCGACCAGCACCAGAAAGGTCGCCGCGATCGTCCGCGCGAAGATCCGCCAGCCGAGATCGACCGAGACATCGACGGCGATCAGGCTGTTGGCCGAGAGATCCCAACTGAAATGGTAGACGACCATCGCCAGGATCGCGACGCCCCGCACCACGTCGATAATCGCCAGCCGGAACGATCGCCCGGCGGCCATGGATCCGGATAGAGCAACCACGGAATGCCTCTTCTGACTGGGCCGCATTGTCTCGCGACGAGCCCGTCTCGCGCAACCGGCTTGCTCTGTCGCGGTGGACAGAGAGGGGGAAGGGCGGTATTGCCCATGCCGGCACTGGCATGTCCAGGAGGCGGGCGTTTTATTGTGCGTTGCAAAACAACGTCGGGTGGCCCAGAATCAGTCCTTCAACAAGCTGTGCCGGAAGCGAGCCGCGTTGCCGGGCCCCGGACAAGGGAACGGCCGTAAAGGGGCTTTTTGTGCTTGGATTCGCCTGCGGGCGGCGTTACATGGCCTGAATCAGCAAGGGATCGTCATAGTCACATGTCCTCGACATTCGATGTGGTTTCCAAGGTTATTTCCGAGACCAGCGAGATTCCACTGGATCAGATCACGCCCGAATCGCATGCAATCGACGATCTGGGCATCGACAGCCTCGATTTCCTCGACATCGTTTTCGCCCTCGACAAGAAATTCGGGATCAAGATCCCGCTCGAAATCATGGACCGAGGAGGTCAACGAGGGCCGGGCTTCGGTGGATGATTATTTCGTCTTGAAGAATCTCTGCGCCCGCATCGACGAACTCGTCGCGGCCAAGGACGCCTGACCGAACGCCCCATGCGTCTTGAATATTTCGACATCATCGACAGCGTCGACGTTTTCGACCTCGAGAACGGTCACGTCGAGGCGAGTTCGACCATCCCGCAGGAGAGCCCCGTTTTCGAGGGGCATTTCCCTGGCTATCCGGTGATGCCCGGCGTGCTGCTGCTCGAAATGATGAACCACACCGCCGGTTACCTGCTCCTCGGCATGCACAATTTCGGCCGGCTGCCCTTCTTCGCCGGCGCCAAGAAGGTCAAGATCCGCAGCTTCGCGCTGCCGGGCATGGTGATGAAGTCGGTCTGCGACCTCGTCCATGACGGTTCGGGGTTTTGCATTACCCGCAACGAGATCCGGATCGACGGCAAGCTGATCGCCGATGCCGAGCTGACCATGATGGTCATGGACTTCCCGAGCCCGGAGCTGCCGGTACTGGTCCGCGAACGCGCCCGCCGGCACGGTGTCGAGCTGGGAATGCTCACTTGACCGTCATCCAGCCCCCGGCGAAGTGCCGCCTCCGAAGGAACGGACGATGACGCGCGAGGTGTGGATCACCGGTATCGGCATGACGTCGAGCCTCGGCGAGGGGCTCGACGCCCATTGGCAGGCGATGGCCGAGGCCGAGCATCCGAAGCCGGTCATCGACACGACATCCTTCGCGCCGTATCCGATCCACCCGATGGTGCCGCTCGACTTTTCGCTCCAGATCCCGAAGGGCGGTGACCGCCGCCAGATGGAAAACTGGCAGCGCGTCGGCACCTATACCGCCGGGCTCGCCCTCGACGACGCGGGGATCGCCGGCAATCTCGATCTTCTCGCCAACACCAACATGGTCGTCGCCGCGGCCGGCGGCGAGCGCGACCTTGCCGTCGACCAGACGATTCTCGAAGGCGTCGGCGCCGCCGAATCGCCCGAGGAATTCATCAACGAGCGGCTGTCCAACGACCTCCGTCCGACGCTCTTCCTCGCCCAGCTTCCCAATCTCGTCGCCGGCAATATCGCCATCGTCCACAAGGTCACCGGCTCCTCGCGCACCTTCATGGGCGAGGAACTGGCGAGCGTCAGCGCCGTCGAGATCGCCGCGCGCCGCATTCGCGCCGACCAGGGCGACATCTTCCTCGTCGGCGGCGCCATCATCGCCGAGCGCAAGGATGTGCTTCTGGTCATGTCCGGCGCCGGCTGGGCATGGACGGGTGGGCCGGCCTCGGTCTGGGCGCGGCCGGAAAAGGGCGGCGGCATCATCCTCGGTTCGGTCGGCGCCTTCCTGGTGCTGGAAGCGCGGGAGCATGCCGAGGCCCGGGGCCGCAAGCCCTATGCGCGCCTTGGTACGGTGCTTTCCGGGCGGAGCCGCCGGGAGCCCGGTCAGGCTGCCGGCTATCGCGGCGGAGCAGTTCGCCACCATCCGCAAGGAAGCCGGCGATCGCCGCCTCGCCATGCTGACCAGCGCCTCCGGGCTGTCGCCGCTGACCCAGGAAGAGCAGGGATTCCTCGCCGGATTGATCGCGCGCGGCGAGCTGGATACGGTGCGGGCGACGCCGAACATGCTGGGCACCAGCGTCGAGGCGACCTTCCCGTCGATGGTCGGACTTGCGGCGCTCGCCCTGTCGCGCAAGGGTTTCTACCGGCCGGTCGACGAGACCGGGTTCGAAACGCCGGTGACGACCAACCCGACGGCCATCGCGATCAATTCCTGGGGGAACTGGCGCGGCGAAGGCATGGGACTGGTCGAGGCGATCGACTAGCGCGTCTCCCGGGACGCTTGCGCCCGGTGGCAGAATGAATGCGTGGTTGAAGCGCGCCGACGGCGACCCACTTTTGTCGGATCGGTTTGCGCGGAAAATGTACGGAGGTTGGAATGGCTCTTCGTGACAAGCGTGATCGCCCGGTCGTCGCCGTGACCGGCATGGGCGTCGTCTCGTCCCTCGGGACGGGGCTCGAGGAAAACTGGGCGGCGCTGGTCGCCGGCCGCTCGGGGATCAAGGAGATCACCCGTTTCCCGACGACCCATCTTCGCACCACCTTCGCCGGCACCGTCGATTTTCCGAATGTCGATCCCGCGCGATCTCAAGCTGACGATCGGCGAACTCGCCATCGACGAGGCCGTCCGCATGTCGGGGATCGGCCAGCCCGGCGATTTCCCCGGTCCGCTGTTCACCGCCATTCCGCCGGTCGAGCTCGGCTGGCCGGCGCGCCGCCGCCTCTATGACGCCGTCAGCCCGGAAGCCGGCGAGGACGCCTATGACCGCATGTGCCGCGCCGCCGGCCTCGCCAACGACCGCGAGGAATTCGAACGCTCGATGTATGGCTATGTGTCGGAGAAGCTCGCCGACCGCTTCGGCACCAAGGGCGCGCCGATCTCGCTGACCACCGCCTGCGCCTCCGGCGCCACCGCCGTCCAGCTCGGCGTCGAGGCGATCCGCCGCGGCGAGACCGAGGCGGCGCTCTGTGTCGGCACCGACTGTTCGGTGACGGCTGAGGAGATCGTCCGCTTCTCGCTGCTCTCGGCGCTCTCCTCCTACAAGGGACCGCCCGAGGAAGCCGCCAAGCCGTTCTCGAAGAATCGTGACGGTTTCGTCATCGCCGAGGGTTCGGCGGCGCTGGTGCTCGAGGATTACGATGCGGCAAAGGCCCGCGGCGCCCGCATCCTCGCCGTCATCCGCGGCGCGGCCGACAAGAACGACGATTTCCACCGCACCCGCTCCAAGCCCGACGGCTCGGCGGTGATCGGCGCGCTGCGCGCCACCTTCGACGACGCCGCCATGCATCCGGACGAGATCAACTACATCAACGCCCATGGCACCGGCACGCCGGAAAACGACAAGATGGAGGCCTTCTCGCTCGACAAGGTCTTCGGCGAGCGCCTGCGCAGCGTCCCGATCAGCTCCAACAAGTCGATGGTCGGCCATACGCTGACCTCGTCCGGCGCGCTGGAGGCGGTCTTCTCGATCCAGACCATGCATGCCGGCGTCATCCCGCCGACCATCAATTACAAGGTCCCCGACCCCGACATCACCCTCGACGTCGTGCCGAATACGGCGCGCGAGGCCGAGGTCTCGATGGTGCTGTCGAATTCCTTCGGCTTCGGCGGCCAGAATGCCTGCCTGATCATCGCGGCCGAGCCCGCCTAACGTAAGGGGTCGATAGTCGCGTGCGTGCCCTCCAGGTCCTCGACAGCCGCAAGGTCGCGGCCGTCGACCTTCCCGATCCGCCGCCGCCCGGCCCCGGCGAGGTTCAGGTCCGCATTGGTGCGGTCGCCCTCAATCACATCGACGTCTGGGGCTGGCGCGGCATGGCCTTCGCCAAGCGCAAGCTGCCGATCGTCGTCGGCGTCGAGGCGGCGGGAACCGTTGCCGCCATCGGCGAGGGTGTCGAGGGACTGGCGCCCGGCCAGCTGGTGGCGATCTTCGGCGCCGAGACCTGCGGCACCTGTCCCGCCTGTCGCGCCGGCAGGGAAAACCTCTGCGAGAATGTCGGCGGCATCCGCGGCTTCCATATCGACGGTCTTGCCCGCGAACTCGTCAATCTGCCGGCGCGCCTGGCGATCCCCGCACCTGCCGGCGTCGACGTGGTCGCCGCCGCCTGCGCCCCGGTCACCATCGGCACGCCGCAGCACATGCTGTTCGACAACGCCAAACTCGAGGAAGGCCAGACGATCCTGATCCAGGCCGGCGGCAGCGGCATCGGCACCGCCGCCATCCAGCTCGCCAAGGCGGTCGGCGCGACGGTGATCACCACCGTCGGCAGCGACGACAAGATCGAGAAGGCCAAGGCGCTCGGCGCCGATCATGTCATCAACTACCGCGAGGACCGCTTCGAGAGCATCGTCCGCAAGCTGACCAAGAAGCGCGGCGTCGATGTCGTCTTCGAGCATGTCGGCGTCGACACCTTCGCCAAGAGCATGTTCTGCCTGAAGCGCGGCGGGACCCTGGTCACCTGCGGGTCGACGACCGGAATCAATTGTGAAATCAATCTCTTCCAGCTCTATCAGCAGCAATTGCGGCTGATCGGCAGTTTCGGCTGTTCGGTGCGTAACCTGAAGGACACGCTGGACAAGCTCGCCGCGGGTACGGTCAGGCCGGTGGTCGACACGATGACCGATCTCGACGGCATCGACGCGGCGCTCGCCCGGCTGGAATCGCGGCAGGTGTTTGGAAAGATCATCGTGACGCTGTGAGCGACGGGTCGAACGCGAAACGCCACAAGGCCGGCAAAGGCAAACGCAAGGCGCCCCGCACCGACGACGAGCGCGCCGAACGCCGGCGCCGCAAGGCGAAGCGCGAAGAGAAGCGGTCGGCGGAAAAGCAGGCGCGCCGCGCCGCGCGCCAGGAAGCCAAGCGCAAGCGCCGCGATACCGCCCTCCGCCGCGCCGGCACGTCGGATTTCCTCCAGCGCCGCATGGCCGGCCTGATGCGCTTCCTGTTCAAATGGGCCGAGGCGGTCGGCCGTGTCCGCGCTTCGAGGATCGCCGCCCGCGTTGCGCGTTTCGCCGGCCGCTTCGCCAGGGAGAACAAGCTCGGCGCCGCCAATCTCGCCGCCGCCTATCCGGAAAAGAGCGAGGCGGAGCGCGCCGCGATCCTCGCCGAGGTCTGGGACAATCTCGCCCGCCAGGCGATCGAATATGCCTTCCTCCAGGATCTGGTCGATGCCTTCGATCCCGAGCACATGGAGGACGGGCCGGTCGAGGTTGTCGGCATCGAGCATATCCATGCGCTCCGCGACAGCGGCAAGGCCGGCGGTCATCTTCGGCGCCCATATCGGCAACTGGGAACTGGTCGCGGCGATCGGCGCCAAGCTCGGCCTGCCGGTGACCGCGCCCTACCGGCCGCCGACCAATCCCTACATCGCCGCCGAAATGGAGAAGCGGCGGAGCGCATTCGTCACCGATCTGGTCGCATCGGGCCATAGCGCGGCCCGGCGCATCGCCAGGTGCCCTGGCCAAGGGCAACCACATCGGCGTCCTCGTCGACCAGCGCATTGCCGAGGGGCAGGCCGTCCCCTTCTTCGGCCGCATGTCGCTCAGCAACCCGATCGTCGGCGTGCTCGCCCGGCTGTTCGATTGCCCGGTCCACGGCTCCTATTCGGTGCGTCTCCCCGACGGCCGTTTCCGCCTGGTGATGACCCCGCCGATCGACCTGCCGCGCGATGCCGGCGGCCGCGTCGATGCCGAAGGCGCCAATGTCGTCGTTCATGGCCTCGTCGAACAGTGGGTGCGCTCGGCGCCTGGGCAATGGCTGTGGCTGCACGATCGCTGGCGCTACGGCCGCCGCAAGCACACCAAGCGGTTCTGAAACGAAGACGCGCGGTCCTGATCCTCCTGCCATGGCGGGCTTCCCTTCCCCGCTCCGGCTGTGCCACCTTCCACCCATGCTGAACGATCTCAGCCGAGTCGAACCGCCCGTCGACGGGCGCCAGTCGGAACACGCCGCCGCCGTCCAGCGCGGCGTCGGCCGGCTGTTGCGCGCCCGCGGCTTCGCCGTGGTGGCGGAGTTGCCGCTCGCCACCGGCCGACGCGCCGATGTCGTCGGCCTCGGGCCCGCCGGCGACCTGTGGATCGTCGAGATCAAGTCGTCGCTGGAGGATTTCCGCGCCGATCATAAGTGGCCGGACTATCGTCTCTCCTGCGATCGCCTCTTCTTCGCCACCCACGACGCGGTGCCGCTCGATATCTTCCCGGCCGAAGCCGGACTGATCCTCGCCGACGGCTATGGGGCCGAGATGCTGCGCGATGCGCCGGAGCACCGGCTGGCGGCCGCTACCCGCAAGGCGATGCTGGTGCGCTTCGCCCAGGCCGCCGCCCACCGCCTGCACGGGCTGATCGACCCGGAAGCGGCGCGGCTGGCGTTCTAGATTTTGGCGGGAACCGCCGCTAGCGCGGCGCGCGCTTGGCGAGGATGCGCTGCAGGGTGCGGCGATGCATGTTGAGCCGCCGCGCGGTTTCGGAGACGTTGCGGTCGCAGAGTTCATAGACCCGCTGGATATGCTCCCAGCGCACCCGGTCGGCCGACATCGGATTTTCGGGAGGCGCCGCCTTTTCGGCGGGGTCGCGGGTGAGCGCGAAATGAACGTCGTCGGCGTCGGCGGGCTTCGCCAGGTAATCGAAGGCGCCGAGCTTCACCGCAGTCACCGCCGTGGCGATGTTGCCGTATCCGGTCAGCACGACGATCCGCGAATCGGGGCGGCGCTTGCGGATCAGCTCGACGACGTCGAGGCCGTTGCCGTCGTCGAGCCGCATGTCGACCACCGCGTAGGAAGGCGGGGTGGTTTCGACCTTGCGCAGTCCGTCGGCGACGCTGTCGGCCGTATCGACCTCATAGCCACGGGTCTCCATGGCTCGCGCCAGGCGTTGCAGGAAGGGTTTGTCATCATCGACAATCAGCAGTGACATATCACCATTCTCTCTGGGTTCGGGCATTGGGCGCCGTCCTCGTTCCCTTGCGAAATAGTGTCGCACCGCAAGTTTTTGAAGGGTTATAGGGATTCGATCTCGGCTCGCCAAGTCGGCGGCGGCGCTTGTGAACCGCTTTCTGGCCCCGAATCGGCCGGCGCGGCATCGAAAAGCTGGCGCGGCCAGGTAACCCGGACGATGGCGCCGGTCTTCGGCCGCTCGCGATTTCCCATTGTCAGGCGGGCGCCGGTCCGCTGCAGGATCGTCTTGGCGATGAAAAGTCCGAGGCCCAGCCCGCCTGCTTCGTGATCGGCGCGATCGACGCTCGACCGGCCGCGCGTGGTCACATAGGGCTCGCCGATCCGTTCGAGGATGCCCGGCGCGTAGCCGGGCCCGTCGTCGGCGATGGTGATCGTCACCTCCGCCTGGTTCCACTGCGTGGCGATCTCGACCCGCTCGCTGGCAAAATCGACGGCATTCTCGATCAGATTGGCCAATCCCTGGATCACCGCCGGATTACGCCGGCCGACCGGTTCATTGCCTTCGCCGGACGGGGGAGCGACGGCGATCTCGATGGCGAACTCCCGGTAGGGCTCGACCATCTCCTCGATCAGGTGGGACAGCGGCTGGTGGGTATGGGGATGGTCGAGCTCGCTGGACAGCGAGGTCAGCTTGCTAAGGATGTCGCGGCAGCGCTGGGTCTGGCTCTTGAGCAGGCTGATATCCTCAGCGTGGATGCTGTCGGGCGGCAATTCCCGCTCCAGTTCCTTGGCGACGAGGGCAATGGTGGCCAGCGGCGTGCCGAGCTCGTGGGCGGCGGCGGCGGCCAGCCCGTCCAGCGCGCTGAGGTGCTGCTCGCGGGCCAGCACCATCTCGGTCGCGTTCAACGCCCGGGCGAGCTGGCGGGCTTCCTCCGTCACCCGGAAGGCGTAGGTGCCGGTGAAGGCACAGGCCGAAACCAGGGCGAACCAGACGCCGGCCGAGAAGATCAGCGGCAGCGTCAACGTCTCCCCCGGATACCAGGGCAGCGGCAGGTGCTCGATGGCAAGAATCGTCGCGGTCGCAACCACCAGCAGGCCAAGCAGGGTCGTCGGCCGCGGCGCCAGCGTCGTCGCCGACACGATGACCGGCACCAGAAGCAGGATGGCGAAGGGATTATCCAGGCCGCCGGTCAGGAAAAGCAGGCCGCCGAGTTGCAGGACGTCATAGGCGAGGAGCCAGAAGGCAGCGACGCCCCGCAGCCGCTGGCTCGCCGGATAGCGGAATCCAAGGACGATGTTGAGCAGGGCCGACAAGCCGATCAGGCCGAAGCAGAAGACCAGCGGCAGCGGAAAGCCGAGGCCCAGGCTGACGAAGAGGACGGTGACCGTCTGGCCGACGACCGCCAGCCAGCGCAGCCGGACAAGCGTCTCCAGCCGCAGGCTGTGGCCGGTCAGATCGCTGGCTGTGAGGGGTAGGTCGGACATGGCTTCCGGTTCTCAGCAATACACAGTTTGGAAACGTTTTCCTTGCTTGGCACCTGACCTCGACCTATCTTTTGCAGTGCAGCAACGATTGACCGCACGGGGAGGCCATTGCGGAAGGGGTCTATGAAATTGCCTTATTACCAGTTCTACGAAATGAATCACGCCGCGTTGAGCCCGCTTCGTGCCGCCGCTGATGCGGCGCGGCTCTATTTCAAGAATCCTCTCAACCCCTTCAGCCACACGTCGTGGGGGCGAAACGTCGCCGCTGGCGCGGAACTGTTCGAGCGCACCACCCGCCGCTACGCCAAGCCGGAATTCGGCATCACCTCGACGCTGGTCCGCGGCCAGCGGCTTCCGGTCCAGGAGCGCGTTGTCTGGAATCGCCCCTTCTGCAATCTTATTCATTTCGAGAAGCATGGCAGCCGCAACGGCGCCGACCAGCCGAAGCTTCTGATCGTCGCGCCGATGTCGGGGCATTATGCGACGCTGTTGCGCGGCACGGTCGAGACCATGCTGTCCGACCATGACGTCTACATCACCGACTGGATCGACGCCCGGATGGTACCGGTCGCCGACGGCGATTTCGATCTCGACGACTATGTCGACTACCTGATTTCCATGCTCCATTACCTCGGGCCCGACGCCCATATCATGGCGGTATGCCAGCCTTCGGTGCCGGTGCTGGCGGCGGTCGCGGTGATGGAGGGACGTGGCGACCGGCACCTGCCGGCGACGATGACCCTGATGGGCGGGCCGATCGACACCCGCATCAATCCGACGGCGGTCAACACGCTCGCCCATAACCACGATCTCGAATGGTTCCGCAGCAACGTCATCATGAAGGTGCCATTCCCGCATCCGGGCTTCATGCGCGACGTCTATCCCGGCTTCCTCCAGATCTCCGGCTTCCTCGGCATGAATATCGATCGCCACGTCGAGGCGCATCGCGATTTCTTCCGCCATCTGGTCGACGGCGACGGCGATTCGGCCGAAAAGCACCGCGACTTCTACGATGAGTATCTGGCGGTGATGGACCTCACCGCCGAGTTCTACCTGCAGACCGTCGACACGGTGTTCATCAAGCATGCCCTGCCGGAGGGAACCATGGAGCACCGCGGCGAGCCGGTGAAGCCGCAGGCCATCCGCTCCGTCGCCCTGTTCACGGTCGAGGGCGAGAATGACGACATCTCCGGTGTCGGCCAGACCAAGGCCGCCCACGACCTCTGCACCGGCATTCCGAAAGATCGCAGCGCCCATTACATGCAGCCGAAGGTCGGCCACTACGGCGTGTTCAACGGTTCGCGCTTCCGCTCCGAGATCGCGCCGCGTATCGGCGATTTCATCGCAACGCACCGGACCCATGGCCACAACGGGGCTGCCGCGGCCAAGCCCGCGCCCACGCCGAGCAAGGCCGAGACGAAGCCGTCGCCCGTCCACGCCGATCGATTGCAGGAGATTTCCGGCATCGGTCCGAAGATCGAGAAGCTGCTCAACGCGGAAGGCATTTCGACTTTCGCCGATATCGCCGGGCTGAAGGCGGCGGACGTGCGCAAGGTCGAGAAGAAGCTCGCCTTCCCCGGCCGCATCGTGCGCGAGAAATGGGTCGCGCAGGCCAAGGCGCTGGTCAAGCAACAGGGCTGATCCTGGGCTGCCGCTCCCGTCAGACGCCCGTCCGATTTTTCTTGAATCGCCTTGCGACCATCACCACGTCAAAGCCTGTCAGCAACAGGGGAGAATGATGGTCAACTCATATGCCCTGCGTCCGGCTTGGACGCCGCTTACCATCTTCCTGATGGTTCTTGGCTTCATCGTGTTCTGGCCACTTGGCCTGGCGATGCTTGCCTACATCATCTGGGGCGATCGGATGCCCGAGGTGAGGCGGCACTTCGAGGGCGTGAAGCGCAACTTTACGTCGGAGTTCCGGGGGTGTGGCGGTCGCGCACGCGGCCATGCGCGCACCGGCAACGCCGCCTTCGACGAATACCGCGCACGCGAGCTGAAGCGTCTCGAGGAAGAGCGCCGCAGGCTCGAGGAGGAACGTCACGAATTCGAGACGTTCATGCACAACCTCCGCCGGGCGCGCGACCAGGAAGAGTTCGACCGTTTCATGCACGATCGCGAGACCGCGCGGAAGAATGGCGACGAGGAAAAGACGATCGATCTCTGATCCGGGACCGATCGCGGATTGGGCGGCGGGGCCTTGGCCCCGCCGTTTTGATTCCGGTCTGTGCGGACGGAGTGTTTTTCAAGGATTCCGGCTTTCGCCCAAATCGCGCAGAATGATCGAAGCCGATTGATTCGCATCCCCCGAGCGCCCCGCAAGAGCATGGTCTTCTTCGAGCGAAAACCGCCAGCCACCCGCGCCACCCATTTCGATCTCGCGACCGAACGCGGCATCGTCGCCATATCGCTGCGCCGGCATCCCCGCGCCCGCAACTACACGCTGCGCGTCGGCAGTCCCGCCGGTTCGCCGGTCCTCACCATGCCGGTCCGCGGCTCGCTCGCCGAGGCTCGCGCCTTCCTCGACCGCAACGCCGGCTGGCTGATCAGCCAGATGGGCCGCCTGCCGCAGGCGCAGCCAATTGCCGATGGTGCCACCATCCCGCTTCGCGCCGTGCCGCATGTCATCCGCCATGCGCCGCATCGCCGCGGTGCGGTGACGGCGACCGTCACGGACGACGGGCCCGGTGCTGCTGGTCGCCGGGCGCGAGGAGCATCTGCGCCGCCGGGTGATCGACTTCCTCAAGAAGGAGGCGCGCCGCGATCTCGACCGGGCGGTGATGCGCCACGCGATGATGCTCGGCGTCCGGGTCAAGGCGATCCGGCTGCGCGACCAGACCAGCCGCTGGGGCTCGTGCTCGAGTTCCGGGACGCTGTCCTTCTCATGGCGGCTGGTGATGGCGCCGCCCTTCGTCCTCGACTATCTCGCCGCCCATGAAGTGGCGCATCTCCACGAGATGAATCATGGGCCGCGCTTCTGGCATCTGGTCGAATCGGTCTGCGCCGAGACCAAGCAGGCCCGCGCCTGGCTCAACAAGGAAGGCCTTCGCCTCCATGCGATCGGCGCGGATTCGCTGCCGGCGATCGGCGCGATCCTGGCCGAAGAAGACCGGTCGGCCGCCTGAGCGCCCGCGTCAGCTGCCGGTGATCCGGTCGACCTCGTCCATGTCCTCGGAGGTCAGCTTCCAGCCGAGTGCCGCGACATTCGCCTCGAGCTGTTCCGGCTTGGTCGCCCCGGTGATGATCGAGGTGACCTGCGGGCGCTGCGCCAGCCAGTTGAGCGCCAGCTCGAGCAGGGTGTGACCCCTTTTCTCGGCAAAGGCGGTGAGGTTTTCGATCGTCTCCTGGTTGGCCGGGCCGAAGAAACGGCTGGCGCCTTGCGTGCTGCCGGTCAGGCGTGCGCCCTCCGGCATCGCCTGTCCGCGCCGGTACTTGCCGGTCAGCGCCCCGCCCGCCAGCGGGAAATACGGGATCAGCCCGAGCCGGTGGGTTTCGAGCACCGGTATGAGGGCGTCCTCGATGCCGCGGGCGAGCAGGCTGTATTCGTCCTGCGTCGCGACGAATCCCTTGACCCCCAGCCGTCGCGCGGCGTCGACCGCGTCGGTGACTTCGCCCGCCGTATAGTTGGATGCGGCGAGGTGACGGACCTTGCCGGCCTTCACCGCGTCGTCGAGCGCCCGGAGCGTCTCATCGATCGAGGTGCCGGGGTCGGGCTCGTGCATATAGAGGAGGTCGATCCAGTCGGTGCGCAGGCGCTTGAGGCAGGCATCGATGGCGGAGGCGACGTAAGCGCGCGAGCCGCGATTCGGCGCGTTGTCGGCCATCGGCTTGCCGATCTTGGTGGCGAGAACCGCCTTGTCGCGGCGGCCTTCGAGGCATTCGCCGAGGAATTCCTCGGATTTGCCGCCGCCGCCATAGATGTCGGCCGTGTCGATATGGGTGACGCCGAGGTCGAGCGCCTTGTCGACCACCTTGCGCGTCGCCGCGAGGTCGATCCGTCCGCCGAAATTGTTGCAGCCGAGGCCGAGGAGCGAGAGGTGCAGGTCGGATGAGCCGAGTGCTCGGGTTTCCATGGCTTTCGGGTCCTTCTGGATGCGCGGCGAGGCAGGGTGGGGCAGGTCCCTAGGCTGGCCGGACTGGGCCCCCAGTGTCAATTGGACTCTAACCGCCTTTCATGCCAAATCCTCGCCCATGAGCCTGATTGTCAAGATTTGCGGCCTGTCGAGCCGCGAGACGGTGGATGCCGCGATCGATGCCGGCGCCGACATGATCGGCCTCGTCTTTTTCGGCCGCAGCCCGCGTTTCGTGAAGATGGAGGATGCCGCCGGACTGGCCGACCATGCCCGCGGCCGGGCGGAGATCGTCGCGCTCGCCGTCAACCTCGACGATCCCGGGATTTCCGCGATCGTCGAGCGGGTGCGACCCGACTGGCTGCAGCTTCACGGCACCGAACCGGTCGAGCGGGTCGCCGCGATCCGCAAGCAGTTTTCGCCGAAGGTGATCAAGGCGCTCGGCATCCGGACGAAAGACGATCTGGCGGCGATCGACGACTATGCCGCGGTGGCCGACCGCATCCTGCTCGACGCCAAGGCGCCGGCGGCGAGCGACCGGCCCGGCGGCAATGGCGAGCCCTTCGACTGGACGATCCTCGAAGGCCTGCGGCCGCGGGTCGACTGGATGCTGTCGGGCGGCCTCGATGCCGGCAATGTCGCCGAGGCGCTCCGGATCAGCCGCGCGCCCGGCGTCGACGTTTCGTCCGGTGTCGAAAGCGCGCCCGGCCGCAAGGACCCCGAACGGATCCGCGCCTTCATTGACGCGGCGCGCCATGCCGACAGGCCTGCGACCGCACAGAGGAAAGCATCATGACCGCCCTGCCCAACACCATGCGCGGCGGCCCCGACGACCGCGGCTTCTTCGGCATCTATGGCGGTCGATTCGTTGCCGAAACGCTGATGCCGCTGATCCTCGAGCTGGAGACCGCCTACGAGGCGGCGAAGGCCGACCCGGCCTATCGGGCCGAGCTCGACAACCTCAACACCCACTACGCCGGCCGGCCGAGCCCGCTCTATTTCGCCGAGCGGCTGACCGAGGAACTCGGCGGCGCCAGGGTCTATTTCAAGCGCGACGAGCTCAATCACACCGGCAGCCACAAGATCAACAACTGCCTCGGCCAGATCCTGCTTGCCCGCCGCATGGGCAAGACCCGGATCATCGCCGAGACCGGCGCCGGCCAGCATGGCGTCGCCACGGCGACCGTCGCGGCGCGCTTCGGCCTGCCCTGCGTCGTCTACATGGGCGCCACCGACGTCGAGCGTCAGAAGCCCAACGTCTTCCGGATGCGGCTGCTGGGCGCCGACATCGTGCCGGTCACCGCCGGCGCCGGCACCCTCAAGGACGCGATGAACGAGGCGTTGCGCGACTGGGTGACCAATGTCGAGGACACCTATTACCTGATCGGCACCGCCGCGGGCCCGCACCCCTATCCGGCGATGGTCCGCGACTTCCAGTCGGTGATCGGCACGGAAGCCCGCGAGCAGATGCTGGCGATGGAAGGGCGGCTGCCCGACGCGCTGGTCGCCTGCATCGGTGGCGGCTCCAACGCCATCGGCCTGTTCCATCCCTTCCTCGACGATAAGGACGTCGCGATCTACGGCGTCGAGGCCGGCGGTCACGGCCTCGATGTCGAGAACGGCCATGCCGCCTCGATGAGCGGCGGCCGTCCGGGCGTCCTCCACGGCAACCGCACCTACCTGCTGCAGGATGACGACGGCCAGATCCTCGAAGGCCATTCGATCTCGGCCGGGCTCGATTATCCCGGTGTCGGGCCGGAGCATTCCTGGCTGCGCGACACCGGCCGCGTCACTTACGTTCCGGCGACCGACCGCGAGGCGCTCGACGCCTTCCAGATGCTGACCCGGCTCGAGGGCATCATCCCGGCGCTGGAGCCGGCCCACGCCCTCGCCCATGTCATCAGGCTCGCGCCGCAGATGGACAAGGACCAGATCATCCTGATGAATCTCTGCGGCCGCGGCGACAAGGACGTCTTCACGGTGGCGAGCGCGCTGGGGATGGACATATGAGCGCGAGGCGGACCACGATGCTCGAGGTACACGTCAATTTCCCCAACGAGGCCGAGGCGGATTCGGTGGCGCATGGCGCGGTCGAGCAGCGACTTGCCGCCGGTGCCAATATTCACCCCCCGATCCGGTCCCACTACTGGTGGAACGGCGCCGTCCAGTCGGAGCAGGAGGTTCCCGTCGTCTTCAAGACGTCGGACCACCGCGTCGACGCCCTGGTCGATTTTCTCGCGGGGCAGCATTCCTATCGGACGCCGGGCATAGTCGTTCATAAGCCGGTCGAGGCGCACGCTCCCTATGCGGCATGGATCGACCGCGAGACCAGGACGGCAACGCCATGACCTCGCGCATCGACCGCCGCTTCGCCGCCACCAGGGCCGAGGGCCGGCCGGCGCTGGTCACCTTCCTGATGGCCGGCGACCCCGACGCCGAGACCTCGCTGGCGATCGTCAAGGCGCTGCCGGCCGCCGGCGCCGACCTGATCGAACTCGGCATGCCCTTTTCCGACCCGATGGCCGACGGCCCGGCGATCCAGGCCTCCGGCCAGCGCGCGCTTCGCGGCGGCCAGACGATGAAGAAGACGCTGGCGCTGGTTCGTGCCTTCCGCGAAGGCGACGACGAGACGCCGATCATCCTGATGGGCTACTACAATCCGATCTATTCCTGGGGCAACGAGCGCTTCCTCGACGACGCCAAGGCCGCCGGGGTCGACGGCCTGATCATCGTCGACCTGCCGCCGGAGGCCGACGACGAACTCTGCATCCCGGCGATGGCGCGCGGCATCAATTTCATCCGTCTTGCCGCGCCGACCACCGACGACCGCCGCCTGCCGGCGGTCCTCGAAAATACCTCGGGCTTCGTCTACTACGTCTCGATTCTCGGCGTGACCGGCTCCGCCGCCCCCGACACGGCAAAAGTCGCCGAGGCGGTGACAAGGATCAAGCGGCACACCATATTACCGGTCGCTGTCGGTTTCGGCGTCAGGACCGCCGAACAGGCGGCGGCGATCGGGCGGACCTCCGACGGCGTTGTCGTCGGTTCCGCCCTCGTCAACGCCGTACGCGATTCGCTCGACGATGCCGGACGGGGCACGGAGCGGACGGTTGCCGCGGTGACCGCCCTCACCGCCGAACTCGCCGCCGGTGTCCGCGCGGCGCGCGCCGAGGCGGCAGAATAGGGAAAAGACAGAAATTGAGCTGGATCAGCAACGTCGTCCGCCCGAAGATCAGGAACCTCCTCGCCAAGCGGGAAGTGCCGCAGAATCTCTGGATCAAGTGCCCCGAAACCGGCGAGATGGTCTTCCATCGCGATCTGGAAGCCAATCATTTCGTCGTTCCCGGCTCCGGCCACCACATGCGGATGACCGGCCGGCAGCGCTTCGAGCATTTCTTCGACGATTCGACCTGGGAGACCATCCCGACGCCGGACGTGCCGGCCGATCCGCTGAAGTTCCGCGACGAGCGCCGCTACACCGACCGCCTCAAGGATGCCCGGGCGAAGACCAGCCTCACCGATGCGGTCATGGTCGGCGCCGGCAGCGTCGAGTCGGTTCCCGTCGTCGCCGCGGTCCAGGACTTCAACTTCATGGGCGGCTCGCTCGGCATGGCGGCCGGCGAGGCGGTGGTCACCGCGCTGTTGGCCGCCAAGGAGCGGCGGAGGCCCTTCGTGCTCTTCGCGGCCTCCGGCGGCGCGCGCATGCAGGAGGGCGTGCTCGCCCTGATGCAACTGCCGCGCACGACAGTCGCCGTCGAGGCCTTCCGCGAGGAAAAGCTGCCCTACATCGTCGTCCTCACCAACCCGACCACCGGCGGCGTCACCGCTTCCTATGCGATGCTGGGCGATATCCACATCGCCGAGCCGGGCGCGCTGATCGGTTTCGCCGGACCGCGGGTCATCGAGCAGACCATCCGCGAGAAACTGCCCGAGGGGTTCCAGCGCGCGGAGTATCTTCGCGAGCATGGCATGGTCGACATGGTCGTCCACCGCCATCAGCTCCGCGAGACCATCGCAAGGCTCTGCCGGGTGCTGGGGGCCGCGCCCGAGCCGGAACCCGAGCCCGAACCTGAACCCGAGCGGGATGAGCCCGAGGCCGACCGGCCCGGACTACCGGCCGTCATCGTAACCGAAAGCGAAGCCGTCTAGCGGCCCATCCCATGGAACGTTCGCACGCCATCCTGGAGCGGCTGCTCCGGCTGCATCCGGTCGAGATCGACCTGTCGCTCGATCGGATCGAGCGGCTGATGCTCGAGCTCGGCAGTCCCGACCGACGCTTGCCGCCGGTCATCCATGTCGCCGGCACCAACGGCAAGGGATCGACCACCGCCTTCATGCGCGCCATGCTGGAGGCCTCGGGTCGCGGCGTCCATGTCTACACGTCGCCGCATCTCGTCAGGTTTCACGAGCGCATCCGCATCGCCGAACGAGGCGGCGGCCGCTTCGTCGACGACGACGAGCTCGCCGACACGCTGATCGAGGTCGAGCGCATCAACGACGACCGGCCGATCACCCATTTCGAGATCACCACGGCCGCCGCTCTTCTCCTCTTCGCCCGCAATCCGGCCGACGTGGTCCTGCTCGAGGTCGGTCTCGGCGGCCGGCTCGACGCCACCAACATCATCGAACATCCGCTGGCCACGGTGATCACGCCGATTTCGGTCGACCACGAGAAATTCCTCGGCGACACCATCGAGCTGATCGCGGCCGAGAAGGCCGGCATCCTCAAGCGCGGTTCTCCGGCGATCGTCGCGCCGCAGGTTTCGGAGGCGCTCGCCGTCGTCGAGGCCGAGGCGGCACGCAAACGCGCCCCCCTCTTCCTCGCCAATCAGGACTGGGTCGCGACGCCCGAGCGCGGCAGGCTGGTCTACCAGGACGAGGACGGCCTGCTCGATCTGCCGAGCCCGCGCCTGATCGGCCGCCACCAGTTCACCAATGCCGGGACGGCGATTGCGACGCTGCGAAAGTCCGGCCTCGGCATTTCCACCGACCGCCATCGAGGCGGGGCTCGCCAATGTCGAATGGCCGGCGCGGCTGCAGCGGCTGACCACCGGTGCGCTGGTCTCCCGGGCGCCGGACGAGGCGGAGATCTGGCTCGACGGCGGCCACAATCCCGGCGCCGGCATTGTCATCGCCGAGGCGATGGCCGATCTCGAGGAGCGCGTGCCGCGTCCGCTCTACCTGATCGCCGGCATGCTCAACACCAAGGACCCGCTCGGTTTCTTCCGGCCCTTCGCCGGTCTCGCCCGCCGCGTCTATACGGTTCCGGTTCCCTCGTCGCCGGCCGGGCGCGATCCGGTCGAACTCGCGGCCATCGCCGGCGAGGTGGATCTTGCCACCGAGCCGTCGGACAGCGTCGCCGACGCGCTCGACCGCATTACCCGCGAGATGACGACCCTCGGCCCGCCGCGCATCCTGATTTGCGGCTCGCTCTATCTGGCGGGCACGACCCTGGCGGAAAACGGCACGCCGCTGCGCTAGGGAGCGGTCGGACGACAACGAAAAAGGCCGCGCCTGAAGGCGCGGCCTTTCGTATTCGGTATGGGGCGGGCTCAGATCGACTGCGTGATCCAGTCCGACAGCTTCTGTTTCGGCACTGCGCCGACCTGCATCGCGGTCGGCTCGCCGCCCTTGAACATGATCAGCGTCGGGATCGACCGGACGCCGTAGCGCATCATGATGTCGGGGTTCTCGTCGACATTGAGCTTGGCGATCTTGACCTTGCCGCCCATCTCGGCGGCGATCTCCTCGAGCGCAGGCGCAATGAAACGGCACGGACCGCACCATTCGGCCCAGAAGTCGACAACCACCGGCTCGGTTGAGCCAAGGACGTCCGAATCGAAATTGGCATCGGTCACTGCGACGGGAGCCATGAATAACCTCAGTTTTTGGAGGATCGGGAAGAACGACTTGCAGCGAAGGTAGGTAGCGGCCGGGGCAGCGTCAAGGACGCGCGCGCCAGTGCCGGGGTCGCCGCCGCCGTCGCTTACGCGTCCATGCGCTGCCGCCGCCGTTGCGGCGGCCTCCAGCATCGGGGCAGGAATTTCCATCAGCGACGGCGCTTCGGTCCAAAGGATCGCCGCCGAGAGCCGTTTGTTGGGATAAAGCCGTTTCAGCACAAGGCCATAGAGCGCCAGCTGCATCACGTAATCGTGTGGAGCCTCGGCCGGCGGCTTGCCGGTCTTGTAGTCGACGATCAGCACCCGGTCGTCGCTGACCGCCAGCCGGTCGATGCGGCCGGAGAGCATCGCGCCGCCGAGCTGCCCGGCGATCTCGACCTCGGCCCGGCTGCCGGGGGCGAAGACCGGAGCGAAGTCGGGAAACTCAAGGATTGCAAGCACTTCGTCGAGGAGGGCGGTGCGCTCAGTGGGGTCCCATTGGTCGGCGACGGCGTCGAGGAAGCGCGTGCCGATGGCGCGGCGGTCGGCCGGATCGGCCTCGGGAAGCGACTGGAGGAGGCGGTGGATCAGGCGTCCGCGCTCGGCGGCGCGGTTCTCGCTCTCGACCCCGGAACGGCCTTTGGAACGGCGCGGGAGGGCCTCGGACGCCTCCGCGACGGCCGTGGACGGGGTGATGCGACGGATCGGGCGGGGCGCGGGCGGTGCGGGACGGCCGAGCCACTCCGGTTGCCGGGGCGCGAAGGTCATCGCCTCCTGTTTTCCCTTGGCCGGGATCCTCCGCTCGGCCGGTCCCCGCCAGTCGAACTCGACCAGACCGTCGCCGACCTCGCGGCGCACGGACTCGGCCTCGAGCGCCGCCGTCACCAGCGCGTGCCAGCCTTTCGTCGCGTCGGTCGTCTGCTTCAGGGTGCCGCAGATATAGAGGCGGTCCTCGGCGCGGGTCATCGCCACGTAGAGCAGGCGGCGGTATTCTTCCTCCGCCTCGTCGCGGATCGCCTTGACCCGCGCCTTGACCCGCTCCGGCATCGCCTTGGAGCTCCGCATCCACACCAGCGGATGGCCGGCGCCGTCGCGGTCGTCCTCCAGCGCGACGACGCGCGGGTCGTGGCTCTGGTGGACCGGCTTGGCGCCGGTATCGACCAGGAAGACGATCGGCGCCTCGAGGCCCTTGGCGCCGTGCACGGTCATCACCCGGACCTCGTCGCGAAGCGTGTCGGTGTCGCGGCGGATCTGGGTCTCGGACGCGTCGAGCCAGGCGAGGAAGCCCTGCAGCGACGGCGTATGGGCCTGCTCGTAGGCCAGCGCCTGGGCGAGGAACTCGTCGAGCACATCCTCGGCTTCCGCGCCGAGCCGGCGCAGGAACTGGAGGCGGCCGTGATCCTTGTCGGCGAGGATCCGGCCATAGAAGGCGTAAGGATCGAGAAAGTCGGCCCGCCCCCGCCAGGCGTCGAGCTGCCGGCGCGCCGCGGCAAAGGCGCCGCCCTCGGTTTCGGCGACGGCGCCCAGCGCCGACCACAGGGTCTTTTTCCCGCGGCCATGGGCGAGACGGAAGAGCTGGTCGTCGTCGAGGCCGATCAGCGGGCTCTTCAGCACCGCCGCCAGCGACAGGTCGTCCTCGGGCAGGAGCATGACCCGGCCGAGCGCCATCAGGTCCATCACCGCGATATGCTCGGTGAGGGTCAGCCGGTCGGCGCCGGCGATCGCCACGCCGCGGGTCTTCAGCGCCCGGTTGATGGCGTCGGTCTGGGCGCCGCGGGTGCGGGTCAGGATCAGGATGTCGCCCGGCCGGATCGCCTTGCCGGAAGACTCCAGCGGCTCGGTGCGATGGCGCCAGCCGGCGACGGTGTCGGCGATGCGGTTGGCGAGCTTCACTTCGGGGCTCTCGTCGCCGAGGTGATCGACCGGGCTCGTCCAGTCTTCCGGGTCAGGCTTTTCCGGTGGCTCGATCATCGGCCACAGGATCACCTGGCCCGGCGCATTCAGCCGCGCGGGCGTGTGGATCGGCGCCACAGGCTCGCTCGACAGCCCACGATAGGCGATCTCGTTGGCGAAGACCGTGTCGACGGCCTGGAGCACCACCTCGGTCGAACGGAAGGAGAGGTGCAATTCAGGATCGGTCCATTTGAATCCGGCCTTGCGGGCCTTGCCGCCGAGGTTTTCCCGCATGCGCGAGAACCATGCCGGCACCGCGCCCTGGAAGGAGTAGATCGACTGTTTCTCGTCGCCGACGGCGAACAGGGTGCGGGTCGCCTCGCTTGAGCCCTCGCCGGCGAAGAATTCCTCGGCCAGCGCGCCGATCACCTCCCACTGGCGTGGGCTGGTGTCCTGGGCTTCGTCAACGAGGATGTGGTCGAGGCCGCGATCGAGCTTGTAATGGACCCAGTGCGAGGCGCCGACCCGCAGCAGCAGGTTGGCGGTCTTGACGATGAGGTCGTCGAAATCGAGGACGCCGTGGGCGATCTTGATCCGGTCGTATTCCTGGATGGCGGCGTCGGCGATCCGCAGCATCGCGGCGCTCGATTCGTAGCACTCCGCCGCGGTGACCCGGTCGAGGAGGACGGCGAGCCTGTCGCGCTCGTCTTCGATGAAGTCTTCGAGACCGGGCCAATCCGCCTTGACGCCGTTGCTCACCACGGTCGCGGCGCGGACCTTGCCGTCGCTGGTCAGCCAGAAATCGAGATAGGCGGCGCAGCGGTCATCATCGTTGTCGGCCTCGACGATCGGCGCGAGCCGGAGCGCGGCCTTCTGGTCGTTCGTGCCGCCCTCTGTCAGACGGGCGACGAGTTCGTGCAGCCGATCGGCGAGCGCGCATTCGTCGAGAATCGCGGCGCGCAGTCCGCTGGCGGTGTCGCCCGGCCCGAGGCCGAGTTCGGCCTGCAATTCGGCGAGTGCGGCGTCGAGCGAGCCGGCGCGCACGATCCAGGCGCGGACCCGGTCGCGCTTGTCGATGAACTCGGCGACCGCCAGTTCCTGGGCGAAGTCGCTGCCGGCGTCGAGCACGGTCTTGAGCGCCCTGCCGAGCGGGCCGTCGGGCTCGTCGGCGGCCTTGGCCAGAACCCGGCGCCGCGCGGTGTCGGTGTAGGCGGTGGCGTCGCGCTGGTCGAGGACCTCGAAATGACCGGCGACATTGGCCTCGAAGGGGAACTGGTGGAGCAGGCGTTCGCAGAAGGCGTGGATGGTCTGGATCTTCAGCCCGCCGGGGGTCTCCAGCGCCCGGGCGAACAGCTTCCGAGCCTCGGCGAGCTGGACCGGGTCGGGCTTCCTGCCTTCGACGCGGGTGATCTCGCTCGCCAGCTTGTTGTCCGGCAGCGTCGTCCATGCGCTCAGCGTCTCGAACACCCGCTTGGCCATTTCGGCCGCGGCGGCGCGGGTGAAGGTCAGGCAGAGGATGCGGGC
Source organism: uncultured Alphaproteobacteria bacterium (assembly GCA_963812275.1). Classification (GTDB taxonomy): domain Bacteria; phylum Pseudomonadota; class Alphaproteobacteria; order Rhizobiales; family Kaistiaceae; genus Bauldia. The sequence goes on along the minus strand of CAWEUQ010000013.1, from coordinate 180,330 downwards.
CGGATCGGTGCCGGCGAGCAGCAGGCGGATCACCCGCTGGGCCAGCACATAGGTCTTGCCCGAGCCGGCATTGGCCGACACCCAGGCCGAGGCGCGCGGATTCGGAGGCATCCGCCTGCGCGCGTCGCGTCGCCTTGTCGACCGTTACGGCCTTCGCGGCGGCAGCCATTCGATATCCTCTTCGCTTTCGACCAGCGCCCATTCGCGGACGCGGGCGAGGTGGTCGTAGGGGCTCTCGTAGCGCAGCTGGAACATCGGCCGGGCGCGGCTGACATAGGCGCGGTCCGGGTCGTCATAGGCGGCGACCAATGCGTTGAGGCGCAAAAGGCTCTCGGTCGCGACCTCATCCGCGGTGTAGCCATCCTCGACGGCGGAGCGGGTCGGCTTGCCGCGTTCGACCTGACCGAGGGCGATCCAGCCGAGATTGGCGATGGTGCGGTTCGCGAAGGTCGGGCCGAAGGCACCGGCGCGCACCATGCCGGCCTCCAGCCCCATCTGCGGCGCGAAGCCGACCAGCACCTGTTTGGCGGACGGCGGCGTGCCGGTCTTGAAGTCGAGGATCTCGACCGTCCCGTCCTTGCGCAGGTCGATGCGGTCGGCGCGGCCGCGCAGGGTGAAGAGGCCCGCCGGCGCGGCGATCTCGTGCGTCCCCTCGATCTCGGCGTGGCGCTCGGCGATCTCCGGGTCGCGTTCCGCCTCCCACCGGATCAGCCAGGTGGCGATCGCCTCGAACCGCATCGTCCAGATGGCATGGACGTCGGGGAAAGCCGCGATCTGGGCAAGCGTTGCGCGGCCGCAGGCGATCAGCGCGTCTTGGGCGGCGGCGTCGAAGGGCCCAGTCCAGGCCTGCGAGAAATCGCCGATCGCCTCGTGGATCAGCGTACCGCGCAGCGCATAATCCGGCGCCTGGCCGAGCGGATCGAGCGGTTCCAGCTTCAGCACGTGCCTGGCGTAGACCGCATAGGGATCGCGGACCAGGGTCTCGATCTCGGTGACCGAAAGCCGGCGCGGCCGGACGTCGAGGGGCGGCTTGGGCTCGGGCCGCTTCACTGGCTTGAGCCCTTGCGTCCAGCGGTCGATGTCGCGGGCGAGCTCGACATAAACGGCGCCGCGGTCGGCCATTCGCTGCCTCGCCGCTTCGCCGACCAACGCCTCGAACCTTTGCAGCCAGCGCGAGGCGACGGTCGGCGTGCCGCCGCGCTTCTCGGCCCGGGTGACGATCACGCGCGGCGCGGCGAAGCCCTGGACGAAATCATGGGCGGCAAGCCCGATCCGCCGCTCCGGCGGCGGCAGGCCGATCTCGGCCCGCATCGCCCGCGACAGCCACGGGTCGGTGCGGGTCTCCGACGGCCAGACGCCCTCGTCGAGGCCGCCGAGGATCAGGAGATCGGCCGACTGCAGGCGGGCTTCCAACGTCCCCCAGATGTGGATGCGGGGATCGGCGCCGGCGGGCCGGGTCACCGACACCTCGCTCATCAGGGTGGCGACGAAAGGCGGAAATTCCATCGGCGTCAGCGCCAGCGCCGGCCCCTCGATCAGCCCGGTCAACAGCCGGTCGAGCGCTTCCCCGCCGGCGCCGCTCCACATCCCGATGTCGTCGCCGGCATGATCGCGGGCGGACTCGACGAGGGCGTCGCGCAGGAGCCGGGCGGCCTCGGGCGAATCGACGGACGTCTTGCCGCGAAGCGCGGCGGCGACCGGACCGAGGATCGCGTCGAGCCGGCCGACCAGTCGCGCGGCAAGGCCCCAGTCGGCGTCGGAGAGCCGCCGCTGCGCCTGCGGGACGTGGCGGGCGGTCCGGTCATCGATCGCGCCGCGCGCCGCCGCCAGCGCATCGCCGAGCCCGGCCAGGCCGCAACCGCCGCGCCGGCCGCGCAGAACCGCGATTTCGAGGATGCGCGCGGCTTTCCGGCATTCCGCCCGGCCGAGGCCGAAGGCGGCGAGAGGATGCTTGAGGAGCGCCAGCAGCGTCGCCGGATCGTCGTCGGCGATCAGGGCTTCGGTGACGAGGCGGGCGAAGATGCCCTCCGGCAGGAGGTCGAGGCGGGCGCCGGCCGAATCATCGATCGCGAGGTTCCAGCGGCCGAGCTCCGCCGCGACCCGGCGGGCAAGCGTCCGGTCGGGCGTCACCAGCGCTATCCGTTTCGGGGCGCTTTCCAGCGCTTCGCGGATGGCGATGGCGATGGCGACCGCCTCTTCCTGCTCGTTGCGGGCGACGATCAGGCTGGCGCCGGCAAGCGCCGTCTCGACCGCGCGGGGATCGGGCCCGGCGATGCGGAAGCTGGCCCAGGTGTCGGTGGTCTCGGCCGGCCGCAGCGCCTCCGAGGCGAGGCGGGCGCGCAACGCCAGCGCTTCCGCCACGTCGCCGAGCGGCACGACCTCGTCGCGGCTGACGCCAAGCGCGCCGATCAGCTGCTTCAGCCCGAATTGCGGGTGACCATGGGCGCGCGCCGAGGTGCCGGCGCCGCCGATCGCCGCGAAGCCGGCGTCGTCGAGGTCGCGGTCGAGGGCGGGCAGCACGACCGCGCCATTCGGCAGGTGGGCGATGGTCTTGAGGAGTTCGGCGGTCGCGGGAATCGAGCCGGTCGAGCCGGCGGCGATGACCGGCCCCTGCGGTCGGGCTCCGGTTCGAGGCGCCTCGCCTCCTCGCGGATCAGGTGGTCGCGGCGCGCCGCCGGATCGACGACATGGTTGTCGGCGAGGTATTGCCGGCCAGGTCTCGAAGGCGATCTTGAGGAAGTTGAGGGTGATCTGGAAATAGCCGGCATGGTCGTCCGGCGCCAGCGCCTGGATCGCCGTCCACGGGTCGACGCCGGCTTCGATATCGGTGGCGGTCTCGACGTCGTCCATCAGCCGGGCGAGGTCGGCGGCGAGCCGCGCCGCGTCGGCGGCCGAGGCCGGGATCAGCAGTTGCTCGTCCTCGTGGAGGGCGAGGATCGAGCGATTCTCGCGGATCGCCCGGCCCCAGGCCAGCGTCAATCGGGTCAGCGCCAGCTGGCGCGGCAGCCGGCCGATCGAGGGCGGCAGGGCGAGCCGGTCGGCGATCGCCTCGACACTCGGGTCGAGCAGGTGATCCTCCTCGCTGGCGTCGCCGATCGGCCGGATGTCGGGCAGGATCGCGGCCTCGGAGCCGAGCCTTTCGACCAGAACTTCGCGGAGCGCCCTGACCGCGCGCCGGGTCGGCAGCAGGATGGTGGCGCCGGCCAGCGCCAGCGGGTCGTCGCGCGGTTCGGGCAGGGGCGCGAGCCGGCCATCGAGGAAGGCGTCGGCCAGGACATCGAGGAAGGGGGCGCCGGCCGGGATCGAGAAGACCTTCGGTTGTCCCGGCATCGGCGCGCCTCAGGCGGCGCTGTCGGCGATCGTCATCTCCGCTTCGGAAATGGCTTCCGGGGTGCCGACATGGAGCCACAGCCCGTCCATGCGCACGCCATAGAGGCGCCCGGCCTCGATCGCCCGGTCGAAGAGCAGGTTGAGCGAGAACGGCCCCTCGGGGCAGTCGGCGAAGAAACGCGGGTGGAGGATGGCGGCGCCGGAATAGACGAAGGCCGCGACATCGCGCTCGGCCCGGCGGCGGAGCGCGCCATTGGGATCCATGCGGAAATCGCCGACGCCGTGATAGCCGACCGAGCGCACCGTCGGCGCCAGCAGCAGCAGCGCGTCCATGGTCTCGTCGTCCCAGCTCGCCGCCATCCAGTGGAGGTTGGGGCGGGCGCCCTCGATCCAGAAGGAGTCGGAGTTGAGGAGATAGAAGGGATCGGGGCCGAGCTTCGGCAGGGCGTTGACGATGCCGCCGCCGGTATCGAGGAGCTGCTTGCGTTCGTCGGAGATGATGATCGCCGGGCCTGCCTTGCGGCGGGCGAGGTGGGCCTCGATCAGGGTCGGCAGGTAATGGACATTGACCACCGTCTCCTCGACGCCGGCCCTTTCCAGGGCATCGAGGGCATGGTCGATCAGCGAGGAGCCATGGACCTCGATCAGGGGCTTCGGGACGGTGGCGGTCAGCGGCCGCATCCGCTTGCCGATTCCCGCGGCAAGCACCATCGCCCGTTTCGGTCGCGTGAATGTCGGCAAGGCAGAGGCCCCTCGAAACGTCAGGCTGACGGAGGCAGGACCCTCCGGTACCACTGCGCGTAGCCGGTCAGGGCCGGATGGGCAAGACTCCGTTTGAGATATTCACGGAGTCTTGGAACATGCTGAAGATAGCGGGGCTTGCCGAAGTGGTCGGCGAGCCGGGCGAAGACGCCGAGGCTCTTGAGCGCCCGGCTGACCGAGAGAATCGCATAGGCGGCAAGGAAGGCCTCCTCGTCGAATCGCGGGTTGGCGGCGCGGCGGAGCGCGACGTAGCGGTCGCGGAGCGACGTTTCGAGGCTTTCCGGGACGGTGACGCGCATGTCCTGGCAGATCGAGGCGACGTCATAGGCGGCCGGACCGAGGAACATGTCCTGGAAGTCGATGAAGCCGATGCGGCGGATTCCCTCGCGTTCCGGCAGCCAGAAGAGGTTCGGCGACTGGACGTCGAACAGCACCCAGCTGGTCTCGGCGTCGGCGAGGCGGGCGTGGAGGGCGTCCCATATCGCATGGAACTCCGCGAGCAGGTCTGCGTCGGGCGGACGGCCGAGGACATGCGGGAGATACCAGTCGGCGTAGAACGCGATGTCGGCCGACAGCACCTCCGGCGACAGCGGCATCAGGCGGTGCGTGGCGCCGTCGGGAAGCGGCAGCACGTCCGGGCGCGGCGCGGCGTGGATGGCGGCCAGCGCCTCGATGACGACGCCGTAGCGCTGCCGGTCGGGGGTGTCGTCGCCGGCCAGGATGCCTGCATCGCCGAAGTCCTCCATCAGCAGGACGCCGGCGTCGAGGTCGGTGGCGTAGAAATCCGGGGCCGACAGGCCGGCGTCGCGGAGCGCGGCATCGACCGCGACGAAGGCGCGGACGTTTCGGGCGCGGAAGGCGGCGCGGCGGTCGTCGGCGGGCGGCGCGCCGCGGGGCGGCCAGTCCATCAGCACCGCACCCCGGCCGTTGTCGCGGATACGCTCGTAGCGCCGGGTCGAGGAATCGCCCTGGAGGTGCCGACGGCTCGCCCGCGGCCACCCGGCACGGTCGAGGAAGCGGCGGATGCCGAGGCTGCGGCCAAGGCGCTTCTGCCAGTCGCCGCCGCCCGAAAGCGTCGCGTCGCGGCCGTCGCCGGCGATGGCGAAGGCGATCGTCAGCGGTTCGCCGGGAAGCGGGCCCGCCCGCTCCGGCCATTCGACGAGTGCCGCGCCATGGCCAAGCGCTTCCTCGAGGCCGAGCTCGTCGAGTTCGTCGGGGCTCGCCAGCCGATAGAGGTCGAAATGGGTGACCGGCACCGGCCCGAGCGCGTAGCTCTGCGCCAGGGTGAAGGTCGGGCTCGGGACCTCGAGGTCGGGATCGTCGGCGAGCGAGCGGATCAGCGCCCGGGCGAAGGTCGTCTTGCCGACGCCGAGCCCGCCCGACAGGGCGATCACGTCGCCGGGCGCGAGGCAGGCCGCCACATCCTCGGCGAAGCGGTCGGTCGCGGCCTCGTCGGCAAGGTCGATGGTCAGGGGAAACATGCGTGCGTCACGGTTTGGTGCGTCCTTCGAGGCTCGGGCTCCGCCCTCGCACCTCAGGATGGCGAGGCTGGCGTGAATGACGACGGGAAGGGACTACGACGCGGAGTGGATTACCACGGCTTTGCCGTCTCGTCGCGATGGCCTCCACCTCGCCATCCTGAGGCGCTCCGCGAAGCGGAGCCTCGAAGGACGCGAGACCATTTTCGCGGGTTTCCGCGTGCCTGCTGTGGTCATCCCGGCCTATTCCGCGGCTGCGGCGGCGATGCCGGGGCGGACCGGCAGCCGGCAGGTGACCCGCGATCCCTTGCCCTCCTCGGACTCGATCTCGACCGTGCCGCCATGCAGCTCCGCGAAGCTCTTGACGATGGCGAGCCCCAGACCGGCGCCGCCGCGCGCCGAGCCTCGCGGCTGGCTGGCGAAGCGATCGAAGGCGGTATCGAGGAAGTCGGCCGGCATGCCCGGCCCTTCGTCGCTGACCGAAAGGGCGATGGAGTTGCCGTTGCGCCGCGCCTCGACGACGACCCGGCCGCCGTCCGGCGAGAAGGCAATGGCGTTGGCGAGCAGGTTGAACAGGATCTGACGAACCCGGGTGCCGTCGGCAATGATGGTGCCGATATCGTCGGGGACCCGGGTCTCGATGTGGACATCGCCTTCCGAGATGCGGTCCTTGACGCCCTCGATCGTCGCGGCGACGGTGTCGCGGACATCGACCTCGCCGAGGTCGAGTTCCATGATCCCGGCATCGACGGTGGCGAGGTCGAGAATGTCGTTGACGATGGCCAGCAGCGCGCCGCTCGACGACATGACGTAGCCGAGATATTCGCTCTGCTTCTTGGTCAGGGGCCCGACGCGGGGATCGGCGAGAAGCTGGGTGAAGCCGATGATGTTGGTGAGCGGCGAGCGCAGCTCGTAGGAGACGTGGTGGATGAAGGCGTTCTTGATCGCGTCGGCGGTTTCCAGCGCCTCGTTGCGCTCGACCAGGGCGCGCTCGACCTGCACCGTATCAGTGACGTCGACGAAGGTGACCATGGTCTGGCCGTCCGGCAGCGGCACCGAGGCGTAGTCGATGACCCGCGCGTTGGCGCGCTCCATCCGTCCGGCGAAGCTTGCCCGGCTTTCGTCGAGCCCGGCGACGCAGGTGGTGAAGCTGTTCCAGTCCTTGTCGTCGTCGCCCGGCTGCCGGCAGGCCCTGACGATGTCGGAGACATGCGGGCGGCCTTCCAGCACCGTCGGCTCCAGGTCGAGGATGGCGGCGAAGGATGGATTATGCAGCCTCAGCCGCCCGTCGGAGCCGAACACGGCGACGCCTTCGGCGAGATGGTCGAGGGTCTCGCCCTGAACATGGATCAGCGCGTTGTAGCGGCTCTCGAGGTCGAGGCGTTCGGTGACATTCTCATAGACCCAGGTCATCCCGCCTTGCGGATTGGGATTGGCGATGACCCTGAGGGTCTGGCCGTCGGGCAGGTGCCAGATCTGTTCCCGGGTCTCGACCGACTGGTAGGCGGAGAAGAGGTCGGCGCGCCAGGTCTTGAAATCCGCCTGTTCCGGCAGCTTGCGCGCGGCGCGAAGACGGTCGAGCACGGCATTGTCGTCGGGGCGCGAATCGAGGAAGGCCGGTTCGAGGTCGAACAGGCCGCGATAGGCGGCATTGTAGGATTTCAGCCGTCGGTCGGGCCCGAAGATCGCCACCGCCGTCGCCAACTGGTCGAGGGTCCGGGCGTTGAAGTCGATCTCGCGGCGGAGCGCCGCCTCGGCCGCTTCCGCGCCACTGACGTCGATGGCGATGCCGCCGCTGCCATTCGGCGTGTCGACGTCGGTAACGTCGAAGATGTGCCGCGACCCGGCGACGATCGCCGGCAGGCGCTTGAGGAAGATCGACTCCGACTTGTGGCCGTCGCGGATCAACTGGCGCGCGGCGCTGTCGAGCAGTTCGAGACTGCGCGCGGCCGCGTCGGTCTCGTCGGCGGCCTCGACGGCTGCGGCATAGGCGGCGTTGACCCAGACCAGCCGGCCGGTCTCATCGCGAAGCCAGATCGGCATCGGCGCGACGGAGAACATCGCCCGCATCGCCTCGACCTCGGCCTCGAGCAGGTCGTAGCGGGCCTCGAGGTCGGCGCGGGCGAGACGGTCGCCGTCGAGATCGCGGAAGCGCGCGACGGTGGCCGAACCGATGGTGTGGCCGGATGCCTCGATCAGCCGACCGGCACTGGTGGCGACCGTCAGCTCGAAGGCTTCGCCGAACTCTCGAAGCCGCGCCACCGCCTGGTCGATGCGCGCCGCGGATTCCGGCTTGAGCCAGGTGCCGAAGGCGAGGAAGGCGGCCCGATCGCCCGGAACGCCGGCCTCGACAGGCAGCCGGCCGGCGACGAGGGGCGCGTCGTCGTTGCTGCCCCAGGCGACGAGCCGTTCGTCGATGTTGTTGACGAGCGCTTCGGCCCGGTCGGCCTTGGCCTTGAGGTCGGCGACCTGAAGCCGCAGCTCGACGTTTTCGATCTCGGCCCGATTGCGGGCCCGCATCAGAGCGATGGCACTGATGACGGCGAAGCTGACCGTTCCGACCAGCATGACAAGCAGGATGATGTCGACGGCGGCCAGCGGCTCGGCGGCGCTGTCGGGTGCGACCGCCGCGTGTGCCGTGCCGGCAAGGAATCCGGCGGCGGTGACGAAGATGGCGGTACGTAAACCGGCGCTGTCCGCGACCGTTTTGCCGCCATATCCGTGCATGCGAATGGCCCCTTTCCGGCACGCTCCCCGCAGCACAAGAGGGATACGCCCGCTCCGCGACGCGAGGCTGCCGACGCCCTCGCGAATCAGCCCACTCTAACCGGTTGCGGAATCGCGTGTGAAGCGTTGTGGCGAGAAAAATCCCACCGACCGCGATTGAACGATGAGTCGATCATTCGATCCGACGCTGCCGGCCATGCCAGCCGGGCTCGAATCGCCCGCCGACAGGTCAGTCGGCCGCCGTCCAGACGACGACCGACTTGTCGGCCGACTTGCTGCCGGTCGACATCCCGTACCGCGTTCAGTCCGGCTTCGCGTCGCGATAGCGTGGCGACAGCTCGGCGCTCATCCCGGCGCCGAAGACCGCGTGGCGGGCCTCGCGTTCGCGGTCGATCAGTTCGCGGTCGACGAGCGCCGGCTGGCAGACGACGTCGCCAAGGGCGAGGGCAGCGAGCGAGGCGGTCACCACGTCCTCCGGCTCCATCACCGGAACCTTCGGCCGCAGCAGCGGCTCGTCGCCGACATTGTGGAATTCGGTGCGGACGACGCCGGGGCAGAGGACCTGAACCTTGACGCCGGTGCCGGCGAGTTCGACGGCGAGGATTTCGGTGAAGGCGTTGACGAAGGCCTTGGTCGCGGCATAGGTCGCGCGCTTCGGCAGGTGGGCGGCTCGCATGCCGGCGCTGAAGGCGAGCGTCGAGGAAACGTTGACGATGGCGCCGTCGTCGCGGGCGAGCATCGCCGGCAGCACAGCGCGGCAGAGCCGGACGACGGCCGTCACCTGTGCGAATATCTGCGCCTCGGCGCGATCCGGATCGAGCTCGACGAAGGGCATGTAGGTCTGGAAGCCGGCATTGTTGACGAGCATCGTCACGTCGCCGGCCGTCGCCCGCGCTTCGACCTCCGCCAGCCCCTCGGGCGTGGTCAGGTCGGCGACGATCACTTCGGCGCGGGCGCCGCCCTTTTCGAGCTGCCGCGCAAGCGCTTCCAGCCGGTCGCGCCGGCGTGCGACGAGGATCACGTCATGACCGTCGCGGGCGAGCCGTTCGGCGAAGACCCGGCCGATGCCGGAGGATGCGCCGGTGACCAGCGCGCACGGCCGGGACGTCGTGGGAAGGGCTGACACGGGACGGTGCTCCTCGCTTGGGCGCCGCGGGTTCGATGGCGGTCGCGTCGCCGGACAATACCGACAAACCGGCGGCTTGTAAGCGCGCCGGGCCGGGATGCCGAACGGCTTCGCCTGCCCCCGCCGTTCAGCCGAACACGGTGTCGTAGAGCAGCTTGACGTTGAGGACGACGATGATCGTCGCCACGATCCAGGCGATGACCGCCACCCAGGGCGGGATGACCAGCGCGCCCATCTTCCGCCGGTCGGAGACGAAGCGGACCAGCGGGATGACGGCGAAGGGCAACTGCATCGACAGGATGACCTGGCTGAGGATCAGGAGCTGGCCCGTCCCCCGCTCGCCATAGAGGGCGGTGACGACGATGACCGGGACGATGGCCAGCCCGCGGGTCAGGAGCCGGCGCGCCCAGTTGGGGATGCGCAGCCGGAGGAAGCCTTCCATGACGATCTGTCCGGCCAGCGTCGCCGTCACGGTCGAGTTGAGGCCGGAGGCGAGCAGCGCCACCGCGAACAGCGTCGAGGCGATACCGAGGCCGAGCAACGGCGACAGCAACTGGTAGGCCTGGTCGATCTCGGCGACCTCGGTGTGGCCGCTGTCGTGGAAGACGGCGGCGGCGACGACCAGGATGGCGCCGTTGACGAACAGCGCGATCATCAGCGCGACGGTGCTGTCGATCGTCGCCCATTTGATCGCGTCGCGCCGCCCGGTCTCGTCCCGCTCATAGGCGCGGGTCTGGACGATCGACGAGTGCAGATAGAGGTTATGCGGCATCACCGTCGCCCCGATGATGCCGATGGCGATGTAGAGCATCGCCGGGTTGGTGACGATCTCGGGCGACGGGATGAAGCCGGCGAGCATCGCGGCGACCGGCGGCGCGGCGGCGACGATCTGGATCGCGAAACAGACGGCGATGACGATCAGCAGGGCGATGACGAAGGCCTCGAGCCAGCGGAAGCCCTTGTTCATCAGCAGCAGCACCAGAAACGCGTCGAGCGCCGTGATCAGCGCGCCGCCGATCAGCGGGATGCCGAAGAGCAGCTGCAGGGCGATCGCGGTGCCGATCACCTCGGCGAGGTCACAGGCGATGATTCCGAGTTCGCAGGCCGCCCAGAGGGCGAGGTTGACGGGGCGGGAATAATGGTCGCGGCAGGCCTGCGCGAGGTCGCGTCCGGTGGCGATGCCGAGCCGCGCCGCCAGCGCCTGCAGCAGGATCGCCATCAGGTTCGACAGCATGATCACCGACAGCAGCGTGTAGCCGAATTGCGAGCCGCCGGCGAGATCGGTCGCCCAGTTGCCGGGGTCCATATAGCCGACCGAGATCATGTAGCCGGGGCCGGCAAAGGCGAACAGCCGGCGGATCCACGAGCCGCCCGGCGCGACCCGGATCGTCGCGTGGGATTCGGGCAGGCTCGGAAGGTAGTCGTCCTCCGGCTCGGAGAATTTCCATGCGGCGCGCGACGGAACGCGGATTCGGGCACCAGACATCAAGCGGATACTCACTCCAGGGCAACGCATTGGGCGCCGACGATCCGCGCCAAGGGTCAAGTTTATACACTATGCTATACTCCATTGACAAGGCTCTCCGGCGGAACCCCGCGAAGGGCAGCGAAATCATGATCCGCCTCCAATCCGATCGCGCCTCTTAAGGGATGGGAAAGGCGCGGGGAGCTATCGACGGTGCAATGCAATAATAGGAGGCCGAGGTGGCTGGCAAGTTGATGATGTCGCTCACCCGCGGGCTGCTTGGGGCCACGATGGCCATCGCGCTGGTGCCGCTGCCGGCGCAGGCCTGCACCAGCTTCCTGATCCACGACAGCGGCGGTGCTCCGTACTACGGTCGGACGATGGAGTTCGGCTTCAAGCTCGACTCCAGCGCCATCGTCATTCCGCGGCAATATGGGCTGAGCGCCACCGGTCCGGACGGCAAGCTCGGCGGCGGCATGTCGTGGAAGTCGAAATACGCCGCCGTCGGCCTCAATGCGTTCGGCATGCCGGTCCTCACCGACGGCATGAACGAGAAGGGCCTTACCGGCGGCATCCTCTACTTCCCGGACTATGTCGGTTATGCCGATCCGAAGACCGCGAACCCGGACGGCGCCATGGCGCCGTGGGACTTCCTGACCTGGGCGCTGACAAATTTCGCCACCGTCGCCGAGGTGAAAGCCGGCCTCGGGGGCATTTCGATCGTTGGCGTCGAGGAGCCGGACATGGGCATGGTCCCGCCGTTTCACTACACGCTCCACGATGCGACCGGCGCCTCGCTGGTCATCGAGCCCGTCGACGGCAAGCTGACCGTCTATGACAACCCGCTCGGGGTGATGACCAATTCGCCGGAGTTCAGCTGGCACCTCACCAACCTCAAGAACTACGTCAAGCTGTCGCCCGACAACGCGCCGCCGCTCAAGGTCGACGGTCAGACCTTCGCCTCCTTCGGGCAGGGCTCCGGCCTGCTCGGCATTCCCGGCGATCCGACGCCGCCGTCGCGCTTCATCCGCGCGCTCGGCTATGTCCTCTCCGTCCAACCGGTGGCGAGCGGCACAGACAGCGTGCGGCTGGCCGAGCATGTCGCCAACAATTTCGACATTCCGGTCGGCTGGATCCGGCCGGGGGAGAGCGACGACAAGTCGCCGTTGGAATACACCCAGTGGACGACGGTCGCCGACCTCAAGAATGTCCACTATTACGTCAAGAGCTATGACGATCAGGTCTTGCGCGGCATCGACCTGAAGAGCTTCGACCTCGACGCCAAGGAAATTGCCACCGCGCCGCTCAAGCCGAACATGGACCCGCCGGCGCTGTCCTTCCCGAAGTAGGTCTCGCAACGCGCCATTTTCGCGCGTGGCACACCACGCCTTGGCTACCTGGTCCGTCGGGTTGCTCGCTAGACCACGTTTCGGCCCGCTGCCTGGCGGGCCGAGCGGGCACTGCCGCATGCCCTGAAATCACGGACGCGGCAACGGCGCCGATCGCTAAGGACACTTGTGCCGACCTTGACGCGCCCGGTTTCGAACGCCCCAACGGCCACCGGGAGACTCAGCCGCAGTCGCATTCGGGCGGGCGACTGGAATAAGGTCGAACAATCAGAGCAATTGCTATAAAATCGCATCGACGATTTAATTCGCCGGCAAACAGGAGGCGCGGCGCGTGCCCGCCAGAGATCGATCCGTCCCCCGCGCCAAGCCGCTTCCGGATGCGGATACCCATTCGGAAGGCTTCCGCCAGACCCGCGAGGCGCGGCGTTCGGCGCTGATCGAGGACTATGTCGAACTGATCGCCGACCTGATCGAGGACGGCAACGAGGCGCGCCAGGTCGACATCGCGGCGCGGCTCGGCGTCGCCCAGCCGACCGTCGCCAAGATGCTCGGGCGGCTGGAGACCGAGGGCCTGATTACGCGCAAGCCGTATCGCGGCGTCTTCCTCACCGAGGCCGGGATGCGGGTGGCGCACGACTGCCGGGCCCGGCACCAGACGGTCGAGGCCTTCCTGCGGTCGCTGGGCGTCAGCGCCGAGACGGCGCGGCTCGATGCCGAGGGCATCGAACACTATGTCAGCGCCGAGACGCTCGAGGCGTTTCGCCGCGCGATGGCGGCCGGCGACAAGCGGCCCGCCGATCGGGATGGCCCCGACGCACCGAATGTCGCCGCCATCCGCGGCCGGTCATAATCGGGCAGCCGGGCATCGAAAGCCCGCGCGGCGCTCTGTTCGCCGAAGGTCGGTCTCCTCTCCGTCGGCCGCTGGATGCGGCGCGGCGTTCCCTGTCGCCAGCGGCGCACCAGACGAAACGCCCCTGTCGGCGAGCACGGCGAAGCCGTTGTCGCGGCCGGAATTTTGGGGCTTCCCCGAAGGCTCCGGCCGGTGCAGAATCATGGTTCGTCCGTGCGAATGCGGGGCCTGATCCGGGACCTATAGTGTGGGCTGCATCCGAAAACCGGGCCTGGTCGACGAAGGGCCAAACGTGTGTAAACCGGCCTCAAGGGTTCGGCGCAGGATCGGCAATGTGGTGAGGATCCCATGGTAGCGGAAATCTACAACGGCGACAGCAAAGACAATACAGAAACCGGTTTGTACTTTGAAATGTACGGACGCGGTGGAAACGATACGCTTTCGAGCAATATAATGACAACAGAAAGCGTAAAATTCGTGGAATTGTACGGAGGAACGGGGGACGATAATTTAAATTATTATGGCTCCGGTCAATCGAAAATCCGCGGGCAGAAAGGTGACGATTTACTTTATGGAGGAATAAGTGACGATGTTATTATAGGAGGCAAGGGGAATGATTATCTCTATGGCGGCACAGGCAGCGATAAATTGAAAGGTGGTAAGGGATCGGATAATTTTGTATTCAACACGACGCCATACGCGAATAACAATATAGATAAAATCGTCGACTTCAATACCAAAGATGATTTTCTTCATTTTAGTCATTCGATCTACACGAGCGGTTATGTCGGGGTCGGGCATATGCAGCAGGATTATGTAAGGATCGGCCGCCACGCCAAGGATAGCGACGATTATTTCGGGTACAATCCGAAAAAAGGGATTGTGTGGTACGATTACAACGCAAATGAAAAGGGTGGCTTCCAGGAAGTTGCTCATGTCGATAAGCATCTTTCAATTACGTACTATCATTTCATGTTCGACTAGTGTCCCTGCCGAGAAAGACCGCCGGCGCTGTGCTTCCTGCCGCATGCCGCGATGACCCAGGCGCCGCCGGGGCGCGGTCGCGGTCAGAGGGGTGGTGAACGGCGGATAATTGCCGTCGGCGTTCAGCGCGAAGCGGAGGCGATTGGCGGGTCGCGGAAACCGCCGTTCCGGTCGACGTCGAGCGACCGGGCCGGCTCGTGTCGTGGTGCCGTCGCCGGCGAGCCCGCATCAATATGAAAACGACGGCGGGTTTGCGGGCCCGCCGTCGCGATATCGTCGGATGTCGTCGGGGACCGGAAAGCCGATCCCGGCCGCCGCTCAATAGCGGTAATGATCCGGCTTGTAGGGGCCGTTGGTCGGCACGCCGATGTATTTGGCCTGCCTGTCGGAAAGCTCGGTGAGCTTGACCCCGATCTTGTCGAGATGCAGTCGGGCGACCTTCTCGTCGAGGAATTTCGGGAGGATATAGACCTCCTTCTTGTACTCGTCCGGCTTGGTGAACAGCTCGATCTGGGCCAGCGTCTGGTTGGTGAAGCTCGCCGACATGACGAAGCTCGGATGGCCGGTGGCGTTGCCGAGATTGACCAGCCGTCCCTCCGACAGGAGGATGATGCGCTTGCCGTCGGGGAACTCGACCTCGTCGACCTGCGGCTTGACGTTGTGCCACTTGAGGTTCCTGAGCGCGGCGATCTGGATCTCGGAATTGAAGTGGCCGATGTTGCAGACGATGGCGCGGTGCTTCATCGCCCGCATGTGGTCGATGGTGATGACGTCGACATTGCCGGTGGCGGTGACGAAGATGTCGGCCTGCGGCGCGGCGTCCTCCATGGTGGTGACCTCGAAGCCCTCCATCGCCGCCTGCAGGGCGCAGATCGGATCGGCCTCGGCGACCAGGACGCGGCAGCCGGCGCTCTTCAGGCTGGCGGCCGAGCCCTTGCCGGTATCGCCGTAGCCGCAGACCATCGCGGTCTTGCCGGACATCATCACGTCGGTGCCGCGGCGGATGCCGTCGACCAGCGATTCCCGGCAGCCATAGAGGTTGTCGAATTTCGACTTGGTCACCGAGTCGTTGACGTTGATCGCCGGGAAGAGCAGGCGGCCTTCCTTGGCCATCTGGTAGAGCCGGTGGACGCCGGTGGTGGTCTCCTCGGTGACGCCCTTGATGTTCTCGGCGAACTTCGTGTACCAGCCCGGCTTCTCGGCCAGCTGCTTCTTGATGGTGGCGAAGAGAACCTCTTCCTCCTCGTTGGTCGGGTGGGCGATGACCGAAGGATTGGTCTCCGCCTGCATGCCGAGGTGAAGGAGCAGGGTCGCGTCGCCGCCGTCGTCGAGGATCATGTTGGCGGTGCCGCCGTCCGCCCACTCGAAGATACGGTGGCAATAGTCCCAGTAGTCCTCGAGGCTCTCGCCCTTGTAGGCGAAGACCGGCGTGCCGGCGGCGGCGATCGCCGCGGCGGCATGGTCCTGGGTCGAGTAGATGTTGCACGAGGCCCAGCGGACGTCGGCGCCGAGCGCCTGCAGCGTCTCGATCAGCACGGCGGTCTGGATCGTCATGTGCAGGGAGCCGGCGATGCGGGCGCCGCGCAGCGGCTGCGACGGGCCATACTCCTCGCGCGTCGCCATCAGGCCCGGCATCTCGGTCTCGGCCATCGAGATTTCCTTGCGGCCCCAATCGGCGAGGCCGATGTCCTTGACCACGTAATCATTGAATTCCGGCATTCCGGGCTCCTCAGGTCGGGAGGTGAAAAGGGGTATTTGAGCGCGGTTATAGCGCCGCGCCGCTCATCGGGCAATAAGGATATAAAGATTTCTTTATGTCAATTTTCTGGAAACCAAGCCGACATGTAGCGGCCTGCAACCGAGCGGCGCGGTTGCCGCAAAGGATTGCGTGTGCAGAAATGACGGCAGCATGCATCGGTGCTCCCTCGCGCGACTCGCGCACTCAACGAGGGGGGCGCCGGATCTGGGGCCGCGGCGTTGCTCTCTAGGACGCGCACGCGGCTGTTACCCGTCGGTAAGGCCATCGCTTTGCGCCGGTCCCGCCGGCCCGGCAGTCAGGGGACCCACCGATGACAACCATCATCTCGGTCAGCGACGAAGCTGGCCTGCGCGACGCGATCTTCCAGGTTTCCAACGAGTTCGCGGTGAGCGGGTCGACATCCGACGACTATGTCATCGAAATCGACGGCGACATCGCCCTGACCCAGTCGCTTCCGATGATCCGCGGCGACCTCGTCCACACCATCACCTTTGACGGCAACGGCTCCACCATCGATGCCCAGAACACCGGCCGGGTGTTCTTCGCCGAAAGCGGCAACGTCGCGATCAACGACGTGACGATCGCCAATGCGCTGGCAAAGGGCGGCGACGGCGGCGACGCAACCGGACCGGCCGGTGCTGGCGGCGGCGGCCTTGGCGCCGGCGCGGCGGTGTTCGTCAACCAGGGGGCGACCGTAGCCGTCACCAACCTGGTGATCGAGGATGCCGCGGCGATCGGCGGCAACGGCGGCAATGGGATTCCCTCGATCGTGTACTTCGCCGGCGGCGGCGGCGGCGGGCTTGGCGGCGATGGCGGCAATGGCCTCTACGGCGCCGGCGGCGGCGGTGGCTATGAGGGTGACGGCGGCGACGGCATCGGCTCGTCCGGCGGTGGCGGCGGCGAATTCGGCGATGGCGGCGATGGCGGCGTCTGGGGCAATTACGGCTGGGGCGCCGGCGGTGGTGGTGGCCAACAGGGTGACGGCGGTGACGGCGGCGACGGGAACGGCCTCGGCGGCGGCGGTGGCGGCGGCGCGACGACCGATGGCGGGACCGGACAAAACAACGTTGGCGGCGCCGGCGGCTTGACCGAAGGCGGCGACGGCGGCGGCTCCGGCCATGTTGGGGGCTTTCCGGCGACCACCCTGGGCGGTGGCGGCGGCGGGGGTGGGGCCGGGCTTGGGGGCAATCCGGGTGGTGCCGGCGGCGATGCCGGCGATTCCGGCGGCGGCGGCGGTGCCGGGCAAGGCAGGGGAAACGGCGGTCACGGCGGCCTCGGCGGCGGCGGCGGCGGCGGCGAATCGTCTCCTATCAATGGCGGGCCGTACCTGACGGGCGGCGACGGTGGCGACTTCGGCGGCGGTGGCGGCACCGGCGGTGCGGCGACGCCAGAGGACCAGATTCCAAGCGGCGGCGGCGGCTTCGGTGGCGGCGGCGGCGGCAACATAAATGTTCCGGGCGGTGAAGGCGGCTTCGGCGGCGGCGGCGGCGGTGCCGGCTCGGGACTTGGCGGCGACGGCGGTGATTTCGCCGGCAAGGGCGGAACCGGGCTGCTGACCCTGTTCAACTATTCCGACGGCGGCGGCGGTGCGGCGCTGGGCGGGGCGATCTTCGTTCGCGACGGCGGCACGCTGATCATCAACGACGGCGACTTCACCGGCAGCTACGGCGTCACCGCCGGCACCACCGGCGGCGTCGGCGGCGCCACCGACGGCCAGGCGCAAGGGACCGTCATGTTCCTGCACGGTTCGGCGAGCACGACCCTGGCGATCTCGAGCGGCAATACCCGCACTATCGCCGGCGACGACGCCATCGCCGGCGACGGCAGCCTCGTCAAGGACGGCTCCGGCGCCCTGATCATTGGCGGCGACAACGGCAACTTCGTCGGCGACATGACCGTGATCACGGGGCTGCTGCGGGTCGACGGCGCGATCGCCGATGCCGGGACCATCGTCGGGGTGGGCGGAACCCTTGGCGGCAACGGCACGCTCGGCCAGACCCAGGTCGCCGGCATTCTCGCGCCCGGCGCCAGCACCGGGATCCTCACCACCGGCGCCCTCACCCTTGCCGCCACCGCCGCCTTCCAGGCCGAGATCGGCGGCGAAACCGCTGGTTCCGGCTACGACCAGCTCGTCGTCAACGGCACCGTCGCGCTCGCCGGGGCGGCCCTGGACCTGATGCTGGTCAACGGCTTCGATCCCGCCATCGGTGACGTCTTCACCCTGATCGACAATGATGGCGCCGACGCCATTGCCGGCACGTTCGCCGGTGTCGACGAGGGCGACACAGTCTTCGCCGGCGGCCGCGCCTTCGCCGTCAGCTATGTCGGCGGCGACGGCAACGACTTGGTTCTGACGGCAACCTACAACGCCATCATCATCGGCACCGACGGTCCCGATCTGGTGAATGCCACGACGACCGTCCCGGGCCAGCCATTCCCCACCGACGGCCCCGACCTGATCCTGGGCAACGGCGGTAACGACGATCTTTCGGGCCTCGGCGGTGCCGATGACATCACCGGCGACGACGGCAACGACACGATCAACGGCAACGGCGGCGACGACACCATCAGCGGCGACGACGGCAAGGATGTCGTCAACGGCGGCGACGACGACGACGACATCGACGGCGGCAATGGCAGCGACCTTCTCGCCGGCAACGACGGCAACGATACGATCAACGGCGGCAAGGGCGGCGACACGATCGACGGCGGCGCCGGCGAGGACACGCTCAACGGCAACAGGGGCAAGGATTTCATCAAGGGCGGCAACGACGCCGACAGCGTCGACGGCGGCAACGGCAACGACAGGCTCAAGGGTGGCAAGGGAGGCGACAGCCTCGACGGCGGGCTCGACAAGGACAAGATGACCGGCGGCAAGGGGCCGGACACATTCATCTTCGACACCAAGCTCGGCAACGGCAACGTCGACACGATCACCGATTACGGCAAGGGCAACGACCTGATCGCCCTCGACAGCGACATCTTCAAGGGCATCGGCGATCCCGGCACCCTGAAGGGCAAATACTTCACCAAGGGCAACCCGCACAACACGACCGAGAAGATCAGCTACCACAAGGGCGACGGCGCGCTGTTCTATGCCAAGAACGGTGACAAGACGAACCATCCGACGCTGTTCGCCAACGTCGACAAGGGGACCAGCCTCCACCACGACGACTTCATCGTGATCTGAACCCGGGGAGCGCGCCTCGGTGCGCCCCCGGCGAAACGTCACGCCGGATCCGGACCAGACACGGTTCGCACTGAATGCCATCGATCGTGCTTGCCGCAGCGCCGTCGCATAGCCGCAAACCACGAGATTCCGTCACCGCGCCGCCGCCGTGCGCAGGTGCGTCCCGGACCTACGCCTCTTCGCCAAAGCGATCGGCGACCAGTTCGGCCAGCGCCGCCAGGGCTTCCTGCGCTTCCGGTCCTTCCGCGGTGACGCGGATCGACGAGCCGGGGCCCGCCGCCAGCATCATCAGCCCCATGATCGAGGTGCCGCCGACGGTGTTGCCGTCCTTGCTGACGGTGATCTCGGCGTCGAAGCGCTCGGCGCACTGGACGAAACGCGCTGCCGCCCGGGCGTGCAGGCCGCGCTTGTTGCAGATGGCGAGATCCTGTCGAAGCAGACCTGTGGCTGCGCTTCGCATCACTTCCCGTTCAGGACCTGGCTGGCGACGTTGATGTATTTTCGGCCGGCATCCTGGGCGTCGGCGATCGCCTCGGCGAGCGGCTTCTCGCCGCGTACGCTGGCGAGCTTGATCAGCATCGGCAGGTTGGCCCCGGCGATCACCTCGACGGTGCCGGCCTCCATCACCGATATCGCCAGATTGGACGGCGTGCCACCGAACATGTCGGTGAGCAGGATGACGCCCGAGCCGTCATTGACCCGCCCGACCGCCTTGAGAATGTCCTGCCGGCGCCTCTCGACGTCGTCGTCGGGGCCGATCGACACCGTCTCGATCTGGGTCTGGGGCCCGACGACGTGTTCGAGCGCGGAACGGAATTCCACGGCGAGCTTGCCGTGCGTGACGAGGACAAGTCCGATCATCAGTGTGTGGCTTCCTCGCCTTGTGCTCTGCTCCGGGCACGGCGGTGCCCGACGGTTTGACGGGGTCGTCGCCCGGCGCGCTATCTTGACCGAACGATTCCGCAACGCAAGAGGGGAAGAGGACGCGGGGGCCAATCACGTGCCGCGCCGGCCTTTCGCCCCGGCCAGCGCCGCCAGCACCCGCGCCGCGCCGTCCGCTGCAGCGACCGGCAGCATCAGCCGCGGCAGCGCCAGGCCGTCGATTGTCGTCGTCAGGTCGCCGGCTTCGGGCATGCGCGGGCAGGCGGCGATCGGCAGCAGATCGACCACCAGCCGGATGACGACCGGCGAGACATACGGACGCTCGACGATGCCCTGGCCGCGGATTTCCAGCATTCCCGCGATTTCCGGCGGCACGGTGGCGACCAGCCGGCCGTGATGGACCGCGACGCCGACCCGGTCGTCGGCAACCAGCCATGCGCTGGTGGCTTCGTTCGCCAGCAGACCAAGCACGAGCGAGGATTTGCCGCTGCCGGCGGCGCCGCGGATCAGCACCCCCGCCTCGCCGACGAGGACGGCGCTGGCGTGGATCGTCGGGGACCCGCTCACGTCCGCGGCAGGGTGACGGTGAAGCGCGCGCCGAGCACCTCGGGCGGCTCTCCGGCCGTCGGGCTCGGCCGGGTCCGGTTCTCGGCCATGATCCGCCCCCTGTGGGCATCGACGATCTGCTTGGAGATCGAAAGGCCGAGGCCGGAATTCTGCCCGAAGGACTCGCCTTCCGGCCGGTCGGTATAGAAGCGCTCGAAGATCCGCTCGAACTGGTCGGAGCGGATGCCCGGGCCGTCGTCGTCGACAGTGATCTTGAGAGTCCGCGCCTTGGCGGTCAGGGTGACGTTGACGATGCCATCCTTGCGGCAGAAGGAGCGGGCATTGTCGATCAGGTTGTTGAAGACCTGGCCGAGCCGGATGTCGTGACCGGAGACGAAATAGGTCTCGGGCTCGGCCTCCTCGACATGGAGCTTGATGCCGGGGCCGTCGTCCGGCGTCGTGTCGCGGACCATCTGGACGACGGTTTCCAGCACCCGTCGCAGGTCGACCGGGGCGGCGTCCTGGCGGGCAAGTTCGGCGTCGAGACGCGAGGCGTTGGAGATATCGCTGATCAGCCGGTCGAGGCGGCGCACGTCATGCTGGATGATGGTGGCGAGGCGGGTCTTGGCTTCCTCGGTCCTGGCGAGCGGCAGGGTCTCGACCGCGCTCCGCAGCGACGTCAGCGGATTCTTGAGTTCGTGGGCGACGTCGGCGGCGAAGCTCTCGATCGCCTCGATGCGGTTATAGAGCGAGCTGGTCATCTCGCGGATCGCCAGGCTGAGATGGCCGATCTCGTCGCCGCGATGGCTGTAGTCGGGGATCTCGGGCCGGGTGTGGACGCCGCCGCGGACCCGGTCGGCGGCGTCGGCGAGGCGGCGGAGCGGGGCGGCGATCGTCCCCGCCATCAGAATCGACAACAGGACCGTGACGGTTGCCACGACGACCAGGACGCGGACGATGGCGAGCCGCTCGGCATAGACGATGGCGTCGATGTCGCCGCCTTCGGTGGACAGGAGCAGCGCGCCGTAGACGGTTCGGTAGCGCTGGATCGGAACCGCGACCGAGACGATCAGCTCGCCATGTTCGGTGACCCGCACGACGCTCTGCGACGAGGCGTCGAGGGCGCGGATGACCTCCGGATAGCCCTTGCCGTTGGCGCCGCCGAGCTCCTGATAGACCGGCAGGTCGGATCGCTGCAGCCACTGATTGATCGTGTGCCAGAAGCGCTCGAGCAGCGACGGTTCCTGGACGGCCGGCGGCGGCAGGTCGAAGCGGAGGATCTGGCCGCGGGCGTAGAGATGGCTGGAATCGGCGACCAGCGTCCCGTCGCGGTCGTAGATCCGCGCCCGCGTCCGGGTCGGCGAGACCAGCCGGCGCAGGATCGGCGCGACGCGTTCGGGATTGATGGCGAATTCATAGGCGTCGAACACCTGGTCGACCGGCGACAGGCTCTGCCCGGCCTCGAGGTCGAGCAGCATCTTCGGATCGATATTGCTGGAATCGGAATCCATCGTCGCCGAGGAGGCGATCGCCCCGGCGATGATTTCACCCTGGGTCTGCAGGCTCTGCACCCGCGCCTCGGTCAGTCCCGCCCGAAACTGATTGAGGTAGAGGATGCCGGCGACGAGAAGGACCAGCGCCACGAGGTTAAGGACGATGATCCTTCGCGTCAGGCTCGAAAAGACGTGAAGCCCGATGAAGCGGCTGAAGCCGGCAAGAATACGCTTGGCCCGGCTGACAGGCCGCCCCTCCGGGGCATCGGTCAAAGGCTGGTTTTCGGCTCTGGCCGTCATTCATCTCCAGCGTCGGACCGTACGAGCGCGGTCAGACCTCCTTGAAGCGGTATCCGACCCCATACAGCGTCTCGATCATGTCGAATTCGGGATCGACCAGCTTGAACTTCTTGCGCAGCCGCTTGATGTGACTGTCGATCGTGCGGTCGTCGACATAGACCTGATCGTCGTAGGCCGCGTCCATCAGCGCGTTGCGGCTTTTGACGACGCCGGGCCGATGGGCCAGCGCGTAGAGGATCAGGAACTCGGTCACCGTCAGGGTTACCGGCTTTGCGTTCCATGTGCAGGTATGGCGTTCCTGGTCCATTGACAAGGCGCCGCGATCGAGAACCTGGGCGGCCTCGCCCTGCTTGGGCTGGCTGGCGTCGCGCGGCTGGAAGCGGCGGAGCACCGCCTTGACCCGCTCGACCAGCAGGCGCTGCGAGAAGGGTTTCTTGATGAAGTCGTCGGCGCCCATCTTGAGGCCGAACAACTCGTCGATCTCGTCGTCCTTGGAGGTCAGGAAGATGACCGGCAGGTCGGTCTTCTGGCGCAGACGGCGAAGCAGTTCCATGCCGTCCATTCGCGGCATCTTGATATCGAGGATCGCGAGATCCGGGAATCGCGTTCTGGAGCCCGTCGAGGGCCGATGCGCCATCCGTATAGGTCTGGACGCGGTAACCTTCCGATTCGAGGGCAATGGATACCGAGGCAAGGATATTTCGATCGTCGTCAACCAGGGCGATCGTTGGCATGGTGTTCTCCGTTTCAGTGGGCGGGAGCAGCCGCGTGGGGCGGGCAGGGAGCCATGCCCGGAAGATCGCGCCAAATTGTGGCAAAGAAATTAGCGGATTCGGCGGGCCGGCGCCAATCCCGTCAACGGGTTACGCTTAATCGCCGCCGATAGCCAGCGGCGCGGCTCCCGGATCGGGTCGAAACGGAGCCGGTTTTGTGCGCCGATCGAGGCGCGCAGCGCTTGCCCGACATGATGCAGGTCAATCCCCCGCCCGCCGCGGCGGCGTATGAGGTTGTATCGGCGCGCGGCGGGCCGGAGCGGCTTTTGGCCGGGCGCGGTGAAACCGGAGAGCCGGCCGGACGTTGCCGGGGAACTGGAAAAGGAGACCGGAATGGTCGCGTTGAAACTGAAGACCGGGACATGGGTGGTCGTCTGTGACGGCCGCAAGGCGGTGATTTTCGAAAATATCGGCGACCCCGACTATCCGGACCTGCGGATCAAGGAGACCGAGACCCGCGAGGCGCCGCGCACCAGCGCGATGGGCACCGACGCGCCGGGCAGCGTCCACCAGAGCGTCGGCGAGTCCCGCAGTTCGGTCGAGCAGACCGACTGGCACGATCGCGAGGAGGAGGCGTTCCTCAAGGATCTCGCCGCCCGCCTCGACAAGGCGATACAGGGCAGCGAGGCGACCGGGCTGGTCATCGTCGCCGCGCCGCGCGCGCTCGGCATGATCCGCAAGGACTATTCCCACGCGGTCCGCGCCGCGATCGTCGCCGAGATCGACAAGGACTACACCAGGGTCCCGCCGGACGAGATCGAGGAGCGCCTGGTCGGCAAGCGGACCTGACCGGGCGAAAGGCTCAGGCCCGCAGGGCGCGCAACGCGTTGAGGATGACGGCGACGTCGATCGCTTCCTGGATCAGCGCGCCCTCGACCGGCGGCAGGTAGCCGAAGGCGGCGACGATCATCGCGATCACCGACAGGCCGATGCCGGCGAAGACGCTCTGCAGGGCGATCTGCCTCGAACGCTGGGCGATCCCCATCGCATCGGCGAGCCGGTCGAGCCGGTCGACCAGCAGGATCGCGTCGGCCGCCTGGGCGGAGGCGACCGTACCGTGGGCGCCCATCGCCACGCCGATATCGGCGGCGGCCAGCGCCGGCGCGTCGTTGACCCCGTCGCCGACCATCATCACCGGCCCGTTGGCGCGCTCGGCGACGACCGCCATCACCTTCGATTCCGGCGTCATCTCGCCGAGCACCACATCGATGTCGAGGCGGCTCGCCACCGCCGCGGTGACGTCGGCCCGGTCGCCGGAGGCCAGCACGATGCGGCGGACGCCGAGCCGCCGGAAGGCGGCCAGCGCCTCCGGCACCTCCGGGCGAATCTCGTCGGTCAGCACGATCAGCCCGGCCATGACGCCGTCGATCGCCACCGCCACCGCGACCTCGCCCTCGCGCCGCGCGGATTTGGCGAAGGTGGCGCCGTCGCGCGAGCGGTCGCGGACATAGGACGAACTGCCGACAGTGACTTCGCGGCCCTCGACCCATCCCTGCAGGCCGCTGCCCTGGGTCTCATGGACCTCGGTCGGCGCGCCCAGCGCCAGCTGGCGCGCGGTGGCGGCGGCGACCAGCGCCTGCGCCATGACGTGGCTGGATGCCTGGTCGAGCGAGGCGGCAAGCCGCAGGACCTCGTCCTCCCCGAATCCGTCGGCCGCATGAATGGCGGCGAGCGAAGCGCGGCCCTCGGTCAGCGTCCCGGTCTTGTCGAGGACCATCGACCGGACCCGGGCGAGCACCTCCATCGCGCCGCCGCCCTTGACCAGCACGCCGCGGCTCGCCGCCCGCGACACCCCGGCGATGATCGCCACCGGCACCGCGAGGATCAGCGGGCATGGCGTTGCCACCACCATCACCGCCAGCCAGCGCACCGGATCGGCGGTGGCGATCCAGGCGCCGCCGGCGACGGCGACGGTGACCGCCAGGAAGACGATGGCGAAGCGGTCGGCGAGGCGGACCATCGGCGCCTTTTCACGCCCGGCCGCCTCGACCAGGCGGACGATGCCGGCATAGGTGCTCTCTGTCGCCGGCCGGGTCGCGACGAGGTCGAAGGCCATGCCGGCATTCGTCGATCCGCTCATCGCCGCCTCGCCCGTCGACAGGCTGACCGGCATCGCCTCGCCGGTCAGCGCCGACTGGTCGAGCACCGCGGTCGTCGACGACGGTGCCGTCGGCCGGCACCACCTCGCCGCCCCGCACCAGGATGCGGTCGCCGGTGGCGATGCTGTCGATGGGGACTTCGACCAGCCCTTCGGGCCCGTAGCGCATGGCGCTCTTCGGTGCCCGTTCGAGCAGCGCGGTCATCTCACGGCGGGCGCGGCCGGCGGCGTAGGATTCGAGGAACTGGCCGCCGGCATACATCAGCGCCACGACGACGCCGGCCAGCGTCTCGCCGAGGAGGAGGGCGCTGACCATGGCCAGCATCGCGACGATGTCGAGGCCGACCTCGGCGCGGCGGAGGCTCACGACGATCTCGACGCCGAGCGCTGCGGCGACCGGGACGGTGGCGGCGCCCCAGATCAGCTCGGCCAGCGACGCTGCGTCCGTGAACCACGCGATTCCGCCGGCGGCGAGCCCCGCCGCCGGAATCGCGACGAGCGCCTGTCGTATCAGATGGTTCACGTTGTTTCGTGTCACGGCCTGCGATCGCCTTTCCTGCCGCCGATCATGGCGCGAAAACCGGTGGTCGCCATGATCGGCGTCAATCCGGCTTTCGCGGCGCATCCCGGTGCGGCCAGAGATAGACGATCAGCAGCAGGGCGGGACCGAGCGTAAGGGCGGCGTCGGCGGGATTGAAGATGAACAGGGTCCGTTCGCCGAAATGGAGCAGCAGGAAGTCGATGACGTGGCCATGGATGATGCGGTCGATGAGATTGCCGGCCGCCCCGCCGATGATCAGGCCATAGCCGACCGTCGCCCATTTGCCGCCGTCCGTGGCCTGGGACCAGAAGATGCCGACCACAACGGTGATCGCCAGCGTCACGGCGACCAGCGCCCAGCCGCCGTATTCGGCGAGAAAGCTGAAGGCGATGCCGGGATTGTGGACGCGGTGGAGGGCGAGAAACGGCAGGACATCGAGGGTCAGGCCGAAGGGCAGCCGGGCCTCGGCGATCGCCTTGGTCGCCTGATCGACGACCAGCGTCGCGGCGATCACCGACAGGCCGAGCCAGGAAAGGGGTCCGTCGGGCCGCCTCGGATCAGCCATCGATCTTCAAGTCCTCGCGCCGGATCTCGAACAGCATCACCCCGGTCGCGATGGCGAGGTTGAGCGAATTGGCCTTGCCGGCCATCGGGATCTTGACGAGCGTGCCGCAGGCGGCGGCAAGCGCCGGCGTCAGCCCGGCCTGCTCGGCGCCCATCACCAGCAGCACCGGCCCGCCATAGGTCGCCGTGCGATAGTCGATGGCGCCGGCGAGATGGGTGCCGACGCTGGTTCCCGGCCATCCGGCGATCAGCTTGGCGAATTCGTCCTGGGTGGTGCGGGCCAGGGCGACATTGAAGATCGAGCCCATCGTCGCCCGCACGGCTTCCAGCGAAAACGGGTCGACCGTGTCGCCGACGAGGATGACGCCGTCGGCGCCGACCGCGTCGACGGTGCGGATGATGGTACCGAGGTTGCCGGGATCGCGGACCTGTTCCAGCGCCACCCAGACCGATCGCGGTCCGGGCAGGATCGCGGCCAGCTGGGTCAGCCGCTGGTCGAAGACGCCGAGGACGGTCTGCGGGTTCTCGCGGCGGGTCATCTTGCCGAGCACCGCCTCGCTGACCACGACGACGTCGCCGCCGCGCGTCCGGGTGGTGGCGGCGAGCTGCGCGACCAGGGCGTCGTCGGCGACCTTCGCGGCGTGGACGAGGCGGCGGATGGTCCAGCCGGCCGCGACCGCGTCGGCGACCAGCTTCAGCCCCTCGGCGACGAACTGGCCGCTCGCCCGCCGGTTCTTGGAGAGCGACAGGCCGCGGATCTCCTTGACCACCGGGTTGGCGAGGCTGGTGATGTGCAGCACCTTGCCCGGCGGCCGATGGGTCTGGCGGTTGTCAGTCATCCGGCGACCAGCGCGAGAAGAGCGAGGTGGAGAGCGCCCGTCCGCCGCCTTCCTCGCGGATCACCAGTTCGCCGGATTCGACCACGCCGTCCCGGCCGGCGAGGCATTCCGCCGTCAGTTCGTGCATCGACAGGAAGGACGAGCGGATCGAATAGGCGGTGAGGATCAGGAAGGCGGGTGCGTCGGTCAGCAGCCCGGCGCAGGCGCGCAAGAGGTCGGGCAACGCGGCGAAGATGTCCCAGACCTCGCCCTTGGGCCCGCGGCCGAATTTCGGCGGATCGAGGATGATGCCGTCATAGCGGTTGCCGCGCCGCTCCTCGCGGGCGACGAACTTGACCGCGTCCTCGCAGATCCAGCGGATCGGCAGGTCGGGCAGGCCGGCGACGGCCTGGTTTTCGCGGGCCCAGCCGATCGCCTTCTTCGAGGCGTCGATATGGACGACCTCGGCGCCGGCGCGTGCCGCGACCAGCGAGGCGATCCCGGTATAGCCGAAGAGGTTGAGGACCCGGGTCGGCCGCTTGGCGGTTGCGATCCTTTCGGCCAGCCACTGCCAGTGGGTCGCCTGCTCGGGAAAAAAACCGACGTGGCGAAAGGAAGTGAAGCGGCCGAGGAAGCCGATATCGTCGTAGCGCATCGGCCAGGTCTCGCCGAGCGGCGTCGGCATCCGCCAGCGCCCGTCAGTCTCCTCGTCGCCGATGCCGACGAAGGTGGCGTCGGCCGAATCCCAGACGGAAGCCGCCATGCGCGGCGTCCACAGCGCCTGTTCCTCGGGGCGCACGACAGTGTAGCGGCCGAAGCGCTCCAGTTTCCGGCCGTGGCCGGAATCGAGGAGGGCATAATCGGCCCAGCCGGCGGTTTCCAGCATCACCGGCGCGCGCATGCGCGGCCTGTCCGCGACGCGCGCGGTGCCGGCTTCCAAGTCGCTCTGCTGGATCGTGCTGGCCGTCATGGGGCTTTTCTGGGGATCGCTTCGCCGTGATTGGGCACCTTGTAGCCGTCGCGGCGGGTCAAATCCAACACTTGCCGAGCGCGACCGGGCCATGCAACATATTCCTGGAATCGATCCAGGCCGGCTGGATCCGGGACCGGACGTCGTCGGCTATCCAATCTTGGCCAGCGTGGCGGAAAACCAGGAACGAGGCGGGACGCCGTCTCTCGGGGCTGAACAACCATGGAAATGAAGGGCGAATACAGAATCCCGGCCAGCCGGGAAAAGGTGTGGGACGCTTTGAACGATCCGGAGGTGCTGAAGAGCTGCATCCCGGGCGCCAAATCGCTGGAGAAGGTTTCCGACACCGAAATGACCGCGACCGTCGAGGCCAAGGTCGGCCCGGTCAAGGCGTCCTTCACCGGTCACGTCACCCTGACCAACATGGATCCGCCCAACGGCTACACGATCACCGGCGAGAGCAAGGGCGGCGTCGCCGGCTTCGCCAAGGGCGGGGCAGACGTCAAACTCGTCGAGGACGGGCCCGAGGCCACCGTCCTCACCTACGTCGCCAAGGCCCAGGTCGGCGGCAAGCTCGCCCAGATCGGCGGCCGGCTGGTCGACGCCACCGCCAAGCAGATGGCCGACCAGTTCTTCAGCGCTTTCGCGCAGAAGCTCGGCGGCGCCGGACCCGCTGCCGCGCCAGCCGCCGAGGATATCGGCAGCCAAGCGGTCGAGGCCGACGTCGAGAAAGACCCCGAGGTCACCGCCGAGGCGATCGAGGAACGGCTCGAGGTCGCCGCCGGTCGCGGCGTCCTTGGCGGTCCCTATGTCTGGGGGCTGCTGGCGCTGCTCGCCGTCATCGTATTGATCCTGATTTTCCGCTGAGGAGCCCATGTCCACGATTGCGTTGAAAGTGAATGGCAAGGATGTCTCGACCGAGGTCGAGGACCGCACCCTGCTGGTCGAACTGCTCCGCGAGGAGCTGAAGCTGACCGGCACCCATATCGGCTGCGACACCTCGCAATGCGGCGCCTGCGTCGTTCATGTCGACGGCGTGGCGATGAAGTCCTGCACGATGTTCGCCGTCCAGGCCAATGGCGCCGAGGTCCGCACCATCGAGGGTGTCGCCGACGGCGATGCGCTGCATCCGATGCAGGCGGCCTTCGCCGAGCATCACGGGCTGCAATGCGGCTTCTGTACGCCGGGCATGATCATGACCGCGATCGACATGGTCCGCCGCCTCGGCAACGACCTCGACGAGGCGACCATCCGCCACGAACTGGAAGGCAATATCTGCCGCTGCACGGGCTACCAGAACATCGTCAAGGCGATCAAGGCCGGCGCCTCGGCAATGGCAAGTTAGGACAGGGACCAGAGACGTGTACGAAACCAGCTATCATCGCCCGACCAGCCTCGCCGAGGCGGCGACCCTGTTCTCCAACGCCTCGGACGGCCGGTTCATCGCCGGCGGCCAGACCCTGATCCCGACGATGAAGCTGCGTCTCGCCGCGCCGTCGGATGTCATCGACGTCGCCGGCATTCCCGAATTGCGCGGCATCGAGGTGACCGGCGACACCGTTGCGATCGGCGCCGCGTCGACCCATGCCGAGGTCGCGACCTCGCAAGCCGTGCGTAACGCGATTCCGGCGCTTGCCGACATGGCCGGGATGATCGGCGATCCGGCCGTGCGCCATCGCGGCACGCTCGGCGGCTCGCTCGCCAACAACGATCCGGCGGCCGACTATCCCGCGGCGGTCCTGGCGCTCGGCGCGACGATCCATACGGACAAGCGCGAGATCGCCGCCGCCGATTTCTTCGACGGCATGTTCTCGACCGCGCTCGAGGACGGCGAGATCGTCACCCGCGTCGTCTTCCCGATTCCCGGCAAGGCGTCCTATGCCAAGTTTCGCAACCCGGCCTCGGGCTATGCCATGGCCGGGGTCTTCGTCGCGCTGATGAAGGATGGCGCGGTTCGCGTCGGCGTCACCGGCGCCAGCGGCAACGGCGTCTTCCGGTCCGCCGAGATCGAGAAGGCGCTGCTCGATTCGTGGAGTGCCGAGGCGATCGAGCCGCTGACCATCAGCGCCGAGGACATGCTCTCCGATATCCATGGCTCGGCCGCCTACCGCGCCAACCTCGTCAAGGTGATGGCCAAGCGGGCGGTGGCGGCGGCCGGGTAGCGCCGGCCTTCCGCCCGACGGTCCGGTCCGCGGGCGGCGCCTACGGGAAGGTGCCGGCCCGGAACAGGTCCCTCAGGTCGTTGTTGGCGGCCACGGCCGGCAGGATCGGCAGGCCGAAGAGCACCTCCACCGACTTGATG
The DNA here is from genome assembly GCA_963812275.1 of uncultured Alphaproteobacteria bacterium. Lineage (GTDB taxonomy): Bacteria > Pseudomonadota > Alphaproteobacteria > Rhizobiales > Kaistiaceae > Bauldia. The sequence goes on along the minus strand of CAWEUQ010000013.1, from coordinate 150,023 downwards.
ATCGATCCGTGGTCGTAGCGGACACCGCCGGCGTAGCCGCGTTTCACCCGCGGGCCGATTGCCAGGAACGGGATCTGTTGCGTCGCGCTGCCTTCGTCCCAGGTGACGAAGATGACGCCCTGATGGGCGTTGGCCCAGGCGATCAGCGCGCGGCAGTTCGCGCTTGAGCCAGTTGTCGCCCCTCCTGATGCTGGTTCCGCCGCATCCCAGCGCCCAGTGCATGTCGTGGCAGAGGCTCGGGGTGATGAAGACATAGCTGGCCACGTTGTCGGTCGCCAGATCGTCAGCGAGCGCGGTGTAGGGCTTGATGTGTTCGGCGCAATGCGGGTTGTCTTGCGATGGCGGGGTGCCGGAGACGTCCTGGAAGAAGACGAAGGGATTGTGTTTCGGCTTGTAGCGACCGCTGCTTTCGATGGGGCAGGCTCCGGCGCGCGCCGTCAGTCCTTCCTGGTAGGACATCCACTTGAGACCCGGGGCGTTGGCGATCTGCGTCACCAGATGGTCCCGGCTGGCGGTGCTGTTCGCTGCCGACGGGCGGGCGTCGGTCTTGAAGGTGTGGTGCCGGAAGTGATTCGTGCCGGCTTCCATCCAGATATAGTGCGGTTCGCTGTCGAGGTCGGGAAGCTCGTCGAGGAATCTCGTGGCGTGGGCGTAATCGCGGAGCAGCGTCTGGATGTAGGGTGCGTCTTGGCTTTTGCCGTAGATCTGCCAGGCGTCGTGATTCTCCATCGCGATGACGAAGACATGCTTGATCGAGGAGGCCGCCTGCGCGCTGCCCGCGACAGCCAGCGCGGCGAGAAAGCCGAGGAGAATGGTCGACACTGTTCTGGCCATGATCGGGAGCCTTTCAATCCGCCTTGCCGCTGCGAGGGCCGCTGAGTTCGATCAACTGGAGATTGCGGTATCAAATCTAGACGATCTCCGACAAACACGCATCGGGATTCCGTTTGTCGGCCCGGTCCCGAGGCAGGCATTGCCATCCGCCCGAGGCGGTGCCAAATGAGGGGCGATGATCGTCTGTTCCTGCAACGTCCTGACCAGGAACCGCATCCTTGCGGCGGCGGAATTGCTTGCCCGCGACGAGCCGCAGCGTCCGGTGACGCCGGGGCGGCTGTTCCGGGCGCTCGGCGCCCGTCCGCAATGCGGCACCTGTTTCGTCACCGTGCGCAGGATCGTCGCCGACGCCGGAATCGCCTTCACCTGCCCCGAGCCACTTGCTTCCGTCGCCGATGTGGACGAGGAACTGACGGTACGCGAGCTCGACACCCTGATTGACGCATCTACCGGTGCGCCATAGTTTTGAATACATCTAATCTACGGAGCGACACATGAAGGGCGACGCCAAGGTCATCGATTTTCTCAACCAGTCGCTGCGTCACGAACTGACCGCCGTGAACCAGTACTGGTTGCATTATCGCCTGCTCGAGGACTGGGGCTATGCCAAGCTCGCCAAGAAGGAGCGGGCCGAGTTGATCGAGGAGATGCAGCACGCCGACAAGCTGGTCGAGCGCATCATCTTCCTCGAGGGGCTGCCCAACATGCAGCAGCTCAACCCGCTGAAGATCGGCCAGAATATCCGCGAGGTCCTCGAGTCGGATCTCGAAGGCGAATATGAAGCCCGCACCCTCTACAACGAGGCGCGCGAGGTCTGCCGGGTCGCCAACGACTACGTGTCGATGAAGCTGTTCGAGGATCTGCTCGCCGACGAGGAAGGCCATATCGACTTCCTCGAGACCCAGCTTGCGCTGCTCGGCGATATCGGCGCCGAACGCTACGGCCTGCTGCAGGCCGGATCCGCCGACGACGCGGAGTAGAGGCACCGCCCTTTTGGGGCAGGGCGCGCTGGCCGCTTCCCTGAAAGCGCTGGCGAACGCCGGCGGTCATGGCGTGGATCGCCGGGTCAAGCCCGGCGATGACGGTGGGGAGGTTGCGGCCACACCCTTGGTGAGCCGCCGGTCGTCTAGGCCGCCGCGGCCGCAGGAAGCCTCGCGTTCAGCCAGGCTTCGATGTCTGCCATCACGACCTGCTTGTCGACGTCGTTGAGCAGATCGTGGAAATGACCTTCGTAGAGCTTCAGCGTCCGGTCGGCCGATCCGGCATTGTCGTAGAATTGTTGACTGCCGCTCGCCCTGGCCGCCTTGTCGTCCGTGCCGTGCAGGATAAGCAGCGGCAGCTTGAAATCGCCGAAGCTCTTCTCCAGCCGGTCGTCGGCGCGCGCCAGCTCGGCGACCGTCTTCGTCGGCTGGGATTCGTGGGCGATCAGCGGATCGTCGTTCATTGCGGCGACGGCGACCGGATCGCGTGAAAAATCCTCGTTCTTGAGGCGCAGCACATGAGCGTGCGGGGCGAGGTGGCTCAGGCCCTTGAGCGCGGCGATCGCGAAATCCGGCGCCGGGACCTTGAAGGCGAAGCTCTCGCAGATGAATCCCGCGAGGCGGTCCTGGTGATCGAGCGTGTACAAGCAGGACGCGACGCCACCGGCGCTGTGTCCGAGCAGGAAGACCGGTAGCCCTGGATGGGCGGCCTCTGCGATGTCGACCATCCCGGAGACGTCGCCGACATAGTCGGCGAAGCTGTCGACGTAGAAGCGCTCGCCGTCGGATTGTCCGCGGCCTCTCAGATCGAGCGCATAGACGGCGAGGCCGTTGGCCACCAGCCGGCCGGCCGTCCAGATGTAATAGCCGCTGTGGGAATTGAAGCCGTGGACGAGGACCGCCACGCCGCGCGGTGATCCTGCCGGTAGCCAGGACCTGTAGAAAATCCGGAGTCCCCCGACGCCATCGAAATGATTCTCGGCACCGGTGTCTTCGCCTGCCTGTAACATATCAACACCTCTCCTAATTCGCCGGCGGAAAGTCACGCCAGATTGGCTATGGATGAAGAAGGGAAGTGCGCCTGGAGCAATCGGTTGCGCACCGGCCATTCTACACCGGCTTCGTTCGGTCGTAATGCCCAATGAATCGGCAGGTCCGCCGCTTCCGACGCAGGAGTCAGGCGGGAACGGCGCGATCGCCGTCCCGAACTCAGCCCCGCCACCACCGGCCATCCAGCTCGACGCCGAACTGGCCGGGCTTGCGGGCGAAGTCGGCGATGCCGGCAAGGGCGGCGTCCGGCTTGACGATGATCGCCGTCGCCATTCGCTCGGCCAGGTGCCGGTGCGGCTCCTTGGCGACGAAGGCCTCGCGGAACGCGCCGGATTTCAGCGCCGGCGCCACCCTGGTCGAGATGCCACCGGCGAGATAGACGCCGCCATAGGCGGAGAAGATCAAGGCGAGGTCGCCGGCGAAGCGGCCAAGGTAGGTGGCGAAAAGCTCAAGCGTCTCGACTGCCACCGGGTCGTCGCCGGCCAGTCCCCGGGCGGCGACCTCGGCCTCGTTGCCGAGCGGCGCGGGAATGCCGTCCGCCGCGCAGATGCCCTTGTAGAGGCGCAGCATCCCCGAGCCGCAGACCAGAGTCTCCGTGCTCATCCGCCCGAAGGTCAGCTCGATATGGGGCCAGATCGCGAAGTCGCGCGGGCTGACCGGCCCGAGGTCGACATGGCCGCCCTCGCCGGGGATCGGCACCCACATGCCGCGGGAATGGATGAGCGCCCCGGCGCCGAGCCCGGTGCCCGGTCCGACCACGACCCGGGCGCCATGCGGGGTGGCGACGCCGTCGCCGATCGGATCGACGTCACCTTCGCCGAGTCCCGGCAGCGACAGCGACAGCGCCTCGAAGTCGTTGAGAAGGATGACGTCCGAGAGGCCGAAGCGTTCGATCATCGTCTTCGGTTCGGCCGCCCAGTGATTGTTGGTGATCTGCACCCGGTCGCCGGTGATCGGACCGGCAAGCGCCAGGATCGCCGTCTTCGGGCGTTCCGCCGCGGGCCGGTCGCCGATCGCCGCCGCCATCGCGTCATCGATCGTCGCATAATCGGCGGTGGCGAGGGTCGGAATGCGCTCGGCCGCGGCGTCTTCGTCGGCGATCAGGGCAAAGCGCGCGTTGGTGCCGCCGATGTCGCCGCTCATCACGGGGAAGGCGATCCGGTCGAGCGGGCCTGCCATCACGCCGCCTCCCCGTCGCCTGTCGGCAGGGCGAACTCGCCGGGATGGCGGATCAGGATCTCCGCCGTCGCCGCGTTGAGCGCCATCGGGATGTCATAGACCACCGCCAGCCGGGTCAGCGCCTTGACGTCGACGTCATGGGGCATCGGCGTCAGCGGATCGATGAAGAAGACCAACGCCGAGATCCGGCCCTCGGCGATCAGCGCGCCGATCTGCTGGTCGCCGCCGAGCGGCCCGCTCTTCAGCGCCTTGACGTTGAGCGCCGGCAGCGCCGCGTTGATCCGGGCGCCGGTGGTGCCGGTGGCGTAGAGGTCGAACCGCGACAGCCGTTCCGCGTGGCTGCGGGCGAATGCGACGAGATCGTCCTTCTCGTTGTCGTGGGCGACCATGGCCAGCGCCGGGCGTCCTGCCATACCTGCCTCCCCCCTGGCGCCGTGGCGCGTGCCGAAACCGCACCGGTTCTAGCGGAAGCGACTCCCGGCTCCAAGCCCCTGATTCCGTGTTCCTTCCAGCGCGATTGCGTGACGCCGGCCCACCCGGGCGAGCCTCATTCCTTGATATAGGGCTGGCCGTCGGCGGCCGGTGGCCGCGCCCGCCCGATCAGTCCCGCGACCAGCACGATGGTCGCGATATAGGGCGCCATCGCCAGGAATTCGGACGGGATTGGTGTGTGGAGGATGGCGAGCTTCTGCTGCAGCGAGTCGGCGAAGCCGAAGACCAGCGCCGCCATCAGCGCGCCGACCGGGTGCCAGCGGCCGAAAATCATAGCAGCGAGGCCGATGAAGCCGCGACCGCCGGTCATCCCCTCGTCGAAGCGGCCGACCGAGCCGAGGGTGAACCAGGCGCCGCCGAAGCCGGCGACCATGCCGGCCAGCGTCACGTTGATGTAGCGGGTGCGATAGACATTGATGCCGAGCGTGTCGGCGGCTTCCGGATGTTCGCCGACCGCCCGGGCGCGGAGCCCGGTCCGGGTATGGAAGAGGTAATAGGTCGCCACCAGCACCATGATCAGCGCGCCGTAGACGAAGAGGTTCTGGCGGAAGAGCACCGGTCCGATCACCGGGATATCGCTGAGGATCGGGATGTCGATCGGCCGGAACACCGGCGCGTTGTTGAGCCAGGTCTGCTTGGTCAGGACCTGGCTCGACACATAGGAGGTCAGCCCGAGGACGAAGAGGTTGATGGCGACCCCGGCGATGATCTGGTCGACGCGATGGGTGACGACCAGCGCCGCGAGGATGAAGCCGAACAGCCCGCCGATCGCCACCGCGCCGACGATGCCGACGAAGCCGCCCATCACCGAGCCGATCAGCGCCCCGGCGAAGGCGCCGGCGAGCAGCATCCCTTCGATGGCGATATTGACCACCGCCACCCGTTCCGACAGCACCCCGGCGAGCCCGCCGAGCGCGATCGGCACCGCCCGCACCAGCGTCGATTCCAGCATGCCGGTCAGCGAGAAGGACTTGCCCGCCGTCGCCCAGGTCAGGAAGGCGGTGACCGCGAGCAGCAGCCCGATGCCGAGGAAGACGTTGGTCGAGCGCCCGCCGCCGCGCATGAACTGGCGGATGCCGAAAAAGGCGAGCAGGCCCGCGACGATATAGGCGTAGGGCGCGGCCGGCAGGACGAGATTGGGAATCTCGATGACATCGCGCGGCAGCTTCAGCCGGAAGACGGCGTTGCCTTCCGAGGTGGCGCCAAAGGCGACGGCGACGAAGGCCGCGAGACAAAGCAGGATGACGCCGTTGATCTTCTTCTGCCGCCGGCGGGCAAGCTCGAGATCGGCCGTGGCCGGGGGCGCCATGTCGGTTACCGCCATGCGATCGATTCCCCCGGCATGGCCCTAGCGTCCCGTCTGCTTCTGGAAGACCCAGGGAATCGTCGCGCGCACCAGGGTTGGCGCGGCCATGAAGATGATGACCAGCGACTGGATGATGGCGATCAGGTCGATGCTGACACCGGACGCCACCTGCATCTCGCGGCCGCCGGCCTCCAGACCGCCGAACAGAAGCCCGGCGAGCAGCACGCCGACGGGATGCGAGCGGCCGAGCAGGGCGACGGCGATCGCATTGAAGCCGGCGCCGCCGGAAAAGCCGGGCGAGGCGCGACCGAGTACGCCGAGCACCTGGTTGGCGCCGGCGAGCCCGGCAAGCGCGCCGGCCAGCGCCATGACCGAGACGATGATCAGGCCCGAGCGCATGCCGGCATAGCGCGCCGCGTGCGGATTGGCGCCGGCGGCGCGAAACTCGAAGCCCCTGGTGGTGCGGAAGAGCAGCCAGTAGACGAAGGCGACCGCCGCCAGCACCAGCAGGATGCCGGCATGGAGGCGGAGGTTCGGATCGATCCAGGTGAGCAGCTTCGGCAGTTCGGCGCTCGGCAGCACCGACTGCGAGATCGGATCGGCTCGCCCCGGCTTCTGCACCGGCGGATTGCGCAGCAGATAGTCGACGAGCCGCATCGCGATCAGGTTGAGCATGATCGTGGTGATCACCTCATGCGCCCCGGTCGCCGCTTTCAGCCAGCCGGCGATCGCCGCCCACAGGGCGCCGGCCACCGCCCCGGCGATCAGCGCCAGCGGCAGGTGAATCCAGGCCGGCGTATCGGTCAGCGCGAAGCCGACCACCACCGCCGCCAGGCCGCCGAGGAGGAGTTGTCCTTCGGCGCCGATGTTGAACAGCCCGGCGCGGAAGCCGAGCGCGATGCCGAGTGCCGCCAGCGTCAGCGGCGCCGCCGCCGTCAGCGTCTCGGAGACCGCATTGAGCGAGCCGAGCGAACCGGTGAACAGCGCCAGGTAGGACTGGCCGATTGCGGTGAAGGTGACGCCGGTGGCGAGCATGACCACGGCGCCGATGACCAGCGCCAGGACCACGGCGAGCACCGGGACGAGGATCATCTCCTCGGCATCGAAGCGATCGGAGACCGCCCGCTTGAGCAGGTCGCTGGAAATTTCGTCGAGCTTGCCGGGCTCGCTCATGCCGCGGCCCCGGCCATTGCCAACCCGAGCTCGGCGACGGTCGCGGTGGCCGGGTCGAATTCGGCAACCACCCGCCCGCGGAACATCACCAGGATGCGATCCGACATGGTGCGGATCTCGTCGAGCTCGGTCGAGACGATCAGCACGCCGACCTCGGCGTCCCGGGCCTGGATGATCCGCTTGTGGATGTATTCGATCGAGCCGACGTCGACGCCGCGGGTCGGCTGCGAGGCGATGATCAGCTGGATCTCGCGCGACAGCTCGCGCGCCACCACCAGCTTCTGCTGGTTGCCGCCCGACAGGTGGCCGGCAAGCTCGAAGACCGAGGCGGTGCGCACGTCGAAATCGGTGATGTTCTGTGCTGCCTCGGTCTCGACCTTGTCCCAGTGCATCCGGATGCCGGTCGAATAGGGTTCGTCGTAGTAGCTGTCGAGCACCATGTTCTCGGCGAGGGTGAAGACCTCGACCAGCCCGGACCGCTGGCGGTCCTCGGGGATATGGGCCATGCCGAGCCGGTGGCGCTCCCGCGTCGACGTCCTGGTGATGTCCTTGTCGTGGAAGGTGACCGAACCGCCGACGACCGGTCGCAGTCCGGTCAGCGCCTCGACCAGTTCGGTCTGGCCGTTTCCCTGGACGCCGGCGATACCCACTACCTCGCCCGACCTGACGGACAGGCTCACATCGTTGACCGCCACTTCGTGGCGATCGTTGAGAACCTTCAGGTTCCTGACCTCGATCAGCGGCCGGCGCGGCTTCGCCGGCTTCTTCTCGACCGTGAAGCTGACCGGCCGGCCGACCATCATCTCCGCCAGTTCCGCTTCCGTCGCGGTCTTCGGATCGCGCTCGCCGACGATTCTGCCGCCGCGCAGCACGCTGATCCGGTCGGCGACCTCGAGGATCTCGAACAGCTTGTGGGTGATGAAGACCAGCGCCTTGCCGGCGTCGCGAAGCGAGCGGACGATGCCGTAGAAATCCTCGACCTCCTGCGGCGTCAGCACCGCGGTCGGCTCGTCGAAGATCAGCACGCTGGCCGAGCGGAACAGAACCTTGATGATCTCGACCCGCTGCTGGACGCCGACCGGCACCTCCTCGATGATCGCGTCCGGATCGACGACGAGGCCATGCTCGGCGCCGATCGCCCGCACCTCTTCGCGGGCCCGCTTGATGTCGAGGTGATCGAAGCGCCCGGTCGGCTCGACTCCGAGCACGACATTCTCGGCGACGGTGAAGACCGGGACCAGCATGAAATGCTGGTGGACCATGCCGATGCCGGCGCGGATCGCGTCGCCCGCTCCGTCGAACCAGGTCGGCTTTCCGTCGATCAGGATTTCGCCCTCGTCGGGGCGATAGAGGCCGCTGAGGACATTCATCAGCGTCGTCTTGCCGGCGCCGTTCTCGCCGAGAAGACCGAGAATCTCGCCGGCCCTGATCGTCAGGTTGACGTCCGAGTTGGCGACGATCGGCCCGAAACGCTTGGTAATGCCGCGCAGTTCGATATCCAAAGGTCCGCTTCCTCGCGCGCGCCCCGCAGGAGGGCCCGGCGCGTCCGGCGGACGCGGCGGGCGGGTTCGGTCGGCTGGGCTTGAAGGCGGGGCTCAGCCCTTGACGGAAATGTCGCCGCTCTCGATGCCGGCGGCGATATCGTCGATTTCCTTCTTGAGGTCGTCCGGGACCTTCGATTCGAAGTCATGGTAAGGCGCGAGGCCGACGCCGTTATTGGCGAGCGTACCGACGATGACGCCGCCCTTGAAGGTGCCGTCCTGGGCCATCTTGATCGCCTGGACGACGGTCGCGTCCATCCGCTTGAGCACGGACGTCAGGTAGACGTGCTTTTTCTCCGGGTCGGTCAGATACTGGTCCGCGTCGACGCCGATGATCATCAGGTTGTCGGTGCCGAGTTGGTCGGCGAGCGCCGCCGAACCGAGCCCGACCGGGCCGGCGACGGGCATGACGATATCGGCGCCCTCGTCGTTGAGGTTCTTGGCGAAGGCGCGACCGTCGTCGAGCGACTCGAAGTTGTTGGTGAACAGCCCCTCGCCGCTCGCCGGATCCCAGCCGAGGACCGTGACATCGGCGCTCTTCTTCTCGTTGTAATACTGAACGCCGCGATAGAAGCCGTTCATGAAGATCGTCACCGGCGGAATGTTGACGCCGCCGAAGGTGCCGACGATGCCGCTTTTGGTCATGCCCGCCGCCAGGTAGCCGGCGAGAAAGGCGGCTTCGTCCGTGGCGTAGACCTCGCCGAGGATGTTGGGCACCACCGGGTCATAGGCGAAGTCGACGATCGAGAATTTGGCATCGGGGTTGGCTTCGGCCGCCTTCTTGGTCGCGTCGCCGAGCAGGAAGCCGACGGTGATGATGATGTCGCACTTCTGCGACAGGAAGGAATTGATGTTGGGCTCGTAGTCGGTCTCCGCGTTGGATTCGAGCAGCTTGCCCTCGACGCCGAGCGACGTCTCCGCGTCCTTCACGCCCTTCCAGGCGGTTTCGTTGAAGCCCTTGTCGTCGACGCCGCCGGTGTCGGTCACCTGGCAGGCGGAGAATGCGTTGGCCGATGTCGTGGCGAAGGCGCCGATCATCGCCGTGGCCGCGAGCGCGGCAATTGTCGTCCTCATAGCACGTGTGTTCAACTCAACCTCCTGACTGGGACTGTCGTGTGGATGCCGTTGTCTTGCCCGGAGATGCCGGGAATTGGCAGTCAGCTTGGCACTTTCGTCGGCCATCGTCGAGGCCCCATGGCGCCCGGATCAACCGCCGGTCGAGATGACGCGACCGGCCAAAGCGGTTACAAATATCGGCGATGGCCACGGCCGGGCGCGGGCCCGCGTCCGGTTTTCACATGCGGCAAGGGGATCGGTCGAGAGAGATGGATCGCGAACTCTTCGAAGCGGCGCGGTCGATCCGCGAAAAGGCGCATGCGCCCTATTCGGGCTTTCCCGTCGGCGCGGCGCTGCGCACCGAAGCGGGCAGCGTGCACCGCGGCTGCAACGTCGAGAACGCCGCCTTTCCCGAAGGCTGGTGCGCCGAGACTTCGGCGATCGCCGCGATGGTTGCAGCGGCGGCGACGGACGAGGACAGGCGGATCGCCGAGGTGGTGGTGACCGCCCGGCCGATCGAGGGTCGCCTCGTCACCCCCTGCGGCGGCTGCCGGCAGCGCCTCGCCGAATTCGGCACCGCGGAGACGGTGGTCCATGCCGTCGACCCGACCGGCGAAGACTCCCGGACATTCACGCTCGGCGAATTGCTGCCGGCGGCCTTCGCCCTGGACGGGGTGCGATGATCGACGACCGGGCCGAGGCCGCGGCGGCGATCGTCCGGGATGCGAATGACCTGGCCTATTCGGCCGGCCTCGTGCTCGGCTCCGGCATCGGCGGCATCGCGGACGCGGTGACCGATGCGGTTCGCATTCCCTATGCGGAGCTGCCGGGCTTTCCGGTTTCCCGGGTCTCCTCCCACAACGGCGAACTGATCGCCGGCCGGCTCGAGGGCGTGCCGGTGATCGTGCTTGCCGGGCGCGTTCATTTCTATGAGAGCGGCCATCCCGGATCGATGCGGATTCCGATCGCGACGCTCGCCGCGCTCGGCTGCGACACGCTGATCCTCACCAATGCGGCGGGGTCGCTGCGCGGCGAGGTCGGACCCGGCGAACTGATGCTGATCACCGACCACATCGCCTTTTCCGGCATCAACCCGCTGATCGGCGAACCGACCGACGACCGCTTCGTCGGCATGACCGGCGCCTATGACGCGAGCCTCCGGGCCGCCCTCCATGGCGCGGCCGAGCGCGAGGGCATCGCGCTCGCCACCGGCGTCTACATGTGGTTCTCCGGTCCCTCCTTCGAGACACCGGCCGAGATCCGCTTCGCCCGGGTGGCCGGCGCCGACGCGGTCGGCATGTCGACGGTGCCCGAGGTCATCCTCGGCCGCTTCTTCCGGCTGCGCGTCGCCGCCGTCTCGACCATCACCAATTTCGCCGCCGGGATGACCGGAGCCGAACTCTCCCACGAGGAGACCAAGCGGCTCGGCCCGGTCGGCGCGGCGAAGCTGGAGCGGATTCTCCGCCGTTTCTTCCACGATCGCGGGCTGAGGTGAACCGATGTTGCCGCAGGAAATCATCCGCAGGAAGCGCGAGGGCGAGCCGGTCGATCCGGCCGACATCGCGGCGCTGGTCGAGGGCCTGACCCACGGTTCGGTCACCGAGGGCCAGGTCGCGGCCTTCGCCATGGCGGTCTTCTTCCGCGGCATGAGCCTCGAGGAGTCGGTGACGCTGACGCTGGCGATGCGCGATTCCGGCACCGTGCTCGACTGGACCGGGCTGGAAGGTCCGGTGCTCGACAAGCATTCGACCGGCGGCATCGGCGACAATGTCTCGCTGATGCTCGCTCCGGCGATCACCGCCTGCGGCGGCTTCGTGCCGATGATCTCGGGCCGCGGCCTCGGCCATAGCGGCGGTACCCTCGACAAGCTCGACTCGATCCCCGGCTACGTCACCCAGCCCGATCTCGACACCTTCCGCCGGGTGGTCGAGGAGGTCGGCTGCGCGATCATCGGCCAGACCGCCGACCTCGCCCCGGCCGACAAGCGCTTCTATGCGATCCGCGACGTGACGGCGACGGTCGAATCGGTGCCGCTGATCACCGCCTCGATCCTGTCGAAGAAGCTCGCCGCCGGTCTCGACGGCCTCGTCCTCGACGTCAAGACCGGCTCCGGCGCCTTCATGGCGACGCTCGAAAGCGCCCGCGACCTCGCCGGCAGCCTGGTTGCGGTCGCCAACGGCGCGGGGCTGAAGACCAGCGCATTGATCACCGGCATGGACGAGCCGCTGGCCTCGGCCGCCGGCAACGCGGTCGAGGTGATGAACGCCGTCGATTTCCTCACCGGCCGCCATCGCGACGCGCGGCTTATTGAAGTGGTGGTGTCGCTCGGCGCCGAACTGCTGGCGCTCGGCGGTCTTGCCGCCGACGCGGATGAAGGCAGGGAGAAGATCGAGGCCGCCTACGCCTCCGGCCACGCGGCGGAGATCTTCGGCCGGATGGTGACGGCGCTGGGCGGCCCGGCCGACTTCATCGAGAAGCCGGAGAGCCACCTCAAACCCGCGCCGGTCATCCGTCCGGTCATGGCGGAGCGCGCCGGCATCGTCGGCGCCATCGACGGCCGCGCCGTCGGCGTCGCGGTGGTCGAGCTCGGCGGCGGCCGGGCGCGCGCGACCGACACCATCGACCACACGGTCGGCTTCACCCGGCTTGCCGGCCTCGGCGCGAAGGTCGGCGGCGACGACGCGCCGCTCGGGATGGTCCATGCCCGCAACGAAACCCATGCCGCCCGCGCCGAAGCGGCGCTCCGCGCCGCCTATCGCGTCGGCGACGAACCCGCCGAACCCTCGGCGGCCGTGCTGGAACGGATCGGGCCGGGCTGAGCACGGAGACCCGCTGCGCCTCTTGTTCGTTTTCTGTCCGACGAGGACGGCTGCCTGGATCGCCGCATCGACGCGGCAGAGTAGTCGGAACGCTCGTTCCTTGCTGGTCGGCCCCATCCCAGGGGCGTCGGCCGGCCTCCGCGTCGGCTTCCGCCCGGGTCAGGCCGAGATCGTCGAGTTGCCACCGGTCCATCCTGGCGAGCGCCCGCCGCTGCGCCCAGCGCCGCACCGCGAGCCGCCATCCGTGCAGCAGCCGCGACAGCCGAAGCCTGAGGTCGTCTGCTGGCCGGATCGATCCGGGTCGTCTCCTGTCATCGCCTGTGTCCGTTTGAACGAGCCGGACTCTATGCGGCGAGGGCGGTGGCATCGGCGTCGAACGCTTCGACCGTGGTCGAAGTGTTTCGGGCTGCTGCGGTTGCCGCCTTTCGCCTAGACTGTTGCGATGGCCGCCGACGTGAAGCTCGCCCAGATAGCCGCAATGCTCGCCGATCCGGCGCGGGCGCGGCTGCTGCTCGCCATGATGGACGGCCGCGCCCATACGGCGAAGGAACTCGCCTTTCTCGCCGGCATATCGGCCGCGACCGCCAGCGCCCATCTTGGCAAGCTCCTCGACCTCAAGCTGGTCGCGGTATCGCCCAGCGGGCGGCATCGCTATTACCGGATCGGATCGGAGGCCGTGTACCGGATGATCGAGGCGGTCGGTTCGGTCGCCGCCGAAACCACCGCTCCGCCGGCGCGCCTGCTCCGCGCCGATCGCGACCTTCGCCTTGCCCGCACCTGCTATGATCACATTGCCGGACAGATCGGCGTTCTGATCGCCGAGCGACCTGCAAGCGACCGGCGGCATCGTCCTCACCGACGAGGGCGGCGAGGTCACGCCGGACGGCGAGGCCGTCTTCGCATCGCTGGGCATCGATCTGACCGGCGCCAGACAGGCGCGGCGCATCTTCTGCCGCCCGTGTCTCGACTGGACCGAGCGACGCAACCACCTTGCCGGCGCGGTCGGCGCGGCGCTTTGCGCCCGTCTCCTCGGCCTCGGATGGATCGAGCGGATGCGCGACACCCGCGCCCTCGCCATCCCGCCGGCCGGGCGCGACGGTCTTTCGCGATTGTTCGGGATCGATGTCGATTCATTGCCGGGCGGATGACCGCGCCGGTGCTCGCCGATTGCCGCCCCCCAAAACACCAACCGCCGCCCCGGGGGGGCCATCTGTCATTTGGCGACTTTGAGTCCTATGATTCGGGGCATGACGAGAGCCGAAACCCTGTCCGTTCTGCGAGACCGCGCTGCCGAACTCCGGGCTCGGGGCGTGACCGGTCTTTATCTGTTCGGCTCGTCGGCGCGGAGCGAAGCCGGCGAACAGAGCGATGTCGACCTGTTCGTCGACTACGATCCCGAGCGTTTCGATTTTGTCGAACTGATCCGGCTGCGGGAACGCCTGTCGCAAGCGCTTGGCCGGCCGGCCGATCTCACGACCCGCGAAGGCCTGCATCCCCAGCTCCGCCCGCAAATCGAGGCGGAAGCCATCAGGGTCTTCTAGGTGAAACGCAGCCAGCTGATACGCCTCGGAGACATGCTGGAGGCGATCGAAGCAGTCGCGGAAATGATCGAAGACGTCGATCTTGAGGGTTATCGGCGAGATCGTAAGCTCCGCCGCGCGGTCGAACGCTGCGTCGAGATCGTTTCGGAGGCGAGTCGGCATCTGCCGGACCGCCTGACGTCGCGCTATCCGGACTACCCCTGGCCCGAAATTGCCGCGATCGGCAACCTGCTGCGGCATGAATATCAGCGAATTGACGATCTGATCATGTGGAAGATTGCGTCCCGTTCGCTGGCGGAACTACGGGGGGCAATCGTCGCAATGATCGACGCGGAACGCTCTGCGAAGCCCTGACCCCCAAAACACCAACCGCCGCCCGGGGGGGAGCCGGGCGGCGGCGGTATTGGGACTGAGAAGACGCCGGGGCCTTGGGGGGGTGGCGGGGATGGCGTCAACAGGTCGGGGGAACCCGCTCAGTCCGTTACGATGATCTTGGTGTTCCACTTGCCGTAGGCTTCGACCGTCTGGAAGAAGGTCGCGGCGTTGTCGGGGGCAAGGCGGATGCAGCCGTGGGAGGCGGGCCTGCCAAGCCGCGAAACGGCGGTGGTGCCATGGATCGCAATGCCGTCGACGAAGAAGACCGAATAGGGCATCGGCGCGTCTTCATACTGCGAAGACTTGTGGTTCTTGTCGAGCCAGGTCGGATGATACAGACCCTTCGGGGTGGCGTAGCCGGCGGCGCCGGTGGAAACCTTCCACACGTATGTGCTCTTGCGGCCGCGGTCGTCGGTGACGTTGAGATAGAGCTTCTGCTGCGACAGCGAGATCTTGGCGACGACCGTCGGCTTCGGCTGGAATGCCGAGAACAGTCCGGCTTCGGAGGGGGTGGAAACGCCGATCGCGGCGGCTGCGAAAGCGGCGACGGCGATGATCTTGGCGAAAGTCCTCATGGTCTTGACCCCTGTTACAGTGCTGCGGGCAATGGCGCCGCGTTGTTCGATGACCTGAATATGGTCCGTCACCCCGACCGCCGCAGTGACGGGCATCACAAACGTGCCGTGATCGACGTCACAGGCAGTCGAATCGAACAATGAATTCAGTCGGATATGGTTCCAGCCCGCGATCCGCCGGGCGTCGTGTCAGGCGGATTTGCCGGTTGCCGCCGCCGCCGCCGCGTCGACCCTGGCGAGGAGTTTCGCCCGCGTCGATTCGTCGACGAAGGCGGCCTCGATCGCCGTCCGCGTCGCGCCCAGAAGGGCTGCGCGGTCCAGCCCCTGCGCCTGGCCGAGCGCCTCATATTCGTGGCCGAGCGTGGTGTGGAAATAGGGCGGGTCGTCGGAGTTGATCGTCACCCGCACCCCCGCCTCCATCAGCCGGCGGAAGGGGTGGTGCGCGAGGTCCGGATAGAGCCCGAGCGTGACGTTGGAGCTCGGGCAGAGTTCGAGCACGATGCCCTCGCGCGCAAGCCGCGCGACCAGCGCCGGATCCTCGATGGCGCGGACGCCATGGCCGATCCGCCTGACGCCGAAATGGTCGAGCGCATCGCGCACACTTTGCGGCCCGGCCAGTTCGCCGGCATGCGCGGTGAGGCCCAATCCGGCCTCGCGGGCGATGTCGAAGGCGTCGGCGAAGTCGCGCGGATGGTACAGGGTTTCGTCGCCGGCGATGCCGAAGCCGGTGATCCGTGGGTGTCGCACCGCCGTCTCGGCCAGCGCCCGGACCCGGTCCGGCCCGAGATGGCGGATGCTGGTCAGGATCATCCGGCCGACGATGCCGGTCGCCGCCTCGGCCGCGTCGATGCCGTCGCTGAGGCCGGCGATATAGTCGTCGCCGGAGACGCCGCCGGCCTCGGCGATATCCGGCGCGACGAAGATCTCGCCATAGATCGCGCCTTCGGCCGCGATCGCGGTGAAATAGTCGTGGGCGAGATCGCGGAAATCCGCGCCCGACCGGAAGACGCTCGACACCCGGCCATAGGTGACGATGAAGCTGGCGAAGTCGCGCCACACATAGCCGCCGCGATCGTCGAAGACGCCGTCGAGGTCGATGCCGTGGCGCGCCGCCAGCCGCCGGACCAGCACCGGCGGCGCGGCGCCCTCGATATGGCAATGGAGCTCGGCCTTCGGCACTCCGGAGGTCACAGGAAGCTCGTCCCGTGCGGGCCCGCCGTCAGTCCGAGATGGGCGGCGACGGTCTCGCCGATATCGGCGAGGGTTTCGCGCCGGCCGATTTCGCCGGTGACGATTCCCGGTCCGAAGGCGAGGATCGGCACATGCTCGCGGGTATGGTCGGTGCCCCGCCATGTCGGGTCGTTGCCGTGGTCGGCGGTGACCAGCGTCAGGTCGCCGGGCTTCAGCGCGACCTCGAGTTCGGGCAGCCGCCGGTCGAAGGCCTCGAGCGCGGCCGCGTAGCCGGCGACGTCGCGGCGGTGGCCGTAGAGCGAATCGAAGTCGACGAGATTGATGAACAGGAGGTCGCCGTCCTCCATCCCGCCGAGTGCTGCGAGCGAGGCGGTGAACAGCGCGTCGTCGCTGGCGCCCTTGATCTCGGTGCTGATGCCGCGATGGGCGAAGATGTCGCCGATCTTGCCGACGCCGATCACCTGCCGGCCGGCCTCGACCGCCCGGTCGCAGAGCGTCGGTTCGGGCGGCGGCACCGCATAGTCGCGGCGGTTGGCGGTCCGCTTGAAGTCGTCGGCGTCGTGGCCGAGGAAAGGCCGGGCGATGACCCGGCCGACATTCAGCGGATCGCAGAGCCGCCGCGCGATTTCGCAGACGTGGTAGAGCCGTTCGAGGCCGAAGGCCTCCTCATGGGCGGCGATCTGGAAGACGGAATCGGCGGAGGTGTAGCAGATCGGCTTGCCGGTCCTGAGATGCGCCGTGCCCAACTCGGCGACGATTTCGGTGCCCGAGGCGTGCTTGTCGCCGAGGATCCCGGGCAGCTCGGCCTCCCGGATCAGCGCCTCGGTCAGCGACGCAGGAAAGGTCGGGATCGTCTCGGGAAAATAGCCCCAGTCGAAGACGACCGGCACGCCGGCGATCTCCCAGTGGCCGGAAGGCGTGTCCTTGCCCTTCGACGTCTCGATGCCGTAGCCCCACCGCCCCTCCACCGCGTCCTCGTAGCCGAGGAGGGGAATGGGTGCCCCGATCGAGGCGGCCGCGGCCTTTCCGAGGCCAAGGCGGTCGAGATTGGGCAGGTAGAGCGATCCGCTGCGCAGGCCCGGGCGGTCGCCCGCGCCCGTCGGCGCAGGCCTCGGCGATGTGGCCGAGCGTATTGGCGCCGGCATCGCCGAACGCGTCGGCGTCTTCGGCGCCGCCGATGCCGACGGAATCGAGAACGAGGAGGATGGCGCGTGTCATGCGTGGCCTGCAAATCGCGTGACGCCAAGAATAGGAGAGGCACGGGTCTGTGGATAGTCCGGTGGATTCGACACGGAATCGTTGGCAAGGCGGCTCTTTGCATTGGCCTCGACCGTCATGGCGGCTAGGTTTGCCGGCAACGGAGCCCGGAAACGACAACCAGAGACAATCGGATGGATGCCATGCAAGGCGTGACCCTCGTCGATCACCCGCTGGTCCAGCACAAGCTGTCGCTGATGCGGGAGAAGTCCACCTCGACCGCGAGCTTCCGCCAGCTCCTGCGCGAGATCGCCCTCCTGCTCACCTACGAGGTGACCCGCGACCTCAAGCTGACCACGACGCGGATCGAGACGCCGCTGGCGGCGATGGATGCGCCGATCCTCGAGGGCAAGAAGCCGGTCTTCGCCTCGATCCTGCGCGCCGGCAACGGCCTGCTCGAGGGCATGCTCGACCTCGTCCCCTCGGCCCGCGTCGCCCATATCGGCATCTATCGCGACCCGAAGACGCTCGAGCCGCATGAATACTATTTCAAGGCGCCGGAAGATCTCGCCGATCGGCTGGTCATCGTCGTCGATCCGATGCTCGCCACCTCCAATTCGGCGAGCGCCGCGATCGACAGGCTGAAGGCGCGCGGCGCCCGGGACATCCGCTTCGTCTGCCTGCTCGCCGCGCCGGAGGGGATCGAGCGCTTCCAGAAGGCGCAGCCCGGCATCCCGATCTATACGGCGGCGATCGACCAGTATCTCAACGACCACGGCTACATCGTCCCGGGCCTCGGCGACGCCGGCGATCGGCTCTACGGGACGAAGTAGGGGCGGGGCCTTCCCGCCCCGAAACGCCACGTCGCCATCCTGAGGTGCGAGGGCGAAGCCCGAGCCTCGAAGGACGCACGTTCTCGGGGTACCCTGCCATCATCGAGATAGGGAAACAGCCACGGGGAGGGGGGGCGTGATCGCCTTTTGCTACATGCTCCGTTGCGCTGACGGTTCGTATTATGTCGGCTCAACCAAGGGGAAGTCGGCGGACCAACGAACGGCGGAACATAACGCGGGAATGCTGGGTGGCTACACGGCCAGCCGACGTCCGGTCGTTTTGGTCTGGGCGCAACAGTTCGACCGCATCGACGACGCCTTCCGCCTCGAGCGCCAGATCAAGGGCTGGAGCCGCGCCAAGAAGGAGGCATTGGTTCGCGGCGATTGGGGCGCCCTGAGCGCTCTGGCAAAACGGCGGGCGGGCAAGGACTGACAACCGGTGAAAACGTCCTGCGTCCTTCGAGGCTCCGCTACGCGGAGCACCTCAGGATGGCGAGGATGGGTGGGTTCTGGTCAGTCTTGTCCTGCAAAGGAATACTTCCCCGCCATCCCTGCAAGATACCGCCCCCCTCGCCATCCTGAGGTGCGAGGGCGAAGCCCGAGCCTCGAAGGACGCACGTCCTCGGGGCCAGTCTGCAGTCGTCAGCAGCGGAAAACGTCCTGCGTCCTTCCAGGCTCCGCTTGCGCGGAGCACCGCCGATCGGGGTCGGCTCTCGGGATGGCGGGGGTGGCGGCCTATCCTGTTCCTATTGCCGGAACAGGTTGAATCCCAGCCGATAGGTGATGCCGACGCCGAGCGTCCACTGGTCGTGGCTGCCGGCCTTGACGATCGGGCTCTTGTCCGCGTCACCGACGAAACGGTTCCAGGTTCCGGTGAACCGCAGCCGCGTCCTCTCGGTCAGCTTGTAGGTGGCGTTCGCCGCCAGGCCGGCCGACATGAAGCCGCCGTCCGGCTTGAATTTCGACAGCGAGCCCTTCGACGCTTCGTTGGCGGTCACGCCGAAATAGGTGTCCATATAGTTCTGCGAGGCGAAGCTCGCCCGCGGTCCGAAGGCGACTTCGAAATTCGGCGTAACCGGCAGGACGACATCGAGGCCGAGGTCGCCGACCTGACCGTCGGTGCCGTTGATCCCCTGGCGGATCGACCCGAAGCCGCGCAGCCACTGGCCGCGCACCCCGGCGCCAAGGCCGAGCTCGAGCGTCCACGGCACCTTCTTGGTGCCCTTCAGGCTCTTGTCGTCGTTCGGATCCCGCTCGCCCTGGAAGCCGAAGGAAGGAAAGAGGTAGAAGCCGCTGGTGCTCGACTCGCGCTGTCCGATCCCCGGAATGAAGAAACGGCCGACCGCGAAGAGCGGATAGGGCACGACGATATAGGTATCGGCGCCGGGATATTTCGGCTCGGCGAGCGCGCCGATGCCGACATCCATCAGGTATTGCGGGCCGCCGCCGACCAGCGAGTCGTCGGCCCGGGCGCCGCTGATGCCGAGCGTCAGGCCGGCAGCGAAAAGGGTGGCAAGGCAGGCAAGGCGCATCCAATTTCCCCCGGATAGGACCGATCCCCCCATATGGGACGCTCCAGGTTAGGAAATGCTATACGCGACTTCCGCTCGAATCACGCTCAAAAAAGTGACCGTCAGCGCGGAACTGTGTCGACTGTGGCCGAGAAGCCATCCCGGACCGGGAATTGGGGAGAAAAAACCATGAAATACGGCGCCATCTATCCGAGCCTCAAGGGCCGCACCGTCCTGGTCACCGGCGGCGGCAGCGGTATCGGCGAATCAATCGTCGAGCATTTCGCCGCGCAAGGGGCGAAGGTCGGCTTCATCGACATCAAGCAGAAGGAATCGAAGGCGCTGGTGGCGAAGCTGAAGCGCAAGCGCCAGAAGGTCCATTTCGAGCATTGCGACCTCGCCGATATCGACGCCCTGCACAAGGCCGTCAAGGCGGTCCGCAAGGCGCTCGGGCCGATCACCATCCTCGTCAACAACGCCGCCCACGATGAACGGCACGCCCTGCACGAGATCACCTCCGACTATTTCGACGACCGCATCCGGGTGAACCTCAAGCACCATCTCTTCACCATCCAGGCGGTGGTCGGCGACATGAAGAAGGCGAAGAACGGCTCGATCATCAACATGGGCTCGATCTCGTGGATGGTCGCCTTCGGCGATCTGCCGGTCTACGAGGCGTGCAAGGCCGGCATCCTCGGCCTGACCCGGGGCCTCGCCCGCGAGCTCGGCGCCCATAACATCCGCATCAACTCGATCGCGCCGGGCTGGATCATGACCAAGCGCCAGAAGGACCTCTGGGTGACGGAGGAGGCGCTGCAGCAGTTGATGCGGGACCAGTGCCTGCAACGCACCCTCGAACCCGACGACATCGCCCGGGCGGTGATCTTCTATGCCTCCGACGAGGCCTCGGCCGTCACCAACCAGAGCATCATCGTCGACGGCGGCTGGGTCTGACGCGTCCGGCGTCAAGCGCCATTACCGAATCGTTAACCAGGACGGCAGTCGGTTGGCGGGGGGGCCCGGGTTTTGGGGCTGCGTTAGGGTCTTCCTGCGATGGTGACGACCCCGGGCGGGCCACGGCTCGCCTGTCGCAAAGGGACGCGTCACAGTCGATGGGCGCCAGGCTTTTCATCCTTGTCGCGATCGCGGTCGCGGCCGCCGTTACGGTGCCGAAACTGGCGCCGGGCGTTCTGGCGAATCTGGTCACTTCGCGCCCGGCCGATCCTGCCGATCCCGTCGGTGACGCCACGCCTGCCCCTGCCGCCGCTCCCGAGCGCGATGCCGCGGCGCGGCCGAGCCAATCGCTCAACACCCGCCGCATGATCCTCGAGGCCGATCCCCGCGGTCATTTCCTCGTCGACGCCTCGGTCAACGGCCGCAAGGTCGCGGCGATGGTCGACACCGGCGCCAGCACGGTGGCGCTGGGCGCGGAGACCGCGCGCCGGCTCGGCATCAATCCGCCGAAAAGCGCCTACACCGTCCCGGTCTCGACCGCCAACGGCATCGTCGAGGCGGCGAATGTCACGCTCTCGGAAGTCCGCGTCGGCGGCATCCGCGTCCGCAACGTCGCCGCGCTGGTGGTGCCGGACGGGCTGCTGGAGGTCAATCTGCTCGGCATGAGCTTCCTCAGCCGCCTGTCGAAGTTCGAACTTTCGGGCCCCCGCCTCGTTCTCCTCCAGTAGCCCAGCCTTTCCGTTCGTCGGGTGCTCTGGTATGACCCGGAGCCTTGGCCCAAAGGATTGACCGATGTTTCCAAAGCCGATTCCCGACCTTCGTCCCAACACCCTCGCCTTCGAGACGACGCCGCTCGTCAAGGCGACCGGCTTCCGCGAATACGACGCGCGCTGGTGGTACGGGATTCCCTCCTCCGACAAGCAGCCCGAACTCAACCTGATGGGCGTCACCGCGCTCGGCATGGGCATCGGCACGCTGCTCGGCCAGATGGGCGTGCGTCGGGAGATCGTCACCGGCCACGATTACCGGGCCTATTCCTCGTCGATCAAGCTGGCGCTGATCACCGGCCTGATGGCCTCCGGCTGCCGGGTCTACGACATCGGCATGGCGATGACGCCGATGGCCTATTTCGCCCAGTTCTCGCTCGACGTGCCGGCGGTCGCCATGGTCACCGCCTCGCATAACGAGAACGGCTGGACCGGCGTCAAGATGGGGTCGCAGCGGCCGATCACCTTCGGCCCCGACGAAATCGGCCGGCTGAAGAACATCGTCCTCGACGCCTCCTTCGATCTCAAGCACGAGGGCTCTTATGTCTTCGTCGAGAATTTCGCCGAGCGCTACGCCGCCGACCTGACCGCCCGGCCGAAGTTCAAGCGGCCGATCAAGGTTGTCGCCGCCTGCGGCAACGGCACGGCGAGCGCCTTCGTTCCGGGCGTGCTCAAGGCGCTCGGCGCCGACGTCATCCCGCTCGACACCGAGCTCGACTACACCTTCCCGCGCTACAATCCCAATCCCGAGGACATGGAAATGCTCCATGCCATGGCGGTCGCGGTCAAGGAGCACGGCGCCGAGGTCGCGCTCGGTTTCGATGGCGACGGCGATCGCTGCGGCGTCGTCGACAACGAGGGCGAGGAGATCTTCGCCGACAAGGTCGGCGTCATGCTCGCCCGCGATCTTTCCACGCTCCACCCCGGCTGCACCTTCGTCGTCGACGTCAAGTCGACCGGCCTCTACGCCACCGACCCGGTGCTGCAGAAGAACGATGTCACGGCCGACTACTGGAAGACCGGGCATTCCTACATCAAGCGGCGGGTCAACGAACTCGGCGCCCTGGCGGGCTTCGAGAAGTCCGGCCACTATTTCTTCAATCCGCCGATCGGCCGCGGCTATGACGACGGGCTGGTCTCGGCGATCGCCATTCTCGACATGCTCGACCGCAACCCGGACAAGTCGATGGCCGATCTCAACAACGCCCTGCCCAAGACCTGGGGCTCGCCGACCATGGCCGCCCATTGCGACGACGAGGTCAAGTATTCGATCGCCGATGCGGTCAAGGAACGGTTCGTGGCGATGAAGGCGGCGGGCGAGAAGATCGACGGCCACGCCATCGCCGACCTGATCACGGTCAACGGTGTGCGTGTGGTTGCCGATGACGGCTCGTGGGGGCTGGTGCGCGCCTCGTCCAACAAGCCCGAACTGGTGGTCGTGGTCGAGAGCCCGGTGTCGGAAGCGCGGATGCGCGAGATGTTCAAGCTGGTCGACGCGGCGCTGAAGGAACATCCGCAGGTCGGCGATTACAATCAGACGATTTAGGGCTGCCGCCGGCGACGAACGGCAGTTCTTGCGCCGATCGCCAATAGATAATATCTATTAGTCATATGAATGTCAGGGGAGGGGGCCGGTCATGACGGCGGCGTCACGGTTCGGGCGGATGCCGGATGGCACCGAAATCGAGGAAGTCACGATCGGCGCGGGCGATCTCAGCGCCAGTATCATCACCCTCGGCGCGGTCATCCGCGAGATCAGGCTGGCGGGCATCGACCATGCGCTCGTCCTTGGCTTCGACGATCTCGACAGCTACCTGCAATACTCGCCCCATTTCGGCGCCTTGGTCGGGCGCTCGGCCAATCGCATCGCCGACGGGCGTTTCGCCATCGACGGGCATGAATACCAGCTCGAGCGCAACGAAGGCGGGCACACCCACCTCCACGGCGGCAAGAACGGCTTCGGCTCGATCCCATGGCGGCTCGTCGGCCACGACGACTCCAGCGCCACGCTGGCGCTGACCAGCGTCGACGGCGACGAGGGCTATCCCGGCCGTTGCGAGGTGACCTGCCGTTATACGATCGAGGCGCCGGCGACGTTGCGCCTCGAGGCGACGGCGACCACCGACGCGCCGACCATCGTCAATCTCGCCCAGCACACCTATTTCAACCTCGACCAGTCGGCCGAGATCTTCGATCACGACGTCCAGATCCTTGCCGACGCCTATACGCCGATCAACGCCGAGCTGGTCCCGACCGGCGAGATTCGCCCGGTCGACGGCACCGACTACGATTTCCGCCAGATGCGGCCGGTCCGCCGGATGGTCGATGGCAAGCGCTTCCAGTATGACGTCAACATGGTGGTCGCCATGGCGAAGGCGGCTGAGCCACGGCCGGTCGCCCGCCTTCATTCGTCGAAAAACGGCGTCGGGCTCGCGATTCACTCGACGGAGCCGGGCGTCCAGTTCTACGACGGCAACATGATGAAGCCGATCCCGGTGCCCGGTCTCGACGGTGCGCGCTATGGCCTTTCCTCCGGCCTCTGCTTCGAGCCGCAGCTCTTTCCCGACGCGCCGAACCATCCGAATTTCCAGAGCTCGATCCTGCGGCCGGGCGAGACCTATCGGCAGGTCACGCAATACGTCTTTTCACGAGGCTGAGTCCCGCTTTCGGCTTTCCCGCGACGGCGGCTTCATGCAAGGATCGCGGCGATTCCCGCGGGCCTGCAAATCGAGTGGATCAATGCGTGTTTTTCCGAGAGCCGCGATCGCCGGCTGCCTGGCGTTCCTTCTTTCGCTGGCGGCGGGAGTGGCCGTCGCCGATTGGCGCGACGAGGTGAAGGTGCTGCGCGTCGGCGTCCTGGCCGGCGAGGGCGCCGCCTATCGTCTGGCGACGCTCGAGCCGTTTCGGGTCTACCTCCAGGATGCCACCGGCATCCCGGTCGAGATCGTCCCGGCGCCGACCTATCGGGCGCTGATCGAAGCCCAGGCCAGCGATCAGGTGGATTATGCGATCTACAGTGCGACGAGCTATGCAACCGCCGTCGCCCAATGCGACTGCGTCGTCGCGATCGGTGCGCCGATCGCCGCCGACGGGGCGCTCGGCTTCCATTCGATCCTCGTCGCCAGGGTGAATGGCGGGATCGGGTCGCTTGCCGACGCGCGCGGCAAGAGCATTGCCCTGGCCGGTGCCGATTCGGTCGCCGGCCGGTTGATCCCCGAGCAGGCTTTCGCCGCCGAGGACATCGCGCCGGAACAGTATTTCAGCCGGGTGCTGACCAAGGCCGACCCCGAGGCGGCCGTCTCGGCCCTGCTTTCCGGAGAGGCCGATATCGCGGTGGCATGGTCGAGCCTGACCGGACCGGCGGCGTCCGGATACGACTTCGGCGTGCTGACCCGCATGATCGCCGACGGCCGCCTGACCATGGATCGGATCAGGATCATCTGGCAGTCGCGTCTGATCCCTTTCGGTCCGCATGCGGTGCGCACCGACCTGCCGCCGGATCTTCGCCTGCTGCTCTCCCATGCCCTGGTGGCGATGGCCAAGGAGGCTCCGGAGGCGCTGGATTCGGTCGATCGGATGAGTTTCGGCGGTGGTGGTTTCGCGACGCCCGACCCCAGCCTCTACACCGTGGTGATGGATCTGGTCGAGCCGCCGGACAGCGCCGTGCGCTGACCGGGGCAAAGGTTCACGTCGCCGGTCGCTTGACTTCGCTGCTCAACCGCGGCCGCATATAATACTGGTCGTTGAGGTCGAAGTTGCCGGTCATGACATAGCCAAAGGTCGGCGTGTAGTCGTAATGGACCTCAGTGGTGACCATGAAACTGTCGTTCGTCTTGACCGCGTCCGGCAGGGCGATTGACGCGTTCTTGGCATTCGGCGTGTCGTTGAGGGCGTCGCTCCAGGCGACCGTCGCCTGGCCCTTCGAATCGATCTTCACCCCGGTGATCTTGATCTTCAGTTTGCTCTCGTCATACGGGCTGATCATGATCTTGGCGGCATTGAGGATGTTCTTCATGTCGCTGTCGCTGATCGTCTTGGACTGCGTCACCAGATCGGTCAGCGAACTCGTGACGCTGGTCACCTTGCGTTTGATGGTCAGCGCGTCGCCGAGTTCGACGGCGCCGAAATAGAGCAGCAGCATGATTGGCAGGATGAGGGCGAATTCGACCGCCGAGACGCCGGACTGGTCGACGCCGAAACGCCTTGCCAGCGGCCGCGGCAGGAAGCGCAGCATGGCGCGGGGCAGCCTGCGGCTCATCGGCGTCACCATGGGAAAGGCTCGTTGCGAAAGGCCGTCGCCGCGGACAGGAGGTGCGTGCCGTTCGCCATGTTGGACAGGTCGTGTCCCAGCAGGTTGACGTAGACCGGAAATTCGTAGAAGGCGCGAACCACGACGATATCGCCGCCATGGCCGGGCTTGAAGTCGAAGTCGTTCTTGAGGTTTCCCTTGTCGTCCACCGGCTTCGAAAGGTCGATCGAGTCGAATGTCTTGTAGGTCGCGACGTCGATCTTCAGACCGTTCTCGCAATCGAGCACCGACAGCACGTACGAGCAGACCTGGTCCTTGAAGTCCTTGGCGCTGAATCCCTGCTTCTGGGCCTGTCCGGTCCGGATCATGCGCGAGGCGGTATCGACCGCGCCCTCCAACGCCTGTCCGGAGAAGAAGACCATGGCGGTTTCGATCGTCGCCATCATCAGGGCCAGGAAGGGCAGGGCGATCAGTCCGAATTCGACGGCGGTCGCGCCATGGTCGTCGCGACGAAAGCGCTTGAAGCTCCAGCGGTGGGCGGCTGTCGCTTCCCTTCGACCTGGCTTGGCCATCTTGCCTGCTTGTCCTGACTCTTCCGGCGGCACGAACACCGCCGGTGAAGGGCAAGGTCTATCAAGCAAGAATTGAGGAACGATTGCGCGCTATGTTGAAAAACAGAGCCACCGCCGCAATCAATCGGTAACCACGATGCCTGCCCCGGGCAGGCGAAAGACAGGATCGCGGTCGGGCATGTTCGCCCGCGCCGCGACGGGAGTCGCCCTAGCGGGCGCTGGCTGCGTCCGACATCGCGGTATGCGCCTGGATCTGTTCGGTCGTCGTCGCGTAGGTGTCGTTGCGGTCGCCAATGGTCATGGTCGGCGAGCATTCGGGCGTGCAGCTGAGCGTTTCGCGATCGGATCTCTTGTAGACGGTGACGACACCGTCATTGGTTCCGGTGACGGTCAGCACCTGATCCGCGATCGCCTCGCCGGCGGCGTCGAGCACGATCAGGTTGGTGGTGCCGAAGGCGCGGCCGGTAATGATCAGGGTGCGGTTGTCCTGGATCGTCGCGTCGGCGATTGCCGGGTTGCCGATGATGACGATGTCGGCCGGCCGTGAAATCCGCATGACCTTGGCCCGGTCGATGATGACCGAGATCGGCGCCTGGTTGTCGTCGGCCGCCGCGGCCGGCTGGATGGCCGCAGCGAAAAGGCCGGCGACCAGCAGGATGCCGCGGAGCGCCGCGCCGGTTCTGCGCGTTGTGGACGGGATTTGCTGGCGCGACATGGAGCTCTCCGGGTGCATGAGTCCGGCGGAATCCTTGGCGAATAATGGTGAACGAACACTTAATCACGGCCGCGGAGCCCGCCGCGACGCAGCGGACCTCGGCCCGGCGGACATCGATACGGGAAAAAAGCGCGTCGGATTTTGTGGACTTCGGTCCTTGGTGAAGGGCCGGTTGAGAGACGTGGTAAACAAGTCAATAAAGATTCTTGCAAAATATCCCGAAACCTTGGTTTGCCGCCAAGTTGAATACTTCACCGTTGCTTTACTATTAATTATTCGTGATTCAACCCTAGAATAACACACGTGGCTGTTAACTTAACTGCAGTAAATTGTCCCTATGTTCGCTCATGGTTGCGGTCGAGAAAAAATCAGCGACCGACCCGAAACCAGGAAGTTCAAACACACACGTGGAGTGAGGAGTTACTATCATGTCGAATCTGTTCGCACGTTTCGCCAAGGACGAGTCCGGTGTCACCGCCATTGAATATGGCCTGATCGCCTCCCTCGTCGGTGTTGCCATCATCGTCGGCGCCGGCTTGCTCGGCACCAAGCTGAACACCGCCTTCACCGATCTCTCGAAGACCATGAAGGGCAAGTAAGCACCTCTCTCAAAGAGGTCGCCTTCGCGGGTTCGACCACCCGCACTCCGCAGGGTGCGTCGTTGCCTAGTCAGCGACGCGCCCGGCGATTTTTCGAAGTCGACGCCCAGCCCGCTCTTCAATCCTTCTTAAGGATTGACGGCTACCACCGGGGCAGGGCGCGCAAACGACGTTAGAGAGCATGTTCCAGGCAGCCTTGCAGCATGTGCTGTTCGTTCTGTTCCCGATCGGGATGGCATATTCAGCCGCCTCCGATCTGCTGACGATGACCATCTCCAATCGAATCTCGCTGGCGCTTGTCGCCTGTTTTCTGCTGCTCGCGCCGTTGACCGGCATCGACCTGCAGACCTTCGGCATGCATTGGGCGGCTGGCGGCGTTGTCCTCGCTGTCGGCTTCACCTTCTTCGCCCTCGGCTGGATCGGCGGCGGCGACGCCAAGCTGTCCGCCGCGATCGCCCTGTGGCTCGGCTGGAACAACACCGTCGAATTCGTCGGCCTGGCCGCCGTCTTCGGCGGCATCCTGACGCTGGCCATCCTGTCGTTCCGAGGTGCGGTGCTGCCGGCCTTCGTCGTCCGCCAGCCTTGGGTCCAGCGCCTGCATGATGAGAAGGCGGGAGTGCCTTATGGGGTCGCGCTCGCTGCCGCCGCCTTGGCCATCTACCCGCACACGATCTGGGTGAAGATGGTGACTGGCTAGCCCGTCGGACATCCGAGCGGTCAAGCCTTTGTCGACCTGCCGCGTGGCTTCGGGCCACCGGGTCGGCACGTTCAAACCGATAGCGCGATCCCGCCCGCCGTCCGGTCACCGGACGGCGGTTAACGTCTCGTTAGGTACGATTTCTCACCTTCGGTTAACCATAACTACACCATTGCGGTGGGAAATTCGTCACCGAGGTCGAGACCGATAGTCGACCTTATGTGAGGAAGTGCGTCATGAAAATCGCCCGCGTAGCAATCCTCGGTGTGGCTGTCAGTGCCGGCGTCGTCGCCGCGCTGCTGGCCCTGAACATGACTGGGTCCGACCAGCCGGCCGAGGTTGTCCAGGCCCAGATCGATACCGTCGAGGTTCTGGTGGTCACCAAGGATATCCCGATGGGGTCCACCGTGAGCGATAGCGATGTCGCCTGGCAGGACTGGCCGGACAACGGCACCTCGAACCGGTTTCTGACACGCACCAGCGATCCCGACGCGATGGACCAGGTCATCGGTTCGATCGCGCGGTCGACGCTTTATGCCGGCGAACCGATCAGCCAAGCCAAGCTGATCCGGTCCGATCGCGGCTTCATGTCGGCGATCCTGCCGGCCGGCAAGCGCGCGGTTGCGACCAAGATTTCGGCCGACACCAGCGCCGGCGGATTCATCCTGCCGAACGACCGGGTCGACGTCATCATGACTCGCCAGGCCGAAAACAATCCCGATGCGCCGGGCGGCTTCATCACCGAAACCATCCTCAACGACGTCCGCGTCCTGGCCATCGATCAGACCATCGAGGACGTCAACGGCGAGAAGGTTGTTGTCGGGCAGACGGCGACACTCGAACTGACGCCGCAGCAGGCGGAAATCCTGACGGTCGCGCAGCAGATGAGCGACCAGCTGACGCTCTCGCTGCGCAGCATCGCCGACACCGAGACGGGACCGATCGGCGCCGATGCCTATCACCTGATCGGCGGCGTCAAGAAGAACGGCGGCGTAACCGTCGTCAAGAACGGCGTGGCAAGGGAAGTGACCGGTATCCGATGATGCGTGGGGCACATCGGCCGGAAGATCTGGGGGTCTGAGAATGCTCGTTTCGTTCCAGCGCGGCTTTCTGGCGGCGGCAACGGTATGTGTGGCGCTCGCAGGGTTTGCCGCCCTCGTTCCGGCCCACGCCGATTCCGTCGAACCGGCCCTCGCCACCGGAGCGATCAGCAAGACCCTCAAGCTCGGCCTCAACAAGGCGCTGGTCGTCGACCTGCCGCGCGATGCCCGCGACGTCCTCATCTCCAATCCGGCTATCGCCGACGCGGTCATGCGCACCCCCCGGCGCATCTACCTGACCGGCGTCGCCGTCGGCCAGGCCAGCATCATCGTCTTCGATCGCGCCGGTCAGCAGATCGTCACCCTCGACCTCGAAGTCGAGCGGGACAATTCGACCCTCGAGCAGATGCTCCGCCGGCTGATACCGGGATCCGACATCACCATCGAGATCGTCAGCGACAACATCATTCTCTCCGGCAGCGTGCCGACCGCCGCAGACGCGCGCAAGGCCCAGGACATCGCCAACATCTTCGCCAACGGTGGCGCCAACGCCCAGCCGGGCACCGGTGGCGGCGGGAGTGGCGGCGGCAGTAGCGGTGGCGTCAGCATCTCCCTCAACACGACCGCGCCGCCGACCAGCAGCGTCGTCAATCTGCTGACGATCGAGGGCGAGGACCAGGTTCACCTCAAGGTCACCGTCGCCGAGGTCCAGCGAAGCATGCTCAAGCAGCTCGGTATCGATCTGAGCGGTGTGTTGAATACCGGCAATTTCGTCTCCAGCATCATCACCGGGAATCCGTTCGGCGTCGCCAGCAAGGCGCTTTCCGGCAACGCGCTCACCGCCGGTTACTACAAGAACTCGACCTCCAACATCAGCGGCACGCTAAAGGCGCTCGACCAGACAGACATGATCAAGACCCTGGCCGAACCGACGCTGACCGCGATCTCGGGCGAGTCCGCCTCGTTCCTCGCCGGAGGAGAATTCCCGGTTCCTGTCGCTCAGGACCAGAACGGTAACGTCACGATCCAGTTCAAGCCGTATGGCGTGTCTCTCGATTTCACGCCGGTGGTCCTGTCGGAAGGTCGCATCAGTCTGCGGGTCAAGACCGAGGTTTCGGAATTGACTACGGAGGGCGCCTTCACCCTGGGCAATGGCGCCGGCCTCACCATTCCCGGTATCAAGGTCCGGCGCAGCGAGACCACCCTGGAGCTGCCTTCCGGTGGTTCGATGGTGATGGGTGGCCTTCTGGAAGACAGCGTCAAGCAGTCGATCTCCGCCTTCCCCGCGTTGGGCAAGCTCCCGGTTCTCGGCGCGCTGTTCCGCAGTCGTGATTTCCAGCGCAAGGAGACCGAGCTGGTGATCATCGTCACCCCCTATCTGGTGAGCCCGGTGTCGCGAACCGCCCTGGCCAAGCCCGATGACGGCTTCGCCCCGGCCGGCGACGCCACCGCGAGCTTCCTCGGTCGGATCAATCGCGTCTACGGCATCGAGGGCAAGCCCGCGCCGGCCGGCGCCTATCGCGGCACTTACGGCTTCATCTTCGAATGAGCGCGCCGGCTAGAATGGAGCCTCGGACCATGTCCACCGCAATCCTCCCGTTGCTCGATGTCGGCGCAAGGCGTCTTCGCCGCCGCCGCTTTGCGATCGCCGCCGGAATGCTCCTTGCCCTCTCCGGCTGCAAGACGACCGAAGAGCCGATCATCGTCGGTTCGATTCCGGACGACTACCGGACCAACCATCCGATCGCCATCGACGAGTCGGTGGTGACCATGGATGTCCCGGTCGGGGTCAACTCCGCCCGGCTGCCCAAGGGGGTCAAGGGCAACGTCAACGGCTTCGCCCAGAAATTCGTCGCCAGCGGCGCCGACCTCATCGCCATCGTCACGCCGTCGGGTTCGCCGAACCAGGATGCCGCCGCCTATGCCAGCTACGAGGTGCGGGACGTGCTGGTCGCCTCCGGGGTCAATCCCCGCTCGATCGACTTCCGCTCGTATCGCGCCCAGTCGGGCGAGAACACCGCGCCGGTCCGCATCGCCTATGCCGCGGTGACCGCCCAGGCGGCGCCCTGCGGGCCATGGCCCGATCAGGCGTCGCGCAATGGCGAGAACCGGCACTATGCCAACTACGGCTGCGCCACCCAGGGGAACCTCGCGGCTATCGTCTCCAATCCCCTCGATCTTCTCTACCCGCGCGGCATGACACCGGCGGATGCATCGCGTCGGGCCAACGTGCTCGAGAAATACCGGACCGGCGAACCCTATACGAGCGACTACTCGCGCGAGACGGCCGGCACCATCGCCCAGGGAGTCGGCAACTGATGATCGATCTTGCCTATGACGATGACGAGGAAGGCGTCGGGGAAGCGGCCGAGACGGCCAAGCGCGCCGGGCCGATCTCCCCGAACGAGGTTCGTCCGGTCCCCCGGATTTCGATCCAGGCCTTCTGCGAATCGCCGGACCTCGTAGCGACGATCGAGACGGTTGCCGCCGATCGGCGCATGGCGCGCGCCCATATCAAGGCCCATACCGGGGGCCTGGCCGCGGCCGCGGAATTCTATCGGGAGGCCGCGACCCCGAACCTGATCATCGTCGAAAGCTCGCTGGCGCGGGACCGGCTCGATGCCGACCTCGACCGGCTTGCCGAAGTCTGCGACGCCGGCACCAAGGTGATTGTCATCGGCCATGTCAACGACGTCGAACTCTATCGCGACCTCGTTCGCCGCGGCATCAGCGAGTATCTGGTCGCTCCGGTCGATCCCCTCTCGGTCATCGCGACGATCGGCGATCTCTATGTCGACCGCTCGGCGGCGCCGCTCGGCCGGTCGGTCGCCTTCATCGGCGGCAAGGGCGGCGTCGGCTCGTCGATGGTCTCGCACAACGTTGCCTGGTCGATCGCCCGGAATCTCGAAAGCGACGTCGTCGTCGCCGATCTCGACCTCGCCTTCGGCACCGCCGGCCTCGATTTCAACCAGGACCCGACGCAAGGGATCGCCGAGGCGGTCAACGCCCCGGACCGTCTCGACGACGTCTTTCTCGATCGCCTGCTCGCCCGCTGCTCCGACCATCTCAGCCTTCTGGCGGCGCCGGCGATGCTCGACCGGACCTATGATTTCGACGAAACCGCCTTCGCCCAGGTGATCGACGTCGCCCAGGCGAGTGTTCCGGTTGTCATCCTCGATCTGCCCCATGAGTGGACGGCCTGGGTACGCAGCACGTTGTTGTCCGCCGACGAGGTGGTGCTCACGGTCGAGCCCGACCTTGGCAACCTCCGCAACGCCAAGAACATCGTCGACCTGCTGCGACAAAGCCGGAAGAACGACGTGCCGCCGCGTCTGGTCATCAACAAGACCGGCATGGCCAAAGCGGCCGGAGATCGCCGTCGCCGATTTCGCCGAGGCGCTCAACCTCACCGCGGACGCGATCATCCCTTGCGATACGCACCTGTTCGGCACCGCCGCCAACAACGGCCAGATGATCGCGGAAACCGATCCCAAGAGCCCGATCGTTGAATCCTTCGACATGATCGCGCGAATCATAACCGGCCGGGCCGAGGCCAAGCGCTCCAAGCGCAGCGGGCTGGCGCCCTTGCTTTCCCGCCTTCGCGGCAAAAGCGCCTGACGGGAGAAGCAATGTTCGGAAAGCGCGGTTCACCCGGCAGCGACAGGCAACCACCGAAAGCGCCTCCGGCAGCGGACCAGCCGCCGAAGCCGGCGGCGGCGCGCCCGCCGGAGCCTCCGCCGAAGGCGCCGGTCCCGCCGGTCGCCAGGAAGGCGCCCGATCCGGCCGTCATCATCGAGATTGACGACACGGCCGAATCCGGCGTCAAGCGGACGGAGAATTTCTACGACGTCAAGACCCAGATCTTCTCGGCGCTGATCGACACCATCGATCTCTCCCAGCTGTCCAGGCTCGACATCGAGTCGGCCCGCGAGGAGATCCGCGATATCGTCAACGACATCATCGCGTTGAAGAATATCGTGATGTCGATCGCCGAGCAGGAGGATCTGCTCGAGGATATCTGCAACGACGTTCTCGGCCTCGGGCCGCTCGAGCCCCTGCTGGCGCGCGACGAAATCGCCGACATCATGGTCAACGGCGCGACAACCTGCTTCATCGAAATCGACGGCAAGGTCCAGAAGAGCAAGGTCCGCTTTCGCGACAACGCGCAGCTGATGAACATCTGCCAGCGGATCGTCAGCCAGGTCGGCCGCCGCGTCGACGAATCGAGCCCGATCTGCGACGCGCGCCTGCCCGATGGCAGCCGCGTCAACGTCATCGCCCCGCCGCTGGCGATCGACGGCCCGGTACTCACCATTCGAAAGTTCAAGAAGGACAAGCTCACCCTCGACCAGCTGGTGCGCTACGGCACGATTACCCCGGAGGGGTCGACGATCCTCCAGATCATCGCCCGGTCGCGCTGCAACGTCCTCGTCTCCGGCGGCACCGGCTCGGGAAAGACCACGCTGCTGAACTGCCTGACCGCCTATATCGAATCGACCGAGCGCATCATCACCTGCGAGGACGCGGCCGAATTGCAGCTTCAGCAGCCGCATGTCGTGCGGCTGGAGACGCGGCCTCCGAATATCGAGGGCGAGGGCGAGATCACCATGCGCGACCTCGTCAAGAACTGCCTGCGCATGCGGCCCGAGCGGATCATCGTCGGCGAGGTTCGCGGACCCGAAGCCTTCGACCTGCTCCAGGCGATGAATACCGGTCACGACGGATCGATGGGAACGCTCCATGCCAACAGTCCGCGCGAGGCGCTGTCCCGGCTCGAGTCGATGATCACCATGGGCGGCTTCTCGCTGCCGTCGCGAACCCTCAGGGACATGATCACCAACTCGATCGACGTGGTCGTTCAGGTCGAGCGGCTCCGCGACGGCAGTCGCCGCATCACCAATATCACGGAGGTGGTCGGGCTCGAGGGCGAGGTCATCATCACCCAGGACATCTTCGTCTACGACATCACCGGCGAGGACGCCAATGGCCGCATCATCGGCAGCCATCGTTCGACCGGCATCGGGCGGCCGAGGTTCTGGGATCGCGCCCGCTACTTCGGCGAGGAAGTGCGGCTGGCCAATGCGCTCGACGCTGCCAACGCGGACGATCCGGTGGGTCTCGCGAGCTAGGATCTTCGTATGTTCGGCTCGTTCACAATCCTGATCGCGATTTCCGGCCTGGCCATGCTGAGCGCCGGTGGCATCGCCTGGGCCCTGCTCTACGGACGACTGCAGGCCGATCGCAATGTCGGGCAGCGGCTTGAGCAGGTGCGCACCCGCGCCACCGCGGCGAAGCAGGGCAAATCCCGGGTCGACGCGGTCAAGCGGCGCAAATCGGTCCAGGAAACCCTGAAGGAGATCGAGCAGAACCAGAAAGCCAAGGCCAGGCAGAGGCAGTCGCTCAGCATGCGGCTGGCCCAGGCAGGGCTGGACTGGTCGCGAAACACCTTCCTGTTGTTCAGCCTCGCCTGCGGCGTGATCGCCGCGCTGATCGTCTTCGTGCTCGGCGGCCCCTACTGGGCGTTAGTCGCCTTCGGCGTCGCCGGCGCCTTCGGTCTGCCGCGCTGGTTCGTGAATTTTCGCCGCAAGCGCCGCATCAAGAAGTTCCTGATCGAATTCGCCAACGCGGTCGACGTCATCGTTCGCGGCGTCAAGGCCGGGCTGCCTCTCAACGATTGCTTTCGCATCATCGCGGTCGAAGCCAACGAGCCGGTCAAGACCGAGTTTGTCCACATCGCCGAATCCCAGGCGCTTGGCGTCTCGATTGCCGACGCCGTCGCCGAACTGCCCGAACGCGTCCCGGTGCCGGAAGCGAATTTCTTCGCCATCGTCATCGCCATCCAGAGTCGCGCCGGCGGTAATCTCTCGGAAGCGCTCGGCAACCTCTCGAAGGTCCTTCGCGACCGGCTCAAGATGCAGGACAAGATCAAGGCGATGAGCGGCGAGGCCAAGGCCTCCGCGCTGATCATCGGCTCCCTGCCCGTCGTCGTCATGTTCCTCGTCTATCTCACCAGCCCCGACTACATCATGCTCCTGTTCACCGAACCGCTCGGCAACATGATCCTCGCCGCTTCGGCGATCTGGATGGCGATCGGCGTCTGGGTGATGCGACGCATGATCAACTTCGACTTCTAGGGGACGGACGATGCTGACGACCATCTACAGCTACATGACCGACCCGCAGGTGCTGTTCGCCGTCTTCTCCGCGATCGCGGTCTTCGCCACCATCCTGACGGTGGGGCAGACCTTTTTCGATCGCGATCGGCTGACGGCACGGATCAATGCCGTTGCGATCGAGCGCGAGGCGATCAGGGCGCGCGAACGGGCGCGTCTGGCCAACGAATCCAAGCGGGGCAGCCTGCGCAACGAGCCCAAGGCCTACATGCGGCAGGTTGTCGATCGCTTCAATCTGCGCAAGGCGCTGGCCGACGAGGGTACCATCAATCGGCTGCGAATGGCCGGCTTTCGCGGCCAGGCGCCGCTCTTCGCCTTTCTCTTCGCCCGGCTGGTCCTGCCGCTGGTTCTTTTCGCCATCGCCTCGGTCTACATCTTCACCATTGCCGAGCTCGACCAGCCGCCGATGGTCAAGATCCTGATCGCACTGATCGTCGCCTATATCGGCTTCTACGTGCCCAATCTCTATGTCTCGAACATCATCTCCAAGCGCCAGCTGTCGATTCGCCGGGCCTGGCCGGACGGGCTCGACCTCCTGCTGATCTGCGTCGAGTCGGGCATGGCGGCCGAGCCGGCCTTCCGCAAGGTCTCGGAGGAGATCGGCAGCCAGTCGATTCCGCTTGCCGAGGAGCTGTCGCTGACGACGGCCGAGCTCTCCTATCTTCAGGATCGCCGGCAGGCCTACGAGAATCTCTCCAACCGGACCGGGATCGATTCGGTGAAGAGCGTCATGACCGCACTCGTCCAGGCCGACCGTTATGGTACGCCCCTTGGCACGGCACTCCGCGTGCTTGCCCAGGACAGCCGCGACCATCGCATGAGCCTTGCCGAGCAGAAGGCGGCAGGGCTGCCGCCGAAGCTCACGGTGCCGATGATCCTGTTCTTCCTGCCGGTTCTCTTCGGCGTCATCATCGGACCCGCCGCGATCCAGATCATCGCCACGCAACATTAGTAAACGGGGGGAAACCCCGGGCCCGGACGATTCTCCGCGGGGCGCGCGGGGATCGCGCGTGGTCTGTTTCCTTCTGGCGGCGAAAAGAGAGAGAGAGCGAGCGACGCGGGCCGTTGTGGAAAGCCGGGGTCCTGGGGCTCTTTACTCGGTGCTCGCGACGCGCTGGGTCTTGAGCTTTTCCCAGTTATTCGGCTGGTTGAGCATCGTCTTCAGGTAGGCGACGTTGGTCGCCGCCTGATCCGGCGACAGCTCGGCGCTGGCGATCTTCTCGGCCTCGGCGAAGCGGCCGGAGAGCCCGACCGCCAGCGCCAGGTTCTGGCGGACCCGGCTGTCGGCGCCGGGCATCGCCGCCGCCTGCCGCAGGATTCGTTCGGCATCGGCAAGTTCGCCGGTCAACACATAGGACATGCCGAGGTTGGACTGGATCGAGGGTTCGTTCGGCGCGAGAACGCTGGCCTTGGCGTAGAGCTGGCGCGCCTCGTCATGCTGGCCGAGTTGATCGCGGATCGCCGCCTCCGCCGAAATCAGCCGCCAGTCCGGCTGGTCGGGCATCTGCGCACGCTGGACGATTTCGAGCGCCCGCGGCAGGTCGCCTTCGGCGGCCAGCGCCTTGCCGAAGGCGGCAAGCACGTCGCGGTCCTGCGGATTGTAGATCGTCGCCTTCTGGAGGATGGCGACGGCCTGGTCGTCGCGCCCGACGCGGGTCAGCGCCGAAGCGTAGTTGAGGGCGACGGTCTTCGATTTCGGGTCCGCCGCGTATTTCGGTTCCCAGTAGCTGACCGCCGTTTCGAAATCCTGCTCCGTGATCGGCTTGGCGATCGCCCCGGTCACTTCCGGAGAGGTCTTCGACGTCGTGCTGGAGCAGGCCGAAAGCGCCAGCGCCAGGGCGATCGGCGCGAGCACGGCGCCGCGCCGGAGGCTCAACGTTCGGCGCGGGATGGGGTCGGGGGTCGGGTGGCGCCTGGACATGGCCTGCTACTCGTCACTCTCCGGTTCGACCTCCGTCAATAGTCCGTTAACCCTAACGCTTGGTTAAGATGCCGGTCCCGGCGACGCCTGAGCGGCGGGCCGGTCGGTCGTGCTAAGCTCGCCCTCGACACCACCAGGGGAGACCAGCTTGCCCGATTGCCTGATTGCCGAGACGGCCACGCCGTCCATTCCGGTCCACGCCGTCACGCCGGCGATGCTCAATTTCTTCGTCGCCGGGCCAGGCGCCGCCGCCGCCGCGTGGATCGAGGAGGCCGGGTTCACCGCCGCCACCGGCGCTGTGCTGGCCGTGCCCGGCGATGACGGCCGCCGCGCTTTCGTCCTGCTTGGCCTCGGCGATGCCCGCGCGCCCAATCCGCTGATTGCCGGCGCGCTGTCCGCCGCGCTTCCGGCCGGCACCTACCGGCTCGAGTCCGGCTTCGACGATCCGGCGCTGGCGACCCTCGCCTTCGCTCTCGGCGCCTATCGCTTCACCCGCTATCGCGCCGGCGAAGCCCCGCCACGGCTGGTGATGCCGCAAGGCATCGACGCCGCACGGGTGATCCGCATCGCCGATGGCGTCGTGCTGACCCGTGATCTCGTCAACACCGCCGCCAACGATCTCGGGCCGGCCGAACTCGCCGAGGCGGCGGAGGAGCTTGCCGAACGCTACGGCGCGGATTTCTCGGTGACGATGGGCGACGCGCTTGCCGATGGATTTCCGATGATCCATGCCGTCGGCGCCGCGGCGGTGCCGGCTCGCGCGCCGCGGCTGATCGACTTCACCTGGGGGGACGCCGAGGCGCCGAAGGTGACCCTGGTCGGCAAGGGCGTCTGTTTCGACACCGGCGGCCTCGATCTCAAGACCTCCGCCGGCATGCTGCTGATGAAGAAGGACATGGGCGGCGCCGCCAATGTCCTCGGTCTCGCCCGGATGATCATGGACGCCGGCCTGCCGGTCCGGCTCCGCGTCCTGATCCCGGCGGTCGAGAACGCCGTCTCCGGAATCGCGTTCCGGCCCGGCGATGTGCTGCGGAGCCGCAAGGGGCTCACCGTCGAGATCGGCAATACCGACGCCGAGGGACGGCTGGTGCTGGCCGACGCGCTGGCGCTCGCCGGGGAGGAGTCGCCGGACCTGCTCTTCGACATGGCGACGCTGACCGGCGCCGCCCGCGTCGCGCTCGGCCCGGACATCCCGCCGGTCTATACCGCCGACGAGCGGCTCGCCGCCGATGTCCTGCGCCACAGCGAGATCGCCGCCGACCCGGTCTGGCGGATGCCGTTGTGGGCGCCCTACATGGCCATGCTCGAATCGAAGATCGCCGACATCAACAATGCCGGGTCGACCCCCTTCGCCGGATCGATCACCGCGGCGCTGTTCCTGCAGCGCTTCGTGCCGGACGAGGTCGCCTGGCTCCATGCCGATATCTTCGCCTGGACGCCATCGCCGAAGCCCGGCCGGCCTCAGGGCGGCGAGGCCCACGCGATCCGCGGCTTCTATTCTTTCCTCGAGGAGCGATACGGCGCTTGAACCGGAGGGCGTCAGCCGATTAAATAGTTCGGGTCCGTAACGATCCGTCGGGAACCCGATGCCCACCGAGATTAGGCCCAGCCAGGCGCTCCGCCTCTGGCACGACGTGACCCTCGATCTGGTGCTCGACGATCAGCCGGATCTGTCGAGTCGTCAGATGGCCGTGCTCCTGACCGTCTATCTCGAGCCGCCGCCGCACACGGTGCGGGCGCTGGCCGCCAAGCTCGGCGTCACCAAGCCGGTGATCACCCGCGCCCTCGACACCATGGGGCGGCTCGGTCTCCTCAGCCGGCGCCGGGACGAGGCCGACCGCCGCAATGTCCTGATCCAGCGGACGCTCGCCGGCGCGCTCGCCGTCGAACAGCTCGGCGACGCCATCGTCGCCCGCCATCGCGAGCTGCCGCTGTGAGCGAACCGCTCGACCCGCGCCTCCACGCCTTCCGGCCCGACCTCGCCGACGCGCGCCTCGAAGGACGGGTGACGGCGGAGCGCTTCGTCGACGGGACGCCGCGCCGGGTAACGGCCCCCGTCGCGCCGATGAAACGGGTTCCCCGTCCCGACGCGCCGCTCGACACCGAGCTCCTGTGCGGCGAGGCAGTCGACGTCTTCGAGGAAACCGGCGAGGGCTGGTCGTGGGTGCAGAACCGTACCGACGGCTATGTCGGCTACGTGTCGAGCGAGGCGCTTGGCGCCGCCGATCCCGCGCCGAGCCATCGCGTCGTGGTGCTGCGCACCTTCGTCTATCCCGGCCCCGACATGAAGCTGCCGGCGACGGCGTGGCTTTCGCTCGGCAGCGCCATCGCGCTCGGGGACGAAGTCGAGACCCGCGGCACCCGGTTCCGGCTGCTTGCCGGTGGCGCGGGCGCGGTCGTCGCCGCCCATGTCGCGCCGCTCGATGCACCGCCGGAACCGGATTTCGTCGCCGTCGCCGAACGGTTCGCCGAGACGCCCTATCTGTGGGGCGGCCGCACCAGCCTCGGTCTCGACTGTTCGGCGCTGGTCCAGCTCGCCCTGATGGCGGCCGGCCGATCCTGTCCGCGCGACACCGACATGCAGGAGGCGACGCTCGGCCGGCCGGTCGCCGGCGGCGGCGATGGCGCGCTCGAACGCGGCGACCTCGTCTTCTGGAAGGGCCATGTCGGCATCCTGCGCGACGCCGGGCGCCTGCTCCACGCCAGCGGCCACCACATGCGCGTCGTCACCGAGCCGCTGACCGCGGCGATCGCCCGCATCGCGACGACCGCCGGCCCGCCGACGTCCGTCAGGCGGCTGTGAACCGCCTCGAAGCACGCACCAGGCGCGCCGCTCACAAAGTGCCGAGATAACCGCCCTTGCGCAGCGTCTCGACGATCCGGTCGGCGAGCTCGTTGGCGTCGGCCGTCGTCGTGTCGAGCAGGAGGTCGGGCTCCAGCGGCGCCTCGTAAGGCGAGTCGATGCCGGTGAAATGCTGGATCTCGCCGGACCGCGCCTTCTTGTAGAGGCCCTTCGGATCGCGCTCCTCGACCACCGCCAGCGGCGCATCGACGAAGACCTCGAGGAACTCGCCCGCCTCGAGCATCTCGCGCGCCATCCGCCGTTCGGAGCGGAACGGCGAGATGAAGGAGACCAGCACGATCAGCCCGGCATCGACGAACAGCTTCGCCGTCTCGGCGACGCGGCGGATATTCTCGACCCGGTCGACGTCGGTGAAGCCGAGGTCGCGGTTCAGCCCGTGGCGGATGTTGTCGCCGTCGAGCATGTAGGTGTGCCGGCCCATCAGGTGGAGCTTCGATTCCACCAGGTTGGCGATGGTCGACTTGCCGGCGCCGGAGAGGCCGGTGAACCACAGCACGCAGGGCTTCTGGCCCTTCAGCGCGGCGCGTGAATCGCGGTTCACGTTGAGCGCCTGCCAGTGGATGTTGGTCGCCCGGCGGAGGCCAAAGCGGATCATCCCGGCCGCGACCGTGGCGTTGGTGAAGCGGTCGATCAGGATGAAGGAGCCGGTGGTCTTGTTGTCGTCATAGAGGTCGAAGGCGATCGGCTCGGAAAGCGACAGGTTGACGAGGCCGATGTCGTTGAGGCCCAGCGTCTTCGCCGCCAGTTCCTTGATGCTCTCGATATCGACCTGGTGCTTGAGCTCGCTGACGGCGGCGCCGACGGTGCGGGTGCCCGACTTGAGCAGGTAAGGCCGGCCGGGAAGCAGTTCCTCCTCGCTCATCCAGATGACATGCGCGGCTATCTGGTCGGAGACCTCCGGCCGGTGGTCGGGCGCGACCAGGATATCGCCGCGGCTGGCGTCGATCTCGACGTCGAGGGTCAGCGTGACGGCGGTCAGCGCCTGCGCTTCGTCGCGGTCGCCATCGAGGGTGACGATCCGCGCGATATTGGCGGCCTGGCCGGTGCGCGCCACCACCACCCGGTCGCCCGGGTGGATCGTGCCCTCGGCGACCGTGCCGGTATAGCCGCGGAAGCCGGCATTCGGCCGGTTGACCCACTGGACCGGGAAGCGGAAGGGCTTCTCGGAGAGGTCTTCGTCGACCGACACCGTCTCGAGGTGTTCGAGCAGCGTCGGTCCGCCATACCAGGGAGTATTCGGGCTGCGGTCGATGACGTTGTCGCCGAAGCGCGCCGACATCGGAATGGTGACGATGCTTTCGAAATTGAACTGCTTGGCGAATTCGGCGAAGGCGTTGCGGATATCGACGAAGCGCTCCTCGTCGTAGTCGATCAGGTCGATCTTGTTGACCGCCAGGACGACGTGCCTGATGCCGAGCAGCGAGACGATATAGGCGTGACGCCGGGTCTGGGTGAGGATGCCGGCCTGGGCGTC
Source organism: uncultured Alphaproteobacteria bacterium (assembly GCA_963812275.1). GTDB lineage: Bacteria > Pseudomonadota > Alphaproteobacteria > Rhizobiales > Kaistiaceae > Bauldia. The sequence continues at coordinate 108,346 of CAWEUQ010000013.1, read as the reverse complement.
GACCAGCAGCACCGCGAGGTCGGAGTTCGAGGCGCCGGTCGCCATGTTGCGGGTATATTGCTCGTGGCCGGGGGTGTCGGCGACGATGAAGCGGCGCTGGTCGGTGGCGAAATAGCGATAGGCGACGTCGATGGTGATGCCCTGCTCGCGCTCGGCCACCAGCCCGTCGACCAGCAGCGCGAAGTCGATGTCGTCGCCGGTGGTGCCGAATTTCGCCGAGTCGGATTCCAGCGTCGCCAGCTGATCCTCGAACAGGCGTTTGGAATCGTAGAGCAGACGGCCGATCAGTGTCGACTTGCCGTCGTCGACGCTGCCGCAGGTCAGGAAGCGTAAGAGGCTCTTGCCCTCGCTCTGGGCGATGAATTCGGCGAAGGCTTCGCTGTGTTCGAGGGTCTGGTCCATCAGAAATAGCCCTCGCGCTTCTTCAGCTCCATCGAACCGGTCTCGTCATGGTCGATCAGCCGGCCCTGCCGCTCCGACGTGCGGGCGACGAACATCTCCGCGACGATGCTCTCGAGCGTCGTCGCCTCGGATTCGATCGCCGCGGTCAGTGGATAGCAGCCGAGCGTCCGGAAACGGACCATCCGCATCTCCGGCCTTTCGCCGGGCTGCAGGGTCATCCGCTCGTCGTCGACCATGATCAGCTGTTCGGAACGCTCGACCACCGGCCGTTCGGCGGCGAAATAGAGCGGCACGATCTCGATATTCTCCGACAGGATATACTGCCAGATGTCGAGCTCGGTCCAGTTCGACAGCGGGAAGACGCGGATCGACTCGCCGGGCTTCACCCGGGTGTTGAACAGCGACCACAGTTCCGGCCGCTGGTTCTTGGGGTCCCAGGCATGGCTCGCCGAACGGAAGGAGAAGATCCGCTCCTTGGCCCGGCTCTTTTCCTCGTCGCGCCGCGCCCCGCCGAAGGCGGCGTCGTAGCGGCCGAGATCGAGGGCCTGTCTCAGCGCCTGGGTCTTCATCACCTGGGTATAGTGCGACGAGCCGTGATCGAAGGGGTTGATCCCCTGGTCGCGGCCTTCCTGGTTGGTGTGGACGATCAGCTTGAGGTCGTATTTCCGCGCGGTCTCGTCGCGGAAGCGGATCATGTCCCTGAATTTCCAGGTGGTATCGATATGGAGCAGGGGGAAGGGCGGCGGCGCCGGATAGAAGGCCTTGCGCGCCAGATGCAGCATGACCGACGAATCCTTGCCGATCGAATAGAGCATCACCGGCCGTTCGAAATTGGCGACGACCTCGCGCATGATGAAGATCGCCTCGGCTTCGAGACGCTGGAGATGGGGCAGGGGCTGGTTCATCGACGGCTATCCTTCAAGCGGCCGGACCCTACTCACAGTGGAGCCACACCTCAAGCACTGGAGGGCCCCAAAATTCGCTTGGCAGGTCTGCCGGTTTCGCTTGTTCTTGTCGATTGTTGGAACGGGTTTGCGGCGCGCGGATGATTTGGCCGCGACTCAGGTCTTGAGCTCCATCGCTCCGGCGGCGATGAACCATGGGTTGCGGAATGCCGCGGCACCCGCCTCGCTGGTCGGTCCGTAGGGGAACGGCCTGCCGTCGAGGGTGACGACCTTGCCGCCGGCCGCCCGCAGGACGGCGTCGCCCGCGGCGGTGTCCCACTGCATCGTGGTGCCCATGCGGGGATAAAGGTCGGCCTTGCCCTCGGCGACGAGGCAGAATTTCAGCGACGAGCCGGCCGAGACCAGGTCGCCGACCGGGTAACGGTTGATGTAATCGTCGGTTTCCGGCGTCCGGTGCGACTTCGAGGCGACCACGTCGACCTTCGCCCCGCCGCCGCAGGCGCGAACCGTGATCGGCTGGCGGTCGACCACCACGCCATTCTCGACCCGCCCCATCCACGCGCCACCGCCGGCGCTTCCGGCATACAGGACGCCGGTCGCCGGCGTATAGACGACGCCCATCACCGGCCGATTGTCCCGCACCAGCGCGATATTGACGGTGAAGTCGCTGCCGCCGCCGATGAATTCCTTGGTGCCGTCGAGCGGATCGACCAGGAAGAAGGCGTCGCTGCCCACGGCCGGCAGGTCGCCCGCGGCGACCGCTTCCTCGGCGACCACCGGTATGCCGGGGGCGATGTCGGCGAGCGCCGCGAGGATGATCACTTCCGCGGCGCGGTCGGCCTCGGTCACCGGCGAGGAATCCGCCTTCTTCTCCACCAGCACCGTCCGCGAGCGGACGTCGAGGATGGCTTCGCCAGCCGCGATCGCCGCCGGAAGCAGGGCTTCGGCGAGTTGACTGTCGGAAAGGCGGTTTGCTGTCTCGGTCACGCGGCCCTTAGTAAAGGATCGCGCCGCCCGGGCAAGGGCGGAGTCGCGCCAGATTGTCTCAGGGTGTAGCAGAATCGGGAAGACGACGGCCGGTTGCGAGGCCCGGCATGGTTTTCACAACTGCGATGGCCCTTACCCGAAAGTTTACACCTTCCCGGCACCCTGGTCATCGATCGCAGCACCCTCGACCCCTTTCAGGGTGCCAGGACCGCGAGGGCGCGCATGCACAGGTTTGTCTCGGATTTCGTAACCTTGTTCGTCGTGCTCGATCCGATCGGCACGCTGGTGATCTATCTGGCGCTCGCGCCGAAGCTGGAACCGGCCGAGCGGCGGACGATTGCGCTTCTCGGCGTACTCTACTCCTTCGCCGTCCTGCTGTTCTTCATTGTCATCGGCGAGTACCTGCTGTTCACCATCGGCATTCCGCTCCGCGCCTTCCAGATTGCCGGCGGCATCCTGGTCTTCCTCTACGGGATCGAGATGAGCATCGGCACCTCGACACCCGGCACCGGCTTCGACGACGTTACCCGTGGCGGCATCCAGGCGCTGGCGATCTATCCGCTCGCGATCCCCGCCATCGCCGGCCCCGGCGCCATGCTGACCGTCGTATTGCTCACTGAAAACCGCCATTACAGCTTCCTCGAACAGACGATGACGACGGTGGCGCTCGCGGCCGCCCTCGCCATCTTCCTGGTGATCATGCTGTTCGCCAATCCGATCATGCGGGCGGTCGGCGTCGGCGGCGCCAATGTCATGCGGCGCGTCATGGGCATCATCCTGAGCGCCATCGCCGCCAACATGGTGCTCGAAGCCTTCCAGAGCTGGCTCGGCCTGCCGACGCTGTAGACCGCCATTCGCCTTCGACCGGCTCGGCCCGCAGCCGCCCGCACGCTTGCAATCCGGCACTTTCCGGTCGATAACCGTCCGACCAACGGGAATTTAGACGATGCGTGGGATCACTTCATAGCGGATTTGCGCCGCTGACCGGCCTCCAGGGCGGGTCTTTCCCCCACGTCATTTTCCCTCGGTATCTCCATGGCATTTCTGCGCAATGACGCGATCAATCGCGTCAACCTGCATTCCGGCATCCAGGCTCTGGCCCAGGGCGCCGGAGCGATCTTCTTCCTGGTCTTCCTGCTGCGTGCCGGCGTCCCGGTTCCCGTCACCCTTGCCGCGCAGGCGGCGATCGTCACCGGTCGCTTCCTGCTGAGGCCGGCGATGCTCCCCTTCGCCAAACGCGTGGGCCTCAAGCCCATGCTGATCGTCGGCACCCTCGGCATCGCCCTGCAATATCCGCTGCTCGCCGAGGTCGACGGCATCGGCGTCGCATTGCTCGTGCTCGTCGTCGTCTCCGCGGTCGGCGAGGTCTTCTACTATCTCGCCTATAATGCCTACTTCGCCGTTCTCGGCGATGCCGAGCATCGCGGCCAGCAGGTGAGCGCGCGCGAGGCGCTGGTCGCCGTCGTCGGTATCGTCGCGCCACTCGCCGGCGCCTGGGCGCTCGTGACGGTCGGCCCGCGCTGGACCTTCGCCACCGTCGGTCTGGTCCAGGCGCTGGCGGTCGTGCCGTTGCTTGGCGCGCCGAATGTGCCGGTCCGGCGGGAAGCGCCCGGCGCCTTCCGGGCGGCGCGTCGGGCGGTGCTGCTCATCGCCATCGACGGCTGGTTCGATGCCAGCTTCTTCTTCGTCTGGCAGATCGCTCTCTACGTTTCGCTCGGTGAGAGCATCGCCGCCTATGGCGGCGCCATGGCGCTGGCCGGCCTTGCCGGTGCCGGCTTCGGCCTCGTCCTCGGTCGTCACGTCGATGCCGGTCATGGTCGCCGGACCGCGCTGATCGCCTATGGCTTTGCCGGCGTCGTGGTCGTGCTGCGGGCCGTCAGCCTCGGCTCGCCATGGCTGGCGGTCGTCGCCAATGCGCTGGGGGCGCTGGCGATGCCGTTGATGCTGCCGGCGCTGGCGACCGCGACCTACAACATGGCCAAGGTCTCGCCCTGTTCGCTCCGCTTCCAGCTGGCGACCGAAGCCGGCTGGGACGTCGGATGTTTCGCCGGCTGTCTCGTCGCCGCAGCACTTGCCGCGGCCGGCGCGCCGCTGTCGATCGCGATCCTCATGGCACTCCCGGCACTCCTTGCGGCAGCGCTGCTGCTCCGTCGCTACTATGGGCGGAACGGCGAAGCGGGCATCGCCATGGACATCGGCACCGAACGCTCATGAAAAAGGGGCCCCGCGAACGGAGCCCCTGGATTCGGGACGATGGGAAATTGCGGCTTTACGCCGCCAGCATATGCTCCGGCTCGTCGAAGGGCAGCGACAGCGCCTCGGCGACCGCGCCGTAGGTAATGCGGCCGGCATGGACGTTGAGGCCGTTCCTGAGATGCGGGTCGCGGCCGAGCGCCGCCAGCCCGTGATCGGCGAGTTCGAGGCCGAAGGGCAGGGTGGCATTGTTGAGCGCTTCGCTCGAGGTCAGCGGCACCGCGCCCGGCATGTTGGCGACGCAATAATGGACGATGCCGTCGACGACGAAGGTCGGCTCCTCGTGGGTGGTCGGATGCGAGGTCTCGAAGCAGCCGCCCTGGTCGATGGCGACATCGACCAGCACCGCGCCGGGTTTCATCCCCGACAGCATCTCCCGGCTGATCAGCCGCGGCGCCGAGGCGCCGGGGATCAGCACCGCGCCGATCACCGCGTCGGCCGAGAAGGCCTCCTCGCGGATCGCCTCGCGGGTCGAATAGCGGGTCCGCACCCGCCCGCCAAACATATCGTCGAACCAGCGGAGCCGCGGCAGCGAGCGGTCGAGCACGGTCACCTCGGCGCCGAGGCCGACCGCCATCTGCGTCGCCTGGGTGCCGACGACGCCGCCGCCGATCACCACGATCTTGCCGGGCGGCACGCCGGGAACGCCGCCGAGCAGCACGCCGCGACCGCCATTCGGCTTCTGCAGCGCCGTCGCGGCGGCCTGGATCGACAGCCGGCCGGCGACCTCGCTCATCGGGGCGAGCAGCGGCAGGCCGCCGCGCGCGTCGGTCACGGTCTCGTAGGCGATCGCCGTCACGCCCGACTCCATCAGGCCGCGGGCCTGCTTCGGGTCGGCGGCGAGGTGAAGGTAGGTGAACAGGATCTGGCCGGGCCGGAGCTGCGCCCATTCGGCCGGCTGCGGCTCCTTGACCTTGACGATCATGTCGGCCCTGGCGAAGACCTCCGCCGCGGTCTGGGCGATGGTCGCACCGGCCGCGACATAGACGTCGTCGTCGGCGCGCATGCCGGCGCCGGCGCCGGTCTCGACCAGCACGTCGTGGCCGTGGGCGACATATTCGACGACTGCCGCGGGGGTCAGCCCGACACGCGCTTCGCCGACTTTGATTTCCTTGGGAACGCCGATCAGCATGGCCTTGCTCCTCCAAAAACGGGATGTGGGAAGGAGTATGCCGGAATCAACGCAACGTTTTCGTGATGATTCGTTGCGCTGTTCATTCGATCACAACTTGCGCTAGTCGACATATTACTGCAGAATCCGCCTGTCGAGCACTAAACTAGCGCTAGTCGACCATATTACGGTGAAATGATGCACATCGATGAATTCGACCGCAAGATCATTGCGATCCTCGCGCGCGAAGGGCGGGCCACCGCCGTCGACCTGTCCGCCCGGGTCGGCCTGTCGCCCTCCGCCTGCACCCGCCGGCTCCAGAGCCTCGAGGCGGCCGGCATCATTTCCGGCTATCGCGCCACCATCGATCCGGACGCCGTCGGCCTCGGCGTCAAGGCCTTCGTCGAGGTGACCCTGGAGCGCCAGAATGACGAAACCCTGCACGCCTTCGAGACGGCCCTGGCGAAATGCCCCAACGTCCTCTCCTGCCATCTGATGTCCGGCGGCAGCGACTACCTGATCGAGCTGGTCGCCGAGGATCTGTCGGATTTCGCCCGGCTCCACGCCAACGTGCTGAGCCGGCTGCCGGGCGTCTCCCGGATCGAATCGAAATTCGCGCTCCGCAAGGCGGTCGACCGGCCGCTGGTCCCGATCGGGTAGATACTCCTCACACAAACACGGTGCGGTCGAGCCAGGCGACCAGCGGCATCAGCGCCTTGATCCGGGTCAGGGTGAAGGCGACGGCCTTTGGTCCGAACAGTTCCTCCGGGATCGGCAGGTCCCTGCTGCGGACCACGACGCCCTTCCGCCGCAGCATCGTCGCCACCGGTTCCTCCGCCTGATAACCGCGGGGCGGCCGGGCGAGCTGCGGTTCGTCCGGCACGCAGCCGATCGTTTCCGCCTTGGCGAAGGCGGCAAGCAGCGCCTTCGCGCCGGCTTTCGTCGTCACCGCTGTGCGATAGGCCTCGAGTTGCGCCGGCTCGAAGGCCCAGTGGCCGGCGCCGATGCCGAAATGCTCGGGCCCGACAACCAGATGGACGCCAGGACCGCGGTTGGCACGCTCGCCGGTGAAGAAAATCAGGTGCAGCATCGTCGAATAAGGCCGCTTGTCCTTGGAGAAGCGGATGTCGCGGTTGATCCGGCGAAGCGAGCCGTTGACCTTCGGCTCAGCGGTCAGCGGCGGGTCGAGTTCGCTGAGCGGATCGGCGAGCGCGGCGATGAAGGTGAGAGTCGGCTCGACATAGGTATTCTGGTAGCGGGCGCGGTGCGCATCGAACCACTCTTTGCTATTATTAACGGAAAGTTCCGCGAGGAACCTCGGCAGGTCATCGTCGAGCCGTGGCGTCAGAAGGTCGGTGTCCAACTTGCTCCTCCCGTCCTGTCAGCAGGGTTGCCGATCCTCGCCACGCCCGCCTGGATTAATTCACCGATGAGTTTAATGCGAAGGTGTTGAGGAGAAAAGCGTGCCGAAGCCGATGCTGACAAACGACGATGACAGCGATCTCGCCCACTGGCGGAAGCTCGCCGACGATCTGGTGGCCGGGGAATCCGGGGTCGAGCGCGGCCGGATGATGTCGTCGGACGCCGTCACCTTCGGCGGCAAGGTCTTCGCCTTCTATACGAACAAGGGCCGTTTCGCCGGTCTCGGCGTCCGCCTCGGCCGCGATATCGACGTCTTCTCGCTCGGCCTGAACGACTGGGAATACCTGGCGCCGTTCAAGTCCAAGCCGCCGATGATGGACTGGATCCTGATCGGCGCGAAGGATCGCGCCCGCTGGCCGGAAATGGCGCGCTTCGCCCTCGACATGATGCGCGGCGCGGCTAAGCTCGAGGCGGCCCGCAAGCTCGGCCGAAAATAGTACCCGGAAACCGTCCACCCTCGGTCGGTGCGGCGGAGGGGTTCCGTCGGATCAGATCCCGGCATACCAGTTGTAGCTGCCGACATCCTCCCAGAATCCCCCGCGGCCTTGGCCGATCCCGGCGAGGCTGTCGACCGCTTCGATGCGCATGACGAACTTGGCCTGCTTGTAGCCGAGCTGCCGCTCGACCCTCAGTCGCAGCGGCGCTCCGTGTCCGATCGGCAGGTTACCGTCGTTCATGCCGTAAGCGAGGATCGTCTGCGGATGGAACGCGTCGACGAGGTCGATGCTTTCGTAATATTTCGTCCCGCTGAAATCGTCGGCGCAGTGGAAGACGATGAAGCGCGCGGTCGGCGAAAGCTGTGCGCGATCCAGCACCGCGGAGAGTGGTACGCCGGTCCATTTGCCGATCGCGCTCCAGCCCTCGACGCAGTCGTGTTTGGTGATCTGCGTCCGCGACGGCATCGCCTTGAGCTCGACGAGCGACAGCGCCTGCGGCGTCGCGACCAGACCGTCGACCGTCAGCCGGTAGTTGACGAAATCCTCGGCGGCAAGGCTGCTCCATTCCGGATCGCGCGCGCTGGTATTGCCGTTGGTGCGGAAGTCCGGCGACATCTCGGCCTCGGTGAATTCGGGCGCCAGCGCATTGCCGCCGACGAACCGCTGGATGCGATAGCTCAGCCATTCGCCGGTGCCGAGAAATCCGCGAAAGTCCGGGCTGCGGCTCAACGCGTCGCAGCCGGCAACCAGTGCCGCCGATCCGCCGACACCGACCGATGTCAGGAATCGTCTGCGGGTCAGGATTCTGTTCTGGGTCATGGTTTTTCTCTGGGAAGACGGAAACGACCGGTGATCATCGACCGGACCTCGTTGATCGGGCCGGCGAGGATGACCATCACGATATGGACGATGAAGAAGAGAACCAGCAGGAAGGCTGCGATGAAATGGATCGAGCGAGCCGACTGGCGGCCGCCGAACAAGTCGAGCAGCCACGGCCAGGCGGCGTCCATCGCCGGTGACATCGTCAGCCCGGTCAGCACCATCACCGGGATGAGGATGACCAGAACGCCGAGATAGGTGACCTTCTGGAGGATGTTGTAGTGCCGGGCCGCTTCGCCCCTGGCGAAATTGAGCGTCGCGTGATCCTTGACTTCCTGCCAGACATGGCCGGGCGCGAGCTCCGCCGGCTTCGGCAGGAGGTCGCGGGTGAAATGCCGGTTGAACAGGCTCCAGAGCAGGTAGAGGACGATGCCGCCGGCGAACAGCCAGGCAAAGGTCAGGTGCCACAGTCGCGAAACGGCGAGATTGTAGGTGGAGGGAATCGTTGCCCACCACGGAAAGGCCCGGCGCTGGGTTTGTCCGTTCGGCGCCTGCCAGACGCCAAGCACGCCGGTGGTCGCGATGGTCAGGTCGCCGATCCTGAGGTACCCCGCGTCGCCCTCGCTGCCGATCTGGAGCCAGGGCGCGTCGGGATTGGCGCCATACTGGCCCCAGTAGAGGCGCGGGTGGGCGTTGAAGATCATCAGCCCGCTCATCAGCATGACGAGCAGCACGACCGCATTCGTCCAGTGCCAGACACGGGTCGAAACGCGATGGCGATAGACCACCCGGCCATCGCCGGATTTCGTCTCGCCGGCCGAACCGGTTTCGACGTCGGAAATGGGTTTGCCGGTATCGGACATTGTCTCGCCTGTCGGGGTTGCGGGAGGAAGCGGCAACGCCGCCTCCCGCCTGGTTCGAAACTGACTTACATATCGCCCTTCGCCATGGCGTCATGAACCGTCATGTCGCCATGGCCGTCGCAAGCCGCCGTGACAGTCTCGACGGTGACATCCCCGGCCATCATGTCGCCGGCGGCCATGTCATCCGCTTTCATGTCGTCAGCGGCCATGTCGTCGGCCTTCATATCATCGGCCGCCATGTCATCGGTGGCCATCATGTCATCGCCGGCCATCGTCGCGACGGCTTTCATCTGGGCGTCCGCGTCCATCGCCATGAAGTCTGAGCACATCATGTCGTCGGCGGCGAAGGCCGGCGCGGCGAAGGCCGCGGTCATCAGCGAGGCGAGAAGCAATTTCTTCATGAGGGTCTCTCCATAGGTTTTCGAGGAATGTAGATACTGCAACTCCCGCGCTAACATCGGTTGGAGGTGACCGTCGATTCAATACTATTTGAGTATTTTGAACGGAACATCACCGCTCCGTGAGTTACTCTGGAATTCACGGAGCTTTCACGCTGTCGTTACCGGGATGATCCAGGCGAGGAAACGGGTGTCGTCGCGTAAAGGCCAAAGAAAAACGGGCGCCGCGAGGCGCCCGTTTCCGATGCGTATGAGGTGGAAGCCTACATCTGGGTCTTGATGCCGGCCTTCTCGGTCACCGCGTGGGTGAAGGCGCCTTCCGGCTTCTTGGTGATCACCGGGTCGGAGCCGCCGGACAAGAGGATGTCGACCGTCCGGTTGTAGTCGGCTTCGTCGAGCGAGCCGTTGGAGCCCTCGGTGAGCTTGTTGATCTCGCCCATCATCCGCTTCTGGTGCTTCTCGGTCTGGGCGCCGGTCTCGTCGTTGTCGAGGACGATCTGCGCCGCCTCGTCCGGATGGTCGCGGGCCCATTCCCAGCCCTTCATCGATGCCTTGACGAAGCGCGCCATCTTGTCGACGAAAGCCGGATCCTTGAGCTGGTCCTCAAGGGCGTAGAGGCCGTCCTCCAGCGTCGCAACGCCCTCGTCCTCGTATTTGAAGACCACCAGTTCGTCGGCCGGGATGCCGGCGTCGATGACCTGCCAGTACTCGTTGTAGGTCATCGTCGAGATGCAGGCGGCCTGCTTCTGGAGCAGCGGATCGACGTTGAAGCCCTGCTTGATCACCGTCACCCCCTCCGGACCGCCGTCGGTCGGAATGCCGAGCTTCGACATCCATGACAGGAAGGGATACTCGTTGCCGTAGAACCAGACGCCGAGCGTCTTGCCGCGGAAATCCTGCGGCTTGGTGATGCCGGTGTCCTTCAGGCAGGTCAGCTCCATGCCCGACTTCTTGAACGGCTGGGCGATGTTGACCGTCGGCAGGCCCTTTTCGCGGGTGGCGAGCGCGGACGGCATCCAGTCGACGGCGACGTCGGCGCCGCCGCCAGCCAGAACCTGCTCCGGATTGATGTCCGGACCGCCGGGCTTGATGGTGACGTCGAGCCCTTCTTCTTCGTAGAAACCCTTTTCCTGGGCCACGTAGTAGCCGGCGAACTGCGCCTGCGTCACCCACTTCAGTTGCAGGGTTACCGCGTCCGCGGCGGAGGCCGAGGCAAGGCCAAGGCCCATCCCGGCGGTTGCCGCGATTGCGGTTATCAGCATTCTTTTCATTTTGACCCCTCCATTCGAGGTTGAGTTGCCGTCCGGACCGTCAGGTGCGGAAGGACGGATGCCAGAACGTCACGACGCGCTCGAGGAGCGCTATGACCCCATAAAACACGGAGCCGGCTAAGGCCGCCACCGCTATTTCCGCCCACACCATGTCGACGGCCAGACGGCCGACCTCGGTGGAGATGCGGAATCCCATGCCGACCGTCGGCGTGCCGAAGAATTCGGCGACGATGGCGCCGATCAGGGCGAGCGTCGAATTGATCTTGAGGGCATTGAAGATGAAGGGCAGGGCCGCCGGCAGCCGGAGCTTGACCAGCGTCTGCCCGTAGTCGGCCGCATAGGTCCGCATCAGGTCGCGCTGCATGGCGTCGGCCGAGGCGAGTCCCGCGACGGTGTTCACCAGCATCGGGAAGAAGGTCATGATGACGACGACCGCCGCCTTCGACTGCCAGTCGAAGCCGAACCACATCACCATGATCGGCGCCATGCCGATGATCGGCAGGGCCGAGACCAGATTGCCGACCGGCAGCAGCCCCCGCCGGAGGAACGGGCTTCGATCGGCGATGATCGCGATCAGGAAGCCGCTGCCGCTGCCGATCACGTAGCCGGCGAGCACCGCCTTGAGGAAGGTCTGGTTGAAGTCGGCCCACAGGATGTCGGTGGAGGCGACCAGCCGCGTCCAGACGGCGCTCGGCGACGGCAGCAGAACCGATGGCACGCCGGTTCCGCGCACGATCACTTCCCACAGGAAAAGCAGCCAGAGGCCGAAGATCAGCGGCACGACGATCTTTAATATGCTGGCGAAAATCCGGTTGGTCGGCTTCAGCGCCGCCAGTCCGGTGACCAGTCGCCAGGCAAGCAGCCAGAGCGCGATGACCAGCCCCCAGAAGCCCCAGCCGGCGCGGCCGCCATCGACGAGGGGGAGGAGCGTCAGGGCGAAATATCCGCCGATATGGACGAAGAACAGAAGCATCGTGTCGGCGACGCCGGGGGCGGCCGGACGGACGCTTGCGACCGCGGTCAGGAACAGCATCAGCAGGATGAGGATGGCATTGACGCCGAAGCCGAGGATATAGACTCCGGGATGGTCGCCGTTGATCGGCAGCGTCGCCGCGGCGACCAGTGCTGCGAAGGCGAAGAGCGCCTGCCAGGCGTCGCGGTCCGTCCTCATGCGGCCCCTATGATCGCCGCCGCGACGCTCTCGCCGGAAACCCGCGCGCCGCCGCAGGTCTGCTTCAGCGGTCCGGCAAGCGCTTCGCCGGCGAAGTAGATGCGCTCGGCCACCGGTTGAGCGAGCACCTGGCGGGCGCCGGCATGGCCGGGACGGGCCGACGCATAGGCGCCGCGCGTCCAGCGTTCCGAGCCCCACTGCGTCATCGCTCCCTTGCCGATCGCCTTGCGGGCGTCGCCGCCGAAGGTCCGCACCAGCCGCTCGGTGGCGAAATCGATCGCCGCCTCCTCGCCGGCGCATTCGATCTCCCAGGCGAAGTCGCCGCCGACGAAGCCGACCATCAGGTCGAGATCGAAGGGGAAGCAGAGGAAGTAGATGTCGCCGTGGCCGCGCCGCTCGATCAAGAGGTCGTCGAACGCCTGCTGGCCGAAGCGCTCGCCCTTCACCACCAGCGGGATCTTGGTGAGGAGGCCCATCGGCAGATAGTCGAAGGCCGCGTCGTATTCCTCCGGCAGGTCCGGCACGAAGCGGATACCGTCGAAGGCGAGGACACCGGTCGACACCGTGACGATGACCCGCCCGGCCTTCACCGTGCCGCGGTCGGTGGTGACGCTGACGCCGGGTCCGTCCCAGCGGATTTCGCGGACCGGCGTGTCGAGTTCGACCGCGACATCGCCGCCCCAGCGGGCGACCAGGGCGCCGAAGCCCTCGAAAGTGAAGTAATTCGGATCGAGATCGGCGGCACTGGCGAGGTCGGCGATCGAGAGCTCGTCGGCATCCTGGGCGAAATCCATCGGACCGGCGAAGGTCGCGGCGGCGTTGCCGGCGAGCGTCGTGGCGAAAAGCGCTGAAAGCTGGTCGCCGCCTGGATCGGTCCTGGCGTCGAGTGCCTCGACAAGCGCGGCCTCGGCGCGGGCCAGCTCCGCGAGTTCGTCCGTTGTGGCGATCGTCCGTCCGAAATAGAGGTGGTCGACCCCCATGTCGTGGTGATAGAGCCGCCAGCCCGCGGCTTCCGCGTCGGGAAAATACGGGTTGCGGTCGGCGGCATGCAGCCAGGCGCAGCCGCGGTCGAAGGGCACGCCGAAGGTGTCGCTTTCGGTATGCGCGCGTCCGCCGATCCGCTTCATCGCCTCGAAGACGATCACCGACTTGCCTGCTTTGCGCAGGGCCTTGGCCGCGGCAAGCCCGGCCGAGCCGGCACCGACGACGACGACATCCACTTCGCTCATGTCCGCATCCCCATCAGCCGCATCACGATTCGCTGGGCGATGCCGACGATCGCGACCAGAACCGCCGCCATCACCGCCGCCAGGACCAGCGCCGACCAGATCTGCACGGTCTGGCCGTAATAGGAGCCCGAGAGCAGGCGCGCGCCAAGACCGGAAACCGCGCCGGTCGGCAATTCGCCGACGATCGCGCCGACCAGGCTCGCCGCCACCGCCACCCGCATCGATACGAAGAGGTAGGGCACCGAGGATGGCCAGCGCAGTTTCCAGAAGGTCTGCGACGTGCTGGCGTTGAAGGTGCGCATCAGGTCGAAATTGATCGGGTCCGGCGCCCGCAGCCCCTTCACCATGCCGACCGTCACCGGGAAGAAGGAGAGATAGGTCGAGATGATCGCCTTGGGCACGAGGCCGGTCAGTCCGATCGAGGCGAGGACGACGATGATCATCGGCGCGATGGCGAGGATCGGGATGGTCTGCGAGGCGACCACCCACGGCATCAGGCTCTTGTCGAGGCTGGCGACATGGACGATTGCCGTGGCCAGCGCGATGCCGAGCACGGTGCCCATGACGAAGCCGAGCAGCGTCGAGGAGAGCGTGATCCAGCCGTGATAGAGGAGGCTCCGCTTCGACGTCGGCGCCGTCAGGACGATCGTGTTGTAGAGTTCCTCGCCGACCTGATGCGGCGCCGGCAGCACCGGCCGGTCCTGCGACCACGTCGCCTCGATGAATTCGACCACGCCGGGTTTGACCCCCTCGCGCTGGAAGACCTCGTATTGCCAGGGCGAGTTGAGGAAGGTCGCCGCGACATACCAGATGACGAGGATCGCCAGGACGATAACGGTGACGGCGAGGAAGCTCGACCGCAGGAATCGCCGGACGATCCCCGGCCGCGCCGGCGCATAGCCGATGCTGGCGGCCGAGGCGCTCATGCCGTCTCTCATCACCGTTGCAGAACCCCACCTACCATGCTTCGCATGGCACCGCGCGCCGCAGGCGCGGCGCGGGTGGGGTTCGTCTCCCCCGGCGATGCCGCCTATCCCGCTCGCGCCCGTCACCGCCTCAATCCTCATAGCTGTGCCCGGCGCGCAGGCCCTCGCGCACCCGGTGCGCGATCTTGAGGAATTCCGGCGTCTCGCGGATATCGAGGCTGCGCTCCCGCGGCAGGTTGGAGGTGATGATGTCGTAGATCTTGCCCGGTCGCGGCGACATCACGACGATCCTGGTCGACAGGAACACCGCCTCGGGGATCGAATGGGTGACGAAGACCACCGTCTTGTTGGTCTTCGACCAGAGCTGCAGGAGCTGCTCGTTGAGGTGGTCGCGGACGATCTCGTCGAGCGCCCCGAACGGCTCGTCCATCAGCAGCAGGTCCGGCTCGACGGCCAGCGCCCGGGCGATCGAGGCGCGCTGCTGCATGCCGCCGGAAAGCTGCCACGGGAACTTGCGCTCGAAGCCCTGGAGATTGACCAGCGCCAGGTTGTCGGCGACGCGGCGGTCGCGCTCGGCCCGCCGCATGCCCATGATTTCGAGCGGCAGGGCGACGTTGCGGGCGATGTTCCGCCACGGATAGAGCGCCGCGGCCTGGAAGACATAGCCATAGGCGCGCCTTTCGCGGGCCTGCTCCGGCGAAACGCCGTTGACGGTGATCGACCCGCCGCTCGGCTTCTGCAGGTCGGCGATGACCCGCAACAGCGTGGTCTTGCCGCATCCCGACGGCCCGATCAGCGAGACGAATTCGCCGCGCTCGACATCGAGGTTGATGTCGTCCAGCGCATGCACCGGGCCGTCATTGGTGTGGAAGGTCAGGGACAGGTGGTCGATCGCGATGACCGAGGTGTCCTCGGCCTCCGGCGTCTCGGGCGCCGTCGGCGAAGCCGCCTCGGCGGTCGTCGCCGCGGGTCCCGTCGACGCTGCGTTCGAGCCTGTCACATCCGCCATCGCCCCGTATCCCCTGCTTTGCCGAGCGCCGCGAGCGACACCCTCACACCCCGATCGGCATGTTCTTTTCCGACCGCTCGACCGGCTGCGGCGTGGTCAGCGCCTTCCACGACGACAGCGCCTCGTGCACCGGCGGATTGGCCGGGCGTTCGACGAACTTGCCCTGTCCGTCTTCGGCCAGCACCTTGTCGTCGGCGAAGACCACCGCGCCGCGCGATAGCGTGTAGCGCGGCACGCCGGTCACCTCGAAGCCCTCGAAGACATTATAGTCGATGATCGAGAGCTGCTTCTCCGCCGTGATGGTCTTCGATTTCTTCGGATCGAGGACCACGATATCGGCGTCGGCGCCGACGGCGATCGCCCCCTTCTTCGGGTAGATGTTGAGGATCTTGGCGATGTTCGACGAGGTGACGGCGACGAATTCGTTCATCGTCAGTCGGCCCGGGACGACCCCCTTGGTCCACAGCACCGGCAGCCGGTCCTCCAGCCCGCCGGTGCCGTTGGGGATGCGGGTGAAGTCGCCGATCCCCATCCGCTTCTGCTCGGTGGTGAAGGCGCAATGGTCGGTCGCCACCACCTGCAGCGAACCGGACGCCAGGCCGTGCCACAGCGAATCCTGGTTGACCTTGTTGCGGAAGGGCGGCGACATCACCCGCCGCGCGGCGTGATCCCAGTCGGGGTTGAAATATTCCGATTCGTCGAGGGTGAGATGCTGGATCAGCGGTTCGCCATAGACGCGCTGGCCGAGCGAACGCGCCCGCCGGATCGCCTCGTGCGCCGCCTCGCAGGAGACATGGACGACATAGAGCGGCACGCCGGCCTGGTCGGCGATCATCACCGCCCGGTTGACCGCCTCGCCCTCGACCTCCGGCGGCCGCGAGAAGGCATGGCCTTCCGGCCCGGTGGTGCCGATTTCCATGTATTTCTGCTGGAGCCGTGCGACGACGTCACCGTTTTCGGCATGGACCAGCGGCATCGCGCCGAGCTCGGCGCAGCGCAGGAACGACTGGTACATCTCGTCGTCGTTCACCATCAGCGCGCCCTTGTAGGCCATGAAGTGCTTGAAGGTGTTGATGCCGCGATTGACGACCTCCTCCATCTCCTTCCACACCTGCTCGCCCCACCAGGTGATCGCCATGTGGAAGGAATAGTCGGCCGCCGCCTTGCCGGCCTTCTGGTGCCAGGTCTGCAGCGCGTCGATCAGCGACTCGTTGATGCCCGGCAGGACGAAGTCGACGACCATCGTCGTGCCGCCGGAGATGGCCGCCTTGGTGCCGGTCGAGAAATCCTCCGCGGCGAAGGTGCCCATGAACGGCATTTCGAGGTGGGTATGCGGGTCGATGCCGCCCGGCATGACGTAGCATCCCGAGGCATCCAGCACCTTGTCGCCGGAGAGGTTCTTGCCGATCGCGGTGATCGTCTCGCCGTCGATCAGCACGTCGGCTGGGAAGGTGGTGTCGGCGGTGACGATCGTCCCGCCCTTGATCACTGTGCTGGTCATGATCTGCCTTTCATTCTCTAACCGGAAATAACGGGTATCTCTTCACTACCGCAAATCGTTCGCGTTTCCTCGGCAACCGGCCCGGCAAGGCCGGCGAAAGCAGCGGCGGCGTCCTCGCCGAAACGGTCTGGGGCGCCATTGAGCGCATCGGCTTCCGCGGCCAGCGCGTCGAGGGCTGCCAGACTCGCGGCGCTCCACTGCGAAGCGCTTGCCTGTCCCCTGGCCTTCCGCGCCTCCTTGGAAGCAATATAGATCAACATCGGTGGCGGCGCGCCGGGTTTGCCCGCGATCGTCGGCAGCACCCGGGCGACCGCCTCCAGCGCCTTGATCACCTGGCCGCAGGCGCGCGCGTCGCCGACCCCGGGACGGACGAAGACCGGAACGGTGCCGGGAGCGCACAGGGTAGCCGCTTCGGCCGCGATGATGTCGGCGAGGGCGAGCAGCTCCGCGGCGCCGTCCGCATCGAAGCCGGATTTGCCGGCGCTGCGGGCAAGTTCGAAGGCGCGCTCGGTGGCGGCGATGGCGTTGTCGCTCCAGCCGCCCGCCGCCTGCATCCTGTCCACCGCATATTCGGCGGCGTCGGCGACGTAGCCGGCGTCATCGCCGGAAGACTTGCCGTCACGGACCGTGAGCAGCGCCCCGGCCGTCCACTTGAGGGTTTCCTTGACCGAGGCACAGGCATCCACCGGGGCGGACGTGGCCGCCGCCGGCAGCATGATCGCAAGCATGGCCGTCGCCAGGGTCGCCCTCACGCGACGCTCCCCGCCGCGACTTTCCCAGCTATGGTCGGTGAGGACTTCGGCAAGTCGCTCGTGCTCCGTCTCCGCCCGGTGTTATTCCCCGTCGCCACCGTCCCCGTAGCCGTCATCATCATCGTCGTCATCCGGCTGGGGATCGGCCGCGATAACATCCATCCCGGCGATGAAGGCACCGTCGAAAGTGTAGATATGCTCGACCTTGCGGTCCTCGAGGATCGCGCCGTCGAGGGCGCGGATGAACTGGTGGACCCGGACATGGGCCTTGCCGTCCGTGCCGATGTCGATCTGCAGCGGCTCGACCCGCGGGTCGGTCTCCTGCCACTGCTTTTCCCAATAGGCGCGGACCGCGGCGCGGCCACGCTCGCGGCCGCCCGTCGTCGCGTTCGGCCAGTCGACCTCGGGGGCGAGGAATTCGGTGGCGCCCTCGATGTCGCGCTCGTTGAAGGCGCGGTACATCTGCATGAGAACTTCGCGATGGTCTGTGGTCAAAGGGAACTCCTACTTTGCAATCTGCTGACTGAAGCTAGGTCGCGCGCAACGGACGATGATATCCCGGCCGGGAAATACAGCATGAATCCGGCTGCGACCCAAAAAGCGCAAGGGGGCTGCCGAGGCGCACTAGTCCCTCATTCCACAATCTCCGCCGTGTCGACCACGGCGTGGAACAGCACGTCGGCGCCGGCCGTCGCCCATTCCTTGGTGATGTTCTCGTCCTCGTTATGCGACAGCCCGTCGACGCAGGGGCACATCACCATCGCCGTCGGCGCCACCCGGTTGATCCAGCAGGCGTCGTGGCCGGCGCCGGAGATCAGGTCGCGGTGCGAGTAGCCGAGCCGGTCGGCGGCATCGCGCACCGCCGCAACGCACTTTTCGTCGAAGGTCACCGGGTCGAAATGGCCGGCCACCTCGATCTCGATGCCGAGGCCGAGCGCCGCGGCGATCTTCGGAGCCTCCGCCTCGATTTTCGCCTTCATCCCGTCGAGCGTATCCTGGTTCGGCGAGCGGATGTCGATGGTGAAGACCACCTTGCCGGGGATGACGTTGCGTGAATTCGGATAGACGTCGACATGGCCGATGCCGCCGACCGCCGCCGGCTGGTTCTCCATCGCAACCGACTGCACCAGTTCGGCGATCCGCGCGAAGCCGAGGCCGGCATTCCTGCGCATCGCCATCGGCGTCGAGCCGGTATGCGCCTCCTTGCCGGTCAGCGTCACCTGCAGCCACCACAGCCCCTGGCCGTGGGTGACGACGCCGATATCCTTGCCCTCCGCCTCGAGGATCGGCCCCTGCTCGATATGCAGCTCGAAGAAGGCGTGGAACGGGTGCTTGCCGACCGGCTCCTTGCCCTTGAAGCCGATCCGCTCCAGTTCGTCGCCGAAGCGTTTTCCCTCGTGGTCCTTGCGGTCATAGGCCCAGTCGAGCTCGTGCTGGCCGGCGAAGACGCCGGAGGCGAGCATCGCCGGCGCGAAGCGGGTGCCTTCCTCGTTGGTCCAGTTGACCACCTCGATCGGATACTTCGTCTTCAGTCCGAGGTCGTTGAGGCTGCGGACCGCTTCGAGCGCGCCGAGCACGCCGAGCACGCCGTCATAGCGGCCGCCGGTCGGCTGGGTGTCGAGGTGGCTGCCGAAGGCGACCGGCGGCAGCGACGGGTCGGTGCCTTCGCGGCGGGCGAACATGGTGCCCATCTGGTCGACCGTGACCGTCATCCCGGCATCCTCGCACCAGCGCTGGAACAGCCGCCGGCCCTTGGCGTCGTCGTCAGTCAGCGTCTGGCGATTGTTGCCGCCGCGCACGCCGGGCCCGATCTCGCCGCCATCTCGTGGATGCGTCTCCCACAGGCGGTCGCCGTTGATGCGCAGGTTGTCGGCGGGCTTGGCCATGCGTCGGCTCCGCTCCCTCAGTTCATCGTCGGGAAGTGGAACACCGCGCCCGACTTGATGCCCTCCGGCCAGCGCGAGGTGATCGTCTTCAGCCGGGTGTAGAAGTGGACGCCCTCCGGTCCGTAGATCGCGTGGTCGCCGAACAGCGACCGCTTCCAGCCGCCGAAGGAGTGATAGGCGACCGGCACCGGGATCGGCACGTTGACGCCGACCATGCCGACCTCGATCTGGTCGGCGAAGGTGCGGGCCGCGTCGCCGTCGCGGGTGAAGATCGCGGTGCCGTTGCCGTATTCGTGGTCATTGATCAGTTTGACGGCATGCTCGTAGCTGGGCGAGCGCACCACCGACAGTACCGGGCCGAATATCTCTTCCTTGTAGATGCTCATCTCGGGCGTGACGCGATCAAAAAGCGTGCCACCGACGAAGTAGCCGCCCTCGTAGCCCTGGGCCTTGAAGCCGCGGCCGTCGACGGCGAGCTCGGCGCCTTCCTTGACCCCGGCGTCGATATAGCCGAGCACCTTTTCCATATGCTGCCGGGTGACCAGCGGGCCCATCTCGGCCTCGGGGTCGGTCGCCGGGCCGATCTTCAGCGCCCGCACCCGCGGCGTCAGCTTCTCGACCAGCCTGTCGGCGGTTTCCTCGCCGACCGGCACCGCCACCGACACCGCCATGCAGCGCTCGCCGGCCGAGCCGTAGCCGGCGCCCATCAGCGCGTCGACCGCCTTGTCCATGTCGGCGTCGGGCATCACCACCATGTGGTTCTTGGCGCCGCCGAGCGCCTGGACCCGTTTTCCATGCGCCGTGCCCGTCCGGTAGACATATTCGGCGATCGGCGTCGAGCCGACGAAGGACACCGCCTTGATGTCGGGATGGCCGAGGATGCCGTCGACGACTTCCTTGTCGCCGTGGACGACGTTGAGCACCCCGTCGGGAAAGCCCGCCTCGCGGAACAGCTCGTAGATCACCATCGAGGCCGAGGGGTCCTTCTCCGACGGCTTGAGGACGAAGGTGTTGCCGCAGGCGATCGCCACCGGATACATCCACATCGGCACCATCGCCGGGAAGTTGAACGGCGTGATGCCGGCGACGACGCCGAGCGGCTGGCGGTCGGAATGGGTGTCGACCGACGGCCCGACGTGGCGCGAGAATTCGCCCTTCAGCAGTTGCGGGATGCCGCAGCAGAACTCCACCACCTCGATGCCGCGCTGGACCTCGCCGACCGCGTCGCCATGGACCTTGCCATGCTCGGCCGAGATCGCCTCGGCAATTCTGTCGATATTCTGGTCGAGCAGATGCTTGAAGCGGAACATGTGGCGGGCGCGGCGGAGCGGCGGCATGTTGGCCCAGTCCGGCAGCGCCAGCTTGGCGGCGGCGACCGCCGCGTCGAGTTCGGCGGTGGTCGACAGCGGCAAGACGGCCGACTGTTCGCCGGTCGCCGGATTGAAGATCGGCGCCGTGCGCGGGCTCGTCGAGGCGACGAGCTTGCCGCCGATGATGTTCTGAAGCGTCTGCATTGCGGAGGGTCTCCCTGTCGTTCCGCCGAAACGTTTAGTCTTTTTGTCCTCGAAACGGAACAAATATTCTTTTTTCGCGAGGTGCTGCGGGTCCCATGTCAGGTGCCGACGCAGCCGCGGAACTGATCGGCGATGCCGTAAGTGTGGTTGACCGCATTATAATCCGCCAGACCGAATTCCAGGAGGTCGTTGCTGCCGCGTGTCATCAAGGCAGGGCTTCTGCGCTCCAGGGCGCCGATCTCGCGACTGTAGGGGAGATAGCCGGGCTTTGCGACAACCGCCGCGATACAATCCCGCATCGTCGCCGGAGGGTCGGACATCAGCCAAGTGATCGCCGCGAGCTCGATCGAGCTGGCCGCCCGGCCGATGCGGATGTCGGCGACCCGGTTCCAGGTCTCCGCGTCGAGGTCGACATCGAGATCGGGCAGATAGACCCGCCGGCTGACGGCCTCATCGAGACGCGGAGCCCCGGTTTCGCTGACGGTGGCGAGATAACTCGCTTCGTAGGGACGGGCCGTCACCGTCCCGGCCGAGAAGGCGCGGGTCTCCTCGCCGAGCCAGCGAAACGTCATCGTCTGGCTGTCGTCGAGCCGGGGCGGCTGGACGATCCCCGAGGACAGGAGTTCGACGCCGATCTCGGCCGCGTCGCCGCTCTCCGGCGCCGGCGGCGCGCCGTCGTAGCGGATCTCCACCCCGGCGAACATCCAGCTGTTGACGATCCGCGTCGGCAGGAAGGCGCGATCGACCATCAGCCCTTCGTTGGCGTCCGGCTGGAGCAGGATCGGTTCCTTGCGAAACACGATGATCGCGCCGTCGTCGATCCGGTAGTCGAGGCCGATCAGGCTTCCGGTTTCGTCGACCAGCAGCACGTAGCTACCCGGGCCGCCGCCGCGACCGGCCGCATCGGCATCGTCCGCCGCGGTCGCGCCATTGACGGCGGCGAAGGCAACGGCGACGCCGGCAAGCGCCGTCCATGCCATTGCGGGCAGCAGGCCCATCATCGCGTCGGTCCTTCCAGCCCGTGCTACGCGAGTCCCTTGAGAATGTCGCTCAGGATGTCGAACAGCTTGTCGATCTGGCCCTTGGTGATGATCAGCGGCGGCGACAGGGCGATGATGTCGCCGGTGGTGCGGATCAGCAGCCCCTTCTCGAAGGCTTCGAGGAAGGCGGTGAAGGCGCGCTTGGTCGGCTGGCCGGCGATCGGCTCCAGCTCGATTGCGCCGACCAGCCCGCAATTCCTGATGTCGATGACGTGCGGCAGGTCCTTGAGGCTATGCAGTGCGTCGGCCCAGTAGTCGGCGAGTTCGGCGCCGCGGTTGAGCAGCCCTTCTTCCTCGTAGATGTCGAGGGTAGCGAGGCCGGCGGCCGAGGAGACCGGGTTTCCCGAATAGGTATAGCCGTGGAAGAACTCGATCATGTGCTCGGGGCCGTTCATGAAGGTCTCGTAGATGTCCTTCTTGACGAACACCGCGCCCATCGGCACGACGCCGTTGGTCACCCCCTTGGCGGTCAGCACGATGTCGGGGATCACGCCGAAATAGTCGACGGCGAAAGGCGTGCCGAGCCGGCCGAAACCGGTGATCACCTCGTCGAAGATCAACAGGATGCCGTGCTTGTCGCAGGTGGCGCGGAGCTTCTCGAGATAGCCCTTGGGCGGGATCAGCACGCCGGTCGAGCCCGCCACCGGCTCGACGATCACCGCCGCGATGGTCGAGGGATCGTGCAGCGTGACGATCCGGTCGAGGTCGTCGGCGAATTCGGCGCCGTGTTCCGGCTGGCCGCGGGTGAAGGCGTTGCGGGCCGGATCGTGGGTGTGGCGCATGTGGTCGACGCCAGTCAGCAGCGTGCCGAAATGCTTGCGGTTGGTGACGATGCCGCCGACCGAGATGCCGCCGAAATTGACGCCGTGATAGCCGCGCTCGCGGCCGATCAGGCGGAAGCGGCCGCCGTCGCCCTTCACCTTGTGATAGGCGAGCGCGATCTTGAGCCCGGTCTCGACCGACTCGGAGCCCGAATTGGTGAAGAAGACATGGTCGATGCCGGTCGGCATGTAGGTGACCAGTCGCGCCGCCAGCTCGAAGGCCTTGGGATGGCCCATCTGGAAGGCCGGCGCATAGTCGAGCTCGCGGGCCTGGTTGCCGATCGCCTCGGCGATCTGCTTGCGGCCGTGGCCGGCATTGACGCACCACAGCCCCGCCGTGCCGTCGAGAATCTCACGGCCGTCGTCGGAGCGGTAATACATGCCCTCGGCGCCGACCAGGAGCCGCGGCGCCTTCTTGAACTGCCGGTTCGCGGTGAACGGCATCCAGAAGGCTTCGAGATTGTTGGTGGTGAGCGTCGTGCGCGCGCCGGCGGTTTCGCTGGGCATGTCGTCAATCTCCCTCAACGCCGTGCGGGCCCCGGTCCGAACGCCTGGAAAGATTGCGCCGGCGGGCCTTTTCTTCTAGGAGGAAACGGCGAGATTTCCTGACCAATTGGTCAAGGGAATCCTAGACAAGTTCCAGAGCCCGCTCAAGGGCCAATTGGTCGCTGGCCCGCTCATTCGGGACCGGGAGGAGGACCGCTTGCCATCGTTTTATCGACCATGTTCGGGCGTCCCGCTCGCGCAATTCAATCCGATACGCGTGTTGGCGGTGCCGAACCCCACCCACCATGCTGCGCATGGTCCCCCCTCCCCGGTTCGGGGAGGGATGGCCGGCCCCCATCTCCGGGCCAATGCCGGCAGTGGCGATTCGCGAATACGTGGCTGCGAGACGCCTTTCCCTCCCCGAACCGGGGAGGGGGGACCGCGCGCCGAAGGCGCGGGGTGGGTGGGGTTCCTCGACGCCGCGTCCTCGCTCAAACCCGGCGCCGCCCCATGAGCCTGACGGCCGGCACCCCCCGCGCCGGGCAGACCCGCAAGCGCACCCGCATCCAGGAGGCCAACGAGGCCCGCATCCTCGATGCCGCGCTGGAGGTTTTCTCGACCTACGGCTATCGCGGCGCCACCGTCGACCAGATCGCCGCACGCGCCGGCATGACCAAGCCGAACCTCCTCTATTATTTCCGCCGCAAGCCGGACATCTATCTCGCCGTCCTCAACCGCACCCACGAGATGTGGCTGCAGCCGCTCGAGCAACTCGACGCCGACGGCGACCCGGCGACCGAGATCACCGCCTATATCGACCGCAAGCTCGAGATGAGCCGCGACAACCCGGAGGCCTCGCGCCTCTTCGCCATGGAGATCATCCAGGGCGCGCCGATCCTCGGGCCGGTGCTGACCGGCCGGCTGAAGCGGCTCGTCGACGAGAAGGCGGCGGTGATCGCCGGCTGGGTCGCCGCCGGCCGCATCGCCCCGGTCGACCCCTATCACCTGATCTTCATGATCTGGGCGACCACCCAGCATTATGCCGATTTCGAAACCCAGATCCGCGCGGTGCTCGGCCAGAAAGCCGATGCTCCGGACCACTTCACGGCGGCCAGGGCGACCCTGGAACAGGTGTTCCTGAAGGGCGTGGTGCGTTAGCGGAACGCGGGCCAGCGCGAAGGAAAGCCCCACCACCTCACCCGCTCACCCCCGCGCAAGCGGGGACCCGGATTCGGGCTGGAACGCCGCCGCCAAGCCAGTCCCGATCAACCCGCGACCAGGTCGACTAAATTGCCTTGTCACCCCGACGCCGCCGTCAGCTCCAGATAGAACGCCGAGAGCAGGGCCGTGGCGAGGAGGGTGTCGAGGAGCGCCGGCAGGGTCATGACGATGGTGCGGGCGAGGGCGCCGGCGCCGGCCATCTCCAGCACCACCCATGCGGCGAAGGCGATGAAGGCGAAGGCCGCGTGCAGCAGCGCCGCCGCTGCCGCCATGGCGAGCGCCTTGCCGCGGCTCAGCCGCCATGCGTCGATCCAGCCGAGGCGGTCGCCGACCGCCCGCGCCGGCAGCTTCAGCCACAGCCGCGCGGCGAGCGGCAGCCAGGCGACCAGCGCGGCCGCGACGATCAGCAGGACCGCCGCGCCCTCCACATAGTGGACGATCAGGTAGATACCGGCCAGCGCGAAGGGAATGATCGTCAGGCCGACGATCAGGGCATCCGTCAGGAATTCCACCAGCTGCCATCCGTCCGGACCGTCGACGGCTTCCTCGACCGTCGTCGGCCCGCGCAGGATCTCGCGCTGGGTGAGCACCGCCGTCGCCCCGAGCACCGCGACGATGGCGAGCTCAGCGATCAGCCAGCCGAGCGAAACCGACGCAAAGGTGAGAAAGACGAGCAGCGCCCAGGCAAGCCCCAGCCATTGCCAGTGCCGCCGGATGACGACCACGGCCAGCGTCCGCGCATAGTGCAGCGACTTGAAGATCGGAAGCGTCAACGCGTCGCTCGCCCCGTATGCCTGTATCCGACGACTGGCCGGTGCATCCCCACCGTTATCGGTCGGCGGTCCGAAAGAGAGCGACGGCCCGAATGTTTCGGGAGGCCTCAGCAAATCCGCCCGCCTCCTCTACGCCGCGTCGGCCGGCCGGACCCGCCGGGCGATTTCCTCGCCCTTCTCGCGCTCCACGACGGCGATTTCGTATTGCCCCTGAAGGTCGATCCAGAACTGCGCCGGGTTCGCGGCGGGAGGCGCGCAGTGTCGCGCGACGGCCGGAGAAAACAGACGACGGTGACGGCGTGCCTCCGACGGTCGAGATCGCGCCCACGGTCGGTCCGACGGGTCGCCGGGTGATGGTCGCCCCGAAAAAAAGTTATCCCCCTCCGGCAAACCGCCCTCATACTTGTCGCCATCCCTGCCCGTCGAAGGGGCGCGTTCTTGAGGCGTCTTCAGTGCGGGGCGGGGTGCGGCGCCTGCGACGGCTCTTTGTCTGAGCGCGGGCCGGTGACGAGCCGGTCCGACGGGGATGACGGTCCTCGACGTCCCGGGAGGCCTCTCGCGAAGTAGCCCGCCGGCACTACGACCGGCTGTGGGACATGGCCCACCTTAAGGGCGGCGGAAACCATCCCGCCGCGCCGGAGCGTGAAAGCGGAAGGTCAGAAATCGCCGCGGCGGGCGCTGGTATGAGCGCCCACTCAGACTACCTGGACCGGCGTTCACCCAGCGCCCGCCACCCCCTTCGGGGGACAGAGAAGGAGAAAGACCGAACCCCCGGCCCGGAAACGGACGCGGGAACGATGGAGCATGCCTTGCGCGATGTCGCGCCCGCCAAACCACGCCACCCACCCTGTCATCCCCGGCGAGCGCCGAAGGCGCGAGGGAAGCGACCCAGTAACCGATGCCGGTGCCGAACGAGTCGCGTCATCGTTTACTGGATCGCCGCGCTGCGGCGATGACAGGTTGAGTTTCCGATGCGCAACTGGCAGCGCGGACGGGCGGCGCCCACCACCCTGTTCACAGGAGGCGCAACCCGCTCGCCCCAACAAACGATATTGGCCTGTCGCGGCTTTTCTGACACGCTCCGCCGATGACGACGGCCGAGCCCTCATTCACCATCGGTATCGAGGAGGAATACCTCCTCGTCGACCGGGAAACCCGCGATCTCGCCGCCGATCCGCCGGCCGGACTCGCTGCCGACCTCGAGGCCGCGCTTGGCGCGCAGGTCACCTCGGAGTTCCTGCGCTGCCAGGTCGAGATCGGCACCTCGGTCTGTCACTCGCTCGCCGAGGCGCGGGCTGAGCTGGCGCGGCTGCGCACGGCCGTTGCGGCCTGCGCGGATCGCTACGGCCTGGCGCCGATCGCCGCCTCGACCCACCCCTTCGCCGACTGGACGGCGCAGCGCAACACCGACAAGGAGCGCTACAACGTCATCGCCCGCGACCTCCAGGCCGTGGCGCGGCGCCTGCTGATCTGCGGCATGCATGTCCATGTCTGCGTCGAGGACGAGCCGCTTCGCTTCGACCTGTTCAACCAGTTGCCCTATTTCCTGCCGCACCTGCTCGCCCTGTCGACCTCCTCGCCCTTCTGGCGGGGCGACCAGACCGGCCTTCACTCCTACCGTCTGGCGGTGTGGAACGAAGTGCCGCGCACCGGGCTGCCGCCGATCTTTCTCGGCCCCGACGAGTTTCACCGGACCGTCGAGACGCTGGTCAAGGTCGGCGAAATCGAGGACGCCACCAAGATCTGGTGGGACCTGCGGCCGTCGGCCCGCTTCCCGACCCTCGAAATGCGGATCACCGACGTCTGCACCCGGCTCGACGATACGATCGCCATCGCCGCGCTCTACCGCTGCATCGCCCGCATGCTCTATCGCCTGCGCCGCAACAACCAGCGCTGGCGGAGCTATTCGGCCTTCCTGGTCAACGAGAATCGCTGGCTCGCCCAGCGCTTCGGCACGACCCGTTCGCTGATCGATTTCGGCAAGGGCGAAGCGGTTCCGGTCGCCGATCTCGTCGGCGAGCTGATCGACCTCGTCCGCGAGGATGCCGAAGTCTTCGGCTGCGTCGCCGAGATCGAGCGGGCGCGCGTCATTGCCGCCGAGGGGACTTCCGCCGATCGCCAGATCCGCCTATACGACCGGGCGATCGCCACCGGCGCTTCGGCCGACGATGCCTTGAAATCGATCGTCGACCATCTCGTCGCGGAAACGCTCGAGGGCTGCGGCGCCGGATAGCCGCGCCCGAAACCGAAACCTGCCAGCGGGATAAGCCAGCCGATGAACGACGAAACACGCGGCGAGTCACCTGTCCGCGTCATCAGCGCCGAGGTCCTCTCCGATGACTGGGCGAAACTGACCAAATATACCTTCGACTATCGCCGCCGCGACGGAGCGCATGAGACGCTGGTGCGCCAGGTCTACGATCGCGGCAACGGCGCCGCGATCCTGCCCTATGACCCCGAGCGCGGCACGGTGTTGCTCGTCCGCCAGTTCCGGATGCCGGTCTATCTTGTCAATGGCGACGGCTGGCTGATCGAAACCTGCGCCGGGCTGCTCGACGAACTCGATCCGGAGGCCGCGATCCGCAACGAGGTCATCGAGGAGCTCGGCTACGACCTGAAGCGGGTGACCCGCGTCTTCGACCTGTTCATGAGCCCGGGCAGCGTCAGCGAGCGGCTCGCCCTTTTCGTCGCCGGCTATTCGCCCGCCGACCGGATTTCGGCCGGCGGCGGCGCCGAGGACGAGGGCGAGGACATCGAGGTGCTCGAGCCGACCCTCGACGAGGCCCTCGCCATGATCGCCACCGGCGAGATCAGTGACGCCAAGACCATCATTCTCCTGCAGCATCTCAAGATGCACGGTCTGGCGGCTTCGTAACCCGTGGCCGAGCGAGGAAAATCGCGATGACGGGCACGGACCCATCCACACAAGGGACAGCCGGTTCTCCAGGCCGGCGCCGATCTCGACGAAGCCACCGCCGCGGTGATCATGCTGCACGGCCGCGGCGCCGATGCCGCCGATATCCTCGGCCTGGCCGAAAGCTTCGATCGCCCGACGCTGGCCTATCTCGCGCCGGAGGCCGCCGGTCACGCCTGGTACCCCTATTCCTTCCTCGCTCCGGTCGCGCAGAACCAGCCGTTCCTGGCCTCGGCGCTGGATGTGATCGGCGACATCATCGGCCTGCTGATCACCCACGACATTCCGCCGACGCGGATCGCGCTCGTCGGCTTTTCACAAGGCGCCTGCCTCGCGCTCGAATTCGCCGCCCGCCATCCGGACCGCTACGGGGCGGTGATCGCGCTGACCGGTGGCCTGATCGGCGAGTCCATCGACCCGTCAGACTATCATGGGTCCCTGGAAGGAACGCCGGTCTTCATCGGGTCCAGCGACGTCGATCCCCATGTCCCGCTGTCCCGGGTCGGCGAATCGTCGGCGGCGATGGAGAAGCTCGACGGCGAAGTGACCGAACGGATCTATCCGGGGATGGGACACACCATCAACCAGGATGAGGTCGGACATGTCCGCACCCTGCTTGACCGGATGGCGGCATGAGGCGCCGTTCCTTCCGCGGCCGTGATTGTGACGGCGATCACAGCACGGGGCGGGTCGATCGCTTAGGCTTCCGACGGACGGTGCGGCACTCCCGCAACAGGTCGCTACAATGTCACAGTTGGATGTTGTATGAGGCTCGAATCAATGGACAAATGCCGGACAAGCGAGCCGAGGATGTGCTACCCGGTAACCACGGATAAACCTGCATTTGGCACGGTGGAAGCGACGTCCCGGCGTTTCGCGAGTGGACGGACGGGCAAGAGTTGCGGGCAATGACGGCGCGTATCTCGAAATCTGGCAGTGTCAGGGCGTTGGTGTTTGCCTCCCTAGCGGCGGTGGGCCTTGCGTTCAGCGGTCCGGCCAGCGCCGATCCTTCTGCGCCCAGCTGCAGTCCGACTATCTGTCCGCGGTCCGCTCCGGCGGTGGCGGTGGTGGCAGCCGTGCCGATTTCGGACGCCTTCGGCGCCAGCTCGCCGCGGCCGAGGCGGAGGCCAGGGACAAGAACTGCCGCGGTCTCGGCATCTTCAGGCGCCCTGCGCGGAGCTGTCCCGCCGTGATGAGCAAGGTCAACCAGCTGCAGCGGCAGGTCAATCAGGCCTCCGGCGGTGGTTGGGGTTCGAGCCGCCGTCAATCGTCCATCGAACGTGACCGTCTTTACAACCAGCTCCGTCGGAACGGTTGCAGCATTCCGTCGCTCGGCGACACGGCGAGCACCGGCTATCGCACCCTCTGTGTTCGGACCTGTGACGGCTATTATTTCCCGATCAGCTTTTCGTCGAGCCGATCGCGGTTCCAGATCGACGAGACCGTCTGCAAGGCCATGTATGGCGGCGCCGACGCCGAGCTTTTCGTCCATTCCAACGGTCGGACCGCCGAGCAGGCGGTATCGCTGCAGGGCGTTCCGCTGGCGTCCGAGCCCTACGCTTTCGCCTACCGCAATACGTTCGACCAATCGTGCCAGGGCGAGCTGAAGCGCGGTCTCGCCAATCTTGCCGAGGCATTCGCCGCCCAGGTCGCGGCAGCCAAGGCCGACACACCCTCGGTTCAGGGAGAACCGGCGCCGCTGCTTCTGCCGCGGCCGGTGGCCCGCGTCAATCTTGCGCTGGATCCCGAGACTGTGGCCAACCGCGCCGGGCGCTTCAAGGTCACCCCGGTCGTGCCGGAGGGATCCGGCGAGTTCACGGTCGCCGCCTCGACCATCCGGCGCCTTGGACCGGATTATTACTATGTCCCATCGGCCAAGATCGACGCTCTCTACGCACCGCCGGATCCCGGTCCGGAATTCAGCCTGATCAGCTCGGCCCATGCCGCCGAACCACCGCCCAAGGTTGACGGCCCGACCGGCTCGACGACGGTGCAGTAGAGGACGCGCCGCCGGCGCGCGAAGGCGCCGGGGGCCGGAAGAAGAGGTCCCGCCCCATGTCGGCAGATCCGAAGCAATTCGTCGTCGCTTCGGCGACAGGTGCTTTCGCCGCGCTGGCGATCGCCGGCTTTGCAGGCGCGGCGATTGCCGCGCCGCTTCCGGTGGAGACGGTCAGCATCGAGCGGTCGACCGAAAATTACGACGTCAAGGTCGATTACCCGAAAACCGGGCTCGCCGCGGTAGACGCTCCGATCGCCAAATGGGCGACCGGCCTGGTCGACGATTTCGTCGCCCAGGCGGAAGAGGACTTCGCCTCATTCGCCAACGGCGACCCCCGCCCGCCGTTTAGCTATTCTCTCGACCTCAATTTCGGCGTGGCCCGCAACGACGATACGATCTTCGCCGTCAATTTCGACGAGGGGATCTTCACCGGCGGCGCCCATCCCAATCACGACATCAAGACCTTCAACTTCCTGATGCCGGACGGCTGGCAGGTCTTCCTGCCGGAGATCTTCGAACCGGCCGCGGTGGACCGGATCAGCGAGATGGCGATCGCCGACCTCGTCAGCCAGTGGGACGGCGATTCGATGAGCGACGACGACTGGCTGAAGGGCGGCGCCGGTCCGCAGTGGGAGAATTTCGAAGATTTCCTGCTGCTTCCAAATTCATTGGTCATTCGCTTCCCGCCCTACCAGGTGGCCGCCTATGCCGCCGGCGAGCAGTCGGTCGAGCTTCCGCTGGCACAACTCAAAGGGCTGATGCGAAAGGACTGGCGTCAGCCGGTGCCGTCCTACAATTGCGCCAAGGCCACGACAGCGACCGAGAAGACAATCTGCTCCGATGTGATGCTCGCGCGCCTCGACCGCGCGGTGGCCGCTGCCTATCGTCAGAAGCTCAGCTATGCCGACGAGGCCGAAGCCCAGTCCACGCGCGACGCGCAGCGCGCGTGGATTCGCGCCCGGGACGGCTGCGGCAGCAGCGTCCTGTGCCTGACGACATCCTATGACGATCGGCTGAAAGCGCTGTCCGGGAAGCTAGGCTTCGAGCCGATCCTCCATTTCGGTCGTTATTGCGGCCGGGTTTCGACCTACCGCAGGGAGCGCCATGTCAAATCTGTCGAAAGGCAGCGGAGGGAAGCACCTTGCCGGTATGGCACTCGCCGTGGCCGCGTTCGCCGTCGCGGCGGAGCCGGCGGCCGCCGCGTCGTCCTACTGCCGGCAATTGCAGGCCGACTACAGGGCAGCGGTACGGGCCGGCGGTTCGGGTGGCAACACCGCCGCTATCCGACGCAAGCTCAATGCCGAGCGTGCCCGGGAAGACCGGAACAATTGCCGGGGCCTGGGCATTTTCCGCAAACGCGGCGCCAGTTGCCCGACGATCACCCGCAACGTCCAGCGATTGCAACAACAGCTGAATTCTGCTGGCGGTGGTGGCGGCTCGAACAGCCGGGCCGCGTCAGTCCGCCGGCTTCTCCAACGCAACGGCTGCGTGATCCCCGGCGCCCGTGAGGCGTCGTCGGGGAAGGGCGTCTACCGGACACTTTGTGTGCGGACATGCGACGGCTACTACTTCCCGATCAGCAATTCCTCGCACCGCGCCCGGCTGAAGATTGACGAGGCGGTGTGCTCCGCCATGTACGGCGACGCTCCGACCAAGCTCTATGTCCAGCGCTCCTACCAGTCGGTGGAGAACGCGCGGTCCCTCGACGGCAAATTATACGAGGACCTCGATAACGCATTCGCCTATCGCGAAGACTTCAATCCGGCTTGCGATGCCGAATTGAAGGACGGGCTGGCGGCCTACATGAAGGAAGGGATCAGGCTCGCTCGGGAACGGCGCGGCAAGGCGAAGTCGAAGACGGTGCGACGCCGGGAACCCGTCATCCTTCCCCGCCCGGAGTCGCGGCCGGTGGGCTACCCCGATCCCGAGACAGCAGCCGGTCGTGCGGGAGATTTCACGGTTCACCGGGTCGGCGGTGACGCGGTTGCCATGGGCGACGAGACCGGCCCGCCCATGCGGCGGTTCGGGACGAATTACAACACGATCGTCAATCCGATCCCGGACTTGAAGTCGCTGCCGCCGCCGGGCATGGAATTTGACCTGATCGGCACGGCCTCGGCGGCCGAAGGTGGCCGCATCCCGGTCGAATGATTCTCGGTCAGCGTCCCGGGCCCCGGCAACGCAGGGACCGGTCCGCGCGAGCCGCCGAACCGCGCGGCGAAAAACGCGCCATGAGGCATCGTCAGAGGAGCGGTGACAACCCGGCTGGCAGCGGGAGGTCAATCGCCTTCCGGTGCAGCTCGCTATTCGGCCGGCTCGGCGACCTTCGCCATCGGATTGTTGCGGTGCTGCGTCCAGTTGGAATAGCCGGTCGCCGGCGCCCCAGTATGGGGATCGACGCCGGTGGTCAGGCGCTCCATGGTGATGCAGTCCTCGACCGGGCAGACGTTGACGCAAAGATTGCAGCCGACGCATTCGGAATCGACCACCTCGAAATAGCGGCGGCCGTCCTTGGTCGCGGTGATCGCCTGGTGGGAGGTATCCTCGCAGACGATGTGGCAACGGCCGCATTCGATGCAGAGATCCTGGTCGATGCGCGCCTTGGTGACGTAGTTGAGATTGAGATACTGCCAGTCGGTGACGTTGGGAACGGCGCGGCCAGTGAGGTCCGACAGGCTCATCCCCTTCTCGTCGAGATAGCGCGACAGGCCGGATTTCATCTCCTCGACGATCTTGAAGCCATAGGTCATCGCCGCGGTGCAGACCTGGACGTTGCCGGCGCCGAGCGCCATGAATTCGGCCGCGTCGCGCCATGTCGTGATGCCGCCGATGCCGGAGATCGGCAGGCCGGCGCATTCCTTGTCGCGGGCGATCTCGGAAACCATCGACAGGGCGATCGGCTTGACCGCCGGGCCGCAATAGCCGCCGTGGCTGCCCTTGCCGTCGATTGACGGTTCGGGCGAGAAGGTGTCGAGGTCGACATTGGTGATCGAGTTGATGGTGTTGATCAGCGACACCGCGTCGGCGCCGCCCTTGTGTGCGGCGCGGGCGGGATAGCGGATGTCGGTGATGTTGGGCGTCAGCTTGACGATCACCGGCATGCGGGTCGACGCCTTGCACCAGCGCGCGACCATCTCGATGTATTCCGGCACCTGGCCGACGGCCGAACCCATGCCGCGCTCGCTCATCCCGTGCGGGCAGCCGAAATTGAGCTCGACGCCGTCGCAGCCGGTCTCCTCGACCGCCTTGAGGATCGCTTTCCAGTTCGGCTCCTCGCAGGGCACCATCAGCGACACGACCAGCGCCCGGTCCGGCCAGTCGCGCTTGACCCGCTTGATCTCCTCGAGATTGACCTGCAGTTCGCGGTCGGTGATCAGCTCGATGTTGTTGAGGCCGATCAGCCGCCGGTCGCCGGCGTGGATGGCGCCGTAGCGCGGCCCGGCGACGTTGACGATCGGCGGGTCCTCGCCGAGCGTCTTCCACACGACGCCGCCCCAACCCGCCTTGAAGGCGCGGACGACGTTGTATTCCTTGTCGGTCGGCGGCGCCGAAGCGAGCCAGAAGGGGTTGGGCGACTTGATGCCGACAAAGTCGGAACGAAGGTCTGCCATCTCTCTCTTCCTGTTCGGTCCCGCCCCGGCGCTATCCGCCGAGCGCGCGATTGATCGATTCGGCGGCGACCTTGCCGTCCTCGACGGCGACGACCGTGAGGTCCTCGCCTCCCGCGACGCAATCGCCCCCGGCCCAGACACCGGCCAGGCTTGTGCGGCGCTCCGCGTCGACCTTGATGCGGTTGCCGTCGAGCGCAATCGCCTCGGCGGCGCCGTTGAGCGCCCCGGGCACGAAAGCCTGGCCGATCGCCTTGAACACCATGTCGGCCTCGAGGGTGAAGGTCTCTCCGGTCCCCGAAAGGCCGCCGCCAGAGGTGTATTCGAAGGTGATGCCGGTGACGCGGCCGCCCTCGGCGGCGAGCGCCCTGGGTTGGGCATTGAACTTGATGGTGACGCCGTCGGTCTGGGCGAGTTCGCGCTCGAATTCGCTGGCGCCCATGCGGTCCGGGCCGCGGCGATAGACGATGGTGACGTCCTCGGCGCCGAGCCGCTTCGATTGCGAGGCGATATCGATGGCGGTCATGCCGCCGCCGACGACCACGACGCGCCGGCCGACGGGGAGCGCCGCGACATCGTCGCTCTGGCGAAGCTCGGCGATATAGGCGACCGCGTCGCTGACGCCCGGCAGATCCTCGTCGGGAATCTTCAGCGCGTTGACCGCGGCGAGACCGACGCCGATGAACACCGCGTCGAATTCCTGCCGCAGCGTGTCGATCGTGACGTCGCGCCCGAGCGCCTGGCCGGCTTCGACCGTGATGCCGCCGATCGACAGGATGAAATCGACCTCGGCCTGGGCGAAGCCGCCCGGCGTCTTGTAGGCGGCGATGCCGTATTCGTTGAGACCGCCGATCCTGGGGCGGGCGTCGAAGATCACGACGTCATGGCCGTGCATGGCGAGGCGATGGGCGCAGGAGAGCCCGGCGGGACCGCCGCCGACGACTGCGACCCGCTTGCCCGTCGGCGCGGCGCGCGCGAACGGCTGCTTGCCCTCGGCCATCAGCGTGTCGGTGGCGTAGCGCTGCAATTCGCCGATCCGCACCGGCTTGCCTTCGGCCTTTTCCCGGACGCAGGCTTCCTCGCACAGCGTCTCGGTCGGGCAGACGCGAGCGCACATGCCGCCGAGGATGTTGGCGGAAAAGATCGTTTCCGCCGCGCCTTTCGGGTTCTCGGTCAGGATCTCGCGAAGGAAGAGGGGAATGTCGATCGAGGTCGGGCAGGCGGTGACACAGGGTGCGTCGTAACAGAAGTAGCAGCGGTCGGCCTCGACCAGCGCCTGGTGCCGGTCGAGCGGCGGATGGAGGTCGGAAAAGTTGGCGACATATTGCTCGGCCGTCAGACGGCCGGAGGCGATGTCGGGCGCTCTTTCATCGACCATGAACAGTCCCGCGTTCGTTTCGCCAGTCTGGAACAACTCTTGATCATTTGGACAAATTTTCGGGAAGGCGTCAAGCGGGCGATGGTTTCGTCACGCCTGGACGTAGGCGGAGGGGCCGCGCACGTTCTCGTCGATGTGGAGCTTCTGGAACAGCGACGGCATGGCGCGCTCGGCGCAGTCGGTGCGCGGGCAGGTCCGGCAGGAGACGCCGATCGGCGTCGCGATCTGCGGATCGGCGACGTTGAGGCCGTCGGCATAGACGATCTCGCCGGCATGCCGCACGTCGCAGCCGAGGCCGATGGCGCGCTGGCCGACCCGATGCGGCAGGCCGCTGGTCGGCGACAGCGCCGTCGCCCGGCCGGTGGTGCGGGCGACGCAGAAGAAGCTGCCGCCGTCGGGCATCCGCGAGATCTGCACCCGCAGCATTCCCGGTGTCGAGAAGGCGTCGTAGACGTTCCAGCGCGGGCAGGCGGCGCCGAAGCGGGCGATATGGATGCCGGAGGCCGAGAATCGCTTGGAGATGTTGCCGGCGATGTCGACGCGGATGAAATGGAACGGCACGCCTTCGTCGCCGGGCCGACGCAGCGTCGTCAGCCGGTGGCAGACCTGCTCGAAGGAAACGCCGAAGCGGTTCTTGAGGATGTCGATGTCGTAGCGGGTCGCCCGGGCCGCCTCGGTGAACATCCGGTAGGGCATCATCACCGCCGCGGCGAAATAGTTGGCGAGCGCCGTCCGCATCAGCGCCCCGGCGTCGCCGGAGGAGAAGTTGCCGGAGGCGGCGATGCTGTCGAGAATGTCGTGATGGCCGAGATAGGCGATCTGGTGGGCGATCTGGAAGACACGGCTCGACGGCGGCAGCATCTCGGAGATCTGGAGCCGTCGCGCGAGCTGGTCGTAGCGGCGTGAGCGCCCCTTCATCGCATCCGAGGGGCGGATTTCGACCTCGGTCGAATAGCGCTGCCGCAGCACGGCGGTCAGCCCCTGCTGGAGCGTGTGGACGGAAAGATCGTTCTCCCGCCACAGATTCTCGGCCGCGTCTTCCAGTTCGGGAAAGTAGTTGAGCCGCTTCTGGATGAATTCGGTGACCTCCTCGGAGGGGATCGAGACCGGCGGCGCCTCGCTGGCATCCTCGCCGGCGCTGGAGGTGGCGTCGGCCGGCAGGTGGCGGCGATAGGCCTCGTAGAGATCGATGACGGCGCGCCCGACCGCCGGCAGCAGCGAGACGAGTTCCTGGACGTCGGTGGTCTTGACCTCCGCACCCTCGAAGATCGGGTCGGAAAAGGCTTCCATCAATTCGAGCGACAGCCGCTGGTCGGTATCGGCGGCGAAATCCTGGAGATCGACCTGGAAGCGCTCGACCAGCTTGAGCAGGACGCGCACGGTCACCGGCCGCTGGTTCGTCTCCAGCAGCGTCAGATAGCTGGCGCTGATCCCCAGTTCGCGGGCCATCTGCGCCTGCGTCAGGTGACGCTCCTGGCGCAGTCGCCGAAGCTTGCCGCCGATCCGCATTGCTTTCATCGAAGTCTCCCTGAGAGGCGCTTACAAAACTGACAAAATTACAGAACCGAGTTGTAAGGAAGTTGACAGTGTTCCAGATTTCTTCGTGATTTCATATATTTATTGACCAACACCCTTTGTCAAATATAGCTGTCTTCCTTGTCAACACAAGGGAAACGACCATGAGCACTCCACCCGATCGCTTCAAAGGCATCCGCCGCGACTACTCGCCGGAAGACGTCAACCGGCTGCGCGGTTCGATCCACATCGAGCACAGCCTCGCCCGTCTCGGCGCCGAGCGGCTGTGGCAATTGCTGCGGACCCGGCCATTCGTGCGCAGCCTCGGCGCGCTGACCGGCAACCAGGCGATGCAGCAGGTCAAGGCCGGTCTCGAGGCCATCTACCTGTCCGGGTGGCAGGTCGCCGCC
Organism: uncultured Alphaproteobacteria bacterium; assembly: GCA_963812275.1. Taxonomy (GTDB): domain Bacteria; phylum Pseudomonadota; class Alphaproteobacteria; order Rhizobiales; family Kaistiaceae; genus Bauldia. Next base: position 71,325 of record CAWEUQ010000013.1, on the reverse strand, counting down.
GATGCCAACAATGCCGGTGAGATGTATCCGGACCAGTCGCTCTATCCGGCCTCGTCGGTTCCCGATGTCGTCCGCCGCATCAACAAGACGCTGCTCCGCGCCGACCAGATCGCGACGCTTGAGGGCAACGACACGACCTACTGGATGGCGCCGATCGTGGCCGATGCCGAAGCCGGCTTCGGTGGCTCGCTCAACGCCTTCGAGCTGATGAAGGCGATGATCGATGCCGGTGCCGCCGGCGTCCATTTCGAGGATCAGCTGGCGTCCGAGAAGAAGTGCGGCCATCTCGGCGGCAAGGTCCTGGTGCCGACCCAGACCTTCATCCGCACCCTCAACGCGGCGCGGCTCGCCGCCGACGTCAGCGGCGTCAACACCATCCTCATGGCCCGCACCGACGCCCATTCGGCGACGCTGATCACCAGCGACGTCGACGAGCGCGATGCGGCGTGGATCTCCGGCGAGCGCACGTCCGAAGGCTTCTACAAGCTGAAGCAGGGCAAGACCCATTCGGTCGGGCATGCGATCGCACGAAGCCTTTCCTATGCGCCCTATGCCGATCTCCTGTGGTGGGAGACCTCGGAGCCGGATCTCGGCGAGGCGCGCGAATTCGCCGAGGAGATCCATCGCCAGTTCCCGGGCAAGCTTCTCGCCTATAACTGCTCACCGTCTTTCAATTGGCGTGCCAAGCTCGACGAGACGACCATCGGCAGCTTCCAGGAGCAGCTGGCGGAGATGGGTTACCGCTTCCATTTCGTCACGCTGGCCGGCTTCCATGCGCTGAACCTGTCGATGTTCGAACTGGCCAGCGCCTACCGGGACCGCGGCATGAGCGGCTATTCGGAGCTGCAGGAACGCGAGTTCCGGGCCGAGGCAGAGGGCTTCACCGCCGTGCGCCACCAGCGCGAGGTCGGCACCTCCTATTTCGACGCCGTCGCCATGGCGATCTCGGCCGGGCAGTCCTCGACTACCGCAATGGCCGGCTCGACCGAAACCGCAGCAGTTCCGGCAGACAACCGAACCAGAAACCGCCTGAATATCGGGCGGACCACGATCGACAAGGAGAATGATCATGCAGGATGAATTCTGGGTCGTCGGCGGGCGCTACCGCGACACGAGCTTCACGACGCTGGCCGATGAGCGGCGCCGAGGCTTACGGCCCCTTCACCCGCTACGAGGACGCGCTCCGCTCATGGTCGGACCGCAGCAACGGGAGCCGTTCTCTCGCCTCGGTTCGCTATTCGATCGTGGTGACCGCCCCAAGGGCGCGCGCCGCCTGAGGTCCGGGAGAGCCCGGTGGCGCAAATGTGGCGGTCGCTTCAGGGAGGGTGACCGCCGCTTCTTTCTTGCAGGTCGGTAGCCTAACGGCTGTCGATCACCGTCTCCTGGTACGACTTCTCCAGCCATTTGCCATCGACCGTCACCCACACCTCGGCGGCGAAGACCCGTGCCGGCAGGGGTTTGCCGCGATACGTGCCGGTGAGGGATTGTTCGTAGGTGACGTATGCGGCCTCATCACCAAACACGGTGATCCGGGGCTCGGTGACATTGGAAAAGCCGACCTTCAATTCGGGCAGGACCGCAACCTGTTCGTCCCGGGTGAGCATTCCGCCAAAGACGGCGGTGACGGCGATATGGTCCGGGGTCATCAGACCGAGGATCGTGTCGGCGTCCTGGTTGACAAAGGCCGCTTCGAGCCTGGCCCGCGCCGCCTTGAGATCGGCCATCTCGTCGCCAAGCGCCGGCGCGGCGAGCACAAGCAGGATGGCGACGACAGTTCCCGTGACGATGCGCATGACGGTTCCTCCTCCGGGTCGATCGATGGTTGCATGGATGATACCGACATGCACCTGGCGATGAAACACCACGGTACCGAGACTCCGGGCACGCTTAACGGGCCGTCTATCGCGTTGCCGCCGTTGCGGGGGATACCCGGCCCGGCGGGTGAAGACTCCTATCTGCTCAGCCGCCGCAATAGCAGGCGGTGAATTCCGCCTGTTCCTGATGGCGGATGGCGCAGAGATAGGCGGACAGGTCCTCTGCCGGCAGGGGCTTGTGCCCGACGGTATAGAGCCCGCGGAAGGTGTCGGCCGCAGCGCCGCCGGCCGCCACTTCCCCGACCATATGGGCAACGCTCTCGGCGGAATAGTCCGGTAGCCCATAGGCTTCCGTGAAGCTGTATTCACGCTTCCAGTCGGCGGGAACCGTCGGCGACGCCGTGTCCAGGTTGGCGAGATACCAGGTGGAGAAATCGGTCGGGGTACCGGTTGCAACGTCGTAGCTGACGATCTCGTAGCCGGGATTCTGGCCGAAGATCGGGCTGATCGCCGGCGGAATCTTCTGGAGGCCGAGGGCGTTGCCGCCTTCGTCGATCAGGAGACGATAGTCGTCCATATGGACGTGCCCCGAGTAGCTTGCCCGGATGATGTCCCTGTAGGAGCGAAGGAGCTGGATGAAGCCCTGGGCATACGGCGTGCGCAGGAAGGGGACGACCCTGGCGGCGCAGGTCTCGGCCCGGCTGTGCGCCGTCGAAAAGGGGTCCATCCCCCAGGGGATGTGATGGACCAGCCAGACCGTACCGCCCGCCGCCCTCTGCCGGGCGAGATTGTCGGCGAGCCAGGTCATCATCGCCTCGGCCGGCGCCTCGCCGCCGGCGCCGCAGGCGTCGCGGTATTTCGCCGACCACAACACGTCGTTGACGACAAGGATCAGCGTATTCGGCAATCCCGGGTGCCGGACGGCGTAGTAGCCGCCGGCCGCGTAGGTCGTGTCGAAATCGGGCGCGACGAGGTCGGCGCCCGCCAGCCGCCGCACCATGTCGCGGGTAGCGGCGAGGTAGCCGCCACCGGGGGTGATCTCGTAGTCGCCGCAGTCGGAATTGTTGTTGCCGAGCGCCACGATGATCGGCGTGTCGGGCAGGGCGGCGGCGAGGCTGTTGCCGACGAAGAGCGTCGTCTTGATGGCGAGGTCGCGCACTTGTCGGTCATCAGGCGCGACGCCGAGGGCTTCGCCGGCCTTCTTCTCGAACTCGTGGGCGAGGAAATCGCCCGGAACGATGGCGAAGTCGGTCTCGGCGGCATCTTTCGCAAAGGCTTCGATGGCCGATTCCATCAGCGCGTGGTTGCTGTCGCTTCCCCAGGACGACATCGCCTGATCGCGAATCTTGCCGAACACCGTCGGCCAGTCGGCGACATCCGTGGCGGCGAGGTCGCGCGCCAGGGTCGGTGGATCGAAGGGGTTGAGGTGAATATCCGAGATCAGGCTGAAATGGCCGGTCGACCGGGCGGCGGCGGGGCCGATGGCCGCGCCGAGCCCGGCGAGCGCAAGGACGACGACCCTGCCGGCCAGGGCCCGCCGATCGCGGGTGCGAATCGGGCGCATGCTCATTCCGCCGCGATCGGCGTTTCCTGATAGAGGTCGCTGAAGCCATTTGCCGTCCTGCTTCAGCCAGATCTCCGAAACGAAGACGCGCTCCGGCAGCGGCCGGCCTTCGAAGGTGCCCTTGATAGGAATTCTCGAAGGTGACCATCGCCGAATCCGGCGTGAAGACCTTGACCTTGGTCTCGGAGAAATCGGAAGTACGTCGCGTCGAACTCGGAATCGAGCTCAACTGCTGGTTCATCGGTGGTGAAGGCTGGCCGCATAGTAAGCTGGTCACCGCGACGTGGGTCGGATGTCACCATCGCCTCGATCGTCTCGACATCCTGGTTCTGAAACGCCGGGTCGAGAGCCGTCTTGGCCGCCCCTTGACCGCGGCAATCACCGCCGCGTCGTCGGCCCGCGCCGGAGCCGCGTTGATGACGAAAGCGGCGAACGCCGCCAGCGCTGCATGTCGGATGCGCATTGTTCCCTCCCTGGGCCCGATCCAGCCGATCCGATGGTGTCAACTCTCAAGCGATACTAACGCGGCCGATGGGGGAGGAAACCGCTTCTCCGCTACAAAAGCGCGACGCGCTTAACCGTTTGCCTAGCGTTTTGGCGCGTGCCGCAGAATCTCGCGTGCGAGCGCCCGCACCTCCTCCGCTGCGATGCCGCCCGGTTCGCTTTCGAGGACGGTGCTGCCCGAGCCCATGCTGGACGGGTAGGCGACCCGGTTGCCGAGCTGCGCCTCGGCGACCCGGTAGCCAAGCTCGCGGGTCGCATCCGCCATCTCGGCGCTGAGCAGGGACCGGCGGATGACCCTGTTGAGCACCAACAGGGTCTCCTTGCGCTCCTTTGCCGCCATCTGCAGCGTCGGGTCGGTGGCCCACAGGTCGACCGGAGTGGGCTGCAGCGGCACAATCACCAGATCGGCGATCTCGATCGCCGGCCGCATCTCGATATCGGACTTCGGTGGCGTGTCGATCACCACAAAATCGTGGTGCCGGGCGAGGTTTCGGGCTTCGCGTCGCGCGCCCCAGCCGCTCGCCGTGCGGAATTCGAGGTCGATGCCCTCCTCGCCGAGGCGCTCCTCGCGGCGCTCGAACCACTCGCCGAGGCTGCCTTGCGGGTCGACGTCGACGACCGCGACCGACTTGCCGCCGGCGCCGAGGCCGATCGCCAGGTGAGCGGCGACGGTGGTCTTGCCGGAGCCGCCCTTTTGTTGGGCAATGGTGATGATGACACCGGTCATGGGCTGTCCTTCTCGCGGAGCATGAACCTCCCTAACGCGCGATCATGACATCGAAGCAAGTGCCTTGCCAAAGAAACGTCTGCAGTGCGGCGTCTTGTGCACAATGTTGCGACGCCTCGGCGGTTCACTCGGCCAGTTTGGCGAAGTTGGCGGACGCGACGACCTGCCAGTTGTCCGGCGCGATCCGGAAGACGATGAGCTGCGGCGCGTTGCTTTCGGCCTTCTTGCCGTCGAGCTCCTCCTCGATCTGCAGGCGCATCCGGGTCACGACGATGTCGCCGTTGCGGGTAACGACCAGGTCGTTGATGACCGGCTTGCTGTCGATATGGGGGATGCTGAGGGCAAGATACGCCTCCTTGTCGTAGGCGGCGCCGTCGGAGCGCACGAGCTGGAACTCCGGCGCAAGCAGCGGCCTGACGAGAGCAGGATCGCCGGAGGCGAGGGCGTCGAAGACGGCGGTAATCGCCGCCCGCGCTTCGGCCTCGAGCCTGGCATCCTGTGCCGCCGCGCGGCCGCCTGAAAGGCAGGTCGCCAGCATCAACACGAGAGCGACGCCCACTGCGCGGCAATTGGTCATGCGGCCATGGCCGCCTTCGGCGATCGTCATGATCTCAACTTTCCCTTCGCGTCGCGATCAGCCGGCACTCTGCCCGCTGTGGGTGACCATCGCAACAAGGCCGTCGGCACGTCCTTCGCCCTCAACGTCAGTCGGCGGCGTGCTCTTCTTTGTCGGCGGCGTTGATGGTAAATGCGTTGATTGGCGAGGAGGAGCGAACATGACCACCTGGATCGTACTGGCGATCGTGGCCGTCGCCGTCGTCTACGGCATCGTCCTCTTCAATCGACTGGTGCGGACGCGGCAGATGGCCGAGGAAGGCTGGAGCGGGATCGACGTCCAGCTCAAGCGCCGCGCCGACCTGATCCCCAACCTCGTCAGCACGGTGAAGGGCTATGCGGCGCACGAGCAGCAGGTGCTGGTGCGCGCGACGGAACTGCGCGCCGCCGCCGGCAGGATTCCCGAGGGAGACGTCGCGGCGCGCGCCCGGGCCGAAGGCAAGCTCTCGGCGGCGATCGGCCAGCTGATGGCACTGGCCGAAGCTTATCCCGACCTCAAGGCGAGCGACAACTTCCTCGACCTTCAGAAGACGCTGGCGTCCGTCGAGGACGATATCCAGATGTCGCGGCGCTACTATAATGGCGCGGTGCGCAACCTGAATGTGCTTGTCGAATCCTTTCCGAGCAATCTGGTCGCCGGGCTGTTCGGCTTCGGCCGGCGCGACTTCTTCGAGATGGAGCCGAGCGATCGGGCGGTTCCTGACGTGGATTTCGCTGGAGACAAGACATGAAGGCTCTTGCCATCGCGCTCGCCGCGGCGCTGGTCTTCGCCGCGGTCCCGGCCGCCGCCGAGGAGGTCATCGACCATTTCGACGTCGAGGTGACCGTCCAGCCGGACGGCGTGCTCGACGTGATCGAGACGATCCAGGTCGAGGCCGAAGGCAACCAGATCCGGCACGGCATCTTCCGCGATTTTCCGCTGACCTTCGTCGACGAGAATGACAGCGTCCATCGGGTCAGTTTCAGCATTCGCGGGATAGCCCGCGACGGCAGGCCCGAGCCCTACCATACGGCGAGCAACAACGACGGCATCCGCATTTATATCGGCCAGCAGGACGTCTTCCTCGACCCCGGCACCTACACCTATCGCATCCACTACCAGACCGGCCGCCAGATTCGATTCCTCAGCGATCACACCGAACTCTTCTGGAACGTCACCGGCAACGACTGGTCGTTCCCGATCCGCAGCGCGTCTGCGGTATTTACGCTGCCCGACAACCAGCCGCCGGTGCGGTGGACGGCCTATACCGGCAGCTATGGCGAAGAGGGCAAGGCATTTACCGGCGAGATCACCGGCGACAACAGCCTCAAGGTGACGACGACCGCCACGCTTCCGCCGCGCCAGGGACTGTCGGTTGTCCTCCAGATTCCGGATGGCCTCGTGTCGCCGCCGAGCGGTCTGCAGGCGCTCTACTACTGGTTCCTCGACTATCGCCGGTTTGTCTTCGGCGGCATCGCTCTCGTCAGTGTGCTGATCTTCTATCTCGTCGCCTGGAACGCCGTCGGCCGTGATCCGCCCAAGGGAACGATCATTCCGCTCTTCCATCCGCCTGAGGGCATCTCGCCGGCGCTCGCCGGCTATATCCGCGACTATGGCTGGCGCGGCGGCTGGCGCGGGTTTACCGCCGCCGCCCTGTCGCTGGCGACGAAGGGTCTCCTCGTTTTCGATGACTCTGGCGAAGACATCGTCCTCAGTCGCACCAAAACGAAAAAGCCCTCGGAAAAACTGCCGCCGGGCGAAAACGCGATCTTCAACTGGGTCGAGGGAAAGAGCGGCAAGGTCACCATCGACAAGGCCAACGGAAAGAGCCTCGCCACCGCCTTCAGCAACTTCAAGAGCGCGGTCGAGAACGAGAACCGGAACCGCTTCTTCAAGCGCAATCTCGGCTACGTCGTCGTCGGTGCGATCCTGACCGCTGCGTCGCTCGCTTTTGTTCTGTTTTTCGGCGGTCTGCCCCAAGACGAAATCGGATTGCTGATCGGCTCGGTCATGGTCGGCGTCTTCCTTGGCATCTTCGTGATTCCGGTGGTCAGGGCGCTGTTCGGATCGCGATCCGTCGGCTCGACAGTCGCCATCGGCTTCAACCTCCTCATCCTGGGATTCGTCGGAATTAGTATCCTCTCGGTGGCGGGCAACATTCTCGGTAGTTTGCCGCAGGGCTATGGCCAGAACATTGTCGGCACCGTATTCAGGAACGGCTTTCCGCTGATGCTGGTCGCCAGCTTCGCGGCGATGAACGGCATCTTCTATTATCTGCTGCGGGCGCCGACGGCTGCCGGCCGCGTGGTGATGGATCAGATCGAGGGGCTCGAGCTCTATATCCGCACCGCCGAGAGCCAGCGCCTCAACATGGCCGGGGCGCCGGACCTCGATGCCACGCATTTCGAAAAGATATTGCCCTACGCCGTGGCCCTGAACGCGGAGAAGCCGTGGTCGGAGGCCTTCGAGGCCGCCTTTGCCCGCGCCCACCAGGGCGAGACGGTAGCGGCCGCCTATCATCCCGCCTGGCATGGCGGCAGCAGATGGAGCGGACAGAGTTTCAGCAGTTCGATCGCATCGACCGTATCGGCGGCGCAGACCTCCTTCGCCAGTTCAATTCCAGCGCCGAAATCCTCCTCCTCCGGCTTTTCCGGTGGCGGTGGCGGCGGAGGATCCGGCGGTGGCGGCGGTGGTGGCGGTGGCGGCGGCTGGTAGTCAGTCCGAGCGGCCCGCCGTGCTGTCGATCAGGTCCTTGTAGGATTCGAACAGCGCCGCCGCCTCTTCCTCGACCTTGTCGTCGAGGGGCGCCGGTTCGAGGTCGACGCCCTTGGCGAGGCTCGATGTGATGGTCTTGAGGATCTCGATCCGCGCAAACTTCTTGTCGTTGGCCGGGATGACGTGCCACGGCGCGCGCGTGGTCGAGGTGCGCGCCAGCATCTCGTTGGTGGCGTCCTCGTATTCGTCCCATTTCTTGCGATTGCGGAAGTCCTCGTAGGAAAGCTTCCACCGCTTCATCGGGTCGCGGAGCCGACCCTCGAAGCGCTTCAGCTGCTCGTCCGGGCTGATATGCAGGAAGAATTTGATGATCCGCATGCTGTCATCGGTCAACAGATGCTCGAAGTCGTTGATTTCGTCGAAGGCGCGTCCCCACTCGGCCGGTGTCGCGAAGCCTTCGACACGCTCGACCAGGACACGGCCGTACCAGGAGCGGTCGAAGACCGAGATGGCTCCCCTCGGCGGCAGCCGCTCCCAGAAGCGCAACAGGTAGTGGCGTTCAAGGTGATAGTGGCGCGGCGCCGCGATCGGCCAGACCTTGAAGCCGCGGGGATCGAGCACGGCCGACATCCGCCGGATGGTGCCGCCCTTGCCGGCCGCGTCCCATCCTTCCATGACGATCACCGCCGACTCGCCTGAAGACAGATAGGCCTGCTGGATCTTGCGCAGCAGGAACTGCTGCTTTTCGAGTTCGGCCTCGTATTCCTCGGCGTCGATCTCCTTGGTCAGGTCGACGTCGGCGAGCGTGATCTTGCCCGTAGACTTCGCCTTCTGTTTCTTCTTCGATCCCGCCATTCGTCCACCAATCCTTCGTGACCGCCGGACGGTGAGCCTATCCGCTTCCCGGTTGCCGCGCCAAGCGCGAGTGCATGCCGTGAAACCAGGACCGCGTCTTTCCCGTCAAGGCCCTACCGCCCGTAGTCGTCCTGGATGCGGATGATATCGTCCTCGCCGAGATAGTCGCCGTACTGGACCTCGATGAGCATCGCCGGGACATCACCGGGGTTGGCCGCGCGATGGACCGCGCCGAGCGGAATGAAGACCGACTGGTTCTCGTCGAAGACGGTGATCGAATTGTCGACCGTGACTTCGACTTTGCCCGCGACCACCGTCCAGTGCTCGGCGCGGTGGCGGTGCTTCTGGAGCGAGAGCCGCGCGCCGGGATTGACGACGATGCGCTTGACCTGATGGGTCGGCCCGACATCGAGCGACTGGTAGTAGCCCCAGGGCCGATAGTGCCTGGCATGGCCGCCGATCAGCTTTCCCTCGACCTCGCCGAGCGCTTCCGCCAGCTTTCGAACATCGCCGGCGCGATGGCGGGGCGCGACCAGCACCGCGTTGTTGGCGGCGACGACGATGGTGTCGGTCATGCCGATAACGCCGACCAATGGACCGTCGGTGCTGACCAGGCTGCCGCCGGTCTCGACCAGCGCCACTTCGCCTTCGGTCGAGTTGCCGGCTTCGTCGCGGCTCGGAGGCGTTCCAGACCGAAGCCCAGGTGCCGACATCGGCCCAGTCGAAATTGGCGGTCGCGACGGCGATGCGGTCCGTCTTCTCCAGCACCGCATGATCGAAGGAGATCGGTTCGGCGGTGATGAAATGCTCGCGCGCCAGTTCGATCACCGCGTCGGTTCCGGTTGCCTCGCGCAGGGCCGCGGCGGCGGCGATGCCGGTCTTCGGAGCATGACGGGCGATTTCCTCAAGCGCGGTCGCGGCCCGCATCAGAAAATTGCCGCTGTTCCAAAGGCATCCCTCGTCGATGAGCTGGCGCGCCCGGTCCGCGTCGGGCTTCTCGACGAATTCGGCGACGTGCGCAACATTCTCGCCTTCGGCCAACGCGGCGCCCGGGCGGATGTAGCCATAGCCGGTCTCCGGTTCCGTCGGCGTGATGCCGAAGACGACGATCCGCCCCGCCTCGGCCGCAGGCCTGGCCATCGCCACGGTGCGGCGGAACCCTTCGTCGTCGCGGATCGCGTGGTCGGCGGCAAGAACGAGAATCAGGGCGTCCGGATCCTGATCCACGGCCCATCCGGCGGCGGCGGCAATCGCGGCGGTCGTGCTCATTGCTTCGGGTTCGAGCAGCAGCGTGCCGGAGACGCCTGCCTCGCGAAGGCCTGCCTCGATCAGGTAGCGATGCTCGGTACGGGCGACGACCAGCGGCTCCGCGAAGATGGCCGGGTCGGCGACACGCGTCAGCGTCGCCGAAAAAGTCGGCTTCGCGCCCCCCAGCGGCAGGAACGGTTTCGGCACGCCGACATTCGAGGCCGGCCACAGCCGGGTGCCGGCACCGCCGGAAAGGAGCACTGGCAGAATGGTCTCGCTCACGAATGGACCTCGTCGGGTTTACCCGGAAGTTGCCGCGACAAGCGGAAAGGGGACGTTTATCAAGAAGGCGTGGGTAAACCAATGAAAGGGAGATAACAGCGTGAACGACGACGATCGCCTCGCGGACATCGAACGACGGATCGCCGCGCTCGACGACCCGTCGGCGCTGCTGAAGGCCGCCGACGCGATGTCCGACCTTGCCGACCGCCACGATGAAGCCGGCGTTCGCCTCGGCGTCGCGCGGGGCATCATCCTCAACCGCATGGGACTGCCGGAATCGGCCCTGAAAGCGTTGCAGAAAGCCCGTGCCACGGCTCGTGAGATCGGGGCGCCCACCCTGCTGGCGACGATTTCGCGCGAAACCAGCCGCATCCATATCTGGCGTGGCGAGACCGCGTCGGGCGCGCTGGAACTCCTTCGCTCCGTGGTCGAGGCCGACGCGGCGGGCAGTCGCGCCGATACCGCCGCCGCCGTCGCCGAGTTCGGTCGGCTCAATCTCGATACCGGGCGCTACGAGGCGGCGCTGGACGCCCTGACGCTCGCGGGCGGGCTGATGGACCTTCTGCCGCAGCGGGAAGAATCGCGGCTGCCGGTCAATCGGCGCGAGGCGCTATTGGCGCTCGGTCGTTTCGACGAATGCCTCGATGGCATCGACGACCTGATCGCGGCTTTGCCGGAGCGCTTCGCTCGCGACAATTTCGTCGTCCGGCTGATCAAGGCGCGATGCCTCGCCGCGCTCGGCCGGCTGGACGAGGCGCGGACCGCCGAGGCCGATGCCCGGACCTGGATGAGCGAACAGCCGTCGTCCTACGAACGCGCCGAACTCGCGTTGCTCGAGGGCTATCTCGACCGCAACGACGATCCCGAGCGCGCCATCGCCGAAGTCGAGGGCGCCCTCGACCGGTTCGTCGACGATGACCTGCCGCGTCACGAATTCGACGCGCGGATCCTGCTTGCCGAGATCCTGGCCAGCCGCGATCGCCAGTCGGAAGCGGAGGCCTGTATCGTCGAAGCGCTGCGGCGGGCCGAGGTCCGCCAGTTGCCGGCGATGGCCGATCGTGTTCGCGCCGTGGCGGTCGGGTTCTGGCGGCCGACGATGATCGCCGAGCTTTCGCCGGAGGATCGGGTCGGTGCTGACGGCGGCGGCGGGCGGTTCCTGATCCTCGAGACGCTCGGCGCCGGCGGCTTCGGCGAGGTGCAGCGCGCCATCGATCTCGATACCGGCACGGAGGTCGCGATCAAGCGGCTGCGGCGCGCGGAAAATCTCGATCCGCAAACCGCGCGATCGGTCCTCGCCACGGTCCGGAACGAGGTCCTCACCGGTGCGCGGATCCGGAATCGTTTCGTCGCGCGCACCCGCTATCTCCATATGGACGCCGCGGGGGCGCTGACCCTCGTCCAGGATTATGTCGCGGGCCCGACGCTGGGGGCCGCGCTCGAGACGGGCGACCTGGACTTCGGTCGCAGGATGACGATCGCGGCGTCGGTTGCGCGCACGCTCGCCGCGCTCCACAAGGCGGGAATCGCCCATCGCGATCTCAAGCCCGACAACATCATTCTGAGGAACGGTACCCAGCCGGTGATCATCGATCTCGGCATTGCCAGGCTGAGGGGGACGGTCGACGCGGTCGCGGGTCTCGGCACCGTGAAATACGCCCCGCCGGAGCAGCTGAAGGGCACGGAAGTCGACGACCGCTGGCTCGGCCGCGAGGATGTTTTCGCACTCGGCCGGATGATCGGCGAAATGACGCATGACGACGGGGAAGGCGAAAAAAAGCACAGGCTGCTCGGCCGCTTCGGTCGCCGTCGCGCCAGCCACTTCGACGGTCCGCTTGGAGCGATGCTGGCGACGATGACTGTCGCCGATGTCGCGCGGCGCGACGTCGACCTCGAACGCCTTGCCGATCTGCTCGACGAGGCGGCGGTCGCGGCCGGGGGCTGAGCGGCTCCGGCCTCAGTTGGCCGGTGCCTCGGCCGTGGTCGCGTTCTCGGTGGTCATGACGAAGAGTTCGTAATTGACCGGGTCCTTCTTCTCCCCGAGGACCCGCAATTTCAGCGTTTCCGCGGCTTCGCCGACGAAGTCGACATTGGCGAAGGAGGTGCCGGTGCCGGCAAAGCCGACCGCTTCGTCGCCGCGGAACAAACGCAACGACAGCGGACGCCCGACCTCGCCATAGGCAACGATGCTGTAGTGCTTGCCGGGCTCGACGCTGATTTCGTGCTCGCGATAGACGGCCGGGCCCGCCGCGACGGCGTCGTGATCGCCAAGGGAGGCCTTGAGGTCGAGGGTCTCGACCGCCTTTTGCCCGGGGGCGGATTTTTCAAGCGCCGCGGCGGCATCGGCGACGATCTGCTGGCGATGGCGTCCAAACCGCGGCAACACAACGGTGCGCCAATAGGTGACGGTCCGGTTGACGTCGAAGCCATTGGCCGGGTCGAAGCGGGCATTGAGAAGATCGACGCGCTGCGCGAAATTCTCAAGCACGGCGCTCGGCTGGCGCGCGGTGCCGGTGTCGAACACCGTTCCACCGGAAAGCACGGCCACGACATGGCCCTTGTCGTTGAAGATCGGGCTGCCGCTGGCACCGCCGGTGGCCGGGATGCTGTGACGAATCAGATAGGCCTGTGCCGGGTCGGTGTTGAACAGGAAGAAATCGGTGATCGAACTGGCATAGCCGAACTTCGCCAGCGGTTCGGGATTGTCGGCGGCGGTCCGTTGCGCCGTGGTGCCCTCGACCGGATAGCCGACATAGGCGAGTTTCGCGCCGGGTCCGAGCGCCGCGATCTCGTCCGCCGTGGCAAGCGGCAGCGGCGGTTCGAGCTGGTCCGGCTTGTCGACCTCGAGAATGGCGACATCGTAGCCGGAGGGCTGCGGCAAGCCCTCAAAGGCTGCACTGAAATCGGGATCGGCGCGGCCCTCCTTCGAGCGGAAGTCCTTGAGCGCCGCGTAACCGGGATGGATCCAGGCACCGGTCACGGCGTGGGTCATCGTATTGCCGGGATGGACGATGAGAAGCTTGCGCGTTCCGCCCGGATCGAACCTGGCCGCGACATGGGCGTTGGTAGCGACCAGCCCCTTGCCGACCGGCCAGGCCGTACCGAGCAGGGTCCGCGAGCCATCCTTGCCCTCGATCACGACCGCGTAGGCGGTGTTCTTCATCTTCGCGACCATGTCGCTGCTGAAATCGGCGGCGACTTTCTTACCGATCGCTTCCTGCAGGGTGGTCAGCGCGTCGAGCCGGCTGGCCTGCTGGTCGAGAAAGACATAGCTGCCGATTCCGACCGCGACCACGACCACCGCCAGCGCCCCGACGACGCGACGCAACTGCCGGAACTGTTCGCCGGATCGCACCACCTTCATCTGGGTGAGGGTGCGCTCAAGTCCACCCTGCTCTGCGATCTCCTGAAGGTGTATCCTGAAGGATGGGCCTTCCTTGCCGCCGAGCTTGATCACGTCGCCATCGGATACGGCTTCGCCGGATGCGGCCGGTGTGCCGTTCAGCGCCACATAGCGGTCGCCGAAAACCTCGATCGCGTAATGGCCCGATTCCTGACGATAGAGGCGAAAATGCTTGCGACTGACGATTCGGTCCTCGGGCGCGAAGACGACGTCGGAGGCCGGCTCGCGGCCGAAGACGATCTCCTCCTTGCCGGCATCGAAGGCAATCGGGCCGGCCGCATCCGGACCCGCTCCAACAGGACCCTTTTTGATGCTGCCGCCGCCCAGCGCCTCGATGGTGACCTTGAAATCCATGTCACATGCTCCGTCTCATGCGTTCGGCCTACCGACCAATACCGGCGCTGTTGAGGCCTTCGCGCGCCGAAAAGCCGGCAATCCGGCGGCCTTTGCTGCCGTTTTTGGCCGCGTCGGCCGGACGAGCAGCGTTATCGCGTTTCGCTTGCGAAACCAAGGATATCGGATAGGCTATGTCGGTTCCAATCGGCTGGGTGGACTGAAGGAATTCGGTAGGCCATGGCGTTCGTGCCTGGTTACGAAAATGATGTTTTCATTAGCTACGCGCACGCCGACAACGAGGTCGACGTGTTCGGGGGGGCGTGGGTCGACAAGCTTGCCAAGTATCTCGGAATCGCGCTGAAGCAGCGGCTGGGACGCGGCGACGAAGTCAAGATCTTCTTCGACTCCAACCGGCTCCAGGCCAACCATCATCTCGACGAAATCCTCGACAATGTCAGGCAATCGGCGGTGTTTCTGGCGATCGGTTCGCCGAGCTACGTCAACCGGCAATGGACCCGGGACGAATTGGCGGCCTTCACCGGCGCCTCGAAAGATCCGCATCGGCTGTTCGCGGTCGAACGCCTGCCGCTCGATCCGGGCGATCGCTATCCGGACCCGCTCAACGATTATTACAGGGTCAATTTCTGGCAGCGCGACCCGGCCGACGACGTTCCGTTGACCGTCACGCAACAGCTGAACAGCGACCTTTATTACGTTCTCCTCCAGAAGCTCGCCGAACAGATTCGCACTCAGATGGTGCGCATGCGCAAGGCGGCCCCCTCGGCGCAAACGACGATCAGCGTTCCGGCGCAGCCGCGGGCGCAACCGGACGGCGCCCACGCGGAGGCCGCCAGCGCCAATGGCGATCACGCCCCGGCGGATTCCGCCGCGCCCGACAGCGACGTCAAGACCGTGATGATCGCCCAGGTGACCGAGGACCTCGAAGCCGAGCGCGAGCAGCTGGTCAGCTACCTCGACCAGTGCGGGGTTCCAAACCTGCCCACCGATTTCTATCCGCAGGGCTCGGAGGATTTCAAGGCGGCCGTCGCCCAGGACCTGGCGAAGAGCGAGCTGTTCGTACAGCTTCTGGGCCGCACCTCCGGACGGCGGCCGCGCGACATGCCGGAAGGCTATCTGGCCGCGCAGTATCACCTCGCCGAGGAAGCGGGGCGGCAGATTCTCCAGTGGCGGTCGCCGGATCTGGTCGCCGAGGACGTCACGGACGAGGCGCATCGCGCCTTCCTGTTCGGCGAGAAGGTCGCCGCGATCGGCTTCGAGTCCTTCAAGGCCCAGATTCGCAAGATCGCGACCGAGCCGCCGCCGAAGCCCCAGCCCGCCCTCGAGGACTTCAGCGACGCGCCGATCTTCATCAATGCCGATGCCACCGACCAGTCGGTCGCCGAGACGCTGTTCGAGAAGATGCGGACGCAGCGGGTGCCGGTCATGCTTTCCCAGCCCTATGGCGACGCCAAGGACGTCCGGCAGGACCTCGAGCGGAGCTGGCGCGAATGCGGTTCGGTCGTCCTGATCTACGGCGCCGCCAAGAATTTCTGGGTCCGCAACCAGATCATGCTCTACAACAAGCTGAAGCGTGATCGCGACCGGCCGCCACGCAAGTTCAAGATCCTCAACTGCCCGCCGGCCGAGAAGCCGCCGCTCGGCATCGCCTTGCCCGAAGTCGACGAGGTCGACTGCCGGGCTGGTCTGTCACCCGAACTCCTTGATAGCGTGGTCGTGGACCTGGCCTCATGATCGATCAGATCACGGGGCGCATCGCATACCCCGGTTTGCGGCCGTTTACCCGCGACGAGTTCGATCTCTTCTTCGGCCGTGAGAATTGCGTCGACCAGATGGTCGATACCCTGGCGGCGAGTCGTTTCCTGGCTGTGCTTGGCACGTCCGGGAGCGGCAAGTCATCGCTGGTCCGCACCGGCCTGCTCAATGCGCTCGAGCTCGGCTATCTCGCCTCGGCCGGCTCCGACTGGCAGATCGCCGACCTTCGCCCCCGTGGCCACCCGATCCGCTCGCTCGCCGTCGCGCTCCTCGGATTGCAGGGCGTCGAGGAGCCGGACGAGGGCGAGATCGAGATCCTCTCCTCCTTCCTGCGTCGTGGTCCTCGCTCGCTGGTCGAATGGTACGAGGCGGGACATCTGCCGGAGGGCGCCAACCTGCTGGTCCTCGTCGACCAGTTCGAGGAGTTGTTCCGCTACGAGGACTATTCCGGCCGCGAGGAGGCGGAGGCCTTCGTCGCACTGCTGATCGAGGCGGCGCGGGAGACACGCCTGCCGCTCTACATCGTGATCACCATGCGCTCCGAGTACCTCGGCGCCTGCACGCTGATCGAGGCCTTGCCCGATTTCATCAATCGCGGCCTTTACCTGACCCCGCGCATGACCCGCGAGGAATGCCGCCAGGCGATCGACGGGCCCGCCGGCGTCTGCGGCTTCGAGATCGAGGAGGCGCTGGTCAATCGCCTCCTCAACGATCTGACCGACTTCGCGCCGTGGGAGGCTGACGGCGGCCACGACCAGCGGCGACGGCTCGGCCGGCGCGCCGACCAGCTGCCGCTGATGCAGCACGTCCTCAATCTCCTGTGGCAGCGGGCGAAATCACGCAACGAAGAGAATATCGTCCTCACGCTCGCGGACTACGAGGCCGCCGGACATTTGGGCGGGGCGCTCGACCGGCATGCCGACGACGTCGCCGCCAGCGTCGATCCGGCCCATGCCGACGTTATCGACACGGTGTTCCGCAGCCTCGTCACCGGTCGCACGGTCGTCGACGCGGTGCGCCGTCCGACCCGTTTCGGCGAGCTGGTCGAACTTGCCGGCGGTCGCCGCGAGTCGGTGGCCGCGGTCGTCGACGCCTTCCGCGTCCCCGGCGTCAACTTCCTGACTCCCGAAGCGCCTGAGGCGCTCCACGACGACACCTTCATCGATATCTCGCACGAGAGCCTCATCCGGCAGTGGCGACGCCTGTCGCGGTGTCTCGACGACGAGGCGCAATCGGCCGATGCCTGGAACCAGCTCCTGTCGCGCGCCGAGCGTTACAAGGCCGGCGCCGGTGGCCTGCTTACCGGCCTCGATCTCGACAACCTCGTCGCCTGGTGGCGTCGCACCAGCCCGACCGAGGCCTGGGCCGCCCGCTACGGCAACAACTACGAGGAGGCCAGGCAGTTCCTCGACGACAGCCAGACCGCCGAGACCGAGCAGAAGCAGCGCGAGGAGGAAGACCAGCGCAAGCTGATCGAAGCCGAGGAAGCGGCGCGCACGGGCGGCCGGTTCAAGCGCCTGAGCGTCGCGCTTGCCGCCGCGGTGGTGCTGGCGGCTGTCGGCGCCGGGGCGGCGATCTACCTGTGGCGCGAGGCCAACCAGCAGGCGACCATCGCCACCGAGCAGGCGACTATCGCCGACGAGCAGCGCAAGGAAGCCGAGGAACAGCGCAAGGAAGCCGAGCGCCAGAGGCAGCTCGCCGACGCTCAGCGCGAGGAGGCCGAGACGCAGCGCCAGCGCGCCGAGGAGCAGGCCGCCCTCGCCCATCAGGAGCAGCAGGAAGCGGACCGGCTCAGGGTCGTCGCCGAACAGAAGGCGCAGGAGGCCGCCCAATCCGCGGCGGAAGCGAAGCTCGCCCAGGAAGAGGCGTCGCGCGCCAATGCGAAACTGATTGCCCAGCAATTCGCCGGCCGCATCGGCACATTCCACGTCGGCGTCGAACAATCGACCAGCGCGATTCCGACCGCCGGAAGCCTGCTGTCGCGAGCCGCGGAATCGGCTTATGTCAACGACTCCAGCGAAGCGACGGTTGAAAACCTGGCTACGGTCGAACTGCTGCGTCCGGCTTTGGCCTTCCAGGCGACGCTGGCCAACGCGACGATTCCCGAGACGTCCCTGCCGGGATGGGGCGATGTCAGCCGCTGGCGCAATCCCCCCGGAGGACCGGGCCTCTCCGTCGCGATCAACTGGTCCGATGTCGACAACCAGACCCCGTTCCTCCGGATCATCGATCTCCTTGGCCGGGTGATCGCCCGCTATCCGCTGCCGGATTCGCCGACGACTTACGAGAAGACGCCTGTCGGCGCCGCGCTGATCGGTCCTGACATCCCGGCCGCCGTGGTCGCGACCGGCGACGGCAACGTCTGGGCGGCCTTCGGCGAGCGGGGCGATTTTGTCCGCTATACCGACGGATCGGAAGGCGAGACGGAACGCATCGACGACATCCACTACGATCCGGCCGGCGAACGCCTTTATATCGCCTATACCGCCAAGACCTTCGAGGGCACCAGCAGTGTGCCGCGGGTCATGATCCTCGAACGCGACAGCGACGGCTGGTCGAAATGGTCGAAGGTCGTGGATCTTGAACTGGCGGAGCCGGCGATCGGGGTCCTGCCGGCCCGGATCGCCGGCGTCGTCGACAATGTCCTTTACGCTATTGTCGATGACCGGCTGATCGCCTTCGATACCGGCGGCGACCAGAAGCCATTCGACAAACTCGGCCAGGTGAAAGACGCGGTCGTCACCGTCGACGGCCGCTATCTCGCGGTCAATTCCTCGGCCGAGGATTGCGCCAATCCCGCTTCCGGTCAGGTGCTGAATCCGCTCTCCTGCCTCTACCTGGTCGACCGGGTCGACGGTGAAATTCTGTGGAGCGGCCAGACCCAGCCCCGCATTCGGCTCCACACCGCCCACAGTACCGGAGGCGTCGAGCCGTCCATCGAGATCGTCGTCGAGATCGCATCCGACGGCAAATCGCGCGCGCCCGACGCTCCATGGGTGCTGAACGATCTGTGGACCCGCAAACTGACCCGGGTCAACGGCGAGTGGACCGACACACTGCGGCGCTTCAAGCCGGAGGAATGGGGGCCGGATGGGTTCGGCACGCCCTATGCCACGGTCGTGGCGACCGGGACCGGCTACCCCGTTTCGCTGACGCGGGAGCATGTCGCCCAGCTCTTCGCCGCGCGGGCTCTGCCGCGGATAGCCAAGCTCGAGGCCGAGACGGTGCCCGGGGTGGACGTCAGCGAGACGATCCTCGGCAGTCATATCGGCAAGGAAAGTTTCCGGGTGGTCCAAATCTCCGAGACGGAGGGGCTCGTCTATCTCTATCGGCCGGAACTAGGAAAATTCGTTGTCGACGAGACCTATACGCCGGTGCCGATCTTCTGCCGCGCCGGTCCCGACAAGACGCTTGGCGACTGTACCTTCGTGTCCGCTGCCTTCTCGCCGGACGGCGAAACGCTGCTGCTGACGACCAATCACGGCGAACACGCATTCGTCCGCCGGGGCGGCGAGGTCGAATGGCGGCCGAGCACGCTGGGCGGCGACAGCACGCGCAGGATCAATTCCCTGTCGCAATTGTCACCGCTCGACGAAAGCGGAGAGACCTTCGTCGGCCGTGGCTCGACCGGCAACCTGTTGCGCATTCGTCAGAAATCCGGCGCGAATGGCTCTATCGATCAGTTCGCGGTCGCCGATGATTTGTGGCAGGACATCGGCGAGCTGGACCGTTTCACCACCGATCCGTCGACCGGCGCCCTCTATGTCTGGGGGAATACGGGATTGCTCATCCTGTCGCTCGCCGGCGACGACGAGCTCGAGGTGCGGCGGTTGGGCCGCATTGAAAACAACGCAATCGCCGATGTGGCCGCCCTCGGCGACGGCGTATTCGCGATCGCGGCGACCGACGGCAGGATTACGCTGAACCGGATCGAGAATGGCAAGCCGGTCGAATTCGGCAGGGTCGAGACCGGGCTCTCCAGTTTCGGTGCGATCAGGCTCTCGGTCGCCAATGGACGTCTCGTCGCCAATGCCGGCGACGATCGCGAAGGGCTCGACTACTGGAAACGCTCCGTCGGTTACGCGATCAACGGCGGCCAGCTGACGCAGCTCTTCGCGGTACCGTGGATCAATCTTCTCGGCCAGCTCGCCGACGGCGAAGCGGTTTCGGTCGACTACGGTCCCGAAGTCTTCGTCGAGCCGCAGGCGCTTCCCCCCGATCAGGACCTGCTTGCCCTGACCATCATGCGCGAGCAGCGCTCGCCCGATGACGCGGCGAGTCAGTTCCAGAATGTCTTCCAGATGCTCGGCAAGCGGCGGAGCGGCACGGCCGCCGATAACGGCGAACCGGCTTGCCGGACGGCTCTCGCGATCATGGCGCGCGCCGCCGATAGCGGAGGATTCGGCGATGCGATGAACACGGCGCGTCGCGCCTGCCGGATGTCGCCGGAGGGCCAGGCGCTTGTCGAGGCGGCGAATGCGGACGGCCGGGACGGGGTGCTGGCGCTGCTCCGTCTGGCACCCTCGGACCCCTATGCGCTGGCGCGGCTGGTCGCCAATCTGTCGACGGCGGCGCCTGCCTCCGCCGCGGCCCTGGAGACCTATGACCCGCGGCTCGCCACCTTCCCCACCGAGACGTCGATCCAGCAATTGACGGCCGGCGCGCCGATCCCCGACGACCTTGCCGCGGCCTATGCCGACAAGGTCGGGGGCTATGATCCCTACGATCACTGGCTGCTGGCCGTGTTGGCCGAGAGCCAGCCGCCCGACGAGGACACGCTGGCCGAGGCGCTCTTCCATTATACCCGGGCCGAAATGCTGTTTCGGCTGGCCGGCGGCGGGCAACCGAACATTCCCTCGCCGATCGTCGCCCGGCGCGCGGCCCTGGCCCGGATCCTCGCGGACGATGTCGTCGTCGATATTTACAAGCGGCTGACGACGGAACCGCCGATCGCCAGCCCCACTCCGGACGGTCCGGTATCGTTGGCCGCGGTCTCGGCCTGGCTCACCGGTCTCGAGACGGCGGGCGCGGATCCGGCGGCGCTCGCGGTCCTGACCGCGATCGTCGAAGAGGCGCTTGGCGACTCGATCGTCTCGGCGGATGCCGGGGCCGCCGCGACGCATTATCGTCAGGCGCTGCAAATGGTCGCCGATACGCCGGCCACTCTTTCGGATGAGGGAGGTGTTTCCGGACGGATCGCCGATGTCGAGAGGATAGCGGACAAGCTGCGCGCCGCCGGCGCCGCCGACGCGGATGTCTCGGCGGCCACCGCCGTGCTTCAAATCGTGGATTTCGGAGCGCGAGCGCCGATTATCGGCGACAAGGAATTGCGGGAGACGCTGCGTCAGGCGGTCGAGCAACTGGCCGCTGCCGATCCTGCCGCCGTCGATTTCGCGCGGCTCAAGGATCTGCGCTTCGATTTCTGGGACTATGATTGGCAGACCCATCCCGAGGCGATCAGCCAGGGTGGCGCTCTTGCCCATCTCAAGGAACTGACGGCGGCTGAACACCTCGTCACCGCCCTGCTCGAAAATGGTGGTGACGTCGACCGTGACCGGTTATCGGTTATTCGCGGCCGTCTTCGCTTCTGGCTGAGCGCGCTGGCCAGCGAGGATCTGCCTTCGCGCGATCCGGCCGACTTCGACCGGTGGCTCGATGGCGCGATTGCCGACTTGGAGGGGGCCGGTGCCGCCAGCCTTGTCGCCCTGGGACAAGGCGGTGCTCGGCAATGCCTATGGCAGCAGGCTCATCCGGTCTCCGGCCGGCAGCACCATTGCTCCGATCCTCGCCAGATCGCTGGACGCATTCCGACGGGCGATCGACGACCCTGGCTTTGCCGATCTCAGCGAATACCGTCGTCGGCTGGTGTTCGATGGCAATGTCAGGGTGCTGGAAAGTGCCTTGACCCGCGATCTTCAGGATCCGTTGCTCTCCGGCTTCGGGCCGCAGCCGGGCGATCCGGGCTATGACCGGGATCGCCTTGCCGATCTCGTATTCGACACGTTGTCGCTGGTGCGCGAACGCGAGGCCGTCCGCGACGAGGCAGGAAAGCTGGGACTGCTTCGCGATGGCTCGTCGTGGCCGCTCGATATGGTCGCCGACTACTATTGGGGCTTCGCCGCGGCGCAGGCCGGCGCGCTCCTGCGGATCGAAGACGGCGCCAACGGTTCGGCTTCCGAATGCGATCGGCTCGCCGCACATCCCAATGACGTGACGCGCACGACCCGCCCGGTCGGCTTTTCGGAAATCGACGTCGGCCTGGTTCTCGCGGCCTGTTCGGGCGACACGCCGCGCGAGATGTTCAATCGGGCAAGGGCTCTCAGCAAGACCAGCGACCCCGATCAGGTGACGATTCTGGGGCTATTGATCCCGGCCGCGGAAGCCGGACTGCCTGTCGCTTATAACAATCTGGCGATCATGATCGGATCGCTTCGTCCCGACTTCGTTTCCCCTGCCGATCTGCGGACGACCTTTTCAGCCCTCAGCCTCAAGCAAGCCTATGGCGAACTTTCGAAGCTTCTTCGCCCGGCGACGAAGAATGACGATCGCCGCGCGACCTTCGTCTGGCTTGCGTCGAAGGCGGCGGCCCTCGACGTCGCCGAAGCGCATCGCGATCTTGCCGAATTGGCGGATGACCCGCTGACGCGCGGAATGCACCTCGCCGTCGCCGAGGAACTCTTCGCCGCCGACGGGCGCAATGCCGAGGCAGATGCCGCGAGCGCCGACCTCGCCGCGCTCAACCTGTCCAGCGATGACATCGTCGCGGTCCAGGAAGCGGCGAGCAAGCGCGAGCGGACCGATCTCGTCCTTGTCGATCAGGCGCTCGCCGATCAGATACTGGGTCTCTGGTAGAAAAAAAGGGGCGCGGCCTTCGACGGCCGCGCCCTTCACTTGACAAAGTCGACTTTCGCTTCGCCGTCGCCTCAGTTGGCGTCCATCTGGCCGTGGACCCAGTCGCGGAACTGCGAGATGCGATTGTAGACGCCCGGCAGCACCGGGTTCCCGCACTGGCTGCCCCAGCTGACGACGCCGACCTGCACATAGCCGCGATCGTTGTCGGCCTTGGCGACCAGCGGTCCGCCGCTGTCGCCGTAGCAGGAGTCCTTGGCACCGGCCGGGCTTCCGGCGCAGATCTCGGTCGGTGCGATGGTGAAGGAGGCGTCGGTGGCGGCGCCAAAGGCTTCATAGGCCGCCCGGCACTCGTCGGTCCCGATCGACTGGATGGTGACCTGATGGAGCTGCTCGGGCGACATCAGCGCGTTGGCGTTGAGAAGTTCGTGCGTGTTGACCTCGTCGTGGCCGCCGCGGCTGTAGAGCGCCTCCTCGAAGCCCTTGAAATCCCACAACGCGCCCCAGCCGGTGACGGTCAGCTCATCGCCCGGCGCGACGAGTTTGTCCTCCGTGGCCGGATCGGCGATGTCGATGAACTCGGCGCCGCTGATCGGCTCGGCGAGCTTGATCAGGGCGATGTCGGCGTGGTTGGTGGTGTTGTAGTCCGGGTGGACGATGATCTTCTCGCTGCCGACCATCTTGAGTTGGCTCTGATAGATGCTGCCATAGCCGATGACGACGCTGTCAACCGTGTCGCCGCCCTGGACGACGCAATGCGCCGCAGTCAGCACCCATTGCTCGGCAATCAGGGAGCCGCCGCAGAAGCCGGTGTGGTAGTCGAATTCGTCGAGAAGCCGGACCTGCCACGGCCACGAACCTTCCTGGGCGGGGGTGCCGCCGACGACGAAATCCGACGAGACTTCTGCGGTCGCCGAGCCCGAAACGATGAGCGTCGCTGCCACGAGCGCTGCCGAGCCGAACCCCAGATATCGCGCTTTCCTCATATTAATCTCCAGTTGGTGGGTCGATAGAAGTTGCCCGCCTGGCGCCGCCTTAGCCCGGCTCGACGGCGAAAAAACGGCAGCGCGACGCTCTTGTCAATGCGGGACAAGCGCTGGTTGCCGGCGGGTGGCCGGAGGAATCCCGTGAATCCGCCGGTCAGCGCCGGTGCTTTCGGAAGGCGACCTGGTCGCGTGCCCTTGACTGCGCCTGCCAAATCGCCAACACGAGGGCACCCTACCTGTCGTTGGAGTACCGCATGACCTTCGCGATCTATCCGAGCCTCAGCGGCAAGACGGTTTTCGTCAGCGGCGGCGCGTCCGGCATCGGCGAGCGCATCGTGCGGGCCTTTGCCGGACAGGGGTCGCGAATCGGCTTCGTCGATCTCGACGAGGCCCGCGGCCGTGCCCTCGCCAGCGAACTGGCGAGGGAGGGTGTCGATATCCGTTTCGAGGCCTGCGACCTCCGCGACATCGACTCGCTGAAGACTGCCTTTGTTGCCCTCGCCGAGGCACTGGGTCCCGCCACGGTTCTCGTCAACAACGCCGCCCGCGACGACCGTCATGGCTGGGAAACCGTGACGCCCGACTATTACGACGAGCGCATGGCGACCAACCTCCGCCACATGTTCTTCGCCATCCAGGCCATCGCGCCCGGCATGATCGCCGCTGGCGGCGGATCGATCGTCAACATGGGGTCGAATTCCTGGTGGGAGACCGCCGGCGGCTTCCCGGTCTATGCGACGGCGAAGGCGGCGGTGCATGGATTGACCCGGACCATGGCCCGCGATCTCGGCGATCACCGCATCCGCGTCAATACGGTCGTGCCCGGCTGGATCATGACCGAGCGGCAGAAGGAAAAATGGGCGACGCCGGAAGCGCTCGAGAAGCACCGCGAGCGCCAGTGCCTGCCTGACCTGATCGACCCGGTCTACGTCGCCCGCATGGTGCTGTTCCTCGCCTCCGACGATGCCGCGATGTGCACCGCCAACAACTATATGGTCGAGGCCGGCTCGATCTAGCTAGCGCTTGCCGTCGAGGCGCAGGAAGCCGCGGGTGAAGATCGCTTCCGACTCCTCCATGTAGCGTCGCGCCGTTTCCATGTGCTCCTGCATGATCCGCCGCGCGGCGTCGGCATCCTCCGCCTTCAGCGCCCGGATCAGGTTGATCTGGTAGTGCAGGGCCTGCTCGCGCAAAAGCGGGTTCGGCGAGCCGTAGATGTGCCGGCAGATCGTCAGGTTGCGCAGGAGGTTGTGCATGAAGCCGCAGATGAAGCCGAGGATCGGATTGGGGCAGAGCTCGGCCAGCACCGAATGGAAGTCGAGTTCGGCCAGCCGCTGCTGGTATTCCTCGCCGAGGTCGCGGGGCGGCCGCTCGTAGAGGTTCATCGTCCGCTGCAGCGTCTCGTAGTCCGCGTCGGTGAGATGGCCGATGACGCTCGCCGCGAGCTCCGGCTCGAGCTTGATGCGAACCTGGTAGATGTCGCCGATCGAGGGCTGGCGAAAGAAGAAATAGTTGCCGAGCAGTTCCATCGCCCGGCTGCCCGACAGCTGACCGACGAAGGTGCCGCCGCCGGGCCCGGTGCGGGAACGGATCAGCCCCTGGGTCTCCAGCGACTTCAGTGCCTCGCGAACAGTGCTCTTGGAAGCCCGGAAGAGGTCGATCAGTTCGCGCTCGTTCGGCAGGCGGTCGCCGGGGGTCAGCGACTTCTCGACGATGAGGTCCTTGATCCCCTCGGCGATGTTGTCGGTGCGCTTCAGCCGCCGCTCCGGTTGCGGTCGTGGCGGGACGATGATCGACTCCCGGTCGTCCACGCCAATGGCCATTCCCGCTTTCCCTCGCTCGCCGACTTTTCGATCAGGAGATTTCATGCGCCGACCGGGAAAAAGCAAGCGGCGGATTGCGTCGGCGACGGCCGGTCGGCGGAGAGCGCCGGCCGCTCGATCCGGCAGCGCTCCTGGACGTTCGGGCATCGCGGTGCGAAGGCGCAACCGGGCGGCGGCGCGTAGGGGTCGGGCAATTCGGCCGGTTCGGCCTCGCCGCGGACGCTTCTCTTGCCTGGCACCGGCGCGGCATCGAAAAGCAGCTTCGTATAAGGGTGGCGCGGTCGCCGGAACAGTTCACGCGCCGCGGCATACTCGACGATCCGGCCGAAATACATGACGGCGACCCGGTCGGAGACGCTTTCGACCACCGACAGGTCGTGGCTGATGAAGACATAGGTGAGGTCGAAGCGCTGCTGGAGGTCCTCGAGGAGATTGAGCACCTGCGCCTGCACCGAGACGTCGAGCGCCGACACCGGCTCGTCGAGGATGATCAGCTCCGGCTCGGCGGCGAGCGCGCGGGCGATGCCGATCCGCTGGGCCTGACCGCCGGAAAATTCGTGCGGGTAGCGGTCGAGGAATTCCGGCGACAGCTTGACCGCCTGCATCAGTTCCTCGAGCCGCGCCTCGCGCGCCGGTTTGTCGAGGCCGAGCAGATGGATCATCGGGATTTCGAGGATGGTGCGGATGGTCTTGCGCGGATTGAGCGACGAGACCGGATCCTGGAAGACGTACTGGATTGTCTTCGCCAGGACCCGCGTGTTGCCGCGTTCGAAATCGGCGGGGTCGATGCCCTCGATCCGGATCGATCCCGCCGACGGCCGGTCGAGGCCGACCAGCATCCGGGCGAGGGTCGACTTGCCGCAGCCGGATTCGCCGACGATGCCGAGCGTCTCGCCCTTGTTGACGACGATGTCGACGCCCTGCACGGCGTGGACGGCGGGCTTCCTGCCGAACAGCGTCCGGCCGCCACCGAAGCGCTTCTCGATATTCTCGACCGTGAGCAGGGCGGTCATGACAAGGCCTCCACGAGGGGATAGAGGCAGCGCACCTTGCGGTCGCCGATATCGGTGAGCGGGATGTCGCCGGCCCGGCAATTATCGCGGGCCTGTGGACAGCGGTCGGCGAAAGCGCACCCCGGCGGCAGCCGGTTGACCGGCGGCGGCAGCCCCTCGATGGCATCGAGCCGCCGGTCGGGATCGCCGAGGATCGGCACGCAGTCGATCAGCTTGCGGGTATAGGGATGGGCCGGTCGCGAGAGCACCTCCTCGGTGGTCCCGAGTTCGACGATCCGCCCGGCATACATGACGGCGACGCGGTCGCAGATTTCCGACACGACGCCGAAATCGTGGGTGATGAAGAGGACGGCGGCCCCCTTCTCCCGTCGAAGGTCGTCAAGCAGGCGGAGCACCTGCGCCTGCACCGTCACGTCGAGCGCGGTGGTCGGCTCGTCGGCGATCATGATGCCGGAGTTGTTGGCGAGCGCCATGGCGATGCAGACCCGCTGGCGCATGCCGCCGGACAATTCGTGCGGATAGCTGTTGACCCGTTCCCGCGCATTGGGGATGCGGACAAGTTCGAGAAGGGCGATGGCCCTCTTCCAGGCTTCGGCATGGGCAACCGGATGATGCGAGCGGATCGCCTCGGCGATCTGGTCGCCGACGGTGAAGAGCGGGTGCAGCGTCGACAGCGGATCCTGGAAGATCATCGAGATCCGGCCGCCGCGGATGCCGCGAAGGGTTTCGTCGGGGACTTCGAGCAGATCCGTTCCGTCGACCATCACCCGGCCGCCGACGATGGCGCCGGGCGGGGTCGCTACCAGTCCCAGCACCGACATCGCCGTCACCGACTTGCCCGACCCCGATTCGCCGACGAGCCCGAGGCATTCCTTGTCCTTGAGGTCGAGGCTGACCCCGCCGACGGCGCGATAGACCGAGGCGCCGACCCGGAACTCGGTCTTGAGGTCGATGACGCCGAGCGCGTCGCCGCTGCCCTGCTCGGGCATCGGCGGCACCTCGCGCCGGTCGACGCGGGTCCGCGCCGAAGGCCGCGCCAGAGCGCCGGAGCGAAGCCTCGGATCGAGGACGTCGCGAACCCCGTCGCCGATCAGGTTGATGCTCATCACCAGGGCGAAGATCATCAGGCCCGGGATCACCGAGACGAATGGCGCGTTGAACAGGAGCTTGCGCCCCTCGCCGAGCATCGAGCCGAGGTCGGCCTGTGGCGGCTGGACGCCGAGGCCGAGGAACGAGAGGCCCGCGGTTTCGAGGATCATCCAGCCGACCGTCGACGACATGGTGATGACGATCACCGGCATGACGTTGGGTAGTACCTCGGTGAACAGAATGCCGGCGTGGCCCTTGCCGGAGAGGCGCGCCGCGTCGACGAATTCGCGGTTCGCGAGCCCCCTTGTCACCCCGCGGATGTTGCGGGCGAAGAAGGGGATGTTGACGATGGCGATGGCGTAGAGCGCGTTGAGCAGCCCCGGGCCGAGCACGGCGACGATGCCGAGCGCCAGCAGGATGTAGGGAAAGGCCATCAGCATATCGATCGAGCGCATCAGCAGCGCGTCCGTCCGCCCGCCGAAATAGCCGGCGACCAGCCCGATCAGGGAGCCGAAGAAGGCCGCGATCACGGTCGCCGAGAGGCCGACGGCGAGCGATACCCGGGTGCCCCACAGGAGGCGGGAGAGAATATCCCGGCCGAGGTGGTCGGTGCCGAGAAGATGCCCCGCGGTGCCGGGTGGCCACAGACGGTCCGCCGGCGTGGTGACGTCCGGATTGTCGAGCGGCAGGATCGGCGTCAGCAGCGCCAGAACGACGATCACGCCGAGGACGACGAGGCCGAGCGCCGCCAGCCGGTTGTTGGTGAGGAGACGGAACCAGCCAGGTCGCGCGCCGGATTTCGCCGGCTTGGCGACGACGGTTTCGCTCGCCGCGGTCATGACTTGAGCCTCGGGTCGAGGATTGTCTGGACGATGTCGGCGATGAGGTTGATCAGGACGTAGGTCACCGCCAGGAGCAGCACGCCGCCCTGGACGAGCAGGATGTCACGGGTGGAGATGGCGCCGACCAGCATCCGGCCGATGCCCGGCCACTGGAAGACGGTTTCGATATAGACGGCGCCGCCGATCACCAGACCGGCCTGGACGCCGATCAGGGGGATGACGGTGACCAGCGCCGACTTGAAGGCGTGCCGGTAGATGACGCGGCGCTCGGTCAGTCCCTTGGCGCGCGCCGTGCGGATGTAGTCCTGTCGCAGCACTTCGAGCATCGCGGTTCGCGTCAGCCGGGCGATGACCCCGGTGGCGACCACCGCCAGCGTCACCGCCGGCAGGACCAGGTGGTTGAGAAGGTCGAGGATGCCGCCGCCGCCATAGGCGAGATACATCCCGCTCGGCGGGAAGATCGGCCATTCGACCGCGAACAGCATGATCAGCAACAGGCCCAGCCAGAAGGACGGCGTCGAGATGCCGATCAGCACCACGAAGGTGACGATCCGATCGCCCCATCCGAACTGGCGGACGGCCGAGACGATGCCGGCCAGCAGGCCGAACACCGAACACAGTATCAGCGACGTGCCGGCGAGAATTGATGTGGCGTAGAAGCGTTCGAAAACCTCGTCGACGACCGGACGCTTGAGGCTGTAGCTCCGTCCCATGTCGCCATGGAGGAGGTTCCCCATCCATGAGAGGTACTGCTCGACCAGCGGGCGATCGAGGCCGAGTTCGGCATTCAGCTTGGCAACCGCGTCGTCGGAGGCGAGCGGCCCGAGGATGGCGACCGCCGTACCGCCGGGGATCAGCGCCAGCATCAGGAAGACGATGATGGTGAGCCCGATCAGGATCGGGATCAATGCCAGGAGGCGCTTGAGGATATAGGCCAGCATCACCGTCTCTGCGTGCCTGGAGGGTTGCGCTGCCTTGGAGTGGAACGGGCCGCCCGGGGACGGCCCGTTCCGGATGCGTGGTCAGTCCTTGGAGACGTCCCTCAGGATCAGGAAGAAGGACGGCTGCAGGGAGAAGTCCTTGACCGCCGCGGTCGACACCGCGTTCTGCTTCCAGTTGGCGATGAAAGCCCAGGGCGCGTCGTCGTGGACGATCTCCTGCATCTGCTTGTAGAGCTTCGCCCGCTCCGCCTGGTCGGTCGAGGTGCGGGCCTTTTCGAGCAGCGCGTCGACCTTCGGGTTGGAATAGTAGCCGGAGTTGAAGCCGCCCTTGTCGGGGAAGGCGCCGGTGCGCAGCGCGAGGTAGGGCAGCGTGTCCGGATCGTTGGTCATCCACGCCATCTCGGCCATGTCCGCCTTGCCTTCGAGGCCGGGATTCACCTCGCCGAGGAAGGTGTTCCATTCATAGGTCTCGATCTTGACCTTGAGCCCGACCTTGGCGAGATCGGCCTGGATCGCCGTGCCCATGGCGATCGGGTCGAGCATGCCCGAGCCGCCCTCGGTGACATAGAAGGTCAACTCGGCGCCTTCCGCCCCGGCTTCCTTGAGCAGCTGCTTCGCCTTTTCCGGGTCGTAGGGATAGGGCTCGAGCTTCTCGTCATAGGCCCAGGCAAAGGCCGGTGGCGTCGGGCCTGCGGCGACTTCGGCGGTGCCTTGCAGGACGTTCTCGACCAGCGTCTTCTTGTCGATCGCGTAGTTGACCGCCTGGCGCACCCGCTTGTCGGCGAAGGGGCCTTCCTTGGCGTTGAGGATCAGGAACCAGAGGTGCGGACCGGCCTGCTCATAGACCTTGAAGTTGGAGTCGTCGCGGAACTGGGCGAGGTTGTCCGGCGGCACCTCGACCATCAGGTCGATGCCGCCCGAGAGCATCTCGGCGACCCGCGTATTGGCGTCGGTGATCGGCCGATAGACCACCGCTTCCAGAGGCGGCGCGCCGTCCCAGTAGTCTTCGTTGCGGGTGATGACGACGCTGGTGTTGGAGTCCCAGTTCTCGAACTTGAACGGTCCGGTGCCGGATGGATTGCGACCGAAGTCGGCGCCATACTTCTTGACCGCGGCCGGCGATACGATCAGGCCGGCCGGATAGGCGAGGTTCGACAGGAAGGGCGCATAGGGCTCCTTCAGCTTGAACTCGACGGTCTTGTCGTCGATGGCAGTGACGGTGTCGATCGCGGAAAAGAAGAAGGCGAGGGGGAAGGGACCGGTGTCGTGGAACGGATGGTTGTCGTCGAGCATCCGGTCGAAGGTGAATTTGACCGCATCGGCGTTGAACGGCGTGCCGTCATGGAACATGACGCCCTCGCGGAGGTGGAAGGTGTAGGTCAGGCCGTCGTCGCTGATGTCCCAGGATTTGGCCAGTGCCGGCTCGGGCTCCAGCGTGCCGTCCTTGTAGCGGACCAGTCCGTCGTAGATGTTCATCAGAATGCGGAAGTCGTTGACCGCGGTGTCGACGCTCGGATCGAGCGACTTGGGCTCGGCGATCTGGCCGACGATCAGGACATTCGGCGGTGTCTGCGCTTGCGCCGGCGCGGTGATCGCGCCGCCGGCCAGGGCGGCGAAGGCCAGCCCGGCCAGGGTATTTCTGAGGAGCGGTCTCATCGCTGTCTCTCCGTTGGAAGGCGGGAGCCCATATAATCATGGTGGATTGACTGAGTGCAATAATTCATAATGATTATATTCTAGGCGATGAGCATAAAACCGGCTCATTAGAGATGGCCCTTCTGGAGAAATCGTTGTCGAATCAAGAGATTGGCACCCGGTCCGAAAATCTTGCCATCGACCTCGATCGGCTGCGCGAAGAGATGAACGCCCTGGGCGGGATCGGCCGGATTCGAGGGTATGCCGGGGCTCAACCGACCGGGCTTCTCCGACGCCGATATGGAAGTGCGCGCGTTCATGGCCGACCGCATGAAAGCCTTGGGATTGCTGGTTTCCATGGACGCGGTCGGCAATCTCTCCGGCCTCTGGCAGGTCGGCGAGGGACCGGCGGTCATGGCCGGTTCGCATCTCGATACGGTGCCCATGGGCGGCTTCTATGACGGTGCGTTGGGGGTTGCGGCGGCGATGGAATGCGTCCGGACGCTGATGGACGCCGGCGTGACGCCGCCTTGCCCCATCGAGGTGATCGCCACTGCCGAGGAAGAAGGCCGGTTCGGCGGCATGCTGGGCAGCCAGGCGCTGGCCGGCGCGGTCGATCCTGAGTGGCTTGAGACGGCCACGGACGAGCAGGGGACGCGTCTGGTCGATGCCATGACGGCCCATGGACTGGTGCCGGGCGCCTATGAGACGGCCCGTCGCCCGCGAGACAGCGTCAAGGCGTTTCTCGAACTCCATATCGAGCAGGGACCGGTGCTGGAATCCGAAGGCGTGCCGATCGGCATCGTCGAGGGAATCTCCGGCGTGTTCAAATGGTCGGTGCGGCTGACCGGCGTCGCCAACCACGCCGGCACGACGCCGATGAACCTGCGCAAGGATGCCTTCGTCGGGCTGGTCGATTTCGCCCGGCGCATTCCCGAGATCATCGCCGAGGCGGGGACCGGCCAGAGCCGGGTGACGATCGGCGCGGTCGACCTCAAGCCCAACCATCCCCACACCATCCCCGGCGAGGCGGTCTTCACCCTGATCGGCCGCGATACCGATCTTGCCGTGATGCGAGCGCTCGCCGAGGCATGCCGCAGGCATCTCGAAGACGTCGCCGCCGCGATCGGCCTTGGTCTCGACATCGACGAGCAGAGCTGGCTCGACCCCAAGCCTTGTGACAGGGAAATCGTCGATGCCTTCCGGCGCCAGGCCGGGAAGCTCGGTCTGCCCTACCGGCTGATGCCGAGCGGCGCCGGCCACGACACCCAGTTCATGGCCGAACTGACCCGCGCCGGTCTGATCTTCGTGCCGAGCATCGGCGGCATCAGCCACGCCCCGGAGGAGGAGACCGCCTGGTCCGACATCGAGGCCGGCGCCAACCTCCTGCTCCACACGATGATCGACATCGCCGGCACGCAGTCCTGACCTCTTCCCCCGACTCCGATCGCGCGAACTCCGCCGAAAGGCATCGACGTCGCGCGCCGAAAGTCGCGATCCGCCCTGTGACGCGGCACTGCTGAGACCGGGGACCTGCCGCTGGTCACCGCGCGTAAACCGTAGCGCTCAAGCAAGATTGATTTGCCGACCGTCAAGAGCGAGACTTTCCGGATCGGTTCGGCCGCAGCGTGGCGTCCCCCGTGGCGATGCGTCCAGCCTGATGGGAGGCTGCCATGACAATCGTGTTGTCCGCCTCGAACGAGGCCGAGCTTCGCGCCAGGATCTTCCAGGTCTCGAACGACTTCGCTCTCGATGGGGTCGTCGCCGACAACTACGTCATCAATATCACCGGACCGATCATACTGACCCAGTCGCTGCCGATGATCCGTGGCGACGGCATCCACACGATCACCTTCAACGGTGGAGGCCATACCATCGACGCCGACGACACCGGCCGGGTGTTCTTCGTCGAGAGCGGCAAGGTGGCGATCAACGATGTCACCATCGCCAACGCGCTGGCACAGGGTGGTTATGGCGGCGACGGAGGTGACATCGGCAGCGGCGGCGGTGGCGGGCTTGGCGCCGGTGCGGCGGTGTTCGTCAATTCCGGTGCGGTGGTGACGCTGGCCGATGTGGCGATCGCGGATGCGGCGGCGACCGGCGGAGCGGGCGGCGACGGTGGCGCCGGCGGCAGCGGCTCCAGCGGCGGCGGCGGCGGCGGTGGCCTCGGGGGTGACGGCGGCGCCGGCGCCGCCGGCAGCGGCGGTGGCGGCGGCTACGAGGGCATCGGCGGGGCCGGCGGCGGCGGGGGCGCCGGCGGCGGCGGCGGCGGCGAATATGGCGGCGGCGGCGGCGATGGCGATTTCGGCGGCGGCGGCGGCGGCGGCCAGCAGGGCAACGGCGGCGAGGGCGTAAACGACGGCGGTGGTGGTGGTGGTGGTGCGACGGCGGATGGCGCGAACGGCTCCGGAATTAACGGCGGTGCCGGCGGCGCGCCGGAGGGCGGCGCCGGTGGCGACGACCTCCAACCCGGCGACGCGGCCGTGTCGGCGCTGGGCGGCGGCGGCGGCGGTGGTGGTGACGGTGGTGGCGGCGGCGGTGACGGGGACGATTCCGGCGGCGGCGGCGGAACGGGGTCGAGCGGCTCCGGTCCGGGCGGGGCAGGCGGCCTCGGCGGCGGCGGTGGCGGCGCATCCGACCAGAACGGCGGCGCCGGCGGTGACTTCGGCGGCGGCGGTGGCACAGGGAATCTCAACGCGGTCAGCGGCGGCGAAGGTGGCTTCGGCGGCGGCGGTGGCGGCGCGCGCACCGATTTCAACAATCAGACAGGTGGCGCCGGTGGCTTTGGGGCCGGCGGCGGCGGCGGCCAGAACGCGGGCTCAGGTGGCACATTCGGCGGCACCGGCGGTTCCGGCTTGGGCGCCGACGGCGGCGGCGGCGCGGCGCTCGGTGGCGCTATCTTCGTCCGCGACGGCGGCACCCTGATCATCACGGACGGCAGCTTCTCGGGCACCTTCGGAGTCACCGCCGGCGTCGGCGACGACCACACCGGCGGTGCTACCGACGGCGAGGCGCACGGCGACTTCATGTTCCTCGGCGGAACCGGGACCACCACCTTCGAGGTCGGGGCCGGCAAGACCACCACTATCGGCGCCGAAATTGCCGGGACGGGAGGCCTCGCCAAGACAGGCGTGGGAACGCTGATCTTCGATACGCCTGTGACGAACACCTATACCGGCGGGACCAGCGTCAATGGCGGTCTCCTCCAGGTCGACGGCTCGATCGTCTCGGCTGTCACCGTCAACGCCGGCGGCACGCTCGGCGGACGCGGCACGACGGGCGCGGTGACGGTCCAGTCGGGCGGCACGCTGGCGCCGGGGGCGAGCCCCGGCATCCTCTCGACCGGCAACGTCATGCTGGCCGCCGGCGCGACCTTCGCGATCGAGCTGGAAGGCACCAGCCCCGGTATCGGCGGCTACGACCAGGTCAAGGTCACCGGCACGGTCGACCTCGGTGGCGCGACGCTCGATGGCGACATCCTCGCCGGCTTCGTCCCCTCGGTCGGCGACACCTTCACCATCGTCGACAATGACGGCACGGACGCGGTCTCTGGCACCTTCGCCGGCCTTGCCGAGGGCGCCTATTTCGTCCTCGACCAGCGGGCGATGACGATCACCTATCACGGCGGCGATGGCAACGACGTGGTGCTGACGGCGAGTGCGGCGACGATCATCGGCACCAGCGGCGCCGACCTCGTCGACGCAACCCACACGGTCGCCGGCCAGGCGCTACCGACCGACGGCGACGACCTGATCAAGGGCCTCGGCGGCAAGGACACTCTCTCCGGCCTCGAAGGCGATGACACGATCAAGGGCAACAAAGGCGCGGATGATCTCCATGGCGATGCCGGCAACGACCTGATCAAGGGCGGCAAGGCGGCGACGCCATCCACGGCGATGCCGGCAACGACACCATCTACGGCGAGGAGGAAAGGACCACCTCCACGGCGGCGACGGCGACGATGTCCTCGAGGGCGGCCGGCACAGGGACAGGCTGAAGGGCGACGATGGTTCCGACCAGCTCAACGGCGGCCCGGGCAAGGACAAGCTGACCGGCGGCGCCGACGACGATACCTTTGTCTTCGCCAACCCGCACCAGCCGGACAAGGTGACCGACATGAGCGACGGGGATATTATCGCGCTTGCAAAGTCGGCCTTCCCCGGTATCGGCCCGAAGGGGACGCTGCAGGCGTCACACTTCCATGTCGGCGCCGAGGCCAACACGTCGCAACAGAAGATTGTCTACAACGACGACACGGGCTGGCTGACCTACTGGAAACATGGCTCCGACACGGGCAATCCGGTTGACTTCGCCTGGATCGGCAAGCACCTCGACTTCCTCGACCACGGCGACATCATGGTGATCTGAGCGGGTACGGTCTGCTGGCTGTCACGTGAGGGCTGGTGCGGCTATTCGTTGCTCATCCACGAAGGCGGCCGCGAAATGTCAGGTATCGGCGCCTCTCCGTCGTGCGGGCACGAACTGACGATGCCCGAAACACCTCCGAAAGCGGTCGTGGCAACGGACTGACGGCCGTTTCGATTAATGAGGGACACGTCCTAAATCGCACCGGATTGGGCTTTTGACTGTCTCTATAGGCAATTCTCGGGTTTTCGATTAGTTTTAGGGCGCGCCCGCCGCAAACAACGGATCGTCTTAGAATCAAATTTTACTTCAAGTTCAAGCATGGGAGGTCGTCATGACTCGTATGGTTGCTTGGAATCCTCTGGATAAAATTCCTCTTGAATTGACCGAACAAGCAGACGCGCTGGCGTCCGACCTGATCGACAGCCTCTATCGCGCCCGCGATCACGTCCTCGATCCGGGACGGCACAAGCTGCCGGCCGACAACAAGGCGATCGAGCACAGGCTTGCAGCCAGCCTGTCGAAGATGGCGCCACGCCTTCGCAAAGGGACGCTTCCGCCGCGGCCGCGGCCGCCGGCAAAGAAAAGGCCTGGCACCCGCCGACCGGGAATGATCAAGGAGCGCCTGGAGGTCATGGCCGCCCTCGAAGCCATCATGGCGGGGGACAATACGCTCCTCGCCGAGGCGGCGGAGCTGCGGGCAAACGTTGCGCCGTCGCTGAGGATCAACAGCCTCGAATGCATCCAGGACACGCTGGAAGTCGGCAAGGACGAAATCCTGATCGGGGCGGTTGCGACGGTCACGCGAATTCTTGCCGACGGAACGCTGAGCGTCGAAAGCCGGATCATCGACCCGATCGACTTCGGCAAGTTCAAGCGGGGCGACTTCAAGCCCTTCAGCCCGGCCAAGCTGATCGCCGACTTCCAGATCGAGACCCCGGCGACCGCGACCGTCCACCTGGTCATGGTCGAGGACGACCTGCTCGGCGGGATCGACCCGGTGCTGAGAGACCTCGTCGACGGGCTGGAGAACCGGCTCGACAAGAAGCAATTGACGGCGATCTTCGCCACCGCGGCGGAGCTCGTGGCCATCGTTCCCATCGGGATGCTGCTCGCCGGCGGGCAAATCCTGGCGATGGCGGTCTGCTTCGTCATCATCAGCGCGGTCGTGATCCTGGCGGCGGCGGCCGTCGCCGCGATCCTGCTCGCCCTGATCCAGCTCTTCCGCGACGAGATCTTCCCGACGCAGGTCACCTCGATCGGCCTCGGCGCCGGCGGAGCGGTCGACGCCGGCAGCGTCGAGCCCTTCACCAAGCGCTTCGCCCGGCAGGTCGCCGTCTATGACGGGGTTTTTGCCTGGCAGGCCTGACGCGGCTCCTCGGGGCTGTCTGGAGGTCGCCCCGGGGAGACACTTGTCTCAGATCAATGTGGATTTCAGCGGCTCGCGCTATGTCCGGGCCCACACTCTCTTTTCTTGTCAAGGAACAACAGCATGGCCTTATTCCGGCGCGCCGTCCCGATGGCAGCGGCACTGCTTCTCGGTTTCCTCACGTCGGCATTCGCCGGGCCGGTCAGCGATTTCGAGAATGACCTGCGCGCCGCCTATGGCGACTATCGCAGTGCGTTGTTCTTCACCAATGCCAACAAGCCCGAGGCAGCGGTGAAGGCCGTCGACGGCTTCCGTCAGAAATGGAAATTGCTGGCGGCCGACAAAGCCGGCGCCCCGCCGCAATACACGGACGATCCCGAATACAAGGCAACGCTGGCGAAGGTCGGCGCGATCGCGGATACCGCCGCCGACGAAGTGGCGGCCGGCAAGCTGCCGCAAGCGCACACTACGCTCGAAGCGATCCGCGACGAGATCGGCTCACTGCACGAGCGGAACGGCATCATCACCTTCTCCGACCGGATGAACACCTATCATGCGGAAATGGAGCATGTGCTCGGCAAGGACTACGGGACGTTCGATGCCGCCGCCCTCGCCGAACTCCGAGAAGATGCCGCTGTCCTCGCCTATCTCGCCGACGACGTCGCCAGTCACCCGCCCGCCGATGCCGCCGGCAACCCGGACTTCATCACCCTCCTCGAGCCTTTCCAGCTGAGCGTGGTCGCCGTCCAGCAGGCGGCTCGCTCCGGCGACGCGGCGGCGGCAAAGAAGGCGATCGGCGGCCTCAAGGGGCCGTATTCGAAGCTGTTCCTGAAGTTCGGTTGACGCGAGCCGTGGCTCGACGCTGACGGCGGAGGCTGTCCAGGCAGCGAGCCTGTCCGACGTTCGAACGCCCATGCGAGGCCGGCGATGCGACGCACCGTTGCGCATGCTTGTTCACTACTCGCATTAAGAGTACCTTCCGTTTGAAGCAACCACGGCGGCAAGGGATCAGGGTATGAAATCCATCATAATCGGTATCGTGGTTGCCATGCTCGGCGTGTCGGCCGCTGCGGCACACGGCGGCGGTTGCCGCAAGAGTTCGCCACCGGGTCAATGCTGCCATATGGACAACAGCACAGGCTTCGTTCACTGCCACTAGGCGCGTCTCGGGCCGGGAAGTACCCGCTCTCCGGTCCGTAGAAGCTCCGCGATGGACGGGGATAGCCCGGCCTCAGCGGAGCCAGAGCCGGGCATGGGGCGGCAGCAGGATGCGGCCGTCGTCGCGGTCGACATGGCCCTGCGACAGGGCGTCGACGAAGGCCGTCGCGCCTTGCGCCGTTGCCCAGTCGCCGGGCAGCGTCTTCCACGTTTCGGTGAAGTTGAAGATGCAGACGACGGCCGTTGCCGGCGACGGCCGGACGAAGGCGAAGAGGCCGGGCTCGCCGGTCTCGGCGATCAGCGTCGGGTTGGCGGCGTGGAACTCGGGCGTCGCGGCGCGGCGCGCGAGGATCTGGCGCACGCCCTGAAACACCCGCGCGGCGGGGCTCTGGCCGAGCGCCGCCTCGCCGGCGACCGCCCAGTCCATCTTCGGCCGGTGCAGCCAGCGACTGTCATGGGCATGGCCCGGCTCGGCCGTGTAGCCATGGTCGTTGAGGAGGGCGATCTCGTCGCCCATGTAGATCAGCGGGATGCCGCCATAGGCGGCGATCAGGGCGTGGCCGAGCAGGATGCGGTCGATCGCCCGGTCGATCGCGTCGGGATCGCCGTCGGCCTCCGCCTTTTCCAGTCCGGCGAGCGAGGCGAAGGTGCCACTGATCCGCTTGTCGCCGGTGTCGGGATTGTACTGGAACAGCGCGCCGCGGGCGAAGGACCCGGGAAAGACGCCCTCGTAGAAGTCGGACAGGAAGGCGCGGTGGAGATGCCCGTCGAGGCCGACGGCGGCGGCGTCCTCGTCGGTCACCGCCCAGCCGATATCGTCGTGGCAGCGGATGTAGGTGGCGTAGGTGGCATTGGCGAGCGCCGGCGGGAAATGGGTCTTGAGGACATGGGTCATCAGCCGCGTCTCGCGGCTGGCCAGCGCCGACCAGAACTGGACCATCAGGGAATTGTGGTAGGCGAGGTTGCCTTCCTTGCCGTAATGCTCGCCGCGGCCGAGATAGGGGATCATCTCGCCCGGGCCGACGATCGCCTCCTCGAGGTGGATCACCGCCGGCGCGACGATGCGGGTCGCCGCGCGCATCGCATGGAGCAGCATGTGGACCTCGGGCTCCGACTGGCAGCGGGTGCCCATCCGCTTCCACATGAAGGCGACCGCGTCGAAGCGCAGCACGTCGACGCCCTTGTTGGCGAGGAACAGCATGATCCCGACCATCTCG
This sequence comes from uncultured Alphaproteobacteria bacterium, assembly GCA_963812275.1. Taxonomy (GTDB): domain Bacteria; phylum Pseudomonadota; class Alphaproteobacteria; order Rhizobiales; family Kaistiaceae; genus Bauldia. Next base: position 32,228 of record CAWEUQ010000013.1, on the reverse strand, counting down.
AGGAAAATCTGCGGGTTCGCCCAGTTGAGGTCCCACTGGTGTTCGTTGAAGGTCGTCCACACCCATTTGCCGAGATCGGGATAGAAGGTGAAATTGCCCGGCGCGTTATCGGGAAAGACCTCGACCAGCGTCCGCTCATAGTCGTTCGGCAGCCGGTCGTCGTCGAACATCAGGTAGTAGTCCCGATATTTCTCGACGCCCTTCCGCGCCTTCTTCGCCCAGGCATGCTCCTTGGCGGTGTGGTTGACGACGAGATCGACGCAGAGGCTGATGCCGCGCGACCGCAACGCCGCGGCGACCGCCTCGAACTCCGCCATCGTGCCGTAGGCGGGATTGATGGCGCGGTAGTCCATTACCGAATAGCCGCCGTCGCTGTCGCCCGGCCGCGGCTTCAGGCACGGCATGAAATGCACATAGGTGATGCCGAGGTCCTCGAGGTAGTCGATCCGGTCGAGCACGCCCTTCAGGTCGCCGGCGAAACGGTCGAGGTAGAAGACGTAGCCGGCCATGCCCGGCCGCTGGAACCAGTCCGGCTCGAGGTCGCGCCGGAGGTCGAGCCACTTGAGGTCGTCGGGGCGTTCGGCCCATGCCGCCTGGAGCGCGGCGGTCAGCGACCGGCAGAAGCTCTCGTAGTCGGGCCGATGGCCATAGAGCCGCTCCAGCATGCCGAACAGGTCGGCGCGGCTGCGCTCGAAGCGCAGCGCGAAGATCCGGTCATCGAAATCAGTCGTCGTGTCCACCCCCGGCATGCCGGCCTCAGGCGAAGCCCCGCGCCCGGGCGATATCGTCCACGGCCTGGGCGGTGACGTCGGCGGCGCGGTCGAGCTGGTCCCGCCCGGTGATCAGCGGCGGCGCCATTTCCAGAGCGTTGCCGATCGCGCTCGACAGAACGCCAAGGTCTTTCATCCGCCGGACGATCGCCTTGACGGTATCGTCGGCGAAGGGCTGCCGCGTTGCCTTGTCGGCGGTGAAATCGACCGCCAGCCACATGCCGAGGCCACGGACATCGCCGACGATCGGCGAGTCGGCCAGGACGTCGCGGAGCCGTTCGAGGAAATAGCGGCCGTTGTCGCGCGACCCGCGCGATGACGTCGTCCCGCTCGCAAATCGCGATGCTGGCGGTCGCCGCCGCGACACCGCCACCGTGGCCGCTGAAGGTGTGCACGTGGCGGAAGACCGGCAACGCCTCGACGATATCCTTGCGCGCGATCACCGCTCCCATCGGGAAATAGCCGGCGGTCATCGCCTTCGCCATCGTCATGATGTCGGGTTCGATGCCGAAATGCTCGCTGGCGAACCAGGCGCCGGTACGGCCGAAGCCGGTGATCACCTCGTCGACGATGAGCAGGACGCCGTAGCGATCGCAGATCTCGCGGACCCGCGGGAAATAGTCCGGCGGCGGCAGCTGGACGCCGTGCGCCTGCATGATCGGCTCGGCGATGAAGGCGGCGACGCTGTCCGGTCCTTCATGGAGGATCTGCTGTTCGAGATAGGTGACGCAGAGATCGGCATAGTCCTCGTCCGGCCATGCCGAACGGATTGCGGTAGCAGGTCGGGCCGGGGATCAGCGTCGTGCCGGGAACGCCTGGTTCGGAGATAGCGCGGGTACCGAGCCAATCGGTGACCGAGAGCGCGCCCATGGTGGCGCCGTGATAGGCGTTCCACCGCGAGATGATCTTGTAGGCGCGCGGCTTGCCGCCCTTGTGGATCTGGTACTGTTTGGCGAGCTTCAGCGCGGATTCCACCGCTTCCGAGCCGCCGCTGACGAACATGATGTTCGACAGGCGCCCCGGCGCGAGTTCGGCGACCTTGGCCGCCAGCGCAACAGCCGGCTCGACGAAATTGTCGACCGTCCCGACATAGTGGAGCTTGACGAGCTGGTCGTAGATGGCGCGCGCGATCTCCTCATTGCCGTAGCCGAGCGAATTCGCCCGGGTATGCGAACTCATCATGTCGAGATAGGTGCGACCGCTGTGGTCGGTCAGCTCGACGCCCTCACCGCGGACGTAGATGTTGGGGCCGTCGCGGCGCACGGCGTCCATCTCGGCGAGCGGGAAGATGCAGTGCTCGAAGGCGGCCTGGTTCAGCGCGTCGATATTGGCCGGGGTCGGGCTCATTTCGCCGCCTGTTTCTTCTTGCGCCGCGGCTTCACATCCGCCTCCGACTTGGGGTCCTCGACCTCCGGTTCGCTCCGCTGCTCGTCGGCCTCGGCCATCGGCTGGCGGGGGAAGCCGCGCAGGCTCTCCGACATCTCGATGGCGTCGCGGCGGATAGCGACCGGACTGGTGACATAGGTCGTCGTCAGTTCGGCCAGCGAGCGGAGCGCGTGAAGGTGGATGCGCTCGTAACCGTGCGAGGCGTCGATGCCGAAGGTGATCAGCGCGGTGCGGATATCGGCGCCGGCGGTGACGGCGGAGGCGGAATCGGAGCGGTAGTAGCGGAAGATATCCTTCTGGAAGCGGATGTCGTTCTCCCGGCAGAGCGCCACCAGCTTCTTGGTCAGGTGATAGTCGAAGGGGCCGGTCTCGTCGGCCATGCAGATGGTGACGCCGAACTCGTCGGAATTCTGTCCCGGCGCGGTGGTGCCGTTGTCGATGGTGATCATCGAGGCGACTTCCGGCGTCAGGATCGAGGCTGCGCCGTTGCCGACCTCCTCGGCGATGGTGAAGACGAAGAAGGTGTCGACCGTCATCTCCGCCTTCTGGGAGATGATCGCGTCGAGCACGGCGAACATCACCGCCGCGCCGGCCTTGTTGTCGAGGTGGCGGGAGACGATGAAGCCGTTGTCGAGAAACTCCGGCGCCGGATCGACCGCGACGATGTCGCCGACGTCGATGCCGAGGTGGCGGATGTCGTCGGCCGAGCGGGTCATCGCGTCGATCCGCAATTCGACATGGCGCCAGCCGATCGGGGCGGTATCGACCTCGTCGTTGAAGGTGTGGCCGGAGGCCTTGAGCGGCAGGATCGAGCCGCGGAAGGCGCCATGCTCGGAAAAGATCGTGACCCGAGCGCCCTCGGCGAAGCGCGCCGACCAGTTGCCGATCGGTACGAGTTCGAGCCGGCCGTTGTCCTTGAGCAGCTTGACCTGGGCGCCGAGCGTATCGAGGTGGGAGACGATGGCGCGGGCCGGCTTGTCGCTCTTGCCCGGCATGAAGGCGCGGATACCGCCGCGCCGCGTCACCTCGAACTTGACGCCGAGCCGGCGCAACTCGTCGCAGCATTCGCGGACGATGGTATCGGTGTAGCCGGTCGGGCTCGGGATATCGAGAAGCTGCGAGAGGCGGGTGGCGAGATAGTCCGAATCGATCGCAAGGCGCGGCATTCTGTTCCCCAATCACACGACGGCGCTGCGCACCGCCGTCGGAATGGATAGCGGAAAAAGCAGGTCGACGAAACGTTCGGCGGTCGGCTGCGGGTCGTGATTGGCGAGGCCGGGGCGCTCGTTGGCTTCGATGAAGGCGTATTCGGGCGAGCGCGGCGAGGGGACGACGAGATCGATGCCGACCACCGGGATGTCGATGGCGGCCGCCGCCTTGATCGCCGCGTCGACCAGCCGGCCATGCACTTCCGCGGTGACGTCGTGGATGGTGCCGCCGGTATGAAGGTTGGCGGTCTTGCGGACGGCCAGCGTCTGGCCCTCCGGCAGGACCGAGTCGAGCGCGTAACCCTCCGCCTTGATGCAGCGCTCGGTCTCGCCGTCGAGGGGGATCTTCGACTCGCCACCCGTCGCTCGCGCGCGCCGCTTGCTCTGACGGACGATCAGTTCCTCGACGGTCGACTTGCCGTCGCCGACCACCTGTGCCGGCCGCCGGATCGCGCCGGCGACGACGCGCCGGTCGATGACAACGAGGCGAAGGTCCTCGCCCTTGACGCATTCCTCGATGAGGATGCGGTCGGAGATCTGGCGCGCCTCGGCCATCGCGGTTTCGACCGCTTCCATGGTTTCGAGGCCGACCGCGACGCCGCGTCCCTGCTCGCCGCGCGCCGGCTTGACCACGACCGAGCCGTGCTTTTCGAGAAACGCCGCGACGTCGTCGCCGTCGGCATCGATCTGCTCCGGCACCTTGACGCCCGCGGCGCTGACGACGCGGCGGGTCACCGCCTTGTCGTCGCAGATCGAGACCGCGACGCCGGAGGTGAATTCGGACAGGCTCTCGCGGCAATGGACCGTGCGGCCGCCATAGGTCAGCCGGAAGAAGCCGCCCTCGGCATCGGTGACCTCGACGGCGATACCGCGCCGCCGGGCCTCCTCGATGATGATCGTCGCATAGGGATTGAGCTTCCCGGTGAATGCCGGTCCGGCAAACAAGGTCTCGTTGATCGGGTTGCGCCGCTTCAGGGTGAAATAGGCGACGCGGGCGAAGCCGAGCTTCTCGTAAAGGGCGATGGCCTGCTCGTTGTCGTGGAGCACGGAGAGATCGAGACAGGCGCTGCCGCGCGCCTGAAAATGTTCCGCCAGTCGCCGGACCAGCGCCTCGCCGATGCCGGGCTGGTGTGCCTGGGGATCGACGGCGAGGCACCAGAGCGAGGCGGCGCGCTCCGGATCGTTGAAGGCGTGGTGGTGATCGATGCCCGTCACCGTGCCGATCACGGCGCCGGTCACCTCGTCCTCGGCGACGAAATAGGTGATCGAGCGGGCGTCGCGCTTGGTCCAGAAGAAATCGGGCGGCACCGGCACCATCTGCCGTGTCTGATAGATGCGGTTGATCGCCTCGGCATCCTCGATCGCTGTCAGCCGGCGGATGAAGAAGCCGCGGGGCTGGGCGGTCGCCGGGCGGTATGTCGCAAGGTCGAGCCGGTAGGTGTGGGAGGGATCGAGGAAGAGTTCCTGCGGGGCGGACGCCAGGACGACATGCGGTTCGGCGACATAGAAGACGATGTCGCGGCGATCGAGTCCTTCCGATCGGGTCGCGTCGGCGATCGCCTTGGCGTTGTCGAAGGTCTGGGCGAAGAGGAGACGGCCCCACCCGCAGTCGAGGGCGAAATTCGTCTTCATCGGCTCGGGCTTGGTCGCCTGCGCCGTGCCGACCATGTCGGCCGGCAGGTCGCCGGGACCGTCGGAGACCGGCTGTGACTTCTCTGTCGCCATGATCCGCTTCAGATCCCGTTGCTCTGGAGCCACATTTCGAGGAGTCCGACCTGCCACAGCTCGGAGCCCCTCAGCGGTGTTATGTGATCGTTCGGCTTGTCGAACAGCGTGGCGAGATAACTGTCGCGGAACAGCCCGCGTTCCCGGGCGGCCCGGGAGTGCAGTGCATCGCGGACCATGGCCAGATACGGGCCGTCGAGATATTTCAGCGCCGGCACCGGGAAATAGCCCTTCTTGCGGTCGATGACCTCGCTCGGCACGACCAGCCGCGCCGCTTCCTTGAGCACGCCCTTGCCGCCCTGGGCGAGCTTGTGCTCGGCCGGGATGCGGGCGGCGAGCTCGACCAGTTCGTGATCGAGGAAGGGCACGCGCGCCTCCAGCCCCCAGGCCATGGTCATGTTGTCGACCCGCTTCACCGGATCGTCGACCAGCATGACATTGGTGTCGAGGCGGAGCGCCTTGTCGACCGGAGCGGGGGCGCCGGCGGCGGCGAAATGATCGGCGACGAATTCAAGGCTCGGCTCGCCCTCGGCCAGCCATTCGTCGGACAGATGCCGGCGCATCGTCTCGCGGGAGCGATCGAAGAAGACGCGGGCATAGTCGGCGGTGACGTTGTTCGAGTCGGCGAGCGGCGGATACCAGTGATAGCCGCCGAAGACCTCGTCGGCGCCCTGGCCCGATTGCACCACCTTGATGTGCTTAGCCACCTCCTGGCTGAGCAGGTAGAAGCCGACATTGTCGTAGGAGACCATCGGCTCCGACATCGCCGCGATGGTGCCGGGCAGCGCGTCGAGGAGGCGCCGCGACTCGATCATCATCTTGTGATGGTCAGTGTGGAAATGGTTGGCGATCAGGTCGGAATAGACGAACTCGTCGCCCTTCTCGCTGTTGGCCTCCTCGAAGCCGATCGAGAAGGTCATCAGATCCTTCTGTCCGGATTCGGCAAGCAGGCCGACGACGACGCTGGAATCGACGCCGCCGGACAACAGCACCCCGACCGGCACGTCGGCGACCATGCGGCGCTTGACCGCGACCCTGAGCGCCTCCAGAACCCGGTCGCGCCACTCCTCGGCGGAGGTGGCGATGTCCGCCTGGTCATGCTCGTAGCGCGCCGACCAGTAGGTGGTGTCCCTGGTGCGGCCGTCGGGCTCGACGATGCGCAGGGTCGCCGGCGGCAGCTTGCGCACGCCGGCGAGGATGGTGCGCGGCGGCGGCACGACGGCATGGAAGGACATGTAATTGTCGAGGGCAACGCGGTCGATCGCGGTGTCGACATCGCCTGCGGCGAGCAGCGCCGGCAGCGACGAGGCGAAGCGCAGCCGGCCGCTGGTCGCCGAATAATAGAGCGGCTTGATGCCGAACCGGTCGCGACAAAGGATCAGCCGGCCCAACTCGCGCTCGTGGATGGCGAAGGAGAACATGCCGTGAAGGCGCGAGACGGCTTCCGGTCCCCAGGCATGCCAGGCCTTGAGGATGATCTCGGTGTCGCCATGCGAGAAGAAGCTGTAGCCCTCGATCTCGAGCTCGTCGCGCAGCTCCTTGTAGTTGTAGATGCAGCCGTTGAAAGCGATGGTCAGGCCCAGCGTCGGATCGATCATCGGCTGCCGCGAGGCATTGGACAGGTCGATGATCTTCAGGCGGCGGTGGCCGAGAGCCACCCGGTCATAGGCGATGACGCCGCTGCCGTCCGGACCGCGTGGCGCCAGGCATTCCACCATCCGCTCGACCGCCGCGACATCCGCGACGCCACCCCTGAACTGAATTTCGCCTGCAAATCCACACAAACCGGCTCAACTCCTTGTGTTCCGTCAATTTCAAAAAAACCAATGGCCCCGCTGCCGAAGCAGCAGGGGTGTTGGCACCGCACCGCCATTCTCCTTGGGTTTTGACCACGAACTTAAGGGTCTGGCCGGACAAGTTCAAATTTCGAAGGGTTTGGACGTATTTTCGTCGCGCTTGAGACCGAGATTTGTTGGAGCGGACCGGCATCCTGCATCGGCGAATCGGTCCATGGAGACAAAGGATTGAATTGCCGACCGGCGCCTGCGTTGTCGCAAGAAATCACACGACAAACAGCATATTTCGGCCACGGAAGTCGGTTCTTCTGGTCGAATTGACATTCATCGCGAACGACACATAACTGTCGGCAAGAAAAGAAGAATTTGACAGGAACAACCACGACATGATGCTGCGGATTGTCGGCTATCTGTTCGGAATTGGCGCGGCCCTGGTCCTGCTCGTTTCGATCGCAGTCGCCTGGTACGTGTCGGGCCTGGTCGGCGATCTGCCCAGCGCCGATGTCCTGGCCCACTACGAGCCGCCGGTCACCACCAGGGTCCATGCGTCAGACGGCACGCTGATTGCCGACTTCGCCCGCGAACGCCGCCTGTTCGTGCCGATCGAGGCGGTTCCCGCCCGCTTGAAGGAAGCTTTTATTTCAGCCGAGGACAAGAACTTCTACGAGCACGGCGGGATCGACTATTTCGGCATCGTGCGCGCCATCATCCAGAACGCCAGAGCCTACGGAACGGGCCAGCGGATGGTCGGCGCATCGACCATCACACAGCAGGTCGCCAAGAATTTCCTGCTGACCAACGAACGGAGCATCGATCGCAAGATCAAGGAAGCGATCCTGGCCGTGCGCATCGACCAGACCTATTCGAAGGACAAGATTCTCGAACTCTATGTGAACGATATCTTTCTGGGGCTCGGCAGCTATGGCGTTGCCGCCGCGGCCCTCACGTATTTCAACAAGTCGATTTACGAACTGACCCTTGCGGAATCGGCCTATCTCGCCGCCTTGCCGAAGGCGCCGAACAACTACAATCCCTTCCGTTATGCGCAGCGCGCGCTCGAGCGGCGCAACTGGGTGATCGACCGGATGGTCGAGAACGGCTATGCGACGCCGGCCGAGGGCGAGGCCGCGAAAGCCACGGGGCTCGGCGTCGTGACCGGCACCGAGCAGGAGCGGGTCTCCCATGCCGACTATTTCACCGAGGAGGTGAGGCGCCAGCTCATCGCCATGTATGGCGAGGACGCGCTTTACGGGGGCGGACTGTCGGTCCGCACCACCCTCGATCTCAAACTCCAGGCGATGGCCCGCCGGTCGCTGATCGACGGGCTGGTGAATTTCGATCGCGAGCAGGGCTGGCGCGGCGCGATCACCAAGATCGACACCAGCTACGACTGGGGCGAGGGGCTGGCGGAGATTTCGCCGCTGTCGGACGTGCCCGAGTGGCGCCTTGCCGTGGTGCTGTCGCTGTCCGACACCGAGGCCGAGATTGGCCTGAGGACCGGCCTGATCCCCGGAACCACCCGTGTCGGCCCCGAGCGGGCGACCGGTGTCATCCCGCTTTCGGAACTGGAATGGGCGAAATGGGCGACCGGCGATCGGCGCGGCGCGAAGATCAAGACCCCCGGCGACGTGCTCGCGGTCGGCGACGTCGTCTATGTCGAGGCGGTGGAGGGCGCGGCCAACCAGTATCAACTGCGCCAGGTGCCGCAGGTCGGTGGCGGGATTGTCGTCATGGATCCGCATACCGGGCGGGTGCTGGCGATGGTCGGCGGCTTCAGCTTCGCGGAAAGCCAGTTCAACCGCGCCACCCAGGCGATGCGCCAGCCGGGGTCGTCGTTCAAGCCTTTCGTCTACGCATCGGCCCTCGACAGCGGCTACACGCCGGCCTCGGTGGTTCTCGACGCGCCGATTGCGATCGATCCGGGCTTCGGCCAGCCGCTCTGGCGCCCGTCGAATTACAGCAACAAGTTCTACGGTCCCTCGACCTTGCGGACCGGAATCGAGCATTCGCGGAATGTCATGACGGTGCGTCTGGCGCAGGATCTCGGGATGGAGGTTGTCGACGAGTATGCACGACGCTTCGGCGTCTACGACAATCTCGGTCCCTATCTTCCCCTGGCGCTCGGCTCGGGCGAGACCACGGTGATGCGCATGGTGGCGGGCTACTCGGTCTTCGCCAACGGCGGTCGCGCGGTCGTTCCGACCCTGATCGACCGGATTCAGAACCGCTATGGCGAAACGATCTTCCGTTACGACAACCGCGTCTGCGACGCCTGCGCCGCGGACACATGGACCGGACAGGACGAGCCGGAGATCACCGACAACCGCGAGCAGGTCCTCGATCCGATGACCGCCTACCAGATCACCTCGATGCTCGAGGGCGTCGTCCAGCACGGCACGGCGCCGGCGGTCTACCGGGCACTCGAGAGACCCATCGCCGGCAAGACAGGGACCACCAACGACTATCGCGACGCCTGGTTCGTCGGCTTCTCGCCGGACCTCGCGGCCGGCGTCTATGTCGGCTACGACCAGCCGCGGTCGCTTGGCCGCGCCAATACCGGCGGCCACCTGGCGGCGCCGATCTTCACCGAATTCATGCAGCAGGCGCTGGTCGACGCCGATCCGGTACCGTTCCGGATACCGGACGGCATGACGCTGATTCCGATCAACCGCAAGACCGGAAAGATTGCGCAGGAGGGCGCCCCCGACACGATCCTGGAGGCCTTCAAGCCCGGCACCGGACCGCTGGCGACCACCACGGTCATCGGCGCCGCCGAGACGATACAGGATGCCGGCGGGGGGACCCCGAACGGAAAGCGCAAGGGATTCTTCAGAAGGCTCTTTAACCGCTAGCGCCGTCCTCAGCCGGCGACGAGGTGGCCGTCACGACCCTGATACGTTCCGACCGGTGTAGTCGGTGCCGGGGCTGTCGCTGTCCAGACCGGACCGCCCCTTTTCCTCGGTTACAGGCCACCCGTCCGCGCGTCCCGGCGCTCCGGATCCCTTCCAACGCGGCGCAGCAAGAAAATGGATATTGCACGCGATATACGTTTCCCGTAGTCTCGCCTCAGACGGCGTCGGGAGGGATGCCGCCATTTGGGAGGAATAAAATGAAATCTCTGATGAAGCCGGGATTCCCGGCCGCTCTTGGCGTATTGGCGATCGCCGCGACCGCCTTCGCTACCGGCGCGTTCGCGTCCGACAACAAGATCGCCCTGATTCCGGGCGGACCGCACCCCTATTTCGCGCCCTGGGAACAGGCCGCCGCCGATGCGCAGAAGGACTTCGGCATCGCCGCGGTCGACTTCAAGGTGCCGCAGGAGTGGAAGCTCAACCTGCAGACCGAACTGATCGAGAGCCTGGCGGCGCAGGGCTACACCGCCTTCGGCATCTTCCCGGGCGATGCGGTCGGCATCAATTCGACCATCACCGAGCTGAAGGGCGCCGGCATTCCGTCGGCGGCGCTCGCCGGCTGCACCCAGGACCCGACCGACGTCGCCTTCTGCCTCGGCACCGACGTCTATAACTCCGCCTATCTCGGCACCAAGGAGCTGATCAAGGCGATGGGCGGCAAGGGCAACATCGTCCATCTCGCCGGCCTGCTGGTCGATCCCAACACGACGCTGCGCGTCAAGGCGGTCGAGACCGCCGTCGCCGAGACCAACGGCGCGGTGACGCTGATCCAGACCGTCGCCGACACCGACGCCCAGGAAGCCGCCGACCAGAAGATCAGCGCGCTGCTCGCCGCCCAGAAGGACGACATCGGCGGCATGATCGCCACCGGCTACATCCCGTCGGTGGTCGCCTCGAAGCTGCTGCGCACGCTTGGCGACAAGCGCATCAAGTTCATCGGCATCGACGACGACCAGATCGTGCTGCAGGCGATCAAGGACGGCTTCGTCGCCGGAACGATGGCGCAGAATCCCTATGGCCAGGGCTATATCGGCGCCTATGCGCTCGACCTGCTGGCCAGCGGCGCGTGCACGATGAAGGACGACGCGCCGTGGATCAAGACGCCGCAGACGGCGCATTTCATCGACTCCGGCACGATGGTGATCAACAACGACAACATCGACAGCTACAAGGATGACCTCAAGGCGATCACCGCCGACATCCAGGGCAAGTTCAAAACCACCTACATGAACTGCAGCTGAGGCTTCGCGCTTTCCGGCCCGGGCGAGAGTCCGGGCCGGTCGCTCCGTTGGCCGCGCACTCGTTGCGGACATGCCGCCCCAGACGGTACCCTTCAGGCGTCGCAGTCGCCCCTTAGCGGAACTCCGGGAAACATGACCCACACCACCGGTGACTTGTCGCCCGTCCGCAGCCGCCGGCCGATGCTCGGCGGCGCCTCGGCCCAGGTCGGTCTGCTGGCGATCGTCGCGGTGCTGTGGTTCATCTTCTCGACGCTGGCGCCGGGCTTCCTCTCGTCCTTCAATCTCTACGCGCTCGGCCGCTCGCTCGCCGTCGACATCGTCATCGGTTTCTCGCAGATGGTGGTGCTCGCCACCGGCGGCATGAACCTCGCGGTCGGCTCGATCGGCGTCTGCGCGGTGATGACGGCCGGCTTCCTGCTCCAGGACCTCGGCCTGCCGATCCCGCTCGGCTTCGCCGGCGCGCTGGTCCTCGGCGGCGCTCTCGGCTGGCTGAACGGCTTCGCCATCGTCAAGACCGGGGTCAACGCCTTCATCATCACGCTCGCGAGCGCCAGCCTGTTCCTCGGCGCCATGCTGATCCTCACCAAGGCGGTGCCCTATAACGGCCTGCCGCCGGAGATCGGCGCCTTCGGCCGCGCCCGCCTGTTCGGGCTGGTCTCGCCGCTGCTGGTCGTCGCGATCGCGATCGGCGCCGCGCTGGTGGTGCTCTACCGCTTCACGGCCCTCGGCCGGCAGATTCTCGCAGCCGGCGCCAATCCGCGCGCCGCCGCGATGTCGGGCGTCCCGGTCGGCCGGGTCATCATCATCAGCCACGTGCTCTCCGGCGTGCTCGCGGCGGCGGCGGGGCTGATGGTGGTCACCCGGCTCGGCGCGGCGATGCCGGCGACGGGCGGCGAGGAATGGCTGCTGCCGTCCTTCCTCGGGCCGGTCCTCGGCGGCACGCTGCTGTCGGGCGGCTCGGTCGCGGTGATCGGCACGATGATCGGCGCGGCGCTGGTGACGACCATCCGCAGCGGCCTGCTGGTGCTGCAGATCGGCAACTTCTGGCTCCAGCTCTTCCTCGGGCTGATCCTGCTCTTCGCCGTGCTCATCGACCGCTACCGCAGCGTCTACGCCGAACGCCGCAGCATCGGGGTGAAGTCATGAGCGGGGCGAGGCGAGGCGCGTCCTTCGAGGCTCGGGCTTCGCCCTCGCACCTCAGGATGGCGGGGTTGGCGGTTGGACGGGCAGGGCGGGGACGATCGGCCCTGGCAATCCGAGAGAGGGGTATGCGAAGAGATTGGAGGTTACCCCTCTCTACCTTCGCTAACGGTCGGCTTCGCCCCCCGAGGCTCCGCTGTCTCCCCCACAAGGGGGGAGAGGGGGCGTCCCCTCGAAGGACGCAGTGACAGGGAAACGGAAGTGGGGCGCGCCTGATGCCGTTCCTCCGCCGCCTGCTCATCGTCGAATGGTCGGGGCTTGCCGTGGCGATCGTCCTCGGCGCGGCGCTGCTGTCGATCCTGACGCCGAATTTCCTCACCGAGTTCAATATCTACGTGATGCTGCGGAGCTTCTGCGTCGCGCTGCTGGTCGGCTTCGCCCAGATGGTGACGCTCGGCGTCGGCCAGATGAACATCTCGGTCGGCGCGCTCGGCGGTCTCGTCGCCATCTCCTTCGGCGGCATGATGGAGGTTCTCGGCGTGCCGCTGGTCCTCGCCATCCCGCTGGCGATCGCCATCGGCGCCCTTGGCGGCCTGATCAACGGCGTGCTGACGGCGCGGACCGGTATCAACGGCTTCATCATCACCCTGGCGACGGCGTCCGCCTTCACCGGCATCAACCTCGGCATCACCGAGTCGATCCCCTATTACAACATGCCGCCGGCGCTGGTGGCCTTCGGCGACCAGCGCTTCTTTGCCTTCCCCTATCTGCTGATCGCGCCGCTGATCGTCGCCGCCCTGCTCGGCCTGTTCTTCGCCCGCACCGTTCCCGGCCGGCAGTTGCTGGCGGTCGGCGGCAATCCAAACGCCGCTGACCTCTCCGGCATCTCGCGCAACCGCACCATCGTGCTTGCCCATGTGTTGTCCGGCGGGCTGGCGGCGATTGCCGCGGTGCTGGCCGTCGCGCAGCTCGGCTCCGCCCAGCCGTCGATCGGCGCCAACTGGCTGCTTCTCTCCTTCGCCGCGCCGATCATCGGCGGGGCGGCGCTGACCGGCGGCTATATCTCGGTGCTCGGCACCACCTTCGCCGTGATTCTCATCGCGCTGATCGAGAACGGCATGGTGCTCGCCAACGTCGATCCCTACTGGGTGCAGTTCCTGCTCGGCGCGCTGATCCTCGCCGCCGTGTGGCTGAACCGCTGGCGCGCCGTCAAGACCGGGACGGATTGACGACGATGGCGCTCACGATCGAATCCGTCAGCAAGGCCTTCCCCGGCGTCCAGGCGCTGGACGGCGTGTCGCTCGACCTCAAGCCCGGCGAGATCCATGCGCTGATGGGTGAGAACGGCGCCGGCAAGTCGACGCTGATCAAGATCATCACCGGGCTCTACCGGCCCGACGAGGGCCGCATCCTGCTCGACGGCAAGCCGGTGCAATTCGCCTCGCCGCGCGAGGCGATCGCCGCCGGCATCAGCGCCGTCCACCAGGAGCGGAACCTGATCCCGCGGTTCTCCGTCGGCGAGAATATCCTGCTCGAGCGCCCGCCGACCAGGGGCGGCCTGATCGACTACGACACGATCAACCGCGAGGCGCGCAAGTGGCTCGACATGCTCGACCGCGGCATCGATACCCGCGCCGAGGTGCGGACGCTGTCGGTCGCCCAGATGCAGATCGTCGAGATCGCCAAGGCGCTGTCGCTCGAGGCGAAGATCCTGCTGATGGACGAGCCGACCGCCTCGATCACCGAACACGAGACGGCGGCGTTGTTCACGCTGCTCAGGCGGCTTCGCGAAAACGGCGTCGCGATCATCTTCGTCAGCCACAAGCTGGAGGAGGTCTTCGCCATCGCCGACCGGGTGACGGTGCTCCGCGACGGCAAGAACGCGGCGATCGGCGAGCCGATGGCGACGATGACCCGCGACAAGCTGGTGTCGCTGATGATCGGCCGCAAGGAACGCGTCGCCGTGCTCGGCGAGCGAAAGCCGGACATGGCCGACGTGGTGCTGGAGGCGCGCGGGCTGTCCACTTCGGTCGGCCATCGCGACATCGACCTCGCGCTGCATCGCGGCGAAATCCTCGGCCTCTACGGGCTGGTCGGCGCCGGGCGGAGCGAACTTGCCCATGCGATCCTCGGCGGCGCCGAGATCACCGCCGGCGAGTTGCGCATCCACGGCAAGCGGGTGCGCATCCGCGACATGCATGAAGCGCTGACGACCTACCGGCTCGGCTATATCAGCGAGGACCGCAAGGCCGAGGGCCTGATCCTCATGCATTCGGTCCGCGAGAATATCGCCATCACCATCTGGCGGCGACTGGCCGGTTTCCTCGGGCTGATCTCGGGCGCGAGCGAGACGCGGGCGGTCGAACCCTTCGTCGACAAGCTGGAGATCCGCACGCCGTCGCTTGGCCAGATCGTCGGCAATCTCTCCGGCGGCAACCAGCAGAAGGTGTCGATTGCCAAGTGGCTGGCCGCCAATGCCGAGATTCTCATCGTCGACGAGCCGACGGTCGGCATCGACATCAAGACCAAGACCGATATCCACGAGTTGCTCGGCGAGATCGCCCGGGACGGCGTCTCGATCATCCTGATCTCCAGCGACATGCCGGAGATGGTGGCGGTCGCCGACCGCATCCTCGTCATGCACGGCTTCCGCCTCGTCGGCGAGGTCGCCAACGACCACCAGTACGACACCGCCTCCAAGGCGATCATGGCGCGGATCCATGCCGTCGAGGAGGACGAGGAGGCCGCCGCCGGATAGGCGACGACGGCCGGCAGGCAGGGAAGCCGAAAGCGAGGGAGAGATGGCGAAGATCGAACGTGTCGAGGTCCTGATGGTCGACCTCGTGCCGAAGGTGAAGCGGACGGACGCGATCCAGTCCTTCACCAGCCAGGAGACGCCGATCGTGCGCATCTACGCCGACGACGGCCTGGTCGGCAGCGGCTACACCTACACGATCGGCACCGGCGGCCACGCGATCGTCGCGCTGATCGCCCGCGACCTTGCGCCGATGCTGATCGGCCGCGACCCGGAGAAGGTCGAGCAGATCTGGAAGGCGCTGTTCTTCCATACCCACGCCACCGCCGTTGGCGCCATCACCTCGCTGGCGCTCGCCGCGATCGATACCGCGCTCTGGGACATGCGCTGCCGCAGGTCGGGCCGGCCGCTCCATATCGAGGCCGGTGGCGCGCAGGATTCGGTGCCGCTCTACACGACCGAGGGCGGCTGGCTGCATATCGAGACCGCCGAACTGGTCGAGGATGCCTTGCGCGCCAAGGCCGCCGGCTTCGGCGGCTCCAAGGTCAAGATCGGCCGCCCGCCGAAGCAGGATGTCGCGCGCCTCGAGGCGGTTCGCGCCGCGGTCGGCGACGACTTCGAGATCATGGTCGACGGCAACCAGGGCGCCACTGTCGACGAGGCGATCCGCCGCGCCCGGCTCTACGAGGCGGTCGACCTCGCCTGGTACGAGGAGCCGCTGCCGGCCGAGGACCTCGGCGGCCATATCCGCTTGTCCGCGTCGACGAGTCTGCCGATCGCGGTCGGCGAGTCGATCTACAGCCTCCAGCATTTCCGCGAATACCTCCAGCGCGACGCGACCAGCGTCGTCCAGGCCGACGTCGCCCGGATCGGCGGCATCACGCCGTGGCTGAAGACCGCCCATCTCGCCGAATCCTTCAACGTGTCGATCTGCCCGCATTTCCTGATGGAACTGCATGTCGCGCTGACCGCCGCCGTCCCCAACGGTCGCTGGGTCGAATACATCCCGCAGCTCGACAGCCTGACGACGGCCGGCATGCGCATCGAGGACGGCCGCGCGGTGCCGTCCAGCGAGCCGGGCCTCGGCATTGCCTGGGACTGGGAGGCAATCGACGGCCAGCGCGTCGACGGCGCGACGCATGTGGTGAAATAGGCGGAACGGAAACCGATCGCCATGCAGAGGCCAGCCGAGAAACGCACGGAATTGGCCGCGCCGCCGCTCTACGAGGTCATCTATGGTGTCCTGCGGGACCATATCCTCGACGGCAGTTTTCCGCCCGGCCTCGTGCTCGGCGCCGCGGGCGTCGCCCGCGCCTTCAATTCCAGCCGCGTGCCGGCCGCCGCAGCATTGCAGCGCCTGCGACAGGAAGGATTGCTCCGCGACTTCAACGGCCGCGGCTACCTGACCGGTGAGGCGGCCGCCGAGCCGCTCCGCCTCGATCTCGGCGAAGCAGGTCTAAGGCTGCCGCCCGAGGTCGCCGGCAAACTCCGGGTGCGGAACCGGCGGGAGCGGATCTATCCGGCGGTCGAGCATGTCATCGCCCGCGCGCTTCCCTACGGCCGCTTCCAGGTCAACGAGAGCGCGCTCGCCGACTATCACGACGTCAGCCGGACGGTCGCCCATGAGGTGCTGACGCGGCTCGAGCGCAGCGGGTTGGTGACGCAGGACTTGAACCAGCGCTGGTATGCCGGCCCGCTGACCGAGAGCGGACTCCACGATCATTTCGAGATGCGCTGCCTGCTCGAACCGATCGCCCTCGGTCAGGTCATGGCCTCGGTCAGCCGGGACGAAATCGAGGAGCGCCGCGAGCGCGCCGAAAAGGCGGCAACCGGCCGGCAGACGCTGGAGCGGATCGAGCGGCTGGAGCGCGACCTCCACATCGACATCATCCTGCGCTGCCGGAACCTGCAGCTCCGCGAGACGATCCGGCGGAGCCAGCTGGTCATCGTCGCCATCCACCACGCCTTCGATCTCTACCGCGATTCGGCGGTGATCTCGCTGATGGTGGCGGAGCATATCGATATCCTCGGCCATGTCCTGGCTGGCAGGCGCGAGAAGGCGATGCAGGCGCTGGAGGCCCATCTCAGCCGCTCGCTGGCGCAGAATATCGAGACCGTGCGGAAGCTCGGGCCGATGCCCGAAGAGAACCGCCTGCCATACCTGACGCCGGCACCGCACTGACCGCTCGGGTCCCGAGGCGTGCCGCTTTTGATCCCTTCCAATTTCGGATCGCGCCGCTAAGTTGATCGGCAACGGGATCGCGCCGGCATTGCACGAGGCGGCGGGGGGAAACCGCGACGGGAATAGCAGGGTCTCTGGCCTCGTCAGGAATCGGGATGGACAAGATGCGCCTGTGGCGGGGCTTTTTTCTGGCCGGCCTGTTCTGTTTGTCGTGCATGATCGTCGACGCAGGCGCTGCCCAGGTCGTCCAGGCGCCCGTGCCGACGCCGGTGCCGAGACCGGCGCATGTCGCGCCGACGTCCGCCGCGAAGACGTCCCATGCCCCTGCTGCTTCGATCCAGGCCGGGCATGGCAGCGTGTTCTTCCTGCGCGGCCTGCTCAACGTCTTCTCGCTCGGCATGGATCGGCTTTCCGCCAAGCTGCAAGCCAAGGGCATTCCGTCCCGCGTCACCAATTACAGCCACTGGGAGCAGTTCGCGGTCCTGCTGGCCAGCGAATACCGGACCGACAAGAGCATTGCTCCGGTCGTCATCATCGGCCATTCGCTCGGCGCCGACGCGGCCGTGAACATGGGGAACTACCTCGCCACCAGGGGCGTGCCGGTCAGGCTCATCGTCCTCTTCGACTCGGTCGACGGCGCCAGCCGGGTGGGCGCGGGAATCGACGAAGTCGTCAATTATTACAAGTCCGACGGCGTCGGAAAGGTCGTCGAGCCGTCGTCGACCTTTACCGGCAAGCTCACCAACATCGACCTGGCCGACCGGTCCGATATCGATCATCTCAACATCGACAAGGCGACCACTCTCCACGACGAGGTCATTACCAAGGTCGTCAGCATCTTCGACACGCCCTGAACGCCGGCGGTTGCGGTCGCGGCGCCTCGTCTAGGTCCTGGCGCCGGCCCGGCTGGTCAGGATCAGCGCCGCCGCCGCCGACAGACAGCGTCGCCGCGGCGTAGAACCAGATGCCGGCCTGGGTCGCGGCCTCGGCCAGTCCGCTGGTCCTGGCGGCGAAGATCGCCAGCGCCACGACCAGCACGTCGGCCATCGACCATTTGGAAAGGATGCCGACGCGCTCGACCCAGTGGGTCCGCCCCGGCGTATAGGCGGCCATGTGCAGGACGATCAGCTTGGCGGCGGGAAAGGCGACCGAGAAGAGGCCAACGATGGCAGCGATCGCCCAGTCGCCTTCGTGCCACAAGCCGGTCAGGACCTCCACCAGCGACGGAGTCTCCGTGAAGAAGATGAACGACTCGAAGACGGCGATCGGCAGGATCAGGCCGAAGGCGAAGCAGAGCGTCGCCGCAAACAGAACGACCGGAAGCGCCGCGACGATGATCCTCATGCTTTCCTGGTCCCGGCTCCGTTGCGATCGGAACCGGGACTAGGCACGCGGCGAGGGTCTCTCGTCCAGTGATATGTGCCCGTCAGGTTCGCCAACGCCCGCCGGCCGCCGCGCGGATCATGCCGTTCCCGCCGCCTCGGTGGTCAGGGTGATCTTGATGCAGCGCGTCGGGTCCTGTCCGAGCGCGAAGGCCTCGACCGCTTGCGTCAGCGGGAAATCGTGGGTCTGGATCGGCGAAAGGTCGAGGCCGGTGCGTTCGAGGAAACGCACCGCGGCCGGCCACACGCCCGGCGAGCCGATGCAGCCCCTGACGGTGACGTTCTTCATCTGCAGCAGGCCGAGCTCGACCGGGATCTTGCGGCCGATATTGATGCCGACCATCGAGATGCGGCCCTCCTCGCGGACGAAGTCGAGAACCGCGGCGAGGGAAGCGTCGTGGCCCGAGGCTTCGACCACCAGGTCGGCGCCCTTCCCGCCGGTGAGCTCCCGGATCCGCTCCGGGGCGCCGCCGTCGGACGGGTCGACCGCCTCGTCGGCGCCGAGCTTCAGGGCGATCTCGCGACGAGTCGGAATCGGGTCGACGACGATGACGCGGGCGCCCATGCCAATCGCGGCGGCGGCCGAGACGAGGCCGATGGTGCCGCCGCCCGAGACGACGACCGTCTCGCTGGCGTTGGTTCCGCCGGAGCGCAGCACCGCGTAGAAGCCGCAGGTGAAAGGCTCGATCAGCGCGCCGCGTTTGTCGTCGACCGCGTCGGGCAGCTTGTGCAGCCATTGCGGGTTGACGTTGAAAAACTCACGGTCGGCGCCATGCATCGAAAAGCCGAAATGGTGCAGCCGTTCCGGCGTCCGCACCACGCATTCGCCGACCACCCGGTCGCCGGGCTTGAAATCCTTGACCGCCTTGCCGACCTCGATGATCTCGCCGCACCATTCGTGGCCGGGCGTCACCGGATAGGAGATCGGGATGATGTAGCGTCCGGCGAGCAATTCGTAGTCGGAATGGCAGATGCCGACGGTGCGGGTCCGCACCATCACCTCGTTGTCGGTGATCGACGGCATGTCGACATCGGTGATGACCGGCTTGTCCGGCGCTTCGAAGACAAGGGCTTTCATGATTTCCTCCCGACGGTTCTTGTTGTCCTGGCGCTTACGATACCACTTCGACGGCGCCCGTGGCCGCCGAACGGATGATTGCCTCAAGCAGGGCGATATTGGCAATGAGGTCGTCGCCGGTGATCGGGTAGGGCGCTTCGCCGCGGACCGCCGCGGCGAAGGCGGCGAGGTTGTCGCGGACCGGCTCGGCCTTGCCGATCTCGGTGACGGTGATCGGCGCGCCGGCGTCGCCGCGGGTGACGATCCAGCCGTCCGGCGCCTCGACATGGGCCTTGTCGCGGACCTCGACCCACCCCTTGGTGCCGAAGACCGCGAAGCGCGAGATGAAGGGGGTGGCGAGCGTCGCCGCGACATAGGCGGTGCCGCCACCGACGAAGCGGATATGGGCGCTCATCGTGTCGCCCTGGGCGATCTCGGAGGCGAGCTTCTCGCAGGCGACGCGAACGTCGCGCGCCGGCCCCATCAGCTTGACTGAGAGGTCGGTGAGATGGATGCCGGTCGCGGTCATGCCGCCGGCCGGCGCCTCGGTGGCATTGAGCCGCCAGTTCGACGGGTCGAGCGCCAGGAACTTGTCGTGGCTGAAGTTCGCCTCGATCTGAAGGAGACGGCCGAGCCGGCCGGATGCGGCGTCTTCGAGGATCGCCGCGATCGGTGGTTCGTAGCGCCGCTCGTGGCCCATGCCGAGCACCAGCCCCGCGTCACGGCAGAGCCCAACCGCCGTCTCGGCGCCCGCCTTGGTCAGCGCCAGCGGCTTCTCGCAGAAGACGTGCTTGCCGGCCTTCACGGCGGCGGCGATCTGCGCCTCGTGCAGACCGTGCGGCGTCGCCAGCACCACCGCCTCGACCGAGGGATCGGCCAGCGCATCGGCGAGGTCGGCGGACAGGGGAAGATCGCGCGAGGCGGCGAATTCGGCCGCGTCGGGACTTGGATCGACGGCGCGGACGAAGACCAGGCCGGCATCGCCGCCGGCGACCAGGTCGGTCATCTTTCGGCCCCACCAGCCGAGCCCGACGATCGCGGTGCGAACCGGTTCCATGGCGTTCATCCCTGTCATGTTTTCGGCGTTGCCGTCGGTGATGGGCGAGGTAACGGCAGTTACCGACGAAGATCGCCGGCGACGAATTCGGCCGTCCGTTCGCCGACCACCAGCGCCGTGAGGTTGGTGTTGTTCATCACATTATCCGGAAAGATGCTGGTGTCAGCAACCCGCAGGTTGTCGAAACCGTGCACCCGGAGATCGGCGCCGACGACCGCGGTGGGATCGCCCGCGGGTCCCATCTTCGCGGTGCCGCTCTGATGATGGGCGGCCCCCATCCGTTCGGCCAGCGCCTCCTCGATCGGCTGGTCGATGTCGTCGATCCATTCGGCGCCGCGACTCTGGAAGGTCCGGGTCGCCAGCATCTCGCGACAGAAGGCGCGGGCGTCGGCGAAATTGCGGCGATCGCGCTCGACCGTGTTGTAGCGGTGGTCGATGAGCGGCGCCCGGCGCGGGTCGGTGCCCTGGATGATCACCTCGCCCTGCGCGTCCTGGCGCGTGATGTAGGTCCAGAAGCCGGCGACGTCCTCTTCCTCGTCGATCGGGAAGGGGTGGGTCTGCCAGGCCGGTTCGCCGTTATGGACGGCCGGGCCGCGCACATCGGCGACGAAGCAGCGGCCGGTGGTCACCCCGACGCCCTTGCCCCTGAAGATCATGCCGAATCCGGGGTGGTCGAGCAGGTTGCGCCCGACCGGCAGATCGGCCGCGACGGCAATGTCGAGCGGTTCGAGCCATTCGGCTGGGCCGATGCCGGAGCGCTGCAGGATGGCGGGGGTGTTGTAGACGCCGGCGCTGATGACGATCTGGTCGGCATGGGCCGTGGCGCTCTTTCCCGCGCCGTCGACATAGACGACGCCTTCCGCCTTGGTCGCCGGCCAAGAGGACGCGATCGGCGACCGAACCGGCCCGGATCGTCAGGTTGGGGCGGCGGCGCGCCGAGCGGATATAGGTCACCAGCGTCCCGAGCCGGACTTCCTTGTAGCGGTTGTGCGGCATCACGCCGACGACGTCGACCTGGCCGTCCTCGGCGTTGAGGTCGGGGGCCTCGCGCACGCCGAGCTCGACGCAGGATTCGTACATGACGCGATTGACCGGCGCCCAGCTCTCCGGACGGTAGCGCTGGATGACGATCGGGCCGTCGCTGCCGTGGATCGGCTGGTCGCCGAAATCGAGGTCATTCTCGATCCGGATGAAATAGGGCAGCATGTCCTGCCACGCCCAGCCGCTGTTGCCCATTGCCGCCCAGCGGTCGAAATCGAACGGCGCGCCGCGGGCGGCAATGGTCGCGTTGACCATCGAGGTGCCGCCCATCAGCCGGCCGCGCGGCAGCCAGATCGACCGGCCGTTGATCGTCCCGGAGCGGTCGGTGTTGTAGAAGTCCCAGTCGAATTCGGGAATGCCGGCGGTCTTCCAGCTATGCTCCCCGCTGACCGTGAACAGCGGCGGGATCTCTTCTTCCCTGGGGAAATCGGGACCGGCCTCGAGCAGCAGCACCCGGCAATCGGGATTTTCGGTGAGCCGCGCCGCGACCACTCCACCACCGGACCCCGCTCCGACGACAATGACGTCAAACCGTTCCATCGTTTCCTCTCCCTCGGCCGCCTCTTGCCGCCGGCCCTGGCGCCGGATGAGGCAGCTCGTAATTTTGCGTTGCCCTTCACCGCCGGTGAATGCCGCGGCGGTGCGGCCTCCCGATCAAATGGCAACGTTTCCAAACTTAGCCCCGGCATGCCGAAACGCAAGCGTGCCGCCCGAAGGGCGCGGTTCCGACGCTTAGGGAATCAGCAAATGTCAGCGCGCAATGGGTAACGATTTTTCGAACCGTATCGCATTATTTTCCGATCGGATGAGCCGAAAACCGGGAAACACTTGCCGTATGCGATAACGTTTCAATATAGTCGCATCGGGAAACCGCAGCAGGGAAGGGCCGACAAAAGGCCTGCCGCCGCGGCACGACAGGGAGGCGGACGGCTTGACGGAGTCTGATACGGCACACGCCGCGGGCGCGGCATCGGCGCGCCCGGCGGGGGATGGCCGGGCGGCAGCTCCTGTTCTCGAAATGCGCAACATCGCCAAGCGGTTCGACGCCACCCAGGCGCTCGAGGACGTGTCGCTGACGCTCTATCCCGGCGAAATCCACGCGCTTCTCGGCGAAAACGGCGCGGGCAAGTCGACCCTGATCAAGATCATGACCGGTGTCCACCAGCCCGATCGCGGGGAAATCCTGCTCGCCGGCGAGCCGGTGACCATCCGCAACGCCGCCGAGAGCCAGCGGCTCGGCATTGCCGCGATCTATCAGGAGCCCCTGCTTTTTCCCGATCTCAACGTCGCCGAGAACATCTTCATCAGCCATCAGGACCGCGGCCAGGTGGTCGGCTGGCGGCAGATGTTCCGCGACGCGGAGGCGATCCTCGCCAAGCTCGGCGTCGCTCTGGACGTGCGCAGCCCGGCGCGCGGCCTGACGCTTGCCGCGCAGCAATCGGTCGAGATCGCCAAGGCGATCTCGCTGAATGTCCGCGTCCTGATCATGGACGAGCCGACGGCTTCGCTGTCGGCCCACGAGGTGGCGCAGCTGTTCAAGCTGGTCCGCGACCTCCGCGACCAGGGCGTCGCCATCCTCTTCGTCAGCCATCGCATGGAGGAGGTGTTCGAGATCGCCGACAGCATCACCGTGTTCCGCGATGGCCGGCTGATTTCGACGCGACCGCGCGGCGAGGCGACGCCGCAGCTTTCGATCACCGACATGGTCGGCCGTGAAATGGGACTGTTGCAGCCGCGTCCGCCGACCGCGCGGGGGGAACTCCTCCTGTCGGTGCGCGGACTTGGCCGCGAGGGCGTCTTCGAGGACGTCAATTTCGACCTGCATCGCGGCGAGGTTCTGGGTTTCGGCGGACTGATCGGCGCCGGCCGCACCGACGTCGGCCTTGCCCTCTTCGGCATCGAGCCGGCGACCGCCGGCACCATCACCCTCAACGGCAAGACCGTCACCGTCCATTCGCCGGGAGAGAGCATGGGCCTCGGCATCGCCTATGTTTCCGAGGATCGCCGCCAGCTTGGCCTGTCCATGCCGATGTCGATTTCGGCCAACATCACGCTGCCGGTGCTGCGCCGCTACCTCAACCGCTTCGGCCTGATCCGCACGGCGATGGAACGGGCGACGGCCGAGGCCTTTCGCGAGCGGCTGTCGATCCGGACCACCTCGGTCGATCTTCCCGTCGCCAAGCTTTCCGGCGGCAACCAGCAGAAGGTGATGCTGAGCAAATGGCTGAATACGAGGCCCTCGGTGCTGATCCTTGACGAGCCGACCCGCGGCATCGACGTCGGCGCCAAGGCCGAGGTCCACGCGATGATCGGCGAGCTCGCCGCCGAGGGCATCGGCATCATCCTGATCTCTTCCGACCTGCCCGAGGTGCTGACCATGAGCGATCGCCTGCTGGTCATGCGGGAAGGCCGCCAGATGGCGATCTTCGAGCGCGAGGACGCCAACCAGGAGTCGGTGATGACCGCCGCCATGGGCCAGGAGCGCGGACGGAGTCGCCGCATGAGGTGGCTGCAACGCTATGTCCGCCCCGAACAGGTGCGCGAGTTCAGCCTGCTGCTGCTGATCGTCGTCGCCGTCATCGTCTTCGGCTCGATGATCGACGGCTACTACACTTCGCGGACCTTCAACCGCATCGCCTCGAGCGTCGCCATCATCACCATCGTCGCGATCGGACAGACGCTGGTCGTGCTGACCCGCAACATCGACCTCTCGGTCGGTTCGATCGTCGGTTGCACCGCCTATTTCACCGGGACGCTGCTCGCCAACAACAACGACCTGCATCCGCTGCTGGTGGTTCTCGCCGCGGTCGCGCTGGGGGCCGTGCTCGGCGCGATCAACGGCGTCCTGGTGGCCTGGGGCCGGGTGCCGTCGATCATCGTGACGCTGGGCACGCTTGCGATCTATCGCGGACTTCTCGTCGACCTGTCCGGCGCCAAGACGGTGACCACCGACAGCCTGCCGGCGTGGCTGGTCGACCTGCCGCGGGTCAATCTTTTCGCCATCGGCGAATTCGATTTCCGCGCGCTCTTCATGCTGGCCCTGATCATGGTCATCATCTTCCAGTTCGGTACGAGTTTCCTTACCCTCGGCCGTCGGCTCTACGCCATCGGCTCGAATCCCGACGCCGCCAGGCTGATCGGGCTTCCGCTGCGGCGGCTGGTCTTCCTGACCTTCCTGCTCTCCGGGGCGCTGTCAGGTCTCGCCGGCTTCGTGACCCTCGCCCGCTTCGGCAACATAACGGTCGAGGCAGGCCGGGGGCTGGAGCTCGAGGTGGTCGCCGCGGTCGTCGTCGGCGGCGTCAACATCTTCGGCGGATCCGGCACGGTGATGGGGGCGATGCTCGGGGCGATCATGATCGGCATCCTCGAGCAGAGCCTGTTCCGGCTCCAGATCAGCGAGTTCTGGCGCGACGCGCTGCTCGGGCTGCTGATCCTGCTCGCGGTCGCCAGCGACGCGGTGATCCTGCAGCGCCTGCGGGCGCTGTGGGCGCGCGCCGATCTGAAATTCATCGCCGAGCCGACCGATGACGGCGCCGCAAGCGAGAGGAGGCCGTCGCAATGAACGCGCTCGGCCGGTTGAAGAGCTGGGAAGGGCTGCTCCTCGCCCTGCTCATCGTCATCGTCGCGGTCAATATCGAGCATTCGCCCTATTATCTCGGTGTCGGCAACATCGTGAATCTGTTCCAGCTTTCGATCGAGAAGATCATCGTCGCGCTGATCATGACGCTGGTGATCATCAACGGCGAGATCGACCTCTCGGTCGCGTCGGTGATGGGGCTTGCGGCCTGCGTGCTGGCCTACCTCTTCCAGCTCGGCACGCCGATGCCGCTGGCGATCGTCGCGGCGCTGCTTGCCGGGCTCGCCGCCGGTCTGTTCAACGGATTCTGGGTCGCCTATGTCGGGCTGCCGTCGCTGGCGGTGACGCTGGCCGGCCTGATCGGCTACCGCGGCATCGCGCGGATCCTCGTCGAGGATCACGCGATCGGCAATTTTCCGCTGTGGTTCAACACCGTCGGCCAGCAGCCGCTGATCGGGCCGCTGACGATCTCCATCGTCATCTTCGCGGTCCTCTTCGTCATCATCGGCATCACCCTGCATGGCTCGGCGCTCGGTCGCCTCGTCTACGTGATCGGCAACAATCTTCAGGCAGCGCGCTATTCGGGCGTCCGGGTTCGCCAGGTGAAGATGGCGCTGTTCGGCGCCTCGGGCACCATCGCCGCGCTCGCCGGCATCCTCTACGCGGCGCGGCTCGGTTCGGTTCGCGGCGACATGGCGGCGGGCTTCGAACTTGATATCATCACCATCGTCCTGCTCGGGGGCGTCAGCATTTTCGGCGGTTCAGGCAATCTCGCAGGCGTCGGCCTGTCGATCCTGGTGATCCTGAACCTCCGCAACGGAATGGGTCTCGCCAGCATCACCGGCAACACCCAGACAAGCGTAATCGGAGCCCTGCTCATCCTGTCCGTGCTCGCTCCGAACATGGCGCAGACAATCAGCAACAAGTGGAAGGGGAGAGAGACATGAAGAAATATCTGGTAGCCACCGCCGCCCTGGCGCTGGCCGTATCGATGAACCACGGCGCCCTGGCGCAGGCGATGGCCAAGCCCGGCCAGGCCCTCGACATGGTCCTGCTGCCGAAATTCCTCGGCATCCTGCCCTTCGACCAGGCCCATCAGGGCGCGGAAGAAGCGGCCAAGGAACTCGGAAATCCGACACCGCTGCAGTTCCTCGGGCCGACGCCCGAGAACAGCGTCGCCGGCCAGATCGAGATCATCACCAACGCGACGACGCAGGGCGTCGCCGCGATCATGATCTCCAACAACTCCGGCGACCAGATCGTGCCGGCCGTCAAGGCCGCCAAGGAGAAGGGCATCACGGTCGTGACCTGGGATTCGCCGATCCCGTCGGCCGAGGGCGAGGACGTCTTCGTCGCCCAGGTGGACTTCTCCGAGACCGGCAAGGTCATGGCCGACATGGCCCTGTCCATCCTTGGCGCCGACGGCGGCAAGTTCGCGATCCTTTCGGCGTCCCCGGACGCGGCCAACCAGAATGCCTGGAACGCCGCCATGAAGGAGGCCTTGAAGGATCCGAAATACGCCAAGCTCGAACTGATCGACACCGTCTACGGCAACGATCAGTCGGAAGAGAGCTACAATCAGGCGCTTGCCCTGGTCGACAAGTATCCTGACATGAAGCTGATCATGGCGCCGACCTCGGTCGGTATCGTCGCCGCCGCCAAGGCGATGCAGGACGAGGGCCTGTGCGACCAGGTCAAGGTCAGCGGCCTCGGCGTTCCGAGCGAGATGCTCGCCTACACGATGAACGGCTGCGCGCCGGAATTCGCGCTGTGGAGCTTCGTCGACCTCGGCTACCTGACCTACCAGACCGCCTATGCGCTGGCGACCGGGGCGATCAAGGCCGAGGAAGGCGCATCCTTCAAGGCCGGCCGGATGGGCGACTACACCATCACCAAGGACCCGACCCGCGACGCGGGCCTGCGTATCCTGATGGGGCCGTTCTCGGTCTACAACAAGGACAATGTCGAGGCCGCTGCGAAGTAGCCTCGATCCGAAGACACGGGTCTGGCGCGGCAACCCGCGCCAGACCGCTTCCCCTTCACGCTGTGAACCCGGATCATCCGATGAAGCTCTTTCCCTTGCGCTCGGACCGGGTGTCCCTGGCGGTCACCGAGACCGGCGGACACCTCTCCGACGTCGTCTTCAGCCCCGACGGCGGACGTGAGGTCCGGCCGATGCATACCGCTCCCTGGGAGAACGAGGCGCTTGCCGACGACACGCCGCCGATCCTGAGGGTGCTGCGCGGCGACTTCTTCTGCGCGCCCTTCGGGACGAGCGACCTTCTGCCCGGTGACCTGCCGGTCCATGGCCTTCCCGCCAGCGGGACATGGCGGGCGGTCGAGTCCGCCGACGACCACCTCGATGCGGTGCTCGAGGGCGACGTGATGGGCGCGACGGTCTCCAAGCATGTCGAGGTCCGCCCCGGCGAAGCGATCGTCTATCAGCGCCACACGCTTGCCGGCGGCGACGGCCGGCTGCCGATCGGCCATCACGCGATGTTGCGCGCCAGGACGCCGCTGCAACTCGCCTATTCGCCGTGGAAGGCCGCGCTGACCCCGCCCGAGCCGGTGGAAGAGCCGCCGCTCGGCCGCCCGCTGCTGGCCGAAGGGCAGACGATCACCGATCTCCACAAGGCCCGGCGCGCCGACGGCGGCACGGTCGACCTGACCGTGTTTCCGGCGGCCGAGGGCTTCGAGCAGATCTGGATGCTGGTCAACGACCCGGCGCTCCCCTTCGCCTGGACGGCCGCCACCGCGGCCGAGGAAGGCTGGGTCTGGTTCGGTCTCAAGAACCCGCGCGTCCTGCCGCAGACGCTGATGTGGATGAGCGACGGCGGCCGCGACTACCCGCCGTGGAACGGCCGCCACCGCCGCGCCATCGGCCTCGAGGAGATCTGCGGCTATTTCCACCTCAGCCACGCCCGCTCGATCGCCGACAACCCGGTGGCCGATGCCGGGAGCCCGACCGCCGTCACCCTCCGCCCCGACGGCGCGCTGTCGGTGTCCTACCTGTTCGGCCTCGCCGCCGTTCCAGAGGGATTCGGCAGGGTCGCCGACATCGCCGCGGTCCCGGGCGGCGTGGAATTGCGCGACACCGACGGCCACGAGGCGTTTGCCGCCTGCGACCCGTCCTTCGTCACCGGCTGAGGCCGCCGCCTGCCCACTCTTCGACGATCGTCCCGGCCGGCGCCGGCATGGCTTGCCGCTGGTCGCCGATCGGCCGCCGCGGATGACGCCGACCCGTGCCAGTGTTCGAGATCTCTTTGCCGCCCACCCGCGTCGTCGCGGCCAGAGGCAAAGACCGGACTCCCCACGGATTTGACCAGATTCATGCTTTCCGTGTCTGGCGGCGGCCCGTCCAAGTATGCACAATCCCGGATGGTCCCTTTCGGGGCGTTCTTGCGTATTGCCGGTCCTCATCTGATGAATGCCCTCGCAATTCGTCGGGGATCACGGCGGTCCTGGCTCAACTGAAGGCAAGGTGAGGTATTGTGGGAAAGAAATCTGGAATAGAATTTTTGTATTCGAGCACTGACGGCTGGCACAAGGAAAATGCAAATGAGTCGGTAATAGAAAAAGATCGTAAAATAGAAAAACTGCAGAATGAACTTTTCAAGAAGGAAGAATTAATCAAGGAAAAATCCAAAATAATATTGGAGATGACGAAGAGTAAACTCTGACTGAAAACTGAGAATAATGAAATCAGAAAATCTGTCCTCCCGAAGTAATTCCAGCAAGCTGGTGTCCAGCTTAAGGAGGCAGCGTCCGATCGTCCTGTGGGCGGGCCGGGTCGGACATCTATTCGGTTACGGTGCTGCGACGCGACGGTATCTTGAGGCGTTCGACGGGGTCGATTTCGATCTGGTCGTCTTTGACCTGGTCCAGGAGAAGTTGATTGGTCCGGACTCGAAAGCAATCGTTTCGGTTCGGATCAACAAGGATGTAACCGCCATCGGCTTTGAACCGGGGCGGGCTGTCGTCGTTGTGGTGCATGACACGCCCGAGCGCTCCCACCAATTCCGCGTGGCCGGAAGCACCCGGCTGATTTCTTCAACGATGTTCGAGTGCGATGGACTGCCTGCCGGATGGGTGCGCGAACTGCTTCGCTGCGACGAGACCTGGGTTCCGAGCAGGTTCAATCGGAAGACATTCCGCGGCGCTGGCGTTCCCGGCAGGCGGCTTCGGGTCATTCCGATACCGGCGAATCCGGCCCTCGCCGGGAATGCGATAACCCCGATGAGGCTGGCGCAGGCAAACCGGTTCCGCTTTCTGACGGTCGCTTCCGCCTGGGACC
Source organism: uncultured Alphaproteobacteria bacterium (assembly GCA_963812275.1). GTDB lineage: Bacteria > Pseudomonadota > Alphaproteobacteria > Rhizobiales > Kaistiaceae > Bauldia. The sequence goes on along the minus strand of CAWEUQ010000013.1, from coordinate 2,705 downwards.
GCAAGGACATCGGCCTCGTGTTGCGCGCCTACCTGTCGGAATTCACCGCCGAGGATGACGCGACGCTTGTCATCAAGCTCCCTGCGCGCTTTCAGGAATTCGGCGTGCACCAATTCATCCAGAACGCGATCTTTCCGGACTTCGCGATCGACGATCCCAAACTCGCGCATGTGCTTGTGTTGTGCGGTGACGTCGACGACGAACGGATGTGGTCGCTTTTCGCCGCCTGCGACGCTTACGTATCGAACGACCGGGGCAAGGGATGGGATCTTCCCGCCTTCGAGGCGATGCAACTCGGTCTCGTCACGATCGGCGTCGAGTGGGGCGGCAACACGGCTTTCATGACGCCGCAGAACAGTATCCTGATTCCGCCGCAGCCGGCCCACGTTCTAACCGGGGAATCGCTCATCCGGAACAAGCGACTTTATCGCGGCCAATCCTGGGCCACCATTGAGGACACCGCTTTGGCGGGCGTCATGCGTCAGGTATTTTCCTGGCCGGATGAATACGAAGGGATTCGGCAGAATGCCCGTCGCGTGAACGAGGTCTTCTCCGGAGCGAATGTGGCGAAGCGGATCATTGCGAGGCTGGACAGGCTTCGGCCTTCCGACTTTCGCGACAACAGCCCGGCTCTGGTGGAATTCAGCAAGAGACCCTTTCCGCAGCCGGCATCTCCGCCGTCGATCTCGGCAGACGAATTGCCGGCCAGGCATCCGGAGCTGCAGCCATTCAATGCCGCCCGCCAACCGGCGGGGCGCTGGCTCGAAGGCCGTCGGAAGGTTTGGACTCGGGAGCGCGTCACGCCTGGAGCGACCGAGCTGGCCAGGCTTCAGACGCTTCAGAACGCCTATCTTGGCAAGCGGATCTTTATCGTTGGAAACAGTTTCAAAGCCAGGACCATCGACTTCCGACTGTTGGACGGAGAATTCACGTTTGGGTCGGATCAAATTTTCAAGGTCTGCGAAAAGACCGGCTGGAGCCCGACTTTTTATACGATTCTCGACTGGGAGAAGGGTCGGAGACTCTCGGAAAAGGTCAACGGCTTGAAAGACAGTCTGTTCTTCTTTCCGCAGCGATTTTTTGGAATGCTCCGCTCGGGAAAGGACGTTTTCTGGTACGAAGCCTGTCCCTTTGGAGGATCACTTCTCGAGCAGTTCGAGACCAACCTGACGAACGGCATTCGCGGCGGAACAAGCACTTCGACCGCCGCGATCCAGATTGCGTATTTCCTTGGATTTCGTGAGTTCTACCTGATCGGCCATGAGCTCGACGAAACGGCGCGGCGTCCGAAGGGGCGCGATGACGACAAGCGGTTGTCCGCGGGCGGCCGAATCGACTGGCCGGTCGAGGGACGGCCGGCCAGATCCGCGGCCCAGAGGAGAGAGCTGAACGCGTGCCGGGATGCGATCGCCTTCCACGGGGGCAAAATCCACAACGCCACGCCGGGCGGACGCCTGGTCGGGTTGCCTCAGGTGGAGTTCATGTCGCTTTTCAATGGCCGTCGCCGGACTGCCGGGAGGGGTGTGCGATGATACCGGTACCCGGCGAAAGGGCCTGGGTCGCTCCCCGACGGACCGGTGAGGGCCGGGGTCGCCGCTGTCTTGCCTGCGCCGCGTCGCGTGCAGGAGAATGGCGGATGGTCGAAAACGGCGGACAGCCGAAGACGGTGGACAGCTGAATGGTGGCCAAGCAAAGGGTGGCACTCATCACGGGTGTCACCGGGCAGGACGGCGCCTATCTGGCAAGGACGCTGCTTCGGCACGGCTATGTGGTCCACGGCACGTCCCGGTCGCCTTCGCCGGGCAGGACCGCTCGGCTTTCGGCCCTGGGTGTCAGGGATCGGATCACGCTGCACGACGTCGACCTGCTCGATGTCGCAAGCTTGCGCGAATGCCTGACGGCAGCGCCTTTCACGCACGTCTTTCACCTTGCCGCCCCCTCATCGGTGGCGCGCTCGTTCGACGATCCGGCCGGCGTGGTCACGAGCATCACGATCGGCATGGACGTCCTTCTCCGGCTCCTCGAGCAAGACCTTCCGTCAGCCAGGTTGATCAATGCGGCTTCGGGCGAGTGCTTTGGCAACGTCGAGGAACCGGCGGACGAGACTTCACCCTTCTGCCCCCGGAGCCCCTATGCCGTGGCCAAGGCGTCCGCGCATTGGCTCGTGGGTCGGTCGCGCTCGCGCGGGCATCATTTCTCGTCGGCGATTCTCTTCAATCACGAGTTGCCGCTGCGCGCGCCGGAATACGCAATCAGGAAGATCGTCGCCGGCGTTGTTGCAATCCATCGCGGCGAGGCCGACCGACTCGAACTCGGGAATCTCGAGGTCGTTCGGGATTGGGGCTGGGCGCCGGAATATGCCGAGGCGTTGCGGTTGATCGGCGAGCGCGATGCGCCGGGAGATCTCGTCGTGGCGACCGGTCGCGCGACCTCGCTGAAAGACCTGATGATCGCGACCTTCGACCACTTTGACCTCGATTGGAGCGCCCATGTTCGGATTTCGTCCGACCTGCTTCGCCCCTCCGACATAGAATTCAGCGTCGGCAACCCGGCCAGGATCGAGCGCGAACTGGGGTGGAAGGCGGAGCGGACGGGCAAGCCCCTGATCGAGGGCCTGATCGAAGCGGAACTTGCCGGGACCGCATGACGCGACGGAGCGCCACCTGCGACCGGCAGGGAATTGGCCGGGCCGACGGCTGAAATAA
>CAWEUQ010000012.1:0-53484 GCA_963812275.1 uncultured Alphaproteobacteria bacterium | reverse complement strand
TTGGCGCGCCCGAGAAGATTCGAACTCCTGACCCCCAAATTCGTAGTCTGGTGCTCTATCCAGCTGAGCTACGGGCGCGCACGCCGGTGCCTGTGTGACGGACCGGACGGCGGCAATAGCTAATGAAGGACCGCCGCGAATGCAAGCGTGACGACGCGCCCGCCTGTTGAAGGGGTAGCGCGGAGCGGACCTTCAGCCGGCCTTCGACCGGCCGTTCGAGTCCCGGCGATAGGGTATGACGATCTCGAAGCAGGCGCCGGGCCCGTCTTTCTCGGCGAGCGAAACCGAACCGCCATGGGCGCGGGCAAGCTCCGCGGCGATCGCCAGGCCGAGGCCCGTGCCGCCGGGACGGACGGTCCCCTGGAAAGCCCGGAACAGATGGACCCGCGCCTCCTGGGGGATGCCCGGGCCGGTATCCTCGACCCGGATCGCGACGCTGCCCTCCCGACGCTCGCCGGACATCGTCAGGCGCCGGACCAGGGCGGCGGAGGGGTCGCTTTCGAGCGCCTGGATGGCGTTGCGGCCGAGATTGACCAGAATCCGGAAGAGCTGGTCGGGATCGGCGTCGATCTCCAGCCCCTTCGGCACGGTATTCTCGAAGGCGATGGTGGGATGGCCGACAAGTCCCAGCACGTCGGCGACGTCGTCGACGAGGCGGTCGAGCGCCACCAGACGCCGGGCCGGCGGCGCTTCCCGGGCCCGGCCATAGGCGAGCGTCGTCTGGCAGTAGGAGATCGCCCGGTCGAGGGCGGCGATCAGCTTCGGGGCGAAGCGCTGGACCGTCGGGTCGGGAAGGCTGCCGAGCCGGTCGGAGAAGAGCTGGGCGGAGGCGAGCATGTTGCGCAGGTCGTGATTGATCTTCGACACCGCCAGGCCGAGATCGGCGAGGTGGCGCTGCTCGCGGAGCGTCACCTGGAGATCGTGCTGCATGCTGGCGAGGTGATCCTCGGCGATGCCGATTTCGTCGCCGCGGCCGCTTGGTGCGATGACCCGCGACGGATCGTCCGGCGCGTCGGAAAAGGCCACCATGTTCTGCGACAGGCGGCGCATCGGCCGCACGAACATGCGATCGACGCTGAGGAAGAGCAGGCCCGACAGGATCACCGAGATCAGCACCGCCAGCCACAGGACGCGGGCCGAGTAGCTCAGCATCGCGTCGCGGAGCGGCGTGTCGGTGATGACCAGTTCCACCGAGCCGTCGTTGCGCGAATTGCCGATCACCCGCAGCATCCGCTCGTCCGGCGCGAGCAACGTGTCGAAGGCGTCGAAGATGTCGGCCACCGGCTCCATCATCCTCAGGTCGACGGTGCGATCGACCGTCGGCGGCATGTCGCTGGCGGCGATCAGGCGGCTGACCGAGCCGGTGCGGATCGCGATGGCGGTCGCCCCGACGGCGGCCAGCAACTGGTCCTGGATGTCCCGTGGGATGTCCACCGTGTCGGCGGCGGCCAGCACGACGCTCGCCGTGTCGGCCATCGCCAGGCGGTCGGAGAGCCATGTCAGGCGGAAATTGGCGATCGAGGGCACGTAGATCAACACGGCGCTGACCGAGACGAAGAGCAGGGTCAGGACCAGGAGCTTCCACGACAGGCCTGGCCCGCGCCGGGCGCGGGGCATCCGGGTCGCCGTCTGCGGCACGACCTCGACCTGCGTGTTCCGCGGACGGTCGTCCATTGCCAATCAGCCGAATTTCCTGAGGAACCCGAGGATGCCCCTCCGCGGCGGCGGCGTCAAACCCGGTCCGTCGAAGGCGGCGGCGACCCGGCGGGCGATGTCGGCCCGGCTCGGATAGGGCGGGACCAGCGACCGCATGGCGGAGATATCGAGCCGGTTAGCGATTGCCAGGGACCACAGGGCGATGATCTCGCCGGCTTCGCGGCCGACGACCGCCGCGCCGACGATCTCGCCGCGATCCGTGGCGATCACCTTGATCATCCCGGCCGTGGCGCGCTCGGTCTGGGCGAGGTCGTTCTCGCTGAAGGGCATCCTCAGGACCCGGATCGCCTTGTGCTTCTGCCCGGCCGCGATCTCGCCGAGCCCGACCGCGGCCATTGCCGGGTCGGTCAGGGCGAGGGTCGGGACCGTCTCGTCATCGTGCCGGGGAGCAAGATCGCCACGATTGAGGGTCGACCTCAGGACCCGTTCGGCGTGATGTTCGGCGCGGTTCGCGCCGTCCCGTCCGGCGACGACGTCGCCGATCGCATAGACGGACTTGTTGGTGGTCCTCAGGTCGCGGTCGACCTTGATCCCCGCGGCGTCATGCTCGATGCCGCCCCGGTCGAGGCCAAGGCCGTCGACATTGGGTGCGCGGCCGGTCGCGACGAGGAGGTGGGTTCCGTCGATGTGATGCTCCTCGCCGTCGCCGCGGCCGGCAATGGTGGCGCGAATGCCGCCCCGGCGCCTGGCGAAGCCGACGATGCCGGTCCTGTCGCGGACACGGATACCCTCGGCGCGCAGGCGTTCCAGCACCAGCGCGGCGAGTTCGGGATCCTCGTCCGCAAGCGCCGGCCGTTCATCGATCACCGTCGCGTCGATGCCGAGCCGGGTGTAGGCCTGCGCCATTTCGAGGCCGTAGCGTCCGGCGCCGAGGACGATGAGATGGCCCATCTTGCGCGCCGTGTCGAAGACGTTTTCGAAGGTCAGATAGTCGACCTCGGCGAGGCCCGGCAGGTGCGGCGCCAAGACCTTCGAGCCGGTGGCGATGACAAATCTCTTGGCGCGAATTGTCGCGTCGCCGGCGACGACCGTGCGCCCGTCGACGAAACGGGCGGGTGCCCCGACCACCGTCACGCCGAGGGCGGTCAGCCTTTCGGCGGAGATATTGGCCGCAACCGCGTCCATCGCCGAGCGAAGATGGTCGTGGACCTTGGCGAGATTTACCTGCAGCGGCGCCCCGGTGACGCCGAGGGCTGGACCGCTCCGCAACGCCTCGTAGCGGCTGGCTGCCGCGATCAGCGCCCTGGACGGCACCGCGGCGGCGACGTTGGCGCCACCCATGTCGCCCTTTTCGATCAGAACCACGGGAATATTGGCGTTCGCGGCGGCGGCGGCGACGGCGATACCGCCCGGTCCGCCGCCGATGACGCAGATATCCGGTTTCAACTCTTCAGCCATGACACTCTGTAGCCGCGACGGGGGTGGATTGGTAGATGGCGGATCGGGACTTGTTGCCCGCGAGGAGGCGGTAGGGGCCGGGGGACCGCGGGGGCGCGAAGGGCCGGGCAATCTTCGTTCAATTCCCGGGCATTGGTGGCAGACCCTCCCCTCAAGACCTATCTGGGTACCGAAGTCGGCATTTCTGCGGTTGCCGGTCCAACGCCGTCGACGTGGCGGTCAGCCGCCACGTTGACTTGATTCGGCCCGAACCTTATAAGCCCGACGCGTTCCCGCGCGGAGATGTAAAGATGAAACGGACCTATCAACCAAGCAAACTGGTGCGCAAGCGCCGGCATGGCTTCCGCGCCCGGATGGCGACCACTGGCGGCCGCAAGGTTATCGCTGCCCGTCGTGCCCGGGGCCGCAAGCGGCTGTCCGCCTGAAGTCCGGCGGACGGTTGCCGGGCCGATGGACCGGCTGAGGCGTCGGAGTGAATTTCGCGCAGTAGGGCGAGGACGCCGTATTTCGCGACCTGGCTTTGTTCTTCAGGCGTTGCAAGGGAGCGAAACGGGCCGCGCGCCACGTTTCGGCTTCACCGTGACGAAGAAGATCGGCAACGCAGTCGTTCGCAACCGGATCCGTCGCCGGCTTCGGGAGGTTGTTCGACTTTCGGCTTCGGATACGGCAATCGAGGGTACTGACTACGTGTTGATCGGGCGAAGAGCGGCACTGCGCCTTCCTTTTGACCGACTCGTTGACGATTTAAGAAGCGGAATGACAGCACTGTCGCAGAACGAGGCCGCCGGAGACGGGTCCGGATCATGATGGACAACAAGAACTTCCTCATCGCCATCGCCTTGTCGATCGCGGTGCTTATCGGCTGGCAGTATTTCGTCGCCGCCCCGCAGATCGAGAAAGCGCGGCTGCAGCAGGTCGCCGCCGATCAGAACGCGCCCGGGACGACGACGGCGAAGCCGGCGGCGGACGGCGCGAGCCCGCCCGTCTCGGGAAGCGGCCAGACCGTGGCCCCGGATGCTGCCGTTCCGGCAGGCGGTGGCGAGGCCGGCGACCTGAGCCGTGAGGAGGCACTCGCCGAATCGCCGCGGGTTCCGATCGCTACAGAACGCGTCAGCGGATCGATCAATCTGCGCGGTGGCCGCATCGACGATCTCCGCCTCAACGATTTCCACGAGACCGTCGACAAGTCGAGCCCGACGATCATCCTCCTGTCGCCGGCCAAGGGGCCGGACGGCTATTTCGCCGAATTCGGCTGGATCGGCACGACCGACAATGGCGCGCTGCCCGGTCCCGACACGATCTGGAAGGCGTCGGACGGAGCGACGCTCTCGGTCGCCACGCCGGTGACCCTGACCTACGACAACGGCCAGGGACTGGTCTTCGAGCGCAAGATCTCGGTCGACGAATTCTACATGTTCACGGTCACCGAGACGGTGACCAATTCAACCAACGCTCCGGTCGCGCTGACGCCCTATGGGCGTGTCACCCGGCTGAACGAGCCGAAGATCTCGGGCTATTTCATCCTGCATGAGGGCCTGATCGGCGTCTTCGGCAGCGAGGGCCTAGAGGAAGTCGACTACAAGGATCTCAAGGACGTTCCGCCGATGACCCTGAAGCCGGCCAACCGCGGCTGGCTCGGCATCACCGACAAATATTGGGCGGCGACACTGATTCCGCCGGCCGACCAGGAATTCACCGGCCGCTTCCTCCGTTCGACCGATCCGTCGCTGCGCTATCAGGCCGATTTCAGCGGCACGCCGGTCACCGTCCAGCCCGGCGGCACGGTCGAGAGCACCAGCCGGCTGTTCGCCGGCGCCAAGCAGGTGTCGGTGGTCGACGGCTACCAGAAGACCTACGACATCGAGAGCTTCGACCTGCTGATCGACTGGGGCTGGTTCTATTTCATCACCAAGCCGATGTTCTTCGTCATCGACTTCCTGTACCGCTTCCTGGGAAATTTCGGCCTCGCCATCCTCGCCGTGACCGTCATCGTCAAGGCGCTCTTCTTCCCGCTCGCCAACAAATCCTACAAGTCGATGAGCGCGATGAAGAAGGTGCAGCCGCAAATGGCCGAGCTGCGCGAGCAGTACAAGGACGACAAGGTCAAGCAGCAACAGGCGCTGATGGAGCTCTACAAGAAGGAGAAGATCAATCCGTTGGCCGGCTGCTGGCCGATCGCGATCCAGATCCCGGTCTTCTTCTCGCTCTACAAGGTGCTCTTCGTCACCATCGAAATGCGGCATGCGCCGTTCTTCGGCTGGATTCAGGATCTCTCGGCGCCTGACCCGACGACGATCTTCAACCTCTTCGGGCTGATTCCCTGGACGCCGCCGCATTTCCTCATGCTGGGCGTCTGGCCGTTGCTGATGGGCATTTCGATGTTCGTCCAGATGCGGCTGAACCCGACGCCACCGGACCCGACCCAGAAGCTGATCTTCACCTGGATGCCACTGATCTTCATGTTCATGCTGGCCGGCTTCCCCGCCGGGCTGGTGATCTATTGGGCATGGAACAATACCCTTTCGGTCTCCCAGCAATATTTCATCATGCGCCGCCAGGGCGTCGACGTGAACCTGCTCGGCAACATCCTGGAATCGCTCGGTCTTAAGAAATCGGGTCCGGCGGATGGCGGCCCGGGAAGCAAGCCCAAGGGTTCCGGCGGCGGCACCAAGCTGGTGGAAGCCCCGAAGCCGGCCAACGACTCGCAGCCCGCCAAGTCGGTGCCGGCCAAGGCCGCGACGCCGAAGAAGAAGGCCGCGCCGAAGGCGAAGCCGACCCCGAAGCGGCAAAAGCCGACAGGCAAGCCGACCCGGCCGGCCGAAGCCTGATCTCCGGCCCGAGCCGCGCCGGCGGCGCGATCATGAACGGCCCCGATCCGCGTCAGCCGCACCCGATGCCGGGCTCCCCGCGCGTCGCGGCGCGATCCGTTGTCGCCGACATCGCCGCGCTGCGGGAGGCAGGCTGAGCCATGCCCGAAAACCTCGAAGCGAATGCCGCGAGACTGGAACGAGGACGGCTCCTGTTTGCCGGCCCCTGGGCCTATGTGATGAGCGCCGGCTCGGTCGAGGGGTTGCCGCCGCGCGCAGGAATCGAGGTCGCCTTTGCCGGCCGGTCGAATGTCGGCAAGTCGTCGCTGATCAATGCGCTGACCGGCCAGAAGGCGCTGGCGCGAACCTCGAACACCCCCGGACGAACCCGCGAGCTGAATTTCTTCGCCGCCGGCGGCAGTCTCAGCATCGTCGACATGCCGGGCTACGGCTACGCGCGCGCCTCGAAAGCGGCGATCGGCAACTGGACCCGGCTGATCTTCGACTATCTGCGCGGACGGTCGAATCTTCGCAGGGTCTATGTCCTGGTCGACGCGCGCCACGGCGTGAAGGCCAACGATCTCGAAGCGCTCGACCTGCTCGACAAGGCGGCCGTCTCCTATCAGATCGTGCTGACCAAATGCGACCAGCCGAAGCAGCAGGACCTCGACGAGGTGGTGGCGGAAACCGGGCGCGCGATCGCCAAGCGCCCGGCGGCGCATCCCGAGGTGATGATCACCGCCTCGCGCACAGGCCTCGGGATAGCGGACCTGCGGGCGGAGATCGCCGACCTCTCGTGAACCGCGACGCGGCTGTCGGCTAGCTGCCGGCGATCGCGTGGTAATAGGTTTCGTAATAAACCAGGTAGCAGGCCGGCACGGGCGGGAGATCGGGATATTTCTCCCGGACCGCAACCGACGCCATGCCGCTGCCGGTGACCTGCGGGGTGAGGCCGTCGATCAGGTTCGAGAGTCCGGTTTTCCGCGATTCGGCCTGGGCGAGGCGGCGTTCCAGCGCCTCGCATGGCGATGTCGTGCCCTCGACCAGGAGCGGCAACGCAAGAGCGGCGACGATCAAAACCAGAATGAGACGAAACATCGGTGCCCCCGTGGCGCGCGCCGGAATCGAAGTGAGTCCGGCTTGTACGGACGCCACGCCCGACATTCAAGTCCGCGGTCGCCGCAGCCACGAAAGAGTTCACGGACGTGCTAATGTCGCTTGCTTCCGTCCATCGAGGTTACGGCAATGCGTCGGTTTTTGGTCGTCGTCTTCAGCTCAGCATGTCTCGTCGCGCCGGCTTTCGCCGAGCCGCCAAAGCCGATGGGCAGCACCGATGCCGAGCGGTGCGGCTGGGAATGGAAGGCGGGCGGCGGCATCGGCGTCTGGGCCGAACGCTGCGATCTCGATACCGGCCTCTGGCAATTGCGCTACGACGAAGCGTTGCCGGGCTTTGCCCTGACCGTCGACGGCGGCGATGTCGCGGTCGTTCTCCAGACCTTCGCCAAGCCCGCCGAGGCTCCGGTCTCCGCCATCCTTCCGGATCTCCGGCGCCGGGGCTATATCCCCGACGACGAGGAATGCGTCTTCGCCCCCGCCGCCATCCGGCCGGCGGCGAGGACCATCGCCTTTTTCGACATCCAGCCGACCGGCGCCCGCAAGGCGGCCTTCGAGGCGACGCCCGTCGACGAAGTTCCGGAGCCACCCTGCGGCGACTATGGCTGGTCCACCCACGGCATCCGGTATTTCATGACCGACACGCGGTTTCCCGACCGGGTCATCTACGTCGATATCGGCGAGGACGGCATGATGTTCGATCCGGAGACGGTGACGCTGGAATAGACGGCGAAACCCGGATGACGCCTTATCCGCGCCGCTTGCCCCTGCGATTGTCGGGCGGAGCCTGAGCGGCTATAGAGGCCGCCCACCGCCATCGAGAGCGAATACATGGTCGATACCTACGATCAGGATACCGAGAACGCGATTGCCAAGGCCCGCCTGATATCGGCGGCGCTGCCCTATATGCTGCGCTATGAGGGCAAGATCGTCGTGGTCAAATACGGTGGCCATGCGATGGGCGACGCCGAGCTGTCGAAGGCCTTCGCCCGCGATATCACCATGATCGAGACGTCGGGGGTGCGGCCGGTCGTGGTCCATGGCGGCGGCCCGCAGATCGGCGAGATGCTGAAGAAGCTCGACATCCAGTCGGAATTCCGCGGCGGACTGCGGGTGACCGACAAGCGTACGGTTCATGTCGTCGAAATGGTACTGGCCGGCTCGATCAACAAAGAGATCGTGATGGCGATCAACGCCGAGGGCGGCAAGGCGGTCGGCCTGTCCGGCAAGGACGGCAACATGGTCGTCGCCGAGAAGCTGCGGCGCACCGAGATCGACCCCGATTCCAATATCGAAAAGGTCGTCGACCTCGGTTTCGTCGGCGAGCCCAAGACCATCAATCGCGCCGTCATCGACATGCTGCTCGGGGCGGAACTGATCCCGGTGATCGCGCCGGTCGCACCCGGCGCCGACGGCGAGACCTACAACGTCAACGCCGACACCTTCGCCGGCGCCATCGCCGGCGCGTTGGGCGCCGCCCGCCTCCTCTTCCTCACCGACGTTCCCGGCGTGCTCGATCGCGACGGCAAGCTCATCAAGGAGCTGACGGTCGCCGAGGTGAGAGAGTTGATCGCCGACGGCACCATCTCGGGCGGCATGATCCCCAAGGTCGAGACCTGCATCGAGGCGCTCGATCGCGGCGTCGAAGGCGTGGTCATCCTCAACGGCAAGACGCCGCATTCGGTCCTGCTCGAACTCTTCACCGACCACGGCGCGGGAACGCTGATCCTGCCATGAACGACACACGGTCGCCGCGCCCGGCGAATGGGCATTCCATCGGCGATCTCCAGGCTTTCGCAGAGGTCGACGGCTGGATCTTCGACCTCGACAACACCCTCTATCCGCGCCACGCCAACCTCTTCCTCCAGGTCGACCAGCGCATCCACGACTATGTCGGGCGCCTGCTGAAGATGGGGCCCGCCGAGGCGCATGCGGTGCAGAAGGATTATTACCGGCGCTACGGAACGACCCTGCGCGGACTGATGGAAGAGCATGGCGTCCAGCCGGACGACTTTCTCGAGTTCGTCCACGACATCGACCACTCGGTCGTACAGCCCGATCCGCGGCTGGCGTCCGCGCTGCGGCGGCTGCCCGGCCGCAAGTTCATCTTCACCAATGGCAGCCGGGCGCACGCCGAGAAGGTTGCCGAACGGCTCGGCGTCACCGACCACTTCGAGGACATCTTCGACATCGTGCGCTCGAAGCTGCTGCCGAAGCCCAATCGCGAGACCTATGACGGATTCATCGCCGAGACCGGCATCGATCCGGCCCGGGCGGCAATGTTCGAGGATCTGTCGCGCAATCTTGCCGTGCCGGCGGCGCTCGGCATGCGGACCGTGCTGGTCGTCCCCGGCGGAACCCGCGAGGTCTTCCACGAGGAGTGGGAGGCCGAGGGCCGCGACGAGCCCCATGTCGAATTCCTCACTGACGATCTCGGCGCCTTTCTCGACAAGGTGCTCGAGGCGATCGCGGCACCGCACGCCTGATCGGTTACTATCGTCGCGGCGAGCCCGGACCGGCTCGGTCACCCGGGAGGGGGAGCAACCGCGATGCTGATTGTCGAGATCGCCGTCGTCATTCTGCTGACGCTGGTCAACGCCGTGCTGGCCTTGTCCGAACTAGCGATCGTTTCGTCGCGGCGGTCACGGCTGGAAGACCTTGCCCGCGACGGGGCCACGGGTGCACGCACCGCGCTTGGCCTGATCGACGATCCGGGCCGGTTTCTTTCGACCGTCCAGATCGGCATCACCCTGGTCGGAATTCTCGCCGGCGCCTTCGGCGGCACCACCATCGCCGATTCGCTGGGCACGGTGCTCGACCGGATCGCCTGGATCGCTCCGAACGGCGGACCGGTGGCCCTCGGCATTGTCGTCGTCGTGATCACCTACCTGTCTCTGGTCATTGGCGAATTGGTGCCGAAGCGGATCGCGCTCGCCAACCCCGAGCGGGCCGCGGTGCTCGTTGCCGGATCGATGCACGCGCTTTCGCGACTTGCCGGGCCGGTCGTCTGGCTGCTCAAGCAATCCACCGACGGGCTCCTGCGGCTTCTCGGTCTCGCCGCGGCGCGGGACACGACCATCACCGAGGACGAAGTCCGCTCGCTGATCGATGCCGGGACTCGGACCGGCGTTTTCGCCCCGCAGGAGCGGGCCATGATCGATGGCGTCCTCCGCCTCGCCGACCGCTCGGTGCGGATGATCATGACGCCGCGCGCCAACGTGGTGTGGATCGATCGAGCCGCCGGCCGCGAAGCAATCGTCGAGACCATTGGCGAGGAACGTCATAGCCGCCTGCTGGTCTGCGAGGGCAATATCGATCACCCGATCGGATTCGTCGATGCCCGCGACATCCTTTCGCGCGTGCTCCGGGCCGAGGCCATCGATCTTGGGGCGATCGCCCGCAAGCCGCTCGTCATCACCGATCGGACGCAGGTGCTCCGGCTGATCGACCTGTTCCGCACGGAAGCCGTCCACGTCGCATTGATCGTCGACGAATACGGAACGACCGAGGGGATCGTCACCGCCACCGATGTGTTGGAAAGCATCGCCGGCGATCTGCCGGAGCGCGGCGAACCCGCCGAGGCGATGGTCGTGCGACGCGCCGATGGATCGTGGTTGGTCGACGGCATGCTGCCGATCGACGAATTCGAGGATCTGGTCGGGATCGACGGTCTGGCGTCTGGTCGGGATTTCGACACCGTCGCAGGCTTCGTCACGGCCGAACTCGGCCGGCTGCCGGTGACGGGGGACCGGATCATCCGTCCGGACATGACCATCGAGGTCGTCGACATGGACGGTCGGCGTATCGACCGGGTGCTGGTCTCGCTGGACCCGAAACGGCCGACGCCGACGGCGCTGGTCGCTGCCTGAGCGGGCCGTCATGAGTGCATCGCAGCGCCGTCTCTCGCGTCTTCACGCCGATTCCGCCGCCGATTGCGCCCACGCGGCCATCGCCTAGGTTCCGCGGAAATGATCCCTGAAGCTGAGATCCGATGGCCGACACCGCTGCCCTGCAAGCCATCATCGAGGCCGCTTTCGACAAGCGCGAGACGATCAGCGCCGCGACGACGGGCGACGTCCGCGATGCGGTCGCTGGCGCCCTCGATCTCCTCGACCGGGGCGAGACACGGGTCGCAGAGAAGAAGGACGGCGCCTGGGTCGTCAATCAATGGCTGAAGAAGGCGGTGCTGCTGTCCTTCCGGCTCAACCCGATGACGGCGATCAAGGGCGGACCGGGCGACGCGTCGTGGTGGGACAAGGTGCCGTCGAAGTTCGACGGCTGGGGCGCGGCCGAGTTCGAGAAGGGCGGTTTCCGGGCCGTTCCGAACTGCATCGTCCGCCATTCGGCCTTCATCGCGCCGGGCGTCGTGCTGATGCCCTCCTTCGTCAATCTCGGCGCCCATGTCGACGAGGGAACGATGATCGATACCTGGGCGACGGTCGGCTCCTGCGCCCAGATCGGCAAGAACTGCCACATCTCCGGCGGCGCCGGCATCGGCGGCGTCCTCGAGCCGCTGCAGGCCGGGCCGGTGATCATCGAGGACAACTGCTTCATCGGCGCCCGATCGGAGGTCGCCGAGGGCGTCGTCGTCGGCGAGGGGGCGGTGCTGTCGATGGGCGTCTATATCGGCGCCTCGACCAAGATCGTCGACCGCGCCACCGGCGAGGTCCATCGCGGCCGCGTGCCGCCCTATGCGGTTGTGGTCCCCGGCGCCATGCCGGGCAAGCCGCTGCCGGGCGGCGAGCCCGGGCCGTCGCTCTATTGCGCCGTCATCGTCAAGCAGGTCGACGAACAGACCCGCGCCAAGACCAGCGTCAACGAGCTGCTGCGCGACTGATCTTCGCCGGAAAGGCCCGGAATTGGCGGGTGGCGACCCTGAAACCTGCCAGTGTCGAATCCTGGCCGACTCAGCTAGACTTGCGGCAGAATTCCTGTCGTGGAGCGGAAAGCGGAGGGCGCCATGGATTTCGCTTATATTCTGACATCGACGAGCGGACGGATTCCCCGGAGTCAGTGGTGGGCCGGCCTTGTCATCCTCGTCGTCATTGCCATCATCCTCGCAGTCATTATCAGCTGGATCTTCGGCGGCGCGTTTACTATCGCCGGCCGGATCGCGATGCTGATCCTCAATCTGATCCTGCTCTACCCGTCATACGCCCTGTCGGCGAAGCGCTTTCAGGACCGCAACAAACCCGGTTCGCTGGCGCTGATCGGCATCGGTCTGACACTACTGCAGTCGCTGCTGACCCTGATCGGCGTGATGGGCAATCCGTTCAACCAGAACGCCCTCGACTGGATCTTCGGTATCCTGCTGCTGATCGTCGGCATCTGGTACCTGATCGAGCTTGGCATCCTGCGCGGTACGGTCGGCTCCAACACCTACGGGCCGGATCCGCTCGAGGGTCGCGCCTGACCGGACTCCGGTTGACTTTGGGGACGCGGCCCGTGAGGGTTCGGCCGCGCCCCCTTCATCCTGTATCCGGTTCGATGCGGTCCGTCGGCTTTGACGATTTCTTCGCTTTCTTCTTCCGGCCGCAGGGACGAATCGCCCGGCGTGAATATGCGCTGGGCGCGGGGCTGCTTCTCGCCATCAACGCCTCGCTTCTGGCCTTGCTGCTGACCCGGGAGGATTGGGCGACCTTCGCCTCGGTGATGATCGCCAGCCTCTGGATTCCGATGCTGATCGCCCAACTGACGATGGCGGCCAAGCGCTGCCACGACCTCGGTATTTCGGGAACCTTCTGCCTTTTGCTGGCGGTGCCGGTGATCGGCATCTTCTGGCTGGTCGCGCTGGCTTTGGCCGCCGGCAACGCCGGTCCGAACGCCTATGGGCCGGCTCCGTCCTTCCGTCCGGATTGACGCGACCACCGGCGACGGCGATAGATCGGCCCCGATGACACATGTCCCCATCGATCCTGTCGGCTGCCTGAAAGCCCTGATCGCCTGCCCGTCGGTCACGCCGGACGAGGGCGGCGCGCTGCGTTATCTCGCCGACACGCTGGGAGTGGCGGGCTTCCGCACCGATCGGCTGGTCTTTTCGGAACCCGGGACGCCGGATGTCGAGAACCTCTTCGCCACGATCGGCGACCGTCCCCCGCACCTGGTCTTCGCCGGTCACACCGACGTGGTGCCGCCCGGCGAGGAGAGGCGCTGGAGCCATCCGCCCTTTGCCGCGGACGTTGCCGACGGCATGCTTTGGGGGCGCGGTGCCGTCGACATGAAGGGCGGCATCGCCGCCTTCGTCGCGGCTGCATCCGGCTTCCTCGCCGCCCATGGCGGGCCGGTCGGCACACTGTCGCTGCTGATCACCGGGGACGAGGAGGGGCCGTCGATCAACGGCACGGTCAAGCTTCTCGACTGGGCGCTGGCGGAGGGACATCGGTTCGACGCCGCTCTGGTTGGCGAGCCGACCTCCGTCGCCCGCCTCGGCGACACGATCAAGATCGGCCGTCGCGGCAGCCTGTCGGGCACGATCCGGGTACCAGGCCGGCAGGGCCATGCCGCCTATCCGCACCTTGCCGACAATCCGGTGCCGCGGCTCGTGCGCATGGTCCATCGGCTGGCCGGGGCCCGCCTCGATGACGGGACCGCCGATTTCCAGCCCTCCAACCTCGAGCTGACCAGCATCGACGTCGGCAATCCGGCCTTCAACGTCATCCCGGCCGAGGCGACGGCCCGCTTCAACGTGCGCTTCAACGATCGCTGGTCGGCCGCCTCGCTCACCGACTTCATCCGCGCCGAGCTTGACGCGGCGGCCGATGGCGACGCTTACGAACTGACCGTCGCCCACCGGGCGAGCGAATCCTTCCTGACCCGGTCGGAAGCCCTCATCGCGCCGCTGGCGCAAGCGATCGGGGACGTGACCGGGCTAGACGCCGGAGCTTTCGACCGGCGGCGGCACCTCCGATGCGCGCTTTTTCAAGGGCGTCTGTCCGGTGGTCGAGTTCGGCCTGGTCGGCGACACCATGCACCAGGTCGACGAACGGGTTCCGCTCGCCGATCTGACGAGCCTCGCGGCGGTCTATCGCGGCTTCCTCGACCGCTATTTCGCCAAGGCTTCCGATGCTTGATCGGGACGAGATCGTCCACTCCCTCACCGGCGCCTGGGAGCTTTTTCTCGATCGACCCAACGCGATGCGTTATTTCGATGTCAGCGTCGAGGGATTCTGGCGCTCCTTCCGGGTCATCGTTCTTCTTTTACCCGCCTATATCCTGTCGACGCTGGCCGAACAGATCGTCGCGGCGGCCAGTATGCCGGCGGCGGCGGACCAGAGTGTCCTCGCCCTGTTTCTCGACAGCGCCTTCGGCCTCGGACTCGACTGGATCATGCTGCCGCTGGTGCTGGCGCTTGCCGCCCGGCCGCTCGGCATCCAGCGCCACTACGCCGCCTTCATCGTTGCCCGCAACTGGGCCTCGGTCATCGCGCTGGCGCCGTTCGGCGCCATCGGTCTGCTGGTCATCATCGGCCTGGTCAACGCCGAGGTCGCCAATTTCCTGATGCTCGCCTCGCTGATGGTGGTGTTGCGCTACAATTTCCTCATCGCGCGCCGCGCCCTCGACGTCGGCATCGGTTTTGCCATCGGCATCGTCGTGCTCGATCTCGCGATCAGCCTGACGATCGCGCTCGCCCTCGACTTGGTGTTCGGGATGTAGGCCGTGGGGTGAGAGACAACCACCCGCCGTTGGCCCGGAGCCATGAGATCGGCGGCAGATGCCAATCAGATCGGCTCTTGCTCCGGCCGTGGATAGTCGACGGCGACGAGATAAAGGCCACAGGCGGGGGCGACCGGGCCGGAGCGTTTGCGGTCACGGGCGGCAAGCGCCTCTCCGGCAGCCGCGACCGGCCAGCGGCCTTCTCCGATCTTCTTCAAGGTGCCGACCATCGAGCGCACCTGGGAATGGAGGAAGGAACGCGCCGATGCCCGGACCTCGATCTCCCCGCCCGCCCGGCTGACGTCGAGCCGGTCGAGCGTTCGTATCGGGGATTTCGCCTGGCACTGGGCATTGCGGAAGGTGGTGAAATCGTGCTGGCCGAGGAGGGCACGGGCGGCCTCGTGCATGGCGTCGGCGTCGAGCCCGGCCGACACCCACCAGACACGGCCACGATCGAGGGCCGGCGGCGCGCGCCGGTCGGTGATGCGGTAGAGGTAATGCCGTGCGATCGCCGAGAAGCGCGCGTCGAAATCCGGCGGCACCGGCTCGGCCGCGACGATGCTCACCGGCTCGGGCCGCAGGTGGGCGTTAAGCGCGTCGCGGACGGTTTCTCCCGACCAGTCGCGGGCGAAGTCGAGATGGGCGACCTGGCCGAGCGCATGGACGCCGGCGTCGGTTCGCCCGGCGCCCTTCACGACGACGGTCTCGCCGGAAAAACGTGCAGCCGATTCCTCGATCGCCTGCTGGACGGATCGGCCATTTTCCTGCCGTTGCCAGCCGACGAAGGGACCGCCGTCATATTCGATGGTGAGCTTGTAGCGCGGCAAGGATTCGTCTCGACAGCATGAGGGAACGCGTCCCGTCCGGCCCCTTCTCCCACGACGACGGACCGCAGGGAACCGGCGGCGGCACCGGCTGCCTCGAAAAAGCGCCAAACTGCGCTATAGACCAACCCGTCCGCCGGTCATTTCGCGACCGGCTTCTGAGCGGATCCCATGCGCTTTCCCTCGATCATCGTCGGCTTTTTCGCATTGATCTTCGCCAGCGGCCTGGCCGTCGCCGCCCCCGCTTGCGACGATGTCCTCGCCCCGGGCCATGCCTTCAACAACTACAAAAAGGTCTGGCGACAGCTGAAGGCTGGCGCCGAACCCGCATCGGTCAGGGATATCGCCTGCTTCCTCCCGGGCGGGGTCGACGGTCTCGACGCGGCAGGCGCCTATCGACTGCTGATCACCACCTCCTTCAATGCCAACGTCCTCCACGACTACCTGTCCCGCCAGGCAGAGGTGGTGCTTCAGACAATCCGCGATCTCGGCAGGCGGGGAAGCGGGCAATTGGCCTGGAACGGCGGGTATATCAGCGAAGCCGCACTCACGGCTTACGAGAAGACCGGGGATCGCCGGTTCCTCGACCTCTTCGTTTCCTATTTCGACCAGGTGCTCGGGCTGCGCGACAGCGAGCGCGGCTACGGCGACGAATACCACCGCAGGATCACCACGTCCTGGGGCGAATATCGCGACGTGCCCTGGTTCTGGCTCAACCCGTTCAAGACCGGGGCATGGGTGTCCCATATCACCTACGCGGCACGCATCACCTATCCGGCGACAAAATTCGCCGTCATCGTCAGCAAGGACCCTGCGCTCGCCTCCTATCGTCCCGCCGCCGATCGCTTTGTCGAAGCCACGAAATCCGCAATCGCCAACTTCGACAGCGACCGGTTCCGCATCCCGGGCACCGACATGGACTGGTACAACCGGCCGATGACCGGCGGACCCGAAGCGACAAATCACATCCACACGCTGGGAAGCGTCCTGATCAACCTCTATGCGCTGACCGGCGACGAGGATTTCAAGAAACGCGCCGATGACATCCTGAAGATCTTCGAGGCCGGGGTGACGACCGAGGACGACGGGACCGTCCACTGGAAATACTTTCCCTATTTCGCCGATCAGAGCATCGGCAACAACGGTCGCGAATATTCGGAAAGGATCTGGAAGGCTTCGCAGACCGTCCCCTTCATCTATCGCGCCTACGCCGCCGGTTACGACGTACCCGACAAGCTGGTCAGGGCGATCACCGACACCTTCCTGAAATATATCGTCCAGAACAACGAGGTGATCGGCAATCTGTCGCCGACCGGCTCGAAGTCGCTCGGCGAAGGCGACGACGAGCTCACGCGCCTCAGCGGCATCGTCACCTGGCTTGAATTCAGCGATTACGAGCCGGAAATCGCGGTCCGGATCCGCCAGGTCATCGGCGCGCGTCCGGATCTCTTCCCGGACGGTTGGTTCGAGTCCCCCAACAGCGCCCGCGGCTACGCATTCTTCCTTCAGCGTCCGTAGGCGATTTCCCTGGGCACTTCGTTCCTATTCGGGGCCGTCCGGCTCAGGCATCGTCATCCAACATGAGTCACCCTTACAGGTCGACAAGGTGTCGACACGCGCTCGCAGTGTGGCAATCACCGAAGCGTAGGCCGGGTCAGCGATCTTGTTCTCCAACTGCCACGGGTCCGCCTGCAGGTCATAGAGCTCCTCGACAATCGGTGCCGGTTGTCCCCACACCGCGAAGACGATCGCGCCAAGCAACGGCACGATGCCGAGAGGCTGGGAAACGGACACCGCGAACGGCAACCATTTGGCAAAGTCGTAGGTCGCGCCGGCAAGCTTGTTTCTTGAAAACACCCATCGGTTCGTTCTGACTGCAGAAAAGCGATTGATCGTCCGATCGATATCGACGGCAAGAGTGTGGCTCGCTTGCCCATGCACCAGCAGATGACTGCGCCACGGAGCGCTGGGATCACGAATGATCGGAACCATCGATTTCCCGTCGAGCTGCCGCTGCGGTTCCGCACCGGCCCAGTCGACGATAGACGCGACAAGATCGAGATTGTTGACAAGTTGCTCGCGCTGTTCGCCCCGGGGGATACCAGGGCCGCTGACAATGAGCGGGACACGGATGACCTCCTCGTAGACGATCTTCTTGCCTGCTGGGACTCGATGTTCACCCTGGGAGGACCCGTTGTCGGACGTGTAGATCACGATCGTATTCTGGAGTAGGTCCGCTTCGCGAAGCGCATCGATGACCGCCTGGAGGATCTCGTCCGCGACCATCAGTTGTTCCTGGCGTCTCCTGTGGCTGACGATCAGGCGCCGGATAGCAGTCTTCTTCATCCGGGACGGCTGACGAAAATATGGTTTGTCGGTAATGTCCCTCTCATTGAAATTTGGCGGCCGCGGCAAATCCAGATCGTCAAAGGCCCCCTCGTATCGTGGCGGCGGTTTGTTCGGCGCATGCGGCACATGGGTTGAAATCATTGCAAAAAAGGGAACGGAGTCATTTTCCCTATCACGAATCCAGTCTATTGACTTATCTCGAATAATATCATCGCCATATTCACTTATCTTTACTGGCGTTCCATTGTCATTATACTCATTGTTATACGCATGTGGCGCCCCAATGTAGGAAAACCACCTGTCCCACCCTGGCGGAATGTGATGCCGCTCATTGTATTTATTCATGAATTTGCCGAAAAAGCCGGTCCTGTAGCCGGCGCTCTTGAGCCATACCGGCAAGGTATTTTTCTCAAGCGGCTTGAAGCGCAGATAAGTCCCGAATGACTCCGGATTGTTTCCGACGATGCCCGTGTTGTGGGACGACTGCCCAAGCATCATCGATGCCCGCGCCGGACAGCACAAAGAATAATCGACGAAACTCCGTATGAAGGTGATGCCCATATCCGCCATTTGCATCAAGGCGGGCATGTCCATCTCGGTCCCGACATTTTGATCGTCCGTGTAGATCAATACGATGTTGGGCGCTGCATTGGCTGAAGAAAGCCCGAGAACGAAAAAAAGGGCGAAGCAGAAGCGCATCTGGACCTTCAACGTCGAGAGGGTTCTTTCAACCCTTAATAGCATCCTGGTCCACGGTTTTCGAATTCGGTCCCGGGTTCGGCTACCGGACGGCCTCGGGCATTTCGCGAACCCCACGCAGGAAGGCCTCGGCCTTGACCGGTTGCTTGCCGGCGCGCTGCAGTTCGCCGAGGCGGACAGCCCCCGTACCGCAGGCGATGGTCAGATTGCCGAGGACCGATCCGGGCGAGCCGCCGCCATCGGCCAATGACGAGCGAAGCACCTTGATCCGCTCGGGATTGCGGCCGAACGTGCCCTCGAACCAGGCACCGGGATCGGGCGACAATCCGCGGATGTGGTTGTGGACCTCTTCGGCCGGCCGCGACCAGTCGATGCGGGTCTCGGCCTTGTCGATCTTGGCGGCATAGGTGACGCCGTCGGCGGCTTGCGGAACCGTCTCGAGTCCGCCGCGCGAAAGCGCCGCGAGCGCCCGCACCATCAGGTCGGCGCCGAGCCGGGACAGTTGCTCGCCGAGTTCGCCGGCGGTCATGTCGGGACCGATCGGCACGCGCTCGGCCATCGCCACCGGTCCGGTATCGAGGCCTTCCTCCATCCGCATGACCATCACCCCGCTCTCCCGGTCCCCGGCCATGATCGCACGGGCGATCGGGGCGGCGCCGCGCCAGCGGGGAAGCAGCGATGCGTGGAGATTGAGGCAGCCATGGGCGGGAGCGTCGAGGATCGCCGGCGGCAGGATCAGCCCATAGGCGACGACCACCGCGATATCCGCCGCGAGGGCAACGAAGCGGGTCGCCGCCTCCTCGTTCCTGAGGCTGCGGGGCGTCTCGACGGGAATCGCGAAACGCTCGGCTATCTCCTGGACCGGCGATTTGCGGAGCGCCATGCCGCGCCCGGCGGCGCGTGGCGGCCGGGTATAGACGGCCGCCACCTCGTAGCCCTGGCCGACGATCTCGGTCAGGGTCGGGACCGCGAAGGCGGGTGTTCCAAAGAAGGCAATGCGAAGGGTCATGCGGGCACCAGTTTAACACCGGCCTGCGCATAACCCGTCGCACCGTCTCCCACAACAAGGCAACGACCGGAAGCAACCTCCCCGCGCCGACCGCGGGGACGAACGCCCGCGTCGCCTATCAGTGGTGGCAGGGCTCTTTGTAATACTTGCCCTTGTACTTGTAATAGCAGGTGCCGCCGGTCTGCTTGACCAGCACCGCGCCAGCGACCGCGCCGATCCCGGCACCGACGATTGCCGCACCGAGCGATCCGCCCGCCAGGCCGACCACTGCCGCGCCGGTGGCGCCGCCGACCAGCGCGCCCTGACCCGGCGTGCACCCACTGAGCGCCAGCCCGGAAACGGCGGCGACCGTTATGATCCACATTTTCATAATATTTGCTGCTCCCTGTGCCTTCCCGAGACCCACGAACCGCGACACATTACGACCACGGGGCATTGCGGAACAATGTCCGTCAATCAGTTTTTGTTCCTTGCGCCTGGTCAAAAAAGACCGGACGTCGGTGTCGGGATGAGGAAAAAGCGAGCGCTAGAGGACGGCCGGCTTGGGCGAAAGCTTTGCCTGTTTGGTGAACCGCCGGATAACCATGTCGCGCTTGAGCTTCGACAGGTAGTCGATGAACAACTTGCCGTTGAGATGATCGATCTCGTGCTGCAGGCAGGTCGCGAGAACGCCGGTGGCTTCGATCTCCTGGCTCTTGCCGTCGCGGTCGATGAAGCCGACGCGAACCGCGTCCGGGCGCTCCACCTCGGCAAAATAGTCCGGGATCGACAGGCAGCCTTCCTCACGGACGACGCCTTCGTCCGAATAGCTGAGGATTTCCGGGTTGATCAGGACCATCGGGTCCCGCTCGGCTTCCTCGTCCTCGCGCTGCGCGACGTCGCAGACCAGCATGCGCCGCGGGACGCCAACCTGGATCGCCGCCAGCCCAATTCCGGGCGCGGCATACATGGCTTCCAGCATGTCGTCGGCGAATTGACGCAATTCGTCGTCGACCCGTTCGACGGGCTTGCTGACGAGACGGAGTTTCCTGTCCGGAAGGGTGATGATATCGAGCTTTGCCACGGGTCTCAGATATGAAAGGCGAGGCGCGCGGTCAACCCGACGCGCGTCCCGTTCGAGGACATGAAAAAACCAAGCCTACCGAAGTCGCCGAAGGTGGGGAAGCCTCCGCGCAATCCCCACGCCCGCGCGCTTCGCGGGCCGCTTTACAAGCCAAAGGTCGTCAAGGGCAAGGACGAATACCGCCGGACGCCGAAGCACCCCAGGCAGGAGAGCGATGAAGACGTCGATAGTTGAGCCGCCCGCCCGCGAGGAGACCGGCTGATCACCGGTGGCTGCCTCTGCGGCAGAGTGCACTTTCGAACACTCATGATGGCTTTTCGTTCCTGATTTGTACTCACCGGCCGAATCGGATAGACTTGGTCGATGGGCGAACAGATCATCTTCGAATTCAACGGCCGGAGCTTCTCGCTCTGGGAAGTGGCGGCGATCGCCGGGCTGATCGTCGCGGCGCTCGTCGTGCTCGCGCTGCTCGTCGCCTGGCGCCGGGCTCTGCGACGCGCCGAGCGCGGCCATGCCTTCGAGGCCCAGGTGGCCGAACTGGTTCGCGCCCAGACCGCGATGCAGGGGCGGATGCAGACCATGGCCGAGGTCTTCGGTTCCCGGCAATCGGAACTGGTCCGGGGGCTTTCCGAACGGATGGACGGTCTCGGCCACAAGCTCGGCCAGTCGATGACCGAGACGACCCGGAGCACCCACGACGACCTGTCGAAGCTCGGCGAGCGGCTCGCCGTCATCGACAAGGCGCAACAGAACATCACCAACCTGTCGAGCCAGGTCGTCGAACTCCAGCACATCCTCGCCAACAAGCAGACTCGCGGCGCCTTCGGCGAGGCGCGGATGCAGGCGATCGTCCAGGACGGGTTGCCGAAGAACGCCTATGCCTTCCAGCCGACCCTTTCCAACGGGACGCGGCCTGACTGCCTGATCCTGTTTCCGAATGGGGCGCCGTCTCTTGTCGTCGATGCCAAGTTCCCGCTCGAGGCATGGAACACGATCCGTGCGACGGAAGATCCCGACCTCAGGAAGGCGGCCGAGACCCGCTTCCGGCGCGACACGGCCAAGCACATCCAGGATATCGCCGAGCGGTACCGCATCAGCGGAGAGACCCACGACACCGCCTTCATGTTCGTGCCGTCGGAGTCGATCTTCGCCGACATCCACGAGCGCTTCGAGGATATCGTCCAGCGCGCTCACCGGGCGCGGGTGGTGATCGTCTCGCCGTCGCTACTGATGCTTTCGGTGCAGGTGGTGATGTCGCTGCTCCGCGACGCCAACATGCGCGAGCAGGCCCACGTCATTCAGCACGAGGTGATCCGGATGATGGAGGACGTCGCCCGGCTCGACGACCGCGTCCAGCGGCTGAAGGGCCATTTCGCCCAGGCCAGCAAGGATATCGAGCAGATCGAGGTGTCGAGCAGCAAGATCACCAGGCGCGGTGCCGGCATCGAGTCGGTGGAGATCGAGGCCGACGAAGAAACGCCGAAGCGTCCGCCCGCCGCCAACAGCGACGGCCCGCCGGAACTGCCCTTCCGGTCGGCGGGCGAACTGTAGACGAGGTCAGTACCCTCGGCCGTGCTCGGCAAGAAAGGCCTTCTCCTCCTCGGTCGACTCCCGGCCGAGCATCTCGTTGCGATGGGGAAAGCGCCCGAACTTCCGGATCAGGTCGCGATGCTTGGTGGCGATGTCGAGGCTGAAGCGCTTGTACTCGATGACATCGCCGGGCGCCCCGACCGCCATCTGGGCGAAGAGCAGGACGGAGCGGTCCTGGTCGGCGATCTCCTCGCTGTGCTCGAAGGGCAGACAGACGAAGGACTGTTCGACGAGATAGAAGCGACCGAGGCCGTCGGCGAGCAGCTTGCCGGCGATCTCTCGTGCCTTGGCATCGCAAGCGAACGCCTCGCCCGACGTCCGGTAGATGTTGCGCGGGAACTGGTCGAGCAGGACGACGAGCCCGACCTGTTCCTCGCGGGTCAGCGCCTCGAGGTCCCAGTCGATCCCGACGGCCTCGGCGATATGGCGGCCGTAGGTCTCGCGGATATGGGCGTCGGTCTCGTCCGACTGCTTGAACCACATCTCGGATTTCTCGGCATTGCGATCGCGCGGCCCGGTAAGCGGCCCGAACCAGTAGAAGTGGATATCGCGCAGGATGGGCGTGAGGACTTTTTGCTGTTCAGACGGCATCGGTGTTCCTCGTGCGGATCGATCGGACGGATCATGGGATTGCGACCCGTTTATCGGGGCCGCGGTCGGCGATGGCAACCGGGCCGGCCGGGGGTCGGCAAGGCCGATTCCGCCTGTCGCTCAGGTCTGGGGCTGCCCGACGGTCCGGAATCCCGGGTTTCCGGCAAAGCCAAAGGCGACAGGCTTTCAGTTGCGGGATGGCTCATGTTTCCTGTTAACTCACAATATGTTCCGTTCGAATCGGGACAGGTGGCTGCATGGGTGAATCAGTCGAAGAAGTCCTCGAGCTGCAGCGGGACACCGCCGAACTCGAACCGCTTATGAACCGGAAGGGCGGGCTTAACAGGCTCGGCCGCGCCGTTTTTCATTGGATCGAGCGCCAGAACCTCAAATACACGACGGTCGGCAACCCGCCTGTCTATGACACCGCCGCCTTTCCATGGGCGGCGGAGGTGGAGAGCACCTGGAAGCCGATCCGCGCCGAGCTCGACCGGCTGCTCGCCCGCCGTGACGAGCTTCCCGGCTTCCACGAGATCGCCCGCGACGTCAGCGTTATTTCGGTCGACAACAGCTGGCGCACCTTCCTGCTCTGCGCCTACGGTCACACCTCCGAGGAGGCGATCCGGGCCTGTCCGGAAACCTGGCGCGCCGTCCAGAAGATCCCGGGGCTCAAGGCAGCGATGTTCTCGATCTTCGAGCCGGGCAAACACCTGCCCCCGCATCGCGGACCTTACAACGGCGTCCTCCGGTTCCACCTCGGCCTGATCGTGCCGAAGACCGGCGATATCGGCATCCGGGTCGCCGACCGCATCTGCCGATGGGAGGAGGGGCGCGCCCTGATCTTCGACGACGCCTACCAGCATGAGGCCTGGAACCATTCGGACGCGGTGCGGGTGGTGTTGTTCGTCGATTTCGCCAAGCCGCAGCGCTTCCCCGGCAACCTGATCAACGGAGCAATGCTGAGAATCGCCCGCTGGACGCCGTTCATCCGCGAAGGCTATGCGGCCCAGAAGCGCTGGGAGCGGAAGTTCTTCAAGGACGGCAAAGGCGATTCTGGAACCGGCTGACCGCCGGG
Source organism: uncultured Alphaproteobacteria bacterium (assembly GCA_963812275.1). Lineage (GTDB taxonomy): Bacteria > Pseudomonadota > Alphaproteobacteria > Rhizobiales > Kaistiaceae > Bauldia. The sequence goes on along the minus strand of CAWEUQ010000012.1, from coordinate 29,597 downwards.
CGGAAACAGCGGCGGCGCGTGCCTATATACTCCGCGCATGCAGGTCTTCGCCGCTCTTCTCGAACGGTTGGTTCTGACGCCGCAGCGGAACGTCAAGCTGCGGCTGATGGTCGACTATTTTCGCGGCGTTCCCGACCCCGACCGCGGTTACGCGCTTGCCGCGCTGACCGGCGACCTGTCGATCGCAGGCGTCAAGCCGGCGATGCTGCGCGCCCTCGTCACCGATCGGGTCGATGAGGTCCTCTTTGCCTATTCCTACGACTATGTCGGGGACCTTGCCGAGACCATCTCGCTGGTCTGGCCGCAGCGGCCCGGCGCCAACCGCGCGCCTGATCTCGGCGCGGTCGTCGAAAGCCTGCTCGCAGCGTCGCGGAGCGACGGGCCGAAGCGGATCGAGGCATTGCTCGATGCGCTCGATGCCAGCGGCCGCTGGGCCCTGATCAAGCTGGTCACCGGCGGCCTGCGGATCGGAGTCTCGGCGCGGCTGGCCAAGCAGGCATTGGCGGAATTCGGCCAGAAACCGGTCAACGAGATCGAGGAAATCTGGCCGGGACTGACGCCGCCCTATGTCGCGCTTTTCGCCTGGCTCGAAGGCAGGGGGGAGCGGCCGAAATCCACGATTCCCGCGCCTTTCCGGCCGGTGATGCTGAGCCATGCGCTGGGCGACGACGAGCTTGCCGGCATCACGCCGGACCTCTATGCGGCGGAATGGAAGTGGGACGGCATCCGGGTCCAGGCGGTCCGCGAAGGCGATGTCGCCCGGCTCTATACGCGCACCGGCGACGACATTTCGGCGGCATTTCCCGATGTCGTTCAGTCACTTGACTTCGAAGGCGCGCTCGATGGCGAACTGCTGATCGGCGCGCGCGGCGAGGCCGGATTTGCCACCGGTTCCTTCTCGGACCTGCAGCAGCGCCTCAACCGCAAGACGGTTTCGGCGAAGCTGATGGACAGCCATCCGGCGTTCCTCAGGGTCTATGATTGTCTCATGGACGGGGTCACGGACACCCGCGGACACCCGTTCCGGGACAGACGGACACGGCTTGAGGCGGTGGTGGGCGCCTCTGAATCGGAGCGTCTCGATATTTCGCCGCTGGTGCCCTTCGAAAATGGCGAGTCGCTCAAGGCACTCCGTGCCGCTCCGCCGGAAGCGGTGATCGAGGGGGTGATGCTGAAGCGCTGGGACTCGATCTACGAGCCGGGGCGGCCGAAGGGGCCGTGGTATAAATGGAAGCGCGATCCCCATGTCGTCGATGCCGTGCTGATGTATGCCCAGCGCGGTCACGGCAAGCGCTCGTCCTTCTATTCCGACTATACATTCGGCGTCTGGCGCGACGGCGAGGACGGCGACGAGCTGGTGCCGGTCGGCAAGGCCTATTTCGGCTTCACCGACGAGGAGCTTGCCGAGATCGACCGCTTCGTCCGCAACAACACCACCAACCGCTTCGGCCCGGTGCGGGAGGTGGTCCACGGCGCCGATCAGGGGCTGGTCATCGAGGTCGCCTTCGAGGGGCTGCAGCGCTCGACCCGCCACAAGTCCGGCATCGCCATGCGCTTCCCGCGGGTTTCAAGGCTGCGCTGGGACAAGCCGCCCTCCGAGGCGGACCGGCTGGAGAGCCTGGAAAAGCTGATCCGGGAGTGAGGGGCGAGGCCGCGCTCGGTTTCAAATCGCAGCCGCTTTTCCTATATACTCTCAATACTTGTTTCGGAGACCGGACCCATGAGCGGCACTGTTACGCGTTTTATCGGCGGATCCCCCGGCCGCGTTCTCTTTCAGCTGATCGCCATGTCGTTCGTCGTCGGCATCATCCTCAGCCTGCTCGGCGTCTCGCCCTACGACATCCTCAACGGTCTCGAACGTCTGGTGATGCGCATCTACAACATGGGTTTCGGCACCATCGAGTGGATCTTCCGCTACTTCCTGCTCGGCGCGGTCGTGGTGATTCCGATCTGGCTGATCATGCGGCTGCTCACGGGTCGGGCGGCGCGATGGCGCCTCCGGTTAGGCGCAGCCAAGACGCCGCGGACGTGATATCAGCCGGGCTCCCGTCCCCCGGTCTGCCGAGTCATGTCCACCTTCACCGTCCGTCCCTTCGAGGTCACCCATCGCGGCGTGCTGGCGATCGCGATCCCGATGACGCTCGCCTACCTGTCGACGCCGCTGGTCGGGCTGGTCAATACCGGGGTGATCGGCCAGCTCGGCGACGCCGCGCTGATCGGCGGCATCGCGCTTGGCGCGGTGATCTTCGACATCGTCTTCACGACGATGAATTTCTTGCGGAGCGGCACGACCGGCCTGACCGCGCAGGCGCATGGCGCCCAGGATCGCACCGAGGTCGACGCGGCCTTCTTCCGCGCCCTGATCGTCGCGGTCGCCATCGGCCTGGCGGTGCTGGTGCTCAAGGACGTCATCCTTGAGGTCGCCCTGTCGTTGATCGGCGGCAGCGAGGCGGTGCAGGCGGCGACGCGGACCTATTACGGCGTCCGCGTCCTGGCGACGCCCTTCGCCCTGATCAACTACGTCATCCTCGGCTGGCTGATCGGGCTGAATCGGGCCGGCCTGGCGCTCCTCCTCCAGACCGTGCTGAACGGCGTCAACATCGTCCTCAGCCTCGTCCTTGTCCTGAAGCTCGACTACGGTGTCGCCGGCGTCGGCTGGGCGAGCTTCGCCGCGGAAGCGGTGACCGCCATGCTCGGTTTCGTAATCGCCTTCCGCCTGATCAACCGGATGCGCATGCCGCACCGTGGTGTGATCCTCGATCGCGGCGCGCTGCTCAAGATGATCGCGGTCAATCGCGACATCATGATCCGCTCCTTCGCGCTGCTCTTCGCCTTCGCCTTCTTCACCTCGCGGAGCGCCGCCCACGGCGATGTCGTGCTGGCCGCCAACCAGATCCTGATGACGCTGTTCTTCGTCGGTTCATTCTTCCTCGACGGGATGGCAACGGCGGCCGAGCAATTTGCCGGACGCGCGGTCGGCGCCCGCTATCGGCCGGCCTTCGACCGCTCCCTGAAGCTGACGGTCGGATGGGGTTTTGCCATAGCGATTGTCGTCAGCCTGGTCTTCTGGGCGGCGGGCCCGGTCATCATCGACACGATGACCACCAACGCGGCGGTGCGGGCAACGGCGCGGCTCTACCTGCCCTTCGCGGCGGCGACGCCGCTGATCGGCACGCTCGCCTTCCAGATGGACGGGGTGTTCATCGGCGCGACCTGGTCCGCCGACATGCGCAACATGATGCTCCTGTCGCTGGCGCTCTACATCGCCGTCTGGTGGCTGCTGACCCCGCTCCTCGGCGTCAGCGGCTTGTGGATCGCACTGCTGGTGTTTCTCGGGGTGCGCGGGCTCTCGCTGCTGTGGCGGACGCGGGCCAAGGCGGCGATGGCGTTCCCGGGGGAGGGATAGGGTCGGGACCTGGCAGTCCGCCAGAGGCGATGTCCGCTCTGGCTCGTAGCGGAGATTCGCCGGGGGACATCAAAATGTTCGAAAACGGCGGAACCCAGCCTTCGGCGCTGATTGTGCCACCAGCCGGAAGTGATAATGATGCGGAAAATTTTCCAGACGACGGTCTGATGATCTTTTGAAGGAAGTGACGAGAACATGAGTGAAGTAAAGGCGCCAAAAAAAGGCGATGCTGGCCCGAAAAAATCAGAGGTGCCGAAGGCCGAAGTCAAGAAGCCCGAAGTCACGAAGCCAGAGTCCGAGAAGCCGGCAGCCGCTGCCGAAACCGCCCCGGCGGACACGGCCGCGGGGAAAGCCGAGGCTGCGCCCAAGTCAGCCTCCCAATCGTCTATCAGTCATTTTTCAAGCGTCTCGACACCAGCGTACCGATCGGGCTGGAATGAAATATTTGGCAATGGAAAAACGACCAAAAAGACAAAGTCGAAAACAAGAGATGGAGATGATTTTCCCGACAATTTTGAAATTGAAGATGAGGATATCGATACGGAATTGAGAAACATTCTGTATAAGGCGTTTCAAAGACAGGCCAGACGCCAGGGGTTTAGTTTGGCCAAGATAAAAAAATCGGCCGATATCGAATATAATCTGAGTTGCACTATCACAAAAAAATAGGCGGCCAGCCTGGTCTTCCGGGCCGCCGGCCCGGCGATCATCGACGCGATGACCACCGACGCGGCGGTGCGCGAGACGGCGCGGCTCTACCTCGCCTTCGCGGCGGCGACGCCGCTTGTTGGCACGCTCGCTTTCCAGATGGACGGCGTCTTTATCGCGCGACCTGGTCGGCCGACATACGCACCATGGTACTCCTGTCGCTGGCGCTCTCCATCGCCGTCTGGCGGTTGCGCACCCCGCTCCTCGGTGTCAGCGGGTTGTGGATCGCGCTGCTGGTGTTTCTCGGGCCAAGGCGCCGATGGCGTTTGCGGGAGAGGGCTAAACGCCCGGCCCGCCAGCCGCCCACGCTTCCGCATCCCGCCCGACGATGTCGGCGACCGACGTCACCCCCTCCCGCGCCAGCAGCTTCGGTAGCTCGGCGAGGATTTGGGCCGGCAGGCCCGGCCCCGCGTAGACCATGCCGGTGTAGAACTGGATGAGGTCGGCGCCGGCCTTGAGCTTGGCGAGGACGGTTTCGGCCGAATCGACGCCGCCGACGCCGATGAGCACCATCTCCCGGCCGACGATCTTGCGGACCTTGGCGAGCATCACGGTCGAGGGTTCGAAGAGCGGTGCGCCGGAGAGGCCGCCGGTCTCGGATGCCAGCGGATCGCCGGCGATCGCGTCACGGGCGACCGTCGTGTTGGAGATCACCATGCCGTCCACACCCGAACGCAGCGCGATCTCGGTGGTGGCGGAAAGCGCGTCGTCGTCGAGGTCGGGCGCGATCTTGAGGAGGATGGGGACGCGCCGTGGCGCCTGTGCGCGCGCCTCGAAGATCCGCGACAGGAGTTCGCTCAGCGCCACCTCGTGGTGGAGGTCGCGAAGCCCGGGGGTGTTGGGCGACGAGATGTTGACGGTGAAATAGTCCGCGACGTCGCTGAAGCAGGCAATGCCCGCCGCATAGTCGCCGGGGCGGTCGGCGGTGGTCTTGTTGGCGCCGACGTTGACGCCGACGATGCCGGGGCGGCCCTTGCGGGCGGCGAGGCGGCGATGGACGGCGGCGTGGCCTTCGCCGTTGAAGCTGAGGCGATTGATCATCGCCCGGTGGGCGGGAAGCCGGAAGATCCGCGGCTTCGGATTGCCGGCCTGCGGCTTCGGCGTCACCGTGCCGACCTCGGTGAAGCCGAAGCCGAGGGCGAGCAGTGCGTCCGGCACCTCGCCATTCTTGTCGAAGCCCGCCGCCATGCCGATCGGATTGGGGAAATCGAGTCCGAGGAGGCTTTGCGCCAGCGCCGGGTGACGGCGTTCGGGGCGCGGATGGATGCCGGTCGCCAGCGCCTTCAGCGCCAGTCTGTGGGCGGCCTCGGGATCGAGCGAGAAGAGGACCGGCCGCAGGAGGTCGTAGCCGCTCATCCGGCGAGATCGGGCAGCCGGTGGCGGCCGTCGGGGCCGAGCGGCATCGGTTTGACCCAGAGCACCGCCGCGAGATCGAGCGGGGCGTAAAGATGGGGGAAGAGGGCGCCGCCGCGCGACGGCTCGTGGCGGAGCGCCGGCCCGAGCCTTGCCGGGTCGACGGCGACAAGGACGAGGTCGTCGACGTCCGCGAAGTGCAGCCGTGCCGTCTCCGCCACCTGGTCGGCGGTGGAGAAATGGATATAGCCGTCTTCCGCGTCGATGCCGGCGCCATGGAAGACGCCGGCCGCCTCGGCTTCACGCCACGACGGCGCCGGACAGATCTTGTAGATGGCGGCCATGGTATTCGCCCCTCGGAATCACTTTGGCGACGGTAGGCAGCGACCGGCGCCGGAGCAAGGGTCACACTCGGGGCCCAATTCGTGGTAAAACATCGCGCGGCCGCCAGGGAGTGGAAACGAGAATCATGCGCCTCCATGCGATCGCCGCCGGCATCCTTGGCCTGATGATCGTTCCGGTCGCCGCGCAGGACGCCGGAACCGGGCGATACGCCATCGAACCGAGCGTCGACGGCTTCATCCGCCTCGATACCGAAACCGGGGCGATCTCCCATTGCACGCGTCGCGACAATGTCTGGCGGTGCGAAACGCTGGCCGAGGATCGCTCCGCGGTCGAGGCTCTCACCGATCAGGTTCGCGCGCTGGGTGAGCGCGTCGATGCGCTGACCGGGCGGCTGGACGAACTCGAGGGCCGGACGCCGGTGGACACACCGCCGCCGGCAGCGACGGAAATCGAGCCCGAGCCCGGCTTCGCCGAGATGCTGGTCCAGCGGCTGATCCTGCTCGTGCGCGATATCAGGAGCGAGCGGCAGCCGAACAGCTGACCGCCGGTCAGCGCAGCGTCTTGAAGCGCTCGGTCGCCGCGACCAGTCCGCTGACGATCCCCGGTTCCGTCATCGCGTGGCCGCTGTCGGGGACGAGATTGAGGTCGGCTTCCGGCCAGGCGCGATGCAGGTCCCAGGCGATGAAGGCGGGCGTGCAGACATCGTAGCGGCCGTGGACGATGGCGCCGGGAATGTCGCGGAGGATTCCGGCATTGGCGATGAGCTGGCCGTCGCTCTCCATGAAGCCGCCGTTGATGAAATAGTGGCACTCGATGCGGGCGAAGGCCAGCGCATAGGTCGGGTTGCCGAAAGCGGCGACCCGGGCCGGATTGGGCAGCAGCGACAGGGCGGCGCCCTCCCACATGCTCCAGGCCCGCGCGCAGGCCAGCCGCACGGCCTCGTCTTCACCGGTCAGACGCATATGATAGGCGGCGACCATGTCACCGCGTTCCTCGACCGGGATCGGCGCGAGGAAATCCTCCCACGCATCGGGAAGGATGTGCGACGCGCCCTCCTGGTAGAACCACTGGATCTCCTTGCGGCGCAGCGTGAAGACGCCCCGCAGGATGATCTCCGTCACCCGCTCGGGATGGGTCTCGGCATAGGCGAGGGCGAGACAGGCCCCCCACGAACCGCCGAAGACCTGCCAGCGCTCGATCCCGAGATGCTCGCGGATGCGTTCGATATCGGCGACCAGATCCCAGGTGGTGTTTTCCCGCAATTCGGCATGCGGCGTCGAGCGCCCCGAGCCGCGCTGGTCGAACATGACGATGCGGTGGACGGCGGGATCATGGAAACGCGGCATGGTCGGATTGGTGCCGGCCCCCGGGCCGCCATGCAGCAGGATCACCGGCTTGCCGCCCGGATTGCCGTATTCGGCGACGTGGAGTTCGTGCAGCGACGACACCTTGAGACGCTCGACGCGATTGGGCTGAATCGGCGGAAACAGGGATAGCTGCGCATTCATCCTGTCGCGGACTCCGGACATCGGGAAGGGGAGACGAAATTATACGGCATGGTCTTCCAGGACGGGATCGGGGCTCGGCCGCCGGATGGCGTCGACCACCGCCATCCGGGCTTCGGAAGGCGCCGGCGTCAACAGGCTGACGACGACGGTGACGGCAAGTCCGAGCGGCACGCCGACGATTCCCGACGCGGCGCCCGAGATGCCGTTTTCGGTGAGCCCGATGATCGCCAGCGGCGCGATGATGCCGGCGTGCAGCATCCAGACATAGGCGGCGGTGACGCCGAAGCCGGCAGCCATGCCGAGAGTGGCGCCCCAGAAGGTGGTTCGCCGCCACCAGATGCCGAGCACGATTGCCGGGAAGAAGCCCGCCGCGGCCAGCGATGGCGTCGCGAATGCGAAAGCGAAGGCATCGTCGCGATAGCGCAACGCCAGCCAGCCGCCGATGGCGATGAACAGGATGAGGCAAAGCCGCGACACGAAGAGACGGCGGCCGGCCGGCGCCCGCCGATTGACGAACGTGCCGTAGATGTCGTGGCCGGCGGACGTGCCGAGCGCGATGGCAACCGCGCCCGCCGTGCCGAGCGCCGCTGCCAGGACCGCCGCGGCGATCAGGGCGGTCAGCACATGCGGCAGCCCGGTGATGTCGGCGAAGCCGAGGGTGATGGCCTCCGCGGTAATCCCGATGTCGCCGGGGGTCAGGCCGTTGACCACCGTGGAGGCGCCACAGGCGGCGCTGATTCCGGCGACTGTCACCGCCTCGACGCCGCAGATCTTCACCAGACCAGCCGCAGCGTAGTCGAAAATCCATTGCGGGATGTCGGCGACCTCGACACCGACGACTTCGGTGAGAATTGCGAGTTTCGAGAAGGCGGCGATCGCCGGCGCCGTCGCCGCGACCACCGCGACGACAACCAGCCCCCAACCCGCCGAAACCCGGGCATCGGCGATCCCTTTCGTGGTTCCGCTGCGCGCCAGGACGTGGGGGAGCGAGACGACCCCGGCGGCGATGCAGAGCGCAAGCGCGAACAGGTTGAAGCCGTCAAGCGACGACGCGGAAAACAGGCCGCTGGCGAAAACATCGATCGGCGGCCCGCCGACCAGTGCATTATCCGCCATGGCATTGCCGTAGGTGAGCTGGGCGACGGGCAGGCCGTAAAGCTGAAGCGAGTAGACCAGCGACGGCGTGACGACGCCGAAAAGGATGACGATCGCCTGGGCGCCGGCGACGAGGGTGACGCCCCGCATCCCCCCGAACAGCGACGAAAGCAGCAGGACGACGCAGGTGGCGATGACGGCGACCTCCGGCGCGACGTGCAGCGAGAAGCCGGCCACCCACCCGGCGATGGCAATGGCCGACGCGAGGAGCGGCAACGAGCAGAGGACGAGGAGGATCACCGCGAGAACGCGCAGCATCGGATTGCCGAAGCGGACCGCGAGCAGGTCGGGCAACGTCACGGCCCCGGACTTGCGGTAATAGGGCGCGACGGCGATTGCCAGGATAACGAATCCGCCCGCCCAGCCGACCGCGATCGCCAGGCCCGCGCTCTGATTGCCGAAGAAGGCGCCGGTGATGGCGATGATGCCGCCGGCGGAAAAGAATGCGGCTGCCGTCGCCAATCCGTTGAACCCGGCCGAGACATCGCGGCCAGCGACGTAGAAATCGGCGAGCGACAAGGTCCGGGCGACGAGACCCATCACCACATAGGCGATGATGGTGATCGATATGACGAGCACCGAGGTCATGCGCTCGGGCAGTCCGAATTCTTCCAGCATGGCGACTACAATCACGAACAGGGCGAAAGCGCCGGCGAGCAGGCCGAAGACCTTGCCGACTCCTCTGCTCCCGTTTGCCGTCAACGCCATGCCGTCAATCCTCGAAAAGGCCATGCCGCCTGTCGATGATCTCTTGCCGGCGGACCGACCAGAAGACGATGACCGCAAGGACGAACGGCAGGCCCGTTGCGGCAAGGACGAAGCCGGCCGGATAGCCTTCGGCGTCGGCGGGATCGGCGAGCGCCAGAAACAGCAGGATCACGATGATCACCGCGGCAATCGTGGCGGCGGCCAGAATGCGGGTTTCGCGCCATCTTTGGGCATAGTTGGTGTCCGCCATGGACGATCTGCCTTCTTTTCGGTTCGATTCGCGGTCGCCAGCATGACATGGCCGCGCCGCCTTCGCACTCGGGCCTTCAAGATTGCAGAACGCCCATTTTGCGGCTACGCAGGCGCTAATGCATCGAGGAACCTGGCGATCGAAGGATCGTTCGAACGCAATCAGCGAGGGGGCCGACAAATGCTCAAGGAATTCAGGGAATTTGCGCTGAAGGGGAACCTGGTCGACCTGGCGGTCGCCTTCATCATCGGCGCGGCATTCAGCGGACTGGTCCAGTCGATCGTCAACGACATCATCATGCCGATCGTCGGCCTGATCACCGGCGGTGTCGATTTCAGCGAAATGTATATCCAGATGTCCGGCGATCCACAGCCGACGCTGGAGCAGGCACGAGCCGCCGGTGCGACTCTTGCCTACGGCAACTTCATCACGCTGTTGATCAACTTCCTGATCGTCGCCTGGGTCCTGTTCCTGATCATCAAGGCCATGAATCGGCTGCAAGAAGAAGCAGGAAGCGGCCCCGCCGGCACCGCCCGAACCGTCGAAAGAAGAAGTGCTGCTCGCGGAAATCCGCGACCTGCTTGCCAAGAAGGGCTGAGCAGTCCGGCAACGAACAGCGCCATGCCGGCCCGACTGGACAGGCGTGGCGTTCCGGGCCGATAGACGCCCCACATGATTGAAAGCGCCACGCAGCGTCTATCCCCATGGACATCAAAGCAACCGACCAGACGCTGACTTCGATCCTGCGCGCCGAGGCGCGTCAGGCGCCGGAAAGCGGCATCGTCGAAGTCTTCAACTACGGCCGGAACCGTCCCGGCCTGATCCCGCTCTGGGTTGGAGAAGGCGATCTGCCGACACCGGCCTTCATCGCCGACGCGGCCGCCAGGGCGCTGACGGGCGGAGAGACCTTCTATACCTACCAGCGCGGCATTCCCGAGTTGCGATCGGCGCTGGCCGGCTACCATGAGCGGGTCTTCGGCGGAGACTTTCCACCCGACCGGTTCTTCGTCACCGGCGGCGGCATGCAGGCGATCCAGATCGCCGTCCGCATGGTGGCCGGAAGCGGTGACGAAGTGCTGGTGGCGGTCCCCTGCTGGCCCAACATCACCGCGGCGGTGGGCATTGCCGGCGCGACGCCTATCCCGGTGCCGATGGGATTTGGCAATGCGGGCTGGACCCTCGATCTCGACCGGCTTTTCGACGCCGTCACGGACCGCACTACCGCCATCTTCGTCAATTCGCCATCCAACCCGACCGGCTGGACGGCGTCTCGCGCCGAACTCGAAGCCATTCGCGAATTTGCGGCGAAGCGGGGCCTGTGGATTATCGCGGACGAGGTCTATGGGCGCTTCTTCTATGACGGACCGCGCGCCGCTTCCTTCTACGACGTCGCCGATCGCGACGAGCGGATCCTCTACGTCAATACCTTCTCGAAGAATTATGCGATGACCGGCTGGCGGATTGGTTGGCTGTCCGCCCCGGTCGAACTCGGCCAGACGATCGAGAACCTGATCCAGTATTCGACATCCGGCGTCGCGGCTTTCATGCAGCGCGGTGCGACCGCTGCCCTGAACGACGGCGATGACTTTCTGGCGGCGCAGGTCGCCCGCGCGCGTGAAGGGCGGCGGATCGTCTGCTCCGGCCTTGCCGGGACCGGACGGGTGCGGATGGCCGAGCCGGCGGGGGCGTTCTATCTCTTCTTCGCGGTCGATGGAGAGAGTGACCCGCGGGCGCTGGCCTTGCGCCTGGTGGACGAAGCGAATGTCGGTGTCGCGCCAGGCACCGCTTTCGGCGATGCCTCCGGATTCATGCGCCTTTGTTTCCTGCGCAGCGCCAACCAGCTCGAGGAAGCGACCGGGCGGCTCGCCGAATGGCTTCGCCAGCACTGACCTCCCGCGGGACGGCCAAACCCGGTCCTTGGCCGCCGGTCTCTCAGTCGAGCAGATCGATCGCGATGGCGCCGATCTCGGCGCCGGTGCCGTCGCCGGGGATTCCGGGCTCGATGATGATCGCATCGCCTGTCGGGTCGGTGCGAAGGGTCGGGATCCGCCAGGTCAGGTCGATCGGGGCGAAATCGGCCGTCAGGTTTGCCGTCTTCCAGTAGCTGACCGCGAGGCCACTCTGGATGGCGACGCGGATGTTTGCCGATCCGTTTTCCTTTGCCGAGCGCACCATGAGGGCAACGCGGACCGTATGACCCGCCAGCCGGACCGCGAGACCCGGCCCGATCAGCGCCGTGGCCCCCGCGGACCCGGTCGATGTCGAAACGCGGGCTATGCTGCCATCGAAGCGGACCGGGTTGCTTGGATCCGTCTCGAAAACGGTCGGGTCGCTGCCGTCGAAGAGGACAAATCTGCGAAGCGATCCGTCCACCGTCGGCGGCAGGCGGCTCGTCTGGCCGATCTTGCTGGTCGATACGGTGGGCGGAGGTGGCGCGATCGCGGCGACGGATGGCGCGTCGGTACCCGGCGTAAGCGCGGTGGAACCCGGCATAAGGATGTAGGCGGTCAGCGCGACGAGGGCGACGGCAAGGGCGCCAACCGCGGCGATCAGAAGCCTGATCCGCTGGGTGGCCGGGGCCCTTTTCGGGGCAGGCGGTCGTTGCCGCGCCGAATCACGGCGGGCCGGGCGCTTCGTCGTTCGCCCTCGCCCTGGTTGTTCGATGGCCGGCGCCGGCCGCGTACGCGTGCGGGCGGCCGGCGCCCGAGGACGGCGGTCGGGGCGGGACTCTTCGCGTGGCGCGGGCTCGACGAGGACAGCTTCCTCTTCCCGGGCATAGCGATAGTCCGACACATCCCGCGTTTGCCGGACCGGGACCGGGAGGTAGGTATCGCGGCCGATCCTCCTCCTGGTCGTCATCCTCTATCTCTTCCTCTATCTCTTCGTCCGGCAGTTCCGCCGTCTCCCGGGCTGCGGGAGGTTCGTCCGGATCGGAATTGAGGGCGGCTTCGACCGCGAGACTGCGGATATCGAGGGTGCTGAGGAGTTCAGTGAGCGAATTGCGCTGCGGCGCCTGGGCGGCGACGAATCCCTCGTCCTCTTCCTCGTTTCCGTCCTCGTCGTAGCCTTCGTCTTCGTCGTAGCCGTCGTCGTCCTGGTCAGTCTCCCCGTCGGTCAGCGCGTCGTCGTCGGAGCTGCGTTCGCGACTGCTCCCACCGAAAGCCGGCGCATAGTCCGCTTCCTGGTCGTAGCCGTCGACGACCGGCAGGGCCGGGGGCTCCTCGCGAGACTCTTCGGGGGTTTCTTCGCGGTCGACGGTCTCCGGCAGGCGCTCGAAGACTTCCACGACGTTGCTCTCGATCTCGTCGACGGCAAGGTCGAACTGGCCGATGCGGGCGTCGATCTCATCTTCGGCAAGCGGTGGATCGTAGGACCACAGCCGTCGGATCATGGCGGTCCGGGCCTGCGAATAGGTCGCCTCGCGATCGCGCGCCGATCTCAGGCCGCGATCGATGATCGACTGGGTCAGGACCGCATAGAAGTCATTCATGCGCGGGAGATTTTTCCTTCACCTGGAAGCAGGGCCGTCATCCCTTCTGTTCCTCGGCCAGAATCCCGGGACCATTGAGGATCAACGGATCGGGTTTGCGCACGACGTTGGCATCCTTGCCGGGATAGTCAAGAGTTGCAAGGACATGGCGGATGATGTTCAACCGGGCGCGCCGCTTGTCGTTGGCGCGCACGACCGACCATGGGGCGGCCGCCTGGTGCGACGCCGCGAACATCTCGTCCCGAGCCCGGGTGTATTCGTCCCACTTGTGCATAGCCGCATAATCAATCGGCGATAGTTTCCAGACCTTCAACGGATCGTGGCGGCGCTCGAAGAACCGCTTCAATTGTGTCGCCTGTCCGATATTGAGCCAGAATTTCAGAAGCACGATGCCCTGATCGACCAGCAGCCCCTCGAAATCGGGGGCCGCCTCGAGAAAAGATTTGTGCTCTTCCGGCGTGCAGAAGCCCATGACCGGCTCGACGCCGGCGCGGTTGTACCAGGAGCGGTCGAAGAGGACCATCTCGCCGCGGGTCGGCAAATGGGCGACGTAGCGCTGGAAATACCATTGTCCACGCTCCACCTCGTTCGGCTTCGGCAGGGCGACGACGCGCGCCGCGCGGGGATTGAGATATTGGCGGAGAGCGAAGATCGAGCCGCCCTTGCCGGCCGCGTCCCGGCCTTCGAAGACCAGAACCATGCGCAGACCCGCGTCGCCAATATGGCGCTGCATCTTGACCAGTTCGATCTGGAGCTGCTCGAGCTCCTCTTCGTAGTGCTTGTCCTTGATCGGCTTGTCATAGGGGTAGCCGTCCGACGAGAGCGCTTCCCGCTCCACCCATTCCGGCAGGATCGAATCATCGAGATCGAAGGAACCGAATTTGGTCTCGATCCGCGGCGCGTCCTCGGTCGGCGCGATCGATGGCGGAAGCGGCTTCGCCTCGCGGCGCTTTCTCCGCACCTTTGCGTCCCGGTCTTTCTTCTTCTCGCCCATCCGTGCCCTTATCCTCCCTGGCGTCCCGCGACGACGCGTGTTGTCGTCGGCGACAGCGACCTTATATCCTGAGGCGCCGGCCGGTCACCATCGGGGTGATTCGGGCAAACGCAAGGCGGAGCCCCCGGAAGCGGAGCCGGTCTCGATGGTCACGAACGACACGGGCGACAAAAGCAGCCGGGTTGGTCCTCCGGAAGTGCCGGCATTCCGCCGTCTGTTCGAGGCGCGCGGGCTAATTGCCGCATTCGCGGCGCTGCTCGTCATTCTGGCCATTGCCGGAGTGGTCAGCGCGACGGCGGCGCTCGTCATGCTGGCAGGGCTGATCGTTCTCGTCGCCCTGATCCGCCGTGACGAAGCCGCGATGCGCCCGACATCGCTTTCCCGGCCCGCCGACCACACCTGGCCCGATACCGGGATCAAACTCTTCGCCGAGGCGCTGCCGAGCCCCTGCCTTGTCCTCGACCGGCGCGGCATCATTCGCTTCGCCAATCATCGCGCCTTCGAAGCCTTCTCCGTTCGTCCGGGGGATCCGCTGTCCTTTCGCCTGCGCGTCCCCGACCTCCTGGCCGCGTTCGACCGGGTGGCCAAGGGCGGTCCGGCGGAAGGCGTCGATTTTGCCGAACGGGTGCCGACCGAACGCTGGTTCGCGGCGTGGTTCGCGCCGCTCGATGCCGGCCATCGCCAGGCGAGCTTTGTTGCCCTGATCCTCGACGACCTGACCGAGCGCCGACGAAGCGAGCGCATCCGCGTCGACTTCGTCGCCAATGCCAGTCACGAGCTTCGCACGCCCCTGGCTTCGCTGGTCGGGTTTATCGAGACCCTGCAGGGACCGGCGCGCAATGACGTCGAGGCGCGGGAGCGGTTCCTGGCGGTGATGCGGGAACAGGCCAACCGCATGAGCCGGCTCGTCGACGATCTGCTGTCGCTGTCGCGGATCGAGATGAAGCAGCATGTCCGCCCTTCGGGCGAGGTCGATCTCTGTTCGGTGATCCGGCACCTGAGCGATGCCATGGAGCCGCTCTCCAGGGACATGAAGGTGACGATCGCCACGCACCTGCCGGAGGGGCCGGTCACCGTCGCCGGCGACCGCGACGAACTGATCCAGCTTTTCGAGAATCTGCTGGAGAACGCGTGCAAATACGGTCAGGCAGGTGGCCGCGTCGACGTCACCATCAAGCAGGCGGCGGCTCCGGAGGGGCCGGTCGTTTCGGTTCGCGACTACGGGCCGGGGATTCCGGAGGAGCATATCCCGCGCCTTACCGAGCGCTTCTACAGGATCGACGTCGATGCCAGTCGCAAGCACCGCGGCACCGGTCTCGGACTCGCCATCGTCAAGCATATCCTCGCCCGTCACGGGGCGCGGATGGCGATCGAGAGCCGGCCCGGCGAGGGTGCAACATTTCGGGTGACTTTTCCACAGGCGGCGCCGGTGAGAAACGAAAAGAGCGAGCAAGATCAGGTAGTTGTGGTGTCATCATAGTGTCATCTAACGGTCACATGAATATCACCCGGCCCCACTAAGTTGCCCGCGACTTGGGAACGACCCAAGCCGCGCAACAGGATTGCGCTCCGCTTATCCCACTGCACGCTCAACCATGAGGAGAGGCCAGGTGAAACCTTTTAACCTTGCCATTGCCGCCGGCTTTGCAGCCGTTCTTGCCGTTTCCAGCGCCAGCGCTGCCGACATCTCCGGCGCCGGTGCCACGTTCCCCTACCCGATCTACGCAAAGTGGGCCGACGCCTACAAGACCGAGACCGGCATCGGACTGAACTACCAGTCGATCGGCTCCGGCGGCGGGATCAAGCAGATCCTCGCCAAGACCGTCACCTTCGGCGCTTCCGACGCGCCGCTGTCGGCTGACGACCTCGACAAGGCCGGCATGATCCAGTTCCCGATGGTCATGGGCGGGATTGTCCCGGTCGTGAACCTCGAAGGCATCAAGCCGGGCGAACTGGTTCTCGACGGCACCACCCTCGCCGACATCTTCCTCGGCAAGGTCACCAAGTGGAACGACGAGGCGATCGCCAAGCTCAACCCCGACGTCAAGCTGCCGTCGGATGCCATCGCCGTCGTTCACCGTTCGGACGGTTCGGGCACCACCTTCAACTTCACCTACTACCTGGCTGACGTCAGCCCGGCGTGGAAGGAAGATGTTGGTGTCGAGAAGGCCGTTGAGTGGCCGGTCGGCATCGGCGCCAAGGGCAACGAAGGCGTCGCCGCCAACGTCCAGCAGACCAAGAACTCGATCGGTTATGTCGAATACGCCTATGCCAAGCAGAACGACATGACTTACGCCGACATGATGAACAAGGCCGGCAAGAGCGTCGCTCCGACCGCTCCTTCCTTCGCCGCCGCTGCCGCCAATGCCGACTGGAACGGAACGCCGGGATACGGTGTGATCCTCGCCAACCAGCCCGGCGACGACACCTGGCCGATCACCGCGGCCACCTTCATCCTCATGTACAAGAAGCCGGATGACACCGCGGCTTCCGGCGCGGCCCTGAAGTTCTTCGACTGGGCCTACCACAAGGGTGGCGATATGGCCGACGAACTCGCCTACATCCCGATGCCGGACAAGGTGGTGACGGACGTCGAGGCTCTCTGGGCGTCCGACATCCTCGGCCCCGACGGCAAGCCCGTCTACGCCGGAATGTAAGCGGCGTACCGCTTCGTCAAGCGACTATTCCTCACCCGGATGCAAGCGCCCAAGGCGCGCGTGGCCGGGTGAGGATTTTCCGGTCTGATCTGGGGATTACCGCAGAATTGATCCTCAGGCGAAGCCGCGACACTCCTCTGGCCTTTCCATTTCGGCCATATGCCTTAGAAATCAGCAGGACCTTCACATGACCGAGGCGGCTTTGGACGGCACCTCCGAGATTGGGCTTGTTGCGGAAGACCGCAAACGCGTGCTCGGGCGCTTCAAGCTCGCCGACCTGATCTTCCGCAATGCGACCCGGATCGCGGCCGTTTTCGTGCTTCTGCTTCTCGGTGGCGTCATCGTCTCGCTCGTCATCGGCTCGATTCCGGCGTTCGAGAAATTCGGCTTCGGCTTCCTGACCACCGAGAGCTGGAATCCGGTCACCGAGAAATTCGGGGCCATCGCGCCGATCTACGGCACTGTCGTCACCTCGATCATCGCCATGCTGATCGGCATCCCGGTCAGCATCGGCATCGCCATCTTCCTGACCGAGGTCTGTCCGTATTCGCTTCGCCGGCCGATCGGCACAGCAATCGAGCTTCTCGCCGGCATTCCCTCGATCATCTACGGCATCTGGGGACTGTTCGTCTTCGCGCCGTTTCTGCAGGCGACGGTCCAGCCTTTCCTGATCGACACCTTTGCCGATATTCCGGTCCTCAACACCCTGTTCGCCGGGCCGCCGTACGGGATCGGCGTGTTCACCGCCGGCCTCATCCTGGCGATCATGGTGCTGCCGTTCATCACCGCGATCACCCGCGACGTGTTCGAAACCGTGCCCGCCGTCGTCAAGGAAGCGGCCTACGGCATGGGCTGCACGCGGTGGGAAGTCGTCCGCAAGATCGTCCTGCCTTACACGCGGGTCGGCGTGATCGGCGGGATCATGCTGGGGCTCGGGCGGGCTCTTGGCGAGACCATGGCGGTGACCTTCGTCATCGGCAACGCCCACCGCATCTCCGCCTCGGTCTTGGCGCCGGGGACGACAATCTCCGCCACGATCGCAAACGAGTTCAACGAGGCGGTCGGCGAGGTCTACACGTCGTCGCTGATCGCGCTCGGGCTCATCCTCTTCGTCATCACCTTCATCGTCCTCGCGGCGGCGCGGCTCATGCTGATGCGTCTCGAGAAGCAGGGGGGAACCTGACCCATGGCCCTCTACGACAGGCGCCGTCGCCGCAACGTCGTTGTCCTCGTGCTTTCGGTCGCAGCAACCATATTCGGCGCGATCTGGCTGGTCGCCATCCTGGCCACGCTCCTGTGGAACGGCGTCGGCGGCCTGTCGCTCGCGGTCTTCACCGAGATGACGCCGCCACCGGGAAGCGCCGGCGGCCTCGCCAACGCGATCGTCGGCAGTCTGATCCTGACGTTCTTCGGCATCGTCATCGGAACCCCGATCGGCCTCCTCGCGGGCACCTATATGGCCGAGTATGGCCGCTATTCGCGGCTCACCCCGGTCATCCGGTTCATCAACGACATTCTGCTGTCGGCGCCGTCGATCGTCATCGGCCTCTTCGTCTACGAGGTCCTGGTCGTGACCATGGGGCATTTCTCGGCCTGGGCCGGCGGCGTCGCCCTGGCGATGCTGGTCATCCCGGTGGTGGTGCGCACGACCGAGGACATGCTTCTGCTGGTCGCCAACCCGCTGCGCGAAGCGGCCTCGGCGCTCGGCGCGCCGCGCTGGAAGGTCATCGTCACGGTGGCCTACCGCGCCGCCCGGTCGGGCATCGTCACCGGCGTCCTGCTCGCCATCGCCCGCATCACCGGCGAGACCGCGCCGCTCCTCTTCACCGCGCTCAACAACCAGTTCTTCAGCCTCGACCCGAACGCGCCGATGTCGAACCTGCCGGTCACCATCTTCCAGTTCGCGCTGTCGCCCTACAGCGACTGGCAGCAGCTCGCCTGGACCGGCGCCCTGATCATCACCTTTGCGGTGCTCGCCCTCAACGTCGTGGCCCGCTATCTCTCCAGCCGCGGACATGCCCAATGAACAATGCCGTTCTTCCGGCCAACCAGACCGACACGCTCAGACTGAACGCGACGGACGGCGGGCCGCTCCACGAGAAGGTCGCGATCCGCAACCTCGACTTCTTCTACGGCAGCTTCCCGCGCGCTCAAGACCATCAACATGTCGCTCTACGACCGCAAGGTGACCGCATTCATCGGGCCCTCCGGCTGCGGCAAGTCCACGTTGCTGCGCGTTCTCAACCGCATGTACGACCTTTATCCCAACCAGCGGGCCGAAGGCGAGGTCCTGCTCGACGGGGCCAACATCCTGTCGCCGAAGCAGGACCTCAACCTGCTTCGCTCGAAGATGGGCATGGTCTTCCAGAAGCCGACGCCGTTTCCGATGTCGATCTACGACAACATCGCCTTCGGCATTCAGCTCTACGAGCGGGTCAGCCGCTCGGAGCTCGACGATCGCGTCGAAGCCGCCCTGACCAAGGCGGCGCTGTGGACCGAGGTGCGCGACAAGCTGAAGGCCAGCGGCCTCAGCCTCTCCGGCGGCCAGCAGCAGCGGCTGTGCATCGCCCGCACCATCGCGGTGCAGCCCGAAGTCGTCCTCCTCGACGAGCCGGCCTCCGCCCTCGACCCGATCTCGACCTCGAAGATCGAGGAACTGATCGACGAGCTGAAGGTGGACTACACGATCATCATCGTCACCCACAACATGCAGCAGGCGGCGCGGGTCTCGACGTTCACGGCCTTCATGTATCTCGGCGAACTCGTCGAGTTCGACGACACCAGCAAGATATTCACCGCCCCCGCCGACAAGCGGACCCAGGATTACATCACCGGCCGCTTCGGCTGAGCAACGGAACGATCATGGCCAGCAACGAGCACATCGTTACCTCCTTCGATGATGAACTGAACAATCTCGCGCGGAAGATCGCCGAAATGGGCGGTATCGCCGAACAGCAGGTCGGCGACTTCGTCTCCGCGCTTGCGCGTCGCGACGAGGTCCTCGCCCAGCGCGTGATCGCCAGCGACCAGCGCATGGATCAGCTGCAGCGGGAGATCGAGGATGACGCCACCCGGATGATCGCCCGGCGTCAGCCGATGGCCCAGGATCTGCGGGAAATCGTCGCCGCGATCCACATCGCCAACGATCTCGAACGCGTCGGCGATCTCGCCAAGAACACCGCGAAGCGGGTCTTCGCCATCGAGGGCAATTTCGCCGCGCAGCGTCTGGTCGCCGGGGTCGAGCACATCTCCGAGCTGAGCCTGGCGCAGCTGAAGCATGTTCTCGACGCCTATACGGCCCGCGATCTCGAAGGCGCGCTTGCCGTCTGGCATCGCGATGAAGAGATCGACGCGATGTATACGTCGCTGTTTCGCGAACTCCTGACCTATATGATGGAGGATCCGCGCAACATCACCTTCTGCACGCATCTCCTCTTCTGCGCCAAGAATATCGAGCGGATCGGCGATCACGCGACGAACATCGCCGAGACGATCCACTATCTCGTAACGGGTGTCCCGCTGACCGAGGAACGGCCGAAGAAGGACAACAGCAGCGTCACCAGCGTTGCCTACACCGAATCCGATGACTGAGGGATGGGCGTGGCGACGCGATTGGCAAAGGGGCGCGGCATGACCGCGCCGGCCGCGCTTCGAAGGAGCCGTCGATGACGCCGCGCGTGATGATCGTCGAGGACGAGGAGCCGCTGTCCCTGATGCTGCGCTACAACCTGGAGGCCGAGGGCTACCAGGTCGATACGGTCGAGCGCGGCGACGACGCCGAGACCCGGCTTCGCGAAACCATCCCCGATCTTCTGCTCCTCGACTGGATGCTGCCGGGCGTCTCGGGCATCGAACTCTGCCGCAGGCTTCGCGCCCATGAAGCCACCCGCGCCCTGCCGATCATCATGCTGACGGCGCGCGGCGAGGAGTCCGAGCGCGTGCGCGGCCTGGGCACCGGCGCCGACGATTATGTCGTCAAGCCGTTCTCGGTGCCGGAGCTGATGGCGCGGGTCAGGGCGATCCTCCGCCGGTCGCGGCCCGAACTGGTTGCCTCGGTGCTGCGCGCCGGCGAGCTGGAACTGGATCGCGAAACCCACCGGGTGCGGCGGCGGGGACGCGAGCTTCAACTCGGCCCGACCGAATTCCGCCTGCTCGAGTTCCTGATGCAGAGCCCCGGACGGGTCTATACCCGGGCGCAGATGCTGGATGGGGTCTGGGGCCGCGACGT
The DNA here is from genome assembly GCA_963812275.1 of uncultured Alphaproteobacteria bacterium. GTDB lineage: Bacteria > Pseudomonadota > Alphaproteobacteria > Rhizobiales > Kaistiaceae > Bauldia. Next base: position 8,795 of record CAWEUQ010000012.1, on the reverse strand, counting down.
CTATGTCGACGAGCGCACGGTCGACGTTCATGTCGGGCGCCTCCGCAAGGCGCTCGGCCACGGCCGCGACCCGATCCGCACCGTCCGCGGCTCGGGCTATTCCTTCGACGAGGGCTTCGCCGAGACCGGCTGAGCCGGTGGCGCCGCCGGGCCGGGACTCAGAGGTCCTTCTCGCGGCGGTCGCGGTCGCGGCGCCGGTCGTTGGCCGGCTGGTAGGCGAGCCGCGAATGGTATTCGCAATAGGGCAGGCTGTTGAAGCTGCGGTGGCCGCAGAAGTGGAAGTCCTCGGCCCCCGGATCGCCGATCGGCCATTTGCACATCTGGTCGTTCAGCGCCAGCAGCGACACCCTGAGACTGATCGGCACCACCAGATCCTCGATCGGGATCGGCGCGGGCGCCCGCCGTGGAGCGGGGTGGGAATGAACCTTCAGTGCCGTGTTGCCCGAGACATAGGACGACCGCGACGACGGCCGGTGGGGTGAGGCGTTGCGCATCTTGCGGGGCCGCGGCGTACTTGACGCCGGCTTGGCGCGACCAGACAGGTTCAGCCTGTGCACCTTGCCGATGACGGCGTTGCGGGTCACCCCGCCGAGTTGCGCGGCAATCTGGCTGGCGCTCAAGCCTTCGGCCCAGAGTTTCTTCAGCAACTCGACGCGTTCGTCGGTCCAGCTCATGCGGGTTCACCCCTTGTTTGGCGCGGCCGGATTCGGAATCCCTCTACGCGCGCCGCCCGAAACGCGGGCCGACGCCAAACGCTTTAAATTGGGAACAGAGATCCGCCGCTAAACAGATGTCGTACTCGACTGGAGTGAGGCTACAATATGCACTGACTCGCTGACAAGAGTCGGCGTGACTCACACCCCCATTTAAGTTTGTTTTCCCCAACTCGTCCCATTGATGTCCACCGCCTGTCTTGCCGCGCCGCGATTGACACCAAACCTTGACGCGGTGCTATAAGGTCTGCTCGCGAGAGTGCTGCCCGCGGGCGGCACTTTTTTGATTTCTGGACAATGAGTTGGCACGGGGGCGACCATGAACCGCTCACCTCTTTTCGATACATTCGCGCGGGCGCCAATTGCTTTCGAGCGTGGCGAGGGCACCTGGGTGATCACCACCGACGGCCGTCGCATGCTCGATTTTTCCGGCGGCGTCGCGGTCAACGTGCTCGGCCATGCTCATCCACAACTTGCCGAGGCGCTGAAGGCCCAGGCCGACAAGCTGTGGCATGTCTCCAATCTTTTCCGCATTCCCGAGCAGGAAGCGCTGGCCCGGACGCTGACCGAAGCGACCTTCGCCGACAAGGTCTTCTTCTGCAATTCCGGGGCGGAGGCGGTGGAGTGCGCGATCAAGACCGCGCGCCGCTACCAGTTCGTCAGCGGGCATCCCGAGCGGTTCCGGATCATCACCTTCACCGGCGCCTTCCATGGACGCACGCTGGCGACGCTGGCAGCGACCGGCAACCCGAAATACCTCGAGGGCTTCGGTCCGCCCGCCGAAGGGTTCGACCAGGTCCCGCTCGGCGACAAGAAGGCGGTGGAAGCGGCGATCGGTCCCGAGACGGCGGCGATCATGGTCGAGCCGATCCAGGGCGAGGGCGGTGTCCGTCTGGTCGATGGCTCGTTCCTGCGCGATCTCCGGGCGCTCTGCGACGAGCACGGTCTCCTGCTCATCTTCGACGAGGTCCAGACCGGCGTCGGCCGCACCGGCCGCCTGTTCGCCTATCAGTGGTCCGGCGTCGCACCGGATATCATGACCGCGGCGAAGGGCATCGGCGGCGGATTTCCGTTTGGCGCCTGCCTCGCCACCGAGGAAGCCGCAAAGGGCATGACGCCGGGAACCCACGGCTCGACCTTCGGCGGCAACCCGCTGGCGATGGCGGTCGGCAACGCGGTGCTCGACATCGTGCTGGCCGATGGATTCCTCGAGGAAGCCCAGCGCAAGAGCCTCTATTTCAAGCAGCGGCTGGCCTCGGTCGTCGACAGTCACCCGGACAGCGTCGCCGAAATTCGCGGCGAGGGCATGCTGATCGGCGTCCGCTGCCTCATTCCGGTCGGCGATGTCGTTACGGCGGCCCGCGATCAGGACATGCTCGTTGTCGGGGCCGGCGAGAACGTCGTCCGGCTTCTGCCGCCGCTCAATGTCACCGAGGCGGAAATCGACGAAGGCGTCAGGCGTTTCGACGCGGCGTTGACCGCGCTCGAGTCGGCAAAGGCACCGGACGGTTGAGGCGATGGTCAGACATTTCCTCGATCTCGCCGATATCGATCCCGGCACGCTGAGGTCCATCGTCGACGAAAGCCGGCGGCTGAAGGCCGATCGCAAGACGGAACGTGCCGAGAAGCCGCTCGCCGGCCGGGTGCTGGCGATGATCTTCGATCGGCCCTCGACCCGCACACGGGTCTCCTTCGACGTCGGCATGCGCGAACTCGGCGGCGAGACCATCATGCTGACCGGCGAAGAGATGCAGCGCGGTCGCGGCGAGACGATTTCCGACACGGCGAAGGTGCTGTCGCGCTACGTCGACGCCATCATGATCAGGACGCTGGATCACAATGCCGTGGTCGAGCTCGCCGGGGCGGCGACCGTCCCGGTGATCAATGGCCTTACCCGCCATTCCCATCCCTGCCAGATCATGGCGGACGTGATGACCTTCGAGGAGCATAGCGGGCCGATCACCGGCAAGACCATCACCTGGCTTGGCGACGCCAATAACGTTCTGACCTCCTGGGTCCAGGCGGCGTCGGCTTTCGATTTCAAGATGCGGGTGGCGTCTCCTCCGGAACTGGCGGCGCCGGCCGAACTCGTCGCCTGGGCGCGCGACAACAACGCCGATCTCGAATTCACCGCCGACCCGGACGCCGCGGCGCGCGATGCGGATTGCCTGGTCACCGACACCTGGGTGTCGATGGGGGACGACGAAGGCGAGCGACGGCAGAATCTGCTCAAGGCCTATCAGGTCAACCAGCGGCTGATGTCGCTGGCGCGGCCGGATGCGATCTTCATGCATTGCCTGCCGGCCCATCGCGGCGAGGAGGTGACGGCCGAGGTCATCGACGGTCCGCAGTCGGTGGTCTTCGACGAAGCCGAAAATCGGCTGCATGCCCAGAAGGGCATCCTCGCCTGGTGCTTTGGCATGGACGGCAGGCTGTGAGCGAAGCCGGCTTCCAGGCGGTGGTTCCCGCGGGCGACGACGCGGCGCTGCCCTTCGAGGTGGCGGCGCTCGACGTGCGGGGACGCGCGATCCAGATGGGACCGGCGCTCGATGCGATCCTCGCCGGCCACGGCTACCCCGATGCGGTCTCGAAGCTTCTCGGCGAAGCGCTGGTGCTGGCCGTGCTCCTCGGCTCGTCGCTCAAGTTCGATGGCAAGTTCATTCTCCAGACCGACACCGAGGGCCCGGTCGACATGCTGGTGGTCGATTATCGCACCGATGGCAGCGTTCGCGGCTATGCGCGCTTCGATGCGGAGCGCATCGCCGCCTTCGAGGCGCTCGGGCCGGTCGACCCGACGGCGCTGCTCGGCAAGGGCGTCCTCGCCATGACCATCGATCAGGGTTCGCAGATGAGCCGCTATCAGGGCATCGTGCCGCTCGACGGCGGCACGCTCGAGGACGTCGCCCACACCTATTTTCGCCAGTCCGAGCAGATCCCGACCCGGGTCCGGCTGGCCGTTGCCGAGTTTCATGCCCGCGAGAATGGCGCCCTCCACAAGACCTGGCGGGCCGGCGGCCTGATGGTCCAGTTTCTGCCCCAGGCCTCCGACCGGATTCAGCTCGCCGATCTTCCCGGCGGCGACGCACCCGAGGGCGTCGCGGTCGAGGAAGGCGAGGAAGACGATGCCTGGGTCGAGGCCCAGTCGCTGGTCGGAACGATCGAGGATCACGAGTTGACCGACCCGGCGGTGCCGGCCGAACGGCTGCTCTACCGGCTGTTTCATGAGCGCGGCGTTCGCGTCTTCGCGGCCGTCCCGATCGCCGATCGATGCTCCTGCTCCCGGGACAAGGTCGCCGGGCTGCTCGACAGCTTTTCCGCCGAGGAGATCGCCGAGAGCATCGAGGATGGCAGGATCGCCGTCACCTGCGAATTCTGCGGCAAGCGTTACGAATTCGATCCGGCAGACTTCGCCCGGGAAGACGGAGGCCCGGACTAGGGGCCGGCCCACTCCGCCAGACGTCCCTCGCGGAGCGCCCGCAGCGCCGCCAGGCTCCACGGGTTGAGCTTCGGATAGAGGCCGGTCCGGTCCGCAGGATCGAACAGGGTGAAGGCGAAGTAGGCGCGATAGGCGGTCATCGCCGGGATTGCCGCGGCGCCTCCATCCTCGAACAGGAGCGAGCGGAGCCAGGCACAGTCCGCCGCTGTGCAGGCGTCGGCGATCTCGGCGAACATCACCGCCGACGTGACGTCGTAGAGCGGATCGGCGATCAGCGTCCACGTTCCGAAGTCGACCAGGCCGGTGACGGCGAGGCGGTCGTCCATGAGGACGTTGCCGGGAAAGACGTCGCCGTGGGCGAGCACCTTCGGCGGTGTCGGCGGCAGGGCGGCGAGCAGCGTGCGCGCCCTGGCGACGAGGTCGTCGACGTCGCCGAATGCGGCGGCGAGGTCGGGCAGCGTCCGTGCGACGTGGCGGTCGAGGCTGGCGAGGAAGAAGCCGGGCCAGGTGTCGGATGTCACCCGGTCGGTCGCCAGAAGCAGGCCGTAGGGCTCGCCGGGAATTGCGAGACTGCGCATCGCTGCCGCCGCCTCGTAGTAGCGACGGAGCGCGGTACGGCGGTCTTCCTCGCCGAGACCGGGCAGGAGGTCGGAGACCGGCCTTCCGCAGAGCCGGGTCTCGATCGTCGCGCCGTCCGGCTCGATCGCCTCGATGCGCGGCGTGGCGAAGGGAAGGCGGTCGGCAATCGACTCGAGGAATTCCTTGAGCCGGACGGTCGCCGCCATGTCGCGCGTCGGCGACCTGCGGATGCGGAGCACGCGGGACGCGTCGAGGGCGTAGACCCAGGATTCCGAGCCGACGCCGATGAGGTCGCCGGGGCCGAGACCGAAGCGCGCAAGGGTCTCCGCCCCTGCTTCCCCGTCGCGGCTCAGTTGACCGTCTTCTGCTGATCCGGAAGGTCGAGCGAGAAGGCCGGAATGTCGATGGAGAAGAGGTCGCCCTCCTCGTTCTGCATCTGGTAGGTCCCGACCATGATTCCGGAACTCGTCGTCAGCGGGCAGCCGCTGGTATAGGAGAACGTCTCGCCGGGTTTCAGCACCGGCTGTTCGCCGACGACGCCCGCGCCCCGCACCTCCTCGGTGTGGCCGTTGGCGTCGGTGATCCGCCAGTGGCGCGAGCGCAGCTGTACGACGGCATCGCCGAGATTGGCGATCTCGATCGTGTAGGCCCAGAAATAGCGACGGTCGTCGGGCGCCGACTCGGATTCGAGAAAACTCGGCTCGACGGTCACCTGGATCTGCTGGGTCGTTGCCTTGTACATGCGGTCTCCTTGCCGACGAACAATTATTCGGCAGGGCAGGCGGCGTCAATTCCCTCTCGACGGGTCACACAGCGCAATCGAGCGCCTGGGCGATGTCCTCCCAGAGATCCTCGACATCCTCGAGCCCGACCGAAAGACGGAGCAATCCCTGGGTGATGCCGAGCTCCTGCCGGGCCTCTTCGGTCAATCGCTGGTGCGTGGTCGTGGTCGGGTGGGTGACCAGGCTCTTGGCGTCGCCGAGATTGTTCGAGATCCGGACGATCCTGAGGGCATTCGACACCGCGAAGGCGCCTTTCTTGCCGCCCTTGACGTCGAAGGCGATGAGCGTCGAGCCGCCCGTCATCTGGCGCGCGACGAGCGCCGCCTGCGGGTGGTCGGCCCGCCCGGGATAGAGGGTTCGCTTCACCGCCGGGTGGTCGGCAATCCGGTCGGCGAGGATCGCCGCCGACGCGGTCTGCCGCTCGACCCGGATCGGCAGCGTTTCGAGGCCCTTGAGCAGGACCCAGGCATTGAACGGGCTCATGCTCGGGCCGGTATGCTTGAGATGGGTGTGGACCTTTTCGATGAAGTCCGCGTCGCCGAGAATGACCCCGCCGAGACAGCGGCCCTGGCCGTCGATGTGCTTGGTCGCCGAATAGACGACGACATCGGCGCCGAGCGTCAGCGGCTTCTGCAGGAGCGGGGTCGCGAAGACGTTGTCGACGATCAGCCTGGCGCCGGCCTTGTGGGCGATATCGGCGACCGCGGCGATATCGACGATATCGAGCGTCGGGTTGGTCGGGCTCTCGAGGAAGAGCGCCTTGGTCTTGCCCTTGCGCACCGCCTTTTTCCACTGCGAAAGATCGCGGCCGTCGACCAGGGTCGACTTGACCCCGAAGCGCGGCAACAGGTCCTCGATGATGTAGCGGCAGGAGCCGAACAGCGCCTTGGCGGCGACGACATGGTCGCCGGCCGACAGGGACGCCATCAGGGCCGTGTTGACGGCGGCCATGCCGGTCGCGGTCGCCCGCGCGCCTTCGGCGCCTTCCATCAGGCGCATCCGCTCCTCGAACATCGCCACGGTCGGGTTGGAATAGCGCGAATAGACGTGGCCGGGATCGTCGCCCTTGAATCGGGCCTCGGCCAATTCCGCCGTCGCGTAGACATAACCCTGGGTGAGGAAGATCGCTTCGGACGTCTCGCCGAAGCGCGAGCGTTCGATGCCGCCATGGACCAGGATCGTCGCCGGTCGCGGACCGGCTGGCTTGCTCTTCTTACGTTTTGCCATTTTGCACCACTCCAACAAAAAACCCGGCCGCATGGCCGGGTCGGGTGCACACCCTTCCGACCTTTTAGCGATTTGTTTTACGTGGCTGCAAGCCGGCCGGCCCAAATTACCACGGTGTGATTTTTTCTAGTCCGCTTGGCGCTTGGCGTCAATTGCCACATGGGCTAAGCGTCGGGGGACCTGGGCCGCGAACGGCACGAATGAGGGGGCGATGGCCGAGAACGGACCCACCGGAATATTGCCGGCGCACATGATCGCCGCGCTCGGCGAGACGGGGCAGATCCGCCCGGCCGCGCCGTTCGACGCCGACCAGATCCAGCCAGCAAGCCTTGATCTCCGGCTTGGTCCGATTGCCTATCGCGTCCGCGCCAGCTTCCTCCCGGGCCCCAATGCGACCGTTGCCGAGCGGATCGACGCGCTGAAGCTGCATGAGATCGATCTGACATCCGGCGCGTTGCTTGAGCCGGGACGCAGCGGCGGCGTCTATATCGTGCCGCTGATGGAGGGACTGGCGCTTGCCGGCGACATCGCGGCGGCGACCAATCCGAAATCATCGACCGGCCGGCTCGACGTCTTTACCCGCGTGATCACCGACCGGTCGCGGGAGTTCGATACCGTGGCGGCCGGTTATGCCGGGCGGCTCTATCTCGAGATCAGTCCGCGCACCTTTCCGATCATCGTGCGGGCCGGCTCGCGGCTCTCCCAGATCCGCTTTCGCCGGGGCAATGCGCACCTCGACGACGCGGCGTTGAAGGCGCTGCATGCCCATACGCCGCTGGTCGACGGCGAACCCCATTTCGCCGGCGGCGTCATGCTGTCGATCGATCTCGGAGGCGATACCGGCACGGTCGGCTACCGCGCCAAGCGCCATACCGGATTGATCGATGTCGACCGGCGCGACGCCTATGACCTGCACGAGTTCTGGGACCCGATATCGATCCGCGGTCGCCGCGAGCTGATCCTCGATCCCGACCAGTTCTATATCCTGGTTTCGCGCGAGGCGGTTCATGTGCCGCCGGATTACGCGGCCGAGATGGTCCCCTTCGATCCGCTGGTCGGCGAGTTCCGGGTCCATTATGCCGGCTTCTTCGATCCGGGCTTCGGTCATTCGGAGTCCGGCGGCGCCGGCAGCCGGGCCGTTCTCGAGGTCCGCAGCCACGAAATCCCGTTCATTCTCGAACACGGCCAGTCGGTCGGGCGGTTGGTCTATGAGCGGATGCTGGAGAGACCGCGCGCCCTCTATGGTCAGGGAATCGGCTCGCACTACCAGGCGCAGGGCCTGAAGCTCTCGAAGCATTTCCGGGTGGGTTAGGCGGCCTTGTCGGCAGCGCTTTCGGCCAGTCCGAGCTGCCGGGCGAAATCCCGCCGGGCGAATCCGCGGTCGAATTTGGCGTAGTCGCAGGTGATCTCCTCGCCCTTGGCGATGTCGGTGCGGGCGATGGTCAGGTCGCCGATGTCGTCGGCGTTGGGCTGCGGCGAATGGTTCATGAAGCGGGCATTGTCGCCGCAAAGCACGAAGACCGGCGCGTCGGTCGGCTGGTAGCCGTAGCAGAGCAGCGTCTCCCGCAGGAGATGATCTTCGGGATCGAGGTCGCGGAGGTCGTAGCTGAGATCGAACCGGTCGTCGTGTTTCCAGATCAGCGTGCCGCGCGGTATCGGCTCGGCGGCAAAGAGGCCGATGCCTTCGATCGCGCTTGGCGCGAGGTAGGTGGGGATACGCAGCATGATCGACGCCTCCGACGGCGGCGGTTCCGGCCCGCCGCGCCTGTCCTGGCGCCAATCAACCGCATTCTCCTGAAAATCGGCTTGTGGAAATGGATCGAATTTTAGCGGTTCGGCAATTGGTGGCCTTGCCGGCCGGCTCTCGGAAGCCCCTTGACTTCGGGTCGCCGCCGCTGGTCAATGGCGGCCGCGCGGGTGTAGTTCAGTGGTAGAACGTCAGCTTCCCAAGCTGAATGTCGTCGGTTCGATCCCGATCACCCGCTCCATTCTCCTTCAATGACATAGACGGAACGGCTTCGGCCGCGTCGCGGCGGTTCTGCTGCCGGTTTTGCAACA
>CAWEUQ010000011.1:0-75647 GCA_963812275.1 uncultured Alphaproteobacteria bacterium | reverse complement strand
TTCGCAGCAAGTGGCTATCAGCGAAACACCGCCGTCCGCACCGCGATCATCCCCCCGTTGTTGCGAACTGGGCCGGATTGACCCCGGTTATCGATACGATTCACCTCACTTCGGTGCGTCGACCGGCCGGTAATAGAGGTTGGCGCCCTGATAGTGCGGCGCATACCACAGCGACCCGCACTTGCGGTAAGCAGCCCCGTTCTCCTTCACGTTCTCACAGCCGCGCGGCAGGCTCGGGGTGACACCGGGGATAAGGCCCGTGCCTGCGTTGTCATCGGGGCTTTGCCAGGCACCGTAGTGATCGCCGGTCGCCTGCCAATGGTCGCTGTCGTAATGGTGCTGACCACCACCACCATCGCCGCCGCCGAAACTCACATTACCGCCGCCACCGCCATGGAAGCTGGCGCCGCCGCCGAAGCCGCCACCGCCGTGGCCGCCACCGCCGCCTCCGTCGCCTCCTCCGCTGTGGCCGCCACCGCCGCCACCGCCGCCACCGCCACCGCCGCCACCGCCACCGCGGCCGAACGACCCCGACGATCCTGCCACGGCCAAGGCGAGGGCAACAGACAGAGCAAGAGCCACCCGGGCTGCACGTGTCAACATATCGGCCTCTCCCTAGTTATCGGCCTGGTCGGTCTTCGCCTGCTCGATCTTCGCGGCGCTCTCCGGCGGGGCGAAGGAAAACTCCGAATTGCCGACGTCAGCGTCGGTATTCCAGATCAGCGTCGCCTCGAATTCCGGACGCGCCTCGTCGGTGAGGTTCGTGATCACCATCCGGCAGGGCAACGGAGGGCCTTCCGTCCTTATCCATATCTGCACGTCGGCGCCCTCGACCCGATAGGCGTAGTGGTCGCAGCGATCGCCGAGGATGGTGCTGCGACCGACGAAATAGGCCGCAAGAATGTCGACCTTGGGCTGATGCTCATGGCCCCAGAGGAACACGTCGGCAAGCGGCATGCGGAGACCATAGTCCTTCTCGAGGGCGAGAACGGTCTCGGCGATCGTCGGCGGCGCGTCGACAACCGCGTAATAGTCGAGCGCCGGCGCGTACTGCGTCACTGTGTGCCCGTCGTAGTAGATGACGCGCTCCTGCTTGTCGGTGGTGATATGAGCCTTCAGCCCGTCGGGCTGGCGGACAACGAAATCGACCTGCCCCTGAATCTGCAGCTTCTGGCCGTTGTCGGTCAGCACATCATCGGAACTGCCAATCGCCGTCAGCTTGAACGTCGTCAGCTTGCCGAGATAGCTCGCCATCTTGCCGAGGGCATCGACAGCGACCTTCTGGACGAGAACATCGGATTCGCCTTCTCCCGCCGACTGCGCCACGGCCGGCTGGCCGAACCCAATCACCAGTGCCGCCGCAGCCGCGCAAAGGTATCCTCGTTTGGTCATCATGGCCTCCTAAGCCGCCCGTATATTCCTTCCACCGATGCCGGTGGCAAAACATTGACAGAGGTCAAACACGAAATCGAAGCGCTATCCGCTTGGTCAAATCCGAACCTTGCTGGTCAGCGCCAAAGCTCGATCCCGATTACCCGCTCCAGCATCTGGCGAGCGTCTCCGCGACGTTATCCGGGGCGGTGTCCCCCGGGCTCACGCGACGTGGCCGACGGCCCGACTGAAGGCAGGCTCTACGGATTGCCGGCCTTGAGTTGATCGGCGAGAACCTGCAGGCGCTCGTCGCCGGGGTTGGCGGCGAGGGCCTCGTCGAGGTTGCCTTGGGCGGTCTCGGCATCTCCCATGGCGGCGGGAATGCGGACGAGCATGATCCAGGCGTCGACGAGTTGCGGGTCCAGCGTCACCGCTTCGCGGAAGGCGGCGACGGCGCCCGGAAAATTGCGCGTCATCAAGGCCGTGCCGGCGAGGGCGATCTGGGATTCGGGGAAATCGGCGCGCCTCACCAGCGAGTCCTGCCATTCCTTCAAGGCGGCCTGGTACTGGCTGTCGATCTGCTTCGGCAGTTTCGCGATCGGCGCGTCCAGCATCTGCCGCACGGCGGCGAAGCGAACCGCGGCGGCAGGATCGTCGAGCAGCCCGACGACACGCGGTATCCTGTCCTGCGGTAGTGCGGCGCGCTGGAGGTCGACGGCCGCGGTGCGCACCAGCGGACTGTCATCCGCCAGCAGCGGCTCGAACCGTGCGGCGAGATCCGGATCGGCGACCGGCTGCAGGAGGCTGAGGGCCGTCGCCCGGACGATCGCGGGGTACTCGGTCGCCTCGGCCAGCGCCACCAGTGCTTCCCGGGCGGCGACCGGGTTTTCCCGGCCCCGCGCCAGGGTCAGCCCGTAGTGGAAGCCGCGATTCTTTGAATTCGGGTACCATTCGGCGATCCGCGCCGCCGCCCATTGTGGCGTCTGATCCGTGTGGCAGCTGGTGCAGGCGTCCGGCGCGCCGGTGAACTCGTCGAGGTCCGGACGCGGGATGCGGAAGCTGTGGTCGGCCCGCTGGTCGATGCCCATGTAGGTGTGTTCGGTCATGTGGCAATTCTTGCATTGCGCCCCGGTCGAGCCGACCGGGTGAAAATGGTGCGCGGGACTGTCATAGTCGGCCGGCTTGATCGTCGGGAAGTCCGGGTTGCCGGCGGGTGAATGGCACTGGGTGCAGACGGCGTTGCCCTCGGCCTTCAGCTTGGTCGTGTGGGGATCGTGGCAGTTCATGCAGCTGACGCCGCGCGCGTACATCTTGGACTGCAGGAACGACCCGTAGACATAGACCTCGCCGAGCATCTGGCCGTCGGCGTGATAGAGGCCGGGGTCGAGCAGCGCGAGATGGTAAGCGTCGTAATACGGCGTGCCGGGCATGGGATTGCCGTCGCCGTAAGCCTCGCGGCGCGAATGGCAGCCGGCGCATTGCTGGATTTCCGCCTCGGTCTTGCCGGCACCGAAGGTCATGGTGAAGCCGTTGGCGTCGAGGGCGACATCACTCACCGGCAGCTCGCGGCCCTCGGCCCATGCCACATGCGCCTCGCCGGGACCGTGGCAGGCCTCGCACCCGACTCCCATCTCCGCCTGGGTCGAGTGGTAGCGCCGCGTTTCGGCGTCGTAGTTCTTCTGGAAGCCGGTGGCGTGGCACTCGGCGCAGCGCCCGTTCCAGTTCTTGTAGGGACCGGTCCAATGCAGCCCGTCGCTGGGCGGCAGGTCCGTGTCCGGATAGAGGTGATACCACTGTCGCCGCTCGGTATCCCAGACAACGTCGAAGCTTTGCAGCCGGCCCGGCTCGGTCTCGATGAGATATTGCTGAAGCGGCTCGACACCGGCGACCGAGTTGATCTCGTAGTCGTGGGTCGAGCCGTCCTTCTCGGTCACCGAAGCGAGATATCGGGTCGCTTCGCGCCGGAAACGCGCGATTATCCCCTGGCCGGAATATTCCGTTCCGTCGAAGTCGGCGAGGACCGTCTCCTCACTCGGCATCGTCCAGGCGAGGGCATGGTCCGATCCCTTCCACGCCTTGGCGACATCGGCGTGGCAGTCGGCGCAGCGGTCGGAACCGACATAGGCCGGATGTGTCGCAGGCTTCTCGGCGATCGAATTGGAAACAAATACCGCGAGGACGAAGGCGGCCACGACCAGAACGGACGGATGGATTTTCATGCTGACTCGACCCCGACGGCCATGGCTTCCCGACTTCGCCGACCAACCCTACCAGACAAACCTATGGAGGTGGATATGCGTCGGCTGGTGCAGTTTGCGCCGCACCGAGCACTTTGCCAGATTCCCGGCCGAAGCGGATTCCTTCCGGCGGATCGAATATCCGCCGACCATGAAGGACCTACTGAAGTTCCCACGGAAAGACGGTGCGCCAGTCGGCCTTCATGTCGACGACGGTCCAGCCTCTGGCCGCGGCTTCGTCGAGGCCCTTGTCGAGGCCGCCGATCGGGGAGTTGCGATCGTAGGCCCATTCGCGCTCCGCGTCGGTATGATGGACATAGAGGCAGAAGCTCGGGCCGGGCGGAATGCAGGTGTACTGCAGCATCTGAAGATCGCCGTCCGAGTTGCCGAAGGCGGCGATCGGCCGACGTCCGATATGCATGGCTATGCCGACGGGCTTGCCCTCCTTGTCGTCGATGAAGTCGATCTCGGGCAGCTTGACCAGGACGGGCATGTCTCCTTCGAACTCGAATTTCAGCTTGCCGCTGCTGCCGATCACCTGTTCCGGCGGTATTCCGTAAACTTCCTCGGCGAAGACGCGCATGAACTCGATGCCGCCGCCCGAGACGATGTAGGTCTTGATGCCGTTGGCGCGAAGATACGAGAGGAGTTCGAGCATCGGCTGATAGACCATCGCGCTGTATGGCTGCCCGGTCTTTGGATGTTTCGCGGTCGTGATCCAGTCGCGAACCGCGGCGTTGAAGGCGTCGGTGGTCATGCCTGCATGGCTTGCCATGATGATCTCGACGATCGCATGCTCTCCTCCGGAAAGCGCGCCCTTGAGGTCTCCCTTCAGCAGGGAGGCAAACGGCTCCTTCTCCTGCCATTCAGGATGGTCCGGCGCCATTTGCTTGACCTGGTCGAGGGCGAAGGCGAGCTGGAAATAGGCCGGCTGCTCGGCCCAAAGGGTGCCGTCATTGTCGAAGACGGCGATCCGCTCGGCCGGATCGACATAGGAGTCGCTGCCCGGCGTCGTCACGGCGTCGACGAATTCGATGATGGCGGCTTTCGTCGCGCCGGAATTCCAGGATGGCAACGGGTCGGCCTGCGCGACCTGAACACTAAGCGCGGCGGCGGCCGCGAAAGCCGCGAGGCTCAAAGCACGCGAGAACATACCAATTCCTCCCTGATCCTTACGTCTGAGATGAGTGCATCGACGGGGCCGGCGCTCCGCGCCGACCCCGCATTTCGTCTTGCAATGCCTGCGATCAGTGACCGCTCATCGCCGCTTCGATCTGCTTCTCGACTTTGCTCAGGTTGAACGAACCGGGCGTCTGGCTCGGCGGATAGTCGACCATGGTCTTCAGGAACTGAGAAGCCAGGACCTGGATCGGCGCGAGCACGAATACGCGGTCGAGGAACCAGTCGTCGTAGGTGTTGGCGTTGTGCTGGGCCTTCTCGAACGGGTCACGCCGCAGGTTGAACAGGAGTGGCGTCCTCAGTTCGACGAAGGGCTCACGCCATACGCCGAACGCCTCGCCACGGTTCTCCAAGAACACGACCTTCCAGTCGTCGTAGCGGGCGGCCACGACCTGGCCGTCGTCGTTGACGTACCAGAATTCGTGGCGCGGATCCTCGCCCTTGCCCTCGAGGTAGTCGACGAGATTGTAGCCGTCGATGTAGTTCTTGTAGGAACGGCCGTTCAATTCCACCCCGTCGCGCAACTGCTGCTTGATGTCGGGATTGCCCCCGATCGCGGCGAAGGTCGGCAGCCAGTCCTCGTGGCTGACGATGCCGTTCAGCGTCTTGCCCGCCGGGAACTTGCCCGGCCAGCGGATGAAGGCGGGAACGCGGTAGGCGCCTTCCCAGTTCGAGTTCTTCTCGCTGCGGAAGGGTGTCGTGCCGGCATCGGGCCAGGTGTTGTAGTGCGGGCCGTTGTCGGTCGAGTACATCACCACCGTGTTGTCGGCGATGCCGAGATCGTCGATGAGCGCGAGCAGTTCGCCAACATTCATGTCGTGCTCGACCATGCCGTCCGAATACTCGTCACTGTGGGGTCCCGCGATGTTCTTGTGCTCTTCCCTGACATGGGTCCGGAAGTGCATCCGCGTGCCGTTCCACCAGACGAACCAGGGGATGCCCGCTTCGGTTTTGTCGGTGATGAACTTCTTGGCGGCGGCGACCGTCTCGTCGTCGATGGTCTCCATCCGCTTTTTGGTCAGCGGCCCGGTGTCCTCGATGGTCTGGGTGCCGTCGGGATTGGCGTAAGTGTGGAGCACACCCCGCGGGCCGAACTGGTCTTCGAAGGTCTTGCCGTTGGGGAGCACCAGACCCTTCGGATAGTCGCGGTTCTCCGGCTCTTCCTCGGCATTCAGATGGTAGAGGTTGCCGAGGAATTCGTCGAAGCCGTGCATGGTCGGCAGGTGCTCGTCGCGGTCGCCCTGGTGATTCTTGCCGAACTGGCCGGTGGCGTAGCCTTCGGACTTCAGCACGGTCGCCATGGTGACGTCCGTCATCTGCCAGCCTTCCGCCGCACCCGGCAGGCCGACCTTGGTCATGCCGGTGCGGACCGGCACGTTGCCGCCGATGAAGGCGGCACGGCCGGCGGTGCAGCTCTGCTGGGCGTAGTAGTCAGTGAAGGACAGGCCTTCGTCCGCGATCCGGTCGATGTTGGGCGTCATGTAACCCATCATCCCGCGGTTATTGTGGCTGATGTTCCAGGTGCCGATATCGTCGCCCCAGATCACCAGAATATTGGGCTTTTCCGTATCCTGTGCTGCGGCGGCCCCGGCCGCCAGAGCCACGCCGAGCAGCGCTCCGGCGCAGGCCAAAGAGGCCGCTCTAAGGTGTTTCCTCGGATTCATTACCAATCCTCCTGATTAACGTTGCTATCCGTCGAGCCGCCAAGGACTTCCTTCGCGGCCGTTCTTGTGGCGAAAAGAAACCTTTTCCGGCAAACTGGTGTCCGCCGGACCATGGGAGGGGTCCTTTCGGATGAACGCATTAGGCGATCGGAAGATTCGGGTATTGCCATATTGCGCAAACCGCTCGGTTGTAGCTCCCGTTGCGTGGCGCGACTGATATGCCGTGGCGCACCCCGGCCTTCTCACGTCTCTCCGGCTTCGGCCCTCTCCCTCGCTTGTTCGAGGAAGCGAACGGGCGTCCCGCGCTGCGGCGGCTCTTCGCGAATTCGGAAATCCCTTTCGACGGACTGCACCCGCGAACGCCCATCTCGTTTGCTGCAATGAATGAAGTCTTCAACAGTGCGGCGCGGCTGAGCGGTGACCCCCTTTTCACGCTGCGCGTCTCGCGGGCCATGGCGCCAGAAGACTATGGACCGTGGGCCGAATTCGCGCTCGCGGCCCCGACGCTTCGCAACGCCATTCACCGCATATCCGGTCTCGCGACTCTGCAGACGAACTCCATGAAGTTCGGGATCAGCGACGATGGTCACCAGGTTTTCTGGTCATTCGAGTATCCTCAAGCGCGTGGTCTCTTTGTCGAGCACCACGCCTTGCACGTGCTGATTCCCTTGGTCGGCGCGATCAGGCGCTATGCAGGAGTCGCTGCGCATCCGAGCGCTATTCACCTCCCGTTGCCCCGCACTCTCGCGCTTCGTCGCGTCGAGGAAGCGATCGAGGTGCCGGTGGTGGCCGGCGCAGACGCCTTCGGGATCATGTTCCCGTCGCAATGGCTCGCGTTTGCGCGCGCCGACCAGACCAAGCCGGTCTCCTATGCGGACATGGTCGCGTATTACCGGAAACACCGACTGCCCCGGACAGTGACGGACGCGGTCGCCGCGCTGCTCAATCCAATCGTTGGTGAAGTCGACGCCGACCTCGACCTGATTTCGCAAAGGCTGGCAATGAGCAGGCGGTCACTTCAGCAGGTGCTCAATTCGGAAGGGGCGAGCTTCCGGGACATCTTGCTTGGCGTCCGGATTGGCCGGGCAAAGGATCTGATCGCGGATGGAACTCACGCGCTGTCGGAGGTCGCGCTGTCGGTCGGCTATTCCGATCAGGCGCACTTCACCCGGGCGTTCAAGACCGCGACCGGATCGACGCCGAAGGAATTCCAGCAAAGCATATTTGCGCCGGGCCGAGCTCGCGGCAGCGATGACCTCAACGGAGGCGCAAGTGCTCCTTGACCTCGACATGCCGCGCCGAGCGAACGAAGTCCCGAAACCTGTCGCAAGAACAGGCTTAAATCCGCAGGCTGGGATTCGGGCATGCGTCGCTTTCAAGTGTTGAATAGCTATGACGAGTCGGTGCGCTCAAATCTAAGCGAGAGATCGATCCTCGCGAGTAAGACGATGCGACCGAAGCGGCGGGTTCAGGCGGGTTGGCGGATTTGAGTATTTGGCGGCCGACATGGCTGAACCGGACGGTGGTTGCCTGGGCGTCCTATGATGCCGCGAGTTCGGCCTATTTCGGGATCGTTCCTCCGCTGTTGTTTCCCGTCTTCATCGTCGAAATCATTTCCCACGGCAAAGGGCCGGTTTTCGCGCTGGGCGCCGCGGTCTCCACTGCGCTGGTCGTAGCCGGGATGCTCGCCCCGCTGGTCGGCAGGGCCGCCGACAACGCCAACGAAAGGTCGCTGCTGCTTGCCCTTTTCACGGGCGTCTATTGTCTCGCCACGGCGGGTCTCGGGCTTGTCGGCCCGGACCAGGTTCTGCTTGCTGCGTCCCTCTTCGCGGTCGCCCAGACGGCTTACCTGCTGGCGATGCTCCTCTACGAGTCCTATCTGCCCCATCTTGCCAGGCCGGAATTCAGCGGTCGGATTTCGACCTTCGGCTGGAGTGTTGGCTTCCTCGGCGGGATTGTCTCCCTTCTTGCCGTGCTTTTCCTGACCCGTGCCGACATCGACGTATCGTCCCGGATCTTTTTTCAATTGGCCTTCGCGCTTGTCGTGGCGATCGTCATCGTCGGGGCGGTTCCAGCCATCCTCGCAATTCGCCGGGACGTAGAACCGACGCTGAAGGCGTATGCCGGCGGTCAGCGCCCTTCCGTATGGGAAACGCTTCGCAACTGGCGCGACCATCGAGAGCTGTTCAAGCTGATCGCGGCCTTCTACCTCGTCAACGACGGGATGGTGACGATCACGATCTTTGCTGCGGCCTACTTCCGGACAAACTTCGGAACATCAATTATCGAGCTGTTGCAGCTGCTGCTCGTCTATCACATCATCGCGGTACCGGCGACGCTGGCGTCGGGGATGCTTGCCGACCGGTGGTCGCAGCGGAAGACGATCGCGCTCAGTACCTCGATCTGGTCGCTTGCGGTGCTTCTGATGGCCTTCTCCGTTGCGCCGTGGGTACCGATCCTGGTGGCAATCCTGCTTGGGCTGGTCCTCGGATCGACCCAGGCGATGTTCCGCGCCCTTCTGGCGCAGATGGTGCCGCGGCAAAGAGCGGCGGAGTTCTTCGGATTCAATACTTTCGCCGGGCGGATCTCGGCGGCGCTCGGTCCGCTGGCATATGGGCTGACGGAATTGGCCACCGGGAGCCAGAGAGTGGCCCTCCTTTCCGTCTTGGTCTTCATCGTTGCAGGCGTCGCCGTCCTGTCGACCGTTCGCCTTCCCGACCGTGTCTAGACGATGACCGGCCGGGACATGGTCGGTTGGCGACGCGGTATCCTGCGGGCGTAAAGAATCGTGAATTCACGGGCTTTCCCTCACCAAGACACGGAAAGACCAGCACAGTCTTGTTTTTCCGCAGCATGCGACCGGCGGGTATTGACCACCGCTCGCGTCGAATCGGGAAACCTTCATATTTGTCGTGGTGAGTTAAGACGCCCATAGGACTTTGCCGTCTAGTATTGAGCCGGCGCAAATTGTCGGTGAGCGGTTTCCAGACGTCCATGTTGCCATCCAAAGCCATTTCGAGCGTCGATGCGCTGCAGAAGATCATTGATGTCCTGGCGACCCCGGTCTTCGTCAAGGACCGCGATCATATCTGGCAGCTCGCCAACGACTCGATGTGCGCCTTCATGGGGCGTTCGCGACAGGAACTTGTCGGCAAGTCGGATTTCGATGTTGTGCCGCGTGAACAAGCCGAGGTCTTCTGGCGAAAGGACGATCTCGTCTTCAACACCGGCGAGGAAAACGAGAATGAGGAAAAGATCTCCGACCGCTTCGGGCAGGTGCGGACGATCGTCACCCGCAAGCGCCTGATCCATGTCGATGGCACGCCGCTTCTCGTCGGCGTCATCACCGACATCACCGCTTTCCGGGAGGCGGAAGCCCATAGCCGGTATCTGGCCTACCACGACACGCTGAGCGGTCTGGCAAACCGGGCGCTTCTCTGCCAACGACTCGATGCCGCACTCGCCGGATCAATGCGCCACAACCCGTGCAATCTGGTGCTCGTCGACCTCGATCGCTTCAAGCAGGTCAACGACGCATTCGGCCACGCCGCCGGCGATGAACTCATCATCGATTTTGGCAAGCGGATGACCGCGCTGGTGCGCGCTACGGACACCGTGGCGCGGTTGGGCGGCGACGAATTCGCGATCCTGCTCCCTGGTGGAACATCCGCCAAAGCGCTCGCCAGCGTCTGCGGCCGGATTCTCGAGGCCGCCCGGTCGCCTTTCCCCGTGGCAGGTGTTTCCGTCAATGTTGGCGCTTCCATCGGCATTGTCTCGGAACGTTCGCGGGATGCCAATCGCAGCGAGGTGCTCCGCAAGGCCGACGTCGCACTTTACAGCGCCAAGGCGGCGGGCGGAGACTGCTTCCGCGTCTACAGCGAGGCGATGGACGAAGGCCGGACCCTGCGCCTCGAGATGGAAAGCGAATTACGGGAAGCAATCCGTACCGGGGTCGGGCTGGAGGTTTACTATCAGCCGCTCTTTTCCGGATCGTCGATGGCCGGCGTCGAGGCGCTGGTGCGATGGAACCATCCGCGCCTCGGCTTTCTGACGCCAGCGCGATTCATACCGATCGCGGAGGAGACCGGGCTGATCGTTCCGCTCGGGGATCTGGTCCTCGACAAGGCATGTCGGGCCTTGACCCGCTGGCCGGAGATCTCGCTTGCCGTCAATCTCTCGGCCGTACAGCTTCGCGACGGCGGTCTGGCAGGGCGAATTCTCAAGACCATCCATGATCATGGTCTGGAGCCCCGCCGCCTGGAACTCGAGATCACCGAAACGGCGGTCCTGAGTGCCGATGCGACGACCCAGGCCAGCCTTCAAAGGTTGCGGTCGGCCGGGCTGAAGATCGTGCTCGACGATTTCGGCACAGGCTATTCCAGCCTGAGCCACCTCCAGAATCTGCGGGTCGATCGCATCAAGATCGATCAGTCCTTCGTCAGCCACCTCGGCGAGACATCGGATTCCGCGCCGATCGTTAAGGCGGTTATCCATCTGGCCGGGATGCTCGGTCTCGGGGTCACCGCCGAGGGTGTCGAGACCGAGGGGCAGCGTCAGTTCCTGATCGAAACCGGCTGTTTGGATCTTCAGGGACATCTGCTGTCACCGCCGTTGCCGGAAGGCCGGATTGCGCCGTTGCTGGCGACGCGCGGCACGGCGCGGGCGGCGAAGCGGAGCGCGGCCTAGGCTGATCTTGCCGGCTTCCGGTTCAGGCTGAAACGCGCGCGGTCTTCCCCTCGCCGAGGGCCATCGCGATGGCCCGCGCAATCGTCTCCGCGTCGCCGGGACGCAGACAGACGGGGTCGAACGTGATCACGCCACGCTCATAGTCGCCGGCGCCGGCGTAGATCGCCGGCGTGTGGCAGAGCAGCGCCCGCAACAGTCCCAGGGACCGGTCGCGGCCGCCTTTCGCAAATCGCAGCTCCACCTTCGGAACGGCTTCGATATCGTCGCCGCCTACGAGAACCGCATCCGCGCTATCGACCGCTGCCAGCCCATCGAGCATGGCCCGGGCGTCGACAAGCCAGCGGGCATGTCGGGCCGCGTCGCCTTCCGCCACGAAGCATTCAAGCGCGGTGAGCAGACCGACGATCTCCTCCTTGCCGGCCTTGCAGGTGCGCCCGATTCCGTGGCGCGGCAGACCGATGAGTGCGCTCCTGTCGATCAGGCGCGCGGGCGGGTCCCAGATCGGGCACACGACATCCATGTCGAGATGCTGAAGCGCGGCGGCCATGACCAGGTCGCGCCTGCCACAAAGGATTCCGGACGCCTGCGGGCCACCAATGGCCTTGCCGCCGGAATAGACAACGAGATCGGCACCTTCGGCGATGAAGCGCTTGAGGTTTGCCTGTGGCGGCAGTTCGGCCGCCGCATCCACGATCACCGGCACGTCGGCGGCATGGGCGACGGCGACGACGTCGCCGAGCGGCGGCCGCGCATCGGCATTCGCCACGTAGAAGACAGCCGCCGTCGCATCCGAGATCGCCGCGGCGATTTCCCACGGCTCGGTGTCGCGGACGCCAGCGCCGGCGCCGCGATCCGGCAGCCCGACCTCGACCAGCGTGACGCCGGTGGCGCGAAGGGCGTGGTCATAGCCATTTCGCTGGCTGCGCGCGACGATCACTTCGTTCGGTAAGCCTGAGATATCGGGGAGCCTGGCCATCGCGGCCGCGTCGAGACCGGTGACGCAGGCTGCCGTCCCGATCAGCAGCCCTGCCGAGGCCCCCGAGGCGACATATCCGGCTTCCGCGCCGGTCGCCTCGGCGATCACGTCGGAGGCGTGCGCCTGCAGGGTCGCCATGTCGACCGTATGGGCGGACGCCTCGGCCATCGCGGCGGCGACCTCGGGCCGCATGATGCCGCCGGAAAGCCGGGTCAGCGTTCCCGCGGCGTTGATGATCGTCGGAACGCCGCGCCGCTCGTAAATGTTCACTGGACGGCGCCTCGCGCGTCGACCTTCACCGCGCCGAGAACCGCACCGCCACGGATGAAGACGACGCGATCGAACAGGTTGGAGACCGGGCAGACATGGTTCGGGGTGATCCTGACGAGATCGCCGACCGCAGGCTTTGTTTCGAGCCGGGAGATGTCGAGATAGCCGTGCTCCTCGTTGAGGGCGTAGACCGGCGCGTCGCCGAGCGCATGGACGACGCCGTATCCCTCGAGGCCGAGAAGATCCATGGTCAACGCCTTCGATCCGGCGTCGATCAGGGCGCGATCCGGGGTCGGCACGCTGACAATCGTCGACAGCACGGTGACCGCGCAATCGTCCCAGCCGCAGGCGCCGGCCGCCATCTCGGCGCGATCGCAATAGATATAGGTGCCGGCGCGATATTCGGTCCCGACATCGATCCCCTCGTCGCTCCACATTTCCGGGGTTCCGCCGGTGCTGATCACCTCGGTCTTCAGCCCGGCCTCGGCGATCAGGTCGCGCGCCTCGGTCAGGAAGGCCTTGGTCTTGAGGCGCGTGCCGGTCGCCGGATAGGTCATCAGCCCCTTGTAGGCGATGCCGGGCGTTGCATCGATCTCTCGGGCGAGTGCCAGCGCCGCTTCGGGCGATTGCACACCGTTCCGTTTCGCGCCCGTGTCGCACTCGACAAGAACGCCGATATCGACGCCCGCCGCGCGCCCGGCCTCGCCAAGGCCCGCGACGACGACCGGATTGTCGGCAACCACGGTCATCTTGACGCGCTTGGCGAGGGCAGCCAGCCGCTTCAGCTTCGAAGCGCCGACAATGTTGAAGGTGAGCAGCAGGTCATCGATGCCGGCGTCGGCCATCACCTCGGCTTCGCCGAGCTTCTGAACGGTAATGCCCTTGGCGCCAAGGGCGATCTGGTAGCGGGCGAGGGCGACCAGCTTGTGAGTCTTGATATGGGGACGATTGGCGATGCCAAGCGCGTCGCATCGCTCCTGCCAGCGCCGAAGGTTGCGGTCGACGATGTCGATATCGATCACCGGTACAGGCGTCTCAAGCTCGTCGATGCGCGAGCCGACGGGCTCGAAGGTGAAAAAGTCGAGGATGTCCATTTTTGATCAGTCCGGATTGAGACGGAAATCGGCCCCTTCGGGGAGGATCTGGCCGCCGTCGACGATGATGGTCGTTCCGGTGACGTAGTCTGCATCATCGGACGCGAAATAGAGGAAGGCGTTGGCGATGTCGCGCGGGGTACCGAGGCGACCAAGCGGCACGGCATCCTCCATCGACTTGATGAAGCTGGCGCTGCGATGCGCCTGCATGCCCTCGGTCAGAATGTTGCCGGGCTCGACGCCATTGACGGTGATGCCATAGCCGGCGAATTCGAGGGCGGCGGATTTGATGAAACCGTTGATGCCGGCTTTGGTCGCCGAATAGTGACCATGGCCGGGACTGGTGACACGCGGTCCGGTGATCGAGGAGGTGAAGATCATCCGGCCGCTCCTCTGCGCCTTCATCGGCGGCAGGGCGGCGCGCGCCGCCAGGAAAGTGCCCCTGAGGTTGACCGCCATGACCGAGTCCCATTCGGCGGGATCGGTGTTTTCGATCAGCGTCCAGGGATAGATCCCGGCATTCTGCACCATGATGTCCAGTCGGCCGAATGCCTCGAGCGCATCGCCGACGATCGCCTCGGCGTCGGCCGGTTTGGTGATGTCGGTCTCGACGAAACGGGCGCCGAGCCGCTCGGCGGTTGCCTTGCCGGTCTCGACCTCGGTGTCGCCGATCACCACGCGCGCGCCTTCCTCGATGAATCGCTTCGCGATTCCCTCGCCGATTCCCCTCGCCGCGCCAATTACAATCGCTGTCTTGCCCTCGAGACGCCCGGTCATACTCGTCCTGTTCTTCTCTTTAGAGGTAACGCCGCCGGATGGTGGTCTTCATCGTGTCGAGCAGCACCGCCGCCAGAACGAGTCCGCCCTGGATCATCTGTGTGTAATGCGGCGGCATGCCCATGACGTTGATCGCGGTCTGGATCGACGACAGGAGCAGGACGCCGGCGAAGACGCCGGACAGCCGGCCCGAGCCGCCCTTGAGGCTGACGCCGCCGATGACCACCGCGGCGAAGGCCTGGAAGAGCATGCCGATCCCGAGATTGGCAGTGGCGCCGGCGGTTCGAGAGGCGAGAAGCCAGCCTGCGAAGCCGGCGAGCATGCCGGACAGGATGAACGAGGCCATCACGATCGCACCGACATGGATGCCGGCGCGGTAGGTCGCCACCTGATTGCCGCCGATCATCATGAGATGCCGGCCAAAGGGTGTCTTGGCGAGGATGAAGGCGAAGACGACATAGACCAGGATCAGCATCCAGGCGAGGAGCGGAATGCCCAACACCTGGTCGATCGCCATCACCCGCATCGAATCGGGCAGCCCATAGACCGAACGGCCGCCCGACAGGGCGACGACCAGTCCGCGCGCCCAGATGAAGGAGGCGAGAGTGACGATGAAGGCATTGATGCTCAGCCGGACGACGAGCACGCCGTTGATCGTTCCGACGATGGCGCCGATTGCCAGCGCCATAATGAGCGATACCGGAAAGGCGAGCCACGGCGGGTCGAGCGCCAGGGCCCCGCCAGCGCCGCCGGTGCCGAATGTCAGCGCGACGACCATGGCGGCCAGCGCCATCACCGACTCGATGGAAAGATCCATATGACCGGCGATCAGCGTCAGCGACAGACCGACGGCGATGATGCCAATGAAAGTCGAATTCTGCAGAATGTTGATGAAGATGCCGATCTGCAGGAATTGCGGGATCGACGCCGAGAACGCACCAAGGACGATGACCAGAATGATCCAGACGAGATTGTCGAGAACAAACTCGAAAACCGCGCGGCGCCGCGGCGGCATCTCGGACGTGTTATGGGGGGCGGTGGCGGTTTGGGTGGTCATGGCCGTCAATCAATCTGAGGGGTGGAGCAGGGGCCGAAGCCCCTGCGCCGGATTTGTGCTGACTACTTGACCGACATGACCGGTTCGCTCGGCGGCTTCATGTTGCCCCAGAACTTCGGATCGTCGACGTTGTCCTTGGTGATCGCGGCGCCCGGGATCTTGATATTCGGACCCCAGTCTTCGATCGTCAGGACGGATTCGAGGCCGGTGACGTCATAGGTGCCGGGCTCGATCTTCTCCTTGTTGACCACCTTGTCGGCGAACATGGCGAGCGCGGCAGCCTGGGCGTACATCGGCTGCTCGACTTCGACCTGTTCCCATCCCTTGCGGATAAGGTCGAGACCGACCGGCGCACCGTTCGACGAAACCAGCATGACCTCGCCCGGCTTCTTGCCCTGGGCCTCGAGCACCGCGGCGACCGCGACGGCGAGATGGGCGGCGTGGACGAAGATCAGGTCGATGTCCGGATTGGTCAGGAGCTGATCCTGGGCGATGCTGCCGGCGTTGGTGGCTTCCCACTGCATAGCCGGATGGGTAATGATGGTGACGTCGGGATTGGCCGCCATCTTCTCCTCGAAGCCCTGCTGGATTTCGAGGGTGTAGGGGTCGCCGGGATCGCCGAGGATCTGGAGCACCTTGCCCTTGGCCGAGCCGTACTTCTCGGTCAGCAGCCGGGTGATTTCCTTGGCCGCGACGTGGCCGATCTCGACCGTGCCGGCGACCGACGTCAAATCCGACGGCGTCGAGGTGATCTGCCGGTCGAAGATCATGACCGGGATACCGGCGGCCCGCATCTTTTCGATGCCGGTCTTGGCGGCGTCGAAATCGACGGCGGCAAGGATCACCGCAGCCGGCTTCAGGTTGATGACGTCGTCGATCTGGCTGAGTTGCAGATCGGTGCGGTTCTGGCCATCAAGCGCCACGACTTCATAGCCGACGTCGCCCATGAACTTGGTGATGGCATCGATCGAGCCGGTCTGGAACTCGTCGAGCAGTGTTGGGACCAGATAGTAGATCTTGCCCTTCATATCCGCGGCCGCCGCGGCGGTGACCGCCGTTGCGGCAAGCGCGACCGCCAGGATCGCGCCCGTCATGGAACGCATAAATGTCTTCATGTTCCTGCTCCGGTTTCCGGTTGGTTTGCCAGCCCCTTGGCAACGCGTTCAATGCCGCCGGTGATCATGTGGACGACTTCATCGGGGCTGGTTTGTGAAGTCTGGACGTCACCGGCAACAATTCCGTGGCGCAAAACGACGATCCGGTCGGCGACCGCGAAGGCCTGCGCCATGACATGGGTGATGATCATCACGCCGATCCCGCGCTGGCGCACGCGCTCGACCATTTCGAGGCCGCGCCGCGTCTGCTCGACGCCGAGGGCGGCGAAGGGCTCGTCGAGCAGGACGAGCTTGCCGCCCCAGTGGACGAAGCGGTTGAGTTCGATCGCCTGACGCTGTCCGCCGGACAGGTGTTCGACATTGACCCGAAGCGATGGGATGTCGGTCCCGCCTTCCTCGAGCGCCTTGGCGGTTTCGATTTCCATCTCGCGCTGGCGCAGGATCGGAATGCCGAGGACCTTGCGGGTCAGCTCGCGCCCCATGAAGAAATTGGCGACGACGTCGACATTGGTGCACAGCGAAAGGTCCTGGTAGACGGTCTCGATTCCGGCTGCCTTGGCCTGCGCCGGCGACTCGAAATGGCGCTCCTTGCCCTCGAAGATGACCTTGCCCGAAGAGGCCGGCTGGCCCCCGGCGATGATCTTGACGAGGGTCGACTTGCCGGCGCCGTTGTCGCCGAGCAGGGCGACGACTTCACCGCCAGTGACGTCGAAAGTGACGCCGCGCAGCGCTTCGATCGCGCCGAAATTCTTGCGGACGTCCTGGAGTTGGAGGAGAGGAGTGGTTTCGCTCATGCGGCCCTCGCCTTGCCGGTCTCGCGCATGATCGGGTCGTGATCGGCGCGGTCTTCCGTGTGAGTGAACATGATTCCGAAGCGCGGCGACAGAACGCCCGAGACGGCAAGCGCCGCCGCGCCGCGCAACACCGCGTCCGGACCGGCGGCGGAGGACATCAGCCGTTCGGCCCGGCGATTGCCGCGCGCCGCGATCGAATTGGGAAGAGGCGCTGCCGCTTCGATCAGCTTGGTGAGCAGATTGTTGGGCGCCAGCCCGCCAAGAATGATCGTGGCCGGATCGAAGAGGTTCTCGATGGTGACGACCGCCGAGCGAAGAATCGGCGCGATTTCCTCAAGCCAGGCGGCCTCGCCGATTCCTTTCGACCGCCGCTCATAGGCCTCGAGGGAAAGGTATCGTTCGAGGCAGCCGCGGTTGCCGCAGGGACAGGGATCGCCGCCCGGCACCACCGGGATATGGCCGATCTCGCCGGCGTTGCCCCACGCGCCACGCAGCGCAACGCCGTCATGGACCATGCTGCCGCCGAGGCCGACACCGAAATAGAGGTAGTAGAAATCGCGAAACCGGCTGCCAAGGCCGTAGAGCTGCTCGCCATGGGCGGCGGCGGCGAGGTCGACTTCGATGAAGGACGGAAGCCGCGTCGCGGCGGCCAGCCGATCGCGAACCGGCACGTCCTTCCAGCCCTGCAAGGTGGTCGGACCGACGAAGCTCATCGATTCGACGCCGAAGGGCCCGGGCATGGCCATGCCGACGCCGAGCATTCGTCCCTCCGGCTTGAGGGCCGACAGACCCGCGACCAGCGTTTCGATCTCGCCGAAGGCGGTGTCGGGATCGACGCCGGGAAGTGCACGTTGATCGCGGCCGATGACTTCACCGGCAAGATTGATCAGTGCCGCCTCGAGCCCCAGCGGGGTCACGTGAAGGCCGATGGCGAAGCCGCCTTCCGGATCGATTTCGAGCGTGCTGGCGGGTGACCCGCGGCCGCGTGGCTCTTCGCGCCTGGCCAGGGTGAAGCCCTGCTCTTCCAGTTCGCGGATGATGGTGGAAACCGTCTGAATGGTCAGGCCGACCCGCTTGGCGATATCGGCGCGGGTAATCGGCCCATGGACGCGGATCGTCTCGAGAACGATCCGACGATTATACGGCCTGCCGAATTCCTGGTTCGTCCCGCGCAACGCCATTCAGGTGTCAATCCCCCAGTACCTGACGTCCCGGGATACTGACGGCTAACAAATCTTAATGCAAATGGAATTAATAAATAGGGAAGGTCTGTTTCCGCATTTTCGAGCGTCCGGCGGCGCCGAACCGGGCGCGCCCGCCGTTTCGATCCGCGCCGGCGCGATCGGATGAACGGGTGTCAGGGCTCCGAGACGTCAGGCGTATCCCCGCCCGCATCGGCGTCGAGACCAGTGAGAAAATCCAGGCGCGGAGTTTTCATCGGGTCGCGATAGCCCTCCCGGCAAGCGTTGAATTCGCCGGCGCCTTGCGACGGGGAGTCGACGTAAAGGCCGCCGTCTTCCAGCTTGATCCGATAGGAGTTGACCACGAATTTCAGGATGGATTTGCCGAGGTAGCTATTGGTTTCGGTCAGACCGCGGATATCCGCCTGCGATCCGATCTTCTTCAGGATCCCATAGAGCAGATTCAGATCCAGCATGTGATAGCTGCAATTGCGATACGGATCCGTCTTGAGGAAGTAGCCGTTCTGCTTGATCGGATTGATCGAGTAATACAGCCAGCTTTCCTGAACCGGCTTGCCGTCATCGGTCTTGGGGATGAAGTCGATCAGGTTCGGCGGCTCGCCCGAACTGCGATTGCCCGCCGCATAGGACAGTTGATTGATCCCCTCGATGGCCGCTTCCGCAAAGCGATCGGCATCCGCGCCGAGATTGTCGCCTTGCCCGGCGGTCTCCATGGCGCGGAGCGTTTCGGACGCGTTGAACAATTCGCGAATGGCAATCAGATGCTTGTTGAGCGTGCCGCCGGCCTGCGGGCTTTCGCGGGTCGTGTTGGTGACGGCATGGAAGAACGAGCACTGGTATTCCGGCTTGTTCGCGCAGGCGCTGCGCGCGCGAAGGCCGCCCGCATCGACGCCGTCCAGCATGACGCCGAAGGAAGCGAGGGCGAGGTTGAGGTATGTCTGCGGATAGGCTGGCCGTGTCTCGGCGAAATCGACGCTTTCCCGGCTGGCCGCCAGCAGCAGGTCGCCGAACTCTCCCTGTGACATCGCGTTGTGCGGAACGCCCTGATCGTTTGTATAGGCGACGCGGTCGAACTTGCCGAAGTCGAACTGCTCCTTGTCGTCGATCACGTCGCTGAGACGATACTGCTTGTCCTCGCCCGATTGATGGAATTGAACGGGTTTTCTCGACAGGACATAGAGGACCTGATGATAGATGAAGTCGTGGATCGGGGCAGTGGGCGGCTGCTTCCTCGCGGCCGCCAGCAATTGGGCGACGCAGGGGCGAACGAAGTGCCAGGTCATGTCCAGGCGAAACACGGTTCGCGCCGGTGCGCCGTCAGTCGCGCGGAAGGTCACGGGTTCCGTGGTGCAGCGATAGGTGTTCGAAAGCTTGAGCTTCCGGATATCGACCGACGGCTGGTGGAGAAGCAGATAGAGGCCGATCGCCGCGACGGCGACGACGGCAGCGCCTACAAGTGACCACGTCAGGCGATTTTGCACCGACACAAACGATTTCAAGCTCATCCTGGCCCTCGATCGAGTATTCGACCCCGGCCCTGCCGAGCGAAAATCCGTCGGTCGAAGGGCGTCCTGCATCGTGCTTGTAGAATGCCCGGGGCGTTCCGCCAACAACTCTCAAGCCGTTGACAGGCTTGGTCAGGCGCATAGCCTGCGCCGGGCTCGATATTTGATGCCCGTTGATGGGGAGGAATGGCCGTGACGGCCCGGATTTTCGTGCCAAAGGATTCCGCAGCGGTTGCCGTGGGGGCCGATGCGGTTGCCCGTGCGCTGGCGGAGGGCGCGCAGCGCAGGGGCATCGGTCTCGACGTTGTCCGGACCGGTTCGCGCGGGCTCTACTGGGCCGAGCCGATGGTCGAGGTCGAGACGCCCGCCGGCCGCATTGCCTATGGGCCGGTGGGTGAAGGCGATGCGGACGCCCTTCTCGACGCGGGACTTCTCGAAGGCGGTGAGCATAAGGCCCGCCTCGGCCCGACCGACGATATTCCCTGGCTGAAGCGCCAGACGCGGCTGACCTTCGCCCGCTGCGGCGTCATCGATCCCCTGGCGCTATCCGATTATCAGGCCCTTGGCGGCTACGCCGGGCTGGCCCGCGCCTTGTCGCTGGGCCCGGAGGCGACGCGTTGCCGAAGTCGAGGCTTCGGGGTTGCGCGGTCGCGGCGGCGCCGGCTTCCCGACCGGTCGCAAGTGGCGGACGGTCGCCGACACGGCGGCGACGCAGAAATACATCGTCTGCAACGCCGACGAAGGCGACTCCGGCACCTTCGCCGACCGCATGATCATCGAAGGCGACCCCTTTGTCCTGATCGAGGGCATGACGATCGCCGGGCTTGCGGCGGGTGCGTCCAAGGGCTTCGTCTATATCCGCTCCGAATATCCCGATGCGATCGCGACGCTTCGTGCGGCGCTGACGGTGGCGCGAAGCGCGCGATTCCTCGGTCGCGAATGTCGGCGATTCCGGCTTCGCCTTCGACATCGAGATCCGGGTCGGAGCCGGCTCCTATGTCTGTGGCGAGGAGACGGCGCTGCTCGAAAGCCTCGAAGGCAGGCGGGGCGTCGTGCGCGCCCGCCCGCCGCTGCCGGCGCACAAGGGCGCCTTCGGCAAGCCGACCGTGGTCAACAACGTCCTCTCCTTTGCCGCAGTGCCGTTCATCCTGCAGGAGGGCGCGAAAGCCTATGCCGATTTCGGCACGGGACGCTCGCGCGGTACGATGCCGATCCAGCTCGCCGGCATGGCGAAATACGGCGGCCTGTTCGAGACCGGCTTCGGCCTCACCCTCGGCGAACTGGTCGACGACATCGGCGGCGGCACCTGGAACGACCGTCCGGTCCGCGCCGTCCAGGTCGGGGGACCGCTCGGCGCCTATTTTCCACGCGCGCTGTTCGACACGCCCTTCGACTATGAGGCCTTTACCGCCCGTGACGGCCTGATCGGCCATGGCGGCATCGTCGTTTTCGACGACAGCGTCGACATGGCGAAACAGGCGCGCTTTGCCATGGAATTCTGCGCTTTCGAATCCTGCGGCAAGTGCACGCCCTGCCGGATCGGCTCGACCCGGGGCGTCGAGACCATCGATCGCATCCGCATGGGCGTCGCCCGAGGGGAAAACATCACCATCCTCGAAGACCTCTGCCACACGATGAAATATGGATCGCTCTGTGCACTTGGCGGATTTACGCCCTATCCTGTTATGAGTGCGCTCAGACATTTCCCGGAAGATTTCGGCCTTGAAGCCGAACCGGTGGCGGCACAGTAGGAGGAACGCCATGTCTCTCGTCACCGAGATCGACTACGGCACGCCGCGCGTCGACAGTGCCGCGACGGTCACGCTCACCATCGATGGCACCACCGTTACCGTGCCGGAAGGGACGTCCGTCATGCGCGCCGCGATGGAGATGGGGACGCAGATCCCCAAGCTCTGCTCGACCGACATGCTGGAATCCTTCGGCTCCTGCCGGCTTTGCCTTGTCGAGGTCGAGGGGCGGACCGGCACGCCGTCCTCCTGCACGACTCCCGTTGTCGAAGGCATGGTGGTCCGGACCCAGACCGACCGGCTGAAGCGGCTGCGGCGTGGTGTCATGGAGCTCTACATCTCCGACCATCCGCTCGACTGCTTGACCTGCGCCGCCAATGGCGATTGCGAATTGCAGGATATGGCGGGCGCCGTCGGCCTCCGCGAGGTCCGCTATGGCTACGAGGGCGAGAAGCATCCGGCGCCGCCGAAAGACGAGTTCGAACCCCTATTTCACCTACGATCCGTCGAAATGCATCGTCTGTTCGCGCTGCGTGCGGGCCTGCGAGGAAGTTCAGGGCACCTTCGCACTGACCATCGCCGGGCGCGGCTTCGGCTCGGTGGTATCGCCGGGGATGGAGGAGGATTTCCTCGCCTCCGAATGCGTCTCCTGCGGCGCCTGCGTCCAGGCCTGCCCGACGGCGACGCTGACCGAGAAGTCGATCATCGAGATCGGCCAGCCGGAACACTCGGTGGTGACGACCTGCGCCTATTGCGGGGTCGGTTGCGCGTTCAAGGCCGAGATGCGCGGCGACGAGGTCGTCCGCATGCTTCCCTACAAGGACGGCAAGGCCAATCGCGGCCATTCCTGCGTCAAGGGCCGCTTCGCCTGGGGCTATACCAACCACCGCGACCGCATCCTCGAGCCGATGATCCGCGAACGGATCACCGACCCGTGGCGCGCGGTCTCGTGGGACGAAGCGATCGGCCGCGTCGCCAGCGAGTTCAGGCGCATCCAGGGCGAGCACGGCCGCGGCGCTATCGGCGGCATCACCTCGTCGCGCTGCACCAACGAGGAGACCTTCCTGGTCCAGAAGCTGGTGCGCGCCGGCTTCGGCAACAACAACGTCGACACCTGCGCCCGGGTCTGCCACTCGCCGACCGGCTATGGCCTCAAGACCACCTTCGGCACCTCGGCCGGCACCCAGGATTTCGATTCAGTGGCCGAGAGCGATGTCGTCGTCGTCATCGGCGCCAATCCGACCGACGGCCATCCGGTTTTCGCCTCGCGGATGAAGAAGCGGCTGCGCGAGGGCGCGAAACTGATCGTCATCGATCCGCGCCGCATCGACCTGGTGCGCATGCCCCATGTCGCGGCGGACCATCACCTCGCCCTCAAGCCCGGCACCAATGTCGCGGTCCTCGATGCGATCGCCCATGTCATCGTCACCGAGGGGCTCTTCGACGAGGCCTTCGTCCGCGAGCGTTGCGACTGGGACGAGTTCCAGGAATGGGCGGCCTTCGTCGCCGATCGGCGCAACAGCCCCGAGGAGGTCGAGAAGGTCTCCGGTGTCCCGGCCGAGACCATTCGCGGCGCGGCGCGGCTCTACGCCAACGGCGGCAATGCCGCCATCTACTATGGCCTCGGCGTCACCGAGCACAGCCAGGGTTCGACGACGGTGATGGCGATCGCCAATCTCGCCATGGCCACGGGCAATATCGGCAGGCCGGGTGTTGGCGTGAATCCGTTGCGGGGCCAGAACAATGTCCAGGGCGCCTGCGACATGGGTTCCTTCCCTCACGAACTGCCCGGCTATCGGCATGTTTCCGAGGATGCGACGCGGACCGTGTTCGAGTCGCTGTGGGGAACGCCGCTCGACAGCGAGCCCGGCCTCCGCATCCCCAATATGCTCGATGCCGCGGTCGAGGGCTCGTTCAGGGGAATCTACATCCAGGGCGAGGACATCCTGCAGTCCGATCCCAATACCCACCACGTCGCCGCCGGGCTGGCGGCGATGGAATGCGTCGTCGTCCAGGACCTCTTCCTCAACGAGACCGCCAACTACGCCCACGTCTTCCTGCCCGGCTCGACGTTTCTCGAGAAGGACGGAACTTTCACCAATGCCGAGCGGCGCATCCAACCGGTGCGCAAGGTGATGGAGTCGCGCTCCGGGATGGAGGACTGGCAGATCACGATGGCGATCGCCAACGCGATGGGATTCGCGATGGACTATGCGCACCCGTCCGAGATCATGGACGAGATCGCCGCGCTGACACCGACATTCGCCGGCGTCTCCTTCGCCAGGCTCGACCGGCTGGGCTCGATCCAGTGGCCATGCAACGAGGCGGCACCGGATGGCACGCCGGTCATGCATGTCGGCGGTTTCGTCCGCGGCAAGGGCCGCTTCGTCATCACCGAATACATTCCGACCGACGAGAGGACCGGGCCGCGATTCCCGCTTCTCCTCACCACCGGCAGGATCCTCTCGCAATATAATGTCGGCGCCCAGACCCGGCGCACGGCCAACACGGTCTGGCACGAGGAGGATCGGCTCGAGATCCATCCGCACGACGCCGAGCAGCGCGGTGTCCGTGACGGCGACTGGGTGCGGCTTGCCAGTCGCGTCGGCGAGACGACCCTGCGCGCGACGATCACGGAGCGCGTCGCGCCGGGTGTCGTCTACACCACCTTCCACCATCCCGACACACAGGCCAACGTCGTCACCACCGAGTTTTCCGACTGGGCGACGAATTGCCCCGAATACAAGGTGACCGCGGTGCAGGTCGCGCCGTCGAACGGGCCGTCCGGATGGCAGCAGGAGTACCAGGCGCAGGCCCGCGACAGCCGGCGCATCGCCGCGGTTGTCGAACCGGCGGAGTGATTACGGTGACCAACTCCGTCCGCATCGTCGGGACGTTGGCCTGGCAGAAGGGGCGTCTGTCGACGGATAACCGCGCCGTGCCGGAGGAGACGCCGGTCGCCTTCACCTATGACGGCTCGACCCATGCGGTGATGATGGCGACGCCGGACGCGCTGGAAGATTTCGCGGTCGGCTTCACCCTGACCGAAGGCATCGTCGGTTCGATCGACGAGATCGAGGCGCTGGAGATCATCGAAGAGGATGCCGGTATCGAACTGCGGATGCGCCTGGCCGGCCCGCCTTCATCGGCGCTCGCCGCCCGCAGGCGCTTTCTCGCAGGCCCGGTCGGCTGCGGCCTTTGCGGGATCGAGTCGCTTGCCGAGGTGATGCGGCCGCTGCCCGAAGTCGCTGGTGGGCCGTCGGTTTCGCCGTCCGCGATTTTCGAAGCGCTCGCCGCCATTCGAGAAGGTCAGGCGATCCATGGCGAGACCAGGGCCGTTCACGCCGCCGCCTTCTGGCGACAGGATGGCGGACTGATCGCGGTCCGGGAGGATGTCGGCCGCCACAATGCCCTCGACAAGCTCGCCGGCGCGTTGGCCCGGCAATCGCTGAGGCCCGATGATGGCCTCGTCCTGGTCACGAGCCGGCTCTCGGTCGAACTCGTCCAGAAGGCCGCGATGATCGGCGCACCGGTCCTCGTCGCGGTTTCGGCGCCGACGGCACTGGCGATCCGGACCGCGGACGCGGCCGGCATCACCATCGTCGCCGTCGCCCGCCACGACGGTTTCGAGGTGTTCAGCCATGTCGAGCGGATTGACAGGGAGTCGGTCGGTCATGTCGTCGTCTAGGCTCGTCTACATGGCCAACCAGATCGGCAAGTTCTTCGTCAGCGAGGATCGCGCCACCGCCGTCGACGGCATCGCCGATCATCTTCGCAAATTCTGGGATCCGCGAATGCGGGCGGAGATCGTCGCCTATTTCAGTTCGGGCGGCGAAGGCCTGGACCCGGCGGTGCGCGAAGCGGTCGGCAAATTGACCGTCCCGCAGTCGCCAGCGTCGGACTGACGGCCTCTCACCCGGCGATCGTCAGTTATGCACCGTCGGCGCGTCGAAAGCGCGAGACTGGCGCCGGTCATTTGCGAAGTCCGTATAATACTCGCGCTTGGCTTCATACATCGTCAGGTCGGCCCGCTTGACGACGTCTTCGAGTCGTTCCCCGAGCCCGCCGGTCGCCGCCCCCATCGACAGGCTGAGAAGGGCGCCCGAGTAGAACTGATTGTTGAGATCGACCAGCCGGTTGATGTCCTGAACGATCGCTTCGGCGCCGGCCTCGTCGACGCCCGGAAGCAGCAAGGCGAATTCGTCGCCGCCGATGCGGGCGGCGCAATTGGGTCGTTCGACAGCCTTGCCCAGCACTTCGCCGGCGCGCCGGAGCAGCGCATCGCCGACACCATGGCCCCACTGGTCGTTGGCAGCCTTGAGGCCGTTGAGGTCGACCATGACCACCGTTACCGGCCGGAGCCCCTTGCGCTCGATCCGATTGAGCTCGTCGACATAGAAGGAGCGATTATAGAGCTTGGTCAGGACGTCATGCTTGCCGAGGAATTCCAGATAGACCTCGGCCTTCTTGCGGGCGGTGATGTCGGTCAGGGCGACCTGCACCAGCGACCAGTCGTCCTCGCGCCCGGGCAGCACCGAGAACTGCATCAGGACATGCACCTCGCTGCCGTCGAGCGCGTAGTTGACCACTTCACGCTGCTGAAAAAGCTTGCCGTTCCAGAGATCGATCAATTGCTCGCGGAAGTGGATCTCCATGTCGTCGCGAAACACCTCGCCGATGCGATGGAGGAGGGTCGATTTGTCCGGCGCCTGAAACAGCTCGAGCGTCTGGCGGTTGACGTTGAGCACGCGGATTTCGCTCATGCAGCGCTGCACGAATTCCGGATGTACATCGGTGAAGATGCGAAAATCGTCGATGCCGCGGGCGCGGATTTCGTCGAGCAGGTGTTTGATGCTGCTGAAATCCTCGACCCACAGCGATACCGGCGAATGCTCGAAAAGGCCAAGGGCATATTGCTCGCTTGCCGTCTGCCGGCGCTGGGCGGTGACGCGCTCGGTGACGTCCTCGATGGCGACGAGAACCCGCTCCCAGCTATCCTCGTGGCCGGGCAGGATGTGCCCGGTCAACTGGATATCGATACGTTGTCCGGACAGATTGTAGTTGACGAGGTTGCAGGAGAATTCGGTCCGGCCTTCCCAGAGCTGGCAGAGTTCCTCGACATAGGAGGCGAACATCTCGTCGCGCAGCACCTTGTCGAGATTGGCGACCAGTTCGTCGAGGTCCGCCGCCTCGAAGAGTGTCAGGGTCTTGCGATTGACCTTGAGGACTCGGATCTGCGAGGCGCAGGATGCGATCCGTTGCGGATCCTCCTCGAGATAATCCTTGAGCGAGGTGACACCCTCTTGTCGCCACTCGGCGAACTGCCGCTTGACGCCGCTGAAGTCCTCGAGCCAAAGCGACACCGGGGCCAGATCGAACATCCCGGCATCACTGTCGTCCCCGCCGTGGTCAGACATGGCTTGCCCCGTACACCCCGTTTGACGTTGAAGGTAACGAATCACGGGAATCCTATACCAAACGGTAAATACCATCGACTGAAGTGGTTGAATTGGGCGGTTATTCTGTCGCGGCCGCCGCGGGACGCGTTTAACGATCGCTTGGCCACACGCCACGACCGGCAAGCTGACGAATCGGAACTCCTCGCCGGTTGTGATATCCTCGCTGGCCCATCCAGCCGTGGCGAGGAGAGGAAAATGGCGATGCTCAAGGTAATCGAGGTTCTGGCGGAGTCCAAGAAAAGCTGGGACGACGCCGCGCAGGTGGCGGTTACCAATGCCGGCAAGACCGTTCGGAAGATCAGGTCGATCAACATCGTCAACATGCAGGCGACGGTGAACGCCAAGGGCAAGATCGACAGCTACCGGATCAACGCCAAGATCACCTTCGAGATCGAGTAGACGCGACCTCGCAGCGTCGGTTCAGACCGGGCCGCCTGGCGTCCGACTGCGATAGAAAAAGAAATCGTAGACGCCCATGGCGCCGGCAATCGCCAAGACCGCGACGAGGTTCCATTCCGGCACGAAGATGCCGAGGACCGCAAGATAGGCGATCAATGCGGCGATAGCGGCGAGTTTGATGATGAAATCCATCCGCGGCCCTCGCTATCCGGTTTCGCCGAGCGTCGCCTGCAGCCACCGCGCCGTGCGCAGGAGCCGGGCGTCGTTGCCATAGCGCCCGACCACCTGCACGCCGACCGGCAGCCCCTTCGGACCCTCCAGCAGCGGCAGGGTCAGCGCCGGCACGCCGCACAACGACCAGAGATTATTGAACGCCGAATTCCCGGTCGAGCCGAGCCCGTGCGGCGCCTCGCCCGGCGCAGCCGGCGTGACGATCGCGTCGTAGTGGTCGAACAGCTGATCCAGCCCGGCCCGGAGCGCGACCTGCCAGTCCAGCGCTTCGAGATAGTCCACCGCCGGGATCGTCTGGCTCTCCTCGATCATGGTGCGCATGAAATCGCTGAGCTGATCCTTCCCCCGGTCGTAATAGGGCTTGTAGTTGCGGCCGATCCCGACGTTGGTAATGGTCATCAACGCGCGATCACCATGGTCGAAGCTGCTCGACAGCGGCACCTCATGGCACCGTTCTCCGAGCGCCGCCACCAGCTCGGCGAAGCCTTCCCGCGTCTCCGCCTCGGCTTTGTCCCACGCCATCGTCTTGACGAAAGCGAGGGCGGGGGTGACGGGCGGAGCCGTCAGGGCGCAATCGAGGAGGCGGGGCGGCGCCGCAAGGCTGGTGTCCCGGTCGCGCGGTTCGTGGCCGGCGAGCGCATCGGCGAACAGCGACGCGTCGGCGATGGACCGGGCGAAGACTCCGATCGTATCGAGAGGGGGGGCTTGCGGCAGGACCCCGGTGCGCGGGATGAGCCCGAAGGTAGGCTTGAATCCGACGATCCCGCAAAACGATGCCGGCCGGATCACCGATCCGTTGGTTTGCGTGCCGATGGCGAGCGGCACCATGCCGGCGGCGACCGCGGCCGCGGAGCCGGACGACGAGCCCCCCGGCGTATGTTCGCCATGATGCGGATTGCGTGTGCCGCGGGGATGACGCGCGCCAAGCTCGGTGCTGACCGTCTTGCCCATGACGATCGCGCCGGCCGCCTTGAGGCGCTGGACTACCACCGCGTCCTCTGTCGGTCGGCGCCCGGCGTCGATCGGCGTGCCGTTCTCGGTCGGCAGGCCCTTGGTGTCGACGATATCCTTGATACCGACGGGCAATCCGTGCAGCGACCCGACGGCGCGACCGCTGGCGCGATAGGCGTCGCATGCCTTGGCCTGAGCTCGCGCGAAGTCGGGATCGAGATGGGCGAAGGCGCCGATCTCGGGTTCGCGTTCGGCAATCCGCTTGAGGAGAGCCTCGCAATAATCGAGTGCCGAAAACTCGCCGCGCACCATCCGGTCGCGGGCGTCGAGGGCGTCGAGGTCGGGCAGGTCGTTTCGCATCACCGTCCATAAACCAGGTCAGGCAGCCAGAAAACCACCTGGGGAAAAAGATACAGGATCGCCATGGCGACGAAGACCATGCCGAGAAAGGGGAAGCAGCCCCTGAAGATCTGCGTCAGCCGGACGTGGGGCGGCGCGATCCCCTTGAGGTAATAGGCCGACATCGCCATCGGTGGCGTCAGGAACGATGTCTGCAGGTTGAGCGCGACCAGAATTCCGAAGAACAGCGGATCGATGTCGAACTGCTTCAGCAGCGGCAGGAAGATCGGCACGAAGATGATGATGATTTCCGACCACTCCAGCGGCCAACCGAGCAGGAAGATGATGATCTGCGCCACCAGCAGGAACGTCAGCGGCGAGATGTCGAGCGTGGAGACGAAGTCGGCGATGACCTGCTCTCCGCCGAGATAGGAGAAGACCGACGAGAATGTCCACGAGCCGACGAACAGCCAGCACACCATCGCCGTCGTCCGTACGGTCAGATAGACGGATTCCCGTAGCCGCTGCCAGGTCAGCGCGCGGTAGAGGATGGCAAGAAGGAGCCCGCCGAGGGCGCCGAAAGAGGCGGCTTCGGATGGCGTCGCCCACCCCGCGAGAATGGCGCCAAGCACCGCCAGGATAAGAAAGGCGAGAGGGAAGAAGGAGGTGAGAAGCAGTATCGTGATCTGGATGCCGGACATCTTCTGGCCCTCGGCGATCACGGTCTTGGGCGCGATCGAGGGCTGCAGCCAGGCGCGCCCGATCACGTAGACCAGATAGAGGCCGGCCAGGATGAAGCCGGGGATCAAGGCCCCCGCATAGAGCTTGACGATCGAAACGCCGGACGCCGCCGCATAGACGATCAGCATGATCGACGGCGGGATCAGGATGCCGAGCGTGCCACCGGCGCAAATGATGCCCGATGCGAAGCTGGTGTCGTAGCGCGCCTTCAGCATCGCCGGGAAGGCGAGGAGCCCCATCAGCGTCACCACCGCACCGACGATTCCTGTGGCCGTCGCAAACAGGGCGCAGGTGACCAGCGCCGCCACCGCCATCGAGCCGGGCATGCGCCTGGCGACGATGCTCAACGTCGTGAACAGCCGGTCGACGATGTTGGCCCGCTCGACGATGTAGCCCATGAACAGGAAGAGCGGCACCGCGGTCAGTACGTCGTTGGCCATGACCGAGAAGGTCTGGTTCACGAACAGGTCGAAGATGTTGTTGTTGAAGAAGCCGCCGACCCATAGTTCGGCCTGCTGCCACCAGTCGGCGCCGTTTTCGACCGCTCGATAATAGGGTCGCCACATCCGGGACGGGTCGAAATAGGCGAAATAGCCGAAGCCGACGCCCATCGCCATCAACGTGAAAGCGATCGGGAAGCCAAGCAGGATGACGAAGATGAAGATGCCGAGCATGAACAGCGCGACCTGGGGGTCGGTCATCGCTCAGCCCCCGCGCTCGTTCGGATCGATCACGTCGACTGCTTCGGAGCCATGGCGGAGAATGTCGTCGGTCTCGTGCGGGAGGAGCTTGTTCTCGGTCTCGTCGATATCGTCTGTCGCATGGGTCCAGACCCCGGTGCGGATGCAGATGATGCAGCGCATCACCTGGGCGATCCCCTGCAAGAAGAGAAGGATGCCGGCGGCGACGATGATCAGTTTGAACTGGAATATCGGAATACCGGCGGGGCTGCTGACGCTGACTTCGGCATAGCCGACCGAGCGTATCGCGTATTTCCATCCCGACAGGATCAGCGCGGTCACCCCGGGAAAGAAGAACAGAAAATACAGGACCAGCTCGATCTTTGCCTGGGTCCGCGGCTTGAGAAGCCGATAGACGAAATCGCCGCGCACATGGCCGTCGCGCGACAGCGTATAGGCGCCGCCCATCATGAAGAGCGTTCCGTACATGATGTAGGAGACGTCGAATGCCCATGACGTCGGGGCATTGAAGAAGCGACGGGCGATGACCTCGTAGCCGACCCCGAGCGCCATGATCATGATCGCCCAGGCAAAGGCCTTGCCAAACCAGGCGGAGAGCCGGTCAGCGAAGTGAATATAACGGATCATCGGCGAACCAGTCGTGCTCCCATCAGAAGTTGACCCGGCGAAACCGCGCCGGTTCCGCCGGGTCGATGATACGGGGCTCCGCGCCGCGGACTAGAGCTTCAGGTTGCCCGGGAAATAGTGCTCATAGGCGAGGACGAGGTCCGCCGAATTCATGATCTCATAGAATGCCACGCGCTCGACCCACGCCCGCTGGCTGTCCATGATCTTCTTCATGAAGGCGTCTTCGCTGAGCTTTTCGATCAGCACGTCCCACGCCTTCAATTCGGCATCGAGAATCGACTGGTCGGTGCGGATGACGTTGACGCCGAGCTCGTTCTTCAGCTTCTGCAGGTCGGCCGAATACTGATCCTCGGCGAGGAAGGTATTGGCGGTGCTCGCAGCCTCGACTCCGTACTGGAGAATAGCCTGAAGGTCGGGCTCGAGATCGTCGAGGAAGTCCTTGTTGATCATGAATTCGAAGGCTTCGCTCGCCTGGTGGTAGGACGAGAGTTCGTAATTCTTCGCGACGTCGGCCGAGCCGAAACGCAAATCCGACGAGGGGTTGTTGAACTCGAAGGCGTCGATGACGCCGCGTTCCATCGCCGGCACGATCTCGCCGCCGGGAAGCTGGGCGACGCTCATGCCCATCTCCTGCATCAGGTCGGCGGCAAGGCCGACCGTCCGGTATTTCAGTCCCTTGACCTGGTCCACCGACGTCACCGGCGTCTTGAACCAG
This sequence comes from uncultured Alphaproteobacteria bacterium, assembly GCA_963812275.1. Lineage (GTDB taxonomy): Bacteria > Pseudomonadota > Alphaproteobacteria > Rhizobiales > Kaistiaceae > Bauldia. The sequence continues at coordinate 43,809 of CAWEUQ010000011.1, read as the reverse complement.
CCGAAGGGCTGTGCCGGCATCGGGAAGCCATAGAAACTGATGACGTTGAGACCGAGGATATCCTGGGTCAGTTCGCGGTGCAGATCCTTGCCGCCGCCCTGGTAGAACCAGCCGAGCATCGTCGTCGCATCGCCACCGAAGACCGGTCCGGTGCCGAAGAACGAAGCGGCCTTGTGCTTGCCGTACCAATAGGCCGACACGGTATGTGCCATGTCGATGACGCCGTCATTGACGCCGTCGAGAACCTGGAACGCGCCGATGACGGCCCCGGCCGGCAGCAGGTCGATCTTGATCCGGTTGGCGGACATCGCCTCGACTCGATCGACATATTGCCGGGCGAAATCCATCCAGATGTCGGACGCAGGCCATGAGGTCTGCATCTTGATCACGATCGGGCTCTGGGCGGTGACCACCGCCGGTGCGGCAAGTGCTCCGGCCGCGGCACCAGCGGCCAGACCGGTCCCCTTGAGGAACCGTCTGCGCGATAGCGGCTCTTTGGTCTTCGTCATGTGCTTTCTCCCTTGCGTTGCCTCACCATCCGCGATTTGGCGGAACATTATATTTCTTGGTTACCGAATTATTGTTGCACACCGGATTTGGTCCGGCCAACAAGAATTGCGGTGTAACGGCGAAGAAGACGATTTCCGGAAGAAAAGCTGTTTCGGCGAAGAGTAATTGTTCGCTTGTCGAACAAGGTTTGTTCGACAGGCGCCGGGTCGGACCTAAAGTTGGACTCGCCGCAGTCGCAATGCGTTACCAATCACCGACACAGACGACAGGCTCATCGCGGCGGCGGCAATGATCGGCGACAGCAGGATGCCGAAAACCGGGAACAGCACGCCGGCGGCGAGCGGCACGCCGAGTGCGTTATAGACGAAGGCGAAAAACAGGTTCTGGCGGATGTTGCCCATGGTTGCCATGGCCAGGCGACGGGCACGCACGATGCCGCCAAGATCGCTGGTCATCAGCGTCATGCCGGCGCTTTCGACCGCGACGTCCGCGCCGGCGCCCATGGCGATGCCGACATCGGCGGCGGCAAGTGCCGGAGCATCGTTGACGCCGTCACCCGCCATCACGACGCGCGCCCCTGCCTTTTGCAGATCTGCGATGATGCGGCTCTTGTCTTCCGGCAGGACCTCGGCGTGGATCGCGTCGATGCCCAGCCGCTTGCCGACGACCTCGGCGGTCGCGCGGCTGTCGCCGGTTGCCATGATCACCTTCAGGCCGAGCGCGTGCAGCGCTGCGATCGCATCGGGTGTCGTGCTACGGATCGGATCGGCGACCGCGAGGATGCCGGAGAAGGTGCCATCGACGGCGACAAATATGACGGTTTCGCCCTCGGCGCGTCGTCGGGCGACGGACTCGCCCAGCGGCTTGGTCGGAATTTCCTCGGCCTCCATCAGCCGGGCATTGCCGAGCATCACCGAGCGGCCACCGACCGAGCCCCGGACCCCTTGTCCGGACAACGACTGAAACTCCGTCGCCTTGTCGATCGCCACGCCCTTTTCCCGCGCCGCGCGAACGATCGCCTCCGCCAGCGGGTGCTCGCTTTCGGCTTCGAGCGCCGCGGCCAGGGCGAGGAGCACCTTCTCGGGGAAGCCGGAAACCGTCTCGATTCCGGTCAACGCCGGCTTGCCCTCGGTCAGCGTGCCGGTCTTGTCGACGACGATGGTGTCGACCGATGCCATGCGTTCCAGCGCCTCGGCGTTGCGGATGAGGACGCCGGCCTGCGCACCTCGCCCGGTCGCGACCATGATCGAGATCGGGGTCGCAAGACCGAGCGCGCAGGGGCAGGCGATGATCAGAACGCTGACCGCGGCGACGAGCGCATAGGCGAGCGTCGGCGGCGGCCCGAATATCAACCAGACGACGAATGCGATGACGGCGATGGCGATGACCCCCGGCACGAACCATCCGGAGACACGATCGGCAAGACCCTGGATCGGGGCGCGCGAGCGTTGGGCCTCGGCCACCATCGCGACGATTCGGGCGAGCGTCGTCTCCGTGCCGGTCCGGTCGACGGTCATGTCGAAGCTGCCGGTGGTGTTCTGGGTCCCTCCGGTGACGCGGTCATCCTTGCTCTTCTCGACCGGCAGCGGCTCGCCGGTCAGCAGCGACTCGTCGACCGCGCTTCGCCCTTCGACGACCACGCCGTCAATCGGCACCTTGTCGCCCGGCCGCACCCTGAGGATGTCGCCGATGGCGATCGTGTCGAGGGCCACGGTCTCGGTCGACCCGTCGGCGGCGACCTTGACCGCCGTCTTCGGCGACAGGTCGAGCAGGGCGCGGATCGCCCCGCCGGTTTTTTCACGCGCGTTGAGCTCGAGCACCTGGCCGATCAGCACCAGCGCGGTGATCACCGCGGCCGATTCGAAATAGACCGGCACCAGGCCGTGGGCGTCCCGCATCGCGGTCGGGAAAAGCTCCGGCGCGAACACGGCGACGAGGCTGTAGAGAAACGCCGCGCCGGTGCCGACGCCGATCAGGGTGAACATGTTGAGGTTGCCGGTCCGCAGCGATGCAGCGGCGCGCTTGAAGAACGGCCAGCCGCCCCACAGCACTGCCGGGATGGCCAGCGCGAGCTGGAGATACTGCTTGTCATGCGGCGCGAGGAAGGGGAGGAGGTCGAGACCGAAAAAATGACTGGCCATGTCGACGACGAGGAGGATCGCGCCGAGCGGCGCCGCCACCATGAACCGCCGTTTCATATCGACGAGTTCGGGATTGGGGCCCTCGTTTCCGGTCGCGATCATCGGCTCCAGCGCCATACCGCATATCGGGCAGTCGCCGGGCCCGTCCTTGACGATCTCCGGATGCATCGGGCAGGTGTAGCGCGTGCCTTCGGGCACCGGGTCCGCCGAAGCGGGACGAGCAGGGTGATGGGCGTGCGCGTCGGCCCCTTCCGCCTTGAGGTAGCGATCGGGGTCGGCAACGAATTTCGTCCGACAGCCTTCCGAACAGAAGTGAAACGTCACGCCCTGGTGCGTGTGGCTCGGCTTGCCCGCGTCCGGATCGACGGTCATGCCGCAGACCGGGTCGATCGCGGTCTTCGTCTTCACGTCCTCCGCGGGATGGGCATGCTCGGTCATGTCAGTGGACTTTCCAATCGGGAGTAGATACCATACCCCCCTATGGTATAAGGAACGGCAATGCAAGTCGAAACCAAAGAGTCGGTCCGCAAACGGCTGAATCGGGTCGAGGGCCAGGTCCGCGGCATCGCGAAGATGGTCGAAACCGATCGCTATTGCATCGACGTGGTGACGCAGATCGCCGCGGTTCGGGCGGCGCTGCGCAAGATCGAGGAGGAAGTCATCCGCGATCATGTCGGGCACTGCGTGGCGGACGCGATCCGCAGCGGCGATCCCGAGGACCAGCGCCGCAAGGTCGACGAATTGATCGAAGTGATCGGCCGCGCCCACCGGTAAGGTTAATTGTGGCCGGGTAGTGCGGTATTAACCGGGCGCGGGCTAGGCTCACGCAAAGTTGACTTCGACCGGTCCACAGGCTCTTTGTGAACACCTTTGCGCGCGCGGCAATAACTGCCCCATCGAACACCATTGAGGGTGTCGGCGCAGTTCCCGGTCTTGCCGAGATATCCGTCGTCAGCGATCTGCGCGCGATCGAGGATGAGTGGCGCCGATTTGAGGCGACCGCCGTTGGTCACGTCTTTCAAACGGTCGATTTCGTGCGTCCCTGGCTCCACCATATCGGTGCCGGGTTGGTGTCGCCGCGAATCGTGGTGGGGCGCGCCGCCAGCGGTGGAATTCTGTTCCTGCTGCCCTTCGGGATACGCCGGTGCCTCGGCGCAAGCCTGCTGGAATGGCTCGGCGGCCCTTATGCCGATTATCACTCCGGCCTCTACGCGCCGCAGTTTCTCGCGGCGCTCGCCGTGGATCCCGACAGGCAATCGGCTTTCGTCGAGGCGGCGATCGCCCCCCTGAAAGGCGAAGCCGACGTCGCCCATTTCCGGCATCAACCGGAAACCCTTGGCGGCTATCCCAATCCGTTTGCCGCCTGGCATTCCAGCGATCGGCGGACGAGGGCGCATTGGACTCGCCTCACCGGAGACTGGGAGACCTATTATCGCTCGAAACGCAATTCGAGCTCGCGGCGTCACGATCGGCTCAAGTGGAGGAAGATGGAGAGCCTCGGGCCGGTTGCGATCATCGATGCCGGCAAACCCGCCGAAGCACGACGCATCCTTGCCGCTCTCTTCGTCCAGAAGGATAAAAACCTCACCGCCGGCGGCGTGCCGCCGTTCTTTGCCAGCAAGGCGGTGAGGGCCTTCTACGAAGCGTTGTCTCTGAAGCCCTATCCGGCGGGGCCCTCGCACGTCTCGGCCATCGAATGCGATGGCGACATCGTCGCGGCCAATTGGGGGCTCGTCCGGGGAAACCGTTACTACTACGTCATGACGTCTTACGAAGGCGGACCGGTATCGCGCCACTCGCCTGGTCGCGCGCTGATGCGGCATCTGATGCGCTGGTCGATCGACCACGGCCTTGAGGAGTTCGATTTCACCGTCGGTGACGAAGACTTCAAGAGCCATTGGTGCGAGGAAGCCGAATATCTCCGCAGCAGCCTCAAGGTTCTTCGCGTTCGCGGTCTCGGGATGGGTAGCGCGGTCCGCGGCATTGGCTGGGTCAGGCAGCTTGTCACCGCCAATCCGGGGCTGACCCGCCTGGCCAATCAGATCCGTTGCTGGCTCGCCGCGAGGCGCGGCTGAGGCAACGGCCGCGGTCCCCGGCGGTGACCGACATGGGGCGTCTTCTCCCAGTAATGTGGCCGCAGGACCAGTTGGGTGAGCGCCTTCGCGCAGGCGCCGGTCATCAGTAACCAGTAAAATGGCAGCCAAACGAGCGCCGACACTGCCCAATCGCGGTTGCGCAGCGCCAGGGTGCGGCGGGCAAGGACTGCGATCGCCAGATAGCCAGCGACCAGATTGAAGATGTTGACGCCGACCATTGCCGCGACGAGCGGGTCGCCCGTCTGCCAGAGGACCAGCGGGTTACGGGCGACCAGAAACGGTGTCAGCAGGAAGACGGGATGGGCGACGGCGGAAACGATCATGCCGAGGCAGATCAGGTTGAAACCGGCCAGCTGCCGGATACCGATCTCGCGGCGAAGCCTGAGCGGTTGCCGGGCGCTCACCAGCCAGGTTTGCATCCAGCCCTTGAACCACCGGGAGCGCTGGCGCAGCCAGGGCCAGACGGTGGCGGGGGCCTCTTCGTAGGTCGGCAGGGTGATCGTCGCCGCGCGATACCCGAAACGGGCCAGCCTCAGCCCGAGATCGGCATCCTCGGTGACGTTGAAGGGATCCCACCCGCCGACATGCTCGATTGCCGCGCGGCGAAAGTGGTTCGACGTTCCGCCAAGCGGCAGGGGAAGTCCATATCGCGCCAGCGCCGGCAGGATTCCATCGAATATGGTCGAGTATTCAATGGCGAAGAGCAGGGCGATCAGGCTCGTCCGCGCATTGTCGATCGCGATCGGTGACTGGAGGCATGCGAGCTGCTCGCCGCCCCGCAGAAACGCCGCGAATGCCTCGCGAAGCTGGCCGGGATGCGGACGATCCTCGGCATCGTAGATCGTCACGAAATCGCCGCGGGCGAAGGTCAGGGCGTATTGGAGCGCCATCGGCTTGGTGCGGGGGCCCGCGCCGGCTGGCACGATGACAATCTCATACGGAGCGCCGCGCGCGATCCGTGCCGCGGCCGCCTGAGTGGAAAGGTCGTCTTCCTCGACGATCAGCTTGATGTCGAGCCGATCGCGCGGCCAGTCGATCCGATCGAGGGCCGCCACCAGTTGACCGACGATATGGGCTTCATGAAGCAGGGGCACCAGCACGGTGTAGACTGGCAATTCGTGGCTCCCCGACACCCCTTGCGGCCGTGGCAGGCGAAGCGGAACCTGCCCGGCGGCGGCGAACCGAAGCAGGGATACGCCGAGAAAGAAGAAAGCCGCGACGAGATCGATGGTCGACAGCGCGACAGCCGGAGCCGAGGCAATTGCGGCGACGATCGTCGTGATCGCAACACAGCCGAAGACTGCCTGGGACCGCGTGACGGTTCGGCGGGCCGAAAACCTCGGGTCGACCGATTCCAGCCTTCCAAGCGCGATCGCAGCATAGCGCCGTTCGTCGGCGCGGCGCAGCGCGGCGCGGATTGTCGTCGGGGTCGCCACGAAGAGGCGACGCCGGGCGGATGGATGAGCCGCGAGCCAGCGCCCGATCGCCGGCATCATCGCTTCTGTCGGCGCCATGTAACCGGGCGCGTCCCGACCGCCGGCCATTGCGAAAACCCCATGGTCGATCGCGTTCAGGTCGGAATAGGCGTTGGGACCGAGATCGACTTGTGATGTATAGGAGAGGCCGAGTCGGCGGGCGCGGTTGCGGTACACCGCTTCTTCGTCGCCGGGCGCAATCGTGATTGCATCCGGCCGATCGAAGGGATCGACGCGCGCCAACTTGTCCCCCGCCCCCAGGCGCGGCCGGCGGAACCAGCACAACCGGCGCCAGATATTGATGGCTGTATTTCAGCCGAAAACTACCATTAGGTGAAGCAAAAAAGCCTGAACGACGGAAATACGGCATGGAATCGAGGAAAGACTCGCGTCGATTCGCGGCGGTTGTATGCGGATGCATACTGGCGGTTGTGGTCATCTTGTCCGGGGCGGCCGTCAAGATCGGCGCCCTGGCCCAGGATGGCGCGACGGCCGGACCGACCATTCCGAGCTTCTGGGACCCGAAGCGCCGCGTCGAGCGGCCGCCCGCCGGCTCGGTCCCGGTGATCCGTTTCCTGACGACCGACGATTTTCCGCCGTTCAGCTTCCTCAACGAGGATGGCCGGCTGAGTGGCTTCAACGTCGATCTGACCCGCGCCATCTGCGACGAACTCGGCATCCGTTGCACCATTCAGGCGCGCGAATGGGATGACTTGCTGCGTGTCCTGCGCGAGGGCAACGCCGACGCCATCATCGCCGGCATTGCGATCACCGCGGATGCACGCAAGGAGCTCGACTTCTCGGATGTCTACATGCGCACGCCCGGCCGTTTCGTGGTGCGCGCCGGCAGCGAGCCATTCGACCTGACCGCGGAGGGGCTTTCCGGCAAGACCCTGGCCGTCGTCGCCCGCAGCGCCCATGAGGCCTATCTCGCCGCCTTCTTTCCCGAAGTCGGGCGCAAGCTCTACCCGACCCCGGAAGCCGCGCGCGAAGCCTTGAAGTCAGGTGAGGCGGACGCTCATTTCGGCGACGGCATGCAGTTGAGCTTCTGGCTCCAGAGCGAGGCGTCCGGCGGGTGCTGCGTCTTTGCCGGCGGACCCTATATGGAATCGCGCTTCTTCGGCGACGGCATGGCCATTGCCGTGCCGCGCGGGGCCGTCGATCTCAAGCAGGCGATCGACTCGGCCATGGCCTCAATCAACGAAAAAGGCATATTCGCGGAGCTCTATCTCCGCTCTTTTCCGATCAGTTTCTTCTGAACCTGCCACGCCTAACGCACGGCATGCCGGGCGCGGGCGCCGCGTTCGATCGCCGCGACCACCAGTTTCGAGAGGTCGAGCCGGTCGCGCAGCAACTGCAGGAAGCGAAGCTCCTCCTGCTCGACATGAAGATCGGCGGCCGCCACGTCGACGGCCAGCGCATAGGCCGTTTCATAGAGCTTCGGCGGCAGCGATGCGGCGATCACATTGAGGACGGCGCGCAGTCCGTCATCGCCCTGCATCAGGTTGCCGCAGGCTTCCGCGGCCTCGACCAGCTTCTCCTGGTCGAAATCGGCGAAGATCGGCAAGGTCTGGACGATATCGCCGATCGTCTTCAATTCACGGTCGGTCATGGTCCGGTCAGCGGCCGATATGGTGACCATGGCATAGATCAGGGCATCGTGATGCGGGACGGTCTTGACCGGTTGGTTCATGGGGTTGCCTCGGTTTTCGGATATTGGCGGGACCCTATGGCGTTGCCGATCCGGAGGCAAGCACAAGCGTGGACGGTGCCGTCCCGCCTTCCCCGAGCAGGAAGCGAGTCCTATGCTTCGGCTGCCCGGGCGACCCCGGTCGGCCGGAATGGCAAGTGAAGATCGGGATTTGATCGAAAGGAACTTTGCTCTAGGGTCCGCGCGCCTTTGCCAACCGGTGACACGCATGAGCCATTCCGACGCCCGGCCGATCGAAATCACGCCCGAACTGGCGGAGTCCGCCCAGCGCTCGAAGGCATGGCCTTTCGAGGAGGCGCGCAAGATCGTCGCGCGGATCGAGCGGGCGGCGGTGCCTCCGCCGGCGATCATCTTCGAGACCGGCTATGGCCCATCGGGATTGCCGCATATCGGGACTTTCGGCGAGGTCGCCCGCACCACCATGGTCCGGACCGCCTTTCGCATCCTGACCGGTGACAGCGTCCCGACCCGGCTGATCTGCTTCTCCGACGACATGGACGGGCTGCGCAAGGTCCCGGACAACGTCCCCAACAAGGAGATGATGGCGGCCTATCTCAACCAGCCGCTGACCAGCGTTCCCGATCCATTTGGCGAGCATGACAGCTTCGGCGCCCATAACAACGCCCGGCTCCGCCGTTTTCTCGATCGCTTCGACTTTGCCTATGAGTTCCAGAGCGCGACCGAGACCTATCGCGCCGGCCGTTTCGACGCGATGCTGCTCAAGATGCTCGCGGCCTATGACGAGGTCATGGCGATCATGCTGCCGAGCCTGCGGGAGGAGCGGCGCGAGACCTATTCGCCTTTCCTGCCGCTCAGCCCGAGCACCGGGGCCGTGCTTCAGGTTCCGATCCTCGAGCACAGGCCCGATGCCGGCACCATCGTCTATCGCGATCCCGAGACGGACAAGCTGGTCGAGCAGCCGGTCACCGGCGGCGGCGTCAAGTGCCAGTGGAAGGCGGACTGGGCGCTCCGCTGGGCGGCGCTCGGCGTCGACTACGAGATGTCGGGCAAGGACCTGATCGACTCCGTGCGCCTGTCGAACCGGATATGCACGCTGCTCGGCGGCCAACCGCCTGAGGGCTTCAACTATGAGCTCTTCCTCGACGAGACCGGCCAGAAGATATCCAAGTCCAAGGGCAATGGCCTGACCATCGAGGAGTGGCTGACCTACGCTTCGCCGGAGAGCCTGTCGCTGTTCATGTACCAGAAGCCGAAGGCTGCGAAGCGGCTCTATTTCGACGTCATTCCGCGGGCGGTCGACGAGTATTTTTCCTTCCTCGACGCCTACCCGCGCCAGGAGATCGAACAGAAGCTCGGTAATCCGGTCTGGCATATTCACAGCGGCGCGCCGCCGTCGATCGATATGCCGATCGGCTTCGCGATGCTGCTCAATCTCGCCGCCGCGTCGAACGCCCACGACAAGGACGTGCTGTGGGGATTCATTACCCGTCATGTCGACGGCGTGACGCCCGAGACGCATCCGAAGCTCGACGAACTCGCCGGCTATGCGGTGCGCTATTACGACGACTTCGTCGCGCCGACCAGGCGGTTTCGCGAACCCGACGCCGAAGAGCGCGATGCGCTGCTCGCTCTCGACGAGGCGCTTGCCGGCCTGCCGCTGGATGCCGATGGCGCCGATATCCAGAACGTCGTCTATGAGGTCGGTCGGTCCTTCGAGCGGTTTCAGGATGCGAAGAAGACCGGCCCGGACGGGCGCCCGGGCGTCGCGCTCAGCTGGTTTGCGATGCTCTACGAGATCCTGCTCGGCATGGAGCGCGGCCCCCGCTTCGGGTCCTTCGCCGCCATCTACGGCATTCCCGAAACCCGGGCGCTGATCGCCCGCGCCGTCGCCGGCGAGCTGGTCACCTAGGGATCACGACCGCGGTTGCGATTCCGCCTTTGCGACCGGGCAGGAGGGATCGGCCGCGGTGCCTCGCCACATGCCGAGCCGGTCGCAGTGCGCCTCGTGCGCGGCCGTTCGGTATTCCTCCGTCGCGTTGTCGTCCGGCGTCGCCCAGCCCTGGCGGAGCAGCCACCAGCCAATATCGGTCTGGCCGATCCGGCAGGGCGCGATGGCGCGGTCGATGCCGTCGAGGCTGGGCAGGAAGCATTCGACCGCGCGCCCGTGCAGGAACATGCGAAGCGAAAACAGGGCTGTCCGCCCGCATGGCCATTCCTCGCCATCGACCCGCCGGCAGGTCCGGTCGAGGGGCGGCGGCTGCGACCCCATAGACCTTGATGGTCAGGCCGCCCTTGGTGACGAACGTCGCGCCGTCGGTCGTGCGCGGCAGGAAGAAGCGCCGCCATTTGGGCGGGGCGGGCGGCTTCGGCGGTGTCGGTTCCCGGTAGAGCGGTCCGTCGATTTTCGGGCCGGGCAGGATGCCGGGCGGCGTGACGTTGCGCGAGGGTGGAGGGACGAGTTCCAGCTCCGCGGCGGAAGCAGGACGCGGATGCGGCAGGCCCGTTGCGATCAGGCAGGCCAATGCGAGGAGAAGGGCGGGGCCCGCCCGTCCGCCATGGCCCGCAAGGAAGTGGAATCGTCGCCAGCGCATCTGCATCCGGACAACCTGTGAAGCTGCGTCCCCCGTGGCGATGATATCGGTTGCGGCGGCTTTGTGCATCCCGCGAGCGCAATCAGTGCCGGCTTACTGGCTCGCCCAGACGATCCGCGCCATCCATTCGATTTCGGCCGGAGCGAAGGTGCGATTCGGATGATCCGGGTTGAAGGACGCCAGTTCGATCATCTTGGCCGTCTTGCGCTGGAGGATCTTGGCCATCACCTCGCCTTCGGTGGTCTTGACCACCACCCGGTCGCCGCGCCGGCAATCGGCGGAGGGTGAGACGATGATCACGTCGCCATTGCGGTAGAGCGGCGTCATCGAATCGCCCGTGACCTCCAGTGCATAGGCGCCATCACCGTTGGGGCCGGGATAGTTGATCTGGTCCCAGCCCTGTCCCGCCGGAAAGCCGCCGTCGTCGAAGAAGCCGCCGGCACCGGCCTGGGCAAGGCCGAGAAGCGGAACCTGACGAAGCGAGGCTTCCGTTCGCGCCCGCCTCGGCCTTTCGCCGAGAAGGCCGAGAAACTCGCCGATCGACGTTCCTGTCGCCTGGAGAATCTTGGCAAGGCTCTCGGTCGACGGCCAGCGCTCCCGGCCGTCGGCCGCGACCCGCTTGGACCGGTTGAAGGTGGTCGGATCGAGCCCGGCGCGTCGCGCCAGACCGGACGCGGTCAGCTTCTTGCGTTCGGCGAGCCTGTCGATGGCCGCCCAAATCTGTCCGTGTGACAGCACGAGACCCCTCCGTGCCGTATGTTCCCGTCGGATGACAGGAATAAATACCTCTAAGATTTATCCCCGGGCGCGGGTTTTGTCGAGTCCTTCCGCGACTTGCGGAATCGAGCGCGCATCAACGGGTTTCGAGGGTCCCGCTGCCGCAATCGAGCCGGTGCGATCGCGTCTTGTCCCCGCAAACGATGCGTTAAGGCTTCTTACCGGAGTTTCGACGGACAGGGTCGCGGTTAACCTCGTGTTTACCATGATTGACGAAGGGTGGGACATGTCGGAACGGACGTCGATTCCCTTTCGCGTCTGAGGCGAGTGTTGTGGATTCGCCTTCTTCCGGCCTCGGGGGTGCCGCGCCGGCGGCGGGGCAGGACAGATGAAGTCGGGTATGTCGTGGAGCATAAAGGTTGACGACGAGGCCCGCGCGGCGGCGCAGGAAGCGGCGCGTCAGGCCGGCGTTTCACTCGACGAATGGCTTCGGCAGGCGATCACCGCGCGCGCCGCCGAGACGGCACGGTTCGCCAATTCTCCAGTGGATCGGGACGAGAACGAACGTCGGGCGATGGCCGATTTGGTCGGTCGTCTCGCCCGTCGGATCAAGACGATGAGCGCCAATGCCCGATCCGCGGTTCCCGGTCTCGCCGATCGCCTCGGCGAGATCGAGAATGCGTTAAGCCAGATCGACGCGCCGGCACGCGGCGACGAACGACGCGGAGTGACCCTGAGGGGAATCGCCGGAATGGTCGATCGCCTTGCCCGCGATCTCGACGACGCAGACGAGTCGGCCCGTACGACCGTCGAAGGGTTGCGAAGTGCCGGGGGGGCAGCACACATGGAATCCACGAGCAGCGTCGCCGACGTCATTCGCAGGCTCGACACCAGCATCACGGCGATGGCCGAGCGCAGCCAGCCCGCGCCGTCCCGCAACGATTCCCTCGAAGAGCTGCGCGCCCGCCTCGACGAACTGCTCGCCGCCACTCCGAAACCTCAGAAGCCGCCGAAGCCGTTGAAGCAGCAATCGCTTGCCGCCGGCCTCGACCGGACCCTGAAGGATCTCGAGACACGCATTCAGGAAGCCAGCGCGCGGATCGAGTCCCGGCAGGAAAGCCGGATGTCGGCCGGTTCGGAAGATGAGCGGGTTCGCCGCATCGAGGCCAGGCTTTCCGAAATCGCCGCCCGGCTTGCCGCCGGTCCGCCGCCGGCGGCAGGCGATGATGACCTTAGTGACGCGATCGCGGAAATCGCCGAGCGTCGTGCCGAACGCGATCGCGTCGTCGAGGCGAATCGCGCGGCGAATGCCGCCGTTCAGGAGACGTTGCAGGCGCTGCGCGACGATGTCGCGCGGCTTGAGCAGAGGATGGCCGAGACGGCCCTCGAAGCTGCGGCCGGGGATGAAAGCCACGCCTCCCTCATCCACCGCATCGACGAACTCACCGCGGAAGCGCCTCGCGATCGCGCGCTGCTCAACGAGATCCGGCATGAGCTCGAGGTGCTTGGAACCACCGCGGCGGGCACGGCGCGCGAGGCGACGCTGCTCGATCGGATCGACGACCTCGTCCGACATCTGCCCGATGTCGACGCTGCTACGGAAGGCCTCGCCCGCGAGGCGACGCTGCTGACGCGCTTCGACGAGCTGTCGCGGCGGCTTCCCGACAGGGGCAAGCTCGACGCACTCGGCGAAGAGGTCGCCTCCTTGCGCTGGTTGCTCGAAAGCGACGACAGCCCCCAGGCCGTGGCGCGGCTCGAAATGCGTGTCAGTGAGCTCGCCCGCACGATCGAGACGACGCTGAGAGCGCGCCACTCCACGTCGGAGGCGATCGCCGTCGGCATGGCGTCGTCCCTTGCCGATATCCGCGGCGCGCTGGAGGACATCGTCGCTTCTCAGGGCCGCGGCCCGGACATGGCCGCCATCCCCGGCCTCGCCGCCAATCTTGCCGATATCCGCAGCACCGTCGAAAGCATGGTGGCGAACCGGACCGCTTCGCCCGACGGCGCCACCATCGCCGGCCTGGCGGCCGGGATGGAGGAAATCCGGCAGATCCTCGACGCCCGCGACGCAGCCGATCACCAGCGGGAGGAGATGGCCCTCGGCCGTCTCGAGGGCCGTCTCGACGACATTGCCGGCCGTCTCGATGGCGCCCTTTCGCGGATACCCGCCCAGGATCTCGTCGAGGGCCTGCACGCTCGCCTCGAGAGACTGGCGACGGCGATAGAGGGACTCAACATCCACGCGGCCGATCCTGGTGCGCTCGACGAGATCAGGACCGAGATAGCCACCATTCGCCGCGACATCGCCGAACGCGAACCGCCGCGGTTCGACGATCTCGAAAGCCAGATCCACGATCTGGCGGCGCGGATGGAGGCCGCCTCCCGGCCGGAGGCCGACGCCGGGCAACTCGCCGAGCTCGAGACCCGGATCGACGCCGTTGCAGCTGAACTCGACCGTGCCGCCCCGCGGACCGAGGCGTTGAAGCATCTTGAGGAAAATCTGCTTCGCCTTCAGGCGGGCTTGTCCGACGGCCGGCAGGAATCGGTGGAGGCGGCGCGGACGGCGGCGCGCGACGCGGTCCGGGAATTCGCCACGCGGAATGCCGACCACGAACTGCTCGAGGCGCTTCGCCACGATCTCGACCAGATCAGCAAGGTGGTTGGCGACACCAGCGAGCGGACCGGCGAGACGATCGAATCGTTGCATGGGGCGCTTGCCACCGTCGTCGAGCGTCTCGGCCGGCTGGAAGGCGAGACCGACGCGAGTGAAGCCGTGACCGCGGTCGCGGCCACTGGAACATTCGGTGCCGGGCCGGCCCTTTCCCGGGATGCCCCGCCGCCGGTCGATCCGCCGATCCGGCCGAGCCACGACGATCGCGCCGAAAGGCGAAAGGGCGAGAGCAGGGAGGTCAAGTCCGATCTCGCCGCGCTGCGCGAACTGGCGGCAAGTGCAGCCGACCCCGACCGGAAGCCGACGGATCGGCGCGCCGATTTCATCGCGGCGGCGCGTCGCGCGGCGCAGGCCGCGGTCGCCGAGGCCGACAGTGCATCGGAGCCCCCGGACCGTGAAGCCGAGCAGAAGGTCAGCCCCTTCGCCCGCATCGGTCACGCCATCCGCAATCGCAAGAAGCCGCTCCTGCTTGCCGCGGCGGCGATTGTCCTGGCGCTCGGCGCCCTGCAGGTCTTCGGGCCGCGGTCGCAGGCTCCGAAGACCACTGCGGCGGTCAAGCCGGTCGCCATCGAACGCCCGGTCGCCGCCCAGCGGCCCGCCGTTCACGGCGAGGATGCCGCGGGCGCGCCGACCGTGCCGCGGGTCGACGAGGCGGCACTCGTCGCGCCACCGGCCAATGCAAGAACTGCGATGGAACTGGCACACGTCACGACCATCGACGATCGATTCAGCAATGTCTTCGCTGGCGGCGACAAATCCGGCGCCGGCGAGACGGCGACCCACGCGGTTTCGGCGACCATCCCCCAGGACCCGAAGCTGCCGCTGGTCGGCTCGGACCGTTTGCGCGCCGCCGCGGCCGCCGGCGATCCGGCTGCCGCCTTCGAGATCGCCAACCGTTTCGCCGAGGGCCATGACGTCAGCAAGGACCTGTCGATCGCGGCCAGCTGGTATCAGCACGCCGCCGAAGCCGGGCTCGCCGTCGCGCAATACAGGCTCGGCAGTCTCTACGAGCGCGGCCAGGGCGTGGAGAAGGATCTCGGCAAGGCGGTGAATTGGTATCAGCGCGCCGCCGACCAGGGCAACGTCGGTGCCATGCACAACCTGGCCGTCCTGATGAGCGAAGGCGTCGGGGACGGACCCGACAATCAAAAAGCGCTGGAGTGGTTCCTCGCGGCCGCCAACTACGGGGTCAAGGACAGCCAGTATAATCTCGGCGTGATCTATGCGCGCGGGCTTGGGCCCGGACAAGGATCTCGGCGAATCCTACAAGTGGTTCGCGGTCGCCGCCGCCGCCGGCGACAGCGACGCCGCCGCCCGTCGCGACGAGGTTGCGGGGATGCTCTCACCCGACGAACTCGCCGCCGCCCGCGCCGGGGTGCAGGCATGGCGCCCCAAGCCGCCGCTCGCCGCGGCCAACACCGTCGCCATACCCGAAGGCGGCTGGGACGGAAACGCCACCGGCGTCACCGCCGACGATCAGAAGGCGCTTGTGATGAAGATCCAGGCGCTGCTCGCCGAACAAGGATACGATCCCGGTCCCCCCGATGGGGTAGAGGGGCCGAAGACGCGTGAAGCGGTCCGTGCCTTTCAGCGCAATGTCGGCATCGCCGCCACGGGCGTGATCGACGGTGCCCTGGTTGTTGCGCTCGACGGCGGGGAACAAGGGTAGGCGTTGGCCAAGTCGCCCCCATCCCGCGTTGACAGCGCGATGCCGGCGGCGCTTTATCGATCATGTGTCCGTGCGTGACCGCCCGCGCCCCGATTTCCCTTCTCCGACCGGCGTTTCACCGTGCTGATCTATCTTCCCATTGCCGGGCTGTCGGTGAACATGTTCATCATCTTCGGCATGGGGGGAGCGGTCGGCTTCCTCTCCGGCCTGTTCGGGATCGGCGGCGGCTTCCTGCTGACGCCGCTTCTGATCTTCTCGGGCATTCCCCCGGTGGTGTCGATCGCCACCGTCGCCTCGCAGATCGTGGCGTCGTCGTCATCGGCGGCGCTGAGCTACTGGCGGCGACGGATGGTCGACATGAAGCTCGCCGTCGTACTGATGCTGTCCGGTGCGGTCGGCACGCTGCTCGGCGTCATCGTGTTCAATGCCCTGCGTCGGCTTGGCCAACTCGATCTGATCATCAGCATTTGCTACGTCACCTTCCTCGGCCTGATCGGCGTGCTGATGCTTCGCGAGTCCGTCCAGGCGATGATCAACACGCGCAAGGGACGTCCGGCCCCACTCCGTCGCGCTGCCCAGCATAACTGGGTTCATCGGCTTCCCTTCAAGATGCGCTTCAAGCGCTCCAAGCTCTATGTCAGCGCCATTCCGGTCGTGGCGCTCGGCGTCGGCATCGGTTTCCTCGGCGCCCTGCTCGGTATCGGCGGCGGTTTCATCCTTGTCCCCGCCCTGATCTATCTGCTTCGCGTGCCGACCAACGTCGTCATCGGCACGTCGCTGATCCAGATCGTCGCCACCATGGCGATCGCGACGATGCTGCATGCCTTTTCGAGTCAGACGGTCGATATCGTTCTTGCCATCATTCTGATGGTCGGCGGGGTCATCGGCGCCCAGTTCGGTGTGCGGGTCGGCCAGAATATCCGCGGCGACCAGCTCCGGGCGCTGCTGGCGCTCCTGGTGCTGGCGGTCGGTGTCCGTTTCCTGATCGGCCTGGTGACGCCGCCGGTCGAGCGCTATTCGCTGACCATCCTGACCGGGGGGGCGATGTGAAGCGGCTGGCGATCGTCTTCGGCTCGCTCATTCTGCTGTCGGCCGATGCAGCGGCGGAACAGATGACGATCTCCCTCTCGACCGCCGAGATCAAGGTCGATTCCACCTTCAGCGGCGAAACGGTGACGCTGTTCGGCGTCATCGAACGCGATGCCGCGACCGTGTCGCGCAACACCGGCTACGAGATCGCCGTCGTCCTGCGTGGGCCACCCGAAACCGTGGTCGAGCGCCGCAAGGACCAGATCGCGCTGGTCTGGGTCAACAGCGCTTCCGAAACCATCGTCGGCGCGCCTTCCTTCTATTCTCTCGACACCTCCGGCGAACTTGCCGAGGTTTCGACGGCGCCGCTGCTCGCGCGCCACGAGATCGGTTTCGACGCCATCCAGTTCACATATCGGGATCGCGCCATGGCCAATGACCCCGGCGCCGCCGAATTCCGCAAGGCCTTCATCCGCCTCAAGGAGAAAGCCGGCCTCTATGCCGAACAACCCGCCGGCGTCTCCTTCATTGGCGGGACCAGCAACGTGTTTCAGACGGCGATGTGGATACCGGCCAACGCGCCCGACGGCCGCTACAAGGTCGAAGTCTTTCTCTTCTCGGGCAACGCGTTGCTGGCGCATGAAGAAGGCAGGCTCGATATCACCAAGGTCGGCTTCGAGCAGATCATGTATGCCGCGGCCCATAATCAGGCATTGCTCTACGGCCTCGCCTGCGTGCTGCTGGCGCTGTCCACCGGCTGGCTCGCCGGGGTGATCTTCCGCAGGGATTGAGCCTTCGCCGCGTATGCGAGGACGGTTGCCGGCGGCAATCAATCCGGCCGCAGCACCTTGCGGCCGACCGCGTAGACCCGGTCTTCGCCGAGCATGAAGGCGCGGAAGGTCGGCCCGGCGAACAAACCCGCAAACGCCTTGTCGAGGACATTGAGGCCGCCGGCATAGGCGCCGAAGGCGGGCAGCACCAGCCGGTGGCCGTCGCCGGCGAAGCAGCGCCGCCGCACCCATTTGCCGCGGCCGGCGACGCGGGCGGCGGGATGGAGATGGCCGGCGATCTCGCCGCGCCCGTCTTCGCCGGTCATCGGTTCGTGGCGGAAGACCAGCGGACCGATGGCGAGGCTGTCGAGATGCGAGCCCTCGAGATCGGCGGGCGCCGCGGGATCGTGATTGCCGGCGATCCAGATCCACTCCCGGCCGGACTGGAGCGCGGCCAGTGTCGCACGCTCCGGTGCGCGAAGCCGCGCCGCGCCGCCATCGTCGTGGAAGCTGTCGCCGAGCGCCACCACCGTCGCGGGCCGCAGCCGTTCGATCAGCCGCGCCAGCCGCGCCAGCGTTTCGGCGGTATCGTAAGGCGGCAGCATCCGGCCGCGACGGGCGAAGGACGAGCCTTTCTCGAAGTGCAGGTCGGCGACGACCAGCAGGCGCCGGTCGGCCCACCACAGCGCGCCCTCGGCGAACGCCTCGAGCACGACGCCGGCTACGGCGACGAGCGCCGGCTCGGGCACGGTCTGAAGACGTCGGGCGGGTTCAGTCATCCCCCATCGCTTCCTTCACCAGATCCTCCGCCGCTTCGCGCAGCACGTCCTCCTGCGCCTCGCCGGCGATCACTTCGCGACCGATCTCGAGCATCACCGGCAGCGCCAGCGGCGAAATGCGATCCAGCTGTTTATGCACGATCTTCCCCTTGATTCGCGACAGCATTTCGCCGAGGCGGGCGACGTCGAGCTGGCCGGTGGCGGCGTCCGCCCAGGTCGCCTGCATCAGGATGTGGTCGGGCTCGTGGGCGCGCAGCACATCGTAGATGAGGTCCGAGGAGACGGTGACCTGGCGGCCGGTCTTCTCCTTGCCGGGGTGGCGCTTCTCGATCAGCCCGGAAATCAGCGCGCAGGCGCGGAAGGTGCGTTTCAGCAGATAGCTGTCCGCCATCCAGGCATCGAGGTCGTCGCCGAGCATGTCCTCGTCGAAGAGCTCGGCGAGGCTGGGTTCGCCGCGGGCGAAGGCGCGGCCGAGGTCGCCGAGGCCCCAGACGGCGAGCGAATAGTCGGTGGCGACGAAGCCGGTCGGCCGGAGCCGCGCCCGCTCCAGCCGGCGGGTCAGCAGCATGCCGAGCGTCTGATGGGCGAGCCGCCCTTCGAAGGGATAGCAGACCAGATAGGAGCGGTTGCCGCGCGGGAAGGTTTCGACCAGCAGCTGATGTCTTTTGGGCAGGATCGAGCGCCGCTTCTGGATCTTCAGCCAGTCCGAGACCTGGACCGGCAGGCGGTTCCAGGATTTCGGATCGGCGAGGAGGCTGCGGACTCCGGTGGCGAGATAGGTGGTCAGCGGAAACTTGCCGCCCGCATACATCGGGATTTTCGGTGTGTCGTCGGCGGTGCGCGTGGCGATCGCCTCGTTCTCGCGGATGCCCTCGAAGCGCAGCACCTGACCGGCGAAGAGGAAAGTCTCGCCGGGCGAGAGCTGCTCGATGAAATATTCCTCGATTCTGCCGAGCGTCCGCCCACCGCGACCGGCGAAGCCCGCCCGCGCCGAACGGCTGACCCGCACGTTCAGCATCGGCGCCTCGATGATGGTGCCGACATTCAGCCGATACTGTTGGGCGAAGCGCGGATGGGTGATCCGCCACAGCCCGTCCGGTCCTTCCCGGATCTTGGCATAGCGCTCGTAGGTCTTCAGGGCATAGCCGCCGGTGGCGACGAAATCGACGACGCGGTCGAAGGTCTCGCGGGTCAGACCGCGATACGGATAGGCCGAGGTGATTTCCGCATGGGCGGCGCCGGCCTCGAAGGGCGCGGCGCAGGCCATGCCGAGGATATGCTGGGCGAGAACGTCGAGCCCGCCGGCGCGGATCGGCGGCGTGTCCTGGGCGCCGAGGTAGTTGGCGTCGAGCGCGGCCCGGCACTCCAGCACCTCGAACCGGTTGGCGGGGACGAGGAGGGCCTTTGACGGTTCGTCGAGCCGGTGGTTGGCGCGGCCGATCCGCTGGGCGAGGCGGCTCGCCCCCTTCGGCGCGCCGATATGGACGACGAGATCGACATCGCCCCAGTCGATGCCGAGGTCGAGGGTCGAGGTCGCGACGACCGCGCGAAGCTTGCCGGCGGCCATGGCGGTCTCGACCTTGCGGCGCTGGGTCGGGTCGAGCGAGCCGTGATGGAGGGCGATCGGCAGCCCGTCGACGTTGATCCGCCACAGCTCCTGAAAGATCATCTCCGCCTGGCTGCGGGTGTTGACGAAGAGCAGCGCCATTTTATGGGCGCCGATCGCCGCGTAGATGTCGGCCAGCGCATAGCGGGCGGAATGGCCGGACCACGGCACCCGCTCGGCCGAGTCGAGGATGGTGATTTCCGGCTTTGCCCCGCCTGAGACGGTGACGAGGTCGGCGAGAGCCGGGCTTGACGCCTGCCCGACCAGCCAGGCGCGCAGCGCGTCCGGATCGGCGACGGTCGCCGACAGGCCGATGGTCTTGAGCTTCGGCGCAAGGGTCCTCAGCCGCGCCAGGCAGAGCGCCAGCAGGTCGCCGCGCTTGCTGACCACCAGCGAATGCAGCTCGTCGAGGATCACCGTGTCGACATCGGCGAAGAAGCGGTCGGCGTCGGTGGCCGAGAGGAGGAGGGCGGTCTGTTCAGGCGTGGTCAGCAGGATGTCGGGCGGCTTCAGTTTCTGCCGCTGGCGCTTGTGGAGCGGCGTGTCGCCGGTGCGGGTCTCGATCCGGACCGGCAGCCCCATTTCGGCGACCGGCTGTTCGAGGTTCCGGGCGATATCGACGGCGAGCGCCTTCAGCGGCGAGACATAGAGCGTGTGCGGACCGCGCCCGCCGATCGGTGCGTCCTTCGGGCGTTCGTGCAGCGACACCAGCGTCGGCAGGAAGCCGGCCAGCGTCTTGCCGGCGCCGGTCGGCGCGATCAACAAGGTCGAACGGCCGGCCCGCGCCTTGGCGAGCAATTCGATCTGGTGCGGTCGCGGGCTCCAGCCGCGCGACGCGAACCAGTCGGCGAACGGCGCCGGCAGGACGGGCGTCTTGGCGGCTTGGCGGGGTGGCGCGCTCATCGGAACAGAAGTAGAACGCGGCAAAAGGCGTGTCGAGTCGGCGGCCTATGCGGCTTTTGCCCAGCCGCCCGCCGCCGCCGGCCGGGGCGCCAGCGGAACGATGTCGGCCGGCCGCACGAGTTGGCAGACGTAGCCGTTGACCGCCGCACCGGCCTCCCGGCGGAGCACCGCGGGATCGATCGCCAGCAGCGTCAGCCCGGCCTGATCCGCCGCCGCATGGATGAGGTCGGCCGAATGGCGGTAGCGCAACCGCTCGCCGAGGACGAAGCCTTCACCGTCATGGCGCTCGCAGGAGAAGGCGAAGACCCCGCCGCCGGCGAGCACGCGCGAGACGCCGGCGAACAATTCGGCGAGCGCTCCGACATAGGGCACGACGTCGGCGGCGACGACCAGGTCGGCGCTCGACTCCGGCTCGTTGGCAAGAAAGGCGACCGCATCGGCGGCGACGAGCCGATCGTAGAGGGCCTTGCGGCGCGCCCGCTCGAGCATCCGCTCCGACAGGTCGACGCCGATCGAGCGCGTCTGTCCGGTCGCGGATTGCCGCGCCCATCAGGCCGGTGCCGCAGCCGAGATCGATCGTCGTGGCATAGCGCTGGTCGGCCCGGTGCGTCAGCCGCTCGGCGATCAGCCCGGGCGCGGCATAGGCGAGCCGGCCGGTCAGCGCCGCGTCGAAGCGCGGGGCGTAGTCGTCGAAGAGGGTCCGCACATAGGCCGCGGGCATCGCTTCGGGGGTGGCGCTGTCGAGGACGGCGATGCGCAGTCCGGCGCCGAGCCGGTCGCCCGGGTCGAGGGTCGCGGCCGTGGCGTAGGCGGCGCTCGCACCCGGCCGGTCGCCTGACCGCTCCCGCCATTCGCCAAGAAGCAGCCAGCCGGCGGCCCAGTCCGGCGCGATCTCGAGCGCCTGGGCCAGCACGTCCGCCGCGGCCACGAAGTCGCCGGCATCGGCGAGACCCCGGGCGAACGCAAGCCGGCTATCGGCAATCGGGTTGCCGGAGGATGTCGAGAACGGTGGGGTGGACATGCCAGGAGACACGCGGCGAGAGAGGGAGCGGATGTAGCCGTTCCGGCGGCGAAAGCAAGCGGGTTGGTGAATCCCCTCGCACTTCCCCGCCGACGGCCTATCTTTCAGCCATGCGCGCCGAAGACGTCCTCTGTCCCACCCCGGCCGGCCTCTATTCGAAGGCCGGCGACTTCCATATCGACCCGACCCGGGCGGTGCCGAAGGCGCTGATCACCCATGGCCATGCCGACCATGCCCGCGCCGGCCATGGCGCCGTGCTGGCGACCCACGAGACGCTCAGGATCATGGCGGCGCGCTATGGCGAGGACTTCGCCGCGACGACGCAGGCCGCCGTCCTCGGCGAGACCATGACGATCGCCGACGCGGCGGTGACCTTCCAGCCGGCCGGCCATGTCCTCGGTTCGGCCCAGATCGTCGTGGAATCGGCCGGCCTCCGCATCGTCGCCTCCGGCGACTACAAGCGCCGCGCCGACCCGACCTGCCGGCCGTTCCTGCCGGTTCCCTGCGATATCTTCATCACCGAGGCGACGTTCGGACTGCCGGTCTTCCGCCATCCCGAGCCGGAGGCCGAGATCGGCAAGCTGATCGCCTCGCTCGACCAGTTCCCCGAGCGCGCCCACCTTGTCGGCGCCTATTCGCTCGGCAAGGCGCAGCGGGTGATCCGCATGCTCCGCGACGCCGGCTACGAGCGGACGATCTATCTCCACGGCGCGATGGAAAAGCTCTGCCGCCTCTATGAGGAGGAGGGCATAGCCCTCGGCGACCTGGCGCCGGCCACCGTCGCCAACGGCAAGAAGGGCGATTTCGCCGGCGCCGTTGTCGTCTGCCCGCCGTCGCAGATTGCCGAGCGCTGGGCGCGCCGCTTCCCCGATCCGGTCGCCTGCTTCGCCTCCGGCTGGATGCGCATCCGCCAGCGGGCCAAGGCCAGCGGCGTCGAACTGCCGCTGATCCTCTCCGATCACGCCGACTGGGACGAACTGACGGCGACGATCACCGAACTCGGGCCCGGCGAGGTCTGGGTGACGCACGGGCGCGAGGAAGCGCTGGTGCGCTGGTGCGAACTCCAGGGCATCGCCGCCCGCCCGCTGCACATGGTCGGCTACGAGGACGAGGCGGAGTAGGGACACGATCACCGGCATCGACGATATCGTCCCGGCGGCGACCTCGTGGTGGAATGCCGCGGCGGTCGCGGATACGCTGCGGGCGTTGATTGCATCCGCTCATGGGAGAAGAACTGATGTTGAAGGCGTTGATGTCCGCGGTCACGTTTGGTGCTGCATTGGCTTCCGGCGCCGCTTTGGCCGACGAGGCGGTTACGCCGCAGGAGGTGATCGCCAAGGTGCAGGAGGCGGCAGCCTTCCTCGCCAGGGAGGGCAAGGCGGGTCTTCCCGTGTTCGAGACTGACCCCTCTCCCTATGTGTGGAACGGCACCTATGTCTTCGTCTACGACTGCGCCGCCGACGTGATCGTCGCCCATCCGGTCGTCGCCAGCCGCGGCGTCAAGATCTCGTCGCTCAGGGACGCCAACGGCAAGGCCTATGGTGGAGAATTGTGCGACGCGGCCGCGAAACCGGGCGGAAGCTGGAGCGAATACCAGTGGCCCAAGCCGCTCGCCGGGACCGACGGGCTCACCTATACCGACGAGGCCTATCGCAAGGTCAGCTACATGCTGTCGGTGGATGGCCAGACGTACCAGGTCGGCGCCGGCATCTACAACGACGCGATGTCCCTCGATGACCTCGACGCCATGGTTTCGAAATAGACGGCGGAGCGGCCGATCGCCGGATCCTGCGAGGAGACAGTCATGCCCGAATGCAAGCTCGTCCGCGGCGCCGATGCCTTCCACGGCAAACAGGGCCTCGACTATTTCTCCGGGGTCTCGGCCGAGTCGGCGGGCGCGAAGGCGATCTGCATGCACATGCTGGTGATGCCGCCCGGCGCTTCGGCGAAGCCCCACTATCACGAGGCCCACGAGACGGCGATCTACGTCCTCGAGGGCGCCGCCGAGATGCGCCACGGCCCGAAGCTGGAGCATGTCATGCGGGTCGAGGCGGGCGACTACGTCTACATCCCGGCCGGCGTCCCGCACCAGCCGTATAATCCGACCGAAAAGCCGGTCCGCGCCGTCATCGCCCGCACCGATCCCAACGAGCAGGAGAGCGTCGTCCTGCTGGAGGAATTATCCCCGAAAGCCTAGTGCCCCTCGGCCCAGAAGCGGATCAGCTTGTGGGCGATGGCGATCGGCGGCGGGCATTTGATGCTTGCGTGCGTCCCGGCGAGGATCGACCGGACCTCCTCGCGCGGGAACCAGCGGGCATCCTCGAGCTCGACCTCGTCGCGGGTGATGTCGGTGGTCAGCGCCTCGCCGTGGCAGCCGATCATCAGCGAGCAGGGAAACGGCCACGGCTGGCTGGAATGATAGCGAACCCGGCCGAGCTGGATGCCGGCTTCCTCGGCGGTTTCGCGGCGGACCGCGTCCTCGATCGTCTCGCCCGGCTCGACGAAGCCGGCGAGGCACGAATACATGCCCTCGACGAAGCGCGTCTGGCGGCCGAGCAGGCAGCGCTCGTCATCGCCCGAGGCATCGATGGCCAGCATGATCACCACCGGGTCGGTGCGGGGAAAATGCGGGGCGCCGCAGGACGGGCATTCGCGGCGGTAGCCGCCGGCCTTCATCGCCGTCTCGACACCGCAGACACCGCAAAAGCGGTGCCGGATGTTCCAGTAGCAAAGGCTGCGCGCCTGCGCCAGGGCGCCGAGATGGTGGGCGGCCATTTCGCCCTCGACCGCCAGCGTGCGGAGGTCGGTCAGCCGGACGCGGTCCTCGTCGACGGGCGTGGTCGCCGGCAGGGTCACCGCCAGCCGGGGACCGTCCTCGCTCCATCCGAGCAGGACGACCTCCTCCCGCACGGCGCCGAAGGCCTCCGCTTCGGCCAGCGTGAAGAGGGGATCGAGCCCGCTTCCGTGCTTCTGCATCGCCAGGTCGTCCCGCAGCAGATAAAGGCGCGCCGAAGGATCGGCGAGCGCAGCCGGCACCGATTGGTCGTCGCGGTTCTCGCTGCGCCGGTCGATGCGGTTGCCGGAGAAGCCGTGGAGGCTGCTCGGATCCTCGGTGGGGAAGCCGTCAAAGAAGTTCGCCATGACAGGAGCTTTTCAATCGGGAAGGAGGTCGCGGAGTCGTTCGACCAGTCTATCCCGCACCGCCGGCTCGTATGCAACCGCCTCGCCGCGTGCCCCAGACCGGACCCGGCCAGGCGGCATCGGTGGTGAAGCGGGCGACGACGTGGACATGGAGCTGGCGGACCTGGTTGCCGAGCGCCGCGACGTTGAGCTTGTCGCAGCCGGTTACCGCCTTCAGAGCCTCCGATACCGCGACGATCTCGTCGAGCAGGAGCGTCCGGTCGGCAGCTTCCAGATCGATGATTTCGGCCATATCCGGCCGCCGCGGCACCAGGATCAGCCACGGGAAGCGGGCGTCCCTGCCCAGCAGCAGGTCGCAGAGCGGCAGGGCCGCGACGGCAATGCTGTCATCCGCCAGCCGTTGATCGAGCACGAATTCGGTGGTCATGAGGGGTTCCGTTTGTCGCATTCGTCCAGCCGGCAGCCTATCCCAATCCTTTCGGCCGTGCGGCATTCGGGCCGGAGGATGCCGGCTACCCACAGATTCCGCCCCTCCGGGCCCTGCCGACCCTTGCCACATCGCGCCTCCGCCCATGATATGATGCCTCGGGAAGTCGGCGGCGGACGTGCTCCTCGCCAACCGGGTCAGATCCGGAAGGAAGCAGCCCTAACGAGTTTCGGCGCGGGTCGCTTGTCGGCTTCCTTTCTTGCCTCGCCGAGCCTGGTCGATTCGGGAAAGGCAGGCCTTTCGCGGGAAGGCCGGTCATCGGGCGGGCATGGACCGCGCCCTCGAAGGGTTCGGCCCGGACGTTCCGGGCCTGGACGGGCAGCGAGCGATGGACGGCAGCACCCAGCAAACCGCGGATACCGGTCACTATCGTGTTCTGGCGCGCAAATACCGGCCGGAAAGCTTCGCCGACCTGATCGGCCAGGAGCCGATGGTCCGGACGCTGACCAATGCCTTCGAATCCGGCCGTATCGCCCAAGCCTATATGCTGACCGGCGTCCGCGGCGTCGGCAAGACGACCACCGCCCGCATTCTCGCCCGGGCGCTGAATTATTCGATCCCCGGCAAGGTCGACAAGCCGACCATCAAGATGGACGAACTCGGCGAGCATTGCGCCGCGATCATGGAAGGCCGCCATATCGACGTGATCGAGATGGACGCCGCCTCCCACACCGGCATCGACGATATCCGCGAGATCATCGAGGCCTCGCGCTACAAGCCGGCGGTCGCCCGCTACAAGGTCTACATCATCGATGAGGTCCACATGCTGTCGAAGGCCGCCTTCAATGGCCTTCTGAAGACGCTCGAGGAGCCGCCGGAGCATGTGAAATTCGTCTTCGCCACCACCGAGATCCGCAAGGTCCCGGTCACCGTCCTGTCCCGCTGCCAGCGCTTCGACCTCCGCCGGATCGAAGCCGGCCGGCTGATCGACCTGATGCGCGGCATTGTCGCCAAGGAGGGCGTCGCGGTCGAGGAGGAGGCGCTGGTCATGCTTGCCCGCGCCGCCGAGGGCTCGGCCCGCGACTCGCTTTCGCTTCTCGATCAGGCCATCGCCCATGCCAGCGGCAAGGTCGAAGCGGAGGCGATCCGCTCCATGCTCGGCCTCGCCGATCGTGCCCTGGTCATCGACCTGTTCGGCGCCCTGATGCGCGGCGAAATCGCCGCGGCGCTCGTTCGGTTGAAGGACCTTTACGACGTCGGCGCCGACCCCGCCGTGGTTCTCGAGGACCTCGCTGCCTTCACCCATCTGGTCACCCGGCTGAAGCTCGCGCCCGAGGCGGCCGACGACGACAGCCTGACCGAGGAAGAAAAAACGAAGGGCATGGAATTCGCCGACAAACTGTCGCTCCGCGTGCTGGCGCGCACCTGGCAGATGCTGCTCAAGGGGATCGACGAGACCCGCGCCGCAAGCCGGCCGCTGGCCGCGGCCGACATGGTTCTGGTGCGGATCGCCCATGCGGCGGACCTGCCGACGCCGGACGAGGCGCTGCGTATCCTGCGCGACGGAGGCCCGATGCCCGCCGGAAGAGAATCGCCGGCGCCGCCTGCGCCGCCGCCCGCCGGTGGTGAGGCTCGCGCCCGCCTCGCTTCGGTCGGGGGAACGGCCTCGCGCCCGCAGCCTCAGCCGCAACCGGCTCCGGCGCCCGTCGCCCATCCCGTCGAGGACCAGCAGCAGGCGGTCCGCCTCGCCACTTTCGAGGAACTCGTGGCGCTCGCCGGCGCCAAGCGCGACCTGAAGTGGAAGCACGCGCTGGAACATTCGATCCGGGTCGCCCGTTTCGAGGATGGCCGCATCGAACTCGCCGTTACCGAGGATGCGCCGAAGACCCTTGTCGGCGACCTGTCGCGCCAGCTCGAGGAATGGACCGGCCGGCGCTGGATGGTGGCGGTCGCCCGCGAGGCAGAGGCCCCGACCATCGCCGAGACGCGCCGCGCCGCCCGCGACCAGCTTGTCGATGATGCCCGCGCCGATCCGGTGGTTGCCGCCGTTCTCGCCAGCTTTCCGGGCGCCGAGATCGTCGATGTCCGGGTGCGTGTCGCCGAGGGCGACGAGCCGCTGTCGGATGGCAGCGACGCGATCGCGGTTGCCGATGAAGAAATCGACGATTAGGACAGCGGACCTTCGGGTCCGGTCATGAACCACAAGGAGACGACATGGCGCTTGGCGACATGATGGGAATGATGAAGCAGGCGAAGCAGCTTCAGGAGAAGATGCAGGCCATGCAGGACGAGGTGGCGGCGATGTCGATCGACGGCGTCTCCGGCGGCGGGCTGGTCAAGGTGACGATGAACGGCAAGGGCGAGATGAAGGCGATCCAGATCGACCCGTCTCTGATGAAGCCCGAGGAGGCCGAAATCGTCGAGGACCTGATCGTCACGGCCTGCAACGACGCCCGCGCCAAGGCCGACGCGACGCTCCAGGACAAGATGCGCGAAATGACCGGGGGGATGGCGCTGCCGCCCGGGCTCAACCTGCCCTTCTAGCAATGGTGACGACGCCGAGCGCCGTCGTCTCCGGCGCGGCGGGCGGCATTGGCCGTGCGCTCGCCGAGGGCTTTCTCGAGGCCGGCTACACCGTGACCGGCGTCGATCGCGCCGATCAGGGCTGGTTCGCGCCGGGCTTCGACTATGTGACGCTCGATCTGCGCGACAACGATGCGGTCGCGCGCTTCGGTGCCGGCCGCGAACGCCTCGACGTCCTGGTCAACGCCGCCGGCATCATCCGCCGCGGCAAGGAATTCGACGCCGACGTCTTCGCCGACGTCATCGACATCAATCTCACCGGCACCATGCGGCTTTCGACCGCCTGCCGGCCGGCGCTGGCGCGGCACGGCGGCGGTTCCGTGGTCAATATCGCCTCGATGCTCTCCTTCTTCGGCGGCGCGCTGGTGCCGGCCTACGCCGCCTCGAAAGGCGGCATCGTCACCCTGACCAAGTCGCTGGCGATCGCCTGGGCCAAGGACGGCATACGGGTCAACGCCGTCGCGCCGGGCTGGATCGCGACGCCGCTGACCCAGCAGCTGCAGGACGATCCCGAGCGCAGCCGCACCATCCTCGAGCGGACGCCGATGGCGCGCTGGGGCACGCCCTCCGACCTGGTCGGGCCGGCGCTGTTCCTGGCGAGCGCCGCCGCTCGTTTCGTCACGGGCGTGGTGCTGCCGGTCGATGGCGGCTATTCCTCGATGTGACCGGAGAACGAGAAAAGCCAATGCCCATCGACGACCCCAATCCCCGCATGCCCTACCAGTTTCCGATGCCGCCGGAGACCGCCGCCGACATCGTCGTGCCGAGCGTCCTGCCGGAGGACGATCGGGTCTGGGTGCCACAGGCGGAGAATGTCTGGTTCCGGCCGCTCTGCCTCAGCGCCTCGCAGGGCTACTGGGTCAACCTCCTCAAGGTGACGCGCTCCGGCGTGCTGACCCGCCATCGCCACACCAATCCCGTTCACGGCTATGTCCTCAAGGGACGCTGGCATTATCTCGAGCATGACTGGGTGGCGACCGAGGGCGGCTACGTCTACGAACCGCCGGGCGAGACCCATACGCTGGTGGTGCCCGACGATGTCGAGGAGATGATCACCATGTTCCAGGTCAACGGGCTGATGCTCTATGTCGACCCGTGGGGCAAGGCGCTCGGCTTCGAGGACGTCTTCACCAAGATCGACATGTGCCGCAAGCACTATGTCGACTGCGGCCTCGGCGCCGGTTTCGTCGACCAGTTCGTGCGCTGAATATCGCGAAATGTCCCGTTCCGTCGCCGGCCCCGAGATCGAACGCCTGATCCAGCTTCTCGCCAAGCTGCCGGGGCTCGGGCCCCGTTCGGCGCGGCGGGCGGCGCTGCACCTGATCAACAAGAAGGACGAATTGCTGGTGCCGCTGGCCAAGGCGATGGACGTGGCGGCCGAGAAGATCGTCGTCTGCTCGACCTGCGGCAACGTCGATACCAGCGATCCATGCCTGATCTGCACCGACCCGCGCCGCGACGCCTCGACCATCGTCGTGGTCGAGGAGGTCGCGGACCTGTGGGCGCTGGAGCGGGCAACCGCGATCAACGCCCGCTATCATGTCCTCGGCGGCGTCCTGTCGCCGCTCGACGGCATCGGCCCGGACGATATCGGCATCGCCGGGCTGGTCCGGCGCGTCGCCGAAGGCGGCGTCGCGGAGGTGATCATCGCCGTCAATGCCACGGTCGAGGGCCAGACCACGGCGCATTACCTCACCGACCAGATCGCCGGCCGGGGCGTCAAGGTCTCACGGCTTGCCCATGGCGTACCGGTCGGCGGCGAACTCGACTACCTCGACGAGGGCACGCTCGCGGCCGCCATCCGCAGCCGCACGCCGTTCTGAGCCAGCGCCCAGCGATCCTCTATCATCGAAGCTAACCGCTTGCCGACCATCTCCGGCACATAGGGCTTGGGGATGAAGCGGCCGTCATGGGGGATCACCTCGTCGGGCAAGCGGCCGCCGCCCGAGGTCACCAGGACCAGGACTTGCGGCCAGCGCCGGGCTATGATCCGCGCCAGGTCCATGCCGTCCATCTCGCCCGGCATCTGGATATCGGTGAACACCGCGCTGACGTCGAGCCGCCGCGCGAGAATCTCAAGCGCTTCCGCCGCGTTGGGCGCCTCGAGGACCTCGAAGCCCTGATGCTCCAGCACCCACACGGCGTCCTCACGCACGAAGAACTCGTCCTCGACGACCAGAACGACGGACCGCTCGATGGTTTGGTGGTTGCTCATGCACCACTAACGGGTGGGCGCCGCCTGGGGTTCCGGATGGCGGTATCCAACGGCGCATGTAGCTAATAATTGATTAAAATTGGATGCATTTGACGATGGCCGCCAAACCGCCGCATCCGTCTCGATCGCTCACTCCGTACTGGAATGTAACATTTTAGAACGCCAGAGCAGAAAAAATAATATAACAAAAACAATGATATAAAAATGAACAAAGACACAAAGCCGAAAATTGGCTTGTCAGGAGAGCGCTTCCCGGCATACCGTCCGCGAAACGAGGGGAGGACGGCAATCGATGGTCAGCGCACTTGGCTTGCGCCAGCGCAGTGTCGCTTTCGAGGGGCCGCGGACCCGTGGCGACGCGGTTTTCGAGGTTCTGCTCGACGCCATCGTCAAGGTCGACCTCAAGCCCGGCGATGCGCTTGCCAAGGACGCGATCGCCAAGGAACTCGGGGTCTCGCGGACGCCGGTCGGCGACGCCATCAATCGCCTCGGCGCGCTCGGGCTGGTCAGTGTCGTACCGCAGGTCGGCTCCTTCGTTTCCCGGATCTCGCCACAGGCGGTGGTCGAAAGCTCGTTCCTGCGCAGTGCGGTCGAAAGCGAGATCGTCCATCGCCTTGCTTCGACCGGCAATCGCAGGCTGGTGGGTAACCTGCGCGACCGGCTCGCCGAACAGGCCCGCTTCGTCGCCGAAAGCGACGTCGACAATTTTCATGCCGCCGACGACGACTTCCACCGTTTCATGATCGCCGAGGCGGGGACGCCCGGCATCTGGGACCAGATCGCCACGGCCCGGCTCAACCTCGTCAGGATCCGGCGTCTGGGGCTGCCGCAGCCGGGACGGCTCGCCGACGCGCATGCTGAACACACCCGCGTCGTCGACGAGATCGAGGCGCGGCGACCGCGCAGCGCCGCCCGGGCGATCACCCAGCACATCCGTTATGCCGAGATCTACCTGCAGAAACTGGAGCAGGAAAACCCAAACTTCTTCGTCTGATCGGCAAGGTCGGCGCCGACAGCGGCTCCGGTCAGGCGAACGCGAAGCCGACATAAACCCAAGGGAGGAAAACGATCATGAAGGGACTCTTCAGGTTCGCCAGCGGACTTGCACCGACGCTAACCAGGGCGGGCTCGGTTGCCGCGCTCGGTCTCGCCCTCGCCGCGCCGCTCGGCGCCATCGCACCGCAAATCGCGCTGGCGCAGGACGACGGGCCGATCATCGCGGTCAGCGGCCCGCTGTCCTGGCCGTTCTTTGCCGCGGTCAAGCAGGGCTTCGACGACGCCTCGAAGCTGTTCGGCGTCGATTACCAGTATGTCGCGGTGACCGACACCGCCAACATGACCAGCGACTATCCGCGGCTGCTGCAGCAGGCGATCAGCCGCAACCCGCGCATGCTGCTGGTCGGCGAGTTCTTTCCCGACGGCATGGACCCGCTGATCAAGGAAGCGACGGCCGCCGGCATCCCGGTCCTCATCCACAATTCCGGGCAGTTCTTCTGGGCCGATAACGGATCGATGGGCTTCATCGGCGAGGATCCCTACCAGATGGGCTTCAAGGCCGGCGAGATCCAGGCGGAAGCCGGGGTCAAGCACGGCCTCTGCTTCAACCAGGTTCCCGGCAATCCGACGGTCGAGGCGCGCTGCACCGGCTATGTCGACGCGATGAAGAAGGCGGGCGCCGAGACCACCTACATGACCATCGGCACCGGCGACGCCACCAACCCGCAGGCGATGATGCAGGCGATCAAGGGCGCGCTGCAGGCCAACCAGGACATCGACGGCATCTACACGCTGAACGCCGTGCCGGCGATCAGCGCGCTTCGCGCCACGGAAGAGGTCGGCAAGGCCGGAAAGATCATGATCGGCACGTCCGACCTTTCCAACGAGGTGCTCGAGGCGATCAAGGCCGGGCAGATCGCCTTCGCCATGGACCAGCAGCCCTATCTGCAGGGCTTCATGTCGATCCAGACCGCCTTCCAGTATCTCAACTACGGCCTGCACCCGATCGGCCTGGTCACCACCGGCCCGCTGGTCATCGACAAGTCGAATGTCGACCGGACGCTGGAAGTGAACAAGGACCATTCGGGCGTGCGCGGCGCATCCTGACACTCTGACGCCAATCCAGCGGCCGGGGATTCGATATCCAAAAATCCCCGGCCGACTGCTAACGTCGCACCATCTGCGATGTCTGAACGCCCATCGGAATTGCACCTTCCATGATGAGACTTGTCCGCAGACCCGAATTCGGCGCGCTCGCCGCGTTTGTCCTCACCTACATCTTCTTCGCGCTGGTCACCCAGGGCGCGGGCTTCGTCTCGATCAACGGCACCGCCGGCTGGCTCAATCTCGCGGCCGAGCTCGGCATCATCGCGATCCCGGTCGGCATGCTGATGATCGCCGGTGAGTTCGACCTGTCGATCGGCTCGACCGTCGGCGCGGCCTCGATGGTGGTGGCGATCGGCACCTCCTTCTTCGACCTGCCGATCTGGCCGACGATCGCGCTCGCCCTGGCGATGGGCGCGCTGATCGGGCTGATCAACGGGCTTGTGGTGGTCAAGACCAACCTGCCGTCCTTCATCGTCACGCTCGCCACCAATTTCATGGTGCTCGGCTCGACGCTGGGCTTCTCGCGCCTGATCGCCCAGGTGACGTCGAGCTCGATCGTCCAGTCCGATACGGCGCGCGCGGTCTTCGCCGCCAAGTGGGGCCAGGCCAATATCTCGATCCTGTGGTGGATTCTGGCGGCGCTGGCCGGCGGCTGGGTGCTCGGCAAGACCACCTTCGGCAACTGGATCTTTGCCACCGGCGGCAACCTGCAGGCGGCCCGCGGCGCCGGCGTTCCGGTCGAGCGGGTCAAGATCCTGCTCTTCGTCGCCACCGGCTTCGCCGCCGCCTTCGTCGGCATCCTCCAGGGCGTCCAGTGGAACTCGGGCAACTCGACCTATGGCCAGGGCTACGTCTTCCAGGCGCCGATCGTCGTGGTGATCGGTGGCGTGCTGCTCGGCGGCGGCTACGGCTCGGTGACCGGCATCTTCATCGGCACCGCGATCTTCGGCGTCATCTCGACCGGCATCTTCTACACCGGCTGGAGCACCGACTGGGTCCTGCTCTTCCTCGGCGGCCTGCTCGCCGCGGCGGTGCTCGCCAACAACTATGTGCGCCGCATGGCGCTTTCGGTGCGGTAGGAGGGGCGCATGGCCGACCAGCCGCCGATCCTCGCGCTCCGCGATGTCTCCAAGGTCTTCGCCGGTACAAAAGCGCTCGATCATGTATCGATGGAGGTCGAGGCCGGGAAGATCCTCTGCCTGCTCGGCGACAACGGCGCCGGCAAGTCGACGCTGATCAAGATTCTCTCGGGCTATCACCCGCCGACGCTGGGCACCGTGCTCCTCGACGGCAAGGAGATCCGCTTCGCCGGCCCGCGCGAGGCGCGCCGGCTCGGCATCGCCACCGTCCACCAGGATGTCGGCTCGATCCCGATGATGAGCATCGGCCGCAACTTCTTCCTCGGCGCCGAGCCGACCAAGGGTTTCTGGCCGTTCGAGCATATCGACATCGCCGAGGCGAACCGCATCGCCATCGAGCAGATCCGCCGCTTCGGCATCACCCGCATCACCAACGGCGACCAGCTCGTCGGCACCATGTCCGGCGGCGAGCGGCAGGTGCTCGCCATCGGCCGCGCCATGTATTTCGGCGCCAAGGTTCTGATCCTCGACGAGCCGACCTCGGCGCTCGGCGTGAAGGAAGCCTCGATCGTGCTGAGGCTGGTCAGCCAGGCGCGTTCGGAAGGCGTCGCGGTGGTCTTCATCACCCACAATGCCAGCCACGCGATGACGGTCGGCGACCGCTTCGTCGTCCTGATCCAGGGCAAGGTCGCGGCGAGCTTCGCGCGGGGCGAGAAATCCCGCGAGGAGGTGCTGAACCTGATGGCCGGCGGCGAGGCGATCACCGAGCTCGAGGAAGAGCTCGAAGCCTCGGCCTGACGCCGGCGGTCTTTCTTCTCTGTGCGCTCCTTCCCGGCGGAAAAGTGCTCGCGCCTTTCCTGAAAACGCTCATTTCACCGCCCATCGCTGGCGCATCCGGGCGGCGACGTCGATGCGCGGTTCGCCCGGCGGCCGGGCGTGTCCCGGACCGGCGATGACCGCCGGCCACAGCCGCGCCTCGAAGCGGTCGAGGATGTGGTCGGGGATGAAGCGGGTGCGCTGGGCCAGCACATGGCGGTCGCCGCGCCGCGACTGCTGGTGGACGTAGCAGCGCTGCGGGGTGATCAGGTCGAGCGAATCCCGGGCGCGGGTCATCGCGACATAGAGCAGCCGCCGCTCCTCCTCGATCTCCTCGGTGGTGCCGGTGCCGAGGTCGGAGGGGATGCAGCCATCGATGCAGTTGAGCACGAAGACCGACTTCCACTCCTGGCCCTTGGCCGAATGGATGGTCGACAGGATCAGGTAGTCCTCGTCGAGCATCGGCACCCCGGCCTCGTCGCTGGTCGCGCCCGGCGGGTCGAGGGTGAGTTCGGTCAGGAAGCGCTCGCGCGAGGCGTAGCCGGTGGCGATCTGGCCGAGCTGGACGAGGTCGGCGAGCCGCACCGCCGCGTCGTCGTGGATGCGTTCGAGATGCGGCTCGTACCACTGGCGGACCGCTTCGAGTTCGGCCGGCCATCCGGCCTTGCGGCCGTGGAGATTGACCAGCAGGTCGCGAAACGCCGGCCAGTCGGCCGCGGTCATCGCCGGCGGCTCGAAGCGGGCGAGGGCGGTCGCCGGGTCGGGGGCCTCCTCGATGCGGTCGAGGACAAGCGCGGCGTTGGCCGGGCCGATGCCGGGCAGGATCTGCAGCACCCGGAAGCCGGCGACGCGGTCGCGCGGATTCTCGGCGAGCCGCAGCACCGCCAGCATGTCCTTGACGTGCTTCGAGTTCGAGGAACTTGAGGCCGCCGAACTTGACGAAGGGGATGTTGCGGCGGGTCAGCTCGATCTCGAGCGGGCCGGAATGATGCGAGGCGCGGAAGAGCACCGCCTGCTGCTTCAGCTCCATGCCGGTCTCGCGGTTTTCCAGCACCCGGTCGACGACGTAATCGGCCTGGCCGGCATCGTCGAGCACCCGGGCCAGCACCGGCTTGCCGCCGCCCTCGCGGCCGGTCCACAGGTCCTTGGTGTAGCGCTCGGCGGCGAGGCCGATGACGGCGTTGGAGGCGTCGAGGATTTCCGGCGTCGAGCGGTAGTTCCGCGCCAGCGTGACGATCGCCGCCGAGGGGCGAAATTCGTTCGGGAAGTCGAGGATGTTGCGGACCGTGGCGGCGCGGAAGGAATAGATCGACTGGGCATCGTCGCCGACCACGGTGAGGCCGCGGCCGGTCGGCTTGAGCGCCTTGAGGATGCGCGACTGGAGACGGTTGGTATCCTGGTATTCGTCGACCAGCACATGGTCGAAGCGGCTGCCGGTCTCGGCGCCGAAGGCAGGCTCCGAGAGCATCTCGGCGAGGTAGAGCAGGAGATCGTCGTAATCGAGGACGTTCTGGCGCTGCTTGGCCTCGACATAGCCGGCGAAGAGGGCGCGGAGTTCCGCCTCCCATTCGGCGCACCACGGGAAGGCCTTGGTGAGGACGGCGTCGAGCTCCGCCTGCTCGTTGACCGTGCGCGAATAGATGGCGAGGCAGGTCGCCTTGAGCGGAAAGCGCTTGGCGGTCTTCGAGAAGCCGAGTTCGTGGCGGACGAGGTTGATCAGGTCGGCCGAGTCGCTGCGGTCGTGGATGGTGAAGGACGGGTCGAGGCCGATCTCGGTGGCGCGCTCGCGCAACAGCCGCGCGCCGATCGCGTGGAAGGTGCCCGACCACGACAACGCCGCCGTCGCGGCCTGGGCCTTGGCGCCCATCGCATGGCCGACGATGCGCTCCACCCGGCGCGCCATCTCGGCCGCCGCGCGGCGCGAGAAGGTGAGGAGCAGGATGCGGCGCGGATCGGCGCCCCCGACGATCAGGTGCGCGACGCGGTGGGCGAGCGTCGCGGTCTTGCCCGAGCCGGCGCCGGCAATCACCAGCAGCGGGCGATCGGACGGGTGCTCGGCGGCGCGCCGTTGATCCGGATTGAGCGTGGCGAGATATGCGGTCACGGGGCGAATCGGCTGTTCGAGGGCGCGCGGCCAGCAAATATGATTCACGGTTTGTTCGCAAACGGTAAACGCGGATATATCCCACTCGGCGCATGTCCGCCTCAGATCACCAGGAAGTCGTGGTGGGAGAGGTCCGGCTTGGTGTCGAGCTTGGCGAACTTGATTTTGGCGCCATCGCCGTTCCCGTCGGGGTCGTAGAAGAGGGCGCCGGTCTTGCGCTGATAGAGGAGGTGGTCGTCGCCGTCCCTGGCCTTGCCACCCTTGCGGAACTCGCCGTGGTCGAGCGTCGGGCCGATCGCGGCGAAGATGGTGGCATCGAGGGCGATCATGTCCTTGCCGGGCTTGAAGTCGGCGAGGATATCGACGCCGGCCTTGCCGGCGCCCTTGCCGAGCGCGGTGTCGAAGACGAACCGGTCGTTGCCCCGGCCGCCGATCAGCAGGTCCTTTGCGGCGCCACCGTCGAGGCTGTCGTTGCCGCCGCGGCCGTAGAGCCTGTCGCGGCCGGTGCCGCCGGTCAGCCCGTCGGCGTCGGGCGTGCCGTGGATCGCGATCCGGCCGAGGTCGCGGTCGGGCGAGGCGTAGGGGATGAAGCCGTCCTTCTCGGCCTTGTTGAGGAAGTGCACGACCTTCCCCGACTTCGACACATAATCGACCGCCAGCACGATCTCGCCGGCCTTGGCGTAGGAGGCGTGAGAGCTCCTTGATCGTCTCCTTGTCGGGGTGGAAGCGATTGTTCTCGTCCTTGCCGCCGCGGTGATAGACGTCCTCGGCGGCGATCCCGGCGATGGCGTCGTGGAGGGCGGCGATGCGCGCCGTGTCGTGGTTCGCCTTGCCCTTGGTGTCGTAGACGAGATCGCTGAGCAGGAAGGCGGCGTTCTGCTGGAAGAGCACGAAATCCGGATTGATGGCGCGGGCGTGGTCGGCGAGTTCGACGATGAAGTCGATCATCCGCGCGGCGGCGTCCGATCCGGTCTTCGGGTCGCCCGGCTCGCGGTCCTTTGCTTTCGCCTCGTGCGCCCAGAAGTAATAGGCGTCGACGATGTCGAGATAGGCGCCGTCGAAGCCCTGCTTGGCGACGGTCTCGACCCACTTGATGGCGATCGCCTGCCAGTCGGGGTCCCAGTAGCGGACCTTGCGGCTCTCCGGCCAGTCGGGATTGACCGGCCCCAGCCAGTCCGGCGCGGCGCCGGTGAGCGCGCCGCCGGCCGAGCCGTCCTTGGTCCAGGCCGTGTTCCAGTAGGAGCGGAAATCCTCCGTCTCGCCGATCGAGACATAGGCGAGGACGACCTTGCGGTCGGCGCCGGTCCCCTGCATCAGGTCGACCTCGGCCGGGCTGAAGGCGCCGGAGGCCGGAGCCGTTGCGGCTGTAGTCGACGACCATCAGGTCGGTGGGAACGGCGGCGACCTTCGCCGGATCGAGCGCGGACCCGCCCGGCCCTTGAAGCTGGTAGGTCCAGCTGTCGATGGCGACCGGGCCATCGGCGGTGACGATGCTGGTCATGGATCGGCCTCCGTTTTTGCCGCCTTCAATGGGGACACGTCGCGATTGTATCGTGCCAGGCGACCTCCGTCATTGCAGTCGCTGCGGCCTGGTGACCGAAACGCGACCGGGAGGCCATTCCGTTTGCGCCGAGCGCCCCCTCCACCACCCTTCGGGCGGTCCCCCTCCCCCGCTGCGCAGGGGAGGAGCGCGGTGGCGAAGTTTGGCGCCTGGTTCGACGATGGTGATGACCCGCGGAGGGCGACCGGGCAAATCCTCCCCCGTTTACGGGGGAGGGGGACCATGCGTGAGCATGGTGGAGGGGGCGCTCGGCGGCAGCGAAACACGCCGGCGGCTCGCCAGAAACACCAACTGTCATCCCCCGCCCCCGATCGAGCCGGGCGGGCTCCGGCGGGGGATCCAGTAAACGGTGTCGCAACTCGTTGGGCGATGGCATCGGTTACTGGTTCCCCTTCCCTCGGCCCTTCGGTCCTCGCCGGGGATGACTGGGTGTGCGGGGCGCGGATCGCTCTGCATCAGACACGCTCCATTGTTTCCGCGAGCGGAAGCCGCTCCGGGGTTTGGCGCGTCCTACGTGGGCACGCGCCTTGCGGCGCTTTGCCCACCCTACTTTTTTCCCTTCCCTGTCCTCTTCTTCGTCCCGGGCCGGAACCCGAGGGGGTGGCGGGTGCTTCCGCAACGCCGACCGGGTAGTCCGAATATGGGCGCTTCAGAAGCACCCGCCGCGGCGACTTTGGGCCTTCCGCTTTCACGCTCCGGAACGGCGGACGGACGGAGCCTTGCGGGCCAACCCGTCCTGACCGCCCCGTCCCGGTTGCCCGGTTCGGGGATAGTCCACCGCCCTTAAGGTGGGCCATGTCCCACGGCCGGTCGTAATGCCGGCGGGCATACTCGCGGAGGCCTCCCGGGGCGTTCGGACCGTCGTCCTCTCCGGCATGCGGCCGGTGGTCTTCGCCGCAGGCGCCGCTCCCCGCTCCGCCACACGAACGCCTCCGGACGGCGCCCCTCGGTGAGCGAGTGTAGGGGGACAGATGAAACCGGAGAAGGCGGGATCGGGCGGGAAAGGGCGGGATCGAGTGGGAACGTGGCGGAATCGCTGGGATCGCGCGGCGGTTGGCGGGGTCTAATCGGCGGGGTGGTTTAGACACTTGATTTTGACCGGGCGGCGGCGCGGGACACTTGAAACTGGATTCGGCCGATCGTCGGCGGTGGGCTTTGAAGCGGCTTCGAGGCGGCCGTGAAGAGGCCGAAAACCTCGGCCGGACGGGCTTTGAGCCCAGGCGCGGCGGAGGCGGACAGGAGGGCGAGGACGCGGCGCAACGTGGCCCGTCGCGCCGAAGTGTTGCCGGCGGCAAATGTTCGGCGACGGGCCATGCGAACGGCGGCAAAGCCAAGCCGGGCAACGGGTGGCGGGATGGTTCGGGCAAGAGATCGTGCGTTGCGAACTCTTGCTGTTTTTTGTCGTTCGTGATCCGGGCGAGTGGCGTCGGGGGATCGTCGGGCGGCCCCTTTCTTTACCGACGCCGTTCGATCGCGTCCTTCAGCCGCTCGGTGCTGGTCTTGCCATCGATGCGGACGGTCAGCTGGTGGGCGCCGGAGGCATCGCCGTCGAGACTGTCATAGGTACACTTGGCGAAAAGGCGGAGCGGCGTGCCATAGGCATTGGCGGCCTCGTATTCGAAGAGAGCGACCGACCGCACGGCATGATCGTGGGTCTGCCTGATGAAGGCCTCGACGCTCTCGCCCTCGTCTTCCAGGCGAAAATAGGCGTCGAGGGACAGCACCTCGGTCGTCTCGGTCACCCCGATGCGATGATAGGTGGACGGGGCGAGCAGGGTATCCTTGAGCGCCGCCTCGCAGGCCAAGACGAGGCGGAACTCCGAAGAGGTCGCAGGCGGCAACCGAAGACAGCGCGATGGCGGCGACCGCAGATCGCAACTTCGCCTGTCGTCCGGATCGGCCGCGCATCGCCGGATCATTTGTTGCGGCGCCGGTCGGCCCCGCGCTTCTGGCGTTCGATCTTGCCAAGCCGGCCGCCGGGGACGATCACCCAGATCTCGCTGGCCCAGACGATGGCCGCACCAACGATGGTCCGCGCGTTGGTGCTTTCGAGGTTGAAGGTGCGTGGCTTGGGGCCGGGCATGATCCGCTTGAGATAGCGGTGGCCACCTTCGGTGCGCACGGCCGCTTCCTCGCCGATCAGACTTTCGGTCGAACGCTGCTGATCGCGATGAACGACGACGACATCGCCGTCGTCGTATTTCGGAAGCATCGAATCGCCACGGGCCTGGAAGCCGATCATGTCTTCGGGCAGCGCGAACGGCAGCGCGGCCTGGTCCAGTCCATCAGCGGGGACCTGCTCGTATTCCGGATCGATCTCCGCCCCGGCTCCGACATATCCCATGATCGGAACGGCGCTATTGCCAGGTTCGTCAATCAGGCCTGACGCCGCGGCCAGGGCGCAAATCGCATCGCGTTTGTCGCCGCGCGGATCGGCGCCCTGCAGCCAGCGCGACACCGTGGCCTGGGTGGTGCCGAGGTGCTGTGCCAGTTCGCCCTGGCTCCATCCCCTGTCGGCAAGCAGGGCCTTCGATCTCGATCATTTCCATCGGGACGATATACGCCACCGTATAGCGAGCCGTCCAACACGCATACGTATATTTATGTTGATCATAGAATACGCATACGTATAATCATGGGTATGAACCCGCTCGCCTTCATTCGTCGACACGTCCTTCAGGTCACCCAGACCGAAATGGCCCGGCTGACCGGTGTGCGCCAGGCGACCATGGCGCTGGGAAAGCGGCGAACTGGAACCGTCCCTCGACCAGATGCAGCGGATTCGTGCGGAAGCCATTCGCCGCGAAGTCCCATGGGACGACCGCTTGGTTTCTCGATGCTGACACAGCAGCCCCGGTCACGACTAGTCGAAAGCACGGAGCGGCACAGACATTAGCAGGCGACCGCTCCGAGACCTCTGGCACGTCGGTGCGCTGACCCTGATCGTGGCCGGCGCCGTGTGGGGCGGGGCGACCGCCGCCCAACTGATTTTGCTGATGCGGGCGGGATGGGCGCCATGACCATCCGGCGGCGGATCACCGGCGTCGAATGGTGCGCCGCTCTCAGGGTCGCCATGCCGGCCGCCATTCTCAGGATCGCCACCGGGCTGCTCCTTGACGCCATCGCCGCCTTGATCGGAGCCGGCCGATGAAGATGGCGATCGAGCGCATACTGGTCGGCGACAGGGTGCGGCCGCTGCGTCAGCCGACCGTCGACATCTACGCCGAGGCGATGGCGGCCCGCGGTGAACTCGATCAGGCGATCACAGTCCGGCCCCTGTCGGACCCGGTCGGCATCCGCGATCACAGGCTGGTCGCGGGCGGGCATCGCCTCGCCGCCGCGGAACAAATCGGCTGGTCCGACATCGAGGTCGTGGTCAAGCATTACGCGAGCGACGACGCGGCCCGGCTCGCCCAGATCGACGAGAACCTGCAGCGGGAGGAGCTGACCCCGCTTGACCGCGCCATCTTCCTCGCCGAGCGGAAGGGGGTCTGGGAGGAGATCCACCCGGGGCCAAACGGGGCGGCGACCGTCGGTCGACGGCGGCCGGAGGCGACCAAACGGCAAAGTCTGCCGTTTGGTTTCTCGCGCGAAGCGGCGGAGGCGATCGGGCTGTCGGAACGCACCATCCGCGACGCCGTCCTGGTCGCCGCGCTCGGTCCCGACGCGGAGCGCCTCCGGCGGGCGCCGTCGACCGCAACGGGCGCATCCGAGCTGAGAAACTGCCAGGCTCGATGCGGCAAAGCGCGGCAGGTCGTCGAGCGGCTTGCCGCCGGCGAAGGCGTCTCACCGGCGCCCTCGAGGCCGCCGGCCTTGTCCGGCCGCCGGTCGACGCACAGGAGCAGCTCTACCGGGCGCTGGTCTCGATGTGGAGCCGCGCCAACGCCAGGACCCGGAAGCGCTTCCTCGCCCACGCAGGGAGGCGGTCGGTGAGCCGGCACCGACCGCCGTCGCAACCCGACCTGTTCGGCCAGGCCGAGCTCTTCCCGGTGCGCATGCCGGAGGCGATCTCCGGCCGGTCGACCTGTCCTCCGCGATCAAGACGGCGATGGGCCGGGCGCTCAAGGAGTGTCCGGACACGCGCGGCGATCGTCGCGGCGCGGATGAGCGAGATGACCGGCCGCGAGATCACCGTCGACGCGCTCTATGCCTATACCGCGGCCTCCAAGCCCGAGCACGACATGGGCATCGATGCGCTTCGTCGCCTTCGTCCGAGCGACGCGGGCGTTCTGGCTCTGGAACCTCCTGGTCGAGGACGACGGCCTGGTGGTGATGGAGGGCCGCGAGGCGCACCTCGCCCAGCTCGGGCCTGTTGCCAGCAGGAGCAGGCGCCTCGACGAGGCGATCCGCAGCTGAGAGCGCGACCTGGGCAAGCGCCGGTCAAGGTCGCGAGCTGCGCCGTTCGCGCCGCTCGGGCACGGTCGGCCCCCTCGGGGCGGGAGGCAAGCCATGAGGGAGTGGTTCGCCCGCGCCGAGATCGCAGCAGTGGCCGAAGGGTCGCTGCCGGCCGATCCGGGCGCGCTGGCGCGCCACATCGACCAGGCCGGCTGGCACAGCGATTCCGCGCGGGTCCGGCGGCGGCGGGCCGTGGCGGCGGCTTCGAGTATCACCTCTCGCTGCTCCCCGCCGACATCCAGGCACGGCTCGTCGCCAGGGAGGCGCTCGAAGCGGCCGAGCAACCCCCCCACCAGAACGCTCCGCGTTCGGCTCGCGCTGGGGCGGAGGCTCGCGAGCCTGTGGCGGCGCTTCGAGGCCTGCCCGACAAGGCCAAGCAGGTGGCGCGCGACAGGCTCGCCGCCGTCCAGAGGATCGAGACGCTCTCGGCGGGCATGACGCGGCAGCTCGCGGTCGCGCTGGTCGCAAGGGAGAGCGGCAACGCGCCCTCGACCCTGTCGAACTGGCTGCGGCTTGCCGCGGAGTCCCGGCCGGCGACCGGCTGGCGGCGCTGGCGCCGCGCCACAAGGGCCGCACCGTCACGGCGGACTGCGACCCGCGCGCCTTCGCCTTCCTCGCCGCCGACTACCTCCGGCCGGAACGGCCGAATTTCGAGGCCTGCTACCGGCGGCTGTCGAGGCCGCCGCCGCCGAAGGCTGGTCGCCGATACCGTCGGCAAAGACCCTCAAGCGGCGGATCGAGCGCGACTCCCGCGCCGGCGCGCGCGCTGCTGGCGCGGCAGGGCGCGCGACGCCGCCAAGCGCATCTACCCGCACCAGCGCCGCGACCGCTCCGTCTTCCACGCGATGCAGGCGGTCAATGCCGACGGGCACGGTTCGACGTCTTCGTCCGCTTCGAGGACGGGACGGTCGGCCGGCCGGTGATGGTCGCCTGGCAGGACCTCCATTCCGGGCAAGATGCGTCGCGCACCGGATCGACGCAGGGAGAGCTGGACGCTGGTCCGGCTCGCCTTCGCCGACATGGTCGAGAGCTTCGGCATTCCCGAGGACGCCTGGCTCGACAACGGCAGGGCCTTCGCCTCGAAGTGGCTGACCGGCGGCATGCCCAACCGCTACCGGTTCAAGGTGCGCGACGACGAGCCCGCGGGCATCCTCACCCAGCTCGGGGTCACCGTCCACTGGACGACGCCCTATCACGGCCAGGCCAAGCCGATCGAGCGCGCCTTCCGCGACCTCTGCGAGGAGATCGCCAAGCATCCGAGATGCGCCGGCGCCTATACCGGCAACCGGCCGGACGCGAAGCCGGAGAACTACGCCTCGCGGGCGGTGCCGATCGACGACTTCCGGCTGCTGGTGGCGCGAACAGATCGCCCGGCACAACGCCCGCGCCGGCCGGCGGTCGCCGATCGCGCGCGGGGCGAAGCTTCGACGAGGCGTTCGCGGCGAGCCTCGCCGCGCCGGGCACGATGGTGCGCCGCGCGACCGAGGCAGCAGCGCCGGATGCTGCTGTCGGCGGCGGAGGGGGTGACCGCCCGCAAGCCGACCGGCGAGGTGGAGTTCGCCGGCAACCGCTACTGGGCGGAGGCGCTCGCCGGGCAGATCGGCCGGAAGCTCGTCATCCGGTTCGACCCGCAGGACCTGTTCCGTCCGCTCGCCGGTCTATGGGCTCGACGGCCGCTTCGTCTGCGAAGCCGACTGCATCGCCGCAACCGGGTTCAACGACATCGACGCCGCGC
>CAWEUQ010000010.1:0-64025 GCA_963812275.1 uncultured Alphaproteobacteria bacterium | reverse complement strand
G
The DNA here is from genome assembly GCA_963812275.1 of uncultured Alphaproteobacteria bacterium. GTDB lineage: Bacteria > Pseudomonadota > Alphaproteobacteria > Rhizobiales > Kaistiaceae > Bauldia. The sequence continues at coordinate 64,024 of CAWEUQ010000010.1, read as the reverse complement.
ACCGTCGCCGACGCGCTCGACGCGCTCGACGCCCTGGCCGCGACGATCCCGGCCGACTCCGACGATGTCGGCAACGCCAGCGGCGTGTCCGGAACGAACGTCTCCGACGCCCTCGACGCCCTGGCAGCCGCGGTGCCCTTTCCGTCCGGCACGGTGATGCTCTTCCAGCAGACGAGCGCCCCCACCGGGTGGACGAAGAACACGACGCACAATGACAAGGCGCTCCGCATCGTGTCCGGCGCGACAGGCACGGGCGGCAGCTCGTCATTCTCGACCGTTTTCGGCATCACCGCCACCGACGCCACAACGCTGACCAGCGGCCAGATACCGGCCCACAGCCATGGCATCGGCGGCATCGCCGATGTCATTTTCGGCTCGGGGCAGGCAGGCGCCTCAACTCCGGCTACCCCGGATCGGCCGATCCAAACACCCAGACGGTTGGCGGTGGCGGCAGCCACACCCACCCGATCGAGCTCCGCGTCCAATACGTCGACGTGATCCTGGCAACGAAGGACTGAACACCATGAGCAGCTACAGCGTCATCCCCAACGACAACACGGTCATCATCGACGGCGAGGTCGCCCGCGTCGACCTGTCGTACATTCCCGGCAACGTCCGGGCGCTGCATTGGGACGATGAGACGGGGACCGGCGAGATCGAGTATTACCCGAAGGCGAACCGGCGGCTGAAGGCGCTGGACGTGACCGTCGAACCGGAACCCCAGCTGGCGCTCACCCGCGAATTCCTCACCGATCTCGCCGCGCGACATGCGCAGGCGCGGGGCGAGCAAGCAGCGCCGGACGCCGGAGCGGGTAGCGAGCCGTGAGCGGCCCGATCCGCCGGCGGAGCGCGGCTGCCACCGATGCGGCTTTGACAAGAAGTGCCGCGACCTCGTCGTCTCCGGCTCCTGCGAGCGGTGGATGCAGGTACAGGGTATCAATCCCAACACCGGCGAGCCGGTCAACGACTACCGCTGCATCGACGATTGGGGGCCGGTCCTCCTGATCGAGAACAGCCAGCAGCAGCGGCAGACCGCAGCGGCGATCGAGAGCTTCCGCAACGAAATGGTGTTGCTCAACCAGCCCCGCCCGCATGGAAGCCGCCCGGCAATAGCGAAGCGATGACAGGCTAGAGCAGCACAGGGAGGCGAGCGCAAAAAAGACAAAACGCTGGCTGGGCCGCGCCACCGGGCGACCGGTGCGTGGCGGGCGGCCCGGAGCGCGGCAACGCTCCGAGCTACGGGACCGAGCTTGTCGACCAGGCCCCGCACAGCGCCCAAAAGGCTCAGACGCCACACCCGCCGCTGCTCGCGCGAGCAGGGGCAGTCGTGGCCCGATTCGTGAGCCAAGACCAGATGGCACCGCCTCCGGCGGTTGAGCCCGTCAGCCCCGCTCGCCGGCTATGTCGGCGGCAAGAAGCAGCTCGCCAGGCGCATCATCGCGGCGATCGAGGAGACGCCGCACCCGCTCTATGCCGAGCCCTTCGTCGGCATGGGCGGCGTCTTCCTGCGCCGGCGCCACGCGCGCCGAAGGTCGAGGCGATCAACGATGTCAGCCGCGACGTGGCCGGCTTCTTCCGCATCCTGCAGCGGCACTACCAGGCGTTCATGGACATGCTGAAGTGGCAGGTGACCAGCCGGGCGGAATTCGAGCGCCTGGCCGCCCAGGACCCGGACACGCTGACCGACCTGGAACGCGCCGCGCGGTTCCTCTACCTCCAGCGGCTCGCCTTCGGCGGCAAGGTCGCCGGCCGGAACTTCGGCATCGACACGCACGGCCCGGCGCGCTTCGACATCACCAGCTCGGCGCGCATGCTGGAGGCCGTGCACGAGCGCCTGGCCGGCGTCTGGATCGAGTGCCTGCCCTGGGAGACTTCCTCGACGCGCTGGGACCGGCCGGAGGCGCTGTTCTACGTCGACCCGCCCTATTGGGGCACCGAGCACTTCTACGGCCGCGGGCTGTTTGCGCGGGCCGATCACGAGCGCCTCGCGATGGCTTTAAAGGGCCTTCGAGGGCGGTTCATACTGACCCTGAACGACGTGCCCGAGGTGCGGGCGCTCTATGCCTGGGCGTCGATCGAGCCGGCCAGCTGACCTACACCGGTGGGCGGCGAGCGGTTCCGCCGGCCCGGCGAAGGAGCTGATCATCAACGGGGCTTTTCGGAAGCGCTCAGCCGAGCTGCTACAAATAAACAAGTGTCCCAGCACTCCAAAATCGAAGGACCGGCTATCAATTGCGGGCAGCCCCCTGGCTTCGGTCGAGCCCCCGATGGAATTTTTTTTTTTTTTTTTTTTTTTTTTTTTTTTTTTTTTTTTTTTTTTTTTTTTTTTTTTTTTTTTTTTTTTTTTTTTTTTTTTTTTTTTTTTTTTTTTTTTTTTTTTTTTTTTTTTTTTTTTTTTTTTTTTTTTTTTTTTTTTTTTTTTTTTTTTTTTTTTTTTTTTTTTTTTTTTTTTTTTTTTTTTTTTTTTTTTTTTTTTTTTTTTTTTTTTTTTTTTTTTTTTTTTTTTTTTTTTTTTTTTTTTTTTTTTTTTTTTTTTTTTTTTTTTTTTTTTTTTTTTTTTTTTTTTTTTTTTTTTTTTTTCCCCCCCCCCCCCCCCCCCCCCCCCCCCCCCCCCCCCCCCCCCCCCCCCCCCCCCCCCCCCCCCCCCCCCCCCCCCCCCCCCCCCCCCCCCCCCCCCCCCCCCCCCCCCCCCCCCCCCCCCCCCCCCCCCCCCCCCCCCCCCCCCCCCCCCCCCCCCCCCCCCCCCCCCCCCCCCCCCCCCCCCCCCCCCCCCCCCCCCCCCCCCCCCCCCCCCCCCCCCCCCCCCCCCCCCCCCCCCCCCCCCCCCCCCCCCCCCCCCCCCCCCCCCATGGCGAGGATTATGAGGGCGGCGGTTGTCAGGGGGATTGGATTTTTGTTGTGCCCGGCGGTGGCGGGCGGGGAGATGATGGTCGGTTTTGCCGGATGAACAGCCACGGTGGGTCGGCCAAGTGGCGAAGCCGCGTGCCCACGAGAATTCGAAACCACCACGTGGGCACGCTTTGCTTTGCCCACCCTACCTCGCTGCCGACCTCGCTCGCGCGGCCTTGCCAGGGAGGCGACCTCCTCTCCCGGACGGGGAGAGGATACGGAGCCTTGATCGCCGCAGGCGAGCCTAGGCGACGTTGGTGAGGGGTTATGGGAGGGACGAGAAAGAGGCGCGTCGTTGCCTGTGCTCCGATTCCGAATGCTCTAACCCCTCACCAAGCTCGCCTTCGCTTCGCTGGTGCGAAGCCAGTCTCGCTATCCTCTCCCTCTCAGGGAGAGGAGGGCGTCTTCTGTTGCCCCCGATCGGGTCGGGGGCAGGCTCTCTCCCCGTCCGGGAGAGGAGGCCGTCTGCTGCGTCGGCGAGGTTGGCGCGTCGGCGTGGGAGAGGAGGGCGCCTTCTGCGTCGGCGATGGTAGCGCGGCGGCGCCGGCGAGGAGGGCGCCTTCTGCGTCGGGGAGGCGGCGTTGGCGGATTGCGCTTCCCGCCGCGATCCTCGGGTCAAGGTCGAGGATGACGGATAACAGTGGGGGCCCGAAGAGGAGAGCCAAACCGGTCACAATTCCTTCTCGGCCAGCTCCCGGAAGCCGTCGGGGACCGAGCGGGGGCCGGCAAGGAGGAGCTCTCCGTAGGTCATCGCTTCGCGGCCGAAGCGTTCGCGGATCGCGTCGACGGCGCGGTCGGCAAGCCAGCGGCGCGCGCCCCGTGTCGCGCCGGGCCGCCGCGGTTCGTCGGCGAGGCCGAGCGGCAGGTCGAGCTGGAGAATGGTCTGCTCCTCGATGTGCGAGACCGAGATCGCCAGCAGCGAGATCGTCCGCTCGTCCGGATGGTCGGCGAGCGCGGTCCTGACCAGCTCCTCCGCCACCTCGGCGAGGATGGCGGTCGCCGCGACCGCCGCCGAGAGCGTCACCGATCGCGTCACCGCGGTCATGTCGGCGAAGCGGACGCGCGCGGTCACCGTCCGGCCGGCGCGGCCCTTTGCCCGCAGCCGCGCGCCGACCCGGTCGGCGAGGTGCCAGAGCGTCGGACGGATGATCGCCTCGGTCGCCGGCTTTCGCCCGAGCGCCGATTGGGCGCCGGCCGAATGGGCCCGCACCCGGGGCCTGATCGAACGCGGGTCGCGGTTCCAGGCGAGCGCCGCGAGCTTGTCGCCGAGCGCCTCGCCGAGGAGCCGCTGCAGCGCCTGCGGCTTCGCGGCGGCGAGTTCGCCGATGGTGCGGATGCCGGCGGCGGAGAGCTTCTCGTTGGCGACCGGCCCGACGCCCCACATCAGACCGACCGGGAGATCGTGGAGGAAGGCGAGCTCGGTCGCCGGGATCGACGACCACCAGCCCGTCGGGCTTGGCGACCTGCGAGGCGATCTTGGCAAGGTGCTTGGTCCGCGCCACGCCGACCGAGATCGGCAGGCCGAGTTCGTCGCGCACCCGCCGCCGGACGGTGGTGGCGATCGCGACCGGCGGCCCGAACAGCCGCTCGCACCCGGCGACATCGGCGAAGGCCTCGTCGATCGAGATCCGCTCGACCAGCGGCGTGTAGTCACGGACCACGTCGATCGCGGCGTCGCCGAGCCGGCGATAATCGTCGAAATGGCCGCCGACGAAGATCAGGTCCGGGCAGAGCTCCTTCGCCCGCCGGCCGGGCATGCCGCCGTGGACGCCGAAGGCCTTGGCCTCGTAGGAGGCCGCCAGCACCACCCCGCCGCCGACCGCGATGGGCAGGCCGCGCAGCGACGGATCAAGCAGCTGCTCGACCGACGCATAGAAGGCGTCGAGATCGGCGTGAAGGATGGTGGCCGCGATTCCACGACGACGATGCTCCGCCTGTCATCATGCTCTCCACGCTGGGAACATAACAAGAACAAATGGGAGCGCGAGTCAATCGGACGCGTGCCAAGCGGGAGGGCAAGAGGAAGCCTCAAGCGGCGGGGATCGAGCGAACGATCCTCGGGTCAAGCCCGAGGATGACGGACTGGAGATCAGCCCATCCCCTCGCGGAAGCGGCTCGCCGGGTAGACGCCGAGGATGCGGAATTCGGCGCAGAAGAACTGCAGTTCCTCCAGCGCCAGCGCCAGCGGCCGGTCCTTCGGGTGGCCGTCGACGTCGGCGTAGAACTGGGTCGCGGTGAACTGGCCGTTGAGCTGGTAGCTCTCCAGCTTGGTCATGTTGACGCCGTTGGTGGCGAAGCCGCCGAGCGCCTTGTAGAGGGCGGCCGGGACGTTGCGGACCCGGAAGACGAAGGTGGTGACCACCGGCCCGTTATTCGCTTTGGCCCGCCTGTCCTTCTTCGACAGGATGATGAAGCGGGTGGTGTTGTGGGTCTCGTCCTCGACGTCGCGCTTGAGGATGTCTAGGCCGTAGAGCTCGGCGGCGAGCAGCGGCGCGAGCGCGGCCTGCGACTTGTCGCCGGCCTCGGCGACCTCGCGGGCAGCACCGGCTGTATCGCCGGCGACCAGCGGCTTCCAGTGCCGGGCGCGGATGATCTTGCGACACTGGCCGAGCGCGTGGATGTGGCTGTGGACGGTGCGGATGTCGGAGAGCTTCGCGCCCTTCGGCGCCATCAGCTGGAAATGGATCGGCAGGAAGTGCTCGCCGACGATATGGAGGCCGGAGGTCGGCAGCAGGTGGTGGATGTCGGCGACCCGGCCGGCGACCGAATTCTCGATCGGGATCATCGCCAGTTCCGCCTCGCCCCGGTCGACCGCGCCGAAGCAATCCTCGAAGGTCGGACAAGGCACCGCTTCGTAGTCGGGATGGACCTCCTGGCAGGCGAGATGCGAGTTGGCGCCGGGTTCGCCCTGGAAGACGATTCTTTTCAAGCGGGGCATGGGTCTGGTCGTCGGTCGGTTGAGGATGGCGGAGGCTTACAGCATTCCGGAGACCGGATGCGGAATTTTTCGCCGCGAGGCTAAGGCGACCGCGACGCGATCTCTCCGACCGCCGACACCCATGCCTGCCGCCGCCACTTCTGGAAAGGGGTGAGCCAGACGGCTTCGGCGCCGCGAATGTCGGCGAGCGCGCCGCGATCCTTCCGGAGACGCCGCGGCGCCGGGCGTTGTCCGCCAAGCGGCGCAAAGTAGTCGCTGTGCCGCGGCGGAGAAGAGCCGGCTCGAGGCGGCCCGAGCAATTCGGCATGGACGTGTTTCCGAGACTCGGCGCCGCCTCGCCGCGGGCGATGAAAGGAACGGTATGTATCGCAACCAGCGCTATCCTCGAGATCGTGGCGCGTCGTGGGCGCGGGCCGCCATGGAAGAGGCCGACGTTACGGACGTAGACCTCGGGCCGTTTCGAGGCCTTGTCGGCGACGTCGAAATAGGGCCGCCAATGGCGGGGTACGGGCGACGATCCCGCCTGCACGATATTGCTGTGGACGTCGCGCTTGTAGATGTCGAAAAAGATGACGATCAGCGCATGGAGAAATGGCGCCGGAGCTCGCTTTCCGGGCGAAGTCGAGCCAGCCCTCGGTCGTATGATAGTAGAGCCGGGCAAAGGCATGATGCAGCGCGAAACGGCGACGGTCCGCGATCGTCCCGTCGTGCATCCCGCGGTAAAAGTCGCGGCGAATCCGCCCGATCTCGTCGAGTACGCCCGATGCCTCGGCCTCTCCCGGATGGGCTGCGCCGACGGCGATAACGCCGCGCCGCAGCGCCGGACGAGGTCCGGACCAGCCTTCCGTCGCCATCTTCGCCCCCCACAGAGCAGCCGCGACCGCATCTTTGTCCCATCAAGAGACTAACGGCGATGGCAACGGAATCAAGCGCAGGCCACCGTATCGCCGCCGCCGGGGAAGGCGTGCCGCCGCCGACGGCGAGCGCGACGCCCGAGGCAGTCGGTTCCTGGGGCCTAGTCGCGCCGGAAATCGTAGGCCTGACCGTCGGGGAAGGTGATGCGGAGCGTGTCGGGGCGGCCATCGGCACCGGTGACGAACGCCGCGAAGGCCTGGGGGCTCGGCCCGAGGATCTCGGCCATCCTGACGAAGTCGCCCTCGGCGACGAGGTGAACCGTGAAGACGCCGCCGTCCCAGGGGTCGAGCTGCAAGCCGGCTCCGGTTTCGGCGAGCGTCAGGACGAGCGCCTCGCCCGATTGCGACAGGGTCGCCTTGCCGAAGACCGGGCTGTCGAAGTCCCCGGCGAGTGGGGCCAGCGGCGGCGGCGGTTGTGGGTTGTCCGGCCTGGCGAACGCCTTTGCGCCCTTCTCGAACCCGGAGACCGCCCTCTTGAGCGTGCTGGCGACGTGATCGACGTCGGGATTGCCGAGGAGGCGATCGAAGGTCCACAGGCCGATCGCGTCCGGAAAACCGACATTGGTTTCGTTGGTGAGGACGACGACGCCGATCTTGCGGCTGCGGTCGAGGCCGATGAAGGCGCCGAAGCCGTCGGTTCCGCCGTTGTGCCAGGTCACGGTGCCGTTGGGCGTGGCGAGAAGGACCCAGCCATTGGCGTAGGCCACGTTATCGCCCAGGCCGACCCGGGGTATCCAGGTGGTGGCCAGGTTTTGCTTCGAGACGATCGTCTGTCCGTCGAGTGTGCCTTCGTCGAGGAGCAGGCGGAGCCAGGGCACGAGCTGTTCGACGGACGAGTTGATGGCGCCGGAGCCTGCGAAATTATAGGGAAAGAACTGATCGAAGGGTATCTCGACGCTGCCGTCCGGCTGGTAACGATGGCCGCTGGCATGGTTGGGTGCGGCTTCAATGGCGGCGGCGGTATAAGTCGTCTGGTCCATGCCGAGCGGATCGAGCAGTTCCTTCTGCAGCACCGCGAACCAGTCCGACGCGCCTTCGACGGCGGCGACGATATCCCCGGCGACGAGATGCGTGATGTTGGTGTAGGCGAAGGTCGTGCGGAAGCTCGACACCGGTTCGACGAACCGCAGCGAGTGGATCATCGAAGCCGAGTCGTAGCCGAGCGCCGACAGGACGTCGTTGGCATAGGGCGGCAGTCCCGACCGCTGCGCGAGCAGGTCGAACATCCGGAACTCGCGGGTGACCCAGGGGTCCTTGAGCTGGAAGTCGGGAAGGAGGTCGAGGACCTTGTCGTCCCAGTGGAACTTATCGTGGTCGACCGCGATCGCCATGGTCGTGGCGAGGAAGGCCTTGGTGGTCGAGCCGATCTGGAAGATGGTGTCGGTGCCGACAGCGGCATCGCTGCCCTTGGCGCGCACCCCGAAGCCCTTGGCATAGACCAGTTCGTCGCCGACGATGATGCCGATTGCCGTTCCCGGCGTGTCGAAGTCCTTCATGCCGGCCTCGACATAGGCCTCAAGGTCGGGCGCCAGCTTCTGGACGGCGGCCACGGTGTCGGGGTTCGCTTCCGCCGCGCGCAGGACCGTCGGGGCGACAAGGACCGCCGCAAGGCCGAGGAGAAGCGCCAGCAGGCGCGGCGACCGGCGCATGCAATCGGCCGGATGCGGAATGGTGGGGAGCATATCGCGGGGCGGGTTCATCGGGCGTCCTCCTCTGGCGCGGAACGACCATAACCGACACGGCCGGCCGGAACAGGCGTTTTCCCCGGCAGGCATTAGGGGCGGTTAACGCCTGGCGGCCTCAGCCCGCCAGCAGCTCCCGCGCCCGTTCGAGGTCGCCGGGCGTGTCGACGCCGAGCGGCACCGCGTCGACCAGCGCCACGTCGATCCGCATGCCATGTTCGAGCGCGCGGAGCTGCTCGAGCTTTTCGCGTTGCTCGAGCGGCGAGGGGGGAAGGCCGACATAGCGGGCGAGCGCGTCGCGGCGGTAGGCGTAGAGGCCGATGTGGTGGTAGAGCGGCCCCTCGCCGGTCGGCGCGGTGGCGCGGGTGAAATAGAGGGCGCGGAACAGCCGGTCGCCGACCGGCGTGCCGACCATCTTGACGACGCTCGGCGCGGTCTTTTCCTCCTCGCGGACGATTTCGGTGGCGATGGTGGCGATGTCGACCGCCGGGTCGGCGAGAGGGCGGAGCACGGCGCGGACGGTTTCGGGCCGTATGGTGGGCAGGTCGCCCTGGAGGTTGACGACGATCTCGGCCGTGCCCTGCGGGTCGGCGATCGCCAGCGCCTCGAAGATGCGCGATGTGCCGTTGAGGTGATCCGTCCGGGTGATCGCGGCTTCGCCGCCGGCGCCGCGGACCGCGCCCGCGATGCCGGCGTCGTCGGTCGCGACGACGACCCGGCCGAGCCCGGCTTCCATGGCGCGACGCCAGACATGGACGATCATCGGCTCGCCGTGAATGTCGGCGAGCGGCTTGCCCGGGAGGCGGCTGGCCGCCATCCGGGCTGGAACGAGAATGATGGTCGCGGGCTGCGACATAGGACGGGGCTCCGCCGCGGCCGTTTCGACCGGGGCAAAAGGTCTCAATAGGACGGTGCTTATACGTGTTGCCTCCTGCGGCGAAAAGCCTGTAGTTTCCGCCCCAACGGGCAGGCCGGCGATTCCGGCCTCGGGGCAGGCCGGGCGGAAAACCGAGCGATGAATTTCGAGTTTAACAAGGTTGCGGGCGCGGTTCTGGGCACGGCGCTCGGGGTTATGGCGCTGAGCGTTATTTCCGAGATCATTTACGCGCCGCCGCATTCCGAGGAGCCCGGCTATGTCATTGCCGTGGCTGGCGGCGAAGGCGAGGGTGGCGGAGGGGCCGCGGGCGGCGCCCCGGCCGAGGTCGCGCCGATCGCCGATCGGCTGCAGACGGCCAGCGTCGACGAGGGGATGAAACAGGCCAAGAAGTGCCAGGCATGCCATTCCCTTGAGAAGGGCGGCCCGGCCAAGGTCGGTCCGAATCTGTGGGGCGTCGTCGGTGGACCGTCCGCCCACATGCAAGGATTCAACTATTCCGAGGCGATGCTGGCCAAGCATGCCGATGGGATGATGTGGACCTTCGACAACCTCGACCAGTTCCTCACCAGCCCGAAAGGGTTCGTTCCCGGCACTGCGATGTCCTTCGCCGGCTTGAAGAATCCCCAGCAACGGGCTGACGTCATCGCCTATTTGCGGACGCTTTCGGACAACCCGGTGCCGCTCCCGACGCCGGTCGCCGAGGCGGCGCCCGCCGAACCGGCGGCGCCCGCCAACGACAAAGCGGCGGCTCCGGCCGATGCCGCGGCGCCGGCGGACACCACTGCCCCGGCCCCGGCACCCGCTGATGCGGCCGCGCCGGCTCCGGCGGACACGACCGCCCCGGCCCCCGCCGATGCTGCCGCGCCGGCTCCGGCGGACACGGCTGCTCCGGCTCCTGCCGATGCAGCTGCGCCGGCGGACACGGCTGCTCCGGCTGATACGATGGCTCCGGCCGATACAAAGCCGCCCGCCGACACGATGGCGCCGGCTGAGCCCACGCCTCCGGCGACCGACGCCGCTCCGACCGCGCCCGAATCACCCCCGGCCGATACGCAGAACTAGCGTTACCGGAGGTTGCGCTTCCCCGGAACGCCGCTCGCCAACCGTGCGAGCGGCCGGATTCTCATGAAATTTCGGTAAGGTAGCGCTTCCGAGGTGTGCGCGCCGCGACTCCGCCCTTAATATGGCCCGAGATACGTCATAGACCGCGGTCACCAGACCGCTCGAGAAGGAGTCGCGGGCCGATGCGACGCATACTGACCTCGATCGTCGCGCTGGCGGCGCTCGCCGTTCCGGCGTCGATCGTCACCGCCAGGGCGCAGGACGGCGAATGGGTCCAGGGGTCGAGCCTGATCGGCAAACCCGGATACGCGCCGGGCTTCGCGCATTTCAACTACGTCAATCCCGACGCCCCGAAGGGCGGCACCGCGCGTCTGTCCGGCGCATCGCCGACATTCGATACGCTGAATCCGATCCTGCCGCGGGGCGTCCCGGCCGACGGCCTCGGGCTGGTCTACGAGACCCTGATGATGCGGGCGCTCGATGAGCAAGACATTGCGGGGCAATACCCGCTGATCGCCGAGGCGATGCGGGTGCCGGACGATATCTCGTCGGTGACCTATCGGCTCAACCCCGATGCCAAATGGCATGATGGCGAGCCGATCACCCCCGAGGACGTGGTCTGGTCCTTCGACAAGCTGGTCGAAATCAATCCCAGCCAGGGCTTCTACTACCAGCATGTGAAGAAGGCCGAGGTCACCGGCGAGCGGGAAGTCACCTTCACCTTCGACCAGACCGGCAACCGCGAATTGCCGCAGATCGTCGGCGAACTCCTGGTCCTGCCGAAGCATTGGTGGGAGGGAAAGGACGCCAGCGGCAAACAGCGCGACATCGCATCGGGCACACTCGAGCCGCCAATGGGCTCGGGGCCCTACAAGGTCGCCTCGGTCAGCCCGGGACGATCGATCAGCTATGAGCGGGTTCCGGACTACTGGGGCGCCAATCTCAACGTCAATATCGGCCAGAACAACTTCGACACGGTTCGCTACGAATATTATCGCGACCTCAACGTTGAATTCGAGGCCTTCAAGGCGGATCAGTTCGACTACTGGAGCGAGAACCAGGCCAAGCGGTGGGCAACCGCGTACGACATTCCGGCGGTGAAGGATGGCAGGATCAAGAAGGAGCTTGTCGACCTCGAACAGGTCTCCGGGGTCATGGTCGGCTTCGTCCCGAACCTCCGGCGACCGTTGTTCCAGGACGCACGCGTTCGGCGCGCCCTGAACTACGTCTTCGACTTCGAATCCCTCAACCGCACCATCTTCTACGGTCAGTACCAGCGCATCAATTCCTTCTTCTTCGGGCTGCCGCTCGCCTCGAGCGGGCTGCCGCAAGGCAAGGAGCTGGAGATTCTCGAAAGCGTTCGCGACGAGGTGCCGCCCGAGGTCTTCACCACGGAATACAAGAATCCGGTCGGCGGCGACCCGCAAAAGGTCCGCGCCAATCTCGGCGAGGCGGTCAAGCTGTTCGAGGAAGCCGGCTACCACCTCGAGGGGAACAAGATGGTCGATCCCTCCGGCAAGCCGGTCTCCTTCGAGATCCTGCTCAACACCTCGGTGATCGAGCCCATTGCCCTCAGTTTCAGCCAGGCGCTCAAGCGGATCGGCGTCGACGCGCGGGTTCGCTCCGTCGATTCCTCCCAGTTCGTCACCCGCGTGCGTTCGCGCGATTTCGACATGATCTATACCGGCTGGGGCCAGTCCAATTCGCCGGGTAACGAGCAGCTCGACTTCTGGGGCTCGGCGGCGGCCGACCGCGACTCGTCGCGCAACTACGCCGGGATCAAGGACCCGGCAGTCGACACGATCATCAACCGGATCATCCTGGCCAAGGGCCGCGACGAGCAGGTGGCGGCGATCAAGGCGCTCGACCGGGTGATGATGGCGCAGCAATACGTGATCCCGAGCTACACCATTCTGCCGGAGCGCATCGCCTACTGGAACCGCTTCGGCCACCCCGAGGGTTATGGCAAGTTCGCCATTGGCTTCCCGGAGATCTGGTGGTGGGACGCGGAGAAGGCAGCCGCGATCGGAGGCAAGCAGTGATGGCGGCTCCGGCGGGGCTGACCCGCCGCAGGGCGCTGCAACTGGCCGGTGCCGCCGCGGCCTATGCCGCGATGACGCCCTGGGCCTGGGCGGCGGGCAAGACCGGGCTGCACGGATTGTCGATCTTCGGCGACCTCAAATATCCGCCCGGATTCACGCATTTCGACTATGTCGACGTCGCCGCGCCGAAAGGCGGGCGGATGAATTTCCAGCCGCCCTACTGGCTCTACAACCAGAATGTCCAGACCTTCAACACGCTGAACGCCTTCGTGCTGCGCGGCGACTCGCCGCCGCGCATGGAGCTGATCTTCGACACGCTGATGGCGTCGGCCTCCGACGAACCGAGCGCGGTCTACGGCCTGTTGGCCGAAAGCGTCGACGTATCCGACGACGGCAACGTCTTCACCTTCCATCTTCGCGATACGCCGCGGTTTCACGACGGGACGCCGCTGACGGCGGAGGATGTCGCCTTTTCGCTTGCGCTGCTGAAGGAGAAGGGGCACCCGAACATCGCCGAGGTCATCAGACCCATGGCCGCCGCCGAGGCGCGCGACGCCCGCACCGTCGTGGTGACGCTCGACGGAACCCAGAATAACGAGACGATCCTGACGATCGTCGGCCTGCCGATCTTCTCGAAGGCCTTCTACACCGACAACCCGTTCGATTCGTCGTCGCTGACGCCGCCGCTCGGCTCGGCCGCCTACAAGGTCGGCAATCTCAGCGCCGGGCGCTATGTCGAATTCGCGCGGGTTGACGACTATTGGGGCAAGGATTTGCCGGTGAATGTCGGCTACGCCAATTTCGACGTCATCCGCATCGATTTCTTTCGCGAGCGCCAGCCGGCTTTCGAAGCCTTCAAGAAGGGCGACATCACCTTTCGCGAGGAAGCCACCGCCAAGACCTGGGCGCAGGACTACAACTTCCCGGCTTTCACCGCCGGCAAGGTCGAGAAGTCGCTCTTCCCGGGAGAAAAGCGCCCGTCGCTGCAGGGCTGGTTCATCAACACCCGCCGCGCGAAGTTCTCGGATCCGCGGACGCGGCAGGCGATCGGCCTCGCCTTCGACTTCAAATGGGCCAACCGCAATCTCTTCTTCGACGCCTACAAGCGCCAGACCTCCTATTTCGAGAAATCCGACTTCGCGGCTGTCGGCCTGCCCGGCGCCGACGAGCTGGCGCTGCTCGAGCCGCACCGGGCCGAACTGCCGGCGGAGGTCTTTGGCGAGCCCTATGTGCCGCCGGAGAGCGACGGCTCGGGGACCGACCGGGCGCTGTTGCGCCAGGCCTCCGATCTCCTCGCCGAGGCCGGCTGGAAACAGGATGGCCGCTTCCTCGTCGATGCCGAGGGCCAGCGGCTCTCCGTCGAGTTCCTTCTCCATGCCTCGGTGTTCGAGCGCGTGACGAGCCCTTATGTCGAGAACCTGAAACGCATCGGCGTCGATGCCTCGCTGCGCGTCATCGATCCCGCCCAGTATCAGCTCAGGACGTCCGATTTCGATTTCGACATCGTCATGTTCGCGATCAGCTTCTCCGCGACGCCCCTCGACGGTTTGCAGCAGATCTTCTCGACGCGATCGGCAGGCACGCCCGGCAGCTACAACTATGCCGGCATCAGCGACCCGGTGGTCGACACCCTGCTCGAACGGGTTCCCAAGGTTCGCTCCCGCGAGGAACTGATGACGCTCACCCGGGCGATGGACCGAATCCTGCGGGCGCGGCACTATTGGGTGCCGAACTGGTATCTTGGCGAGCACCGAGTCGCGCATTGGGACCTGTTTGGCTGGCCGGCCGCGAAACCCGACTATGCCTTCACCCCGGAGACAACCTGGTGGTTCGACCGCGACAAGGCGGCGGCCATCGGCAAGGCCCTATAAAGAGGACGCATGGGCGCATATATCCTGCGACGGCTCCTGCTGATCATCCCGACGATGATCGGCATCATGGCGATCAGCTTTCTGGTCGTGCAGTTCGCGCCGGGCGGCCCGATCGAGCGGATCATCGCCCAGTTGCAGGGCAGCGACGTCTCCGCTACCGGCCGGTTCACCGGCGCCGGCGGCGATTTCCAGGGCGTCGGCGGTGGTGAAGGCGGCGGCGGGGGAGAGGCGACCTCCGCGTATCGTGGCGCCCAGGGCCTCGACCCGGAATTCATCGCGCAGCTCGAAAAGCAGTTCGGTTTCGACAAGCCGCCGCTCGAGCGCTTCGGCCTGATGCTGTGGAACTATTTCCGCTTCGACTTCGGCGAAAGCTATTTCCGCGACATCTCGGTCCTCCAGCTGATCGCCGAAAAAATGCCGGTGTCGATATCGCTCGGCCTGTGGATGACCCTGATCTCCTACGCGATCTCGATTCCGCTGGGAATCCGCAAGGCGATGAAGGACGGCTCGCGCTTCGATATCTGGACGAGCGGCGTCATCATCGTCGCCTACGCCATACCCGGCTTCCTCTTCGCCATTCTACTGATCGTGCTCTTCGCCGGCGGCAGCTTCTTCGATTTCTTTCCCCTGCGCGGGCTATGGTCCGACAAATACGCGACCATGCCGTTCAGCCAGTGGATTCTCGATCCCCAGGCGCTGCTCGACTATTTCTGGCACCTTGTGCTGCCGCTGACCGCAATGGCGCTTTCGGCCTTCGCCACGACGACGCTGCTGACCAAGAATTCCTTCCTCGACGAGATCCGCAAGCAATATGTGACGACGGCGCGGGCCAAGGGACTGACCGAGCGCTCGGTCCTCTACGGGCATGTCTTCCGCAACGCGATGCTGATCGTCATCGCCGGCTTCCCGGGCGCCTTCATCTCGTCCTTCTTCGCCGGCTCCCTGCTGATCGAGACGATCTTCTCGCTCGACGGCCTCGGGCTGCTCGGCTTCGAGTCGGTGATCAACCGCGACTATCCGGTCGTCTTCGCCACGCTCTACATCTTCTCGCTGATGGGCCTGCTGGTGAACCTGATCTCCGACATCACCTACACGGTGATCGATCCGCGGATCGATTTCGAGACGCGGGAGGTCTGAGATTGGATCAGGTCCTCGACAGGGAAAAGCTGGAGACGATCTACCCGGAGCCGGGGCAGACGGAGCCGCCGCCGCGCCGGTTCGCGATTTCACCGCTCAACCGGCGGCGCTGGCAGAACTTCAAGGCGAACCGTCGCGGCTACTGGTCCTTCTGGATCTTCATGGTGCTGTTCGTCGCCTCGCTCGGCGCCGAATTCATCGCCAACGACAAGCCGATCGTCATCTCCTACAACAACGAGATCCTCTTCCCGATCTTCAACAACTATCCGGAATCGAAATTCGGCGGCTTCCTGGCGACGACCGACTATCGCGACCCGTATATCCAGGACGAGATCAACGGCCATGGCTGGATGGTCTGGCCGCCGATCCGCTACGCCAACCGGACCGTCAACAACGAGATCGCCACGCCGGCGCCGGCGCCGCCGTGGTGGATGATGAGCCTCGAGGAGCGATGTTCGCGCTACCCGAAGGGCGTCGAGGATCCCAACTGCACGCTCGGCAACTGGAACTGGATCGGCACCGACGACCAGGGCCGCGACGTCGTCGCCCGGGTCATCTACGGCTTTCGAATATCGGTGCTCTTCGGCCTGACGCTGGCGATCATCTCGTCGGTGATCGGGGTGATGGCCGGGGCGGTGCAGGGCTATTTCGGCGGCTGGACCGATCTCCTGTTCCAGCGCTTCATCGAGATATGGACGTCGATCCCGACGCTCTATCTGCTCCTCATCCTCTCCTCGGTGATCGCCCCGAGCTTCTTCGTCCTGCTCGGCATCCTGCTGCTCTTCTCATGGGTGTCGCTGGTCGGCGTGGTGCGGGCGGAATTCCTGCGCGGCCGCAACTTCGAATACATCAACGCGGCGCGGGCGCTCGGCGTCGGCAACGCGACGATCATGTTCCGCCATCTCCTGCCCAACGCGATGGTCGCGACCCTGACCTTCATGCCCTTCATCCTCAACGGCTCGATCACCACGCTGACCTCGCTCGACTTCCTCGGCTTCGGCCTGCCGCCGGGATCGCCCTCGCTCGGCGAGCTGCTCGCCCAGGGCAAGGAGAATATCCAGGCGCCGTGGCTCGGGCTGTCGGGCTTCTTCGTCATCTCGATCATGCTGTCGCTGCTGATCTTCACCGGCGAGGCGGTGCGCGACGCATTCGATCCGCGCAAGGTGTTCGAGTAGATGACCGAACCCCTGCTCTCCGTGCGCGACCTCAAGGTCGACTTTCGCCAGTCCGGCCACGTCACCCATGCCGTGCGCGGCGTCAGCTTCGATATCGGCAAGGGCGAGACCGTGGCGCTGGTCGGCGAATCCGGATCGGGCAAGTCGGTGACGGCGCTGTCGGTGATGAAGCTGTTGCCGTATCCGGCGGCCTCCCATCCCGGCGGCGAGATCCGGTTCAAGGGCAAGGACCTTCTGAGCGCGCCCGAGGCGGAGCTTCGCCGGGTACGCGGCGCCGATATCGGCATCGTCTTCCAGGAACCGATGACCTCGCTCAACCCGCTCCACACCATCCAGCGCCAGGTCGGCGAGGTGCTCAAGCTCCATCAGGGCATGGGCGACGCGGCGGCGCGAAAGCGCGTCCTCGAACTGCTCGACCAGGTCGGAATCCCGAACGCCGAGGAACGCCTCGGCGCCTATCCGCACCAGCTCTCCGGCGGTCAGCGCCAGCGGGTGATGATCGCGATGGCGCTTGCCAACGAGCCCGACCTCTTCATCGCCGACGAGCCGACCACCGCCCTCGACGTGACGGTCCAGGCGCAGATCCTCGAGCTGCTTCGCGACCTCCAGGCGCGCACCGGCATGGCGATGCTGTTCATCACCCACGACCTCGGCATCGTTCGCAAGATGGCGAACCGGGTCTGCGTCATGACCGAGGGCGAGATCGTCGAGGCCGGGCCGACCGAGGAGGTCTTCACCCATCCGCAGCACGCCTATACCCGGCATCTGCTGGCGGCCGAGCCGAAGGGCGATCCGCCGATCTCCGATCCCACGGCGCCGGTGGTGATGGAAGTCGACGACCTCAAGGTCTGGTTTCCGATCAAGCGCGGGCTGCTGCGCAAGGTCGTCGGCCATATCAAGGCGGTCGACGGCATCGACATCGCGGTGCGCGAGGGACAGACGCTCGGCATCGTCGGCGAGTCCGGATCGGGCAAGACGACGCTCGGCCTGGCGCTGATGCGGCTGATCTCGTCGCAAGGCAGGATCGTCTTCCTCGGCAAGCCGATCCAGGGCACGACCTTCAAGGAGATGCGGCCGCTTCGCCGCGAGATGCAGATCGTCTTCCAGGATCCCTACGGCTCGCTCAGCCCGCGGATGTCGGTATCCGACATCATCGAGGAGGGGCTGCGCATCCACGCGCCGAACCTGTCGCTGGCCGAGCGCGACCGCAAGGTGGTCAAGGCGCTCGAGGAGGTCGGGCTCGACCCGGCCACCCGCCATCGCTATCCGCATGAATTCTCCGGCGGCCAGCGCCAGCGCATCGCCGTCGCCCGCGCCATGGTGCTGGAGCCGCGCTTCGTCATGCTCGACGAGCCGACTTCGGCGCTCGACATGAGCGTCCAGGCGCAGGTCGTCGACCTGCTGCGCGACCTCCAGCGCCGGCGCAACCTCGCCTATCTGTTCATCAGCCACGACCTCAAGGTGGTCAAGGCGCTGGCCAACGACATCGTCGTCATGCGCGCCGGCAAGGTCGTCGAGCACGGGACCTCGGCCAAGGTCTTCGAGCATCCCGAGACCGACTATACCAAGGCGCTGATGGCCGCCGCCTTCGACATCCAGGCGGCGCCGGAAGGCGTGGTCGCGCAGTAGCGCCTTCGGTCATCGTGCCGACTCCGGCTAGTCTGCCACCCCGATCGCGAGGACCGGCAACGGCGCCGAGGCGCTCTCGCCGAGCATGTCGGTGCCGCTTTTCTGGCCGTGGACGACGACGAAAGCCGTGACGGCCTGCTTGTCGGCGGTTACCTTCACGCCCTTCAGTTCGTAGTGCAGGGGCAGAACCGCGAGCGGGCAGATCTCGGCCTCGCTGTAGTTGACGGTGACGGTGATGGCGAGGATTTCGGGGATGATCACGACGGTCGGTGGCGCGCCAAGGCTTGCGAGGCCCTGAGAGTAGCAGAGGTTAGGCGCCAGCAGGTCGATCGTGAAGTCGTAGGTACCGTCGGAACGGCGGGTCGCGGAAATCTGGGGTTTCATGGGTGTGCCTCCCGATTGACGCTCCTTATACGAGCATATGAATACAGGACAAAACGATAGGTTGCAAAACAATCCTCACGGCATCGACGGTCCGGCGAACGGCATACTGATCGCCAGCGGATACTGGGCGCCGGAACCCTGGGCCGAAGCGGTGCGTGCCCTCGATCCGGGGCGCGATGTCCATATCTGGCCGGACCTGCCCGATCCGGACTCGGTCGGCTACCTGATGGCGTGGCAGCCGCCGCCGGCGGCGCTGCGGGCTCTGCCCAACCTCAAGGCGATCTTCTCGCTCGGAGCAGGGGTGGAGCATATCGTCTTCGTCGACGGCCTGCCGGACGTGCCGGTCGCCCGGATCGTCAGCGACGACCTGACCCGGCGGATGACCGAATGGGTGGTGCTCCAGGTGCTGCTCCACCACCGCCAGCAGCTCGCCTATCTACGGCTCCAGACGGAACGGCGCTGGCGGGAACTCCGCCAGCCGGCCGCGTCCGGGGTCCGGGTCGGCCTGATGGGGCTCGGTGTCCTCGGGGCGGCTGCCGCCGACCCGCTGGTCCGGCTCGGCTTCCAGGTCGCCGGCTGGAGCCGCATGCCGAAGACGCTGCCCGGCGTCACCGGCTATGCGGGCGACCGGGACCTCGACGCCTTTCTCGGCCGCACCGATATCCTCGTCTGCCTCCTGCCGCTGACCGATGAGACGCGCGGCATCCTGTCGGCCGGGCTGTTCGGCAAGCTTGCCCGCGACGGCGCGCTCGGCGCCCCGATCGTGATCAACGCCGGCCGCGGCGGACTGCAGGTCGAGGCCGACATCGTCGACGCGATCGAAAGCGGCGTCCTCGCGGGCGCCAGCCTCGACGTCTTCGAGACCGAACCGCTCGATCCGGCAAGTCCGCTCTGGGGGCTCGAGGGCGTGGTGATAACGCCCCATGTCGCGGCCTACAGCGATCCCGCCAAGCTTGTCGGCCAGATCGTCGACCAGATCGCTCGCCTTCGAGGCGGGCAAGCCACTGAAGAACCTCATCGACCGTTCGGCGGGCTACTAGGCGCGAGGCTCGTCGATCCGGCATATTCGAGCGACCAATTCGAGCCCTCTCTCGACCCCTCAGCCCGCCAGGAGCCCTCCGATGAAAAACACAACCTCAGGCTCTTGCCTGTGTGGCGAGGTCAGGTTCGAGATTTCCGGAGATTTCGAACAATTCTTCCTGTGCCATTGCGAGCGCTGTCGAAAAAACACGGGATCGGCACACGCGGCCAACCTGTTTTCATCGACGGCGAAGATCGTTTGGCTGTCCGGCCAGGACAGGATCAGGACATTTCAGGTTCCCGCGACGCGACACAGGAAAAGCTTCTGCTCCGAATGCGGCTCCGCGCTTCCCCGGCTTGAAAACGATGGGACGAGGCTGGTGGTGCCGGCCGGGAGCCTCGACAGTCCGATCGAAACCAGACCCGACGCCCACATCTTTTTCGCAAGCCGGGCGAACTGGGACGAGCATCTGGAAGACGTTCCGAAATTTGACGGGCGACCCGGTTGATCGCTTCGCCGCTGGCTTGCGGGGCCTCGCGTCAGCCGGCTGGCGCCGCGCCGACCCGTTCGGCGATCCGGTCGACGATATAGCGGGCGTCACGGCCGGCGCCCTGGACCATGGCGGAGGCCATCGAATAGAGAAATTCGAGGCCGACGAAATAGAGCCCCGGCGCCTCCGCCACGACGCCGCGCCGGTGGGTGGGTTCGTGGCTGTTGGCAAAGACCGGCAGGTCGATCCACGAGAAATCCGGCGCGAAGCCCGTGCACCAGACGACGTTGCTGACGTCGAGGACGCGGCCGTCGTCGAGGCGCGGCTTGCCGCCCTCGACGCCGGCGGCATGCGGGACGCGTTCGACACCGAGGGCGGCGAGGTCCTTCGGCTTGACCCGGATCAGCGGTCCGCCCCGGCCAAGCACCTTCGGGCGCAGCTTGCGGCCGAGCGGCGTCGATGTCGTCAGCAGGTGGTAGAAGACGACGCCGATGGTGAGATGGACCAGCAGGTTGCGGCCGAGAAATCCCTCGACGCGAAACGGGATGTGTCCGGTGTCGCGGCCCGACATGTAGACCTTGTGACCGCGGGTCGCCAATTCCCGCGCGACTTCCGAGCCCGAATTGCCGGCGCCGACGATCAGCACGTCGCCGTCCTGCAACTGGCCGGGATTGCGGTAGTCGGCCGAATGGAGCTGGACGATGCCCGGATCGAGATCGCCGGCGAAGGACGGTCGCTTCGGACGCTGGAAGGTCCCCATCGCGACGACGACGTTGCCGGCTTCGAACTGCCGGTCGCCGGCGCTGACGAGATAGCGGCCGTCGCGCCGGGACACCCGGTCGACCCGGACGCCGCTGCGCACCGGCAGGTCGAAGCGCCTGGCATAGGCCTCGAGGAAATCGGCCATCTCGTCCTTGGTCGGGAAGGCGTGCTTGCCGTCCGGGAAGCGCATGCCGTCGAGACCGTCATAGCCGGCAGGGGTGAACAGCCGCAGCGAATCCCAGCGGCGGCGCCAGGTGTCGCCGATCCTTTCGTTGGCATCGAGGATGACGAAGGGGATGCCGCGCCGGGCGAGGTGGTAGCCGACCGAGAGGCCGCACTGGCCGGCGCCGATGACGACGACCTCGGTGCGTTCGCGTTTGGTCTCGATCGGACGCTTCGCCTCGATGCCGTCCGCCGATGGCCGGGTCGCGGCCGTCCCGGCGACATCCATGAAGGCGGCGCCTTCCTCGAAGTAGCTCTTCGCCGCCTTAGGACGTTGGGTCGATGTCGACGGATGCGGGGTCATGGCTTCCTCCATTCCTGCGCGCCGATTGCCGGCGCAGGCAGGATGGTAGGGAAGGGAAGGGCGGCCGCGCTTCGGCGGAAGTACCCAGACGGCGCGATCCGGCGACATGGGTGATCCTACCCAGTCGCCGCCGGCTGCTCAGACCAGCCTGTGCTCGTAGGCATAGGCGGTGGCGGCGGCGCGCGACGGCACGTCGATCTTGGTGAAGATGTTGCTGAGATGGCGGTCCACCGTCCTCTCGCTCAGCGCCAGTTCGCTGGCGATCGCCTTGTTGGTCTTGCCGGTGGCGACGAGACGCAGGACTTCCAGCTCGCGCGGCGTCAGTCCGGCTGGGCCATCGATCGCCGGGCGCTTCATGAGTGCGTCGATGCGGGCGAGATCCGGCCTGGCGTCGAGTTCCTCGAAGACCGCGCGCGCGGCATCGAATTCGAGCCCGGCGCCGTCCATGTCGCCGAGGCTTCGGCACGCCACGCCGACCAGAAGCCGGATGCGGGCGGCAAGATAGGGCGCGCCGAAATGCTGCCAGACGACGAAAGCGCGGCGCAGCGGCGCCAGCGCGTTTTGCGGGTCGCCCTCGGCAAGCAGGACGGCACCGCGGGCGTGGTCGGCCATCGCCCCGACGACGTCGGTGTCGTAGCGCGCGGCGATGTCCGCGATTTCGGCCGCCGCCGCTTTGGCCTCGTCGATCGCGCCGGCGGCGAGCATGATCTCGACGCAGGCCGGCAGCAGGCGCATCCGCTGGATCTCGCCCGTCGTTGCGCCAAGCACCCGGCGGATGCCGCTGGCCGCCGCCTCGTCGCGGCCCTGGGCGAGCCGCAAGAGGGCAAGGCCCGGCTGCGCATCGCCGCCGAATTCGCTCGACCGACGATAGGCGGACTTCCGCCTCCGGGAAGTCGCCGCGGAGGCGGTGGATCTCGGCCTGCTGGTAGAAAGCCGCCGCGCTCGCTTCCGGATCGGTCGCGCCGGAAAACCGCCGTGTCACCTCCTCCGCCTCGGAAATCGCCGCCGTCCAGGCCCCGTTCAACTGCAGGACCTCGGCGCGATGGACCAGACAGCTGCCGGTGAAGGTGACGAGTTGCGGCTGGGCATCGCACCACGCCGCCAGCGCCGACGTCCATTCGCGGCAGCGGTCGAGGGCGAAGACCTCCTGGCAACTGGCGATGACGCTGCAATAGATCAGGCCGGTGAAGAGTGGCGACAGTCCGCCGCCGGTGACCGCCAGCATGGCCTCGTCGAGAAGCGCCATGCCCTCGGCGATCCGCCCCTGGCGGAGCAGCGCCCGGCCATGGAGGTTGCGGGCGAAGGCGACGAGATCGGCGTCGTCGAAGCGGTCGCCGATCTCGGCGGCCTCGGCCGCCGTCCGGCACGCAGCCTCGAGATCGCCCATGGCGATGCTGCGATGGATCGCCGGCAGCAGCAGATAGCCGCGCTCGGCGCAATCCTCGTCCGCGACGAGGCGTTCCGAGCGCGCCAGCCAGCCGGTCGCGCGGCCCGCCTCGCCGAGCGTGAAGAGGCGGAGGCCAAGAAAGAAGGCGGCGCGGGCCGCCGGTCGCGTGTCGTCGGCGTCGAGGCGGGCCTGGTAGATACGTTCCTGGATCGCCAGGAACTCGTCGTCGCGGCCGGTCAGCGCGGCCGACCAGACCCACAGGTCAAGGTCCTCGACGGCGAGCGGCGCAGCGGCGTCGGCCCGGCCAAAGGCGCGATAGGCGTCCTCCCAGGCGCTCCGCGCACAGGCTTCGCGACCTTCTAACAGGTCACCGGTCACCCTCGATTTCCGCGGTTGCGTGGCGTCGGTCATCCATTCGGGCTCCGAGGCCGTCTTCTGCTCGATACCTGTGCAGATTAGCGAAGAATGAGGTGATGCGAAGGCTTCATTCGTGACGCCGCCGTGGCCAAAGGTTCGGCGTCGGGGCGGCCATTGCGCGGAAAGCGATGCTAGAATGACACCGGCGCTGGCCCTTCGGGCCGGCGATTCGCCCCGCCCGGCCGTTCGGCCCCCGCAATCTTCCGCGACGGAGGACACTTGGACACGCGATTGCGCCTCGCCGGCACGATCCTGATCGCCGCGCTCGGCGGGGGTATCGCCACATTGGCGGGAATGCCGGCGTCGTGGCTGTCCGGCGCGATGATCGCGGCGACCGCCGCGTCGCTGGCCGGATGGGACACGCGGATGCCGCTCCGTCTCGTCGAGGGCGTCTTCCTGCTGATCGGCACGGCGCTCGGCTCGGGCGTCACCCCGGAACTGCTCAAGGGAGCGCTGGCCTGGCCCGCGAGCCTCGTCGGTCTCGCGGTGACGATCGCCGCCTGCATCCTCGCGGTGCGGCTGTTCCTGATGCGCGTCGCCGGCTGGGACCGCGACACGGCGTTCTTTTCCGCCGTGCCGGGCGCGCTCTCCTTCGTCCTGGCGCTGGCCTCGGAGACCCGGGCCGACATCCGCAAGGTCGCCGCCAGCCAGAGCATCCGGATCTTCCTGCTGGTCGCGGTGCTGCCCGGGCTGATCGTCGTCCTCGAGGCGGGCCCGTCGACGCCGCGGGTCGTGGCGGCCGCCTCGCCGCTGCATGTCGTCATCATGTTGCTCGCCTCCAGCGCCGTCGGCCTGCTGTTTCGCCGCCTCGGCCTTCCAGCGGCGCTGCTGACCGGCAGTTTCGCGACGAGCGCGGTGCTGCACGGAAGCGGTCTGGTCAGCGGTGCGCTGCCCGCGCCGCTGGTGATCGCCGCCTTCGTCATGCTCGGCGCCCTGATCGGCAGCCGCTTCGCCGGGACCGAATTGCGATTCATCGCGCGGATCCTGATGGCCTCGATCGGCGCCTTTTTCGTCGCCACGGCGATCGCCGGTTTGATGGCGGTCGGCATGGCCGCGATCCTCGGCGTGCCGGTCGACCAGGCGATCGTCGCCTACGCGCCGGGCGGCCTCGACGCGATGATGTCGCTGTCGCTCGCCCTCAACATGGACACCGCCTTCGTCGCCGCGCACCAGTTCGCCCGTTTCGCCGGGCTCGCGGTCACCCTTCCCTTCATGGCGCGCCGGGCGATGGCGCGGGGCCGCCTCGACCCGCGCGACGACCGGGACTGACCCCGGCCGCGCCGGTCCACCCGACTGTCAACAAAGCTTCAAACGAATTTGGAATGGTGCGCCGTCGGCATCGCTCACGGTACCGGCTCCCACCTGCAATCGGCGCTCCCTTCCCCCCGGCGCTCAAGGGCGACACGGTTTCAAACAGAGGTCAGACCATGAAAACATTCACCACATCCCTGCTGGCGACGACGGCTCTCGTGCTGGCGGGTTCCGGCGCTTTCGCTGGCGAAATCAGCTTCTCGCCGGTTCCCTTTGCCGCCGACGACGCGCAGAAGCGCGCGGTTCTCGCGACGGAGAGCGTCGAGATCAACGGCGAGGCCCATCCGATTTCGTTCGAGCTGCTGGCCCGCAGCGGCGACAAGATCGGCGATTCGGTCTTCGGCCTCCTGACCGACGAAAAGGGCCAGCCGGTGATGAGCAGCGACGGCTCGCAGCATATCTCCGTCGACGCCGACTTCACCTCGCTCCTGCCGGTCGGCGACAAGCTGTTCAGCATCACCCATTTCGAATCGCGCCCGGGCGCGATGTACCTGTCGGAGCTCAAGGCCGACGCCGATGGCAAGCTCACCGCCGTCTCGACCAAGCCGATCGACTTCACCCAGATCGGCGGGCTGTGGGTGCCCTGCGCCGGCTCGGTGACCCCGTGGGGGACCCATCTCGGCTCCGAGGAGTATCCGCCGGATGCCCGCGCCATCCAGGCGGCGACCGCGCTTGGACGAGATCGACGATTACGACAAGCCGATGGTCCGCTACTTCGGCCTCGACCCGGACAAGGTGACGGTCGAGGAGTTCAAGGCGGCGTTCAACCCCTACCGCTACGGCTTCCCGGTCGAGATCGCGGTGAAGGAGGATGGCTCCTACACCGTCGCCAAGCATCATGCGATGGGCCGCGTCGCGGTCGAACTCGCCAAGGTGATGCCCGACCAGAAGACCGCCTACATCTCCGATGACGGCACCAATGTCGGCCTGTTCATGTTCGTCGCCGACACCGCCGGCAATCTCGACGCCGGCAAGCTCTACGCCGCCAAGTGGAACCAGACCTCGGCGGACGCGGCCGGCGCCGCCGACATCTCGTGGATCGACCTCGGCCATGCCGACAATGCCACGGTCCAGAAGGCGATCGACGACGGGGTGACGTTCACCGACCTCTTCGAGACCGCCGATTTCAAGGATGACGGCACCTGCCCCGAGGGCTTCTCGTCGTCGAACGCCGAAGGGCGCGCCGAGTGCCTCAAGGTGAAGCCGGGCATGGAGATGGTCGCCTCCCGCCTCGAGACCCGCCGCTACGCCTCGATGATGGGCGCCACCACCGAGTTCCGCAAAGAAGAGGGCATCACCTTCGATCCGGCCAGCAAGGCGCTGTTCGTTGCCATGTCGGAAGTCGGCAAGGGCATGGAGGACATGGCCAAGGACGGCAAGTACGACAAGGGCGGCCGCAACGACATCAAGGTCGCCGCCAATCCCTGCGGCGCGGTCTACACCATGACGCTCGGCACCGATGCCGCGATCGGCTCCGACTTCGTCGCCGGCGCGGCGAAGACCCTGGTGGCGGGCAAGCCGACAACGTACGAGGACAGCAGCCCCTATGCCGGCAACACCTGCGAGATCGACGGCATCGCCAACCCCGACAACATCTCCTTCATGGAGGGCTATCAGACCCTGCTGATCGGCGAGGACACCGGGTCGGGCCACCAGAACGATGCGATCTGGGCCTACAACATGGACAACGGCTCGCTGACCCGCATTTTCTCGACCCCCTACGGCTCGGAGACGACGTCGCTCTACTCCTACGGCAATGTCGGCGGCCACGGCTACGTCATGGCCGTCGTCCAGCATCCCTACGGCGAATCCGACGAGGACAAGCTGGCCGACCCGGCCGACGCCCGCGCCTATGTCGGCTATGTCGGGCCGTTCCCGGCGCTGACCAACTGACGCCTGGCCGAAGCAATCCGGTCCGGCGGGGCTCCCCCGCCGGACCTCGTCTCCCATCGCATGGACACCAAGACGATGCCGCGCCGGATGTTCCTCGTCCTCCTTGGCACCACGGCGCTCGCCACCGCCGCGGCGGCCGCCTCGAAACTTGGCGGGCCGCTCGACAACCCGAGCGCGTTCATCCCGCCGCAGTGCTACACCAGGACCGTCGATGCCGACGGTGGCGTCCACAACCCCTGCTTCACCTGCCATCTGCGCGGCCGCAAGCCGAACGCCGTCAACGACGCCGACCTCCAGCTCTCCTACGCCTTTCCGGCGCCGGCGCTCACCAACCCGTGGACCAATCTCTTCGAGGACCGGACCGCGGCGATCGCCGCGATCAGCGACGCCGACATCCTCGCCTATATCCGCGACGACAACTACCGCAACGCGGATGGCGGGATCCGGCTGGCCGAGACGCTGAAGGCGCCGCCGCCCGGCTGGGATGTCGACGGCGACGGCCGCTGGGGCGGCTTCGTGCCCGACGTCTATTTCCGCTTCGACGATGCCGGTTTCGACCTCGCCCCGGACGGCAGCCACACCGGTTGGCGGGCCTTCGCCTATACACCTCTGCCCGGCAGCTTCTCGCCGGCCAGCGGCTCGACCGACGACGTGCTGATCCGCTTGCCCGAGGCCTACCGTCAGGATACCGACGGCACGCCCGACGACACCGCCTACGCCATCAACCTTGCCATCGTCGAGGCGCTGATCCGCCGAGAGGACGTCGCCATCGACCCGGTCGACGAGGCGCGCTATGGCGTCGATCTCGACAAGGACGGGGCGATCGGCGCCGCCGACCACATCGCCTTCGACTTCGCACCGCTCGACGGGCGGACGATGTCCTGGGTCGGCAAGGCGAAGGACCTCCAGGCCGCCGGTGAAGCGCCGCTTGCCGCCGGGCTCTATCCGCTCGGCACCGAGTTCGTCCATACCGTCCGCTATGTCGACATCGACGACGACACCGGCACCGTGCGCCTGTCGCCGCGCCTCAAGGAACTCCGCTACATGGCGAAGACGTCCTGGCAGACCTATGCCGACCTCGAGGAGGGGGCGCTGGCCGAGGTCAAGGAGGACAACGACTTCCCCGACCGCCTGCCGATCTTCGACGGCAACGCCGAGACCGGGCTCGCCAACGGCGTCGGCTGGCGGCTGCAGGCCTTCATCGAGGACCGGGACGGGGCGCTCCGTCCGCAGAGCTTCGAGGAGACGGTGTTCTGCGCCGGCTGCCATGGCGGCATCGGGGCGACCGACGATTCGACCTTCGCCTTCGCCCGCAAGCTCGATGGTCCGGACGGTGGCTGGTTCCACTGGACGCAGCACGGCCTCGACGGCGTGCCCGATCCGGTCGGCAAGGACGGGCTCGGCGCGTATGCGCGCTATCTCACAGCGAACGGCGCCGGCGACGAATTCCGGGCCAACGAGGAGGTGATCCATCGTTTCTTCGACGCCGACGGCAAGCCGATCGCCGCCGCCTTCGCGGCGCTGGAGAAGAACGTGGCGACGCTGCTCTACCCCTCGCGGCGGCGCGCCCTCGACCTCGACAAGGCCTACCGCACCATCGTTCTCGACCAGGACTTCGTCCACGGCCGGGCGGCGCTGCTCGCGCCGGCCGGGAATGTCCGTGAATCGGTCGAGCAGGACGAGCCGACGGGGATCGAGCAGCCGCTGTTCTGAGGCGATTGCTCTGCCAGCGGGCGGGCGTCGTGGTGCGTCCTTCGAGGCTCGGGCTTTGCCCTCGCGCCTCAGGATGAGGTGCGGGGAAATCGCGGCTCCGGCGGCCGGGCAACCCCGGCGTTACCGCGCCACGGGCAGACAACAGCTTCCTCATCCCGAGGTGCCCCGCGAAGCGGGGCCTCGAAGGACGCACGACAATCGGACGCGAGGGAAAACGCCTGTTCAGGCAACCACGATGGCGATCAGCCGCCGGCCGGCGGGAAGACCGCGACGCGGGTGTTGCCGGCGGCGGATGCGGCCTGGCGGGGCTGGTCGGCCTCGCCATCGGTCGAGAAAGGCAGGCCGAGGCGCTGCCAGACATCGACCAGCGCAACAGCCAGACCGTCGATCAGGCCGTCGTCGTGGAACGGTGTCGGCGTGATCCGCAGCCGCTCCGAGCCGCGCGGCACGGTCGGGTAATTGATCGGCTGGATATAGATGCCGTGATCCTCGAGCAGGATGTCGCTCGCCTGCTTGCACTGGTCGGCGTTGCCGACAAAGATCGGGACGATATGGGTGTCGGACGCCATCACCGGCAGGCGGGCGGCGGAGAGTGCCGCCTTGGTGCGGGCGACGGCGCGCTGCTGGCCTTCGCGCTCGGCCGTGGAGGCCTTGAGATGGCTGATCGAGCGGGTCGCCGCGGCGGCGAGCGCCGGCGGCAGCGCGGTGGTGAAGATGAAGCCCGGCGCATAGGAGCGGATGGTGTCGACGATGACCCGGCTCGAGGCGACATAGCCGCCGAGCGTGCCGAAGGCCTTGGCCAGCGTTCCCTCGATGACGTCGATGCGGTCCATGACGCCGTCGCGCTCGGCGATGCCGCCGCCGCGCGGTCCGTACATGCCGACCGCGTGAACCTCGTCGAGGTAGGTCATCGCACCATATTTGTCGGCGAGATCGGCGATTCGCTCGATCGGGGCGACGTCGCCATCCATCGAATAGACCGACTCGAAGGTGATCAGCTTCGGCCGGACGCGGCTCTGCGCCTTGAGGATGTCCTCGAGGTGCTCGAGATCGTTGTGGCGGAAGATGAACTTCTGGGCGCCGGAGCGGCGCACGCCCTCGATCATCGAGGCATGGTTGAGTTCGTCGGAGAGGATGACGCAGTCCGGCAGCATCTTGGCGATGGTCGAGATCGCCGCTTCGTTGGAGACAAAACCGGAGGTGAAGACCAGCGCCGCTTCCTTGCCGTGCAGATCGGCGAGTTCGGCTTCGAGCATGACCAGCGGATGGTTGGTCCCGGAGATATTGCGGGTGCCGCCGGCGCCGACGCCCATGGTCGTGGCAGCCCCGGTCATCGCGGCGATGACATCGGGGTGCTGGCCCATGCCGAGATAATCGTTGGAGCACCAGACCACGATCTCCCGGTCTCCGTCATCGGAATGGCTGACGGCGAAAGGGAAACGACCCGCGATCCGCTCGAGGTCGGCGAAGACGCGGTAACGTTTCTCGGCGTGGAGGGCGGCGATCGCCTCGGCAAAAATCGATTGGTAGTCCATCAAGCTACCCTATTTTAGAATGCTGCGAAGTTAGTCGGCGGGGCGGCGCAAGTCCACCGGCACTTTGCCGCGCCGTGGCTCACAGTTACTTGATCCTGATCAAGCGAATGTCAGTCGCCGCCGGATTTGGCCGCGAACCCGGGCGGTCGGCGCGCCATTGTTCCGAGGGACCACGGGTTTCCGCCGGTTTCGCGCGTCAACCGGTGTAGGAGACGCCGCGGTAGCGCATGCCGATCTGCACCGCGCCGACGATGATTCGCGACAGAACCTCCATGTCGACCGGCATGTGCGGCCGCCAGACGTCGAGGAGCAGCGCGATTCGGGGCTCGTCCGCGTTGTTGATCACTTCGTGGGGGAAGGTGTCGTCCCAGAGCAGGATCTCGCCGTCGGCGATCCGGTATTCCTGATCGTCGATCATCATGATCGTCGCCGGTCGGCCGTCCGCCTGCTTCGGAATCTGCAGGCCGAGATGGAACCGCATCACGCCGCGAAACGGGCCGCAATGACGGGGGATGTGCTTGTGCGGGGCGAGGAAGGAGACGGTCGCCGACTTGACCTCCGGGCACTCGGCCAGAAGTCCCGCCAGGACCGGCATCCGGGCGAGATTCTCGGGAACCTCGACGTCATAGGCCTTGAGGATCAGCATCCGCCAGTCGAGGCCGTCGTTGGCCGAGATATCCGCCTGTTCGGGCATGATGTCGTGGAAGCGGGGCATCGATTCGAGCTTGGCGGTCCTGGCCTCATCGCGGATTGCCTGCCAATTGGCCGCGAACTTCGTCGCATTGGGAAAATCGGTCCCGGCGTCGAGAACAGCCGGCGCGTCGATGCGCTTTTCGTAGATGCGGCGAACCACGTTCGACGCCCGCTCATAGAATTTGGTCATCGCAATCGCCTCCCGCTCGGGACCCTGCCGCCGTGCGATCCATCATGCCTTGGCGGCGAATCTTGGGCGGCATATTAGCGAATCGGCAGGCCGCTGCCGATTCGTCCTGCGCCGCTTCGGCGATCGACGTGGGAATGCGACGAGGAGTTGCGCCGGGCATGGCGCTCCGCCTACCATCGCCCGCGGTCGCGAGAGCGACCATACCGGCTGGGGAGGCCACGATGTCGGGACTGTTGAGAAACGCGCTTCTGATACTCGCTGTCATGGTTTTCGCCGCCGTTTCGAGCGAAGCCCCGGCGGCCCAATGCGGCAACACCAGCGCCGGATTCTCGCGATGGCTTGCCGATTTCAAGGGACAGGCAGTTCGGGGCGGGATTTCACAAAAGGTCGTCAATTCGGCGCTCAACGGCGTGACCTACGACACCAGCGTCATCAGGCTCGACCGCAACCAGAAGCATTTCAAGCTCAGCTTCGCGAAGTTTTACGCCTCCCGCGGGGCGCCTCTGCAGGGGATCGCCAGGAGCCGCTACCAGTCAAACGCCAGCCTGCTGAAGGGTATCGAGAAACGCTACGGCGTCCCCGGTCAGGTCCTGGTCGCCATCTGGGGGCTCGAAACCGGCTTCGGCGGCAATACCGGCAACAAGAATGCGATCCGCTCGCTGGCGACGCTCGCCTACGATTGCCGCCGCTCTGCCTTCTTCACCAGCGAGTTGATGGCGGCCCTCCAGATCGTCCAGCGCGGCGACATGGCGCCGTCGCAGATGATCGGCGCCTGGGCCGGCGAGCTCGGCCAGACCCAGTTCCTCGCGACGTCCTACATCAGGTTCGCCGTCGACTATGACGGCAACGGCCGTCGCGACCTGATTCGCAGCAAGGCGGATGCGCTCGCCTCGACCGCCAACTACCTGAGAGGCTACGGCTGGAAGGCCGGCCAGTCCTACGCGCCCGGAAGTCACAACTTCGCCGTTCTCGCCCAGTGGAACAAGGCGACGGTCTATCAACAGACCATCGCCGTTCTCGCCGACAAGATCGTGGGCCGGTGAGGCTTCGGGGAGAGAGGGCGCAATGGCGACATTCCTCGCCTGTCACGGGGCGTGGTCGGGGGGCTGGTCGTGGAAGCGGATGCGCAACGCGCTCGCCGCCCGCGGCCATGACCTCCTGACACCGACCTATACGGGACTCGGCGAGCGGACCCATCTGTCCAATCCGGCTGTCGAGCTGGAGACGCATATCGCGGACATCATGGGGGTGCTCGAATACGAGGATCTCAGCGATCTCATCCTGGTCGGACACAGCTACGGCGGGATGATCGCCACCGCGGTGGCGGATCGCGCGCCGGAGCGGGTCAAGACGCTTGTCTATCTCGACGCTTTCGTGCCCGAAGATGGCGAATGCGTCCTCGATCTCCAGAATCCGGCCGAAGCCGACCGGATGCGCGGGTTGGTAAGCGCCCGTGGAGACGGCTGGCGCCTGCCGCCACGACCGCTGGCGCCCGATATCGCGCCGGAGGACGTCGACTGGCTGACCCCGCGGCGGAGCTGGATGCCGTTCAAGACATATTCCCAGCGGATCAGGCTGACCGGCGCCGGCGCGGGCATTTCCGGCGCCTTCATCCATTGCACGCAGAAGTCGGGGGGTGATCCGTTCCGGGCGATGGCGGACCGCGTCCGCGCCCGGCCGGGTTGGCGTTCGTACGAACTCGACGCCGGCCACATACCCAACATCACGATGCCGGAAATGCTGGCCGAGCTTTTCGGCCGGATCGTCGACGACGTGGCGGCACAATGAGCGAAGCGGTCGCCTTCGCGGTCGATCCGGATCGCTCCGTATCGGGCCTGCTCGACCGGCCGGCAAGGCCGCGCGCCTGCCTAGTGCTGGCGCATGGGGCAGGGGCCGGCATGACCCACCCCTTCATGACGTCGGTGGCGACCGGGCTTGCCGAGGAAGGCATCGCCACCCTTCGCTACAACTTTCCCTACATGGAAGCGAAGAGTGGGCGTCCGGACCGGCCGCCGGTCGCCGTCGCCACGGTCAGGGCTGCCGTGGCGGAGGCGACAACGCTGATGCCGGGCCTGCCGCTCTTCGCCGGTGGCAAGTCCTTTGGCGGGCGGATGACCTCGACGGCACAGGCCGAAGCGCCGCTCCCTGGTGTGCGCGGTCTTGTCTTCCTCGGTTTTCCCCTCCATCCGCCCGGCAAGCCGTCGGACCAGCGCGCCGCCCATCTCGACGACGTCGCGGTGCCGATGCTGTTCCTGCAAGGCACGCGCGATACCTTTGCCGAGCGCGGTCTCCTCGAGCCGCTATGCCGGCGACTGGGCAGGCGCGCGACGCTGCATCTCTTCGACGACGGCGACCATTCCTTCCATGTCCGCAAGGCGAGCGGCCGGACCGATGCGGACGTCCTGCGGGAAATGAATGCGACCATCGCGGCGTGGATCGACGGCGTCATCTGATTTGGCGCGATCGGACAAGGCGGATTGACCGAAGCCATCGTTCCGCCGACGATGGGCCGGCAAGACAGCCATTCCCCCCGGATTCCCGATGCCGACGGATCACGATTCCAGACAAGCGGGCCACGACCTGCCGTTCAACCCCGATCGCGTGCGCTCGCGGGCGGAGGCACTGAAGCATCTCGATGGCGCGCTGATGCCGATCCTTCAGGATTTGCAGGCGGAGTATGGATACATCGACGAGGCGGCGGTGCCGATCGTCGCCGACGTCCTCAACCTGACCCGTGCCGAGGTCCATGGCGTCGTCAGTTTCTATCACGACTTCCGGCGCAAGCCGGCCGGCCGCCATGTGGTCAGGCTCTGCCGGGCGGAAGCCTGCCAGGCGACCGGCGGCGACGGGCTGGCGGCGCGGGCGGAGGCCGCGCTCGGTATCGAGACCGGGACAACGACCGCCGATGGCCGCGTCACGCTGGAAGCGGTCTATTGCCTCGGGCTTTGCGCGGTGGCGCCCTCCGCGATGGTCGACGGCCGCCTGGTCGGACGGCTCGACGAGGCCGGCCTCGACGCCCTGCTCGCCGATCTGGCGGATTGAAGCGGCGGCGGGATGAGCCGGGACCAGAATTCGGTGAGTCGAACCGGGTTCGCAATCGTCGTCCGGTGCCATTGATCGGAGACAGCGGCGCCTCCACTTAAGCCGTCATGTTCACAGCCGCCCGCCTCGCGCTCTCCGAGATCTTCTCGCCGCCCTTCCGCTCGGTCCTGTGGAAATCGCTCGGCCTGACGATCGCGTTACTGTTCATCATCTGGCTCGCTTTTCAGGCGCTTCTCGGCTGGGTCATCGACATCCAGAGCTACCCGTGGATCGAGACGGTGATCGCCATCGTCGCAGGGGTCGGCCTTTTCGTTGGCCTCGGCTTCCTTGTCGCGCCGGCGGCGGCACTGCTCTCGGGCATGTTCACCGACGAGGTCGCCGGGCTGGTCGAGGAGGAGCACTACCCGGCCGATCCGCCGGGGCGCGACCTGTCGATTGCCGCGGCGCTGACCGACACCATCGCCTTCACCGGCGTGGTGATACTCGTCAACCTGATCGCGCTGGCGCTGCTGCTCGTGCCTGGCGTCAATCTCGTCGCCTTCTTCGTCGGCAACGGCTACCTCCTCGGCCGCGAGTATTTCGAGGCCGCGGCCCGGCGCTTCATGAGCCGGGAGGAGGCGCGGGCGCTCCGCCGGGCCAACGGTGGCACGGTCTTCGTCGGCGGGCTGCTGATCGCCCTGTTCCTGGCGGTGCCGCTGCTCAACCTGTTCACGCCGCTCTTCGCCGCCGCCTTCATGGTGCATGTCTACAAGCGGATGAGCGGATCGAGCCGGGCGCGGCTGGACTGATCTGCTGGCTGGACGCCAGCGAGACGACAGTCGCACATATGCCCGCGGGCACCGCAACCGATCGCATGGGAGGAAAGGTTCGCTGGACGGCATCCGACGCGGTACTGGAATTAATGCGGCGCTTCCTTTCGGAGGACTGGGACAAACGCAATTCCCGCGGGGATCGCCTGCGCGCGATGAATTACTCCGGCTTTGCCCACGATCTCGATGTCTTCACAGAAGCCGAGCTTGATACCGACCCGTTCTACACCGAATTCTGTCGGCCGTTAGGGTTCGGCTGGTCCGCCGGAACCCAGATAGAAACGCCCACCCGCGATTTGATGGTGTTCAGTTTTGACCGCCGCCTCGAGCGAGGGCCATTCGAGCGTCCGCTCGTCGATTTTCTTGACACCATCAGACCGCATTTGGCTCGTGCTGGATTGCTGTCGGCTCGACTGCGGCTTGAACAGGCGCGTGGTGTCACCAATACACTCGCGACTTTGGGCCTGCCAGCCGCCGTGCTGGGCTCGGATCGACGGGTCATTGCAGCCAACGAGCTGCTACTGGAAATGATTTGGCATGTTCGGATCGGAGCCTTCGATCGTTTGCAACTTGTGGACAATCGAGCCGACGAACAGCTCGCGGGGGCAATTCGTCAGATCGGTAATCCGGGGGTCGGAGCCATCCTGTCCGTCGTAATGTCTGCGCCCGAGAACCCGATGGCGATCATGCACCTGGTGCCGATCCGCGGGGCGGGCAGCGATGTCTTCAACGACGCAAGCGCGATCGCCATCGTAACTCCAGTAGCGGCTCGGCCGCCGCAAAGCGAGGCGTTGCTGCAGGGGCTTTTCGATCTCACCCCTGCGGAAACTCGTGTCGCTCACGGACTGCCTCCGGGCGCAACCTACGGACGATCGCTTGGCTACGAGACAGCGCGTTGGCATCTCAAGGCGGTTCTGTCGAAGACCGGC
The DNA here is from genome assembly GCA_963812275.1 of uncultured Alphaproteobacteria bacterium. Lineage (GTDB taxonomy): Bacteria > Pseudomonadota > Alphaproteobacteria > Rhizobiales > Kaistiaceae > Bauldia. The sequence goes on along the minus strand of CAWEUQ010000010.1, from coordinate 28,706 downwards.
ACTCACAGACAAGCCGATTTGGTGGCTCTTCTCGCAGGGATATCAACGACTTTCCCGCGATAGGCCGCGGCGGAATTGCACAAACGACCTAGCCCCAGGCCGAAGAACCGTCCATTGACGCTGGTCGTGCGGCGGTGGGGGCTCGCTTGCGCAATTGCACTGCCTCGTCCCGATGGGGGGAGATGGCCGGCAATATCGCAACGCGAGCGCCCCACCGAGGCGGCTCCGGCCGCGGAGATCGCCACCTGAGTGGCCCTACTCGTTTTGCCGTTAGTGGCCCTTTAGACGGAACCACGAAATGGTAACGTTCGGCCACGAATGAAGAATCATTGGAGATCGAGATGTATGTGGTCGGTGAGGAAGAGATCGAGGCGCTCGCCCAGGTGATCCGCTCTGGCAGGCTGTTCCGCTATGGCGAGGGCGAGAGCGAGTGCGACCGCTTCGAGCGGCGCTATGCCGAATATCTCGGCGTCGATCACACCGCACTGACGGTGAGCGGCACCTATGCGCTGTCGGCGGCGATGATCGCCGTCGGCCTCGGCCCCGGCGACGAGGTGCTGATTCCCGCCCACACCTACATGGCGACCGCGACGGCGGTGCTGACCACCGGAGCGATTCCGGTGATCGTCGACGTCGACGAGAGCATCACGATTTCGCCGGAAGCGATCGAGGCGGCGATCGGTCCGCGCACCAAGGCAATCGTGCCCGTGCATATCTGGGGCGCCGCCTGCAACATGAACGCGATCATGGAGATCGCCGAACGGCATGGCCTCTCCGTCATCGAGGATGCCTGCCAGGGTGTCGGCGGCGGCTATGAGGGACGGATGTTCGGCTCGATCGGCCACATCGGCGCGTTCAGCTTCAACTACTACAAGAACATGACCTCCGGCGAGGGCGGGGCGATCTCGACCTCGGACGAGGAGCTTGCCAAGCGGGCGCGCTGCGCCATCGACCCGTGTCATTTCTACTGGACCGGTCGCGAGGACGGGATGAAGCCCTTCGCCGGCAATGGCGGTCGCGCCTCGGAGCTCCAGGGGGCGATGCTCAATGTCCAGCTCGATCGTCTCGGCGGGATGATCGCGAAGATGCGGGCGCAGAAGAAGAAGATCGTCTCGGCCACCGCCCGCCTCGACAATCTCGGCCTCAAGCTGTCGCCGATGAACAGCCCGGACCACGACTGCGCCGCCCATGTCATGTACCTGATGCCGACGGTCGAGCAGGCGGCGAAGTTCGTCAAGGTCTTCCCGGCGGTGATCGCCGGCAAGACCGGCCGCCACACCTATACCGAATGGGACCAGGTGCTGATGGGGGTCGGCGCCGCGCATCCGGCGATGAACCCCTATAACCACCCCGACAATGCCGAATGCCGGACCGAATACAGCAAGGACATGTGCGCCGGCTCGCTCGACATCCTCAACCGCACGGTGATGGTGCCGACCAACCCCACCGACACCGACGCCGAGACCGACGGCATCATCCACAACATCGAGATGGCGGCGCGGGTCGCGCTGGCTGGCATGAGCGCCGACGACGTCGAGCTTCGCCCGACCGGATCCTTCGACCCGCAGAAGTTCGACATGGCGGCGGAAGACGCCACCGAAGAGGCGCTCTGACGCCTTGCCGCGAAGGGCCGGCGGGGTCAGCCCGCCGGCGCCCGCTCAGGCGCGAAGCGCGTCGCGCAGGGTCCGCATGCCGATGAGATCGAGGTCGAATTCCGCGATCCACTCGGCGATCTTGTCGGTGCGGAACAGCGCGTATTCCTCGGTGCGGATGTGAGCCGCTTCCGGATTGACCACCTCGAAGTCGCCGGGCTTGTTGAAATGCATCGAGAGGAAGGTCAGCCCCTCGGGGATCGCGGCGAAGATCTCGCGATAGGCGGTCTCGGCGTCGGTGGTGCGGGCCCAGGGCGTCTCGCAGACGATATCGAAGATCGGCTCGCCCGCGGCGCGGGCGGCGGCGACCTCGGCGTTGTAGCCGGCGGGATCGAGCGGCCCCGCGTAACTCGCGGGATTGTAGTGATCGAGGTCCTTGACGAGCAGGACCGGCAGCCCGTGCTCCTGGCCGAGCCGGCGGAAGATACCGACGAATTCCGGCATCTGGGCGGTGCCCATATGCGCGTCGAGATGGGTGATGTCGAAGCCGGCGGCGCGCGCCGCGTCGAGCTGGGCCCGCAATTCGGCCTCGACCGCCTCGGGCGCGGCCTTCCGCGCGCTCGGCACGTCCGGCCAGAAATAGCCGAATTCGTCGGTCAGCCCGGCCGAGCGCGGCGGCCCGGTCAGCGGCCGCCAGCGATACGGCTTCTGCTCGCTGGTCAAGGTGAGGTGGACACCGAGGTCGAGCGACGGGTCGGCGGCGGCGAGTTCGACGGCCTCCGGAAACCACGGGCAGGGCACCATCACCGATCCGGAACTGCACGAACCATGGGCGGAAAGCTCGACGAAGGCGGCGTTTGCCCCATGGGTCATGCCGACATCATCCTCGTGGATGACGACCCGTTTGCGCCCCTTACCATTCACTGCCGTCATGTCTCTTGCTCCTCGCCCCGGAATTCCGTGCTGCGTTCCGATTTCAGGCCGCAGAATTGCCGGGACGGCAGTCCCCTGTAAAGATCAGGTTTTCAAGGATTGGAAGGAACCACTTCATGGCGCGCAGACGGGAACTGCCGCTCGACATGCTCGCCCTCGATCGCGGCTCGACCATGGCGCTTTACCGCCAGCTTTACGAAAGCCTGAGGTCGCATATTCTCGACGGCAGGCTTGCCCCGCGGATGCGCCTGCCGGCGACGCGGGAACTGGCGGGCGACCTCAATGTCAGCCGCAACACGGTGATCGGCGCCTATGACGCACTGCTCGCCGAGGGCTACCTGGAATCGGTCGCCGGGTCGGGAACGCGGGTAGCGGCGCTGCCGCAATTTCCCGCCCGCGCCCGGTCGAACCGCGCCAATGCTCTGCCGCGGCTGTCGAAGCGGGGCGAATTGATGACCACCCTGGAGCGCGATCGCACCATCCCCGACCAGATCGCCTTCCATCCCGGCTATCCCGAGATTCCGACCTTCCCCTTCTCGATCTGGGCGAAGCTCGTCGCGGCCAATATGCGCAACGTCCGGGAGGACCTGTTCGGCTATCATCTCGTCGCCGGCCACCCGCGACTGCGGGCGGCGCTGGCCGAATATCTCGCGGTGTCGCGGGGTGTGAAATGCGACCCCGAGCAGGTCATCGTCGTCGCCGGCGCCCAGGCCGCGCTCGACCTGATCGGCCGGACCTTCATGGATCCCGGCGACCATTTCTGGATCGAGGACCCCGGCTATGGCGGGGCCTGGAACGCCTTCCTCAGCGCCGGCGGCCGGCCGGCGCCGCTTCCGGTCGGACCGGGCGGCTGGGATATCGAGACGGCCAACCCGCCGCCGCGACTGATCTTCGTCACGCCGTCCTGCCAGTGGCCGCTGGGGCTGGTCATGCCGATGGAGGTCCGGCTGAAGCTTCTGCAGATCGCCGAGAAGCACGACTCTTGGATCATCGAAGACGACTATGACAGCGAATACCGCTTTCGCGGCCACCCGATCCCGGCCATGCAGGGGCTCGATGACAGCGGCCGGGTGATCTATGTCGGCACGCTTTCGAAGACGATGTTCCCGTCGATCAGGGTCGCCTATATCGTCGTGCCGGCGAGCCTGGTCGAGGGTTTCAAGACCGCCGTCAGCATCACCGGCCAGTATCCGCCACTCCTGCTTCAGGCGGCGCTCGCCGACTTCATCGGCCAGGGTTTCTTCGCCACGCATCTCCGCCGCATGCGGCGCCTCTACGCCCGCCGCCAGCGGGACTTCGTCGCCTTGTCCCGCGACCGGCTCGACCGCTGGCTGACGGTCAACGAGGCCGACACCGGCATGCAGGTCATGGGGCGGTTCAAGCAACCTTTCGACGACGGCGTCGTGCTTGCCGCGGCCCTCAAGCGCGGCGTCCGCTTCTCGCGGATGTCGACGCATTATCGCTTCGCCGAGCCGCAGCAGGGCATGTTCCTCGGCTATGCCGGCGTCGACAAGGACGCGACGCAGCTTGGGGTGGAACGGCTGCGGCAGGCCTTCCGGGACGTCGAACGCGGCTGAACCGGGTCAGGCGACCCGCGCCACCAGATCGGTGAGGTCGTCGAGCTCGATCTCGTCGCGACGGAAATTGCCGGCGACCCGGCCCTGGGCCAGAACCGTCAGATCGTCCGCCACCGAAAGCGCATGACGGAAATTGTGGGTGATGAGGATGACCGCCTGGCCCTCGTCGCGCGCCTTGGCGATATGTTCGAGCACCCGGCCCGCCTGGCGAACGGCGAGCGCCGAGGTCGGTTCGTCGAGGATCAGCAGCGACGAGCCGAAGAACATCGCCCGGGCGATGGCCAGGGACTGGCGTTCGCCGCCTGAGATGTTGATGCCGCGTTCGTCGAGGCCGCGCTCCCAGCGGACGCCAAGCCGGTGCAGCGCCGAACGCGCCATGTCGTCGGCGCGCTTGAGGTCCAGCCACTTGAACGGACCGAAGCCCTTCTGCGGCTCGCGACCAAGGACGATGTTGCGGGTCACCGACAGCAATTCGCAGACCGCGAGATCCTGGAAAACCGTGGCGATGCCGCGCTGGCGCGCCTCGCCGGGATTGGCGAAGGTCACCGGCTCGCCATGGAAGCGAAGTTCCCCCCGGTCGGGCGGAAAGACGCCGGAGAGGATCTTGATCAGGGTCGACTTGCCGGCGCCGTTGTCGCCGAGAAGCGCCAGGATGCGTCCCTGATAGGCCTTCAGCGACACGTCGACGAGGGCGGTGGTGGCGCCGAAGCCCTTGGAGATATTGACCGCCTCCATCACCGGCACCGCGTCGGGGGCGATCGGCTCGATCCTGCGCTGGGCGAGTTCGAGGTCGTCCGACCGGCTGCCGACCGGCAGGCTGCGGGTTTCGGTCTGGGCGGGGGCTTGCTTGTCGGTCATCACTGCGGCTCCCCGAGGCGCGCGACGCCGTCTCGCGTCGGCTTTTCGTCGATATCCGGATCGGTCTCGTCGCCGGCCCCGGCAATCGCCGCGTCGGCGGCGGCGCTGCTTCGCCGGAAACCGGCCAGCGGCCGCGACCGGGCGAGCCGTCGCGCGACATCGGTGTTGAGGATCACCGCCAGCACGACGATGAGCCCGGTCAGGGTGCGGAAGAAGTGCCCCGGCGCCCCGGCGAGGACCAGCCCGACCTGGATCATGCCGAAGGTGATGGCGCCGAGAACCGTGCCAATGACGCTGCCATAGCCGCCGGAGAGCAGCGTGCCGCCGATGACGGTGACGGCGACCGCCTGCAATTCCATCTGTTCGCCGCGCAGCGCGTCGACCGAGGCGAAGCGTGCCACCTGGATGACCCCGGACATCGCCGCCGTGGCGGAGGCGATCATGAACAGGATCACCGTGACGCGGTCGACCGGCACGCCGAGATTGCGGGCCGCCTGCGGATTCTGTCCGCAGGCCTGGATCCAGTTGCCGAACTTGGTCCGCGTCAGCAGGAACGTGCCGATCAGGCCGATCACGATGAACCAGACCATTGACATGCGGAAGCCGAAAAGCAGCGGCCCGGACATGACGCTCTTGAACACCGGCGGGATATCGACCGTCATCGGGAAGCCGCCGGTCAGCGCGATGACGACGCCGCGCCAGATCAGCATGGTGCCGAGCGTGACGACGAAGGAATGGATGCGGAATCGAACGACGATCAGGCCATTGATCATGCCGAGCAAGGCGCCGACGGCGATGGCCGCCGGGGTGGCGATGATCGGGGAGAGCCCGAAATCGCGCATCAGCACGACCGCGACATAGGAGGTCAGACCGAGGACCGCACCGACCGAAAGGTCGAAATGGCCACCGATCATCAGCAGCGTGACGCCGATGCTCAGGATGCCGAGCTCGGAGGCGACCGCCATGATGCTGATGTAGGTCAGCTTGGTCGGAAAAAGCTGCGGCGACAGAATGGTGAAGACGATGAAGAGGATCACCACCGCGGCAAGCGCCGTCGACTCGGGCCGGAGCATGAATCGCCGGCCTGCCTCTCCCAGAAGAATGCCGCGGGACGGCCGCGCGCCGTCCACGCCGTGTTCGGCACCGTCAGTCATTCGGGGTCCTTCATCGTCTGCGCATTGATGATAGGGCGGGCGACGGGGGAACGCGTTGCGAACCCCCGCCGCTTTTCGTCAAGCGCCTAGCGGTAGCCCTCCTCGACCAGCGCGGCGACCTTCTCGACGTTGTCCTTGTCGACGATCGTCGGGCCGGTGAGGAAGTAGTTGGCTTCCTGCAGTCCGTATTTGATGTTGTGCGTCAGCAGAAGCACCGGCATGTAGCCGCGCCAGAACTGCTGCTGGTCGATGGTGAAGGCCTGGCGGCCGTCGCGGATCGCGGCGAGCGACTGGGCGACGATATCGTAGCCGGTCAGGATCAGGTCGTCGCGGCCACTGTCGGCCTTGGCGGACAGGAAGCCGTCGATGACGTCGCAGACGCTGGTGGCGGCCGCGGTGTCGGGATGGAGCCGCAGGTAGTTGAAGATCGACTCGGACTGCTGGCCCGGGTCCATCGTCAGTTCGAGGAATTCGGCCTCGATGCCGTTCGCCTTGAGCTCCTCGATCTCGGCGTCGGCGCGATCGCGGCAGGTGGCATCGCCCGGCTGCTGGTCGCCGACCACGACACGGCCCGTGACGCCCATCGACATCAGCCGCTGCGCGGTCAACTTGCCGGCGGCGCGTTCGTCGGATCCGGTGCGGAAGAGGAAGATGTCGTCGGGGTCGCGGACCTGCTTGCCGGCCGGTGGCGCGGCGGCGCTGCCGAAGGCGATACCCGCGGCCTTGGCGGCGGCGGCGACCTCGGTATAGGCGGCGTCCTCGGTGAACACGCAGACGGCGATGCCATCGGCCTGGGCGGCGATCGCTTCCTCGATCTTCTGGACCTGATTCGGGATGGTCAGCTTGTCGGGATAGACGTAGGTGACGTTGACGCCGAGATTCTTGCCGGCTTCCTCGGCGCCGCGGGCAAGGTATCCGTGGAAGCCGGTCGGCGCGGCGCAGCCGACGAAATAGATGGAGATGTCGCCGTCCTTCGCCTGGGCGACATTGCCCAGGGCCGGCAAGGCGATCAGCGCCGCGCCGAGGATGCCTGCAACCTGCAGGATATTGGCTCTGTTACGTCTGGTGGTCATGACACGTCTCCCATGTGGTACGGGCGGGCCATCCGGGCAGGCGCCGTCGGGCGGCCGAAAAGGACGCCGACGGTGCGAGCTTGCCGTCGTGGCTGCGGTGAAGCATCGGGATTGGTCGGTGCCGGTCCGCATCCCGTGCGGGTGAGGGGCCGGTCGCCGATCAGCGGCGAATGAGCTGGTCCGTCGGAGGTCTTCCGCCCACGAAATTGGATCGCATGATCAGCGTTGGTTCGATCCAGTCCGATCCGATCCATGGTTGACCCCCCGTCAAGCCCAGCGGCGAAAACCTGTCAGGTGTCTGGTTCGGCGAAAAGGGCCAGTCATGGCAAATCCGAGGGGTCCAGTTGTTTTGGCTCCCTCGACAGGTTTGGCGGGTGCAGGCCGGTCGCACGGCTCCCTCGCGATGCGCTGCCCGGACCCCGAAACGCGATGCGTTTGCCGAACCCCTCTCAACATCGCCGGCCCTTGCTCGGACGGCACGAAGCACCGCGACCGACAAGGGCGAACGCTGAAAAATTGAGCGTTTCTTCAGCGTCTTGTCATCCTAAACCTCGCCGCGGTGGGCGAATCCCGGTTACTATGCCAATACGGTTCACCGGAAAGGACGAGACGATGAAATCAAGGCAGATCGGCCGTGTCGGACCTAATCGCCGTTTCCTCGGCGTTCCGCTCCTGACGCTCGTGGTCCTCGCGACGGGATGGGCGATGCTCGCCCCCGTCGATCGTCCGCTGGCCGCCACCGACGACGCGGACACGGCCGTGGCGATGCGCCTCGCCAACCTGCTGCGCGCCGCGCGTTCGGTGATCTCCAGCAATCAGGATGTCATCAACAATCCCGATATCGGCGACAAGGGACTGACGGGGGAGAAGGTCCTCGCCGACGCCATCGTGATCTACGAAAAGCAGACCGGAGAAGATCCGCGCGACAGCGATCCTTCGACCCTCGAGGGCCAACTGCTCCGCGCCCAGATGGATGCGATCCAGACGGTGATGGATGACAACCAGTCGACGATCAACGCCGCCGGCGTCGGCTTCAAGGGCTTCATCCCGGCTGTCTTCGCCCGCCTCGTCAACGAATCCTTCGGCGCCGAGGTCGGCGATCAGGCGAAGGTCAAGGTAACGGCGCCGCAGAATCTGGTGCGCAACCGCAAGGCGCGTCCCGACGCGTGGGAAACCGCCGTCATCACCGATGATTTTCTCGCCCCGGGCTGGCAGAAGGGAGAGCCTTTCAGCGAGACGGTCGACGTCAACGGCAAGCCCGCCTTCCGCATCCTGGTGCCGGAATATTATGGCGCCTCCTGCCTGTCCTGCCATGGCGAGCCGGCGGGCGAGATGGACGTCACCGGCTATCCGAAAGAGGGCGGCAAGGAAGGGGACCTCGGGGCGGCGATCAGCATCACCCTGTTCAAATGACCACTGCAGGCGTATCCGACCGACCGCGGTTCTGTCTCGTGCCCGAATTCGTGCGTCGGCGGTCGATTTCGCTGCGTGTCGCTGCGCTGTCGGCGCTGCTGCTCGGTGCGCTGATCGTCACCAATGTCATCGTCGTCCGCGAGCTCTACCGGAGTTCCGAGCGGATCGAGGCTGCCACAAAACTGTTCGAGCAACTGGAAGCGGCGGCCGGGGCCAACGAGGCCTTCGGCGACATCCGCTACTGGATGACCGACCTTGCGGTCAGCCAGCTCACCATCTCCGAACGAAACGCCAACGAAGCGCGCGCGACAATGGCCGGCTATCTCGATCAGCTCACCGGCCACGACCCCGCGCTCATCAAGGAAATCGGCGATCAGACCGATGCCTATATGGCAAAGGCGCTCGAGGCGGTCGACGCCTATACCGACGACAAGCGGGTGATCGGCAATACGCTCCTCGCCGAGGCGCGCGAGCACAGCGGCATCGTCGAGACCCGGCTGGACGACCTGACCGAGCACCTCCATGGCGACGCCTGGGCCGCGCGCGATGCCGCGCTCGCCAGCGCGGCTGCCGCGAGCCGCACGTCGATCATCATCGTGGTCATCGTCGCGCTGATCGGCATCGTCCTGACGCTGGCGGTATTCCGATCGATCGTCACGCCATTGCGCCGGCTCGACAGGGCGATGTCGGGGATGATCGAGGGCCGTACCGATGTCGATATTCCGGCCGCCGGCGGCGATGAAATCGGCCGGATGGCGCGAACTCTGACTCTCTTCCGCGACAGCATTGCCGAACGCGCCCGCCTCGAGGCGGAATCGCGCCATCAGCGCGAGACGATGGAAACTGCGATCGAGACCATTTCGGAGGGCTTTGCCGTTTTCGATCCCGAGGATCGGCTGGTCCTGGCCAACAGCCGCTATCTCAGCATGTACCCGGATTCGGCGGTGACGGGCCGGACCTTCGAGGAGATATTGCGGTTTCTCGTCGACCGCGGCATCGCCAACCCCGACGGCATGCCGGCCGAGGAATGGATCGCGGCGCGGCTTGAAAGGCATCGACGGGCCGAAGGCTTCTTCGAGCAGCATTTCGGCGACGGCCGCTGGGTGCGGATCAGCGAAAGGCGGACGCCGGATGGCGGGACCGTCGGTGTCTTCGCCGACATCACCGAGTTCAAGCAGCGGCAGACCGAGCTCGAGGTCGCCAAGGAAGTTGCGGACTCCGCCAATACGGCGAAGAGCCAGTTCCTCGCCAACATGAGCCACGAACTGCGCACGCCGCTTGAACGCGATCATCGGCTACAGCGAAATGCTGATCGAGGAAGCGGAGGATCTCAGCCTCGACGGTTTCGGGCCGGACTTGCAGAAGATCCGCGTCGCCGGCAAGCACCTTCTCGGGCTGATCAACGACATCCTCGACTTCGCCAAGATCGAGGCCGGCAAGATGGACGTGCTGGTCGAGCCCTTCGAGGTCGAGTCGCTCGTCGCCCAGGTTGAAAGCACGATCGCTCCCGCTGATCGCCCGGAACGAGAACACGCTCGAGCTGGTGGTCGCGCCGGAGCTGGGGGTGATGGAGTCCGACGAGACCAAGATCCGCCAGAGCCTGTTCAACCTGCTCAGCAATGCCTCGAAGTTCACCAAGAACGGCACCATCACCCTCGCGGTTCGTCCGGTCGCGGGGCCGGGCGGCGAGGGCGACTTCATCGAATACCGGATCAGCGACACCGGCATCGGCATGACGCTGGAGCAGAAGGCGCGGCTCTTCCAGGCTTTCACCCAGGCCGATGCCTCGACGTCGCGGAACTACGGTGGTACCGGGCTCGGACTGGCAATCACCCGGGAATTCTGCCGGATGCTCGGCGGCGACGTGACGGTCGAGAGCGAATACGGCAAGGGCTCCGCCTTCACCATCACCCTGCCGCGCATCTGTCCGCAGGCCGCCCCGGAGCCGCCGAGCCACGGCGTCGAGGCCCATACCGGCGAAACCATCCTGATCGTCGACGACGAATCGGCGATGCGCGAATCGCTTGCCGAGGCGCTTGCCGCCGAAGGCTACCGCGTCATCAAGGCGGCAGGCGGCAAGGAAGGATTGCGGCTTGCCAGGGAGGAGAGGCCCGACGCGATCATCCTCGACGTGATCATGCCCGACCTCGACGGCTGGACGGTGCTGCGGTCGCTGAAGCAGGACGCCGACCTTTGCACCATCCCGGTGGTGCTTGCCACGGTGCTTGGCGACCGCGACATGGGCCTGGCGCTCGGCGCCGCCGAACACCTGACCAAGCCGGTCGACGCCGAAGACCTCAGGCGGGTTCTCGCCCGGATCGCGCATCCGGGCGGGACGACCGATGTTCTGGTGGTTGACGATGACGCCGGAACACGGGAGATGTTGAAGCGCCTGCTCAATCGCGAAGGCTGGCTGGTGCGCGAGGCCGAGGATGGCGCGGCCGGCCTCGACGAGGTGGCGCGCTCAAGGCCGGCGGTTGTCCTGCTCGATCTGATGATGCCGCGGATGGACGGTTTCGAGATGCTGACACTGCTCAGGCAGAACGAGGCGACGCGCGACCTGCCGGTGGTGATCGTCACCTCGAAGGATCTGACGCGCGAGGAGCGCGAGTGGTTCGGCGGCAAGGCGCTCGCGGTCTTCCAGAAGGGCGCCTACGAGCGCGCCCGGCTGGTCGAGACGCTGCGGGAAATGGTGGATTCGACCCGGCGATCGGTCGCGCGGGTTGTTCCGCCGGCGGACGGTTCGTGAACGAGGAGGCGAGGACGACGCGTGGCGAAAATTCTTCTGGTCGAGGACAATGAGATGAACCGGGACATGCTTTCGCGGCGCCTCGTCCGACAGGGACACGAGGTGCTGATCGCCGTCGACGGGGCCGAAGGCGTCGCCATGGCCGGCGCGGAGCGGCCCCAAATCGTATTGATGGACATGAGCCTGCCGGTGCTCGATGGGTGGGAGGCAACGCGGCGGCTCAAGGCCGATTCCGCCACCGCCGGCATCCCGGTCATCGCGCTGACCGCCCATGCGCTCGCCTCGGATCGCGAACAGGCGCTTGCCGCCGGCTGCGACGACTACGATACCAAGCCGATCGACCTGCCGCGGCTGATCGAAAAGATCGAACGGCTGCTTGGAGCGTCGTCGCCTTCGCCGGGCTGATCGAGGAAAGGGCTGACCGTGGCCGAAACCCGGACCGATGCGGATTTCGAACGGCGGGCGCGGCTCGCCGTCATCTGGGAAGACCTGATCAACCCGGTCCGCTCGATCGTCGGCTATCAGGAAATCATTCTCGACGAAGCGCGCCGGCTGGGGGCGACCGACCTGCTGCCGTCCCTGGACAAGGTATTGGTGGCGGCGGTCGCGCTGAACGATCTTGTCAACGCCTTGCGCGATCCCGCCTTCGTCCCCGCCATGGACGCCGGCAACGGTCTCGTCGATCTGGAAGGGCGGCTGCGCCACGACCTGCGCACGCCGCTCAATGCGATCATCGGCTACAGCGAAATGGTCGTCGAGGATCTTGAGATGACGCCGGGCGCGGAAGCGCTGCGACCGGATCTCGACCGGCTGCTCGTCGAAGCCAGGCAACTCCTCGACGGCATCGACGCCATCGTCGACCTGACGCGCGGCGACGCGGGATCGACCGGGCCCGTCGATGCCGAACTCAGTACCGTCGACGCGGTCGTCGCCGGCCTGCTCGATACGCTCAGATCCAGGGAAAACACGCGGCGTCCCGAGGTCGGGCGCGTCCTCATCGTCGACGACAACGAGTCCAATCGCAATCTGCTGTCCCGCCGCCTGCGGCTCGACGGTCATGCGGTGGTCACCGCCGAATCCGGCGCGGCGACCTTCGCCATCCTCGAGGAACAGACTTTCGACCTCATTCTCCTCGACCTGCTGATGCCGGTGATGAACGGGCTGGAAGTTCTGGCGCGGCTCAAGGCGGAAGAGCGCTGGCGCGACATTCCGGTGATCATGGTCTCCGGCCTGCAGGAGAGCGACGCGGTGCTGAAATGCATCGAGGTCGGGGCCGAGGACTATCTGCCGAAGCCGTGCAACGTCGTGCTCCTGCGGGCCCGGATCAATGCATGCCTCGAACGCAAGCGCTGGCGCGAGCGCGAACGCGTCTATCTCGCCCAGCTCGAACTGGAAAAGGCGAAGTCGGACAGGCTGCTGCGCAACATCCTGCCGCATCCGGTGGTGCTACGCCTCAACGAGGGCGAGACGGCGATCGCCGACGGCTTCGCCGCGGCGTCCATCCTCTTCGCCGACATCGTCGGCTTCACCCCGGCCGCCGCGTCGATGACACCGGCCCGGCTGGTCAGCAAGCTCGACCGGGTGTTTTCGGAATTCGACGCTCTGGCGCTCGACCTCGGCGTCGAGAAGATCAAGACGATCGGCGACGCCTATATGGCGGCGACCGGTCTGCCCGAGCCCCGCGGCGACCATGTCGAGGCGATCGCCCACTTCGCCATCGGCATCCTCGACGCGCTCCGCAAGTTCGAGAATGACGGCGAGCCGCCCCTGAGGGTCCGCATCGGCGTTCATACCGGCCCGGTCGTCGCCGGTGTCATCGGCCGCCACAAATTCATCTATGACGTGTGGGGCGACACGGTGAATATCGCCAGCCGGCTGGAGTCGCACGGACTGCCGGACCGCATCCATGTCTCGGCGGATGTCAGGGACGCGCTTGTCCACCGCTTCGCTTTCGAGCCGCGCGGCACCATCAACCTCAAGGGCAAGGGCGAGACGCCGGCCTTCTTTCTGGTTCCCCCGTCGGTACGTAGCGACGACGGCTGACGCGTCGCCGATCATGCCGGCAGGCATGGAAGGCCGGGTCGTCGCAGAAGGGGGGCCTGCCCCGATCATTGGTGGTTTGGAGGACTTTGTTGACTTATTGAGCCACGTCAACACCTGCGACCCGCGAAAAGTCGTAGGATGCCGCCTGGCGGGCGCCGGAGAGCGTCGCCGACCATTCCCGCAAAAGGCGACGGAGCATGACGATTTCGGGCCGGATTGTCGCCGTGCATGGCTCGGTCATCGATGTGAGTTTTCCGGCCGGTGCGCTGCCGTCTATCGCCGAAGCCATCGAGATCGAGTGGGACGTCGGGGCGCGGCTGGTCGCCGAAGTCCAGATGCATCTCGACGCCACGACGGTGCGCGCGGTCGCACTCGCCTCGACGGCCGGCCTCAAGCGCGGTGTGACGGCGCGGGCCACCGGCGGCCCGATCCGGGTTCCGGTCGGCGAGCCGGTTCTCGGCCGCATGCTCAACGCCGTCGGCGATCCGGTCGACCGCGGCCCCGAATTGCCGGCCGACATCGAAAGGCGGCCGATCCACGCGCCGTCGCCCGGACTTGAGGGTCAGGGCGGCGAACTGAAGGTGTTCCACACGGGTATCAAGGTGATCGATCTGCTGGCGCCCCTGGTCACCGGCGGCAAGGCGGCGATGTTCGGCGGCGCCGGCGTCGGCAAGACCGTCCTGATCATGGAGCTGATCCGCACCATGGTCCAACGCTATTCGGGCATTTCGGTCTTCGCCGGCATCGGCGAGCGCTCCCGCGAGGGCCACGAACTCCTGCTCGAGCTGCGCGACTCCGGGGTGCTGGCGCGGACCGCGCTGGTCTTCGGCCAGATGAACGAGCCGCCCGGCGCCCGCTGGCGCGCCGGCCTCGCGGCGCTCGCCATTGCCGAATATTTCCGCGACCAGTCCCACCAGAGCGTTCTGCTGCTGGTCGACAACGTCTATCGCTTCGTCCAGGCCGGCGGCGAGGTTTCCGGCCTGCTCGGCCGGCTGCCGTCGCGTGTCGGCTACCAGCCGACGCTTGCCAGCGAGATCGCCGAATTCGAGGAGCGCATCGCCTCGGTCGCCGGCGCCGCGATCACCTCGATCCAGGCGGTCTATGTCCCGGCCGACGATTTCACCGACCCGGCGGTCGCCGAAATCTTCAGCCATCTCGATTCCTCGATCGTCCTTTCCCGTGACATGGCCAGCGAGGGCATGTATCCGGCGGTCGATCCGCTCGCCTCCACCTCGCTGCTGCTCGATCCGCGGCTGATCGGCGAGGCCCATTACCGGACCGCGCAGGAAGTCCGCAAGACAATCGCCAATTACCGCGAGCTCCAGGAGATCATCGCGCTGCTCGGCATCGAGGAACTCAGCGCCGCCGACCGCACGGTCGTCAGCCGCGCCCGCCGCCTGATGCGCTTCCTGACCCAGCCGTTCCTGGTCACCGTCGGTTTCACCGGCGCTGCCGGCCGCTCGGTGGAGCTGGAGGAGACGCTGGCCAGCTGCAACGCGATTCTCGATGGCGAGGCCGACGGCTGGGCGGAATCCTCGCTCTACATGGTCGGGACTCTCGACGAGGCCCGCCGCAAGGAGGCGGATGCCACCGCGCCGGCGCAATGAGGCTCACCGTCACCACACCGCTGGCGATTGTCGTCGATGCGCCGGAGGTCGCGCATCTGCGCGCCGAGGATCCGACCGGCGCCTTCGGTATCCTGCCGGGCCATGCCGACTTCCTCACCGCCCTGTCGATATCGGTCGCAACCTGGCGCGACAGCGGCGGCGCCGAGCATCATGTCGCCCTTCGCGGCGGCATGCTCGACGTGCGCGGCGGCGACACGATTGCCATCGCCAGCCGCGAGGCCGTCGCCGACGACGATCTGCGCCATCTCGAGACCGAGGTCCTCGCCCGCTTCCGGCAACGCGTCGCCGAGGAGCGCCAGGCTCGCGCCGATGCCGAGCGGCTCTACCTTGCCGCCATTCGCCAGATCAGCCGCTTCCTCAGGCCCGAGCGGTATTCGGCCTGGCCCGGCGACCGTTCGGCCTTCGAGGAGGCGGAGCGGTGACGCCGTCGTCCGAACACCCGGAACGCCTCGACGAGGCGGTGAAGGCCCGCCGCGAACGGCGCGAATTCTGGCAGCGAAGCGGCGAGCGCTCGCTCGGCCGAAATCTGGCCATGATCGGCATCATCGGCTGGACGGTGGTCATCCCGACGCTGGCCGGAATCTTCATCGGGCGATGGATCGACCGCAGCTTCCATAGCGGGATCTTCTGGACACTCGGCCTGCTGGTGGCGGGCCTGACCATCGGCTGTTTTCTTGGTTGGAGGATCATGTTCCGCGATGATTGACCACTTGTCCCCCGTTGTCGTCAATCTGCTCCTCGCCGGTTCGTTGGTTGCCGGCTTCGCGCTCGGACTTGCCTATTTCGCCCTGATGAAGCGCTCCGTCGAGGCGCATGTCGCGGGCGAGGGCTGGCTCCTGCCGGCATCGCTCACCGTCGGTCGGCTGGCGGCCATCGCGATCGTCCTGGTCGCCGCGTCGCGGTTCGGCGCCGGTCCCCTGCTGGCCGTGTTCGGCGGCTTCCTCGCGGCCCGCATCTTCGTGCTTCGCCGTGTCCGCAGGGGAGTCGCCGGCTGATGGAAACCTCGCCGCTGACCAGCCCGGTCCTTTTCCATATCGGTCCGATCGGGGTGAACAGCGCCGTCGTCGCGACCTGGCTGATCATGCTGGTGCTGACGGTCGGATCGATCCTGGTGACGCGGAACTTCCAGCTCCGGCCCGGCCGGCGGCAGGCGATCGTCGAGGTCGTCGTCGTCGGGATCATGCAGCAGATCGAGGAGATCGTCAGCAGGAATCCGCGTCCGCTGCTGCCGCTGCTCGGGACGCTGTTCCTGTTTCTCGTCGTCGCCAATCTGTCGGGCATCCTGCCGGAGGGCGTTTCGCCGACAGCGACCATCGAGACGCCGGCGGCGCTTGCCCTGACCGTGTTCCTCTCGGTGCATTTCCTCGGCATCCGCTCGCGTGGGCTGTTCGGCTATCTCGCCACCTTCGCCCAGCCGAAGCTGATGATGCTGCCGCTCAACCTGCTCGCCGAGGTGACCCGCACCTTCGCGCTGACGGTCCGGCTCTTCGGCAACGTGATGAGCGGCGAATTCATGCTGGGCCTGGTGCTTTCGCTCGCCGGGCTCTTCGTCCCGATCCCGTTCATGGCGCTCGAGATCCTTCTCGGACTCGTCCAGGCCTACATCTTCACCGTGCTTGCAACCGTCTTCATCGGCGCCGCGATCGGCGAGGCCGATGCGAACAAGGAGGCTTCATGACCATTGAAATCGTCAGCATCATCGCCGCGGCCTTCGCCGTGTCCTTCGGAGCCCTCGGGCCGGCGCTCGCCGAAGGACGCTCGGTCGCCGCCGCGGTCGACGCGATCGCCCGCCAGCCGGAATCGGCCGGCACCATTTCCCGGACGCTGTTCGTCGGTCTCGCGATGATCGAGACCACCGCGATCTACTGTCTCGTCATTGCGCTGCTCCTGCTCTTCGCCAATCCCTACGTCGCCTAGTCATGCAGTTCGACTGGTGGACCCTGGCGCTGCAGACGATCAACTTCGCGATCCTCGTCTGGCTGCTGCAACGCTTCCTCTACAAGCCGGTGCTGCGCTCGGTCGATGCGCGGCGGGTCGAGATCGACAGATTGCGCGCCGAGGCCGATCAGGCGAGGCAGGACTCCGACAAGCGGCTTGCCGAACTCGACGCGGAGAGGGCCGGGATAGCAGCGGAACGCGAGGCGGCCCTGAAGGCGGCGGCGGGCGAAGCGGAAAAGGCGGCCGCCGCCCGCCGCGAAAGGGCGGAGCGGGAGGCCGCCGCGCTTGTCGAGGAGGCACAGAAGACCGTCGCCAAACAACGCGGCGAGGCGCTGGCTGCATTGCGGGAGGCGTCGCTCGACTTCGGCGTCGACATCGCCCGTCGCCTGCTGGAGACGATCCCGCTCGATTATCGCGCGGAGGCGTGGCTCGATCGTCTCGGGGAACACATCGACGGCCTCAGCCGCGAGGAGCATGACAAGATCGCCGCGGGTGTCGCCGAGGGCAAGCCGCTGCGGGTGGTCACCGCCGTTGCGCTTCCTTCGCCGACCGCCGAGGCATGGCGGAAGCACCTGCAGACCGCATTCGGCGACGGCGTGGCCGTCGACTTCGACGTCGATGCGGCCTTGATCGCCGGCGCCGAACTTCATTTCCCCGACGCCATCCTGCGTCTTTCGTGGCAGAGCCAGCTTGCCGCGATGCGCACCGAGATCGAGAGCCATGAAGACGCTCACTGACGACCTGCGCGACTGGATCGGACGGAGCGGCGAGCGTGTCGCCGCGCTGCCGATCGAGCCGCAGCTCGAGCGGATCGGCCGGGTGGTCAGCATTGGCGACGGCATCGCCACGGTCTCCGGCCTGCCCGAGGCACGCCTCGACGAACTTCTGGTCTTCGACAACGGTGTCCGGGGGCTCGCCGTCGATCTCGGCGAGGAGGTGATCGGCTGTGTCCTGCTCGGCGAAGCGGGCGACATCGCCTCGGAAAGCCTGGTGCGCGGCACCGGTCAGGTCGCGCGGGTTCCGGTCGGCGAGGGGCTGCTCGGCCGCGTCGTCGACGCCCTCGGCGTGCCGCTCGACGGCGGGCCGCACCTGGATGACGCAGCGGCCATGCCGGTCGAACGTCCGGCGCCGGCGATCGTCGATCGCGCCCTGGTCACCCAGCCGCTTGCCACCGGTCTTCTGGTCGTCGACGCGATGATCCCGCTCGGGCGCGGCCAGCGCCAGCTGATCATCGGCGACCGCGGCGTCGGCAAGACCGCGATCGCCCTCGACACGATCATCAACCAGCGTTCCACCGGCGTCGTCTGCATCTATGTCGCGGTCGGCCAGAAGGCCTCGTCGGTCGCCCAGGTGATCGAGTCGGTGCGCCGCTACGGGGCGTTCGAGAATTGCGTCTTCGTCGTCGGCGAATCCGACGCGGCGCCCGGGCTGCAGTGGCTGGCGCCCTATTCGGGCTTCACCATCGCCGAGGATTTCATGGCGCGGGGTCAAGACGTGCTGGTGGTCGTCGACGACCTGACCAAGCACGCGGCGGTCTACCGGCAGATATCCCTGCTGCTTCGCCGCCCGCCAGGACGCGAGGCCTATCCCGGCGACATCTTCTACATCCATTCCCGCCTGCTCGAACGCGCGGCGCGGCTCTCACCGGAACGCGGCGGCGGCTCGGTGACCGCGCTGCCGATTGCCGAGACCCAGGCCGGCAACATCAGCGCCTATATCCCGACCAACCTGATTTCGATCACCGACGGCCAGATCTACCTCGACCCCCGCCTCTTCTACGAGGACCAGAAGCCCGCCGTCGACGTCGGCAAGAGCGTGTCGCGGGTCGGCGGCAAGACCCAGGCGCCGGTGCTCAAGCGGCTGGCGGAGAGCCTGCGGCTGCAATATGCGCAATTTCTCGAGCTCGAGGTCTTCACCCGCTTCGGCACGATCGCCGACGAGCGCACGCCCAAGATCATCGAGCATGGGCGTCGCATCCGCGCCGTTCTCGCCCAGCGCCAGTTCGCACCCCTGAGCCTCGGTGAGGAGGTGGCGCTGCTGACGGCGGTCGCCGAGGGTGTGCTCGACACGGTGCCGCTCGACAGGATCGGCGCTTTCCGGACGGCGCTGAAATCCTGGCTGGGCGAGCACCTGCCGGAAATCCTGACCCTCGACGACCAGGCCGGGCCGCTTTCGCCCGAGACCGCCGGGCGGCTCAAGGCCTCGCTCATAGCGCTCGTCGGCGAGACAGCCGGCCCGTCCGCGGCCGGCGACGAGCCGCCGCCATGAGCCGGCTGGCCGAGACCGAGGCCCACATCGCCAGCATGAGCGGGCTTCTCGATATCGTCGGCGCCACCCGTTCCCTCGCCGGCATGCGCATGCAGGAATCGACCCGCATGCTGCCGGGCATCCGCCGCTATGCGGCGATGATGGCCGCGGCGATCACCGACTCGCTGGCGCTGATGGGCGAGCCGCAGGAGCCGCTCCGTCCCGTCGCCGAGCGCCGCGCGCTGATCCTTTGCGCCTCCGAACACGGCTTCGTCGGCGCCTTCAACGAGCATCTGTTCGAGGCGGCCGAACCCGTCCTCGACGGCCAGACCCTGATCGTTCTCGGCGACCGCGGCGCGGCCAAGGCGGTCGAACGCGGGCGCCGCCCGGATTCCGTCCACCCAATGGCGACCCGTTCGGCCGGCGTTCCGGACATGGTCAACCGCCTGCTGCGGGACCTCTACGAGCGCATCGCGGCCGGCGGCATCACCCATGTCGACGTGATGTTCGCCCGCGAACGCCACGGCGGCGCGCGCACGATCGAACGACGGCAGCTGTTGCCGCTCGACCCGAAATCGCTCGGCGCGCGGGCGCAGCGGCAGCCGCCGCTCTGCAATCTCGATCCGGTCACGCTGCACCGGAACCTGCTGGCCGAGTATGTCTTCGCCATGCTGACCGAGGCGGTGGTCGAATCGATCGTCGCCGAGAACGCAGCGCGGCTCGCCGCCATGGAGGCGGCGCGGGAGAATGTCTCGAAGAAGCTCGAAAATCTCCGCATGGAGGCCCATCGCCAGCGGCAGGAGGAGATCACCACGGAACTCCTCGACGTCGTCACCGGCGCCGAAGCAATGGCCGCCGGAGCCAGACACGAGGCGGTCGGGCGCAGGCATCGCAAAAGCGGGCGGTGACTCGGCGACCGCGGAAGCGGGGCAATCAGAGCCAATGGTGCTGCCGGACAGGATTGAATTCTGCCACCGAGACAACAAATCCATTGAACTACAATGGCTTAGCGCTGCGCCGTTTTGGGAATGTCTACCACCCCTGACACTCAAGTTTCGACGCTATTGGAACAACTCTCCAGTCTCGGCATTGAGGTAGATGCGATTTGCCGCCGCACTGCCGCAATAGGTGAAATAGACAGGTTGGTTGCGGTATTGGTTCACCGATTTGACCCAGCCGCCCACGTTCTCGAAATCTCGCAGGGTGCATCGACCGTCCGCCACTAGGCTGTCGGCGGCCGTGGCGAATGCCGCGTCATATTTTCGGAAGTCGTCCGATTGCTGGACTGCTTTCGCGGTGCCTGTTGCGTTGGCTCCGGGCTCGGGTGGACGTTGGGCCGTCAGGTGGACGATACCCACTCGGCAAACGACCCGCCGTTGATACCGTTCGCCGGTGTGCATTCAGCGTTTCCGGCATCGACATACTCGCTACGTCCATCGCGGCAGGAAGCGTCGTAGAGGTCAGTGATCCTAGCCCAGCCGGCCCGATCCTCAAGGACGTTCACCGCCTCCCTAAAGAACAACTGCCCAACGATGCCGCAATTGGTTGACGGGCATGTTCTTCGGTTGAGACGGTCGCTACCGACCCATCTTTGATCGGCCATTGCCGGGAGGGTGGCAATAACGATCATAATCAGCGTCGTGAGTAGTGTGCGCATACCGGATCACCGACCACTTGCCCGACGATCTGTTGTGAAATGCTCATCAACCGCCTTGATAACCGCGTCGACGGTTAGCCATGGCACATGAGCGCCCGCCTCTTGTCTGAGCCGAGAACCAGTCCATCCGCCATGTCTTGACACTGGGTTGAATCTAACAAGTCTGGGCGCTCATAGAAGATGATAGACCGTCCGAGCTGGACTGGGCCGTTTTGACAAAATGTATTCCCAAATCAGGCGGGTTCAAAGACATGAAGCTTGATCAAGTCGACATAAGAATCCTTGCCACGCTGCAAGAGAGTGGCCGGATCACCATGGCGGAACTGGCAGAGGGCATGCGCTATGCTGCCGATGATGATCTCGGCCGCGCCGCCGCCGATAGCCGAAGCGTCGGCGCTCGGTCAGGACGGGGAACAGGGCGTAGACGGTGTCCAGCGACCAACGGCCCGGCCGGCCGAGTTTCCCGCCGATCTGAAGATTCTCCTCGACACTCAGCGAGGGGAAAAGCCGCCGTCTTTCTCGCACAAGGGCGATGCCGCGCCTCAGGACCTGATCCGCCGGGAGCCCGCCGGTCGGCTCACCCCTGAAGCGGACGGCGTCCCGGGCGACGGGGAGGACGGTGGCAATTGCGCCCCGGGGCGACTGGCGCAACGCGCGGTGGCCTGCGTAGCGCGGCCGGCCTGCGTTCAGTCGAAGGCGTAGCGGCGGACCGCCCCTTCGTCGACGGTGACCCCGAGGCCGGGGGTATCGCGGACCTCGATCCATCCGTCGCGCATTTCGATCGGGTCTGCGACCAGATCATTCTGCATTGGTGACAGCTCAGGCTTCAATTCGAGAAGCAGGACATTCGGCGACGCGGCGGCAAGGTGGAGAGAGGCGGCTGTATTGATCGCGCTCGACCACGAATGGGCGTTCCACGACAGGCCGGCATCGGCGGCGAGGTCGATGACCTTCTTGGTACCGGTGACGCCCTCGGCGCGGCCCGGATCGATCATCACGATGTCGAGGGCGCCGCTGTCGATCAGGCCGCGGAAATGCGGAACGGTCCACCCCTTCTCGCCGGTGCAGAGCGGCGTCGCCGTGCTCGCCCGCAGGCGTTGCCAGCCGGCGGTATCCCCTTCGGGCAAGGCGTCCTCCAGCCACATCAGCCGATAGGGCTCGAAGGCGCGGGCCATCGTGATGGCGTGGCTGGCGGTCCAGCCGGAGCCGGCGACCACGTCGACAATGATCTCCGCGTCGTCGCCGACCGCCTCGCGCATCGTCCGCACGATCGCCACGTCCCGCTTCGGGTCGCGGCCGAAGGCGATCGACAGGTCGTGACCCCAGCCGCCCTTCAGCACCGTGTAGCCGCGGGCGCGGAGGTCGGCGAACTGGCGTCCGATGCCGGCAATGTCGGCGGTATCGAAAATGATCGACGAGGCGGCGCGCACCCGGTCGCGGCGCTTGCCGCCAAGCAGGCGATGCACCGGCAACCCGGCGATATGGCCCGCCAGGTCCCACATCGCCATGTCGATGGCGCTGATCGCGAAGGTGACGATGCCGCCGTTGCCGGTCCAGTATGTGGTCTCGCGAAATTCGGCCCAGATCGCCTCGACGTCGCGCGGGTCGCGGCCGACCAGCCGCTCGGCGAGACCGCGATCGACGATCACTTTCATGGCGATCGCCGCGTCCTCGCTGCCGGTGATCGCCTCGCCCCAGCCGATGGCGCCACCCGCGGTCTCGAGGCGGACGAGGGTGACGTGGCGGATCTTGCCGTTGTTGTTCGGCTCCGCGTAGCGGAGCGGGAAGGCCTCGACCCGGGAAAT
Organism: uncultured Alphaproteobacteria bacterium; assembly: GCA_963812275.1. Taxonomy (GTDB): domain Bacteria; phylum Pseudomonadota; class Alphaproteobacteria; order Rhizobiales; family Kaistiaceae; genus Bauldia. Next base: position 6,039 of record CAWEUQ010000010.1, on the reverse strand, counting down.
CGACTCGTCGCTCATTGCGCTGCCTCCAGTTGGCCGACCTGAACCGTGCGCGACTCCCGCGCCGCCCGGTACATCGCGTCGACGAATTCCACCGTCAGCACCCCGAGCGACGCGGGCGAGCCGTTGATACCGCGGCCGAGCGCGATGTCGACCAGGTTATCCGCCGGCGCCCAGTCGGGATACCGTTCCTCGACCGGCGGCGCTGGCAGGTGCTCAACCGCGCCGTCCTGCCCATAGATGGCGGCGGTGCCGTCGTTGACGTCGAAGGCGATATGCCCTCGCGCGCCGAAAATCCGGTATTCGAGAATCTCGTCGAGCCCGGGCAGCACCGAGCCGGTCGAACCAAGCGAGCCGATCGCGCCGTTGGCGAAGCGCATCACCACGGCGTCGGCGAGGTCGACGGCGAGTTCGAAGGACTCGGCCAGCGCCGCGACGCTGACTGGACGAAGTCCGGTGAGCAGGAAGAGTAGCGCGGCGCTGTGGGTAACCTGGGTCTGGCCCTGTCCGCCGCCGGCGATTTCCGGGTCGGCGTAGGTCCTGGGACCCGGCGGATTGACCGTATAGCCGAGCACGTCCCGATACGGTTCCGGATTGCCCCGATAGAGTTCGCGGACGATCGAGGCGAACTGGCAGGAGACATACTCGACCGGTCCGATCCGACCGGCGGCGATGGCGTCGCGTACGGCGAGGACCTGGCGATTGTAGTGCCAGGGGTAGCCGACGATCAGCTCAACCCCGCGCGCTTCCGCCAGCGCGGCAAGATCGCGGGCATCCTGCGGGTCGATGGTCATCGGCTTTTCGAGCAGCAAGTGGAATCCCCGCTCGAGGACGGTTCGCGCCAGCGCGGCATGGGTGGAATGCGGAACCGCGACGATCGCCGCATCGAGCTCGACCGCGTCAAGCATCTCGGCCGCATCGGCGAAGACCCGTTCCGCCGGGATTCCGAACCGCTCGGCCGTCCGGGTGCGGTTGTCGGTGTCCGGATCGGCGATGCCGGCGATGAGCGCGTCCGGATTGGCCAGCAGCGCTGGAAAATGTGCGCGCGTCGCCCACCAGCCGCAGCCGATCACCCCGATTTTCGCCCTCATGCTTCCTCCGCCTTGTTGCGCCGTATCTCGTCATAGAGGACGGCGGTCAGCAGGATCGCCCCCTTGACCACCTGCTGCCAGAAGGCCGGCACGCCGACCAGGATCAGGCCGTTGTTGACGACGCCGAGCAGGACCAGGCCGATGAAGGTTCCCCACAGGCGGCCGCGTCCGCCGGTCAGGCTGGTGCCGCCGAGGATGACGGCGGTGATGACGTCGAGCTCGATGCCGAGCGCCGCGCTCGGCTGGGCGTTGCCGGTGCGGGCGACGAAGACCAGCCCGGCCAGCGCCGCCAGTGCGCCGCAGGTCGCGTAATAGGCGATCCGCCAGCGGGCGACGGGAACGCCGGCGCGCGCCGCGGCCTTGGCGCTCGATCCGATGGCGTAGGCATAGCGCCCGAACAGCGTGCGCGGCATCAGCCAGCCGAAGACCAGGAAAGTCGCAACCAGCAGCAGGACGATGAACGGGATGCCGAGCACCTTGCCGACGCCGAAGGTCAGGAAGGCCTCGTCCGAGATCACCAATTCGCGGCCGCCGGAGACGACGTAGCCGAGACCCCGTACGATGGCGAGCGTCGCGAGCGTCGCGATCAGCGGGTTGATGCGGCCGTAGCTGATGATCGTGCCGTTGATCAGGCCGACGACGAGTCCGATGGCGATGGCCGCTCCGAAGGCGAGCGGCAGGGGGTAGCCCTGCGTGACCAGCCAGCCGGCCACCATGCCGGCCGCCGCCATCGTCGAGCCGACCGAAAGGTCGAAACCGCCCGAGATGATGACGATCGTCTCGCCGACAGCGACGATGCCGACGATGGCGATGCCCCGGCCAATGTTGAGAAGATTGTTCGGCGTCAGGAAGTAGGGGGAGACGAAGGAGAGGACGACGGCGAGGAGAACCAGCATCGCCAGGAGGCCAAGCGATGTGTCGTCGCGCCAGCCGGCCCGGCGCGGCGGACGCGGCGAGGAACCGACGGCGGAATCGGGATTGGCCGGCGCGGTCATACGGCTTCGCCGAGTTCGTCGCCGGTCATCAGCGCATGCATCGCCGCCATCGTCCGCTCCGGCGGTTGGGCGTGCGGCGCCAGTTCACCGGCGATCCGCCCCTGGCGGACCACGACAATGCGATCGCAGACGTGGAGAATGTCGGTGAAGCGATGGCTGATCATCAGGATGGCGACGCCGCGCTGCTTCAATTGTTCGATGAGGCCCATCAGGACACGGATCTTCTCGCTGGACAGCGCGGCCGTTGGTTCGTCGAGGAGGAGGAGCCGCGGCTCGAACTGCAGGGCGCGGGCCACCGCGACGAGCTGGCGCTGGCCGCCGGACAGCGCGCCGACGATCCGATCCGATTCGAGATCGGTGCCGAGCTCGCGCATCACCTCGCGCGCGGCCTCGCGCATGGCGGTCCGGTCGAGCAGCGAGATCGGGCCGAAGCGTTTCCGTCGCTCTCGGCCGAGGAAGATGTTGGCGGCGACGTCGAGATCGCCGCAGAGCGCCAGGTCCTGGTAGATCATCTCGATTCCGGCGGCGCGGGCGGCGAAGGGGCTGCCGAACGCCACCTCCCGGCCGTCGAAGCGCATGGTCCCGGTCGTCGGCGGGAAGAGGCCGGACAGGATCTTGACCAGGGTCGACTTGCCGGCGCCGTTGTCGCCGATCAGCCCGACCGCCTCGGCCGGGCCGATCGTGAGATCGACGCGGTCGAGGGCGACGACGGGGCCGAAGGTCTTCGAGACCCCGGTCATTTCGAGGAGCGGGCCGGGCATCGGCTGTCGGATCTATCGGCGATCAGGGATAGACCGAACCGATCGAATCCTTGTCGAGGAACTTGTGCTCGATATGCACCTCGTTCGGGACCGGCTTGCCGTCCAGGACGTCGAGGCCGATCGAGATCACGTAGTCCGGATATTTTTCCGGGAAGTAGGCGACGCAGCCGAGGAACCGCGACTTGGCGGGGTCGCCTTCCTTCGTCGCGGCGACGCCGATCTCGTCGCAGCCGAGGCCGACCGCCGCGCCCTCGCGCTCGCTCTGGGCAAGTGCCTTGGCGATGCCCGCCGAGCGTGCGTCGTCGATCGAGGTGCTGAGCACGAAGCCGGCGCCCGGATGGGCCGTCAGCCAGTCCGTCGTCTTGGTCAGCGCCTGCTCCGTGGTGCCGGCGTCAAAGATCTCGGACAGGATGCGCTCGGCCGGAATGACGCCGCAGACTTCCTGGACGCCGTCGGTGAAGCCCGCCATGCGCTGCGCGGCGGCATCGCCTTCGCCGGGATTGATGCCGTTGAAGATCGTCACGTCCTCGCATTTGCCGAGCGACTTGGCATATTCGCCGGCGGCCTTACCGCCGATTTCACCCGAGACGTAGTTATCGGCGCCGAAGAAGATGGCGTTGGGATGCCAGACGTCGATATTGACGACGGGAATCTTCGCCGCTCCGTAGATCTTCATGATGGCTTCGGCCGCGCCCGACTGCCAGTTGGAGACGATCGCGAAGTCGGGCTTTTGCTGCGATAGCTGCTCAGCGCAGGTCACCGCCTTTTCCGGCTTGAACTCCTGGTCGCAGTAGATGATGTCGATGCCGAGATCGTCGGCGATCTTGTAAATCCCCTTGTTGATCGACACGGAGAATGGAATGGCCGCCCAGCCCTCGGCGAAGGCGAAGGTCAGCGGCTTTCCCGGCTTGCGCAGGTTCGGCACATACGGCGCGGACGCATCGCCGTCCACTTCGGTGTATTTGCCGGTGTCCGCATCGAAGACCCACAGCGAGCGCTCGCTCGGCAGCAGGGCGCCCTTGATGCCGGATTCCGGGCGCGGCGAAAACGTCTCGGCGGCGTGTGCGCCGCCGATGGCTGTGGTGGCGACAAGCGCGGTGAAAGTCATCATCGCCAGGTGTCGAACCGCGAGTATGGACATCCGATCTGCCATGTTCCCCTCCGTTGCCGCCTCCCAGCCAAGTTTTGACGGCGATGACAAAAAACGTTTCGCGAAACGTTTCGCGCTGGATATTCGCATGCTACAAAGCGCAATCATTGGTGTCAATCGACGTCGCACGTGGGCGTCGCGATTCGTGAAAGGAGAGCCGTGCGCGGAGAATCGCTGAGCGGACCACCGCCGCGACGGATCGGAATCCGGGACGTCGCCCAGAGCGCGGGGGTGGCGATTTCGACCGTATCCAAGGTCTTTTCCGGCCGAGGCGAGGTCACGCCCGTGCTGCGGACGCGCGTCCTCGCCGCAGCGGCGGAACTCGGCTATCAGCCGAATTTCATCGCCCAGAGCCTTCGCCGTGGCTCGACCGACCTGATCGGCTTCGCCACCTCGGATCTGTCGGATCCGTTTTCAGCGGAGATCGTCGCGGGGGCGGAGTCCGTCCTGCGGCCGACCGGTTGCGCGCTGCTGGTGATGAGCTCGAGCCGCGATCCGAACGCCGAGGCGGCCAACATCCGCTACCTCGGCAGCCGACGCGTCGATGCGATCCTGGTCCTGCCGTCGCGGGACGACGACCCCGACCTGTTCGCGGCTCTCGCCGAGTTCGACGGGCCGATCGTCGTGCTGGAGAGCGAACTGCGCAGCCACGTACCGGTCGATGCCGTCTGCGCCGATCATCGCGACGGCATGCGCCAGGCGGTCGAGCATCTGGCGGCCCATGGCCATCGTCGCATCGCCGCGCTGACCGGACCCGACAGCCGCCGATCCGGGCGGGAGCGCGCGGGTGGCTTTCTCGAGGGAATGCAGGCGGCCGCCGGCGAAAGTCCTGCTGGTCCCGTCGCGACGGAACAGACCGCCGAAGCCGGCGAAGCGGAAGTGCAACGCCTCATCGATGGACCGTCGCCGCCGACCGCTCTCATCGCTGGCGGCCTGCCGCTGCTGATTGGCGCCCTGCGGGCGATCCATCGGCGCGGCCTGGTGGTCGGGCGCGACCTTGCCCTGGTCGGCTGGGACGACGGACCGCTCGTGGAACTTTCCCAGCCGGCGATCGCTGTCGTCGACCGCGATGCACAAGGGCTTGGCGCGGCGGCGGCGACGCTGGCGCTGAGACGGCTGGGTTACGGCGGCGACCGCGACGACAGTCCGCCCCGCGTCGAGATCCGTGCGACGAGGTTCATCCAGCGGGCTTCGAGCGCGATGGATCTGCGTCGACTTCCGTCGACAATCGAAACCTGAACGCGAGGATATCCAGAATGACCGAGCTCTTCTCTTTCGCTGATGGCCGACGCGCCCTTGTCACCGGCGGAGCGGGGGGACTCGGCCTCGGCGTGGCGCGACGTCTCCTCGGCGGCGGCGCCACAGTGGCGATCGCCGACCTGTCCGTCGCGCTCGACCGCATGGCGACACAGGACGCGGCCCCGTTCGTGCCGGTCGCGATGGATGTCACCGACGACGCGTCGGTCGCCGCCGGCGTCGCCGACGCCGCGGTGCGGCTCGGCGGGCTCGACACGCTGGTCAATTCGGCCGGTGTCTTCCAGTTTCGCGCGCTTGAGGAAATCGCCACGGCCGAATGGGACCGCATTCTCGATGTCAACCTGCGCGGTACCTTCCTCGTGATGCGGGAAGCCATGCCGCATCTCAAGGCGTCCGGCCGGGGGCGGGTGGTGAACATCTCTTCCGATGCGGGCAAGAAGGGCTTCGCGCTGCTTGCTGCCTACTGCGCGTCAAAATTCGGGGTCGTCGGCCTGACCCAGGCGGTTGCGGCCGAGGTTGCGCCGGATGGCGTCCGCGTCAACGCGGTCTGTCCCGGCACGGTGGCCGAGACCGGGATGGGGCGGCTCGTCATCGACCAGAAGATCGAACTCGGCTATGGCTCGTCGCCCGAGGATGTGGTGCAGCGCGGCGGCGCTTCCTTTCCGCTTGGACGGGTCGGCACGGTCGCCGATGTCGTCGACGCCATCATGTTCCTGGTCTCGGAAAGCTCGAACTGGATCACCGGCGAATCGGTCAACATCGACGGCGGCTCGCTGTGTGGCTGAGCG
>CAWEUQ010000009.1:0-39390 GCA_963812275.1 uncultured Alphaproteobacteria bacterium | reverse complement strand
TTGTCGATATTGGCGGCGAGATCCTTGAGGGTCTTGCCCTTGATCACGTGGGAGTTGTCGGTGCCCTTCGGGACGATGAACCGACCGTATTCGTGACTTGCCGAGTGGTCCTGGCTGCGCTGATCCCAGATCGCGGCAAGGACGAGGTTTGGGTATTCGGAGCGGGCCGGGTCCCATTTGAAGAAGGCCTGGGCTGATTTGTTGTAGGCCAGTTTCTCGTTGGTGACCCGGTTGCCGTTGCGATCGACGTAGATCATCGAGTTGCCCGAGGGCGAGAAGGTGCCGCTGAGATCCGGGTCGTCGGCGAGCGCCTTCTCGAGGACCATCGGCGCCATCCAGGCGTAGTTCATGTTGCGCATCTCGGCGCCGAGGGAAGAGCCGATGTGAACGAAATCGCCTTCGTTGGTCGCCACCGCGCAGGTGCCAAGCACCGGTACGCTGAGGTATTCTTGCGCATCACCTTGTCGGCGATAAACCCGCCCGAGGCGAAGATGACTGCCTTCCGCGCCCTCAACCTGACGGTGCGGCCGCCGGTCGTATCGGCCTCGACACCGATGACCCGGCCCGCGTCATTGACGACGACCCGCTGGACACGATGGCTGGTTCTCACCTCGACCCCGTCGCGCGCGGCAACCTCCGCCATCTTGCGCATGGCGACGGCGCCGCCGTCCGACATGGTGTCCCGCGCCTCGCGCGGCACCAGCACCCGCCCGGTCGGCGCCTTGTCTTCCGGCAGTTCCGCCCAATAGTCGGGGACCGTCTCACAGTGGCGGTATTCGAGCGCGCCTTTTTTTGCCAGCAACTCCGTCGCCACCGACGCCTTGTCGTAGATCGCCGCGCACATGTCGTATTCCCACTTCGTCATCCCGAACCGGCGGTCGTCTGCATCGTAGGTCTCCGGACGGGAGAGACGCGCCATGTAGCGGATGCAGTCTTCCTTCCTGTCCTCGATGCCGAGGGCGCGCATCGGCTTGTTGTTGGGGACCCAGTACCAGTAGGCGGCCTTCTGCGCGGTCCCGCCGACCTTGGGCGCCTTTTCGAGGATGACGACATCGTCTCCCAGCCAGCGGGCGAAAAGCGCGGCGGGGAGTCCCGCCCCGCCACCGCCGACAACGACGATGTCGTAGGTCGCGTCGAACTTTCTTGCCTTCGTCGGTGCCGACGATCGCCGAGCGATCCTGGCCATATGAGTCCCCCTGGTTGACCGCGCCCGCCGCCCGACCCGATTCCGAACCGCGAATGCTTGAACGAATTGTCACGCTGGTCCGGATGAAGCGCAAGGCCGTGCAAGCATGCCGTCCGCCTCCGGGCCGGACGGGCAAGGCGCCGGCCAGCGCCGACGATCAGCCGCCGCCGAGAGCGGCCGTTGCGAGGATGTAGAGCGATCCCGCCATGCAGACGACGCCGAGCAACACGGCGACCGTGCGTCCCCTCGGGGCGAGCTTCTCGATCAGCACGAGCACCGCCAGCCCGGCGATCCAGACAAGATTCATGATGCCGCCGACGAACAGCAGCGCCATCAGGAACCAGCAGCAGCCGACGCAATAGGCGCCGTGCACCAGCCCCATATGCAGGGCGCCCGCCGGTCCCCGCCGCCAATGCGCCATGAAGAAGGCGACGGGCGAACGGCAACTCGTCAGGCAGGCGCGCTTGATCGGCGTCAGCTGGTAGAGGCCGGCCGCCGCCAGCAGGGCGGCGGAGAGGTAAGGGTCGAGGCTCCACATCATCATGCCATGGACCAGGCCCGCCTTCTCCAGCGCCATCTGCAGGCATGTGGCGGCGATGGAGAAGGCCAGCCACGCGATGCAATAGCCGGCCGCGAGCCAGGCGGTGAGCATGACGTGCCCGCGTTCGCCGCCGGTGCGCCGGGCGATCTGGCCGAACATCAGGATCATCGGCGCGGCGCTCGGAAGCATCATCGCGACCATCATCACCCACCACATGACGAGCATGGCGAACCAGTAGTCGACGCTCCAGGCGCCGCTCATCGCAAGGCGATCCATCGGCGGCGGAAAGCGCCAGGTCGACATCGCGCTGATGCTCATGCCGGTGCCGGCGCCTGCGAGAACGAAGGCCCAGGCGGAGAGGCAGACCAGGATCAGGCCGGCGATGACGATCGCCCGCTGGCGACGGGCGACCGATTCGATCAGGTGGGGAGCGGTCATCGCCTGTCGTATCCGGTCGATCAGGCGGCGCGGGTGCGAACCACGCCCTTGCCGGTGTGGTGGATGTGGCCGAACTGGCCGTAGCTGTCGCGCAGGTCCATCTTGATCGCCGCGCTCGTCGTCGAAGAGCCCATACCGATCTCGGCAATCTCGAACTCGATTCCATGCGGAATGTCGATCCGAACGCGATGCTCGTCGCCTGTCGCCGGACTGACGATCGGCCGACCGGTGGCGTCGAGCACCCCCGGGATCGAAACGCGAGCCCGCCGGTTCTCGACATCGATCTCGACATCGAACGGCTTGAATAACGGATCATGCACCGTGCTCGACATGGCGTGGAAGACCCACCAATGGGTCCGCGCCTCCTCGGTCTCCCCGCCATAGAGGAGAGTGAGCAGCGCCTCGCGCTGCCGCGGGTCGGCCCGCTCGTCGATGATCGCCTGCATCTCGCCGCCGCCTTCATAGACCGCGCCCGGCCATGAATAGGTCAGCGCGAAGCAGAGCCCGTCGAGACGGATATCGCCGAAATGCCCGTCTCGATCTTGCCGATCTCGAAACCGTTGCAATGGCCCTGGGTCGGATAGAGTTCGAACTGGCAGGGACAGTTCAGGTCGCAGTTGCAATTGCCGAAGGTCACGGCATCGATACGCCAATCGATCATCGTCTCGGTTTCCCGCCTCCCATTGAATCAAGCACGCCCGGGCGTCTCCCGACCAGCCCTCGACAGACTACATCATCCGGAGCGGCTCCGTGAGGCGAAGTCTCTGCGACCGTCAGCCGTGCTTGACCATCACATGACGCACCGCCGTGTAGTCCTCCAGCGCGTAGAGCGACATGTCCTTGCCGTAGCCCGACTGCTTGAGGCCGCCGTGCGGCATCTCGTTGACCAGCATGAAGTGGGTGTTGATCCAGGTGCAGCCGTATTGCAGCCGCGACGCCGTCGCCATCGCGCGGGAAACATCGGCGGTCCACACCGACGAGGCCAGTCCGTAGTCGGAATCGTTCGCCCAGGCGACCGCCTCCTCGACATCGGAGAATCGGGTGACCGACACCACCGGTCCGAACACCTCGCGGCGGACGATCTCGTCCGATTGCAGCGCACCGGCGACCACGGTCGGCTGGTAGAAGAAGCCGTTGCCCTCGCCGGGCTTGCCGCCGGTGGTGATCTCGATGTGGTTGAGTTCCGCGGCGCGCTCGACGAAGCTCGCGACCCGCTCGCGCTGGCGTTTCGAGATCAGCGGCCCGATCTCGTTTTTCGTGTCGTCGGCCTCGCCATACCTGATCGTCGAGACGGCCGAGGAAAGATCGGCGACCAGTTTCTCGTAGACTTTTTCGCCGGCATAGATCCGGCAGGCGGCGGTGCAGTCCTGCCCGGCATTGTAGTAGCCGAACGCCTTCAGGCCGTCGACGACCGCGTCGATATCGGCGTCGTCGAAGACGATGACCGGCGCCTTGCCGCCGAGTTCGAGGTGGGTACGCTTCACCGACCTGGCGGCCGCCTGCAACACCTTCTTGCCGGTCGCGACGTCGCCGGTGATCGAGATCATGTTGACCCTGGGATGGTTGATCAGGGCGTTGCCGACGCTGTCGCCCCGGCCGAGGACGACGTTGACGACACCTTCGGGAAGGATGTCGGCGAAAATCCGCGCCAGCTTCAGCGCCGTCAGCGGCGTCTGCTCGGACGGCTTGAAGATCACCGTATTGCCGCCGCCGATCGCCGGCGCCAGTTTCCAGGCCATCATCATCAGCGGATAGTTCCACGGCGCGATCGAAGCGACGATGCCGATCGGATCGCGCCGCACCATCGAGGTGAAGCCAGGCAGGTATTCGCCCGCCGCGTTGCCCGGTACGCAACGCACCGCGCCGGCGAAAAAGCGGTAGCAGTCGACGATCGCCGGAATCTCGTCGTTGATCACGGCGTTGATCGGCTTGCCGCAATTGAGCGCCTCGAGCGCGGCGAAGTCGTGCGCCTCGGCCTCGATGCGATCGGCGATCTTCAGGAGATAACCCGACCGCTTGGCCGGCGTCGTCCGCGACCAGGTGGCGAAGGCCTTCTCGGCGGCATCGACGGCGGCATCGATCTGCGCGGCGGAGGCCTCGGGGATATCGAGGATGGTCTCGCCGGTCTTCGGATTGAGGATCGTCTCCGGCGTCTCGGTGCCGGCCTCGAAACGGGAGCCGATCAGCATCTGCGTATCCATTGGGGTTACTCCCTTGGCTTGAGACTTCACTTGCCCTGCCCGGCGATCTCGCCCCCGTCGCGGGTCAGGTAGTAGGCGGCGATGATCGGCAGCAGGGTGACCAGAACCACGACCATCGCGACGACATTGGTGACCGGGCGTTGGCGCGGCCGCACCAGTTCCTCGAGCATCCAGATCGGCAGGGTCGACTGCTGGCCGGCGGTGAAGGTGGTGACGATGACCTCGTCGAAGGACAGCGCGAAGGCGAGCATGCCGCCGGCGACCAGCGCGGTGCCGATGTTGGGCAGGATCACATGGCGGAGCGTCTGGAAGCCGTCGGCGCCGAGATCCATCGACGCCTCGATCAGCGAACCGGACGTGCGGCGGAACCGGGCGATGGCGTTGTTGTAGACGACGACGACGCAGAAGGTCGCGTGGCCGAGCACGATCGTCCAGAACGAGAAGGGGATGTCGGCGAGATTGAAGGCCGAGCGGAGGGCGATGCCGGTGATGATGCCGGGCAGCGCGATCGGCAGGATGATCAGCAGCGAGATGGTCTCGCGGCCGAAGAAGCGCGACCCGGAGACGGCGGCGGCGCAGAGCGAGCCGAGGATCAGCGCGATCGCCGTCGAGACCGTCGCGACGCGCAGCGACAGGCCGAGCGCCGCCCAGACGTCCGGCCGGTTCCAGGTGACCGCGAACCATTGCAGCGTCAGACCGGGGGGCGGCCACTGATAGCTGCGCTCCTCGGTGGTGAAGGCATAGGCGAAGATCAGCAGGATCGGCAGGTGGAGGAAGAGAAGCCCGGCGCGCCGCGGCGAGCTTCAATCCGAGCGGCGCGCGGGGGCCTCTTTCAGAGCGCATCGAAAGCCCCCATCCGCCTCGCGCCCCACAGGTAGAAGCCCATGATGACGATCGGCACGACCGTGAAGGCCGCCGCCAGCGGGATGTTGCCGGCGGTGCCCTGCTGGGCATAGACCGCCTGGCCGATGAACAGGCGCGACGAGCCGATGATCTGCGGGATGATGTAGTCGCCGAGCGTCAGCGAGAAGGTGAAGATCGAGCCCGCGACCATGCCGGGCAGCGCCAGCGGCAGGAGCACGTTGCGGAAGGTCTGGCGTGGCGCCGCGCCGAGGTCGGAGGATGCCTCGATCAGGCTGACCGGGACGCGCTCGAGCGCCGCCTGGGTCGGCAGGATCATGAAGGGCAGCCAGACATAGAGGAAGACGAGGAAGGTGCCGATGTAGCTGACCGACAGCGAATTGCCGCCGATCACCGGGATCGCCAGCACCAGGTCGAGCAGCCATGTCAGGTGGAGCTTGGCGAAGACCCAGGTCAGGATGCCTTCCTTGGCGAGGATCAGCTTCCAGGCATAGACCTTGACCAGATAGCTCGACCACAAGGGCAGCATGGCGCCGAGATAGAACAGCGCCTTCCATTTTCCGCGCGCGTAGCGGGCGGCGTAATAGGCGATCGGAAAGGCGACCACCGCGGCGGCCAGCGTCACCGCCGCGGCCATGGTCGCGGAACGGACGATGATGTCGAGGTTGGAAGGCCGGAAGAGCTCGCCATAGGTCTTCAGCGTCAGCTGGTATTTGATCAGGCCGGAATATTCGTCGATCGAAAAGAAGCTCTGGGCGAGCAGCGCGAAGAGCGAGCCGAGATAGATGATGCCGAGCCACAGGACCGGCGGCAGCAGCATCAGCGCCAGGAGCAGTCCCGGCCGCCGCCAGAGCAGGTCGGATAGCCGTGCCGAAGATGCCTCCGCGACCGGGGAGGACGGCATGGGCGCCGGCGCTCATGTGGCGTCATCCATCAGGTGAAGCGCGGACGGGCTCCATGCCAGCGACACCGATTCGCCTTCCGCCGGGGCGGGTTGCGCGGCCGGCAGCACCGCATGCAGCCGCAAGCCTTCGACCTCGACCGCGATACGGGTCGAGGCGCCGAGGAAATTCCGCGCGGCGACGATCCCGGTGACGGCGCCCGCCGAACCGGGTTCGACCCGGACCGCCTCGGGGCGGAGGCTCGCCCATTTCTCCTGTCCGGCGTGCCGTGCGACGAAGTCCGGCGGCAGCACGTTCGAGGAGCCGACGAAATCGGCGACGAAGCGCGAGCGCGGCCGCTGGTAGACCTCTTCCGGCGTGCCGAGCTGCATGACGCGGCCGTTGTTGAAGACGGCGATGCGGTCAGCCATCGACAGGGCCTCGCCCTGGTCGTGGGTGACGAAGACGAAGGTGATGGCGAGGCGCTTCTGGAGGGCCCTCAGTTCCTCCTGCATCTGCTCGCGCAGCTTGAGGTCGAGCGCGCCGAGCGGCTCGTCGAGAAGCAGCACCCGCGGCTTGTTGACCAGCGCCCGGGCCAGCGCGACGCGCTGGCGCTGGCCGCCGGAAAGCTGTCCGGGGCGGCGCGCGCCATAGTCCGGCAGCCGGACCAGATCGAGGGCCTGCTCGGCGACCTTTCGCCGCTCGGCCTTGGCGACACCGCGCACCATCAGGCCATAGGCGACGTTTTCGACGACATTCAGATGCGGGAAGAGCGCGTAGTCCTGGAACACCGTGTTGACGTTGCGGCGATAGGGCGGCACGCCCTCGGCGGTCTCGCCGAATATCTCGATATGGCCGGCGGTCGGCTGCTCGAAACCGGCGATCAGCCGCAGGCACGTCGTCTTGCCCGAGCCCGATGGGCCAAGCATCGCGAAGAATTCCCCCTCGGCGATTTCGAGATCGACGTTGTCGACGGCGCGGACGTCGCCGAAATGGCGCGAGACGTTCTGGAAGGAAACCGCCGCTGTCATGACGAGCCCAAGGGCGCCCGTCCGCCGTGCGACCACGGCAGACGGACTTTGTTCAGGATCGACCCGCGATCAGCGTCCGCCGATCACCGCGATATAGTCGGAGACCCAGCGATAGTAGGGCACGCACTCGGTCTGGCTTGCGCATTGCGACACCGGGGTCCGCCAGAACTTGATCTTGTCGAAGTCCTCGAAGCCGTTGGTGTCGCAGCCCGCGTCGGTCAGGAGTTCGTTGCCCTGGCAAGCCGCCGGCACCGACGGCACCGAGCCGAACCACGCGGCGAGATCGCCCTGCACCTTCGGCGACAGGGAGTGCTCCATCCACATATAGGCGCAGTTCGGATGGGCGGCGTCGCTGTGCATCATCGTCGAATCGGCCCAGCCGGTGGCGCCTTCCTTCGGGATCGTCGAAGCGATCGGCTCGCTTTCGGAAACCAGCAGGTTGACCTGGAACGGCCAGGAGCCGGACGCGACGACGCCCTCGTTCTTGAAGTCGTCGATCTGGATGAAGGCGTCATGCCAGTAGCGCGAGACGAGCTTGCGCTGTCCACGCAGCAGGTCGAGCGCCGCCTTGTACTGGTCCTCGTTCAGTTCATAGGGACTCTTGATGCCGAGCTCGGGCTGGTGGGCCATCAGGTAGTTCGCGGCATCGGCGATATAGATCGGGCCGTCATAGGCCTGGACGCGGCCGACATTCGACTTGCCGTCGGGCAGGTCCATCTCCTTGAAGACGACGTCCCAGCTGGTCGGCGCGTCCTTGAAGACCCCGGTGTTGTACATCAGCACGTTCGGGCCCCACTGGTAGGGAACGCCGTAGTGGACGCCATCCACCGTATGCCAGGGCGCGTCCTGCAGGCGCGGGTCGACGGTACTCCAGCTCTGGATCAGGTCGACGTTGATCGGCTGGACACGCTTTCCGGCGATCAGACGCAGCGAGGCGTCGCCGGAAGCCGTCACGAGGTCGAAGCCGCCCTCGTTCATCAGGGCGACCATCTCGTCGGAGGTGTTGGCGCTCTTCACATTGACCTTGCAGCCGGTCTTCTTCTCGAAGTCGGAGACCCAGTCGTAGGCGGCGTCGGTTTCGCCGCGCTCGATGTATCCGGGCCACGCGACGATATCGACCTGGCCCTCGCCGGGGCCAAGCGTCATCACCATTTCGTCCGACATGGCCTGGCCGGCAAAACTCAGGATCATTGCAAGGGCGGTGCAGGATTTCAGGGCGGATTTCATAGGTCTCTCTCCCGATCAAGCCGCCGCACCCGCTGGCTGGCGGCGCGCTACCGGCCCGTATCGTCGCGATTTATCACCGGTTTCGCAATTTCATTTATCAGAAGGACGCTATCGGAAACTCCGATACCCGGGATCATCGCTGCCGCGGGACACGCTGCGACTGGGCGATGCCGATGAAATCGCGCGCCGCAGCCGGCAGATGCGAGCCACGCCGCCACACGACGCCGACCTGGACGACTGGAAGCGACCCCGAAACGTCGCGCGACTCGATGCGGTCGCCTTCGAGCGACCACGGCCGGTAGACGAGGTCAGGCAGCAACGCGACGCCCGCCCCGGTCGCGACAAGGCTGCGGACCGCTTCGACCGACCGGGTGCGGAAGGCGACATGCGGCTTGGCCCCCAGGGCCGAAAGCAGCTTGCCGGTATTCTCCTCGGTTTCGTCGACAGTGAGCATGATCAGCGGCTCGGCGGCGATGTCGTTGACGCCGATGATGTCGGCGCCGGCAAGATGATGGCCGAGCGGCAGCCATAGCCGGTAGGGCGAAACCTCGAGAATCTCCGCCTGCAGCGCCATGCGATCGCGCAGGTTCGAAATGACCATGACCGCGACGTCGAGCTCGCCACCGATCAGCAGATGTTCGAGATAGTCGCCATTATCCTCGATCGCCGAGACGTCGATCGCCGGGTGGGCGCGGCGATAGCGCGCCAACAGGTCGGAGAGGACGTAGCCGGCGACCAGCGACGTGACGCCGAGCTGGAGGCTGCCGGTAGCCGCCGGCCGCTCCTCCGAAAAGGTTCGCCGCGCATCGGAGACGTCGGCGAGGATCTTGGTCGCATGCCGGAGGAATTGATGGCCCTTGTGGGTGATCGACAGGCCGCGGGGATGGCGCTCGAAAAGTTCGACGCCGAGATCGCGTTCGAGTTCCCTGATCGCCTCGGTCACCGAGGATTGCGAGATCGACAGGCTCTGGGCGGCGCCGGAGACCGTGCCCTGTTCCGCGGCGGCAATGAAATACTGGATCTGGCGGATGGTGAAAGCCATGCCTTCACTAAGCATGAAGGCGGGGTTCCTACAAAGTCGGCCGGAATCGCGGCGACCCAGGTGACGCGGCAAGTCATTCCGGCGGCATTGTCTGATCGAGCGTCCGGCGCACTTCCATGGTGGACCGCGACGGTACGGGGCGCCGCCGATTTTTCGTGCAAGGTCCCCCTGTGACGAAGTTGGACCTTGCCAACTTTGTCCACCTGCCGCAATTTCAGTTTCCACGGGCCGGTCATCGGATCGATGCCGGTTGACATGGTGCAACTCATGTCGAGTCCGACAAGCAACAGTATCGGCACGGCCACGGTCAGCATCCTGGGTATCGATAACGATACCGCAGCTCTGATCGCCGGGACGAAATGGGACGACGGCGGCGCCCCGAGTGTGGCGCTGACGTACAGTTTTCCGTCCGGTACCGCCTATTTCCAAAGCGGCTACGGCACCTACGCCAACACTGCCAAGGACGGTTACACGGGCAAAGGGGAATTTTACGCCTACTACAGCCTGACATCATCCGAGCGAACTGCGGTGGCCAAGGCGCTCGGAGAGTGGACGTCCGTCGCAGGAGTGAGTTTCACGGGGGTTGGCGACAATAAAAGCGTGGTCGGCGACCTCCGCTTCGCCGCCACCGACGTGGCCGCCAACACTGAGGCCGCCCATGCCTATTCCCCCTCGAACCAGCCGGTCGGCGGCGATGTCTGGTTCAGGGAAGGCGAGTGGCACACGTCGAGCACCAGCAAGGTGCGCGTCGGCAGCTACGACTATCTGACTATTCTTCATGAAGCCGGCCATGCGCTTGGCCTCAAGCACCCCTTCGAGGGCAGCCCGACACTTTCCTCCACCTACGACAATTATTCTTTCACGGTCATGTCCTATAGCGCACACGCGGGCGCAAACCACTCCGCGAATTACTATCCGACCACGCCGATGTGGCTCGATATTTTGGCGACGCAACAGTTGTACGGCGCAGTCTCTCACAATACTGGAAACAATACCTACGTTTTTTCCGGAAATCGACACTATTGGCAGACGATTTACGATACCGGCGGTGTGGATACGATCAAATACAAGGGTAATTTCCACGTCAAAATTGACCTCGTCACGGGGCATTGGAGCGATATCGGCCGGAGCATCGGATTTGGCGACGGCACGTCACAATCGGAAACCGTGATGATCGGGCCGAGCACCCAAATCGAAAATGCACAAGGCGGCAACGGCAACGACAGTCTTTACGGCAATGCGCTCGGCAACGTGCTGAAAGGCGGCAGGGGCAACGACAAACTTGTGGGCGCTTCCGGCAATGATATTCTGAAGGGCGGCAAGGGCCGCGACAAGCTTCAGGGCGACGCCGGCAACGATGTTCTGAACGGCGGCGGCGACGCGGATCACTACGTCTTCAAGCATGCACCGGGCAGCGGCGTCGACACCATCACCAGGTTTCAGTCCGGCGAAAGGATCGATCTCTACAAAGCGGCGTTCAGTGGAATCGGGAATCACGGTGTCCTGAAATCGCAGTATTTCACGAAGGGATCCGACGCCAAGGATGGTAGTGACCACATCATCTACCAAAAGAGCACGGGCGATATCTATCACGATGCCGATGGAGTCGGCGGCACCGGCAAGGTGCTCTTCGCCCATGTCGACGCGCACACCAATCTCCACGCCAGCGATTTCTTCGTCGTCTGAAGTCTCCCTCAACTGATCACGGGTGATCCGGCGTTTCCGAGCTCAATCAATGGGCGGTCCAGCCACCGTCCACCAGCAGGCTGGTGCCGTTGATCATCGCCGCGGCGTCGGAGGCGAGGAAGACGACCGCCGCGCCGACATCCTCCGGTGTCGCCAGGCGGTCGACAAGCAGCATGGAGTCGACGTAGCGGCGGAAGGACGGCTCGGCGAGAAAGGGCTTGGTCATCGGCGTCTCGACGAATGTCGGGGCCACCGCATTGACGCGAATGCCGGTGCCCTTGAGGTCGAGGGCCATCGCCCGGGTCAGACCGTCGAGGCCCGACTTGGTCATGCAGTAGACGGTGCGCTTGGGCAGCGCGACATGGGCGGACTGGGAGGTCATGTTGATGATCGCCCCCGCCTTCCGCTCGACCATCCGCCGTGCCGCCGCCTGGGCGGCGAAGAAGGCGGCCTTGAGGTTGAGGGCGACCACCGCGTCGAATGCCTCTTCCTCGACCTCGAGGAAGGGTTGGGGAACGTTGGTGCCGGCGTTGTTGACGAAGACGTCGATACGATCAAGGGAGGCGAATGCGCTCTCCACCGCCCGGCGGTCGCGCACGTCGAGCGCCAAGCGGATGGCGGTCCGTCCCTGCGCTTCGACCAGCGCGGCAGCCTCCTCGAGCTCGGCCGAGGGGCGGGCGACGAGCGCGACGTCGGCCCCGGCCTCGGCCAGCGCCACGGCGCAGCCCCGCCCGAGGCCCCGGCTCGCGCCGGTCACCACCGCCAGCTTGCCGTCGAGGCGAAAGTCGGTCATTGCGGCTCCCCGGCGAGCGTCCGCTTGTGGGCGGCGAGCGCCATCAGCCGCCGGTCGCGCCAGCGGGTCCGCTCGCCGAGCTTGTCGGCCGGCAGCGCGGCGCGGCGTTCCGTCTCGGCGGCCGCGATCAGCTCCTCGCTCCACGGCCGGGGGTCCGTCCGGTCCCTGGCGATGTCGAGATAAAGACCGCCGAGGCGCTCGGCATAGTCCCGGATGCCGCCCGGCGCGTTGAGGTCGATCGTCTCGAACGGCCCCATGAACGACCAGCGATAGCCGAGGCCGTAGGACACCGTCTTGTCGATGTCGGCGGAGCTGGCATAGCCCTCCTCGAACAGCGCCCAGGCTTCCCTGAGCAGCGCGCCCTGAAGGCGGTTGAGGACGAAGCCCTGGACCTCCTTGCGGACCAGGATCGGCACCTGCTCGACCGCGGCCATCAGTTCCATCGTCGCGGTGACCGCCTCGGGCGACGTCCACGGCGCCGGAACGACCTCGACGAGGGGCACCAGATAGGGCGGGTTGACCGGATGGGCAATCAGGTAGCGGGCATTGTGTTCAAGGCCCTCGGTGAAGGCGGAAGCCGGGATGCCGGAAGACGAGCTGCCGACGATGGTCTGCGGCCCGACGACCGCGTCGATGCGCCCGAACAGCTCGGTCTTCACGTCGGAACGCTCGAACACCGACTCCTGCACATAGCCGACGTCGCCGACCGCCTCGGCGAGCGTATTGACGATGGCGATGCGGCCAAGGATGCTCTCCGGGTCTTCAACCAGCCCGTATTCCGCGAGGTCCGTCAGGGAATCGGCCGCACGCTCAAGCAGCGTGTCGCAGGCGGGGCCGTCGTCGTAGACCCGCACCGGATGACCGGCCCGGGCGAAGACGATCACCCAGCCGAGGCCGACCAGACCGGCGCCGACGACGCCGACCGGCGGTTTGGCCGCGGCGACCATCACGCGACCGCGGAGTCGGCGCCGTCGGCGAGGCAGATCTCGCTGATGCGAAGCTGGGCGGCGGTGATCCGACTCGGGAAGGCGTCGCGCAGGCGTTCCTCGTGGATCGGGATCACCCGGCGCGCCTCGTAGCCGACATGCTTCATCATCTCCTCGGTGGCGAGCACCAGGTTCATCTGGCTGCCAAGCGCGAGGCCCACCGGCACGTACATCTTGTCGACCTCGACGACCGAGCCGTCGCCCTCGATGTTGTCGAACTGGTAGACGAGGTCGCCGGCGAGCACCCAGGTGTCGCTCGATTCGGCCTGGCCGTCATTGCGGACGGCCACCCACATCGAGCCGAAGGTGTGGCTGTCATAGGCGACATGGAGATCGATGCCCGGCAGCACCTCCTCCATCGATCCGTCGACCAGCACCAGCCGGTTCTCGCGAGCCAACTGGACGCCGCGCAGGATGTCGCCGGGATCGACCGCCACCATCATCCACCGCATGCGGTCGGGCAGCGACATCGCCCACACCCAGTCCTGCATCTCGCGCTTCTGGACGTAGAACGTGGCGTTAGGGAAGTCCTCGACATTGCCGAAGTGATCGAAGTGGGCGTGGGTGATGAAGACCGTGTCGATCTCCTCCGGCGTGACGCCGACCTCGGCCAGCACGTCGCGGGGGCTCCGCCAGTTCTCGACGCCGAACTTGTCGCCGAGATGCTTGCCGTATTCCTTGTCGTTATAGCCGACATCGACCAGCGCCAGGTGGCCGTTGCCGCGGATCAGGACGTAGCAGTAAGGCAGCTTCACATAGCCCTGGTTATGGGCGCCGTAGAGCACGCCGCTCTTGTGGTAGTTCGGCACGAACGAATATTCGAGCACGTGGATCGAGTACTGGGCCATTTGGGAGACGCTCCTCCTCTCCGAGTTCTTGTTATCGCGATGACTCCGCCGGAGATCGGCGGGGGGAACCGCAGCTGCAGCAGCCGTGGCTGAAATCGACCGGGGTCATGCCGGCGCGCGGCTCGGACGCTGCCAGCAGGCGCCGATGGGCGGCATAGAGATCCGAGACAAGCCCGTCCCACTCGCGGCGGGCGCCGACGAGCAGCGCCTGGTGGCGGATCTCGGAATGGAGCCGGCCGAGCTGCACCGCAAGGCCGGCAAGCGTTTCGTGGTGACGCGCCACCGCCGGCGCGGGACGCAGGGCGTTGACGCGTTCCCGCGCTTCGGCGAGCTGGCTTTCGGCGGTGTCGAGGATACGGTCCCGCCAACCCGGATCGTCGGCGCCGGTCTGGGCGAGGAGAAGCACCCCGGAGAGCTGGCCGAGCACCCGCTTGTAGGCGTCGTAGACCGGGCGCGCCGCAGAGCAGTAGCGCACCACCGCCTCGTCCTCGATGCCTTCGGCGATCAGGGCCTCCGGCTCGGCGTCCTGCGGCGTCTGCCAGATGTCGCAGTCAGCCCGGTGGACAGTGTGGGGCGTCGCCCGGTCGAGCCTCATCGGATGTCTCCCAGCCGGGCCGAGCCGCGACGCACCAGCCGGCCCGGCAGGATGCGGGTCTCGCCGGACATCTCGCGGTCGGCCAGCAGGCGCTTGGTCTGGGCGATGGTCGCGTCGATCATCGCATTGGTCGGCTGGCGGACGGTGGTCAGCGAATAGGACGGCCAGGCCGCCATCGCGATGTCGTCGAAACCGACGATGGAAAGCTCCTCGGGAACCCTGACCCCGAGCTCGCGCCGCGCGGCGTCGAGGGCACCGATCGCGACGATATCGTTGGCGCAGAAGACGGCGTCGGGCGGATCGGCACGGTCGAGCAGCCGCTTGATCGCGTCGTGGCCGGCCTCATAGGTGAAGCTGCCGCCTTCGACAACGAGCGGGTCCGGCTGGCCGAGCTCGCGGCAGACCTCGGAGAATCCGGTGTAGCGATCGCGGTTGGTGCTGGTATCGGGCAGCCCGGCGACGAAGGCGAGGCGCTTGTGGCCGGCGCCGATCAGCGCTTCGGCCACCAGCCGGCCGCCCGCGAGGTTGTCGCAGCACACGGCCGCCGCATGGGAATTGGGAACGTAGCGATTGAACAGGAGCACCGGCGTGCCGACCTGGCGACAGGCGCGCACCATGTCCGACGACATGGTGGCGGCCAGCACGATGGCGATATCCGGGCTGTACTGGAGCAGCACCGGCAGCGAGTCGTCGACGTTGCGGCCGGGCCCGGCGAAGAACAGCATGGTCTGCAGGCCGGCTTCCTGGAGCCGGCGGGTGAGCGCCGCCAGCACCTCCGGATAGAAGGGATTGGTGATGTCGGCGACGACGATGCCGGCGAGCTTGCTGCGTTTGGTGGTCAGGCTGCGGGCGAAGGGATTTGGCTGGTAACCGATGCGCTCGGATATCTCGAGCACCCTGTCGCGGGTCTCCGTCGCGATCACCGCATTCTCGGTGAAGGCACGCGAAACGGTGGCCGTCGAGACACCGAGGATGCGGGCGACGTCGCGGGCGGTGGCTCGCGACCAGCCGGCGCTCGCATCCCCCGCCGGTTCGGGCGGAGCGCCGCTATCGACCTCGGTCTTCGGAGTCGACATCAAGTCTCCGCCTCTTCCTGTTCAGACCGCGTTCTTGCCAGCATAGCGGCGGACGCGCAAATCGGCCTGCTCCTTGTGGCCGGCGAAATTCTCGATGGCACAAAGCCTCGAGCAATACTCGCCGATGACGACGCTCGCCTCCTCGGTGCAGCGCTGATAGGTGACCGTCTTGATGAACTTGCCGACCCACAGGCCGCCGGTGTAGCGGGCAGCGAGCTTGGTCGGCAGGGTATGGTTGGTGCCGATCACCTTGTCGCCATAGGCAACGTTGGTCTCCTTGCCGAGGAACAGCGATCCGTAGTTGGTCATCCGGTCGAGATACCAGTTGGGATCGGCGGTCAGCACCTCGACATGCTCCGAGGCGAGGCGATCGGCGATCGCCAGCATTTCCTCGTCGTCCTCGGCGAGGATGATCTGGCCGTAGTCGCGCCACGCCTGTCCGGCAACCTCAGCCGTCGGCAGGGTCTGGAGCTGCCGCTCGATCTCGGCGACCGTCTGGTCGGCGACCCGCCGCGAGGTGGTGACGAGCACTGCCGGCGAGGTCGGCCCGTGCTCGGCCTGGCCGAGCAGGTCGGTGGCGCACATCTCACCGTCGGCCGTGTCGTCGGCGAGCACCAGGATCTCGGTCGGGCCGGCGAGAAGGTCGATGCCGACACGGCCGAAGAGCTGGCGCTTGGCCTCGGCCACATAGGCGTTGCCGGGGCCGACCAGCATGTCGATCGGCTCGATCTCCTCGGTGCCGAGTGCCATCGCCGCCACTGCCTGGACGCCGCCGAGCAGGTAGATCTCATCGGCGCCGGCCAACGCCATCGCGGCGATCGTGGCGGGATGCGGCTTGCCGCCGGTGGGTGGCGTGCAGGCGATCACCCGCTTCACGCCCGCAACCCGGGCGGTGAGGATGCTCATGTGGGCCGAAGCGACCATCGGGTAGCGGCCGCCGGGAATGTAGCAGCCGACGCTGTTGACCGGGATGTGCTTGTGGCCAAGCGTGACACCGGGAATGGTCTCGATCTCCACCGGCTGCATCGAGGCCTTCTGCGCCTCGGCAAACCTGCGAATCTGCGCCTGTGCGAACTTGATGTCATCGATCGTCTGCTCGGGCAGGCTGTCGATGCACGCCTTGATCTCATTGTCGGACAGGCGGAATTGCTTCGGCGACCACCTGTCGAACTTCTCGGAGTAGTCGCGAACCGCGGCGTCGCCCTCGCGGCGCACGCGGCGGAGGATCGAATCGACGGTCTCGCGAACCGAATCCTCCGCTGCGTCCGCCGCCTCGGGGTCGATCCCGGCTTTGAGTATCTCGGCCATGCCTTGCCTGTCCTGTCTTTTCGTGGATTGTGGGAGACACGGACTTCCGTGCCTCCCGGTTTGGTGTCCAACCGCCTAGTTGGCCATCGGCTCGATCTTGGTGAGCTTGTAGAGATCGGCCGGGGGCTCGCAGTCCTGGCAATTGATGCCCGGCTCGTTGGGCCCGATGACCACGGCGTCTGCCGGGAGCGGCTGGATGGTTGCTCCGGGGGTCGGCTCGCCCTCAAGCGCCGAGCGCAGGCTCAGCTCGGGCAGCAGCGCCGGATTGAACACCTCGGTGACGAAGGAGTTCGGCACCTTGTCGGCCGGGAAGGTGTTGCAGCCGTTCTCGAAGGTATCGCCCTTGCAGACATCGACCGCGTCGGCCGGCACCCACGGCAGCGGGTATTCGATGTTGCTCGCCGCGAGCTCGCGCTTGCCGGTGAGGATCTCCATCATCAGCTTGAAGGCATAACCCGCCTGCGCCGGCGGCGAACCGGAGGAAACGCCCTTCAGGCCCTTCGCCTGCATGTCGGGATCGGCGAGCGCCAGACGCAGGCCGTTGGAGTTCTCGCCGGTGATCGGCACCAGCCGGTCCTGGCCCGACTGCTCCAGCGCCTGGATGGCGCCGTACTCGCCGGCCTGGGCCCAGATGCCGTCAACGTCCGGGTGGGCAGCGAGCGCCTTGGCGGTCTCCTGCTGGGTCGTGCGGTCGTCCCAGTAGCTGTAGTACTCGGAAACGATGTCGATGCCGGGATACTGGTCGAAGATGTGCTTGGCACCGGCGGTATGGCGCTCGTCGACCGAGTTGCCGGGCACGCCGCGCGACAGGAAGATCTTGCCTTTGCCGCCGAGTTCGTTGACCAGCGCCTGGGCCGTGTTCTCGCCGAAGCCCGAGGTGATGTAGCTGATGTTGTAGGCGCACGGCTCGGTGACCGTCGCGTCATACATGAAGAACAGCACGCCCTGCTGGCAGCCGCGGTGGATGGTGCGGTTGAGAGCTGTCGACGAAATCGGGAAACTGACGACGCCGTCGGCGCCGTCGGCGATCATGCTCTCATAGGCCGAGATCTGCGCCTGCGGGTCGGTGCCGGAGATCACCTCGACCAGATCGACCATCTGGTCATAGGGCGGGGTCTTGGCCAGCGCCTTGACGATGTTGGCCGCCTCGCTCTGCCAGGCGTTGCCCGAGTAGCTGAGCGACAGATAGATCTTGTACTTCTCCTTGTCCTCGGCAGAGGCGCCGGAGACAGCGGCCGCTGCGAAAGCGACTCCCGCCAGAAGGATGCCTAGACGTTTCTTCCCGTTCATTTTTCTTCCTCCATCATGTCCGCCCATGACGAGCGGGGTTGCTGATCTGCTGCCCGGAGGTTTCCGGGCATTTCCGGTGCCACAGCCGATGCAAGCGCTTGCATCGCCGGACACAGAAACGGGTGACGGTCGCTCATCGCTAGTCCTCGCTCCGCTTGCCGAAGTGGACCCGCAGCGCCTCGTAAAACTGTTCGCGAAGCAGGATGAGGGCGATCAGGATGACCCCGCCCTCGATGATCGTCTTCCAGCCTTCCTCGATGCCGAGGGCGGCGAGGATGGTGCCGAGGGTGGTGAGCAGGATGGCGCCGCCGACGGTGCCGACGAAGCTGCCCTGGCCGCCGAGGATCGACGAGCCGCCGATGACCACCGCGGCCACCGAGGGCAAGAGGTAATCGTCGCCCATGCGCAGCGTCGCGCCGTCGGAGTAGCCGGCGAGCATGACGCCGGCAAGCCCGGCGCAGGCGCCGGAGACCGCATAGGCGGAGATGGTGAGGCCGCGCGTCGACAGCCCGGCGACATAGGCCGCCGCCGGGTTGTTGCCGACCGCATAGAGCCGGCGCCCGAACGCGCTCCACGACTGCAGCACCACCGCGATGACGACGAAGACCAGGAGGAAGAGGATCGGCGCCGGCAGGCCGTACCAGCGGGCATGCATGAAGCTGACGAGGAAGGGCGGCGCGTAGCCGCGCGGCGTCCCGGCGGTGAAGCCGAGCGACAGGCTGTAGACGATGATCCCGGTCGCGAGCGTCATGATGAATGGCGGGATCCTGAGGACGGTGACCCCGACGCCGCTGAGGACGCCGACCAGGGCGCAGATCAGGAGCACACCCGGCAGTATCGCCCAGGCGAGTTCGTCCGAGCCGTTCAACCACATCGTGGTCAGCACGCCGCCGAGAGTGATCACCGAGGCGACGGAGAGATCGAGGCCTCGGACCAGGATGACGAGCCCCTGCCCGAAACCGACGATGATCAGAAAGGTCGAGAGATAGAGGATCGTCTCGAGCTGGCTTAGCGAGCCGAAGGACGAGCTGATCGCCCGCGAACCGACGATCAGCACCGCCGTCAGCACGAAGATGATGACCGTAGTAATCGTGCTCGATGCGATGCGCGGCCGCTCGCGGCCATCGACCGGCGGCAGGGCTGTCGCCTCGGACTCGGGCTGGGCGTTCATGCCGACGCCCTCCCCCGCCGCGACAGGTGGAAGACGAAGGCGGCGAACAGCACCGACAGGATCATCACGATCCCCTGGAAGACACCGGTGTAGAAGGAGGAGATGCCGGTCGAGAACAGCACCTTCTGCATCAGCATCAGCGTCGCGGCGCCGATCACCGAGCCAATAACGCCGCCGCTGCCGCCCGAGAACGAGGTGCCGCCGAGCGCCACGGCCGCGAAGGTGAGAAGCAGGAAAGGCTGGCCGCCGGTGGGATTGCCGGTCGCGGTCTGCGCCGCCAGCATGAAGGCGGCGGCGCCGTAGAGCAGCCCGGCCAGGCAGAAGCCCATGAAGCGGGTGCGCTGGACGTTGATGCCGGAGAGCGACGCGCCGGTCTCGTCGCGGCCGACCGCGTAGAGCGCCAGCCCGACATTCAGCCGGCGAAAGATCGTCCAGATCACGCAGACGACGATCGCGATCAGCGCGGCAACCGGGAAGACGCCAAACAGCGAGTCGGTCAGTTCATAGCTCATCCAATCGGCAACGTAGCCGCCCGGCGCCTTGAGGATGAGGAGCGCGATGCCCTGACAGACGATCATGGTGCCGAGGGTGGCGGCGATCGACTGGATGCGGAGATAGGCAACCAGGAAGCCGTTGGTGGCGCCGACCGCAAGACCGATGGCGCAGACCATCAGGAAGTTGACCAGCGCCCCGCCCGGCCCGTCCATTGGATAGACGGCGACCACCACATTGGCCAGCGAGATGACGCCGGCGACCGACAGATCGAAGCCGCCCTGGAGAACGACGAAGGTCTCGCCGGCGGCGGCGAGCATCAGCGGCAGCGAGTTGTTGAGCAACGCCTGGATGGAGAAGGCGGAGAGCGCCGACGGCTGCTCGATCGCATAAACGGCGAACAGCGCGACATAGACTATGGCGATCAGGACGGCGCCGCTCGTCAAGAGGTTGCGGAGCGAGGACGTCATCCGGCCCTCCGTTCCGCTTCACCCGGCGTATGGCCATGGGCAGCGGTAAGCAGGTTCTCCTCCGACAGGGCATCGCGGCCGAACTCGGCCTGGATGCGGCCGCGATAGACGACCGCGCAGCGGTCGCACAGGTGGACCAGTTCGGAAAGCTCGGACGAATAGATGGCGATGGCGCCGCCTTCCTCGACAAAGCGGCGGATCAGCGCGTAGATCGCCTGCTTGGTGCCAACGTCGACGCCGCGGGTCGGATCGAACAGCACCAGGCAGCGCGCCCCGGTCATCAGCGCCCGCGCCAGCACCGCCTTCTGCTGGTTGCCGCCGGAAAGTTCGTCCATCCGGAAGCCGAAATAGCGCCTGGGAAGCTCGACCGCCTCGGCGGCATCGGCGATCGCCTCGGCATCCATGCGGGTGGTGACGAAGCCTCCCCGGGAGATGCGGCCGAGGGCGGGAAGCGAGATGTTCTCGGCGGTCTTCAGTCCGCCGAAGATGCCCTCCACCTTCCGCTCTTCCGGCACGAAGGCGATGCGCGGCTCCACCGAAAGCGCCTTGTGTGGCGACGAGAGCTCCGTCTCCTTGCCGCCGACAAGGATCGTTCCGCCGAGATGCGGGTTGAGACCGCCGAGCGCCCGGAAGAGGTCCGACTGTCCCTGACCCTCAAGTGCGGCAAAGCCGAGGATCTCCCCGCGGCGGAGGGCAAAGTCGATCCCCCTCAGACGGCCGCCGGAAAGCTGCCGGACCTCGAGGATTGTCGGCGCGCTTTCGCTGACCGGCCGGCGCTCCGGGAACATCGCCTGCGGCGAGCGGCCGACCATCATCCGGAAGATCTCGTCGTCATTAACGTCGACGAGCGGAACGGTGCCGATCGAGCGACCGTTGCGAAGCACCGTCGCCCGCTGGCAGAGCTCGCGCACCTCGCCGAGGCGATGGGAGATGTAGAGAACGGCCGTCCCGTCCGCGGTGGCGCGCCGGATCTGGCGAAACAGCCATTCGGTGTCGGGAAGCGCGGCGGTCGGCTCGTCGAGGATGAGGACACGGGGACCATGGCTGAGCGCCCGGATGATCTCGACGCGCTGCTTTTCGGCCAGCGTCAGCTCGTCGACCAGGCGCCGGGGATCAATGTCGGTGGCCTCGAATCGCGTGAGAACCGCCTGAGCAGCATCGAGCACCCGTCGCCGGGCGGCCGGCACCAGCAGCCGGGGCGAGACGCGCGGCAAGAGCAGGTTCTGCGCGATGGTGAGGTTAGGAAGGAGGCTCAGCTCCTGGAATGCCGTGGCGATCCCCGCAGTCCGTGCATCGAGAATCGACCGGGGCGCGTAATCCGCCCCGGAAAGAAGAATCTTGCCGCTGTTCCGCTGGATCGCGCCGCTGAGAATCTTGACCAGCGTCGACTTGCCGGCGCCGTTTTCGCCGAGAATGGCATGGACCTCGCCGACGGCCGCCTCCATGGACACCGAACTCAGCGCAGTCGTTGCCCCGTAGCGCTTTGTCACGCCTTCAACAGAGAGCAGATTCGCGCCGCCCATTCGATTCCTCCCGCGGCCCGTTTTTTTGCCAACGCGTCTTTACAAGCGCGCTTATGCAACCGCTTGCATAAAGAAATCAGAGTATCGCAACACAGTCAAGCCATCCTGTACGCGCCACGTCTTCAGATGGCGATCCGTATTATGTTCATGATTCTAATCATTTTTTTCGATTCTTTAGGAAATATTCCCATCGCGTCGCGATGCGCTTTGCTCCTCATGGCTGTCCACCACCGCGCGCGCGAATGGCTCTGTGCTCGATGTCAAAGTAGATTTCTGCATGCGCTTGCATCCCTCCGTTCAAGACGAATGCATAAGCGCGACGACGGAGGTGCAGCAAAGATATGGAAGAAATAGTTCGTTTCTCTCAATGCAGGGGATGAAGCGTCTGTCGCCCCGACTCACGCCGACTCGAAATGGGCGGACATCCGCTCGCGATCGGGGACAACGCCCGTGATGAGCTCGAAAGCTTTGACGGCCTGGAAGACAGCCATTCCCGAGCCAGTCAGGACCTGGCATCCCCTTCGCCGGGCCGTGCGTATAAGCTCCGTCTCGCTCGGGAAGTAGACAACGTCGGCCACCCAAAGCTCCGGTCGCAACAAGCGCTCGTCGACCGGCATCCCGGGATACTTGTCCATGCCGACCGGCGAGGCATTGACAAGACCGTCGGCACGCGTCAGCTCCGCTTCGAGGTCTTCGACAGGGATGGCGCGGTCCGTCCCGAACCGGCTTCCCGCTCGATCGGCCAGCCGGATCGCCTTGGCTCGGTCGATGTCGATCACCGCGATGCGATCGGCGCCGAGCCCGAGCAGCGCATGGGCGACCGCCAGTCCCGCGCCGCCCGCGCCAATCACGACGACATGGTTCAAGGCTGGTGCCGCGAGGCCTCGCCCGAAGCTTTCCCCGAAACCCCAGGAATCGGTGTTGTGGCCGGTGGATCTGTGGTCGCGAAAGACCACTGTGTTGACCGCACCGATCGCCTTCGCGTCGGTCGAAAGCTCGTCGAGGCAGTCGATCACCCTTTCCTTGAACGGATGCGTTACGTTGAGCCCTGCGTAGCCCTCTGCCCTCAGCCTGCCAATCAGCAACGGAAGGTCCGCGTCCTCAAGCCCAAGCTCGTCAAAGTCAAACCGGCGATAGGCGTAGTGCAGCCCAAGCCGCGCGCCTTCCGCCTCGTGCATCCCCGGCGATCGGGATGCCGCAATGCCGCGTCCCACCAGTCCCGCGAGGAGCGGTCGCGGACGCGGAAGAGAATCCGCTCCGTCACTCATCGTCGATGCTCCCGCCTGTTCCAAACCCGGCTGTCTTGCTTCGCGCGTCGCGAAGGCTTCACGTTCGCAGCAATCCCACTAAAATGGGACACGAAGCGCCAGGAAAATTCTGGACGAACCGGTTCGTATAGTCAATCATGGCAGCATCAGAGGAGCACCCCGGAGACGATGGAGACCGAAGTCGCAACAGGCAAGCGGGTACCCGCGCGGATCAACGATCCGGAGGGCACCAGGCGGAATATCATCGAGGTCGCCACGAAGGAGTTCGCGGAAAACGGCCTCTCCGGCGCCCGGATCGATGAGATCGCCGCGAAGACGAAATCCAGCAAGCGGATGATCTACTACTATTTCGGCGACAAGGACGGGCTCTACCTGCAGGTTCTGGAGAACGCCTACGCCGAGGTCCGCGCAACGGAAGCGCGACTGGACCTCGAGGATCTGCCGCCCGAACAGGCACTCGAGAAGCTCGTCCGTTTCACCTTCGATCACCACAACACCCATGAGGAGTTCATCCGCCTCGTGATGATCGAGAACATCCACAATGGGGACTTTCTGTCGAAGTCGTCGGCGATCCAGAAGCTCAACGTCACCGCCATCGATGCCGTCAGCCAGCTCTACGAGCGCGGTGTCGAGCAGCACGTCTTTCGCCCGGGCCTTGACCCGCTGGAGCTGCATTGGCAGATCAGCGCGTTGTGTTTCTTCAACGTGTCCAACCGGGCGACCTTCTCGAAGGTCTTCAAACGCAACATGGGCGCACGGAAGTCGCTCGAGTCCCTGCGTGAGGCGGTCGTCGACATGGTCGTGCGATACGTCCGAGGCTCATAAGACCGATGAAGACGTCCATCGCCACCGTATCGATCAGTGGGGATCTCCGCGAGAAGCTCTCGGCAATCGCGGCCGCCGGGTTCGACGGCGTCGAGATATTCGAGAACGATTTCCTGGCGTTTGACGGCAGCCCCGCCGAGGTCGGGCGACTGGTCCGCGACCACGGACTGGAGATCACGGTCTTCCAGCCTTTCCGCGATTTCGAGGGCATGCCGGAACCGCAGCGGACGCGGGTCTTCGATCGCGCTGAACGCAAGTTCGACCTGATGCAGGAGCTGGGCGCCAGCCTCCTCCTGGTCTGCTCCAACGTGTCGCGGGCGGCGCTTGGCGGGATCGATCGTGCCGTCGACGACTTCCGCGACCTCGGCGAGCGCGCCGCGGAACGGGGCCTGCGGGTGGGCTACGAGGCTCTCGCTTGGGGACGGCACATCAACGATCACCGCGACGCCTGGGAGATCGTCCGCCGGGCCGACCATCCGAGCATCGGCCTCGTCCTCGATTCCTTTCACACCCTGGCGCGTCGGATCGACGTTGAATCCATCCGCGCCATTCCGGGCGACCGCATCTTCATCGTCCAGCTCGCCGACGCGCCGCTCCTCGACATGGACCTGCTGCAGTGGAGCCGCCATTTCCGCAACATGCCGGGCGAGGGCGACCTGCCGGTGACCGACTTCATGCGCGCGGTCGCCGCCACCGGCTACGCTGGTCCCCTGTCGCTGGAGATTTTCAACGACCAGTTTCGCGGCGGCTCGCCGAAGTCGATCTCGGTCGACGGCCGACGGTCGCTCTTCTACCTCATGGATCGGGTGGTTCGCGCCGAGCCGGAGATCGCGATCGACGTCCCGGCGATGCCGGACCGCGTCGCCGTCGAAGGCGTCGCGTTCGTCGAGTTCGCCGCCAATGAAGGCGAGGCGGAGGACCTTACCGGACTCCTCGAAACGTTGGGATTCACGCAAGTTGCGGTCCACCGCAACAAGGACGTGACGCTCTATCGGCAGGGTGACATCAACATTGTCATCAACACGGAAAAGGACGGTCTTGCCTACGCCTCGTATCTGATGCACGGGACATCCGCCTACGCCATCGGTCTGTTGGTGGATGACGCCGCGGCGACTGTGGAAAGGGCGAAGGTCCTTGGCGCAAAACCCTTCGAGCAGGCGCGCGGCCCGGGCGATCTCTCCATCCCGGCCATCCGCGGTGTCGGTGGCGGTGTCATTTACTTCATCGACGACAAGAGCGAGCTCGGACGGGTCTGGGAGATCGAGTTCGACTTCATCGACAATCCCCGGCCGGCAGGGGCCGGGCTCAGGTCGATCGACCACATCGCACAGACGATGAACTACGAGGAGATGCTCACCTGGCTGCTCTTCTACACGTCGATTTTCCGGACCAGCAAGCTGCCCATGGTGGACGTCGTCGATCCTGCCGGGCTTGTCCGCAGCCAGGTGATCGAGAGCGATGATGGCCGCTTCCGCCTGACCCTCAACGGTGCTGAGAGCGCCAGGACGCTCGCAGGCCATTTCATCGCCGAAAGCTTCGGCTCGAGCGTGCAGCACGTCGCCTTCGCGACCGACAGCATTTTCGGCACGGCGGCCGCGCTCGAAGAGCGTGGCTTCCGCACGCTGCCGATTCCGATGAACTACTACGACGACCTCGACGCACGATTCGAGCTCGACGAAGAGGTCATGGCAGCGCTGCGCCGGTACAATATCCTCTATGACCACGACGTCGACGGCGAGTATTTCCAGCTCTACAGCCTGAGCTACGGCGATGGCTTCTTCTTCGAAGTCATCGAGCGACGTGGCGGTTACGCGGGCTATGGCGCGCCCAACGCGCCGTTCCGCATCGCGGCTCAAAAGCGAGCCATGAGCCCTCTTCCGGCCGACCTCTGACCTCGCAATTTCTTCGGGCCCGGCAGATTGCCGCTACCCCTGTCATTCGCTCCCCGGATAAGGGGAAGCCGGTCGCGGCCGAAGGCGGCATCGCCCATGCCCGCATCCGACGACAATGCCTTTTGCGATTGGCTCTCAGGCGGCGCTGGCGACCGAACGCCGCGCCCGGCGAAGCAGCGAGCGTGATATCGTCTCACCGGCAATCACGACAATCAGCAGCAGACCGGCGGCCAGGTTCTGCGCCCAGAACGGTGCGCCCAGCCCCGCAATTCCGCTGATGACCACCCGAAGCATGCAAAGGCCGATGAAAATGCCGGTGAAAGTCCCGCGCCCGCCGCTCAAGGCAACGCCGCCGATGAGGCATGCCGTGATCGCCTCGAGCAAGACCGCGTCGTAGGCGAGCGGCGTCGCGCCACCGGACCGGATCGACAGCAGCCCGCCCGCGAGCGCAGCGAAGCCCGCCGAGCAGGCAAAGACAAGGACGATTGGCCGGCGCATCGGAACGCCGGCCGCGCGGGCTTCGTTCCGTCCACCGCCAATGGCATAGATATCCCGTCCCCAGAGCGTCCGCGACGCGAACGCGCCGGCCAGAACGAACGCGGCGATCATCGTGAGACTGAGCGGCGTGAAGACAAGAAACCGCTGGCTGACAGCGTCGGCGAGCGACAGCAGGGAAATCGGGAGAACCTGTGTCGTTTCGTTCGCCGCGATCAGAGCGATGCCGCGAAGGCCGATCAGTGTACCGATGGTGAAAACCAGGGAATTAATCCCGAGCAGATTGATCGCCAGGCCTTGCAGGGCGCCAAACGCGACGGCAACGGCGACGACGACACCAAGCGCCATCGCCGGATTCACGCCGCCGGTAATCAGTTCGATCGTGATCACGCCGGCGAGCGCCGCCATGGATCCGACCGAAAGATCAAGCTCGCCCGCGATCATGGTCAGCCCTACGCCGACGGCAACCAGACCGGTCAGGACAGCACCGTCGAGAAGCGTCGCGAATCCGGGCGCGGTGAAATAATTCGGCAGATACCAGGAAAAGCCGAGGTAGAGCGCCAGCAGGACCGCGGCTCGGGCGACGAGGTCGCGGTTGAAGCGGCGGTGCTTCACGTCCGGTTCCTCTGAGTCAGATGGAATGCCGCGGTGGCGATGACGACAACCGCGCCGACGATGGCAAAACGCACGCCGGTCGGCAGACTCCGCAGGAGCATGAAGTTCTGCAGGATGGCGATGAGGACGGCGCCGAAAGCTGCCTGGGCGGGTGAGCCCTGCCCGCCGCGCAGCGCGATGCCTCCGACCAGAACCGACGCAATGCTGTCGATATCGAGGCCTGAATACTGATCGGCCTTGGCCAGCGAAAACTGGGCGACGCTGAAGATGGCGACAATGGCGGTGCCGACAGAGAAGATGACCAGCGCGAGATTGGTGGCCAGATCGATACGCAGGCCACTGGCGATCGCCGCTTCGCGATTTTCGCCGCTCAGGGTCATCAACCGGCCGACGCGAGTCTTTCGGATGACGAACCAGCCGACGAGCGCAATCACCACGAAGGTCCAGCTTTGCATCGGTATGCCGAGCGGACGCGCCGTGCCGAACCAGAGTGGTGCGGTATCGTGAACCCGGATCAACGTGTTTCCACTGAGCAGCGCGGCAATGCCGGCAAAGACGGCACCGAAGGCGATCGTTGTGACGATCGGGTTGCCGATGATGGCGATGACGCTCCCCTGGAGAACGCCGGCGACAACCGCCAGCGCGATCGTCGCCAACGCGGCAACGACCAAACCCGTGCCGGAAGAGAGCAGGAGGGCGAAGACGATGCCGAACAGAGCCGCCATCTGGCCGGCGGAAAGAGCGAAGAGGTTGCCGGAAATGGTCACGAAGCTTAGTCCGACCGCAACAATTCCGGTAATCGAGGCCGCGCGGATGATGACGAGAACATTGTCGACGGTGGCGAAAGTTGGCGTGGTGACAGCCGCGGCGATCGCCAGGAGGACGATCGCGACCATGATGACGATCAATCGTAACAGGTCGCTGCGGGTCGCACCGCTCGCAACCGGTCCGGTCATCGCATTCATGCCGCTTCTCCCGATGAGAACGGGTGTGTGACGTCGCGGGTGATGTCCTCCAGAGACATCGTCACGGCATCGTCAACGCGGACAAGTCGACCATGGAAGAACGTGGCGATGCGATCGGCTAACCCGTGTACCTCCTGCGTGTCGGAGGAGGCGAAAACCACGGCTAGCCCGCGCTCGGCCAAAACGCGGAGATGACGATAGATCTCGGCGCGCGCGCCGACATCGACGCCGCGCGTCGGCTCCTCGACGAGAAGGATTTGCGGCTCGACGCCGAGCCACTTGCCGAGGGCGACTTTCTGCTGGTTTCCGCCGCTCAGACCGCCGGCGAGGCGCGACAGCCGACCGGCGTCAATTTCAAAACGGCCGGCGATGGAGGTTGCAAGGTCACGTTCGCGCGCCCGGCTCAGAAGACCGAATGGCGAGACCCGGACAAGTGAAGTGGAAGTCAAATTCTCGACGATCGCGCGGCCCGCGAAAATGCCGTCGCGCTTTCGATCATCGGAGCAGTAGGCGACGCCTCGGGCCACGGCCGCGCGGATCGAGCCCGGGGCATATGACGCTCCCCCAAGCTTCATTTGCCCGCCCCGGAGCGGCTCGACCCCGGCCATCATCCGCACCACCGTTCCGGCGCCACTTCCCACCTGGCCGGCGAACCCGAGGATCTCGCCACGCTTCAGCGTCAGCGACACCGGTGCCTTCAAGCCGTCGGCGAGGCAGTCCGTCAGCGACAGGGCGATATCGCCAGTAACCGTCGCGCGCGGCGGAAACATCTGATCGAGCTTGCGCCCAAGCATCCGCTCGATCAGCTGGTCGACGGTTATGTCCGTAGTGGCCAAGGCGGGGAAGCTCTTGCCGTTCCGCAGGATGCTGACGCGCTGGCTCAAACGGAACACCTCTCCAAGGCGATGCGTCACGTAGATGACAGCGCAACCGTGCGCGGCGAGCGCTGAAACGGCATTCTCTACCCGCGCGATATCCACATCGGCGAGCGCGGCGGTCGGTTCGTCGAGAATCGCAATGCGCGACTGGCGCGAGAGCAGACGGGCGATTTCGACGAGTTGGCGCTCGGCGACGGAAAGTTCGCCGGCGGGCTGAAGGAGATCGATGGTGCCAAGCCCCAGTCGCTCCAGGAGCGGCTGCGCCTTGCGCGCAAGTCTGGCAGGCGAACGAATCCAGCCCGCGCCTGGATCGCCAAGAAAGACATTCTCCGCGACCGTGAGGTCGTCAATAATGCTCAGTTCCTGTGCCACATAGGCAATGCCCGCGGCGCGGGCGCGGGCGGAAGAGCCGAGTTCCTGCCGTCGGCCGTCGATCTCGATGGTTCCGGCGTCCGGCACTTCCAGACCGGCCAGTACCTTGACCAGAGTGCTCTTGCCCGCGCCGTTTTCGCCAAGAAGCGCAACGACTTCGCCCCGATCGACCGAGAAGTCGACGGCATCAAGCGCCACGGTCGAACCGTAGCGCTTGGAGATGTTGCTCATTCGCAGCATGTGAGCGTCCCTGCCCGGCGAAGAAAAGCTACGGCGCGAGCGGCCGAAGCCCTCGCACCGTAGCCACCGATCGCCCGCTGGCGACTAGAACGTGCAGAGTTCGGTGATGGTCTTGCCCCACATCCTGGCCGAGTCGTAGGCGGCCTGCGTGTTTCCGACCGCGGGATTCGGAATATAGTTGTACCGGTAGGCTGGACCGTCATCAGAGGGCGGGGCATTCGGATCATTGTCGTAGAATTTCTCGCCGTCTTCGACCTTGCCGTCACGAACAGCCTTGGCAAGTGTCTGCACGGCAAGCCAGCCCTCGAAATAGCCCGACTGGATAGCCGTTCCGACGAGGTCGCCGTTGACGACGTGGGTCGGATCGCCGTGGCACGTGCCGCCGACGACGTAAACGTCCTTGCCGGGTGTCAGGCCGTTCTCGCGCAGCGCCTGGGTCGAGGCAGCGGCCATGGAATCGTTCTCGGTGTAAATCCAGGTCAGGCCTTCCTTGTGAGCCGGGATGATCTGCGCGGCGACCTTGTACCCGTCGTCCTCCATGAACCCTCCGGAAGGAACGATGTCCAGGGTCGTCAGCTTGCCGTCGGTTACGCTCTGGAAACCGGCGACGCGATCATCGCCCGCCGAATAGCCGGCGGGGAAGCGTATGATGAAGCCCT
Source organism: uncultured Alphaproteobacteria bacterium (assembly GCA_963812275.1). Taxonomy (GTDB): domain Bacteria; phylum Pseudomonadota; class Alphaproteobacteria; order Rhizobiales; family Kaistiaceae; genus Bauldia. Next base: position 9,535 of record CAWEUQ010000009.1, on the reverse strand, counting down.
TGTCACACGTTGTCGTGGTCGACTTGGCGCAGGCATCGAGAAGCATCTCGGCGGCGGTCTTGCCACTCAGGAAGTCATTGGCGCCCGCGTAGGCCGTCCAGAATTCCTCCGAGCCCTTGATCGGGAACTGGTTGGTCAGGACAACCGGCGCACCGGATTGTTTGAGCGCGCGGAGTGAGGCAATACCCGCGGCATTCTGGAACGGCCACCAGATATAGCCGGCGACCTCCTCGCCCGAGGACAGTTGCTGTTGCACCTGATTGTCTTCTTCGGACTGGTTGAAATTGTTTTCGATGAACTTGATTTCGTAGCCGAGCTCGTCCGCCTTCGCTTTCGCGCCCTTTTCCCACTGGCCGATGTAGGGATTTGTGCTCGAGATGATGAAGACGACGATCTTGCCCTTGGAATCGGCGGCGGCAGCACTGCCGACCGACGCCACTCCGGCGAGCAGCGCGCCCGCGAGCGCAAAAACCAGTTTCTTTCTCAACATCGTTGGGCTCCTCCGTAGGGGTTTGTTTCTGTGATTTGGCAGGCGGTACCGCGGCGCGCTCCAGCACCTGTCTTCCGAAGCCGGTGCGCGGCTTTGCGAAGTCCTCCCTCTCAGTCTTCCGCCACACCATGCGTAAACGCACTAGTTCGTACATGTCAATAATGGAGATGAACCAGGATGCTTGTCGCGGCCTAACTTGGCGTTTCCCAATCGGCGTTGAAGGACCTGCCTGCCGAGCTCGTCGCGATCGACACCGCCAACTATTATCCGTTCCGCGACCGTGCGATCGCCGGTGTTGACGGCGGCAAGCCCGAAAGCGTCTGGGTGAGCGAGCAGATCGGCCGTCCGGTCGTCAAAGCCTGGAACGCCGCGCTGGCGGTGACACTGGCTGGGCGGGGCAACTGTGCGGGGCATCCGGACGTATCGCCATTCCTGTCGCGGGTGACGATCCGAGGGCCAAGGCCACTGCGGTGAAACTGGTTGAAGCCACCGGCTTCGACGCGCTGGACTCTGGAAGTCTCGGTGACTCTTGGCGTCAGCAGCCTGGCACCCCCGCCTATTGCACGGAACTGACGGCGAACGAGTTGAAATCGGCGCTGCATTCGGCCGACCGGCCACGCGCGCCCGGCAATCGCGACGCCGTCATCAGAGAAGTCATGGCTGCTGGCGGCACGCTGACCCACGACGAAATCGTCGCACGCAACCGGGCGGCGATCGCGTGATGCCGAGCTCGATCGTTTGATGCGGATGATGGAAAGGGTAGCAGAGAGAACGGTGGCGTCGCACGCGAACGGTCCGCCCCCGTCGCGTTAGGTTTTGTTGCATGGCGTGACGTTCCGCCGACGATGACGCGATTCGCCAAACGCGCCTTGAAGGAGCGATTTTCGCGCAATTGAGATGCGCGAAACTGCAAAACTGGTACCACTATGGTACCATCAAGACTTAACCGGCCTCAAAGCGAACCCTGCAGAAGACCGATTACCGGCTAATTATCAATGCGTTGAGAATGGTGCCCAGGGGCGGATTCGAACCACCGACACGCGGATTTTCAGTCCGCTGCTCTACCAACTGAGCTACCTGGGCGCCGCCGGTAACCGGGGCGTTTTCGAAGCGCCCGTTTCCGGCAAGGCGTCGGGTTATAGGAAACTCGCCGGGACGTGTCCAGATCACTCGACGACGCGGTCGCATCCGCCCCGCGAGTGGTCCGCTCACCCGCCCGTTCCCGGCGCTCCTGGCACCCGGCCGACCGGCGGAATTCCCGGCCCGGCGAGGCCGAAACCGTTCCGGTTTGCGGGAGACCGCCGACCCCGGTAACCGCGGCGTCCGAAGGCCCACCGTTCAGGCGGCAGGCCCGCCATCCTCATCCTCGTCCTCGTCGTCGTCGCGCGCCGGGATGACGTAGGAGCCGGAAAGCCAGCGATGGAGGTCGACATCGGCGCAGCGCTTCGAGCAGAAGGGAAACGTGGCGCGCACTGAGGGCTTGCCGCAGATCGGACAGGGCCGGCGCGGCCGCAGCGGAACGACGTCGGCTCCGGGCTTCGCAGAATCGTCCTTGTCCGGATCGGCCATTGGCCTCAGCCGCCCTTCAGCCAGTTGAAATGGATCGGATAGCCCTCGCCGATGAGGAGCGCCATCGTCTCGTGGAGCGGAAGACCGACGACATTGGTGTAGGAGCCGACCAGCTTGATGACGAAACCGCCGGCCAGTCCCTGCACCGCATAGCCACCGGCCTTGCCGCGCCATTCGCCGGAGGCGAGATAGCTCTCCATGTCCTCGCGCGACAGGCGCTTGAAGCGGACCCGGGTCTCGACCAGGCGCTGGCGGACATGGCCGGCGGCATTGGCCAGGACAAGGCCGGTATAGACCCGGTGCGACCGCCCCGAGAGCAGCCGCAGGCAGCTCGCCGCCTCCTCGATGCGCTCGGCCTTGGGCAGGCAGCGGCGCCCGACCCCGACCACGGTGTCGGCGGTCAGGATCAGCGCGTTCTCGAGCTCCGCCTCGCCTTTCATCATGGCGAGCGCCGCGTCCGCCTTCTCGCGCGCCAGTCGCTTGGCCAGGTTGCGGGGCAGTTCGTGCCGCTTCGGCGTCTCGTCGACCGATGTCGGCATCAGCCGATCGGGTTCGACGCCGATCTGGTTGAGGAGCTGGAGGCGGCGCGGCGAGCCCGACGCGAGAACCAGTTTCAGACGTCCAGGCATGTCATGGTCCTGCGACGGCGCCGGCGACCGGCTGCCGGGCCTATTTGAAGCGGTAGGTGATCCGACCCTTGGTCAGATCATAGGGAGTCATCTCGACCAGGACTTTGTCGCCGGCGAGAACCCGAATGCGATTCTTTCGCATCCGGCCGGCCGTATGTGCGATGATCTCATGGTCGTTTTCAAGTTTCACGCGGAATGTCGCGTTGGGAAGCAATTCAGAGACGACCCCGGGGAATTCGATAATCTCTTCCTTGGCCATGCGGTCCCTTGTCTGGCAGTGGCTCTCAAAGGCGGGGGACGGTAGCCGATAAGCGGGGAATTGTGAACCGGATCATGCCTCATGCCGGTCGCGCCAGTTGAGCGCGCAGACCAGGGTGAAAAGCCGCCGCGCGGTGGCAAAATCCATGTCGATCTTGCCGGCCAGCCGATCCCTCAGAAGCTCGGCGCCTTCGTTATGGACGCCGCGCCGCCCGACGTCGATCGCCTCGAATCGCGTCGGCGATATCGTGCCCTTGGCCGATTTATAGGTCTCGCAGATCAGGAAATAGTCGCGGACCACCCGCGACAGCGGCTTCAGCGACAGGATATGGCGGACGACCGGGCCGCCAGCGGCGTCGGAAACGTCCAGCACCAGCTTGCCTTCGGTGAGCGATATCCGCAGCCGGTAGGTCCCCTTCCCTCCGGCCGGCACGAAGCGGTTGTCGGCGGCGATCAGGTCGCGCATCGCAACGAGGCGCTCGGCCTCGAGAAACGGCCGCGAGCCGGCAAGCGATTCCGGGTCGATCTCGACGCCGACAAGCCGGCCTGAGCGGGACTCGCCTGCCGCGGCCATGGCTCCGCCGCCCTACCGGTTCAGCCGGATCGACACGGACCGCGCATGGGCGCCAAGGCCTTCGGCCTCGGCCAGCGCGATTGCCGCCGGTCCGAGCGCGCGGAGCTGTTCCGCGCCGAGCCTGAGCAGCGTCGTCCGCTTGATGAAATCGTGGACCGAAAGGCCCGAGGAGAAGCGGGCCGAGCGGGCGGTCGGCAGGACATGGTTGGGACCGCCGACATAGTCGCCGATCGCTTCCGGCGTATAGCGGCCAAGGAACACCGAACCGGCATTGCGGACGCGGGCGAGCAGCGCTTCCGGCTCGGCGACCGCGAGTTCCAGATGCTCCGGCGCGACCCGGTTGGCGAGCTCCATGGCCGCGGCCAGCGATCCGACGACGATGATCGCGCCGTAGTCCCGCCAGCTCGCGGCGGCGATCGCGGCGCGCGGCAGCGTCGTCAGCTGGCGCTCGACCGCTTCGGCGACGCGATCGCCGAGATCGGCCGAGTTGGTGATCAGGATCGACTGGGCGGCGGCGTCATGCTCGGCCTGGGCGAGAAGGTCGGCGGCGATCCAGTCGGGATCGTTGTCGCCATCGGCGACCACCAGCACTTCCGACGGGCCGGCGATCATGTCGATGCCGACCTGGCCGAAGACCAGCCGCTTGGCCGCGGCGACATAGGCGTTGCCGGGGCCGACGATCTTGGCCACCGGCCGGATGGTCCTGGTGCCATAGGCGAGCGCGGCGATCGCCTGGGCGCCGCCGACGCGATAGACCTCGTCGATTCCGGCAAGCCGGGCGGCGACCAGCACCAGCGGATTGATCACGCCGTCGGGTGTCGGCACGGTCAGGACGACGCGTTCGACGCCGGCGACCCTGGCCGGCACCGCGTTCATCAGGACCGAACTCGGATAGGCGGCGGTGCCGCCGGGCACATAGAGGCCGACCGCCTCGATCGCCGTCCAGCGCAAGCCGAGCTCGACACCGAGGTCGTCCGTATAGCGATCGTCGGCCGGCATCTGGCGGCGGTGGAAAGCTCTCGATCCGGGATTTGGCGAAGCGCAGGGCTTCAAGCGCGTCGGGCGCGACGTCGCGTTCGGCGGCGGCGAATTCGTCGTCCGGGATCCGCAGCGCCTCCGGCGCGAGTTCGAGCCGGTCGAATTTTCGGGTGTAATCGATCAGCGCCGCGTCGCCGCGCCGGCGGACGTCATCGATGATGGCCCGCACCACCGTCTCGACATCCTCGGCGATCTCGCGCTTGGCATCGAGCAGGGCGCGGAAATCATCCTCGAAGCCCGAATCGGACTGGCTGAGCCTCGTGACCATTCCCCCGCCGGCCTCCGTCAGGCGCTGGCGGTATCGGCCGAGAGATCGTGTTCCGGCATCGCCGTCGTCGCCCAGGCCGCGCCGAGATCGGCGAGCCGCGCCTCGATGCACTCGACCTCGAGCCGCACCGCCGCGCCACCGGCGAAGATCAGGGTCAGGCTGCCGCCGGGCGCGTCGCCGGGCTCGAAGCTGATCGCCAGCAATTCCAGCACCGCGTCCGGGCGGTCCCGCCGCAGCCGGCTGGTTCGCGCCGCCTTGACCCGGTCAAACACCAGCGCGGTGCGACGGCGTTCGAAGTCGGCGCGGCGACCGTCGCATTTCTCCCAGATGAACCGGTTCACCACCAGGGCAAAACGGCCCTCCCTGGGCAGATACTCCATGTCGCCGACCTTCATCACCGCGTCCTGGACATGGGCCGACAGGACCGAGAGGTCCTCATCGTCGAGGGCGAGCAGCTTCAGGCAGTCGGGTTGGCTCATGATGCGATCTTTTGCGTGCTGTGGCTGACGGGCCACAGGTAGTGTGCCGGACGCTGCGGCGCAATAGCGCACGGCTGCCGGAGCCGCCTTCGGAACAAGTCCTTTCGCCGAGGGAATACCTGCCCCGGTCAGCCCGCAAGTCGCTCGACGGTCGCGCCGCAGTTGCCGAGCTTCTGCTCGATCCGCTCGAAGCCCCGGTCGAGATGATAGACCCGGTTGACGATGGTCTCGCCCTCGGCGGCAAGCCCGGCGATGACCAGCGACATCGACGCCCGAAGATCGGTCGCCATGACCTCGGCGCCCTTCAGCCGGTCGATGCCGTTGACCGTCGCCATCTGGCCGTCGAGGTGGATGTCGGCGCCGAGCCGCGCCAGTTCCTGGACGTGCATGAAGCGGTTCTCGAAGATGGTCTCGCGGATGTGCGAGGTGCCCCTGGCGTGGCAGACCAGAGCCATCAGCTGCGCCTGAAGGTCGGTCGGAAAGCCGGGGAACGGCGCGGTGCTGACGTCGACGGCATTGAGGCCGCTGCCGTTGCGCCGGATGCGGATGCCTTCATTGGTCGTGGTGACCTCGGCACCGACCTCGGCGAGCAGTTCGAGCGGCTTCTCGAGGGTTGCCGATGATGCGCCTTCGAGCAGCACGTCACCGCCGGCCATGGCGACGGCGAAGGCATAGGTGCCGGTCTCGATCCGGTCGGGCATCACCGCGTGGCGGGCGCCGGAAAGGCGATCGACGCCGGTGACCCGGATGGTCGCGGTGCCGGCGCCGGAGATCTTGGCGCCCATCTTGAGAAGGCAGTCGGCGAGATCGACCACCTCCGGCTCGCGGGCGGCGTTCTCGATGACCGTTTCGCCGCGGGCGAGCGCCGCCGCCATCATCGCGACATGGGTCGCGCCGACGGTCACCTTGGGGAAGGCGATGCGCCCGCCTCTCAGGCCCTTCGGCGCCCGGGCGACGACATAGCCGCCGTCGATGTCGATCTCGGCGCCGAGTTCGCGCAGCGCCATGATGAAGAGGTCGACCGGTCGGGTGCCGATGGCGCAGCCGCCCGGCAGCGACACCCGCGCCTCGCCCATGCGGGCGATCAGCGGGCCGATCACCCAGAAGCTCGCCCGCATCCTGGAGACCAGATCGTAGGGCGCGACGGTATCGACGATCTCGCCGGCCGAGAGCTCGATGGTTTCGGCCGTCGTGCCGTTCTGGCCGGCGCGCTTGCCCTGGATCAGGCAGTCGACGCCGTGGTTGCCGAGAATCCGCTTGAGCAGGGCGACATCGGCGAGATGGGGAACGTTTTCGAGGACCAGCGTCTCGCTGGTGAGCAGGCTCGCGATCATCAGGGGCAGGGTTGCGTTCTTGGCGCCGGAGATCGGAATGGTTCCGTTCAGCGGCGCGCCGCCGACGATGCGAATGCGCTCCATGAATGTCGCCCCCTTTTTTAGGTCGGTGCCGGCTTGTCCCGAAGACCCCGATTCCGGCAGATTTGGCCCGTCTAGCCCAGCTTTGCGGCCTAGACAAGGCTTCGCGCCGCCGTCGTCTCAGCCGCTCTCCGGCGCGCGCTCGCCGTCTTCGCCGCCGATATCGGCGGCCGGCCCGGCCGAATCTCCGGATGCCGCGGCCTTCCGCCGCCTCAGGTTGTCGCGGAGCGCCGCGGCCAAGCCGCGCCTCGCGCGCTTCCTTCGCCGTCGGCTTCGCCGACGCGTCCCGATCGTTGCTCATGCGACCAAATTAGCGCCCAAGCCATGCTCTCGCCAGTGGCGTTATGCTTGAAGCCCGCGCGCCCTTGTGGCAGTAAGGCCGCCGTCCGGTCTCGCCGGTCGCGGCTGCCGTAGCTCAGTGGTAGAGCACTCCCTTGGTAAGGGAGAGGTCGACAGTTCAATCCTGTCCGGCAGCACCATGAGACTCAGACCGTTTCGGGCATTGGCACTGGCTCATCCAGCAGGCTAACAATCAAATAGCAATCGCTGGGATCATGACTGACCCTCGGAAGAGCGTCGATCGATTGCCCGCTTGGAGGCCTGTCCTTTTCTAGGCGGGAACTATTGACGGCCGAACCATCGAGGTCACGACGGTGCGCAGGCCCCGCAATGGCCGCGCTGGCTACCTTAAAGCGCTCAGCCACACAGCGAGCCGCCGTCGATGTTGACCGATTCGCCGGTGATCCAGTTCGAGCTTTCCGAGACCAGGAACATGATGGCGTCGACGACATCGGCGACCGTGCCGACCCGTCCAAGCGGAAAGGAAGCGCCGCCGCGCTGCACCACATCCTCGGGCGACGAGCCATAGCCGAGTTCGATCTTCTGGTCGATGACGAGCCGCCCCATCCCGGTCTCGGCCACCGTGCCGGGACAGACCGCGTTGACGCGGACGCCATCCGGCGCAACCTCGGCCGCAACCGCCTGGGTCAGGCCGACGACCCCGAATTTTGACGCGCAGTAGGCAGCAAGCAGCGCGAAGCCCTTCTTGCCCGCATCGGAAGAGATGTTCACCACCCGCCCCCGGCCGGACGCCTTGAGATGCGGCATGGCTTCCCGCATCACGAGGAAGGTACCGCGCAGGTTGACATCGAGAATGCGGTCCCATTCGGCCGTGGCGATTCCCTCAAGCGCGCGAAACTGGAAGACACCGGCCGAATTGACCAGCGTGTCGAGCCCGCCGAGCCGCACCGCGGCGTCGGCGACGCCGGCGGCGACCGACGCGTCGTCGGTGACATCCATCGCGACCGGCACGAACGGGGCCGCGTCCTGTGTCGCCATGCGGTCGAGCGCGACGGACAGGTCGGCGATCGCCACTGTGGCGCCGCCGCCGAGGAGACGTCGCGCCACGCCGAGGCCGAGTCCCCCGCTCCGCCGGTGACAAGGGCGCGTCGGCCATCAGCGAAAGAGAAGAGCTCGGTCATTCTGGATATCCTCGCGTTCAGGTTTCGATTGTCGACGGAAGTCGACGCAGATCCATCGCGCTCGAAGCCCGCTGGATGAACCTCGTCGCACGGATCTCGACGCGGGGCGGACTGTCGTCGCGGTCGCCGCCGTAACCCAGCCGTCTCAGCGCCAGCGTCGCCGCCGCCGCGCCAAGCCCTTGTGCATCGCGGTCGACGACAGCGATCGCCGGCTGGGAAAGTTCCACGAGCGGTCCGTCGTCCCAGCCGACCAGGGCAAGGTCGCGCCCGACCACCAGGCCGCGCCGATGGATCGCCCGCAGAGCGCCAATCAGCAGCGGCAGGCCGCCAGCGATGAGAGCGGTCGGCGGCGACGGTCCATCGATGAGGCGTTGCACTTCCGCTTCGCCGGCTTCGGCGGTCTGTTCCGTCGCGACGGGACCAGCAGGACTTTCGCCGGCGGCCGCCTGCATTCCCTCGAGAAAGCCACCCGCGCGCTCCCGCCCGGATCGGCGGCTGTCGGGTCCGGTCAGCGCGGCGATGCGACGATGGCCATGGGCCGCCAGATGCTCGACCGCCTGGCGCATGCCGTCGCGATGATCGGCGCAGACGGCATCGACCGGTACGTGGCTGCGCAGTTCGCTCTCCAGCACGACGATCGGCCCGTCGAACTCGGCGAGAGCCGCGAACAGGTCGGGGTCGTCGTCCCGCGACGGCAGGACCAGGATCGCATCGACGCGTCGGCTGCCGAGGTAGCGGATGTTGGCCGCCTCGGCGTTCGGATCGCGGCTCGAGCTCATCACCAGCAGCGCGCAACCGGTCGGCCGCAGGACGGACTCCGCCCCCGCGACGATCTCCGCTGAAAACGGATCCGACAGATCCGAGGTGGCGAAGCCGATCAGGTCGGTCGAGCCACGGCGAAGGCTCTGGGCGATGAAATTCGGCTGATAGCCGAGTTCCGCCGCTGCGGCGAGGACGCGCGTCCGCAGCACGGGCGTGACCTCGCCTCGGCCGGAAAAGACCTTGGATACGGTCGAAATCGCCACCCCCGCGCTCTGGGCGACGTCCCGGATTCCGATCCGTCGCGGCGGTGGTCCGCTCAGCGATTCTCCGCGCACGGCTCTCCTTTCACGAATTGCGACGCCCACGTGCGACATCGATTGACACCAATGATTGCGCTTTGTAGCATGCGAATATCCAGCGCGAAACGTTTCGCGAAACGTTTTTTGTCATCGCCGTCAAAACTTGGCTGGGAGGCGGCAACGGAGGGGAACATGGCAGATCGGATGTCCATACTCGCGGTTCGACACCTGGCGATGATGACTTTCACCGCGCTTGTCGCCACCACAGCCATC
>CAWEUQ010000008.1:0-314081 GCA_963812275.1 uncultured Alphaproteobacteria bacterium | reverse complement strand
CACGATCTACGGGATCAGGAACTGCGACACGATGAAGAAGGCGCGGGCCTGGCTCGACGCGCACGACGTTGCCTACGCCTTCCACGACTACAAGAAGAGCGGCATCGACCGCGGCCGGCTCGAGGGCTGGGCGAAGGAGGTCGGTTGGGAGGTGCTGCTCAACCGTGCCGGCACGACGTTTCGCAAGCTGCCCGAGGCCGACAAGGCGGACCTGACGGAGAAGAAGGCGGTCGCGCTGATGCTTGAGCAGCCGAGCATGATCAAGCGGCCGGTCCTCGATCTCGGTGGAACGATAAGGGTCGGCTTCAGGCCGGAGACCTACGAGGCGGCGCTGGGCGGCTGACCGGACGGACCTTTCGCGCCCGGCCCTGAGCGGGACGGACGATATGCGCGATCCTTGAGACCACGCTACACTGCCGGCCGGAATTGGAAGGGAAACGGCGGGGGGACATGGCGACGCGTCTTGATGGAAAGGTCGTGCTGGTGACGGCCGCGGGGCAGGGCATCGGCCAGGCGACGGCGCGCGCCTTCGCCCGCGCCGGGGCGACGGTCCACGCGACCGACATCAACGCGGAGACGTTGGCCGAGCTCGACGGCGAGCCGGGTATCGCGATCCGCCGGCTGGATGTCCTCGACGACGCGGCGATCGACGCGGCGGTGGCCGGGATCGGCGCGGTCGACATCCTGTTCAACTGCGCCGGCCACGTCCACGCCGGCACGATCCTCGACATGGAGCCCGGTGAGCTGGATTTCGCCTTCGACCTCAACGTCAAGTCGATGGTACGGACGATCCGCGCCGTGCTTCCGGGGATGATCGCGCGGGGCGGTGGCGCGATCATCAACATGGCCTCGGTGATCGGCAGCATCACCGGCGCGCCGAACCGCTTCGCCTACGGGGTGACCAAGGCGGCGGTGGTCGGGCTGACCAAATCGATCGCGCGGGATTTCGCCGGGCAGGGCATCCGCTGCAATGCGATCTGCCCGGGCGCGGTCGAGAGCCCGTCGCTCGTCGAGAGGTTCCGTGCACAGGGCGACTACGAGACGGCGCGGGCCGGCTTCGTCGCGCGCCAGCCGCTCGGGCGGCTGGGGACGCCCGAGGAGGTCGCCGAGCTCGCGGTCTATCTGGCGGGGGCGGCTAACACGACGGGCCAGACCCACGTCATCGACGGCGGCTGGACGATCTGAATCCTCCCGGATGTCAGAATGCTTCAGGCCGGCGCCGGCGTCCGCGGCTCACGGTTTGTTGACGCTCCGCTGCTATCCGAAAGGCGGCTGGAAACCGGATACGCTCGAGGGGTGAATGGCCGAAAACCGCGACATCGACAGGCTGGGTGCCTTCACGGACGGCGTCATTGTCATCTCGATGACGCTGTTGGTTCTCGACATCCAGCTCCCAAGCCCGATCGGCGACGCCAGCGACAGCGAGTTGCTGCGGGAATTGGCCGGAATCTGGCCTGAATATCTCGGCTACCTGATCAGTTTTCTGGTGATCGGCAACTACTGGATGCTGCATACCGCCAAGTTCCGCGGCCTGACGAAGATCGACGGTCCCTTTGTCTGGCTGAATATCTTCTTCCTGCTGACGGTTGGCTTCGTCCCGTTCGTCACGTCGGTGATCAGCGAGAATGACGGAATGGTCGCGACCTCGCTCTACGCCGCGACCATGGCGACCGCGTCGGCGCTGCTTGCCTGGATGGGCTTCCATGCGGAGCGCCGGGGCCTGGTCGAAAAGCCCGTCGCGCCCGGCCACCGTTGGCGTCATATCGCCCGGTCGCTGATGACGACCGCGGTCTTTCTGGTCTCGATTATTATCGCCCAGTTCGATCCGAGCCTTGCCCGCTATTCCTGGCTGCTGCTTTTCCCGGCCGGCTTGCTGTTCAGGCCCAAGAAAGACGTGACGGACGATTCCCTCGCCACCTGAGGCCAGGCTGAATCCAGATGCGATGGGCTCGAGGTTGTGATTATCTCAGCGTGAAACCGCACCGTCCATGGAGACAATCATGCTTCCGCCTTCGTCGATACCTTCGGTACCGCGCCTGCTCTGCCTTGCCCTGGTGCTGGCCGTGCCAGCGACAGGACCCGCCGTCGCCCAACAGGATCCCGGTTGCTGGGTGACGAGGGACGGCACCGACGCATTCGGCCACACGCCCGCCTACTACGATGAAGCGCTGACCCAGTCCTGGTACCAGAGCCTGCAGTCGGCCGACCCGGGTGTGATGGCGCAGATCGCCGGAGTCTATTACGCAGAGATACCGGCACCGCAACTCGGCATGATCAGTCGCCAATACCGCAACTTTTCCGGTAACGGCGGGTTCGAATACAAGGACCAGACCTGCAGCAACACCGGGTGCTCGGACAATTATGGTCATGGCCGCTGGGCGGCGCACGGCATTGGCGGCAACGCCGTCAACCTGATGATTTCATGGAGCGACATGATCCGGACCAATGCCTGCATCGGCGGCGACCTCCAGGTGGATCCGGCCGGACTTTACGGGTCCGACGGCACCCGCTGGCAGCGCGTACAGCAATAATCGGTCGTGGCCGTGAGATCTTCCGTGCGGGCATCAGCCGCCGGGTGACGAAGAAACGGCCGCCCCGAGAGGCGGCCGCTGGAATGCTCGAATTGGCGATGCGCCCGAGTCAGCGGACGATCGAGACCAGCGAATTCTCCTTGCCGTTCGTCTGAACCAGCTGGAAGAAAATCTTGGCATTGTCGGGATGCAGGCGGATGCAGCCATGCGAGGCCGGGGTGCCGAGACGCTTGAGATCGGTCGTGCCGTGCACCGCGTAGCCGCGATAGAAGAACACCGACCACGGCATCGGAGCGTTGTGGTATTTCTTCGATCGATGGTGCGGCGACAGCCATTCGGCGTTCCAGCGGCCGGTCGGCGTCCGATAGCTGCCCCGGCCACTTGAGACCGGGAAGACGTAGGACAGCTTCTCGCCGACATAGACGTACATTTTCTGGTCGGAGAGATCGACGCGGGCAACCACCAGCTTCGCCGGCGGCGGCGCCTCGACGGCCGCCGACGACTCTGCTGGCTCAACGCTTGCAACCTGGACGCCGTCGAGGTTTCCGGCCGCGGCGGGATGACCGCCGACGACCGCCATTGCAACCGCGAGTAACGCGACATGCCAACCACGTACGAGCACGCGGCCGTGTCCTGTCATACCCATCGGACAGCCTCCGCTGACGAGGACCCTAGCGGGTAACCACAACCCTGGCGTTGCCCATCCCGTATCGCTGAATCAGCGAATAGAGCTTCGCGGCGTTGGACGGATGCAGGCGCACGCAACCATGCGAGGCGGGGCGACCGAGATTGCGGATCGAGGTCGTGCCGTGGATCGCATAGCCGCCACGGAAGAAGACCGAATAGGGCATCGGCGCGTTGTCATATTTGGTCGAATGCCAGTTCTTCTCCAGCCGCACCGGGCGATAGCTGCCGGTCGGCGTGCCGTAGCCACTGCGGCCCGTCGAGACCGGCCACGTGTATTTCTTGACGCCGTTGACCGAGACGTACATGCGCTGCGACGAAATATCGATCCTGGCTTCCACTTTCGCCGCGGCTGCGGGGAAAGCGACAAAAAGCGCAAAAAGCGCCACTACAATGCCGAATAGCCTCATGTGAACCAGCCCCTTTGTTTACGACGATCCGAGACCATCTGTCCGAATCTCAACCCTCCAGAAGTGCCTGGCATGATAGCAAGCCTTTCATAAACAACATGTAACTGGCCAGCGCGCGTGTTAGATCGTGGGCGAGTGTAGCAAGGGGGCAACGGTGCTCATCCTCATCGTCGGACTGATCCTTTTCCTTGGCGTGCATTCCATCAGGATTTTGGCTCCTGGCGGACGCGACGCGCTTATCGCCCGGATCGGCGAAGGGCCTTACAAAGGCGCCTATGCGCTTGTCTCTGTGATTGGATTTGTTCTTATTGTTTGGGGATTTGGCAGAACCGCTTCAGATCCTGCTTTCCTCTATGCACCGCCGTCCTGGCTTCGCCATGCGACCGAACTCCTGGTGCTGGTTGCCTTGATCCTGGCGATCGCCAGCGCGCTGCCGCCGAGCCACATCAGCCGGGCCGTCAGGCATCCGCTCCTGATCGGGACGCTGATTTGGGCCGTTGCTCACCTTTTTGTGAACGGTGCGGTCGGCACGACTGTTCTGTTCGGCACCTTCCTGGTCTGGGCCGTCGTCGATCTCGTTGCGCAGGGATCGCGGCCGGTCAAATCCAGGGCGCCAGCCTCCTGGCGGTTCGATATCATCGCCATTGTCATCGGCGCCGCGCTCTACGGGCTTCTGGTGTGGCGCGTCCATCTGTGGCTCTTCGGCGTCAGCCCGCTCGGCTGAGGCACCCAAGGAATAACGGCAGCAATGTCTTCCCAGACCGAAACACGGCGGATCACCGCCAACGACATCCGCGTCCGCAAGGGAAAGGAACCGATCGTCTCGCTGACCTCCTACCACGCCCATACCGCGCGGATCATCGATCCCCTTGTCGATTTCATCCTGGTCGGCGATTCGCTGGGCATGGTGATGCACGGCCTCGAGACGACGCTTCCGGTGACGCTCGACATGATGATCCTGCAGGGGCAGGCGGTCATGCGCGGCGCCAGCCACTGTCTCGTCGTCGTCGACCTGCCCTTCGGCAGCTATGAAGAGAGCCCGGTCAAGGCATTCCAGTCCGCTGCCCGGGTCCTCAAGGAGACAGGCTGCGGTGCCGTGAAGCTCGAAGGCGGCAGCCGGATGGCCGAAACCATCCACTTTCTCGTCGAGCGCGGTGTGCCGGTGATGGGCCATGTCGGACTGACCCCGCAGGCGGTCAATACGATCGGCGGCTTCAAGGTCCAGGGGCGGGACCCGGCCGCGGCCGAGTCGATCGTCGCCGACGCCGAAGCCGTGGCCGAGGCCGGAGCCTTCGCGGTGGTCGTCGAGGCGGTCGTCGAACCGCTGGCCCGCAGGATTACCGAGACGATTCCGGTACCGACCATCGGCATCGGCGCCTCGTCGGCCTGCGACGGCCAGATCCTGGTGCTGGAGGACATGCTCGGCCTCAGCCCCTGGGTGCCGAAATTCGTCAAACGGTTCGGAAATCTCGCCGACGAGATCGAGGGATCGGTGCGGTCCTATGTGGAGGCGGTGCGCGACCGGACTTTTCCGGCCGAAGACAACGTGTATAAAGCGAAGAAATAGCGCGCCAGGCCGGTTAGCCGGCGTTTGCAACCGCTTCATGGCGGCGATAGTGTGCGGCGCGCGTGGCGCGGGGCGCCGAATGTGAGGATTGATGTCCGATATCTTTCGCGAAGTCGATGAGGATATCCGCAACGAGCGGTTCAAGCGGCTTTGGGACCGCTTCGGGATCTATGTCATCGGGGTCGCGGTCCTGATCGTCGTGGTCACCGGCGGCTATCGCGGCTGGCAATACTGGCAGAACAGCCAGGCCGCGGCGACCGGCGACCGCTTCGTGGCGGCGATCAACCTTGCCGACGACGGCAAGCATGACGAGGCCATCGCCGCGCTCGACGAGATCGCCAAGGACGGGAGTGGCGCCTACCCGGCGCTCGCCTCTTTCCGGATCGCCAGCGAGAAAGCGGCGGCAGGCGACGTCGACGGCGCGGTCGCGGCGTACGATTCCATCAAGTCGCGCGGCGATGTTCCGCCGCTGGTCGGGGATCTTGCGCGGCTGCGGGCCGCCATGCTGCTGTCGGACAGCGCCAGCGTCGACGAGTTGAAAGCGCGGATCGGCGACCTTGCCGATACTGGAAATCCCTGGCGGGAGAACGCTCGCGAAATCCTTGGCTTCGCGGCCTTCCGGGCGGACGACCTGACCGCCGCGCGGACCTATTTCACCGAAATTGCCGACGATCAGGAAGGCGGGCAGGGCGCGCGATCCCGCGCCCAGCTGATGCTGTCGCTGATCGCATCGCGCGAAGGCCAGCCCGCGGCCGCGGACCCGGGCGAAGGCTAAGGCGTTACCGGTCTTCGTCGGCCGCGCTCAACCGCCGGGAACCGGGCCATGCTCGATCATGCACCGCGTGTCGTCATCATCGGACGACCGAATGTCGGCAAGTCGACGCTGTTCAACCGGCTGGTCGGCCGCAAGCTCGCGCTGGTCGACGACCAGCCGGGCGTGACCCGCGACCGTCGCGAGGGCGAAGCCTCGCTGCACGGCCTCGACTTCACCATCATCGACACCGCCGGTCTCGAGGAAGCGGCGCCGGATTCGCTCGCCGGCCGGATGCGGGTGCAGACCGAAGCAGCGGTCGCCACCGCCGACCTCACCCTGTTCATGATCGACGCCCGCGCCGGCGTGACGCCGCTCGACGCCCATTTTGCGACGCTGCTGCATGGCCTCGGCAAGCCGGTGGTGCTGGTCGCCAACAAGGCGGAGGGCAAGGCCGGGGCGGCGGGTGCGCTGGAGGCCTATGAACTCGGCTTCGGCGAGCCGCTGGCGGTGTCGGCCGAGCACGGCGAGGGCATGGGCGACCTCCATGACGCGATCGTCGCCGCGTTGCCCGAGGATCTTCGGCCCGAGGCCGAAGGCGAGGCCGACAGGCCGATCCGGATCACCGTGATCGGGCGTCCCAACGCCGGCAAATCGACCCTGATCAACCGGATGCTCGGCGAAGAGCGGCTGCTCACCGGCCCCGAGGCCGGCATCACCCGCGATTCCATTTCCGTCGACTGGACGTGGCGCGATCATCAGTTCCGGCTATTCGACACCGCCGGCATGCGCCGCCGGGCGAGGGTGGTCGAAAAGCTCGAAAAGCTGGCGGTCGGCGACGGCTTGCGCGCCATCCGTTACGCCGAAGTCGTGATCCTCGTGCTCGACGCGACCAGCCCCTTCGACAAGCAGGATCTGCACATCGCCGACCTGGTCGAAACCGAGGGCCGGGCGCTGGTGATCGCCCTCGACAAGTGGGATCTCATCGAGGATCCGCAGCCGGTGCTCAAGGAACTCCGCATCGAGGTCGAGCGCCTGCTGCCGCAGATCCGCGGCGTCGCCCTGATGCCGGTGTCGGGCCTGACCGGCAAGGGCATCGACAAGCTGATGGCCAAGGTCGTCGAGGCTTATGAGTTGTGGAACCGGCGCATCCCGACGGCGAAGCTCAACCGCTGGCTGGGCGAGATCGTCGAACATCATCCGCCGCCGGCGGTCTCCGGCCGGCGGATCAAGTTGCGCTATCTCACCCAGGCGAAGGCGCGACCGCCGAGCTTCGTCGCCTTCTGCTCGCGGCCCGAGGCGCTGCCGAACGCCTGGCAGCGCTACCTGGTCAATGCGCTGCGCGAGGATTTCAAGCTGCCCGGCGTACCGATCCGGCTGATGCTGCGGAAGGGCGAGAACCCCTTCGAGGGCCGCAAGCGCAAGCGGTCGTAAGCTTTGTTTCGCCGGAAATTCCGGGCGGAAAAGGGCCCGCGCCTTCCTGAACAGGCTCTACAGCGGGGTCATCAGGTCGTGGGTTTTGCCGTCGGGGAAGCTGAACAGGACGCCGTTGGCCACGTAGTCGGGCGAGAGCATCCGCACGATGTCGGGGGCGACTGTTTCGGGCGGCTTCAGCGTTTCGGGATCTTCGCCGGGCCGCCCGCGGGCGCGCATGTGCGTGCGCAAACCTCCCGGATCGAGGAGATTGGCGGTCATGGCGGTCTGGCGGATTTCACGGGCCCAGGTGCGCACCAGCGCTTCGAGCGCGGCTTTCGAGGCCGAATAGACGCCCCAATACGGGCGGCAACGCCGGACGGCGCCGGAGGTGAGGAAGAGGGAGCGGCCGGCGTCTGACAGGCGGAGCAGCGGGTCGAGCGAGCGGATCAACCGCCAGTTCGCGGTGACATTCACTGCCATGACCTCTTCGAAGACCCTGGGCTCGAGATGTCCGAGCGGCGTGATCACGCCGAGCAGGCCGGCATTGGCGAGCAGGATGTCGAGCTTGCCCCAGCGATCGTAGATCGCGCCGCCGAGGCGATCGATGGCGGCGAAATCCTTGAGGTCGAAGGGGACGAGGGTCGCTTCGCCGCCCATCGCCCGGATCTCGTCGTCGAGTTCCTCGAGGCCGCCGACCGTGCGGGCGACGGCAACGATATGGGCGCCTTCCGCCGCCAGCGCCTTCGCCGCGGCATAGCCGATGCCGCGCGAGGCGCCGGTGACCACGGCGACGCGGCCGGACAGGGACTTTTCGGTCATACCGTTCCGGCGAGCAGCGACAGGAGGTCGGGTGGCGGCGTCTCTGTCTCTTCGTCGCGCCGGTTTTCGAGATCGACGAGCCGGGTCGGATAGTCGCCGGTGAAGCAGGCGTCGCAGAATTGCGGCGCTTCCGAATTGCGCCGGGCTTCGCCGACGGCGCGATAGAGGCCGTCGATCGACAGGAAGCGGAGACTGTCGACCTTGATGAACTCCTCCATCTCCTCGACCGTCAGGCGCGCGGCGATGAGCTGCGACTCCTCCGGGGTGTCGACGCCGTAGAAGCAGGAATGGCTGGTCGGCGGGCTGGCGATCCGCATGTGGACTTCGGTGGCGCCGGCATCGCGCACCATCTGCACGATCTTCGACGACGTGGTGCCGCGGACGATCGAATCGTCGACGAGCACGACGCGCTTGCCGGCGAGGATATCGCGATTGGCGTTGTGCTTGAGCTTGACGCCCATGTGGCGGATGGCGTCGCTCGGCTCGATGAAGGTGCGGCCGACATAATGGTTGCGGATGATGCCGAGATCGAAGGGGATGCCGGCCGCCTCGGCATAGCCGATTGCCGCGGGCGTGCCCGAGTCGGGCACCGGCACCACCAGATCCGCCGGGGCCAGGGATTCGCGGGCGAGCTCGGCGCCGATGCGTTTGCGCACCTCATAGACGCCGCGCCCGTCGACCACCGAGTCGGGACGCGAGAAATAGACGTATTCGAAGATGCAGAAGCGCGGCCGGTGCGTCTGAAACGGGTGAAGGCTCTCGATGCCCTCGGGCGTGACGATGACCATTTCGCCGGGCTCGACGTCACGGACGAAGCGGGCGCCGATGATATCGAGGGCGCAGGTCTCCGAGGCGAGGATCGGCGTCCCGTCGAGGTCGCCGAGGACCAGGGGGCGGACGCCCAGCGGATCGCGGCAGCCGATCATCTTCTTCGACGACAGGCAGACCAGCGACCACGCGCCCTCGATCTCGGACAGCGCGTCGATGATGCGATCGACCAGGCGGCCGCGGCGGCTGGTGGCGATCAGGTGGAGGATGACCTCGGTGTCGCTGGTCGACTGGAAGATCGAGCCACGACGCTGCAGCTCATTCTGAAGGGAGAGGGCGTTGGTGATGTTGCCGTTATGGGCAACGGCGAAGCCGCCGCCGGAAAAGCCGGCGAAGAGCGGCTGGATATTGCTCTCCATCGGCCCGCCGCGGGTCGAGTAGCGGACGTGGCCGATGGCGCGGTCGCCCGGCAGCCGGTCGATCACCGCGCGCTCGGTGAAATTGTCGCCGACGACGCCAAAATGCCGCTCGTGATGGAAAGCCTTGCCGTCGAGGGAGACGATGCCGGCGGCCTCCTGGCCGCGATGCTGGAGCGCATGGAGCCCGAGCGCGGTCAGGGCAGCGGCATCCTGGTGGCCAAAGACGCCGAAGACACCGCATTCTTCGTGCAGCTTGTCGTCATCGATGCCGAAGGGGTGACCCGTCAGTTCCCCGGTCGCTTTGGCGTGGTCGGACGACGATCGCTTCACGTTAGTTTGCCGTTCCCGGATCCGTGTTCTCGATAAGCTGGTCGATGGAACCGCGTTGCGTGTCGTCATAGGCGGGATCGTCGGGCGAGTCGGCCGGGGCGGCGTCGCCGGCTGGCGGATTGGCCGCGTCGTCTGCATTGCCGCCGCCCCTGATCCGTTTGAGAAGGGTCGCCTCGGCATCTGCGGGAAGGGCGGCCATCAGCTGCTCGCCGAGATTGTCGAGAAACGGCTTGGTGCGAGCATCGGCGATCCATCCGGGCGGCGCCGGCACCAGCCAGTTGAAGAACAGGAGCGCGATGACCAGCAGCAGGACGCCGCGAACCGCGCCGAAGATGAAACCGAAGGCCCGGTCGATGGCCCCGATGCGGCTGTCGATGACGAAGTCGGAAATCTTCATCGTGATGTAGCTCGCGACGATCAGCGCGACGAAGAAGATCGCCGCCGCCGAAACGATGATCGCGATCGTCTTGTTGTCGAAATAGGGCGCCACCAGCGGCAGGAGCGACTTGTAGAAATAGTAGGCGGCCGCCGCTGCGGCAACCCAGGAGGCGACTGACAGAACCTCTCGGACAAAGCCTCGCACCATGGCGAGGACCGCCGAGATCAGTACGACGACGATGACGATGACGTCGAGGACCGTAACCGGCATGAGCTCTTCCGTTCCAGGGCGGCCGGGCGGCGCGGCCACAATCGCAATCTGCTAACACGATTCTTCGTGTTGCGTCCCGCAGCGTCCGCCGTCCGTCCCCTTCCGCCTGAAGATGTTCCACCGAAGGCGCACAATCAAGCAGAGTGGAGGCAAGCCCCCCGCGGCAAAGGGCTACGGGGACATGACGGCACTGGCGGCCATAGTCAATATCTTCGTAACCAGAATTGGGACAATCAGCGTCAGGATTAAGGCGGCGAAAGACCGCGGCCGGACAATCCCCGCCTAACCCTCCGCTTCAGGCCGGTCGGTCCGCCGCGCGGCAATCTCGGCCACCAGTTCGACAAGCTGACCGACACTCCTCGTTGTCATGCCCGCGACATCCTGACCCGCCGCGGCGGTCGGCAGCACCGCCTGGGCGAAGCCGAGCTTGCCGGCCTCTTTAAGTCTTGCCGGGGCATGGGAGACGGGCCGAACCGCGCCGGACAGGCTGACCTCGCCGAAATAGGCGCAGTCCGGCGGCAGCGGCGCGTTCAGCCGCGACGAGACCAGCGCCGCGGCGACCGCCAGATCGGCGGCCGGTTCGCTGATCCGCAGACCACCGGCGACATTGAGATAGACGTCGCAGTCGCCGAGCCGGACCCGGCAATGGGCTTCCAGCACGGCGAGGATCATGGCGAGGCGGCTCTGGTCCCAGCCGATCACCGCCCGGCGCGGGGTGCCGAGCGTCGTCGGCGCGACCAGCGCCTGGATTTCGACCAGCACCGGCCGGGTGCCCTCCATGCCGGCGAAGACGGCGGCGCCCGGCGTCTTCGCGTTGCGCTCGCCGAGGAAAAGTTCCGACGGATTGGGCACTTCGCGGAGGCCCGCGCCACCCATCTCGAAGACGCCGATCTCGTCGGTCGGTCCGAAGCGGTTCTTGACGGCGCGCAGGATGCGGAAGTGGTGGCCGCCTTCGCCCTCGAAATAGAGGACCCCATCGACCATGTGCTCGACGACGCGCGGCCCGGCGATCTGGCCGTCCTTGGTGACATGGCCGACGAAGACCACTGCGGCGCCGCTCTGCTTGGCGTAGCGGATCAGGGCCTGGGCGGAAGCGCGGACCTGGGTGACGGTGCCGGGCGCGGAATCGGCGGCGTCGGTCCACATCGTCTGGATCGAATTGGCGATGACCAGGGCCGGGGTTTCCTCCAGCGCCAGCGTCGCCAGGATGTTCTCGACGCTGGTCTCGGCGGCGAGCTTGACCGGCGCGTCGGCGAGGCCGAGGCGTTCGGCCCGCATGCGGATCTGGGCGACCGCCTCCTCGCCGGAGACGTAGACGACCGGGTGGCCCGAGCGGGCGAGCGCCGCGGCGGCCTGGAGCAGGAGGGTCGACTTGCCGATGCCGGGATCGCCGCCGACCAGCAGCGCCGAGCCACGGACGAAGCCGCCGCCGGTAACCCGGTCGAATTCGGCGATGCCGGTGCGGGTGCGCGGCGCCTCGGCGGTCGAGCCGGTCAACCCTTCGAGCTTGATGATCCGGCCCTTGCCGGAGGCGCGCTTCGGGCCGGCGCCGACACCGGTCGCGCCCGACTCCTCGACCAGCGCGTTCCACTCGCCGCAATCGTCGCATCGCCCCTGCCAGCGGGGGCTGACCGCGCCGCAATTCTGGCAGATATACTGGACCCTGGAGCGGGCGGCGGCGCGCATGAGCGATTCCTTTGTTCGTGCTATGTTCTCATATCATCGGAGCGACAATCAATCGCCTGCGCAAGACGTCACCTCACGGCGGCGTCACCACGCCGCGAGGCGTGATGCTCGCACCGTTTCAGTCGGTCGATCTGCCGGTTCGGAAGGCTTGGATCGGCGATCTTGCGCGCGCTGTCGGCGCCGCAGACCGGCAGCCCCGTCGGATCGAGCAGTCCGATCTGCACCAGCAAGCTCGCCTGATCCCAATAGATGTGTTCGTGGCTGACCTTGCCGTCCTTGAAGCCGACGATCACCACCAGGGCGATCTCGACCTTCTTTCCGGTCGGTGCGACACCGGGCAACATCCAGTCGATCGTCGTCGTATGGGTGAAGCTGATGACGTTCTCCTCGACGATTTGGTTGTCGTCGACCGTGAGGGAGATTTCCGTGATGACGACGTCTGGCGGGAAGAACTTCCCGACCAGATGGTTGGCGTAGAAGGCGCGGACGCCGTCCCGTCCGACGCCGCCCATCAGCGTCGCCACATTGGTGAGGTGCGGCGAGTCGGACATCGTCGCCATCGTGGTGTCGAGATCGCCGGCGAGTTCGGCCTCGACATGGCGTTTGAAGGTATCGATCATCGCTTGCCTGGACACGAGCTGGCTCCTTGTGCTGGCGCCACCAGTGGGCCCGGCAACCTACGATTGGATTAACATCACCCGGCGAATTGCGGCTGATACCGCCGCTTATAGCGCCGGCCGAGGCTGGTGAGCAGCTCGTAGCCGATGGTGCCGGCGCGCTCGGCGACCTCGTCGACCGGGATGTTGGCGCCGAACAGCTCGACCCAGTCGCCGCGCCGGGCGCCGGGGATTTCGGTGACGTCGATGGTGATCAGGTCCATCGAGACGCGGCCGACGATCGGGGCCGGGAGGCCGTGGAGGAAGACGCGGGCGCCGGGCCGCTCGTCGGTGGAACTGGCGTGGCGTGGATAGCCGTCGGCATAGCCGGCGGCGAGGATGGCGAGGCGGCTCGGCCGTTCGAGCGCTTCCGTCGCGCCATAGCCGACGGTTTCGCCCGGGCCGGAGTCGCGGACCTGGAGGATGCGGGCTTCGAGCGTCGCCACCGGCGCGCATCGGGTTGTCGGTGTCGTTGACGGCCGCGCCGCCGTAGAGCGCGATGCCCGGCCGGACGAGGTCGAAGCGATAGTCGGAGCCGAGGAAGATACCGGCGGAATTCGCGAGCGATGCGGGAACGTCCGGGAGCAGGGCGCGCACCTCGCTGAAGGCGGTGAGCTGTTGGCGGTTGAGGCGGGTGGCCGGGCGTGTCGGCGCAGGCGAGGTGGCTCATCACCAGCGTCAGGCCGAGGGTCTCGGCGATGTCGGGCTCAGCGAGGAGCGCGTGCGCCTCGGCCAGGGTGAGGCCCATGCGGTTCATGCCGGTGTCGACGTGGAGCGCGGCCTGCGCCGATGCGCCGGCGCGGCGGAAGGCCGTCCACTCCTCGACTTCCGCGAGGGAGGAGAGCACCGGGCGAAGTCCGGCCCCGGCATAGGTGGCGGCGGCGCCTTCGAGCAGGCCGTCGAGGACATAGACCGTCGCTTGCGGCAGCACGGCGCGGAGGCGCAGGCCTTCTTCCGGCAGGGCGACGAAGAAGGTGTCGCAGCCGGCCGCGGCGAGGGCGCGAACCGCCGGTTCGAGCCCGATGCCATAGCCGTCGCCCTTGACCACGGCCGCCGTGACCGCCCCGGCAGCCCGTCCGGCGAGGTCGCGCCAGTTGGCGGCGAGCGCGCCGAGATCGATGGTCAGGCGGCCACCGGCGAGGTTTTCCGGGCTCTCAGCGGTCATGACGGCATTCGACGGGCACGCGATCAGCCTTCATGATTCGCATTGTCGTGCATGATCCGGGGCGCGGCGAGCGGCGATTTGTCGATTTCGACTGGAATCGTACTTTTGTTCATGGCAAAAGACATATGTCCAAACAACGGAATCCCCGATGCCCAAAGAGCTCTTTGTCGATCCGCTGCTGATGCGCAAGGCCGCCCGGCTGCAATTCCCCGAAATCCCGATTCATGCCTATGCGACGCCGTTGGTGGAAGAAAGGCAGCGCTACGGCGACAAAACGCTGCTCCGCGTGCTCCGCGACATGATGGTGGTCCGCGAGTTCGAGACCATGCTCGGCGCCTTCAAGGCGCAGGGCGCCTATGCCGGGATCGAGTTCGTCTACAAGGGGCCGGCCCATCTCTCGATCGGCCAGGAAGGCGCGGCGGTCGGCGCGGCGCTGGCGCTCAAGCCGAACGACCACGTTTTCGGCAGCCACAGGAGCCACGGCGAGTTCATCGCCAAGGGGCTGGCGGCGATCGCCGGGCTGGAACCGGCCGCGCTCCAGGCGATCATGGAGGAGCATCAGGGTGGCGCGCTGCTGAGGACGGTCGAAGCCCACCTCGGTGGCGGCGACGAGACGGCGACGGCCGAGAACTTCCTGCTGCTCGGCCTGCTTGCCGAGATCTTCATGCGTTCGAACGGCTTCAACGGCGGCATGGGCGGCTCGATGCACGCCTTCTTCCTGCCCTTCGGCGCCTATCCCAACAACGCCATTGTCGGCGCTTCGGCGGGCATCGCCACCGGCTCTGCGATGCACAAGCGGCTCGGCGGCGAGGGCGGCATCTCGGTCGCCTATGCCGGCGACGGCTCGACCGGCTGCGGGCCGGTCTGGGAGGCGATGAACTTCGCCAGCATGGCGCAGTTGAACGGCCTGTGGCCGGAGGAGCATCGCGGCGGGCTGCCGGTGCTCTTCTGCTTCAACAACAATTTCTACGCGATGGGCGGCCAGACCATCGGCGAGACCGCCGGCTGGGACCGGCTGTCGCGGATCGGCGCCGGCATCAATCCCGCCGCCATGCACGCCGAGACCGTCGACGGCGCCAATCCGCTGGCCGTCGCCGACGCGGTGGCGCGCAAGCGCGCGCTGCTGGTCGCGGGCAAGGGGCCGGGGCTGCTCGATATCGAGTGCTATCGCGCTCTCCGGCCACTCGACCACCGACGCCAATGTCTACCGGTCGCGCGAGGAGATGAAGGCGTGGGACGCTCTCGACCCGATCGCGCTGTTCGCGGGCGCGCTGAAGGAAGCCGGCATCCTCGACGAGGCGGCCGAGGCCGATCTTCGCGAGGGCGTCGCCGCCCGCATCCGGGCGGTGACCCAGGCGGCGGTCGATCCGGCCATCGCTCCGCCGGTCGATATCCGCAAGGATCCGACGCTGATCGGCAAGCTGATGTTCTCCAACACGTCGATCGAGCTTCCGTCGGAGCCGCAGGGCGGGCTGGCCGATCCGACCACCTCGTCGCGCGTCCGCCAGCTCGCCAAGAAGGCGCGCTACGGCCTCGACGAGAATGGCGAGCGCCATTCGCCGATGCGCGCCGTCACCATCCGCGACGCGCTGTTCGAGGCGCTGCTCCACCACTTCACCCATGACGAGTTGCTGATCGGCTATGGCGAGGAATGCCGCGAATGGGGCGGGGCCTTCGGCGTCTATCGCGGCCTCTCGGACATTCTCCCCTACGACCGGCTGTTCAACTCGCCGATCTCGGAAGCCGCGATCGTCGCCACCGCGGTCGGCTATGCGATGGAGGGCGGCCGGGCGGTGGTCGAGCTGATGTATACGGACTTCATCGGCCGGGCCGGCGACGAGATCTTCAACCAGATGGCCAAGTGGCAGTCGATGTCGGCCGGCATGCTGAAGCTGCCGGTGGTGCTGCGCTGCTCGGTCGGTAGCAAATACGGCGCCCAGCATTCGCAGGACTGGTCCGGGCTGGTCGCCCATATCCCCGGGCTGAAGGTGGTCTATCCGGCGACCCCCTACGACGCGAAGGGGCTGCTGGCCTCGGCGCTTGTCGGGCAACGACCCGGTGATCTTCTTCGAGAGCCAGCGGCTCTACGACGCGATGGAGACCATCCACGAGGGCGGCGTCCCGGCGGACTATTACCAGGTCCCGATCGGCGTCCCGGACGTCAAGCGGGAGGGGAGCGACGTCACCATCCTGACGGTCGGTCCATCCCTCTACGCGGCGCTCGCCGCGGCCGACACGCTCGCCGCCGAACACGGCGTCTCGGCGGAGATCATCGACGCCCGGTCGCTGGTGCCCTTCGACTACGAGACGGTGCTGAAGTCGGTGAAGAAGACCGGGCGCATCCTGCTCGTCTCCGAGGCGTCCGAGCGCGGCAGTTTCCTGATGACGCTCGCCGCCAATATCGGCCGCTACGGCCACGGCGATCTGGCGGCGGCCCCGCGGGTGCTCGGTTCGCCCAACTGGATCGTCCCCGGCGCGGAAATGGAATCGACCTATTTTCCCCAGGCGCATGACATCGTCGATATTGTGTGTTGCGAACTGATGCCGGAGAAGAACACCGACTGGCAGGGATTGCGGGGCTGGGACGGCCTCGAATTGTCCCGGCGCGGTATTTGAGGAGAAATCTCGTGGATGTTCCGATTGTCATGCCGCAGCTCGGCGTCGATATCGAGGAAGCCCAGATCGACGAGTGGCTGAAGGCCGAAGGCGACACGGTCGAGGAAGGCGAGCAGATCGTCATCGTCACGACGCCGAAGGTGACGCTGGAGCTTGAAGCGCCGGCGGCCGGCGTGCTGAAATCGATCGCGGTGCCGCCTGACGAGATCGCCAAGGTCGGCGCGACGCTCGGCATCATCGCCACGGACTGAGCATGGCGAGCCAGGATACGACGATCGAGGTCGCCGGGCGGCGGCTTTCCTATCTCGCCGCCGGCGACGACGGGCCGCCGGTGCTGCTGCTCCACGGCTTCGGCGCCGACCGCCTGACCTGGCTGCTGACCCAGCGCGAGGTGGCGAGCTACGCCACGACGATAGCGATCGACCTGCCGGGTCACGGCCAGTCCGATCGCGTCGTGGGCGAGGGCGATATCGGCGCCTTCACCGATCTCGTCGCCGGCTTTCTCGATGCGCGGGGCATGGGGCCGGTTCACGTCGTCGGCCATTCCCTCGGCGGCGCGGTCGCCATCGACCTTGCCCATCGCCGCCCCGATCTGGTTGCCTCGCTCTTCCTTCTGGCGCCGGCCGGCGTCGGCAATGGGATCGATCCGGCCTTTCTCTCCGCACTGACCGAGATGGAGACGCTCGACCAGGCGAGCGCCGTGCTCGGTCGCCTGGTGACGCGGCGGCGGTTGATCAGCCCGCAGATGACGACGCGCGCGCTTGCCCAGATCTCCGAACCCGGGGTGCGCGAGTCGCTGCGCAAGGTCGCCGGGAGCCTCCGCGGCGCCCATATCGATCTCGCCGACGCGGTTTCCGGCGTCGCCGGGCGGGGCATTCCGGTCACGGTGGTCTGGGGAGCCGGCGATACCGTCAACCCGCTGACCGAGGACAGCGCGAAAGCGCTGGGCGCAATCCTCCATGTCGTCGAGGATGCCGGCCACCTGCCGCATATCGAGAGCCATGCGGAGGTCAACGCCTTGATCCGCGCCTTCCTGACCGGCGGGGACGGGACGGGGTCGTGACACGGCTCCGCCGCGCGCCCGGACCCGAGCAGCGGCGCGACGACGCTTCGCTGCGGCTCAGGGCGGCATGGCTCTATTTCAGCCACGGCCTGACCCAGAAGGAGGTCTCGGACCGCCTCGGCGTCAGCCGCGGTACGGTGGTCCGGCTGCTCGGCGAAGCGCGCGAGCGCGGCGAGGTGCAGATCTGGATCGGCGAGGGCGACGCGGAATGCGTCGATCTCGCGCTTCGCCTCGAGGACGCCTTCGGCCTCGACGAGGCGATCGTCACCCCCGGCGTCGACGACGATGACAGTGCGCTGAAATCGGTCGGGCCGGCGCTTGGGCGGTTCCTGTCCGAGGTGGTGAGCGACGACCAGACCATCGGCGTCGGCTGGGGGCGGACGCTGATGGCCTCGCTTGGCAGCCTGCGCGCGGTGCGTCGGCAGGGCGTCAAGGTCGTGTCGCTGGTCGGCGGTGTCGTCGAGGCGCGGGAGAGCAGCCCGCTCGAATATTCGTGGCGGGTGGCGAGCCAGTTCGGCGCCGAATGCTACCTGTTCATCGCGCCGGCTTTCGTCGATTCACCGACGACCAGGAAGCGGCTGATCGAGGATTGCGGGCTCGACGCGCTCTATCGCCTCGGCCGGTCGCTCGATATCGCCGTGGTCGCCGTCGGCGGCATTGGCGGCGGCCAGCGCTCGCAGGCGGCGAGCATGATCAGCGCCGAGGAGCGCGACGAGCTGGTCGCGCTCGGCGCGGTCGCCGATGTGCTCTGCACCTTCATCGACGCCGAGGGGCGGACCGTGCCGCATTCGCTCAACCGGCGGGTGATGAGCATTCCGCTCGACGATGTGGCGAAGGCCGGCCATGTCGTCATTGCCGGCGGCGGGGCGGGGCGCGCCACCGCCATTCGCGCCGCGATCCGGCGCATCGGCTGCAATACGCTGGTGACCGACGAAGGCGCGGCGCGGGCGTTGCTGGAAGGGGCGGGGAAGGAATGACGACTTATCTCGGCATCGACGTCGGCACGACGGCGGTCAAGACCATCGTCGTCGACGAGGCGCAGGCGCTTCTCGCCAGTGCTTCGGTGCCGCATCCGATCCTCAGTCCGCAGCACGGCGTCCGCGAGCAGGCGCCGGACGCCTGGATCGCCGCCGTCGAAAAGTCGCTGGCCGACGTCCGTCAGGCGGCGCCCGACGCCTATGGACGGATCGCGGCGATCGGCCTCTCCGGCCAGATGCATTCGCTGGTGACGCTGGGCGCCGACCATCGGCCGCTCCGCAACGCGATCCTGTGGAACGACGGACGCGGCGCGGCCGAATGCGCCGAACTGACCGCCGCCGTGCCGGACATCGCCGAGATCACCGGCGTGATCGCCATGCCGGGGCTGAGCGCCGGCAAGGTGGCGTGGCTGCGCAAGCACGAGCCGGAGCTCTTCGGCCGGATCGCGTCGGTGATGCTGGCCAAGGACTATGTGCGGCTGTGGCTGACCGGCGAGATCGTCACCGACATGTCGGATGCCGCCGGAACCCAGATGTTCGACGAGCGGCGGCGCCAATGGTCGGAGCGGGTCGTCGCGGCGGTCGGGCTCCGACCCGGACCAATTGCCGCGCCTGGTCGAAGGCACCGAGGTCTCGGGGCGGCTCGGAGCGGCGATCGCGGCGAAGCTGACCTGACGCCGGGCATCCCGGTCGCCGGTGGCGGCGGCGACGGCGGCACCGGTGCGGCCGGCATCGGCTGCGTCGACTCCGGTCAGGGCTTCCTGTCGCTCGGCACCGCCGGCGTCTATGTCGTCGCCCAGGACCGCTATGCGCCGAAGCCGGAGACGCTGATCCACAACTTCGCCCACTGCATTCCCGGCCGCTGGTTCCAGATGGGCGCGCTGCTCAACGGCGCGAGCTGTCTCGCCTGGGCGATGAAGGTGCTTGGGCAAACCGATACCGACGCGGCGCTCGCCGCCGTCGCCGAGGGCTATCGCGCGCCGTCGCCGGTGATCTTCCTGCCCTACCTGACCGGCGAGCGGACGCCGCACAACGACCCCGACGCGCGCGGCGCCTTCTTCGGGCTGGAGCAGGGGACGAGCCGGACCGAACTGGTCCAGGCGGTGCTCGAAGGCGTCGCCTATTCGCTCCGCGACGCGCAGGACTGCCTCGACGCGGCCGGCGCGGTGGTCGAGCGGCCGGGCTTCCTCGGCGGCGGGTCGAAGAGCCGGCTCTGGGCGCGGATCATCGCCACCGTCCTTGGCCGGCCGCTGGTCCGCTATCGCGGCGCCGACCTCGGCCCGGCGCTTGGCGCGGCGCGGATGGCGATCATCGCGGCGACCGGCGCGTCCGTCGCCGAGGTCTGCACAGCGCCGGAGGAAGAAGAGACGATCATGCCGGACGCGGCGCTGGTCGACGCCTATGCCGCGAAGCAGCCGGTCTTCCGGGCGCTTTACAAGGCCGAGAGGCGCGTCCGCGAGGAACGCACGGGGACTGCTGACGCGGGTACCGAGTGAGGCTCAGCCGTCGACCGCCTTGGCGTAGAGGCCGATGAGATAGGGCCAGCCCTTTTTCGACGCCATGTCCTCGCGGTATTTCTCCCAGCCGTCGCCGTGGCGGAAGAAATCGCGGTGGACGAGGAGGACGTTGGTCTTGCCGTCCTCGCCGGGGTTGAAGCGGACGTCGACGCGGCTCGCCATGGCTTCGCTCGCTTCCGGCGTGCGGTCGGCCGAGATCTGCCAGGCGAGCACGATATGGCCCGGCCGGTCGAAGGCGAGCACCGAGCCCCAGGCCTTGCGGTCGCCGTCCTTGGTCACCTCGTAGCAGGCGCCGCCCATCTTCGGCTCGATGCCGATCGTCTTGAGGTTGTCCTTGCCCCAGGTGTAGTCGCGCGGCCACCACGAATCGAATTCGTCGACGAAGACCGCGAAAGCGCGATCGACCGGCGCGTTGACCGGTATCGTCAGGTGGAGGAGTTCCTTGGTGCCGCCGACCTCGACGCCGCCGGTTTCCTTTTTTCCGAAGAGCTTGAAGATCATCCTGTCCTTCGTCCGGTTCGGTTCACGAACCGAAAGGCGCCGGCAGGTGATCTTCCTGCGCCAGGTTCGAGAAGCGGGTGAGCCGATCCTCGAAGAGTAGCCTGACCGTGCCCGTCGGGCCATGCCTTTGCTTGCCGATGATGACCTCGGCGATTCCGTGGACCTGGGTCATCTCGTCCTGCCACTGCTCGTATTCGACCGTGCCGGGCTTCGGCTCCTTGTTCTTGAGGTAATATTCCTCGCGATAGACGAAGAGCACGACATCCGCGTCCTGCTCGATCGAGCCCGATTCACGCAGGTCGGAAAGCTGCGGCCGCTTGTCGTCGCGGTTCTCGACCTGGCGCGAAAGCTGCGACAGGGCGAGCACCGGAACGTTGAGCTCCTTGGCCAGCGACTTGAGCTGGGTGGTGATCTCGGTGACCTCCTGGACGCGATTTTCCGAGCCGCGCCGGGAGGAGCCCTGAAGGAGCTGGATATAGTCGACGATCAGCAGGTCGAGGCCGCGCTGGCGCTTGAGCCGGCGTGCTCGCGCCGCAAGCTGGCCGATGGCGAGACCGCCGGTCTGGTCGACATAGAGCGGCATGCGGTTCATCTCGCGGGCCGCCGCGACGACGTGGGAGAACTGGTCCTCGGTGATCCGGCCGCGGCGGATATCGGAGGAGGGCACGCCCGACTGCTCGGCGATGATGCGGGTGGCGAGCTGCTCCGACGACATTTCCAGCGAGAAGAAGCCGACGATGCCGCCGTCGACGGTCTTGGTCGTGCCGTCCGCCTGGGTCTCGCCCCTCCAGGCCTTGGCGATGTTGAAGGCGACGTTGGTGGCGAGCGACGTCTTGCCCATGCCCGGACGGCCGGCGAGGATCACCACGTCCGACGGCTGGAGGCCGCCCATCAGCCGGTCGAGATCGTCGAGCCCGGTCGCCAGGCCGGAGAGGTGGCCGTCGCGCTGATAGGCGGCGCTGGCCATGTCGATGGCGGTGAGGAGGGCGGTCTCGAAGGCGTGGAAGCCGGTATCCGCCTTGCCGAACTCGGCGAGTTCGTAGAGGCGCTTCTCGGCGTCCTCGATCTGGTCGCGCGGCGGCTTGTCGACCGGCGCATCGTAGGCGACGTTGACCATCTCCTCGCCAACCCCGATCAGCGCGCGGCGGATGGCGAGGTCGTAGATCGAGCGGCCGTAGTCCTCGGCGTTGAGGATGGTCGTCGCTTCCGCCGCCAGCCGCGCGACATACTGGGCGAGGTTGATGTCGCCGATGGCGAGATCGGCCGGCAGGAAGGTCTTGATGGTGACCGGGCTCGCCACCTTGTTGGCGCGGATCAGCTCGCCCGCGACCTGGTAGATGGTGCGATGGACCGGCTCGAAAAAATGCTCGGGCAGGAGGAAGTCGGAAACCCGGTAGAAGGCGTCGTTGTTGACCAGGATCGCGCCGAGCAACGCCTGCTCGGCATCGACATTCTGGGGAGCGGCGCGATAGGTCTCGGTTCTGTCCGGTATCGCGCGTGCCGCAAGCGCCATTCTCAAAAGTCCCTCGTTCCCTGCCGGGATCGCGCCGGATCCAAAGACGAAAAATCGAGCCGACGCTGGCGCGTCACGCTTTCCGCCGAAACAAACCGGAGACACGGATCCCGGCCACTGCCGGAAAGATGAGAGTACGTGATTCGCACTCTCCTTAACGCTTTCTTAAGCGTCTCCGCCAGCCCATGAAAGCGGGCTCTCGCCCGCGCCACCGGAGCGCACGGGATTCACGTCCGTCCACAAGAGCGGAATCAATAAATCGCTTGGCGCTTGCCGACTCGCGCGCCGTGGGGTGCGATTCGAGCAGGCGGACCTGGCGAACCCGGCACCTCGGCTTTCGACGTTATCCAGCGCCCGCGAGGGTCATTGATCGCGATCAACAAATCTCGACGAATGGCGGGATATTCTGGAGGCTGAGGGAAATTGATCGAGTCGAAGAAATTTAGATGCAGAATATCCGCCGGACCTTCATAGGCTTTCTTCTTCTGCTCACCATCCTCTGGCTCATTGAGGAGCCTTCTGTATTCCAGCCCGCGAGCCTCTTGGCGTTCCGGGCACAGATGATGCAGTTCAGCGGGATCATCGCTGTGGGCTGCATGAGCCTGGCGATGATCCTGGCGTTGCGCCCGCGGTGGCCGGAGCGCTGGTTCGGCGGCCTCGACAAGACGTACCGCCTGCATAAATGGCTGGGCATCACCGCACTTGTGGTTTCGGTGGTTCACTGGCTGTGGAGCCAGGGCGTGAAATGGGCGGTCGGCTACGGCTGGGTCGCGCGGCCCGTTCGCGGCGAGCGTCCGGCAATCGAGAATTCCATCGAGGCGTTTTTCGCGACACAGCGCGGATCGGCGGAAGGTCTGGGCGAATGGGCGTTCTATGCGGCGGTCATCCTGATCGCCCTCGCGCTGATCAAGTATTTTCCCTACCATTATTTCTACAAGACCCATCGCCTGCTGGCGATCGTGTATCTGGTGCTGGTCTATCACACCGTCGTCCTGACGACCTTTGACTACTGGACCTCGCCGGTCGGCGTCGTCCTGGCGGCGCTGCTTGCCTATGGCACATGGGCCGCGATTGTTGTCCTCGTCCGGCGCGTAGGCGTCACCCGGCAGGTGCACGGGACCATCGCCGCCATTCAATACTATCCCGGCGTGCGGACCATCGAGACCGCGATCGACGTCCCGAAAGGCTGGCCCGGCCACGAGCCCGGCCAGTTCGCATTCGCCACCTCGAACCTGTCCGAAGGCGCCCATCCCTACACGATCGCTTCTGCCTGGAAAGCGAGCGAGCCGCGGATCTCCTTCATCACAAAGGAACTGGGCGACCACACAAGCCGCCTTCGTGAGAGGCTCCAGGTGGGGCAGGATATGAAGATCGAAGGGCCTTATGGCTGCTTCACGTTCGATGATGCCTGCGCGCGCCAGATATGGATCGGCGGCGGGATCGGCATAACCCCGTTCGTTGCGCAGATGAAGCATATTGCGGCACAAGGCGATGCTGGAGGCGCGGACCTGCTGGAAAGGCCGGTCGACCTGTTCCACAGCACCGCGGAATACGATGAGGGCGCGATCCGCAATCTGACGGCCGACGCGAAAGCTGCCCACGTGGGCCTGCACGTCATGGTCGATTCCCGCGACGGTTTTCTCACCGGCGAACGCATTCGCGCCGAAGTGCCCGACTGGCGCGAAGCCAGCATCTGGTTCTGCGGCCCGACGGGCTTCGGCGAAGCGTTACGCAAGGATTTCGCGGCGCAAGGCTTCGACGTCCGAACACGTTTCCATCAGGAGCTTTTCTCCATGCGATGAAACGATGTCGGGTGAGTGTCCGTCGGGCAGCCGCCCTTACTCGCCCGCCATCTTGAGGGCGCCGCGCGCCACCGCACGCTCGTCCGCCGCCCGCAGCCTCTCCTCCTCCTCGATCATGTAGTTGCGGGTCAGCGGCAGGACATTCTGGTCGCGGGTGAGCTGGATCTGGAAGTTCATCAGGTCCCAGTAGCGGAACGACGTCTCCGAACCGGCGAGGTAATATTCCCACATCCGGCAGAAGCGTTCGTCGTAGATCTGCTTCGCCTCGTCGCGATGGGCGAGGAAGCGCTCGCGCCACACCCGCAGCGTCTTGGCGTAGTGAAGCCGCAGAATCTCGATGTCGGTGATCTTGAGATCGGCGCGCTCGATCGACGGCACGGTTTCCGAGATCGCCGGGATGTAGCCGCCGGGGAAGATGTATTTCTGAATCCAGGAATTGGTGTCGCCGGGGCCGTCGAAGCGCCCGATCGAATGCAGGAGCATGACGCCGTCGGGCTTCATCAGGTCGCGGCAGGTATTGAAATATTCGCGGAAGTGGCCGACGCCGACATGCTCGAACATGCCGACCGAGACGATCCGGTCGAAGGGACCCTCGATCGTCCGGTAGTCCTGGAGGAGGAAGCGGACACGGTCGGAAAGGCCGCGTTCCTTGGCGCGGCGGTTCGATGTCTCGAACTGCTCCTCCGACAGCGTCACGCCGGTGACCTCGACCCCGCAGCGCTCGGCGAGATAGAGGCCGAGCCCACCCCAGCCCGAGCCGATGTCGAGCACCTTCTGGCCCGGCTGCAACGCCAGCTTCGAGGCGATATGGCGCTTCTTGGCGAGCTGGGCGACCTCGAGGTTGGTCTCGCCCTCCTCGAAATAGGCGCAGGAATATTGCAGGTCGTTGTCGAGGAAGAGGGAATAGAGCCGGCCATCCAGGTCGTAGTGATGGGCGACGTTGCGGCGTGCCCGCCGCTGGCTGTTGGCCTGGCGGAGCCGGCGCGTCGCGTACCGGAACTTAGCGCCGTATTCCATCATCTTGGTGGGGTAGCGGTCCCGCAGGTTGGTGAAGATCAGCTCGAGGAAATCGTAGACGGAGCCTTCGTCGAAAACGAAGCCGCCATTCATGAATTCCTCGCCGAACTTGAGGCCGGGATAGAGCATGACATTACGCTCGGCGCTCTTGCGCGTGAAGCGCAGCCGCGTCTTCTTGCCGGTGCCGTCACCATAGGTCTTGGATCTGCCGCGCGCGTCCACGACTTCGAGCGAGCCCTTCTGGACCAGCCCCCGCACAAAGCTGTCGAGAATCCTGTTCATCGTTGCGCATCCCGCCCTTGATAAAAGGAAGTTAGCGGCTCGGCCCCCCGAGATCGCAAGTCCAAGTTAATACTGGATTATCGCCTAGCTCAACAGGCAGGCCGCACGCATCGTCGAGCGGCCCGCCAAAGCCATCATTTGCCAGCTTTTCCGACTATGCCGTCGTTTCTTCCTCTTCGGAAGCCGCCTCGGGAGCTGGCTCGTCCGAACCAGACTCAGCGGCTTCGGCTGTCGATTCGCCTTCGTCCGCCGCCGCCTCCGCGACCTCCGGCTCGTCCTCGTCGTCGAACGGCCGGGTGACGTCTTCGCCGCGCGCCTGCCGCTGCGCCTCGTCCTCGCTGCGGGCGACGTTGACGATGATCTCGCTGTCGACCTCGGGATGAAGCGCGATCATTACCGGATGAAGACCGATGGTCTTGATCGGCTGCTCCAAGGCCACCTGGTTGCGACCGATGTTGAATCCGCCTTTTTCCAGAATCTCGACCAGATCGCGGGTATTGACCGAGCCGTAGAGCTGTCCGGTCTCGCCCGCCTGGCGAACGACAATGAACGACTGGCCGTTGAGTTTCACCGCGACCAATTCGGCTTCCTGCTTGCGCTCGAGATTGCGGGCCTCGAGCTGGGCGCGCTGTTCCTCGAATCGCTTGCTGTTTTCCTTGGTCGAACGCAGCGCCTTGCCCTGGGGCAGGAGAAAATTCCGTGCATAGCCATCGCGGACGCGGACGACCTCGCCCATCTGTCCGAGCTTGGCAATGCGTTCAAGCAGAATCACTTCCATGACAACACTCCTTCTTTGATCATTCGTTGGGGGACGCGCCGCGAAGCCGGCGAGCGCGCATGTGGATGAAGCTTTCGACCAGTCCGAGCACCGCCAGCAGCAGGATCGGAAAGCCGAACAGGATGAGGATGACGTAGACGGTCACCAGGATCAGGGTTCGCATGCTGTTGGCCATCGTCGTGGCGTGGAGCACGGCAAGTCCGATCAGCGCCAGCGCGGAGCCAAGTCCGCCAACCAGGGTTCCGGCGGCCTGGCCGATGGCGCCGGGCACCAGACTGACGATGATCGCCGCCCCCAGAAGCATGATCGCCTCCCTGGGCAGGGCCGCCGTCCACAAGGCCGGACGCGGCCGCTTCAGCCGCCCCGACGCTTCCGTGATCCGGCCGGCGAGCCACATGTTGAAGACGAGGATGATGACGAGGATCGCCGAAACGGTGAACGGCATCGCCGCCACGTTGAATCGAACGAAGGGCTCGATGTCGCTGATCGAGGGAGGCGCGGCGACATCCGGCGATTGCGCCAGCCAGCCGGCGAGTTCCGCGATCATCTCGTCGGTCAGGGCCGCCGGATCGTAGCCGACCACGAAGCCGACGATGATCAGTCCGATCGCCGCGGCGATGGTCCCCTGGAAGAGGATGCGGCCGAGCGGGTACCACTCGATATCGGGACTGTCGGGATCGTCCTGGCGGGAGAACCCGGCAAGCCGGCTCATCCAGACCACCGGGCCGGCAAAGATCGCCAGATAGACGATGGCCGCAGAACCCGAGAGGGCGATCAGGACGACTACGCCGGCGACCGCGGCGGCGATCAATCCCGATGTCGCGCTCCAGCCGAGCCCGGCTATGGCGATGGGCAGGCCGCAGAGCGTGAAGAGCGGGAAGGCGAGGGTGGTACCGCCGATCGGCGACAGGAACAGCAAGGCGCCGGCCACGCCAGCGGCAATACCGACTAGGATGATCTGGGCCATTGGCTCGCTGTCCCGCTTTCTGGAAGCGGTTAGGGGCAGGTCACGGACGTGTCCGCGCCATACCCCAACCTGGTTCTGATACTCGGCGACCTACTTGATGACGTAGGGCAGGAGGCCGAGGAAACGCGCCCGCTTGATCGCGCGGGCAAGTTCACGCTGCTTGATGGCCGAGACGGCGGTGATCCGCGACGGGACGATCTTGCCACGCTCGGAAATGTAGCGCTGCAGGAGGCGCGAGTCCTTGTAGTCGATCTTCGGCGCATTCTCGCCGGAGAAGGGGCAGGTCTTGCGGCGACGGAAGAACGGGCGCCGGGTCGGAAGCTGGTTGATGTCGACCATTATTCGGAATCCCTGTCATCGCCGTCGTCGCGGCGCGGTGGGCGGTCACGGTCGCCCGGACCGCGCTCACGATCGCCGAAGCGACCACGCGGACGATCGTCCCGGTCGCGCTTCTGCATCATCACCGAGGGGCCTTCCTCGAGTTCGTCGACCTTGATGGTCATGGCGCGCAGAACGTCTTCGTGAATCCGCTGCTGGCGTTCCATCTCGGCGATGGCCGCGGGCGGCGCATCGATATTCATCAGCGTGAAATGCGCCTTGCGGTTCTTGCGGATGCGGTAGGTGAGCGACTTCAGGCCCCAATTCTCTACCTTCGGGACTTGTCCACCACCTTCTTCGATGACCGCCTTGAACTGGTCGACCAGCGTTTCGACCTGCTGGGCCGAGACGTCCTGGCGCGCCAGAAAGATGTGCTCGTATAACGGCATATTGGCCTTTCCTTATGTTATACCGGCGCCAAGCCTCGCGAAGCCTTTAAAGGAAAGGCTCGCTTGCACTTCGAGAGCGGAGACACGGGAAGACGGATCGCCGTCGATCCTCGCGGGCAAAATGCCCACGCTTCCGTTCAGCCCCCAGCCGGGGTCCGTCTGGACGAGGTGGGTTATAAGCCAAGATTCGACAAATGCAAGGCATGCGAGCCCTGGTCGTGTCTTCCACCGGGTAGTGGCAGATGTTGAGTGGCCGTGCTTGACATTGCGGGGGCAAACGGGCTCAAAGGCGCGGATTTTTTTGGCCGGCAGGTTTGAGGCAAACAGCGGCGCGCATGACGACGGCGTTTACATTTCCCGGACAAGGCAGCCAGGCCGTCGGCATGGGCAAGGCGCTGGCCGAGGCATATCCGGACGCGCGCGCTGTGTTTGACGAGGTCGATGACGCCCTCGGCGAGAAGCTCTCGACGATCATCTGGGAAGGCCCGGCCGAAGCCCTGATCCTGACCGAGAACGCCCAGCCGGCGCTGATGGCGGTCAGCCTCGCCGCGACCCGGGTGCTCGCTGCCCGGGGCATCGGCATCGCCTCCAGCGCTTCCTATGTCGCGGGGCATTCGCTCGGCGAATATTCGGCGCTTGCCGCGGCGGACGCCCTGACGGTTGCCGATGCGGCCCGTCTCCTGCGAATCCGCGGTCGCGCCATGCAACAGGCCGTACCGGTCGGCGCCGGCGCGATGGCCGCGCTGATCGGCCTCGATCTCGACATGGTCAATGCCGTGGCGGCGGAGGCGGCGCAAGGCGAGGTCTGTTCGGCGGCCAACGACAACGGTGGCGGACAGGTCGTGGTCTCCGGCGACAAGGCCGCCGTCGAACGCGCGGTCGAGATCGCGAAGGAAAGGGGCGCCAAGCGGGCGGTCATCCTGCCGGTCAGCGCGCCGTTCCATTGCGCCCTGATGGCGCCTGCCGCCGAGGTGATGCGAGGCGCGCTCGCCGAAGTCACGCTCCGCCCGCCCGTCGTGCCGATTGTCGCCAATGTGACCGCCGCGCCGACGCAGGACGCGGAAGAGATCCGCCGCAATCTCGTCAGCCAGGTGACGGCGATGGTGCGCTGGCGCGAATCGATCGCGTGGCTGGCTGGATCGGGTGTCGACCGTTTTGTCGAGGTCGGCGCGGGCAAGGTGCTTTCCGGCCTCGCCAGGCGAATCGCCGATGGCGTCGAAACCATGACCGCCGGTTCGCCGGAAGAGATCGAGAAGGTCGCCGAGCAGATCGGGGCCGATGAGGTGAGCCATGTTTGATCTGACCGGCAAGCGCGCCCTGGTGACCGGTGCGACCGGGAGCATCGGCGGCGGGATCGCGCGGGCCCTCCACGCCCAGGGCGCCACCGTCGGACTGTCGGGCACCCGGCGCGAGGCGCTCGATGCCCTGGCCGCCGAACTCGGCGAACGCTGCGCCGTCCTGCCCTGCGACCTGTCGGATGGCGCGGCCGTCGATCAACTGGTGCCGCAGACCGAAGAAGCGATCGGCGACCTCGATATACTTGTGAACAACGCCGGCCTCACCCGCGACACGCTGTTCGTGCGGATGTCGGACGAGGACTGGGACAAGGTCATCGCCGTCAACCTGACGGCCGCCTTCAAGCTCGCGCGGTCGGTACTGATGGGCATGATGCGCCGCCGCAGTGGCCGCGTCATCTCGATCTCTTCGGTGGTTGCCGCGACAGGCAATGCCGGGCAGGGTAACTATGCCGCTTCGAAGGCGGGTCTGATCGGCATGACCAAGGCGCTTGCCCAGGAGGTTGCCAGCCGTGGTGTTACGGCGAATTGTATCGCGCCGGGATTTGTCGCTTCGGCAATGACCGATGCTTTGAACGACAAGCAGAAAGAATCGATCTTGCAGCGAGTCCCGATGAAGCGGCTGGGTACCCTGGAGGAGATTGCCTCGGCGGCGGTCTATCTGGCCAGCGACGAGGCCGCCTATGTCACGGGACAAACGATCCACGTCAACGGTGGTATGGCTATGATCTAAAAGGACAAAACGAGTCGGCCGAACCGGGTCGACAAGCTGTTTTCGAGCCGCCCCCGCCGCTGGTAAAGGTCAATAAAGTGTGTTACGACCGGCCAAATTGCCGACGTCCGGGCGGCTTCTTCTACCCCCTGCCGATCGGCAGTTACGGCGACGCTGCACCGAGTATTTCGGGCCAAATTCCCGTTCCCGTGCGCAGGCCAAGTCCGATCACTGGCGGAGGGGCGACTCTTCGGAGTTGATCATGTTTGGGCAACTGAGGTTCTGACAAGATGAGCGATATCGCTGAACGGGTTAAGAAGATCGTCGTCGAGCATCTGGGCGTCGACGCGGACAAGGT
The DNA here is from genome assembly GCA_963812275.1 of uncultured Alphaproteobacteria bacterium. GTDB lineage: Bacteria > Pseudomonadota > Alphaproteobacteria > Rhizobiales > Kaistiaceae > Bauldia. The sequence continues at coordinate 284,065 of CAWEUQ010000008.1, read as the reverse complement.
AACGGAAAAAGCCAGTTTCATTGATGATCTTGGCGCCGACAGCCTCGACACGGTCGAGCTGGTCATGGCTTTCGAGGAAGAATTCGGGGTGGAAATTCCCGATGACGCCGCGGAAACGATTCTGACGGTCGGTGACGCAGTCACGTTTCTTGAGAAGAACGCGGCCTGACCGGGCCCTCCAGCAGTGACGCCGGTATCGACCCGGCGCGCCGGGGTCTGATCGTCTTATGAGGCGGGTCGTCGTAACAGGTCTTGGGATGGTCACTCCGCTTGGTTGCGGAGTGGAAGTCACATGGCGGAATCTGCTCGCGTGCAAGAGCGGCGCCGTACGGGTGACCGACTTTCCCGTGGATGATCTCGCCTGCCAGATCGCCTGCCAGATTCCGCGCGGCCCGGCCTCCGAGGGCAAGTTCGATCCGGACGACTGGATGGAGCAGAAGGAAGCCCGCAAGGTCGACGACTTCATCATCTATGCGATCGCCGCCGCCGACCAGGCGCTGGACGACGCCGGCTGGCACCCCGAGGACGAGGACGAGCGCTGCGCCACGGGGGTGCTGATCGGTTCCGGCATCGGCGGGATCAACGGAATCTACGAAGCATCGCTGACCCTGCGCGATCGCGGCCCGCGACGGATCAGCCCGTTCTTCCTTCCCGGACGGCTGATCAACCTGGCGTCGGGACACGTCTCCATCCGGCACAAGCTCAAGGGACCGAACCACTCGGTCGTCACTGCCTGTTCGACCGGCGCTCATGCAATTGGCGATGCGTCGCGGCTGATCGCCTTCGGCGATGCCGACGTCATGGTCGCCGGCGGTACCGAATCGCCGGTCAATCGGCTGTCGCTGGCCGGCTTCGCCGCCTGCCGGACGCTGTCGACGGACTTCAATGACGAGCCGGAAAAAGCATCGCGGCCTTACGACCGCGACCGGGACGGCTTCGTCATGGGCGAGGGCGCCGGCATCGTCGTCCTCGAGGAGCGCGAACATGCGCTGGCGCGTGGCGCGAAGATTTACGGCGAGATCGTCGGCTACGGCCTCTCCGGAGACGCCCATCACATCACGTCGCCATCCCCGGATGGAGACGGTGCCGAGCGCTGCATGCGGGCAGCGATGAAGCGCGCCGGGGTGACGCCTGACGAGATCGACTACGTCAACGCCCATGGCACTTCGACACCGGTCGGCGACGAGATCGAGCTGAAGGCGGTCGAACGGCTGCTCGGCAACGCGGCCGGCCGTGTCTCGATGTCGTCGACCAAGTCGGCGATCGGCCACCTGCTTGGAGCGGCGGGGGCGGTCGAGGCGATTTTCTCGCTGCTCGCGATCCGTGACAACATCGCGCCTGCGACCCTCAATCTTGACAATCCGTCGGTCGAAACGGCGCTTGACCTCGTTCCCAAGAAGCCGGTGGAGCGCAAGATCGACGTGGCGCTGTCGAATTCCTTCGGATTCGGCGGCACCAACGCTTCGCTGGTATTTAGTCGCCACGCGTAGCTAAGACTATCCCGATCTCGCCATAATTGATTATAAAGTCGCTGGCCGGGGGATCGTTGACCGGTGAAAGGCTTGGACCCGAAATGAGCGACTCCAGAGGGGATCAATTCGGCAGCGATTCCGATGTTCTCTCCGCCCGGCTGGTATCGGCCAACCGCTCGGCGCCCAAGAGCCCGACGGAAGCGCTGCAACCGGAATCGGTTCCGCCGCCACCGCAACGATCACGAGCCGTCCGCCATCCGCTCGTCGTCTTCATGAATTTTGTCCTGACCTTTGTCATCGTCGCCGGCGTCGTGCTGGGTGGCGGGCTGCTTGTCGGCAAGCTCCAGTTCGAGAAGGAAGGGTCGCTCGACCAGGAACGCACGGTCGCGGTCCAGCGCGGCGCCAGTCTCAGCGACATCGCCGAGCAACTGCAGCGCGGGGGAGCGATTTCGAGCAAGTGGCTGTTCATCGCCGGTGTCTGGCTCAACCAGCAGCAGAACAGTCTCAAGGCGGGCGAATACCTGATCCCGGCCCATGCCAGCATGGCCGACATCATGGACTCAATGGTCGAGGGCAAGAGCATCGTCTATTCGGTGACGATCCCCGAAGGCCTGACCAGCAAGCAGATCGTCGATCGCCTCCGCGCCAACGATATTCTGGTTGGCGACATCACCACCATCCCGGAGGAAGGGTCGCTGTTGCCGGCGCGCTACGATTTCACCCGTGGCGACACCCGCGAGAACATCATTGCCAGGATGCAGCGTGAACGCGACCGGCTTCTGACCGACGTCTGGGCGCGGCGAGCTTCCGACCTGCCGCTGGAGAATATCAATCAACTGGTGGTGCTGGCGTCGATCGTCGAAAAGGAGACCGCACTGGCCGACGAACGCAGCCAGGTCGCGGCGGTCTTCATCAACCGGCTGCGGCTGAACATGCGACTGCAGACGGACCCGACCGTGATCTACGGATTGTTCGGCGGCGATGGCAAGCCGGCGGGATATACGCTCACCCGCGCCGATCTCGAGAAGGAAACGCCGTATAATACCTATCTGATCGACGGTCTGCCGCCAGGGCCGATCGCCAATCCGGGCGCGGCATCCATCGAAGCGGTCGCCAATCCCTCGCGCACGCGCGACCTGTTCTTCGTCGCGGACGGGTCGGGCGGCCATGCCTTCGCCGAGACCTACGAGGAACACCTGCGCAACGTTGCCCGGTGGCGGGAGATCAAAGCCGCCCCGACGGCCGCCGATGGTGCCGTCGCTCAAGACGGCGACGCCGAACCAATGCCCGATCCCGATGCCCCGCTGGCTATGACGCCAGAGGAACCGGCTCAATAGGCGTCTTCGCCGGACGGGGGCCGGCGAAACGCGAATCGGCGCACCGGTCAGGTCCGCGCCGAGGGACTCCCAGGGGGGACGCCTGATGGCGCTCAACAGCATGACGGGGTTTGCCCGCGCCGACGGCGGTGACGCCTTGCGCTGGAGCTGGGAACTCCGCTCGGTCAACGGCAAGGGCCTCGACGTCCGCATTCGCCTGCCCGCCGGCTTCGAGCGGCTGGAACGGGAGGTGCGCGACCGGTGTACCGCGAAGCTGACCAGGGGCAACATCCAGGTATCGCTGTCGACCGTCGGCGGTACCGGCGCCCAGACCCTGAAGATCAACGAAGACGTGCTGGCCAGGGTCATCGATGCGATGGCGCGCATCGGCGAGAGGATCACGGCGCAGCCGCCGACGCTCGACGGAATCCTTGCATTGCGCGGTGTCGTCGAGGTCGAGGACATCGCTGCCGACGAGACGGCGCGGGAGGCGCTCGACACGGAGATACTGAGCGGACTGGACGTGGCGCTTGGAGATCTCGCGGCGATGCGTCGGCGCGAAGGCGAGGCGATCGGGGCCGTGCTGGCGGCGCGGCTCGACGAACTGGCGGAGCTGACCGGCATCGCGGAAGCCTCGCCGGCGCGGGAGCCCGAGACGATACGAGCCCGGCTTGCCGAGCAGATCGCGACCCTGCTCGACGCGGCACCGGCCCTCGATCCGGATCGGCTGCACCAGGAGGCGGTGATCCTTGCCACCAAAGCCGATATCCGCGAGGAACTCGATCGCCTCCATGCCCACGTCGCCGCGGCGCGGGACCTGCTCGGCGAGGGCGGCCCGGTCGGGCGGCGTCTCGATTTCCTCGCCCAGGAATTCAATCGCGAGGTCAATACGCTTTGCGCAAAATCCAACGATCGGGCGTTGACCGCGACCGGGCTTGAAATGAAGGCAGTCGTCGATCAGCTGCGCGAGCAGATACAGAACCTGGAATAGCCGATGGTCTCCGACACGCAGCGTCGCGGTTTGATGCTTGTCCTCTCGTCGCCGTCGGGCGCCGGCAAGTCGACCCTGTCGCGGCTGCTTCTCGAGAATGACGACAATCTGACGCTGTCGGTTTCGGTGACCACCCGGCCTCGTCGCCCCAGCGAGGTGGATGGCGTCCACTATCATTTCATCGATCGCGGACGCTTCATCGCCATGCGCGAGGCGGGCGAACTGCTCGAATGGGCCGAGGTCCACGGCAACCTCTACGCCACGCCGCGAGGCCCGGTCGAGGCCGCCCTCGCCGCCGGTCGGGACGTGCTTTTCGACATCGACTGGCAGGGCACACAGCAGCTCAAGCAGGCAATGCCGGACGACGTCGTCGGCATATTCGTCCTGCCACCGTCGATGCGCGAGCTGCGGTCAAGGCTGGAGAGGCGGGCGGAAGACGACAGCGACGTCATCGACCGGCGGCTCGCCAACGCGCGTTCCGAGATCCGGCATTGGCTGGAATACGACTATATCTTCGTCAATACCGACCTGCAGGACACCTTTGAGGGCGCCCGGCAGGTTCTTGCCGCCGAGCGCGGCAAGCGCCAGACGCCGCCGGATCATTCGGGGTTGGCCGAGCGGTACAGCCGGGCCCGCCAGCCGACGCTGTCGGACTTCGTCGACAGACTGCTGGCGGAATAGATCAGGAGGCGCTTCTGTCGCGAAAGGCGTTCGCCAGTCCGACGAATCCGGCCACATCGATTTCCTCGGCACGCTGCGTCGGCGTGATGCCCGCCTGGGCGAGGAGGGGCGCCGGATCCCCGCCAAGCGCCTTCAGGCTTTGCCGCAGCATCTTGCGCCGCTGACCGAACGCGGCTGCGACGACCCGCTCGAGGATCGCGGGGTCGCACGGCAGGGGCGCGGGCCTCGGTACGATCTGGACCACCGATGACACGACCTTGGGCGGAGGCGTGAAGGCCCGCGGCGACAGGTCGAACAGGATCTGGGCGTCGCTCCGCCACCCTGCCAGAACGGCGAGCCGGCCGTAGGTCTTCGAGCCCGGGCCCGCAACGATCCGCTCCGCCACCTCGCGCTGGAACATCAGGGTCAGCGAGCGATAGGCCGGCGGCCATGGCTCCTCCCGCAGCCAACCGATCAGAAGGGGTGTGGCGACGTTATAGGGAAGATTCGCGACGATGCGGACGGGGCCTTCGGCGAGGGACCGATAGTCGATCTTGAGGGCGTCGCCGGAGACGACCTCAAGGCGGCCCGGGTAATGCGCGGCGATATCGTCGAGCGCCGGCAGGCAGCGGCCATCCCGCTCGATCGCGATGACTTTCCGGGCGCCGGCGGCGAGCAGCGCGCGGGTCAGTCCCCCGGGGCCGGGGCCGACCTCGATAACGGTGACGTCAGCAAGGTCACCGGCCGACCGGGCGATCCGGGCGGTGATGTTGAGGTCGAGCAGAAAGTTCTGGCCAAGCCCCTTGACCGCCCGGAGGCCGTGATTTGCAATGACCTCGCGGAGCGGCGGCAGGTCGTCCATCGCGTCACGCCATGTCCTCGTTGCGGCGCAATTCCGCCGCCAGCCGAAGCGCCGCCCGGAGGCTGGACGGGTCGGCCCGCCCGGTGCCGGCGATGTCGAACGCGGTGCCGTGATCCGGCGAGGTGCGGACGAAGGCGAGGCCGAGCGTGACGTTGACCGTCTCCGAAAAGGACAGGGTCTTGGCGGGGATCAGCGCCTGGTCGTGATACATGCAGATCGCGACATCGTAGCCAGCGCGCGCCGCCGGATGGAACATCGCGTCGGCCGAATGGGGACCGGTTGCGGCGATGCCTTCGGCCCGCAGTGCGGCGATCGCCGGGGCGATCATCGCACGCTCCTCGCCGCCGAGCGTGCCGCCTTCACCGGCGTGGGGATTGAGCCCGGCAACCGCCAGGCGCGGCGAGGGGATGGCAAACCGACGCTTGAGATCGGCCGCCACGATCCGACAGGTCTCGACGATCAGGTCTTCGCTCAGGGCCGCCGAAACGTCGTGGAGCGGCAAATGAATGGTCACCGGAACGGCACGTAGATCCGGTCCCGCCAGCATCATCGCCGGTCGGCCGGGCTGACCGGTCCACGCCGCGGACAGAGTGCCAAGGAATTCAGTATGGCCGGGATGCTTGAAGCCGGCCCTGTAAAGCGCCTGCTTGTTGATCGGGTTGGTGACCATGGCAGCCGCCACTCCCGATCGGATGTCGCCGACAGCCCGGGCGATCGCTTCGATCACCGCGGCAGCGTTGCCTTCGTCGGCCCGTCCGGGTTCGCCACTGATGGCGGCCTGAAGGGGAACGACGGGCAGGGCGCGGTCGAAACAGTCGATCGCCCCATCCGGCTCAACCGACACAATCGGACAGTCGAGACCGAGATGGCGGGCGCGGCCGGCGAGGAAGTCGGGATCGGCATAGCAATAGAACGGCGGCAACGCATGCCGGTCCCGGTCCTGCCAGGCCGCAAGCGTTATGTCGGGACCTACACCGCCGGGCTCGCCGATGGTCAGGGCAAGCGGCAGCGGTTCCGGCAAGATACCTCCCTCGGCCCGTGCCTAGCGATACTCGATCACCGCTTTCTTGCGAAGCTCCGCAAGGTACTCCTTGCCGAGGTCCTTGTTCTGCTCGAGCATCAGCTTGTCTTCGGCCTCCGCCCGCGCCGCGGCGTTGGTATCGAGCGTGCGGGTCCTGCAAACGGCAACCAGTTCGTAGCCCGAGTCCGACTTGATCGGATGTGTCGTCTGGCCGGCTGGCGTGGCCATGATCTCCTTGCCATCGGGCCCGGCGAGCTGATCGCTGGTCCGGCGGCCGAGATTCTTGACGACAACACCCTTGAGCTGTTTGGCCATTGCAACGCTCTGGTCGCATCCAGGAAAGCGTGACCGGAAGGCCTCCGCTTCACGACGGCGCTGGGTGGACAGGCCGCTGGAGGATCCCTGGGGCACGACGAAGATGATCTGCTGCAGAACATATTCCGTCGTCTTGACATCACCGCCTTCCTGGAACAGGGCGGCGGTCACGTCCGATCCCTTCACGGCGGAACCTTCCACCTGCATCCGCCTCTGGACCAGTGCCTGCCAGGTCATCTGCGCCTTGATACGCCGACGGAGCGTGTCGATATTGACGCCCTGTCCGGCGAGCTCCTTCTTCAACTGCTCCGGTGTCAATTTGGTGCGCTGGCTGATGCTTTCGATGGCCAGGTCGACGCGCGACTCCGGCACGCTGATGCCAAGTTTGGCCGCTTCGATGAACTCGATGGTTTCGTTGATCAACTCCTCGGTCGCCGCTTTCTCTCCTCCGCCACCGGTAAGCCTCAGCAACGTCGTCCGCTGGGCGATGTCGTAGGATGTGATCGGCTGATCATCGACCTTGATCCGAATCGCGCTGGCGGCGAACGCCGCCAGCGGTGCGACAGACAACACGACGGCGCCGATCAGCGCCACGACGGTCAGGCGGAGTGTGTTCTGCATGATTCTCATCCCGGTCTGTTTCCACCCCGGTTCCTTGTCTCGCGCCCTGCTGGTCCGACGCGACCGAAACCTGATGCTCAAAAAGCTCCTGGAACAAGCTTCAAACCGAATAAATCAGGCGAAACCGTGAAGGACTGCCTCTTGCCTACTGGATCGAGGAGCTGACCTGGCCTTCGGCAAGGGTCCGCAGCAGAAGCTTCACCAGAACCGAGCGCTGGGGAATATCCACTCCCCGCGTCTCGCTATAGGCGATCGACAACGTGACGCAGCTGTCGTCATAGCCGATGCCGACACTGTCCCTTCGCAACTGGGAGGCCGAGAAGTCGTAGACCGCCGTTCCGAAGGCCCGCCAGCGGTCAGCCACCTTCACGGACGCGGCACCGGTGATCTGCGAAGTCGCCGTCAACCTGCCGGCGGTCGGCTGTTGACGGGCATAGACATACATGGCTGAGGCAGTTACGGACCCGACCGTCGTCGCTCCGCCGACTTCGCCGTAGTTGACCGCGAAGTCGGTCTGGTCAAAGCGACCGCGCATCAACATCTGGGTTCCATTGCCGGTATCGAGCGAGACCCGCCCGACATAATCCGAGCTTTTCGAATCGAGGCCCGAATATGCGCCGACGCCGGTGATATCGTTGACGGCGAAGGAATTCTTGCCGGACAGCATATACGACTGCCCGAACAGGCCATCCAGCGTCATCCCACCGTCGAATGTGCCCGCATAGTGGATGCCGTAGTTGACGCGCGTGCCACCTTCGACCCGGTCATAGCCGGAAAATTTGTCCTCCCGGAACAGCGTCGTGTCGTCGAATACCAGACTTTGGGCATCGTCATTTTCGAGCTTGCCCGCCAGCGGTTCGTTGGGCCGCGCGACGATCTGCGCAATCGGCTCGAAGATATGAGTCGAACCGGGCAGGGACGCCATGATCGGGTAGCTCCACTCGGCTCCGATGGTCGGCATGAACCGTGTCGGGGTATCCTGCGAGGTCAGCCCCGCCGGGACCGCGCCCGTGGGATCAATCGAAAAGACGTCGCCGCGCAGCGAGGCAAAGGTGGTGACCACCTGACCCCCGGGCACGAACATCTTCTTCTCCCAACCCAGTTCCTCGCTCAGCCGGACATAATCGCCCGCCAGGCCGCGATAATACGTCGTGCCGTCCGAGGCTATGCCGTTATAGGCCGACGCCGCCTGACCGGATATCGAGAAGGGATCGTCTTTCTCGCGGTTCAGGACGGTCAGGTTTGACGTCAGCGAGACCTGACCACCGAGCACCGGATTGTCGAAAATATGGTTCCCGTCGATCACCGGCGTTATGACCGCCTGCCGACCCTGCTGATAGGTTGGCGACATGCTGTCGGTCAGAACCTGGAAGTACTCGGCGCGTGCGTCCAGATAATCGCGGTCGCGCAGCCCCGTGATGTGCGCTTCGGACGTGGTGATGGCGGTATCGGAATTGAGCACGCCGTAGTCGCGGGTAAAGGTTCGGTCGGTGCTGATCGTGCCGTCCCACCCGAAGGTCCAGTTCTTGTTGATCGAGAAATGCCCCGCCGTGCGGATGCCGCCCCGGAACTCGTCCTGTGAAAAGTTGCCGGCTTTATACGCTTTCGTCCCGTCGGAGGCCGTGTAAGGGCCGGTCAGAAAATCCTTTGGGTTGTTCTGATTGATGCCCGCCATTCGCAGGGAGTATTGCCCGTTGCGGAGTCGCTGTCGCCACTCGGCCTCGCCCATGAACCCCTGTTTCTCGAAATAGTGAGGGATCAGCGTCACGTCATAACTGGGCGCAAGAGCTATGAAATAGGGTGTCGCTACCGACCATCCGAGCGTGTCCGACTTACCGAAGATCGGCGCAAGAAAGCCGGTCTTGCGCTTCACCGACGGATCGGCCGTCGTGAAATAGGGTATCCACGCCAGCGGCACGCCGTAGAACTCGAACGTCGAGTTGTGGAAGTAGATGATCTTTTCCTTGTCGTCGACGATGATGCGAGCGGCCTTGACCTGCCACAGCGGCGGTTTTTCGGGGTGGTCCTTACAGGGCTCGCAAGCGGTGTAGACGCCGTTGACGAAGACGGTCTGCTCGCCGTCGTTGATGCGCTCGGCCCGTTCGGCCGCGAAATGCGTCTGGTCCGGCGTATCGACCCGCAGCGACCCGATGAAGCCGTCCTTGAAATCATCGGTTATGTCGATGACTTCGGCATAGACCACGATCCCGGTCGGATCGGTCATCTTCACGCCGCCGCTGGCGATCAGCTTGGCGGTCACCTTGATGTAGATGACCTTCTCGGCCTCGAGCGTGTAGCCCGAATAGTAGATCTTGACGTTGCCGACGGCGGCGACGGTGTTCTTGTCGTAGTCGTAAACGAGCTCGTCGGACTCGACCAGCATCTGGGCGTTTTTCTTGACGTTGACGTCGGGACTGAAGCCGAAGTCCTGCGCCCGACCGAGGGATGCAAGGGGCGGCGCCAGCAGGAGCGCTGCGGCAATCGCCGGCAACAGGGCGCAGCGGAAAAGACCCGCTTTCAACCCCGTCAGCACTCGGACGATTCCCCCGGACCTCATCCATCCTCCAAATGCAGGAGCACGGTCGCCCCCATCAGAATTGTGACGATCGCCGGAAGCCAAGCAGCGAGCGCCGGCGGCACAATGCCCCCGCTCCCCAAATCCCAAGCAATCTTCGAGATAACATAAAGCATGAAGCCTACGCCGACACCAGCCAAAATCATGTTTCCCAACTCGTTCGAGCGGGAGAATCGCAGGGATACGATGGCAGCGATCAGGACCATTGCCAACAGGACGACGGGACGCGACAAAAGCGTGTTGTATCGCAGTTCGTAGCGCGAAGATGGCAAGCCCGCGCGTTGGGCCGAATCGATGATCTGGGGCAGTTCCCAGAACGACGTTGAATCAAGGTTATCAAAGGCTTCGCGAACCTGACCGGCGGTCAGGGTGGTCGGCAGGCGATAGAATTCCTTGCGCTCGGGCTTCCGGTCAGGCGCCGTTATGGTTGCATTGGTGATCTGCCACTCGCCTGGCTGAAAGTGTGCTTCCTGTGCATCAATCCGCTCCAAAAATTTCCCGCCATCGCCGAAGACGAAGGCGGTGACGGTCGACAGGCTGAAACCGCTGTCGAAGGTCCTCAGCGCACCGATGATCGATTCGCGTCCTTCGCCCGCCTGGCGCAACCAGACAGGACCGCCGCTTTTTGAATCGCCGGGCGTTTTCGACAGCACCTGGGCGGCGATCTCGTCAGACGATTTTCGCAAAGCGGTCGATATTGGGTTGTAGACCGTTGTCGCCACCACTCCGAAGATCAGCCCGACGATGCACGCCGGCAGCAGAAACTGCCACGCCGAGAGCCCCGCGGCGCGGGCAATGACCACCTCAAGCCGGCGATTGGCGAGAACGAAGGCGGCGATCGAGCCGAACAGGGTGGTGAACGGCATCACCTCCTCGCAAATGCTCGGAACCCTGTAGAGCGTAAGGACGAAGACCTGGAAGATATCAAACTCGTCCGCCTGCAGCGAGCGCGTGAAAAATTCGAGGTAAGTGATTGCAAAGATGAGGAAAAAGAAGAATACGAAAATCGCGACGACGAGCACCGCGAACTGCCGGGCGAAATAGAGGGCGAGGGTCTTGCCGATCATGGTGCGGAACTCAACGGCTGCTCGCCACGACCGGGGCGACAGGAATGCGCAGCAGCCGCTTGATCCGCATGGTGATCCGGTCGCTGAGAATGAGAAGTCGCTCCGGTGGCCGCGGCTGAATCCCGACGAGGATCAGGCTGACGCTGAGCGCGATGCAGAGGGCCGGAAGTGCGAACAGGCCGATGGCGGCCGGCATGCTCTCGCCCGATGCGACGCTGAGGGTGAAGCTCATGCCGGCAATGAACAGGGCGGACCCGCTTGCCATGGCGATCGTCGTCGAGCGGCTCTGGCGTGTGGTTTCGGCCTGGCTGAGGAACAGCAGCGGCAGCAAAGCAAAGACCATGGCATTCAACGGGGTCGCGAAGCGCGTATACAGCTCCTGCCAGTTTTTCTCCGGATGCTTCTGGAAATAACTGTCGGCGGGATCCGGAGAGAACAAATAGGGGGTTGGCCGCTCGCGGGGGCGATAGGGCGGTACTTCGCTTTTGCTTGAATAGGTCGACAGATCGAAAGCGTATGACGAGAACTGAATGATCGAGATCGTCTTTTTTTCTTCGTTGCGCCGTTGGATGGTCCCATCGCTCATTACGAGAAACACGCCAACCGGGCTATCGAGCACGGCGCCGCGCTCGGCAAGATAGACCACGGTCTCGTTCGAACTCGCGACTGTCGGACATGAAGATGCCGCGCAGCGTTCCATCCGGTGCGCGCTGGCGGAGCTGGAACATCAGACCATCGGAGAGCTCGATGAATTCTCCTTCTCGCAGGATCGAGGTCAGAACGTTCCCCTGTACATTGGTAATCGTCTCGCGCCACAAGCGGAGGGCGAGCGGCGACAGATAAAGGGTCATGCCGGCCATGAAGATGGTCACGGCGATGCCAAGCATGAGAACCGGCTTGAGCAGCGACCACTGCCGGGTCCCGGTGGCGTTGATGACCGCGAGCTCGGAACCGTCGTTCAGGCTGTTGAAGGTGTAGATGACGGCGATCATGACGGCGACCGGTGCGACCACGGTGGCCAGCGGCGGCAGGAGGAGGAGCGTCACCTGAAAGAAGGTGATGATCGTCTGTCCCATCGCGGAAACGAGGTCGAATTGGCGCAGAGCCTGGGTCAGCCAGACCGTGGCGGTGAGGGCGACAAGGCTCAGGACGAAGGCGCGGACGAGCTTTGCGAAAATATAGCGCTCGATGAGCTTCATGAATATCCGGTCCGATTGGGGGCCGTCCGCACCCTTGGCGCGATTATGGGCCGAATGATGTGCGACGCAACCGGCCGGCGGAGAAAGACGCATCCCCGCGGCATGCTGTAAAAGCCGCGCAAATCCCTTGCCTTTGGCACCCGGGTTCGTGAAGAGTGCCCACTTCACAATCGCAATCCGCGCACCTGCTTCCTCTCGACGCATGTCCGCCAAACGTCGGTGATTCTGTTCGATGACCGTTCCAACAAGCTTTTCTTTCGCCAAGCCCGGACGCAAACCGGCGGGTACCCTCGTCATCTTTGCCGGTGGCGATCTCGCCCTCGGCCCCCAGGCGAGGGCGCTCGGCGCCGGCGATTTGATCGCCCGCACCGCGGCGACCGCGTCGTTCAAGGGCAAGGCCATGGCGACACTCGACCTGCTCGCCCCGGCCGGCATGGATCTCGACCGGTTGGTGGTGGTCGGCACCGGCGCGCCAGCCGAATTGACGGAATACGACTGGCTACGGCTCGGTGGCGCCGTCATGAACGCCGTGAAGCGATCGAAATCGGTGACCGTCCTGATGGAACGGCCCGACGGCCGAAAGCTGGCGCCGGCGCGCATCGCCGATTTCGCCCTCGGCATGCGGCTTCGCGCCTACGCTTACGACAAGTTCAAGACCGGCAAGAAGGGCAGCGACGACGGCAAGCCCGCCCGGATTGCGATCACCATTGCCTGCTCCGACCCGTCCGGCGTTCGCAAGGCCTGGACCGAGGCCGAGGCGATCGGCGAGGGTGTGGTGCTGGCGCGCGATCTCGTCAACGAGCCGGCGAATGTGCTCGGACCGGTCGAGTTTGCCCGCAAGGCCTCGGAACTGAAGAAGCTCGGCGTCGCGGTCGAGATATTGACCGAGGCGGATCTCAAGAAGCTCGGCATGGCGGCCCTTCTCGGCGTCGCCCAGGGCTCACCCCGGCCGCCCCGCGTCGCCGTCATGCGCTGGACTGGTGGCAAGGCCAAGGAGCCGCCGGTGACCCTCGTCGGCAAGGGCGTCGTCTTTGATACCGGCGGTATCTCGATCAAGCCCGGCGCCGGCATGGAGGACATGAAGGGCGACATGGGTGGCGCCGCGGCGGTCATCGGCGCCATGAAGGCGCTGGCCGGGCGCAAGGCCAAGGCGCATGTCGTCGGCATCATCGGTCTTGTCGAGAACATGCCCGACGGCGCCGCGCAGCGCCCGGGCGACATCGTCACCGCGAAATCCGGCAAGACGATCGAGATCATCAACACCGATGCCGAGGGGCGTCTCGTCCTGTGCGATCTGCTCGCCTACGCCGAGGAGCGGTTCAAGCCGCGACTGATGATCGATCTGGCGACGCTCACCGGTGCGATCATGGTAGCCCTCGGCCATCATCACGCCGGGCTGTTCGCCAATGACGACGGGCTCGCTGACGCGTTGCTCGCGGCCGGAAAGGAAACCGGCGAGCGTGTCTGGCGCATGCCGCTCGATCCCGAATACGACAAGATGATCGACTCGAAATTCGCCGACATGAAGAATATCGGCGGGCGCCTCGCCGGGGCGGTCACCGCGGCGCAGTTTCTCCTGCGGTTTGTCGACAAGACGCCATGGGCGCATATCGATCTCGCCGGCACGGCCATGGACTCGCGCCAGACCGAGATCAACCAGTCCTGGGCCTCGGGCTGGGGCGTGAGGCTCCTCGATCGGTTGGTCGCGGACAAATACGAGAAGTAGCCGCGCGATGTCCGAGGTCCTCTTCTATCATCTCGACCGGCAGCCCCTCGACAGGGTGCTCCCGGGACTCCTGGAGAAATGCATCGAGCGCGGCTGGCGCAGCGTCGTCCAGTTTGGCTCCGAAGAGCGGCTCGAAGCGATCGACGCGCATCTGTGGACGTTCCGGGATGATGGCTTCCTGCCGCATGGAACCGCGAAGGACGGCCACGCCGCCTTGCAGCCGGTGTGGCTGACGGCCGGTGACGACAACCCGAATGAAGCGACTGTTCGCTTCGTTGCCGATGGCGCCGACCTTCCCGATCCGGCCGGCTATCAGCGCGTGGTGATGCTTTTCGACGGCAATGACAACGACGCTGTCGACCGCGCCCGGGCGGCCTGGAAGGACGTCAAGGCGGCGGGCCACGAGACGACCTACTGGCAGCAGGCCGACGGTGGGCGCTGGGAGCGCAAGGGATGAGCGCGAATCCACAGATCGGAGGAGAACCGGTTCGCGGCGCTCTATGAGAATGCCCGCGGCGACCCGGGTCTGGTTCCCTGGGCCGACCTCAAGCCGAAGCCGGTGTTGGCGGAATGGCTCGCCGACCACCCGGGCGAGGGGCGTTCCGCCCTCGATGTCGGGTGCGGCCTTGGCGACAACGCCGAGGCGATCGCGGCGGCCGGATACGTGACGACCGCATTCGACATCGCCGCCCACGCCGTGAAATGGGCGAAGGAGCGATTTCCCGCGAGCCCGGTGGACTACCGGCAGGCGGATCTCTTCGATCCGCCCGACGGATGGACCGGCGCCTTCGATCTCGTCGACGAGTGCTACACGATCCAGGCGCTCGATGGCGAGATGCGCCGCAATGCCATGGCGGCCGTCGCATCCTTCGTCGCACCGGGCGGGCGATTGCTCCTGATCGCGCGGACCCGCGCCGAAGGCACCGAATCCGATGGACCGCCCTGGCCGTTGATGCCGTCCGAGATCGCGACCTTCGACCGGTTGGGCTTCGTCCGCGAAGAGGAGCATAGATACGATGTCGAGCGGCGTGGTCGCCTCGTGCCGCATCTCCGGGTCAGCTTTCGTCGCGCTGCCTAGCTTGCAGCCTGCATCAGGCCGTCGAGGCCATCCAGTCGTTCAAGCATGTCCGCTGTCTGTCGATAAGCGGCCTGTTCCATCTGCCTTGCCTTGTGCCAGTCGAAAAAACCGACCTCTTCCATCCCCGCCGGGACCACGACAAGGTCGCCGGCGTCGGCGCGATGCTCAAAACGGTATTCGCTCTGCATCTGCATGCCGCGCACGACGACCGTTGCGAGTGACGGATAGCGATGGCGCCCTCGGTGCAGGAGGAGGTCGCGAAGCACCTGTCCCCGCCCGGGAAACGCGCCATAGCCGCCTTCGATCCGCCAGGGGGCGGAGCGCCTCAGCCTGACGACGATGTTCGGACCGCCCTTAAGCTCGCGCATCGCCGACACCGGCACGTTGTCGATTATCGCGCCGTCAACCAGCACCTCACCGGACTCGGTGATGAAGGGCGGCAGGATTCCAGGGATTGCGGAGGATGCGCGGACCGCTTCCCACGTTGATCCCCGACGATGGATGTGGGCGCAATTGGTGGTCAGGCTCGCCGATACCGCGAAGAAGTTATGCGGAAGGTCCTCGATGTCGAGGCCCCGGTAATTCCGCTGCAGCAAGGCGTCGAGGACCTGATGATCGATCAGACTGTAGAGGGGGATCGTCAGGCGCCGCATCGCGCGATTGTTCAGGAACATTTCTTCGGTGAGGTCCAGGATTTCATCGAAAGCGAGCCCCATGGCAAGTGCGGCGCCCATGGCGGCGCCGACGCTCGTCCCGCCGATGAAGTCGACGGGAATGCCGGCCTCGTCGAGTGCCCTGGCGATGCCGATATGGGCGCAGCCCAATGCGGCGCCACCACTGAGAACGAGACCGACGGCCGACCCGGTCAGGAACCGGCCGAGCCGCTCGAAGTCGTCGAAACGATCGCTGGCGAGATGATGGTGGAGCGCGATGTCGCGTCCGGCCAGCCAGGCGCCGGTACTCCGGATGGGCTCCGACGCCTTGTCACGAACGACCGCCAGCGTGCGATGCGACGGCAGGAACAACGCGGCAGCCTCCGCCTCGAAGGCCGTCGGCGCCATCCCCTTGTCGGAGGCCGGCGCTACCAGCAACAGGTGCTCGGCGAGGCCGAGGCACGCATCGGTAAAGAGCGACCGGGAGCGGTCGAGAGCGAAGAGGACGACGTCGGCGCTATCCTCGAGCTCGAGAAGGCGGCATGTGATGGTCTCGGGATCGGCGGCCATGCGCACTTCCCGCAGGTCATCGTATGAGACGGCGACCGCCCGGGCCGGCGCGATCGCGTCGGCCAGATCGGCGACCAGATTGCGCGGAAGGCGGGAATCGGAGCCGATCGGAAGGATTGCGATCGTCCGGGGCGGTTTCGGTCGCATTGCCGGAAGGGAATGTGTGACGCGCGCCAGGCGCTTCGCGACCGCAGTGAGTATCGTCGAGGCGATGCTTGGCGCCTGTCGGGTCACCTCGGCATAGGCGTCCCGGGAAAGGCAGATGATCTTGCTGTCGCGCGCCGCGACGACGGTCGCCGTTCGGCCGACGCCGGCGAAGAAGGCGAGTTCGCCGATCGGCTCACCGGGCCCGATCTCGGCGATCGGTTGGCCACCGCCCTCGGGTATGACGAAGAATCGCCCGAAGACGACGACATAGAGCGCGTCGGCCGGGTCGCCGACACGCAGGAGCACCGTGCCCCGCGGCACCCAGACGACGGCAGTGCGTTCTTCGAGGAGCCGAAGATCGTCGGGGTGAATGCCCTCGAAGCCGGCACTGGAGGCAAGCCACGGTGGGCCGGCGGCGCGCGGTGGAGCCTTGTCGCTCCGCGTCCGGGCGGCGCCGGAACCGCTGTTGGGCACGGCCGTCTTTTCGGCCGCGCGAGATCTGTTCGACATGCGCCGTCACGCCTTGGTTGCTCAGGGCATCCGGCGCTGAACGCGCAGTCGTTGTCAGGTTCCGGAGAGCCCCCCGGTAACATGCCTACCCTGCAGGCGGTTTCAGCGATCTCTACGCAGGGCGGCGAGTTCGATTCAAACTGTTCGCCATGGACCTTGCGGTCAGTCGGCCTGCGCGGTCTCGTGCTGGGCCGACAGGTGGAGCCACAGCTCTTCCGCCTCGGCCAGCTTCTTCGTCGCGTCGGACCGGGCGCGGGCGTGGTCGGCCGCCTTCGTCGCATCGCCGTTGTAGAGGGTGGTGTCGGCCAGACGACTGTCCAGAGCCTGAATCTCTTTCTGAAGCCGCGCCACCAGGGACTCGGTTTCCTTGATCTTTTTCCGCAGCGCCGCGGTCTGCGCCCGTGCGTCGGCGGCGTTCCGCCGTCGGTCCTGGGCGGCGACCTTGCGGTTGGGCGGCGCCGCGCCGTTGGACGGCTTCTTCCTGCGCGGACCCTCGACCACCAGCCGGCGATAGTCGGCGACGTCGCCGTCGAAGGGCAGCGTCGTGCCGTCGGCGACGAGCCAAAGGCGATCGGCGGATGCCTCGATCAGGTGCTGGTCATGGGTGATCAGGATGACCGCGCCGGAATACTCGGCCAGCGCCTGGACCAGGGCCTCGCGGCTGTCGATGTCGAGATGGTTGGTGGGCTCGTCGAGGATGAGGAGATGGGCGCCGTTGAAGGTCGCGATGCCGAGCAGCAGACGCGCTTTTTCGCCGCCGGAGAGGTTCTTGGCCGGCGTGTCCATCTTGGTTCGCACGAACCCCATCGCACCGACCCGGGCACGGGCCTTCGCCTCGGTCGCATCCGGCATCAGTTCGCGGATGTGATCATAGGGGCTCTGGTCGCCCTTGAGTTCGTCGAGCTGGTGCTGGGCGAAATAGGCGACCTGCATGTTGTGAGCGCGCTTGATCCGGCCACTGAACGGATCGAGCCGTCCGGCGATCAGCTTGGCGAAGGTCGACTTGCCATTGCCATTGGAACCGAGCAGGGCGATGCGATCGTCGTCGTCGATGCGCAGGTCGAGGCCGGTCAGCACGGGCTTTGCCGGATCGTAGCCGACGGAGACGTCCTCCATGGCGATGATCGGCGGCGCGAGTTTCTTGGCCGGCTCGGGAAAGGAGAAGGGCAGCAGCGTCGAGTTGGCCAGCGAGATGATGGGCTCGAGCCTGGACAGCGCCTTGAGCCGCGATTGCGCCTGGCGGGCCTTCGACGCCTTGGAGCGAAACCGCTCGACGAAGGCCTCCATGTGCTTGCGCTGGTCGTCCTGCTTCTTCTTCATCTTGAGCTGCAGGGCCTGCTGCTCGCGCCGCTGGCGATTGAAGCGGTCGTAGCCGCCGCGATAGTAGGTCAGCTTGCCGGCGTCGAGATGGACGATGCTGTCCACCGCCTTGTTGAGCAGGTCGCGATCGTGGCTGATCAGCAGGACGCTGCGCGGGTAGCGGGCAAGATAGCTCTCAAGCCAGATCGTTCCCTCGAGGTCGAGATAGTTGGTCGGCTCGTCGAGGAGGAGGAGATCCGGTTCGGCGAAGAGCACGGCGGCAAGCGCCACCCGCATCCGCCAGCCACCGGAGAGCGCCGAGCAGGGTCCCGCCTGCGTCGCCTCGTCGAAGCCGAGCCCGGAAAGGATGATCGCCGCCCGGGCCTCGGCCGAATGGGCGTCGATGTCGGCGAGGCGGGTCTGGATGTCGGCGATGCGGTGAGGATCCGTCGCCGTCTCTGCTTCCGCCAGCAGGGCGGTGCGCTCGGTATCGGCGGCGAGGACGACGTCGATCAGGCTGTCCTCGGTTCCCGGCGCCTCCTGGGCGACCTGGCCTATCCGGGTGCGTTTCGGCACCATGACGGCGCCGGTCTCCGGCGTGATCTCGCCGGTGATCAGCTTGAACAGCGTCGTCTTGCCGGCGCCGTTCGGACCGACGAGGCCGGTCTTGGCGCCATCGACCAGCGCGACGGTCGCGTGGTCGAACAGGAGCCGGGGCCCGATCCGGTATGAGAGGTCATTGATGTGAAGCATGGCGACGGGGTTTTGCCGCGCCGCAGCAAGAAGGGCAAGTGCGATATTGAAAAGAGACGCGTTGGAGGGTAGATCAGGCAGGTCAACGCAAGCGAGGGAGCCGGTTTCATGACAGCCATTGTGTGCCGCCAGGCTGGCGAGTTCGCGCTCGGCTCTTCCCGTTAGGGACCCGAAAGGCGCGTCGGCGAGCGACGGTCCCGGCGGGACCATCGCTTTTCATCTCGACCAGTCGAAGCCTGAACAGTCCGCGGCCGGCGATCGGTGG
The DNA here is from genome assembly GCA_963812275.1 of uncultured Alphaproteobacteria bacterium. Taxonomy (GTDB): domain Bacteria; phylum Pseudomonadota; class Alphaproteobacteria; order Rhizobiales; family Kaistiaceae; genus Bauldia. Next base: position 264,965 of record CAWEUQ010000008.1, on the reverse strand, counting down.
CGGACCGGTCTGTGTGCCGCGCCGCTGAAAGCGGAGCGCAAAACGGTCGAGATCAGATGAATACGCCACAGCAGGACCTTGCCGGATTTGGCTGGTCGACTTTCTTTCAATCGCAACTCACTGCCGACGAACGTCTGACGGCGGTGCCGGCACGGGTGGTCGTTGCCCATCGCAACGGGCTCGATGTCGCCCATCCCGCCTTCACCGAACGAGTCCCGCTGCTCTCCACCGAGCGAGGCGACGAGGAGGGGCGGGCGACCGTCGGCGACTGGCTGTTGCTCGACGCCGAAAGCCACGCGCCGCTGAGGCTCCTGGATCGCAGAACCCTGTTCAAGCGCAAGGCAGCCGGCGCTGATCGTCGCGTCCAGCTGATCGCCGCCAATGTCGACACGCTGCTGATCGTCTCGTCGTGCAACCAGGATTTCAATCCGGCGCGGCTCGAACGGTATCTGGTTCTCGCCCGGGACGCGGGTGTGATGCCGGTCGTGGTCCTGACCAAATCCGACCTGGCGGAAGACGCCGGGCCCTATCGAAAGGCAGCCGCGAAGCTGATGCCGGGTCTGCTGGTCGAATGCATCGACGCGCGCAGCCCCGAGGGTGTCGCGCCGCTCAGACCCTGGTGCGGCCCCGGCCAGACCGTGGCACTGGTCGGATCGTCCGGGGTCGGAAAGTCGACGCTTGTCAACACCCTGGCGGGGGAGGCTCGTCAGGCCACCCAGGAGATCCGGGCGAGCGACGCCCATGGCCGCCATACCACCTCCGGGCGGTCGCTCCATCGCCTCGATACCGGCGGCTGGCTGCTCGACACCCCCGGAATGCGGGAATTGCAGCTGCTCGATGTCGAGGCCGGGGTCGTGGAGCTTTTCGACGACATTCTTGCGCTTGCCGCCGATTGCCGCTTCTCCGATTGCCGCCACGAGACCGAGCCGGGTTGCGCGGTCAGGGCGGCGGTGGAGGCCGGCGCGCTCGATGCCGATCGGCTGAACCGGTTCCGCAAGCTCGCCGCCGAGGACGCACACAACTCCGAGACCCTGGCCGCCAGACGGGCGCGAGAGAAGGGTTTCGGCAAGATGATCAAGGCCGTCATCAAGGAGAAGAAGGGGCGGTGGGAGTGACCTTGAAGCTGCCCTATAGTGATGGCAAGCGACGTCCCGAACCGAAAGACGAGTATCACGATGAACAGAAGCCTGGCCTTGGCCTTCGTCGCCTTTTTTGCCTTCACGGGCGCCGCCGCGGCGCAGACTGCGGAAGAAGCGGTCGCTTACGCCTTTCTCGGGCTTGCCGACGGCGCCAAGATCGAGCGGAGCGGTACGAAGATGAGCTGGGTCGAGACCAGCGATTCCCCTGCATCCTTCGACGGCAATGCGGTAATCGGCGGGCACGAGAACGCCATCCGGTTCATCGTCAAGGCGCTCGAGGATTGCCGCTACGAGATCACGCTCGAAGGGCCGAGCAACCTGGTGCCTGGCGGCAGCCGGCTGTTCGGCCAGGTGAATCTGTCGGATGTCGGCGATTTCACCATCGCCAAGGACGGGTCCAAGTCGGCGATCGAGGGGATCGGCTTCTGCGAGACCGGACAACGCAACACGACCTGCATGACAATTCAAAGCACCGATTTCTTCGGGACGGTCGATCCGGAGCGCCACCGGCAGGCGATGGCCTTTCTTCGGGAACAGGTGTGCACAGTCAAGAACTGACAACGGGGGATTATGGTGACGGATTGGAAGACCAACGGCGTCAAGGTGATCCCGGGCGACCAGCTCGACACCAACACGCCGCAGACACCGGGAATGGATCGCGCCGCAGCTATCAATTTCGCGCGGGTCGGCGCGCAGAAAATCTGGGCCGGGACCGTATCGATCAAGCCCGACGCGAAGACTGGCGCCCACCATCACGGGGCGCTTGAAAGCGTCATCTACATCCTCAAGGGGCGGGCGCGGATGCGCTGGGGCGAGCGCCTCGAATATACCGCCGAAGCCGGCCCGGGCGATTTCATCTTCGTGCCGCCCTACGTGCCTCATCAGGAAATCAACGCCTCGACCGACGAGACCCTCGAATGCGTTCTCGTGCGCAGCGACAACGAGGCTGTTGTCGTCAATCTCGACATCGAGCCGGTGGAGAAGCCGGAGAAAGTCGCCTGGGTCGATCCGATCCATCGGGCGGCCGACGGCTGACGATGCAGGGTTTTCATCTGCTTCGCATTGCAGCAAGGTGCGGAGCAATTGGAATTCGGGGGCGTTCCGCCATGTTCTCCATCATCCGCTCGGAAGCCGCCTTCATCGTCGGCGCCGTAACGACGGCGATCCTCTTCACCGTCGGCGCAGGCTGGTTCGACGACCTGAGCAACCCGGCGAAGCTTGCCGGATTGTTCCTCTGGGTCTTCGTCGTCATGGTCTGGTGCGCCTTTTCGGTGGTCCGCCATGCCGACAGCCTCGCGGAACTGCTCGGCGAGCCCTATGGCACGCTGATCCTGACCATCTCGGTGATCGGCATCGAGGTGGCGGTGATCTCGGCCCTGATGCTGACCGGCAAAGCGGAGGCGACGCTCGCCCGCGACACCATGCTGGCGGTGGTGATCATCGTCATGAACGGAATGGTCGGGCTGTCGCTTCTGATCGGCGGCATTCGCCACAAGGAGCAGGACTACAACCTGCAAGGGGCAAGGGCATTTCTCGGCGTTCTGGTAACCCTCGCCACCGTGACGCTTGTCCTGCCCCGATACACGACCTCCACCCCCGATGGCAGCCTGACCACTGCGCAGTCGATCATCTTCGCGATCATCACCCTGGCTCTTTACGCAACCTTCATCGCGATGCAGACCACACGGCATCGGGCCTATTTCGACCAGCCGAGCGCCGAGGGCCATGCCGCGCAACATACCAAGCACGACAATCTCAATGTGAGATCGGTGCCCTATCACGCGATCTTGCTGGTCCTGACGCTGCTTCCCATCGTGCTGCTGTCGAAGAAGCTGGCGCTCATGATCGACTTCGGCCTCGACACCTTCAACCTGCCGCTTGCCCTTGGCGGCGTGCTGGTGGCGATCATCGTCCTGACCCCCGAGGGACTGGCGGCGCTCCACGCGGCGGCGGCCAATCAGCTCCAGCGCTCGGTCAACATCTGCCTCGGGTCGGCGCTGGCGACGATCAGCCTGACCGTGCCCGCCGTGGTCGGCATCGCCCTGGCGACCGGCACGCATATGGAACTCGGGCTCGACGGGACCGAGATGGTCCTGCTTGTCCTGACGCTCGTCCTCAGCATCCTCACCTTCGGTGCGACGCGAACCAGCATGTTGCAGGGCGCGGTGCATCTGGTCGTCTTCTTCATCTACTTCGCCCTGATTTTCGATCCGTGAGGCCGGTGCGGCGTTCCCGCCGGGCTCACATCGCCAGGCACGCCGGCACGGATGGACCGAGGACGCCGACGAGGCTGTGCGGCGGCCATCCGGCTTCGGCCGGGGCGGCCGCGATCGATCCGAGGTCGATGCCGTAGACGGCGCCTGACTGCCTGTCGCGAAGGACGATCCGCGTCGCGAAATGGCGCTCGTAGGCGTTGGTTTCGGTGAACGGTTCGAGCACCGTTGTGGAGCCGGGCAGATCGGCGGCGGCGGTGATCGTCTCGGGATCGGTGGCGAGACTGTCGCCGCCGGCGACCAGCGTCAGCCGGAACGTCCGGCTTTCTTTCAGGAAGGACAGCCGTACGTCGGCGGTTTCGCCATTCGCGGCCATCGACATGTCGAACAGGTCGAATCCCGACATCGAGAATTGCGAAAGGTCCTTTCCGGTCAGGAAGAATCCGATCACCATCGAGAAATCGTCGGGATCGAGACCGCCGTGGCCGGCGAGCATGTCGCCGAGGATGGAGACCGCGCCGGTTCCGCGGGCGATCTGCACCCCCTCGCAGCTGTCGGGCGGATTCGGTATCTCCCCGACCAGCGCCAGACGTTCCTCCAGCACCCGCGTCGTCTCCGGATCGCCGGCGGTGAGTTTACGGAGCATCGCTTCCGGAAACTCGGCGATGACGACGATATCCGGCGCGGTGATCATGCTGCGCATCCGCTGCCATTGGCGCGCTGCGTCGGCCGTGGCGTGGCGGGTCTGGAGCGTATCGACGATCGAGATCGCGATCGACGCCACCATGACGACGAAGCCGACGCCGAGGATGATCTGGACCGGGCGCTCCGGGATCCGGAACGCCTCGGTTTCCTCGTCGCGGAACGGGACCAGGAAACGAAACCGACGGTCGACGGGATCGTAGCAAAGCGCCACGATCGTCAGGGCGAAGGCGACGACCCCAAGGGCGATGGAGACGAGCATTGCGGTCTCCGCTCTTCGTTGCGTTGAGCTGTTCCCAACTCCTCTCTACATCGTTGCGCGCCGATCCCGAAGCCGGGTGACGGGCTGGAGCTCACTTCAGTCCCATGCCGGACTCGCGCTGGAACAGGATCAGGTCGAGCGACGGCATGGCGTCGTTGCCGGCGGATTCCGTGACCAGGCAATGGGCCTGGCCGCGGTGGTGGGTCTGGTGATTGAAGAGATGGGCGAGCGCCGGCGCCAGCGGCTGGGTGACGTCGCGGGGGTTGGTGATGGTGCGATAGGTGAAGGTCGAGGCGAGGGCGTCTTCGTCGAGACCGTCGATATAGGCGACGATCCGCTCGTCCTCGCCGCGTCGCGCGATCTCCAGCGCCTCCAGGTCTTCACAGGGGATCTCGTCCAGCCTGGTGTGGACCGGCCCCTCGCCGGTGAACCGGTGCATCCAGATGCGATCGGTCGACGACGAGATGGTTCAGAGTCCGGTGCAGCGAGCCGAAGAAGGCGCCGCGGTCAGCCCGATAGTCGGCATCCGGCAAGGCCCGCGCCGCCGCATAGAGGCGCTGGTTGGCCCAGCGGTTGTAGTGGGCGAACATCGTGAAATGCGGCTTCATCGGCATACCTCATCGTTCTCGCGGCGAATCCCGTGCGCCCGAGTTCTGAATCATTTTCTCTTCTTTCCCCCGCTGAAGCGAGGGGAGGCGGGCGCGTCTGAAACGCCGACCGGGCAGTCCGAATGAGGACGCTTCAGAAGCGCCCGCCGCGGCGACTTTCGGCACTCCGCACCCGCGCTCCACCGGGCCGGCAGCCGCCGGGTTCAAGCCGACGGCGACTCGTCATCCGGGCGGGCGGCGGCTCGCGCCGTCGCATCGTTCCGGATGGGCCCGCCCGGCTTAGGGTCAACCTGTGACAGCCGGTCGTAGTGCCGGCGGGCGGTTCACGCGGAGGCCTCCCGACGATCCGCTCTGCGACAGCAGACCGGCAGGCGCCGCACCCCGCTCCGCACAAAAGACGCCTCTAGAATGCGCCCCTCGCGAGCGGGGATGGCGGGCATTATGGGGGCGGTTCGGCGAGTGGGGATTACTTTTTTGTTGTGCCCTCCCGACGCAGGAGTCGAGAGGCATCTTTCGCGCGGAAATGGCGCGTCGGAACGTTACCCATTCAAAATTGGTCGAAAGGCTGGAATCAATGGTGTGACTGAGGACGAACGGAACCTGAGGAACAAGGTAAGCCGTGGCAAGTTCACCGCCGCCTTCGTGCTCCAATGCCTGGCCGCCTTAGGCTTCCGCACCCTTTCGTTGGGGTTGGATTAGTTGTCATTCTTTCGTTTGTGGCCGCCGCCTTAATAAAGCGGGCCGTGCCGTCCAAGGTGTTTCGCTTCGTCCCCAAGCCAAAGGCAGTTCCGCAACCTAGTGGTCCGACTCCGACGCTTCGAACCCTTAACCGAGCAGTGTTCGGATGACCGGTATCCGGACCTTTGAGACTTTCGCCCCGGAGCCCTGAACGGGCAAATTGGGCGGGAGAGCGGTCCTTCGCTGCGATGTTGAACGAATGGCCGGAAGTGGGCCGAGAGCAACAAAGAGGATTTTGTCGCTTCGGGTGTCAACGCCGGAGTAAAAACCAGCGACGTGGCGGCGCAAAAGTCTGCCACTTTGGGGTTGCCTGGATCTGACGCCAGGGATGCATGGGGCGCCCTGGCCCGCAAGGGCCGATATTTGAGTGAGAATCAGTTTGTGGCGGCGTCTTTGCGCGCTCGGCTTTGGCCGAGCCGGTAGCTGCCGGTCAAGCTGCCGCGCTGGCTGCTGCGGCTTGTTCGCCGAGCATCTGCCGGACCTCGGTGCTTGGGCGGGGCTTGCTGAAGAGGAACCCTTGGGATTCGGTGCAGCCCTCGGAGGTGATGCTGGCGAGTTGCTCCTCGGTCTCCACGCCCTCGGCAATGGTCTTGATGCCCAAGCTGCTGCTCAGTCCGACCACCGCACGAACGATCGCAAGACTGTCTTCCTTGCCGGGCAGGTCGCGAATAAAGGATTGATCGATCTTGATCGTGCTGAAGGGGAACCTGCGCAGATAGCCAAGGGAGGAATAGCCGGTGCCGAAATCGTCCATCGCGATCCTGATCCCGAGATCGTGGAGCTGATTCAAAACGGCGAAGGCGCCCTCGCTTTCCTCCAGCAGCACCAGTTCGGTGATCTCGAGCTCGAGCCGGCTGGCAGGAAGTCCCGAAGCCGCAAGCACATTTATGACGGCCGGAACGAGGTTCTTGCTTTTGAACTGAGCCGGGGAGAGATTGACCGCAACCGCTATGTCGTTCGGCCAGCGCGCGGCTTCTGCACAGGCGTGCTGCAACACCCATTCGCCCAGTTGCACGATCAGCCCCGTCGCTTCCGCCACCGGAATGAATTCCATTGGCATGACGAGGCCGCGCTCGGGGTGATGCCAGCGTATCAGCGCCTCACAGCTGGCGATCTTCCTTGTCTTGACATCGACGATGGGCTGGTAGAGCAGTTCGAACTCGTCGCCGTTGCTGATCGCCCGGCGCAGATCGAGTTCGATGACGCGACGCGCCTGCATGCGCGCATCCATTTCGGCTTCGAAGAAGCGGTAGACACCGCCCCCGTCGGCTCTTGGCGCGATAGAGGGCCAGATCGGCGTTCTTGATGAGCGTATCGGGCTCGTCTCCGTCGCTGGGCGCGAGCGCAATGCCGATGCTCACCCCCACGCTCACCGGGCGGTTGTCGAGGTCGTAGGGAGCCCCGACGACCTCGATGAGGCGGGTCGCGAGCGCAGTGACGTCCGCGGGTTTTTCGACCGGGACCTGGAGAATGGCGAACTCGTCTCCGCCCAGCCGGGCCACGATGTCTCCGTCGCGCAGGCAGCTTTGCATGCGCTGGGCCGCCTCCTGCAGCAAGCGATCGCCAATGGGATGCCCGAGCGTATCGTTGACCGCCTTGAAGTGGTCGAGGTCCAGACTCAACACCCCGATGGATTCGGCGCGGCGCAGGTGCTTCATGATGGTGTCCATCTGATCGTAGAAGGCCACGCGGTTTGGCAGATTGGTCAGCGCGTCATAATGTGCCAGATGCCTGATCTTTTCCTCGGCCAAAAGCTTCTCGGTGATGTCCTCGAACGTCACGACGATCCCGCCGTCCGGCATCGGCCGATAGGTGGCAGCAATGCTCCGGCCGTCGCTCAGGTGCTGGATATAGGTTCCTTCCTCGGCTCCACGGATGGCTTTCTCAGCCCGAGCGAACGTGCCCTCGGGGTCCACATCCCGGACGCCTGAGCTTGAACCTGCGAGCGCCATAAGCTCCGCTACGGTCATGCCCGGCAGGATCTGGTCGGGCAGGCAGCCCGATAAATCTCGGCATGGCGAGAATTGGACAACATCAGCCTGCCCTCTGCATCGAGCATCACGAGGCCCTGCGACATGTTCGACAGTGCGGTCTGAAGTTTCGACTCGGAGTCGGCGAGGGCCTGTTCCTCCTCCATCTGCTGGGTGATGTCCTCGAACGTCGCGACGACCCCGCCGTCCGGCATCCGCCGAAGGGTGTTAGTAAGGCTCCGGCCGTCGCTCAGGTTCTGGATAAAGGTTCCTTCCTCGCCTTCACGGAGGACGTTCTCCGCATGAGCGACCGTGCCCTCGGGGTCCACATCCCGGATGCCCGAGCTTGAAGTCGCGAGCGCCATAAGCTCCGGTACTGTCATGCCCGGCAGGATCTGGTCGGGCGGCATCCCGAAAATCTCGGCGATAGCGAGGATTGAACAACATCAGCCCGCCCTCTGCATCGAGCATCACGAGGCCCTGCGACATGTTCGACAGTGCGGTCTGAAGTTTCAACTGGGAGGCGGCGAGGGCCTGTTCCGCCTCCTTCTGCTTGGTGATGTCCTGAGTGACGCCATAGGACTTGATGGTCCGTCCTGCCTCGTCCTTGACGATGAAGAGGCGCACCGAAATCCAGCCTGTTGTTCCGTCACCGTAGAGCGTGCGATGTTCGATTGTGCGGGAGAAGTCGGGGTCATTTGTCTCGATTGCCGCCTTTATCTCGCCCCCCACAATTTCTCTGTCATCCGGATGTACGAACCGCTGGACAAATTCGGCGGAGCTCATGGTGTAGCCACCGACGGCCTCGGCGGTGGTGCGGAAGATGTGATAGTAGTTTTCGTTGAAGATTAAACGATCCGCCAGGACGTCGTATTCCCAGCCGCTGCACCCACCATCTTGAGCGCGTTCGCGTATTTGGACTCGCTGGTGCGAAGGGCGGTTTCCGCCTGCTTGCGGGCGCTGATGTCGATCACCGCGCCGATCACGGCAGGTTGTCCCTCGAAGATGGCTGCCGACGCGTTGACGAAAATATCGACGGTCTTTCCGCTCTTTTGGATTATCGAAGTCTCGAACTGGACGAAACGGCGCTTGCCGGTCAAACAATCCTCTACCACTTCGGCGACCGTGGTCTTGTCTCGCTCCAAAGTGAAATCGAGTATCGGCTTGCCGACCATATCCGCCGGCAAGTCACCAAGCAGGCTGGCGAAATATGGGTTGATGTAGCCAATGGTGCCGTCGGCCCGGACAACGATGATGCCGACCACGTGCTGTTCGAACTCGGTTCCCGGCTTGTTCATCTCCCAGAACAGATCGCCCGGGATATTGGGCAAGACCGGAAGCGCGTCCACTGGCCGGGGCTTCGACCGCTTGGCGCCCTTGTGCGTGGCAGACTCGTTCATGACCAGTCTCTCCATCTGCTGTATGACCAAATCCATACAGCTCAGACTGGGCGGACAACGATGACCCCCACTTCTTCGACAGCGACCTTTGCGCCAGTGTCGAGCGTCCCGGGATCGGTCCAGTCGCGACGATAGACACCCGATATCATCCTGTCGCTAACTTGCCGTAAATCGCCGGCCAGCATTTTTATACAATTCAATCGATAGCTTTTGCTCGAAATCCTCTGTCCGATTTTTTTCGACGAAGTCTGGTGATAGCCGCACACGAGGCTGTTCAGAATATTCGGCGTTGCAACGAACGGCTGAAGGGAAGCGGTCATTCGGCGCAATGTGAACGAACGGCAGCTATGGCCCGAGAGTACCGGTGCGACAAGTCAAGCCGAAGGTCTCGGAAGGGCTCTGAGCCGACCTTGACCACGTCCCGTGGGGCAGTCCAAATCGGACTCTTCCGTTTCGGTCAATCCACTAGAGCAGGTGCATCGAAACCTTCATGAAGGCGGTCGACGAGCCGTGTTTCCCCGAAGTCTTTTTGGGGTTAGCGTTCGCACCTCCGAGCCTCAACCGAGAGCCGCGATCATGGATTTCCGTACGAGCCTTGCCGCGAGCGTCCTGGTCCTGACGTCGGCGCTGCCCGCGCTCGCCCAGGCCGAGGCAGGGCCCGGGATGCGGGGCTTTTTCGCTGGTTGGCGGCGAAAAGGGGATCGCTGTCATCGACAATGCGCCCGAAGGCAAGAGCCCCGGCGACGTCCGGGCGGGGTGGCGCAAGCTGCTGGACAAGGACGGCAAGCCGGTCGCCGAGGTCCAGTTCGTCGCCACCCTGACGATGCCGGGCGGGAGCACGCGTGGCGACGTGCTGGTTTCCCAGTATTTCATCTCCTTCGGCGACGACTGGCTGGCGACCGTCTCGCAATACGAACTCGCCAATGCCGACGTCCCGACGAAAGGCGCGGGCAATGCGACGCTGGTGGTCGTTGGCGGCACCGGCGTGTTCTCGGGCGCCGGGGGGACGGTGACGATCGAGGCCGGCGACCCGCCGACCTATGTGTTCGACGTCCGATGCCAGAGCTGACCGCCCGGATCTGAGAACCCGACGAAAAAAAGCGCCGGCGGAAACCGCCGGCGCTTCATCAGGCAAGACTGCTGGGCCGAGGATCAGGCCAGGTCGAAACGATCGGCGTTCATCACCTTGGTCCAGGCGGCAACGAAGTCCGTCACGAACTTTTCCTTCGCGTCGGCTTGTCCGTAGACCTCGGCGAGCGCCCGGAGTTGGGAGTTCGAGCCGAAGAGGAGGTCGACGCGGGTGGCGGTCCACTTCGGTTCGCCGCTCGCGCGGTCGTGCCCCTCGAACCCGTGCTCCGCCGACGAGGTCGGCTTCCACTCGGTGCCCATGTCGACCAGGTTGACGAAGAAGTCGTTGGTCAGGGTCCCGGGACGCGTGGTGAAGACGCCATGCTGGCTGCCGCCGTGGTTGGCGCCCAGCATCCGCATGCCGCCGACGAGAACCGTCATCTCGGGCGCGGTCAGGGTCAGCAGTTGCGCCTTGTCGAGCAGGAGTTCGCCTGCCGACGCGGCGTATTGGTCCCTGATGTAGTTGCGGAAGCCATCGGCGATCGGTTCGAGAACCGCGAAGGCCTCGACATCGGTCTGCTCCTGCGACGCGTCCATGCGCCCCGGGGTGAAGGGAACCGCGATGTCGTGGCCGCCATCCCGGGCCGCCTTCTCGACGGCGGCGCAACCGCCCAGAACGATCAGGTCGGCCAGCGAGACCTTCTTGTCGCCGGTCTGCGCGGCGTTGAAGTCGTGCTGGATGCCTTCGTAGACCTTCAGCACTTTCGCCAGTTGTTCGGGCTGGTTGGCGTCCCAGTCCTTCTGGGGGCTGAGGCGGATGCGCGCGCCGTTGGCCCCGCCGCGCTTGTCGGAACCGCGGAACGTCGACGCCGAGGCCCAGGCGGTCGAAACCAGCTCGGGGATGGAGAGTCCCGAGGCCAGGATCTTCGCCTTGAGGTCCGCGATGTCCTTGGTATCGACCAGTTCGTGATCGATCGCGGGAATCGGGTCCTGCCACAGCAGTTCCTCGGCCGGGACCTCCGGACCGAGATAGCGCGCCTTCGGCCCCATGTCGCGGTGGGTCAGCTTGAACCACGCCCGGGCGAAGGCATCGGCGAAGGCGTCCGGGTTCTCGAAGAAATGCCGCGAGATCTTTTCGTAGGCCGGGTCGACGCGCAGCGCGAGGTCGGTGGTCAGCATGGATGGCGTGCGACGCTTCGACGGGTCATGCGGATCCGGCGCCGTATCGACGCCGGCGCCACCCTTCGGCGTCCATTGATGGGCACCGGCCGGGCTCTTGGTCAGTTCCCATTCGTAGCCGAACAGGTTTTCGAAGAAGTTGTTGCTCCACCGGGTCGGCGTCGTCGTCCAGATCACCTCCAGCCCGCTGGTGATCGCGTCGTCGCCCTTGCCCGAGCCGTATTTGCTCGTCCAGCCGAGGCCCATGTCTTCGATGCCGGCGCCCTCGGGTTCGGGACCGACCAGCGACACGTCGCCGGCGCCATGGGTCTTGCCGAAGGTGTGTCCGCCGGCGATCAGCGCAACGGTTTCCTCGTCATTCATCGCCATGCGCGCGAAGGTCTCGCGAATATCGACGGCCGCGGCGACCGGATCCGGCGTGCCGTTCGGTCCTTCCGGGTTGACGTAGATCAGGCCCATCTGGACGGCGGCGAGGGGATTTTCGAGGTCGCGGTCACCGGTGTATCGCTTGTCGCCGAGCCAGGTGGTCTCGCCGCCCCAATAGACGTCTTCCTCGGGCTCCCAGGTGTCCTCGCGGCCGCCGCCGAAGCCGAAGGTCTTGAAGCCCATCGACTCGAGCGCGCAGTTGCCGGCGAGGATCAGGAGGTCGGCCCAGGAGATCTGGTTGCCGTATTTCTGCTTGATCGGCCAGAGCAGCCGGCGCGCCTTGTCGAGGTTGGCGTTATCGGGCCAGCTGTTGAGGGGGGCGAAGCGCTGCTGGCCGGCTCCGGCGCCGCCGCGGCCGTCGCCGGTGCGGTAGGTGCCGGCGCTGTGCCAGGCCATCCGGATGAACAGCGGGCCGTAGTGACCGAAGTCGGCCGGCCACCAGTCCTGCGAATCCGTCATCAGGGCAAAGAGGTCGTTCTTGACCGCGGCGAGGTCGAGCTTCTTGAACGCCTCGGCATAGTCGAATCCCTTGCTCATCGGATTGGACAGCGAGGAGTTCTGGTGAAGAATCTTGAGATTCAACTGGTTCGGCCACCAGTCGCGGATCGACCTGGCTTCGAAGGTTGTATGGACGACCGGGCATTTCGCCGAACCGTCGTTGATCTCTTTCAGCTTCGCATCCATGGGGTCTCTCCGATCGTATTCTGTGTTTCTCTGCAAGGATTCCGGACAGGATTGTTCCGGCGCTTCGAAGTGGCGTCGAGGGCGTCCGGGTCTGTCCTGCCGTCCTTGAATCGTGCTGGAGTGTTGGTCGCGCCGGTCTCGACGCTGTCGAGCCGGACGGCGCGTCGTCGGGAAAGGTGTCAGACTAGGGCGATAAAATCCAATCATATTGACTGAGATCAACGATAAGGCTTTCTTATGACGATGATCTCCTTCAAACAGCTCCGCTATTTCGATTTTCTCGCCTCTTCCGGCCATTTCGGCAAGGCAGCCGACCGGGCCGGCGTCACCCAGCCGGCGCTTTCCATGCAGGTCCGGGCCCTCGAGAAGACACTCGGCGGTCCCCTGATCGAGCGGGCGGCGAGCGGGGCGCGGCTGACCGAACTCGGCGAGGAGGTCGCGGCCCAGACCGCGAAGATCCTCGCCGGCGTTCGCGATCTCGAGGAGCTTGCCTTCGCCCATGGCGAGACCCTGAGCGGAACGCTTCGGCTCGGCATCATTCCATCGGTTGCGCCCTTCCTGCTGCCGGCCCTGCTGGACATTGCAGGCGCGCGATACCCGGAGCTTCGACTATCGATCCGCGAAACGGTGACCGCGACCCTGGTCGACGAACTGGTGGCCGGCGAACTCGACGCGATCGTCGCCAGCCTGCCGCTCGACCACGACGACCTCGCCGAAGCGGCGGCGATCGAGGACCGCTTCCTGCTGGCAGCGCCCGTCGGTTCGCCCCATGCCGCGCGCTCGCCGGCGCTGGCCGACCTGATCGAGGCCGACGAACTGCTGCTGCTGGAGGACGGGCATTGCCTTCGCGACCAGGCGCTCGCCGTCTGCCACGCCATCGATCCGGCGCGGCTGCGAAGCTTCGGAGCGACGAGCTTCCCGACATTGCTGCAGCTCGTCGCCGCCGGCCACGGACTGACGCTGCTGCCCGAAATGGCCGTCAACGCCGGGATCGTCAACGACCCGCGCCTGCGGGTGAACCGGTTTGCCGCGCCGGAGCCGCACCGCACCATCGGCCTCGCCTGGCGACGAAGCTCACCCCGCCAGCGGGACTTCGTCGCGCTGGCCGAGATCGTCGGCGATGCGGGCGCCGGTCCGGGATCGATGGCGACAGGCCAATAGACGCCGCGCGGCCGATCGCGCTTGCCGCTTCCCCGCCCGGGCCCTAGGCTGATTTCGTCGCATAAGAAAAAATCGTCGGGAGGGGTTTTGACAAAGGCAATGCAGGCCGTGGTTTGCCACGGACCGGAGGATTATCGCCTCTCCGAAATGGCCGTGCCGGAGCCCGGCCCGGGCGAAGTGCTGATCCGGGTCGAGTCGGTCGGTATCTGTGCGAGCGACCTCAAATGCTATCTCGGAGCGCCGATTTTCTGGGGCGACGAACATCGCGTCGGCTATTGCCAGCCGCCGGTCATTCCCGGTCATGAATTCGTCGGCGAAGTGGCAGCGCTGGGCGCCGGCGCGGGCGAGAAATACGGCCTCGCGGTCGGCGACCGGGCGGTCTCCGAGCAGATCGTGCCGTGCTGGAACTGCCGGTTCTGCCAGCGCGGCGAATACTGGATGTGCCAGACCCACGACATCTATGGTTTTCGGCAGAAGACTTTCGGTGCGATGGCCGAGTACATGCTGTTTCCCGCCGGCGCGCTGAACCACAAGGTGCCGCGGACGATACCGGTCGAGCACGCCGCCTTCATCGAGCCGCTGGCCTGCTCGATCCACGCGGTCCAGCGCGGCACCATCGAGTTCCAGGATGTCGTGGTCATCGCCGGAGCCGGGCCGCTCGGGCTCGGGATGGTCGCCGCGGCGCGGATGAAGAATCCGAAGCTGCTGATCTCCGTCGATCTCAATGACGACCGGCTGGAGACGGCGCGCCTCTGCGGCGCCGACATGACCATCAATCCCCGCGAGGTCGACGCGGTCGACGCGGTTCTGAATCTGACCGAGGGCTACGGCTGCGACGTCTATCTCGAGGCGACCGGCCACCCCGCGGCGGTGGAGATGGGGCTGCGCATGGTGCGCAAGCTCGGCACCTTCGTCGAGTTCAGCGTCATGCGCGAACCGGTGACCGTCGACTGGACGATCATTGGCGATAGCAAGGAGCTCGATGTGCGCGGCGCGCACCTCAGCCCGTATTGCTATCCGGTGGCCATTCAGCATGCTGGAGGAACAACCGCCTTCCGATGGACCGCATCGTCACCCATACGCTCCCCCTGGCGGAGTTCCAGAAGGGCATCGATCTGGTTGGCGCCGGAACCGAATCGATCAAGGTGACGCTAAGGCCCTGAAACGAAGGCGGAGGATCGGACCATGACCGGGAGACTGTACACCGCGGCGATCGCCGCCTGCCTTCTGGCACTTCCCGCCGCCGCGTCGGCGCAGGACATCGGCGGCCGCTACAAGGTCGAGGGCACCAACTTCGACGGGTCGCGCTACACCGGAACGGCGGTGATCGCGCTGACGTCGAAAAGCACCTGCACGATCAACTGGGATACCGGGTCGATCGCGAAGGGCATCTGCATGCGCAACGGCTCGAGCTTCGCCGCCTCCTACATCATGGGCAAGGCGATCGGCCTCGTGATCTACCGGATCAACAACGATGGATCGATGGAAGGGCTGTGGACGGTGGCCGGCGACGACGGCGTCGGCACCGAGACGCTGACGCCTCAATAAGCCTCGGGCATCATCTGGTGTTCGATTGTCGTTGCCTCGGCGGCGAGGCCGCTGATTTCGGCGACGATCATCTCGTGGTCGGAGAGCGGCGTCCCGTCCGGGGCAAGGGCGGCGACGACACGGCTGTCGGCGACCTTTAGCCCCCGGGTCAGGAACCAGTCGAGCTTGTAATGCTTCGGCGGCTTCGGCGACAGGCGGCTCGACCGCATCGTCATCTGGTCGATTGGCCCGCCGTGACGCTCGAAGCCGGCTTCCGCGGCGAGCGCGAAGAGCGGCTCCCTGTCGAAGTCGCCGCCGGTGGCGTTGCCGGTGTTGAGGTCGCCGCCGATGATGATCGGCAGGTCGCCGGCATAGCCGGCGAGGCAGTCGAGCAGGACCTCGATCTGGCGCGCCCGGTAGTCGCCGTCGGCGCGGCTCTCGAGGTGGACCGAGACGACGACGATCGCGCTGTCGCCGACGGGCACCGTCGCGACGATGGCGCAGCGACCGCCGATGCGGGGCTGGTCGGTGTCTTCGTTGAACCAGTGGCCGTGATCGTCGAGCCGGATCATCGCCGGGGCTCCCAGCGGCGCGGCGGCGAGGACGGCGTTGCCGTGGAAGCCTTTCTCGTTGAAGGCATCGCCGGCAATCTCCTTCTCGACCGCCGAGCCGAGATCGAGTTCGAGGAATTCGACCCCGTAGGCGTAGCCCATGCCGAGCCGGTCGGCGATGTCCCTCGGCGTATGCCGCTGCGCGGTTCGCGCCATGCCGTTATCGACTTCGGAGAGGAGCACGATGCCGGCGCCCTGCGCGGCGAGAAGATCGGCGCTCGCCTCGACGAACAGGCCGCGCTCGAGGTTCCAGGCGGCGACGGTGAGCGGAAAACGCAGCATGGCCGAGGGTGGGACCGACGGGCGCTTCGACCCGGTTCATGCAGGCGAGGTCGGCAAGCAGGGTCCGGTGCTGGGACCCGGTTTTCGCCAGCGCGCGGAAACCCTCGCGCTCGCCGGCCGACGGCACCGCAAGGGCAGCGGGTTGCGCCGGCTTGAGCCTGCCTGTGGTCATGGATTGATCCTCGCCCGGGTTTGCCGGTCGAAAAGATGAACCGCCGACCGCTCGGCTGACAAGTGCCCTTGCCGGCTACCGGTCGCAGATGACAGGCGGTTTTCCGTCCGATGTCGGTTCGATGACAGCGGCGGCTATGTTGTGGAAAGGGGGACGTCGCGAAGCCCGCGCCAGGCGAAAAGCGCCGGTCGGGGTTTGATCTTGTAGGGATTGGGGCCGGCGGCTATACAGCCGCCACATCCCCAACAACCACACCACAGGAGCGACCATGGCCCTCGAACGGACCTTCTCGATGATCAAGCCGGATGCAACGGCGCGTAACCTCACCGGCAAGATCACCGCGAAGCTGGAGGAGGCCGGCCTCCGCGTCATCGCCAGCAAGCGGGTGTGGATGAGCCGCAAGCAGGCGGAAGGCTTCTACGCCGTCCACAAGGGACGCCCCTTCTTCGACGAGCTTTGCGATTTCATGTCGTCGGGACCGACGGTGGTCCAGGTGCTGGAAGGCGAGGGCGCGATCCTCAAGAACCGCGAAGTGATGGGCGCCACCAATCCGGCCGACGCCGCCGAGGGCACGATCCGCAAGGAATTCGCCACCTCGATCGGCGAGAATTCCGTCCACGGCTCGGACGCCCCCGAAACCGCCGCCGAGGAGATCGCCTACTGGTTTTCCGGCACCGAAATCGTCGGCTGACACTTCACGGCTGAGTGAACTTTTTCGCGGTCGCGGCGTTTCTCCTTCACACCATCCAAACCGAAGGAGGCGAAGATGTTCGCGACCGCGCAAATCAAGGAACACATGGAAATCGTCGGATCCGATGGCGCCCATGTCGGCACCGTCGACCACATGGACGGCGACGAGAAGATCAAGCTGGCCCGGCGGGATTCAGCCGACCATGAGCACCACTATCTGGCCGTCCACCTTGTCGATCACGTCGACGACAAGGTCCATCTCAAGATCGGCTCCGAACAGGCGCCGAGCCAGTTTCTCTGACGGCGACCGATAGCCTGACCTAATCCGGCGGCGACCAGCGCTTCAGGGCCTGGTCGTCGTCGGCTTTCGCCGCCACCCATTCCGCTTCGTCGTCGGTGTCGGCGACGTGCTCTTTCTTCCAGAAAGGCGCGCGGGTCTTGAGGAAATCCATCAGGAAGTCGGCGGCCGCAAAGGCAGCCTGCCGGTGCGACGACGCTGCGACGACGAGGACGATGTTCTCGCCGGGCCGGATGCGCCCGTGGCGATGAATGACGGTGAGGCCGACGAGCGGCCAGCGGTCGGCAGCCTCTTCGGCGATCCGTCGAATTTCCGCTTCGGCCATGCCGGGATAATGTTCGAGCTCGAGCGCGGCGAGGCGCCCGTTCTCGTCGCGGCAGAGCCCGGTGAAGGTGACGATCGCGCCGACATCGGTACTTAGCCGCGAAAGTTTTGCGGATTCGGCGGCGACGTCGAAATCCTCCGCCTGTACCCGGATCTCGATCGGCGGGCGCTCAGCCACCGGTCATCGGCGGGAAGAGGGCGACTTCCCGCGCCTCCGCGAGCGGCGCGTCGGCGGCGACGTGGACGTGATCGACGGCGACGCGGATCACCGACGACTCGGCCAGGGCATATTCATATCGCTCGCCGCGTCCCTTCAGCCAGTCGAGAAGGGCGGCGACGGTCGTCACGTCGTCGGGCAGCGTGACCTCCTCTTCGGTCATACCGATGCGCTCGCGAACCCAGGCGAAATAGACGAGCTTCACGTATCCTCCGCAAGGAGATGGCGGATGCCCGCCCGAAAATAGTCGTAGCCCGTATAAAGGGTGACGAGCGCCGAAATCCAGAGCAGCAGAAGCCCGACATAGGAAACGATCCCGAGGTCGGAGCCCATGATCGACAGGTTGGGGAAGAGATGATCGCCCGCCGGCCCGGCGAGCAGGAAGCCGATCGCCACCATCTGGAGCGTCGTCTTCCATTTCGCCAGCCAGGTGACGGGGACGCTGACCTGCAACTCGGCAAGAAACTCGCGCAGCCCGGACACCGAGATCTCGCGGGTCAGGATGACGATGGCGGCGAGCAGCGACCAGCCGCCGATCGTGTTGTCGGAAACCAGCAGCATCAGGGAGGTCGCGACCAGCAGCTTGTCGGCGATCGGATCGAGCATCCGCCCGATCGACGATTGCTGCTTCCAGATCCGCGCCAGATAGCCATCGAAGAAGTCGGTGATGCTGGCCGCGATGAAGATGGCCAGCGCCAGCCAGCGGCCGAGGTTATCCTGGAGATAATAGGCGACGATGATCGCCGGCACCGCCACGATGCGGCCGTAGGTCAACAGGTTGGGCAGCGTGAACGGTCCCGCCGCTTTGTCGGATGTCGGTCGCAAGGCAGGCGTCTCGACCATGAATATTACCGGTTTCCGCCGTCAATCTCGGATTGTCGGGCGGCAGGATAGGGGAATCGGGTTAATGTCGCGCGTCGTTCAAGTCGATCGTCCGAGCCCCGAAGAGCCCTCGGCCTTATTGCCCATGCTAAAAGCCTTTCGTCACGTCGTCCACGCCGCCGGCTATTCGCTGGCCGGATTCCGGCACCTTTTTCGGAACGAACTCGCGGCGCGGCTGGAACTGGGAGCCGGCGCCCTTTCGCTGATCTGGCTGATCCTGCTCGGAAGACCGGTGCGGGATTATGTCATCCTGGTGATCCTTTTTTGTATCCTGATCAGCGTCGAGGCGCTGAACACGGCGGTGGAACGCATCGTCGACCGGCTGTCGCCGGAGCTGTCGGAATTCGGAAAAGTCGCCAAGGACCTCGGTTCCGCGGCGGTTTTCGCGATGCTGGCGGCCGCCGGGGTCTTTCTCGTGGCGATAACCGCCGACGCCGCCGGGCTGATCGTCCTCTGACGTCGAGCCGGCGAGCGTCGCCGGACATGGACTTCGCCGGATGCCCGCCCTATAGCTCCCGGCGAATGAACCAGAAACCCATCACTCATGTCGTCGTTGCTGCGGCAACCTGTCGCCGCCCGCGCATGCTCGGGCGGCTTCTGGAGTCCTTCGAGGCGTTGCGAAAGCCCGACGATGTCGAGGTGACGTTCCTGGTCATCGACAATGCGCCGGAGCTGCCGGTGCGCGACGTGGTCGACGCCTGGCGCAAGAAGACCGGCTTCGATGCGCGTTACGTGCTGGAGCGCGAGCCGGGCATTCCCTTCGCCCGCAACCGCGGCATCGACGAGGCGCTCGCCTATGGCGCCGGCTTCCTCGCCTATGTCGACGACGACGAGACGGTCGATCCCGAATGGCTGGCGGCGATCGTCGCCCACCAGCGCAAAGAAGGCTCGAACTTCGTCGGCGGACCGGTACGCTGCGTCGAGCCGGAGGAGACCTCGGCTCTCGACCGCTATGTCTTCAGCGGCATCCGCCAGCGCTATGCCCGCAAGGAAGAGAAGAATGCCAGGCGCCGCCGCAAGGGCACTGACGGCACCGTCACCATCATCACCAATAACTGGCTCGGCGACCTTGCCTGGATGAAGGCGCACGACCTTCGCTTCGACATCGGGCTGCGCTATTCCGGCGGTTCGGACACGGCGCTCTACCATGCCGCCAAGCGGCTCGGCGCGACGTCGTCCTGGTGTCCGGATGCATTCGCCTACGAGACGGTGCCGAAGGAGCGCATCGCGCTCGGCTACCAGTTTCGCCGGGCCCGCGACCAGGCCGCGACCAGCTTCTGGCGGAAGGCCGCCCGCGAGCGGCGCAGCCTTCCGGTCAACATCGCGACTGCGTTCGGCAAGACCGTATTCGGTGCCTTTCTGGTGCTCGTCTCACCGTTGACGATGGGGCGGACACTGGTCGACGGCACCCGGCTGATCGGTTACGGCGTCGGCTATACGCTGGCGATGGCCGGCCGCCGCTCGCGCCACTACGAGGTGCTTCAGGGCGAGTAGCGGCGCTCGATCAGCCGCCATTCTCGTGGAAGTGGTCGTAGATCGCCCGGGCGGTCTGTTCCGAAATTCCCTGCACGGCCGAAAGATCCTCGACGCTGGCGCGGCTGACCGCCTTGGCCGTGCCGAAGTGGTGGAGGAGGGCGCGCTTGCGCGTCGGCCCGATGCCGGCGACCTCGTCGAGCGGATTGCGGGCCATGTCGATGCGGCGACGGGTGCGATGCGAGCCGATGGCGAAACGGTGGGCTTCGTCGCGCAGCCGCTGGACGAAGTAGAGAACCGGGTCCCGCGGCTGCAGCATGAATGGCTCCCGGCCGGGGACGAAGAAGGTTTCCTTGCCGGCATCGCGGTCCGGTCCCTTGGCGACGCCGATCACCGAGAGGTCGGCGATACCGAGCTCCTTGAGCGTGTCGACCGCCGCGGCAAGCTGTCCGCGGCCGCCGTCGACGATCACCAGATCCGGCCACGGACCCATCGTCTCCACTTCGCCATCGGCGCTGTTGCGCGGCGCCGCCTCCTTGAGCAGCCGCGAGAAGCGGCGTTGCAGCACCTCGCGCATCATGCCGTAGTCGTCGCCCGGGGTTATGTCCTCGGAGCGGATATTGAACTTGCGGTAGTGGCTCTTGGAGAAGCCGTCCGGTCCCGCGACGATCATCGCCCCGACCGGGTTGGTGCCCATGATGTGGCTGTTGTCGTAGACCTCGATGCGGCCCGGCGGGGCGGAAAGACCGAAGGACTCGGCGAGCCCGGCGAGAAGCGCCTTCTGCGACGCGGACTCGGCGAGCTCACGGCCGAGCGCCTCGCGGGCGTTGTTGAGGGCGTGGTCGACGAGGTCCTTCTTTTCCCCGCGCTGCGGCCGCAGGACCGTGATCCGCGTGCCGCTCTTTTCCGTCAGCGCTTCGGCCAGCAGGTCCTGCTCCTCGACGTCATGGGAGAGGAGGATGAGCTTCGGCACCGGCTTGTCGTCGTAGAACTGGGTCAGGAAGGACCCGAGCACGGCCGAGGCGTCGAGGTCCTTGTCGGCGCGGGGATAGTAGGCGCGGTTGCCCCAGTTCTGGCCGGTGCGGAAGAAGAAGACCTGGATGCAGGTGGTGCCGCCCTGCTGGTAGGCGGCGAAGACGTCGGCTTCCTGGAAGGTGCGCGGGTTGATCCCCTGGTGCGACTGGACATGGGAGAGCGCCGCCAGGCGGTCGCGATAGACCGCCGCCGTCTCGAAATCGAGCCGCTCGGCCGCGGCTTCCATCTCGGTCTGGATCTCGGTTCGCACGGCGCCGCTGCGCCCGGAGAGGAAGGCCTTCGCCTCGTCGACCAGATGGCCGTAGTCCTCTTGCGAAATGACGCCGGTGCAGGGCGCCGAGCATCGCTTGATCTGGTAGAGCAGGCACGGCCGGCTCCGGCTCTCGTAGAAGGAGTCCGAGCAGGTCCTGAGCAGGAAGGCCCGCTGCAGCGCGTTGATCGTTCGCCCGACCGCGCCGGCCGAGGCGAAGGGGCCGAAATAGGTGCCCTTGCGGCTCCGCGCCCCGCGATGCTTGACGATCGCCGGCACCGGATGGTCCTCGGTCATGAGGATGTAGGGGAAGGACTTGTCGTCGCGCAGCAGGACGTTGAAGCGCGGCCTGAGCCGCTTGATCAGGTTGGCCTCGAGGAGGAGCGCCTCGGTCTCGCTGCGCGTCGAGACGAACTCCATCGCCGCCGTCGCCATGATCATCCGGGCGATGCGGCCCGGCTGGCCGGCAAGCCGGGTATAGCTCTGAACCCGCTTCCTGAGGCTGCGCGCCTTGCCGACGTAGAGAACCTTCCCCCCGGCGTCGATCATCCGGTAGACGCCCGGCCCGTTCGGCAGGCGCTTGATGACGTCGGCGATAACCTCGACGCCGACGCGTCGTGGCGCCTCGGTCGCGGCGTTGGTGTTCTCGTCGTTCATCGGATCAGATGTCGAGTTCGGTTACGTCCGGCGTTTCCCAGGACAGGTGCTGGCCGCCGTCCAGTCCTATCATTTGTCCCGTGATCGATCGATTTTCAACGAAGTAGCGGATCGTTCGGCCGAATTCGGCCAGTTCCGGGCCGCGCTTGAGGATCACCGTGCCGATGCGTTCGGCAAATTCCGCCTCCGACTGGCCGGCGTGCCTGAGGGTGGGGCCGGGGGCGATCGCATTGACGCGAACCCGGGGCGCCAGCGACTGGGCGAGCATCTTCGTCGCTTCCCACAGCGCGACTTTCGACAGTTGATAGCTGAAATGTCGCGGCGTCGGCTTCCAGACGCTCTGGTCGAGAAGGTTGACGACGTTGCCTTCCTCGCCATCCGGCAGGCTTGCCGCAAAGGCCTGGGCGAGGAAGATCGGCGCCGTCAGGTTGACGGCGATCTGCCGCTCGAAAAGTCCCTGGTCGAGGGCTCCACCGACGTCGGTTGCGAACATTGACGCATTATTTACCAACAACAAAGGTTTACCGAGGGAGGCGGCAATCGCGTCGACGGTCGAAGCGAGGCTGCCAATGTCGGCAAGATCGGCCTGGAAGGTGCCGGCCTGGCCACCCGATTTCACGATCGCCGCGGCGACCGTTTCCGCCTCGATTCTCGAATGATTATAATGAATTGCAACCACCCAGCCTTGGGCGGCGAGGTCCTCCGCGATCGCCTTGCCGATGCGCTGTCCGGCACCTGTGACGATGGCGACTTTGGCGGGCGTCGGTCATTCGGTGAGGCCGTCCGGGCTCGCAGGGAGTGTCCCACTACGGGACATGTTAAGACTGGTAAACATAGTTAACGATTTCCTCCGAGGCTTTGAAATCGCAGGATTCCGCCGTTTGTAGCCTTTTTGCAACGTCATATAGCGCCCTGATGCCGCCTTATTTCCTTAACCTTTACGCCATATTGCTGCGGCTTATATTGGAACTAGCGACCGGGCTCTCTTCGTCGAGGGCGGCGTCCGGTTCCAGCCAAGGCAATGACGAGGAGATTACTATGTCGTGTATGCGTATCCTGGGTGCAAGCTTGCTTGCCCTGACGATCGGCACCGGCGCCGCGAGCGCCGCCGATATCTACAATCCGCCACCGCCCGAGATCGTCTACAACCCGGCCCCGGTCTTCAGCTGGACGGGTGGGTATCTCGGCGGCATCGTCGGCTATGGCTGGGGAAATGCCAAGTCCGGCGGAAAGTCATGGGGTGCCGACGGTTTTGTCGGTGGCGTCTATGGCGGCTACAACTTTCAGACGACCTCGAACTTCGTCCTCGGTCTTGAAACCGATATCACCGGCACCGGCATGAGCGCCAAGAAATCCGGTGTGACGGTCAGCGACTACTGGAACGGGACGATCCGCGCCCGTGCCGGTATCGCCTTCGATCGTTTCCTGGCCTACGGCACAGGCGGTCTGGCGCTTGGCGATATCAAGGTCAAGATTCCCGGCAGTTCGGATACCTCGCTCCGCACGGGCTACACCGTCGGCGCCGGTGTTGAAGCCGCCCTGACGGATACGGTGATTGGCCGGCTCGAATATCGCTACACCGACTTCGGCAACTACAAGTACGCCACCACGCCGAAGACGAAAGCGAGCTTCTCGTCGAACCAGATCATGGTCGGTGTCGGCGTCAAGTTCTGACGCGCCGGACCCGCCCGGTCGCGCACATATCAAAGGGCCCCGCTTCGGCGGGGCCTTTTCTTTTGTTGGCTTCACCGAGGAAGGACGGCCTCCGCCTAATGGACGGCCGGCAGATCGATCACGGGCAGGCGGCAGGATTGACGGTCGACCTCGACGCAACGCCTGAAGTCGAGGCGCTGGGTCAGGCAGACCCGGACTTCGATTACCCCGTCACGGTCGCATGAAACCGCGATGCCATAGTCCGACATGCCCGGATTGGCGGTGAGAAACCTGGCCTCGATCTCCCGCGACTGCGCCATGATATCGGTTTTGACACCGACATAATCGGCCGGCACCTTCACCCTTTCGGCGGCGCGGCGGAGCAGCGAGAAATAGGCTTCGGGCCGCAGTCCCGAACAGATGCCGTGCTTCTGCCACTGGTACTGCACGGCGCTCGCCGAAGGCATGACGTCCGCGATACCGGATACCGTGCTGCTCGGCAGCCGGCGGGGCAGGTTGGCGTCGCAATATTCCGGATAGCCGCGTTCGTATTGCGGCCACAGGCCGTGGACGACGAAGCCCGGCGGATTGAGATCGCATTGCGCTGGATCGGGCCGCCGCGCCTTCTCGCAATAGCTCGGCGACCAGGTCAGGGAGAGGACGTAGAAATCGAAGTCGCCGGCCCGGTCAGAGGCGGCCGCCATGCCCGGCGCGGCGAGAAGGATGAGCCCCGCGAGGAAAAGCCCAGGCCTCACGGTTCGATCGAACGGCACCAACTGCCATAAACGTGCCACGGATCAAAGGCAGGCAGGCAGGATTGGACCCGCCAGCCGGTCGAGGCGAAGCCTTGCTGCGATTCTATCAGATAGACGACTTCGGAGCGGCGTCCGTCCGACAGCCATGCGGTCCCGCGGCAATAGCGACGGTCGATCAGGCTGTCGTTGCGGATCAGCCCGGGCACCTCCCGGATGTTCGATACCGAGGTGATCCCGGCACCCCAGTGGAAGGTGTTGCGGTTCGCGTAGGAGAATTTCTGCTTGATCCTGGACAGCACATGGCCGGATTCGCAGGGCGGCAGATACCCCTTCCACGACGCCTCGGCCGATGCACCGAAGCCGATGAGCAGAAACAATGCGAGACAAAGAGGTTTCATGGAACGCCCCCAGGACAAGCCCGGACAATGCGATGACACGCCGCAACGGTCAAGGAGAAGCCGTGCCGCACCCGAGGGTGCGATGTGGCCGGCCGGCCGGTCGCGGTTTAAACGATTGGCGGTTGCGGCCTCGGTCCTGATCGGCCTTGCCGGTACGGCCATGGCGGCCGAGGACAAGCCGGTGCCGGAGGGACTTGTCTGCCCGGTCGGGATCGCCGGAGGCGAGCGGATTTCGGTAGGAGAAGTCGCCCCGACGACGGGCGTCACCGGCTTCTGCATCTATTACCTCGTTGGCGAGACCGACTTCGAGGCGGTGACGATGACGCTGCGGACAACGAATGCAGACTACGACTGGCAAGCGAGCTTCAAGGCGCCGAAAATGGAAAAGGGCGGCATGAAGGTCATCGAGGAGGGCAAACGGTCGGCGTTCCTCGGCAAGGGCAAAAAGGTCGCCGATGTCGTCACATTGGGCGTGGACGAGGAGGATCTCGGGCCGATCACCCAGTCATTCTCCACCCTTTGGGTCTTCGATCTCGGCAACGGCCATTCGTTGTCGCTGGAAGAGGAGTACAACAACATCAGCGAGCCGATGCGCGCGAAGCTGCGCGACGCGCTGCTCAAGGCACAGACGGGCTGAAGGGCTATGTCGGTCTTCGCCGGATCACGACGGACTTTCTATGCGTGACGCGCGGCGGTAGTCTCGGATTCAGGAGGAACCTGCCGTGCCGACACCGGAATGCCTCACCGCGGAGCAAATCGCGGCCTACGATCGTGACGGTTTCATCGTCGTCGAGAAGCGGATACCCGACGAGGTGATCGCCGGCTGCCATGACGAGATCGCCCGCTTTCGTGAGGAGGCGAGGGGACTGAGCGCCCACACCGAGCGGATCGATCTCGAGGACAGCCATCGTCCCGACGATCCCCGCATCCGGCGCATCAAGCTGCCGCATACCATCAGCCGCGTCTTCGACGATCTGATGCGCAGCGACTGGATCCTGGCGCCGGTGCGCGACCTGATCGGTGCGAATGTCCGCCTGCGGTCGTCGAAGCTCAACATGAAATCCGCGCGCTACGGCGCGCCCGTCGACTGGCACCAGGACTGGGCCTTCTATCCCCACACCAACGACGACATTCTCGCAGTCGGTGTCTTCCTTGACGACGTCGGTCCCGAGAACGGTCCCCTGATGGTCATTCCGGGCAGCCATCGCGGGCCGGTCTACGACCATCACGCCAACGGCTATTTCGCCGGCACCATGTCGCTCGCCAAGGCCGGGCTCGACGCGAAGGACGCGGTGCGCGCGATGGCGCCCGCCGGATCGATCTCGATCCATCACGTCCGTGTCGTCCACGGATCGGACCGCAACCGGTCGGATCGCGACAGGGGCGTGCTCTTTTACGAGATAGCCGCCGCGGACGCCTTTCCGATCGCCGGCTCGATGGGCACCTTCGGATCGCTGGAGGAGTTCGACGCCTTGATGCTGTGCGGCGAGAGTACGATCGAACCGCGGGTGACGGCGGTTCCGGTGCGCATCCCGCTGCCGCAGCCGCCGACGCAAGGGTCGATCTACGAGATACAGAAGCAGAGCGCGACGAAGGGGTTCGAGACCGTCGAGGCGTGAACGCGGCGGGCCTGAAACCTTTTCGGGCTTGGCGGCCGAACATGATACTCCCGCCTTGACGCGCGGCCGCGGCGAGGGATTTCTGCTTCGTTCAGATATTGCCCACGGTGCTCCCATGGACCTGACCACCTGGTTTGCCTTCACCGCCGCCTCGATCGTCCTCCTGATGATTCCGGGGCCGACCGTGCTGCTTGTTGTCAGCTATGCCTTGACGCAGGGGAGGCGGGTGGCCGTGGCGACGGCGGCGGGTGTCGCGCTTGGCGATTTTACGGCGATGACCCTGTCGCTGGCCGGGCTCGGGGCGCTGCTTGCCGCTTCGGCGACGCTGTTCACGATCCTGAAATGGGTCGGCGCCGCTTATCTGATCTATCTCGGCATACGGCTCTGGCGGTCGAAGCCGGAGCTTCCCGACGTTGGCGCCGTACCGGGCCGGCGCCCGGCGCGGGGCATTTTCGGCCATGCCTTCGTGGTCACGGCACTGAATCCCAAGAGCATCGCCTTCTTCGTCGCCTTCGTCCCGCAGTTCATCGACAGGAATGCGGACCTCTTTCCGCAACTCGTCGTCATGGAACTGACCTTCGTGTCGCTTGCGGCCGTCAACGCCCTGGCCTTCGCGCTTGCCGCCGATCAGCTGCGGATGAGAATCCAGCGCCCGGGCGTGCTGAAATGGCTGAACCGAGCGGGCGCCGGCTGCCTGGTCGGCATGGGCGCGGCGACCGCCGCGCTTGGCCGGAGCTGAGCGATCGAGGCCCATCTCCCCGGGGGCGCCTTGCCGGGGGTGACGTCGGGTGTACAATCCGGCAGGCTGGGGCGGTCGTCGCTTTCATGTTTCCGGAGACCCGTCCTTTGAGATTTCTGCTCCCCACGGCCATTCTCGCGGTCGCGCTCGTCGCCATAGCCACCTTTGCTGACGCGGCCGGCTTCCGCCTGTCCGCCTGGAAGGACGATCTGTTCGACTATCCGGCACTTCTCGGGACGTCCTATGGCGGCGACTACGTCAAGGTTGACTATGTCGAGCAGCGCGATCTCTACCAGCGCGACGTCGTGCCGGAGAAACAGACCAAGGCCGAATATGTCGACCTCGAGGTCAAGGCGGTCGAGAAGGACATGACGGCCAAGGAGGGCCGGGTCAGCGTCCGGTTCATCGCCACCGGCAAGGTCGAAGGCGGGGCCAAGATCGTGGTGATGTACGTCCATGGGCGCCGCGGCAATCGCATGCAGGGCGCCAACGACTGGATGTTCGGCGGCAACTTCAACCGCATCAAGAACCTTATGGTCCGCAACGGCGGCGTATACCTGTCGCCCGGGTTTCCGAGCCTGAGCAGCCGTGGCGTCGCCCAGGCAAAACTCCTGATCCTCGAATACGCGAAGAACTCGCCGGGCGCGCCGATCTTCGTCGCCTGCGGCTCGCTCGGGGGACGCATCTGCTGGGGACTGGCGGAGGACGACGAAGCAGCGGCGATTATCGACGGCTATCTGCTGATGGGCTCGACCAACGACGACGGCGTTCTTCAAATCGGAAGCCTTCAAGCGGCGCGTGCCGGTCTATTTCGGCCATGGCACCGGCGACATCGTCATCAACTGGAAGTCGCAGGAAGCTTTCTTCAAGAAGATCAAGCAACTCGATCCGGACTATCCGGCGAAGTTCGCCTTGTTCAACACCGGATCGCACGGAACCCCGATCCGCATGACCGACTGGCGGCTGATCCTAAACTGGATGTTGCAGGTCGACGGCGCCTGATCGGCGGAAGCATTGCCCCCCGCCGCGGGGTAGCGGTCGAGCGAAGGATCGCGTTCCGGCGAAGCCGTGGACGATGCCTCAATTTCGGACGACCACTCGACGACGGGTTGTCCGCGCCCTACTTGCCGATGTCTGTTTCGCTTCTCCGGTGTCTCCTGCCTCCAATGCCCGATCCCGCACCAGCCAATGCCTTGGGGAATACAAAGCCGCCCTACGCGACGTCGGTCGCGCTGCCGGCCGACCTGACCAGGCGTGAGGGACTGGTGGTCGTTGCCGGCGAGGGGCGGAAACTTCCGGTCGATCTTTCGGCCTGCCGGAAAATCCTCGTGGTGCGGCTGGATTTCATTGGCGATTGGGTCCTGATGATGCCGTTTCTCGCCAACCTGCGCGCCAGCGCGCCGGAGGCGGAGATCACCGCGGTCGTCCTGACGCGGGTCCACGACCTCGCCCGCAGCTGTCGTTTCGTCGATCGCGTCGTCGCGGTGGACGCCGTGCATTCCAGCCCGGTCGTGTTCTTCGGCTCCGACGAGCGGGAACTCGCGGCTTTTGTCGCCGACTACGAAGACGGCGCCTTCGATCTGGCGATCGTTCCGCGCTGGGACGCCGACTTCAACGGCGCCCTTCGCGTCGCCGACGGCAGCGGCGCGCGGCAGGTCGTTGGCTTTTCGGAGGCGTGTACGGATCTTCGCGCGACGCGCAATCGCGGCGACGATCGCTTCTACGATGCCGTGCTCCTCGACCGGAGCGAGGCGCACGAGGTCGAGCACAAGCTGACCTTGCTCGAGGCGATCGGCGGGACGGTGACCGATCGCAGCCTGAAACTCGATCTCGACGCGGCCGATCGGCGGGCGGGTGATCGATTTCTTGCGGACCAGTTTGGCGGCGCCGAAGGTTTTCTTGGCGTCGCGCCCTTCGCGGTCGGCCGGAAGGGCCTTCCCCTTGAAATCATGGCGGAATTGACGGCGAGGCTGGCGCGGAGACACGAGCTGCCGGTGGTCATCGTCGGCAGTCCGATCCACCACCGGGAAGCCAACGAATTCAAGGCGTTGCTGGGCATGCCCGCGGTTTCGGCGGTCGGTTTGCCGCTGGCTGAATCGGCCGCCGTGATCGGTCGTGCGACGGCTCTGGTCGGCATGGACAGTGGCCCGGGACATATTGCGGCGGCCCTGGGCACCCCTGTCTCGGTGGTGTTCAGCCATCCGGCGAGCGGCGCCCCCGGCCACGTCGGTTCGCCCGAGCGATTCCGCCCATGGGGCGACCGGTCCCTCGTCCAGATCGTGCAGCCGGCATCGCCGCTGCCACCCTGCGTCGATGGCTGCGAGCAGAACGAGCCCCATTGCATTACCCAACTGGGCGTCGACGACCTCTTCCCGCCGATTTCGGACTTTCTGTCGCGATTCGTGCCAGACCGGGTGGAAGCGCGGGAAGCCAGGACCGCGACGTCCGGACCGGTCGCCTAGCGACCGTCGCCATCCGACGGTTCCGACCGCCAGCGGTAGATCCAGTCGTTCTGCATCAGCAGGAGTCGCGGGCCGACCAGGCCGAGGGCGATGTCGCGGAGCCGGGCGAGGGTGCCGGTCATGTGGTAATGCTCGCCGGTCCGCCTGGCGGCATTCCACACCCGCGTCACCCGCGGCTTGCGGTCCGCCTCATAGGCGGCGAGCGCCGTCGCGCTGTTGCCGGGAGAGGCTGCGAGGCAACGGGCGAGCACGGCGGCGTCCTCGATCGCCATCGCCGCGCCCTGGGCGAGGAAGGGGACCATGGCGTGCGCCGCGTCGCCGAGGAGGGCGGTATTGCCGTCGGCCCAGCGGCCGGTGGGATCGACCGAATTCAGCGCCCATTTCTGCCAGCTCTGCGGCGCGGTGACGATCGCCCGGACCTGCGGCGGCCAGTCGTTCAATCGCTCGGCGATCCGGCGATAGTCGCCACGGGCGTTCCAGCCCGGCTTGTCCCAGGTTTCCTCGACGATCGCCACGACGTTGATCGCCGCCCCCCTGGCGATCGGATAATGGACCAGGTGGGCATTGGGGCCGAGCCACAGGCCGACCCGGTTGGCCGGCAGGGAATCCGGGGCATTGTCGAGCGGTATCATCGTGCGCCATGCGGTCCGTCCCGTCGGTTCCGGACCGAAGGCGCCGGTGATCCGCTCCCGCGTCGCCGACCAGACCCCGTCGGCGCCGACGATCGCCGCGGCGCTGACGAGTTCGGTGCGGGGGCCCTTCAGCCTGACGAGCGATTCGCCACCGCGCGGCAGGATGTCGTCGATCGTCGTGCCGAGCATCAGCCGGATGTCGCCCGCCTTGCCGACGGCGCTGGCGAGGATTCGCTGGAGGTCGGCGCGATGGATGACGCGATAGGGAAAGCCGTAGCGGTTGCGGAAGGACGCGATCGGCAATGACGCGATTCGCCCACCGGTGACCCCGCTCATCACGTCGATGGCCTCGGGCTCGATCGCGGCCTCCTGAATAGCCGCATCGAGGCCGAGCCCGGCCAGGACCCGCCCCGCGTTCGGCGAAAGCTGAATGCCGGCGCCGATTTCGCTGAGTTCGGTCGTGCGTTCGCAGATGACGACGTCGAAGCCGGCCCGGGCAACCGAGAGCGCCGCGGTCAGTCCGCCGATCCCGGCTCCGATGATGAGAATGGTCGGCCTCTCGCCCATGGCAAAAGGCGACGCGGCCTAGGCCGCCGTCTTCTCCGTATAGAGGTGGTCCGGCGGATCGCTTTCGGCCGCTCCAAGCGTGGGCCGGTAGCGATAGAGCGTCGAGCAATAGGGGCAGACCTTCTCGTCATCGTCGCCCATATCGAGGAAGACATGCGGATGGTCGAAGGGCGGGGTCGCGCCGACGCACATGAACTCCCTGACCCCGATGGCGATGACCGGGACGCCGGAATCATTCTGGAAATGGGGTATGATGTGGTCTGCCATAGGCCTGCCGCTCTTGGATCGTCGCGCTGGCGGGGACATTAACGGCAGGGACGGGCAAGGAACAAGGGCGGAGAGTGCTTTCCCGCCGCACCGGGGGGCATTAAGTAACGGCGCATGGCAATCCAGCATTTCTCATCCGATGGCGTCCAGATCGCTTACCTCGACAGTGGCGAGGGCGAGCCGATCCTGCTCATCCACGGCTTTGCATCCAATAGTTTCGTCAATTGGGGCGCGACCGGCTGGATCGACTCGCTGAAGCGGGCGGGACGGCGCGTCATCGCCATGGACGTGCGTGGCCACGGCAAGAGCGGCAAGCTCTACGACCCGGACGCCTATCGCGTCGAGCGGATGGCGCGCGACGCGGCCAATCTGATCGATTACCTCGGCCTCGGCCGTGCCGACGTCATGGGCTATTCGATGGGGGGCCGCATCGCCGCCTTCCTCGCTGTCGAGCATCCGGAGAAGGTGCGCTCGCTGATCATCGGCGGGATGGGCATGGCGCTGGTCGAAGGCATGGACGGCGAGGATGCCATCGTCGCCGCGCTCCAGGCGCCGAGCCTCGAGGCGGTGGAGGGCGACCCCGGCCGCGCCTATCGCAAATTCGCCGAACAGACGGGCAGCGACGTCAAGGCACTCGCCGCCGTGATGCAGGTCGCGCGGCAGACGCTGGCGCCCGAGCAACTCGCCGAGATCGACATTCCGGTGCTGATCGCCGTCGGCGAGAAGGACAAGGTCGCCGGTTCGCCGGAGGACCTCGGCGCCGTCATCCCCGGATCGAAGGTGCATATCATTCCGAGGCGCGACCACATGCTGGCGACCGCCGACCGGACCTTCATAGCCGAGGCTCTCGATTTCCTCGACAAGCGACCCTGAGACCGGGCCCGAGGCTGTGTCGCGAAGTCGCGCGCAGCGGTGACGAATTGCGCGACAGAAGCCTTGTTGCGGCGATTCCACTCCCTAAGTCATCTGGTGGTAACAGGTTTCGGGTAATTGCCGCGCACCTTGGGATCGAGGCAGGCGCTGTGATAGGGTGCGCCGCCTGTACGGCGCGTGGAGAAGAAAATGTCGTCAGTCAGTAGCGATGCGGCCGGGGAGAAGCTGAAGAGCGTCGATCCGGTCTGGTACGACATCCAGCGGGACGCAAGGGCGATCGTCGAGTCCGATCCGGCGATGGCGAGCTTCGTCTTCGCGACGGTTCTCAACCACAATCGGCTCGAGGACGCGATCGTTCAACGGATCGCGGAACGTCTCGACAGTTCGGTGGTCAGCGCCGAAGTGATCCGGCGCGGCTTCGAGGACGCGCTCGCCGGCGATCCGGCGATCGGCGATGCGATGCGGATCGACCTCGCCGCCGTCTACGACCGAGACCCGGCGTGCAGCCGCTATATCGAACCGGTGCTCTATTTCAAAGGGTATCACGCGATCCAGGCGCACAGGCTCGCTCATTGGCTGTGGCACCAGGGACGACGCGACTTCGCCCTCTATCTTCAAAGCCGTTCGTCCGAGGTCTTCCAGACCGACATCAATCCGGCGGCCACGATCGGCAAGGGAATCTTCCTCGATCATGCGACCGGGCTGGTCGTCGGCGCCACCGCGGTCGTCGAGGACGACGTCTCGATCCTCCAGGATGTGACGCTCGGCGGAACCGGCAAGCAGGGCGGCGATCGTCATCCCAAGATCAGCCACAGCGTCCTGATCGGGGCCGGAGCCAAGATCCTCGGCAACATCACCATCGGCCACTGCTCGAAGGTTGCGGCCGGCTCGGTCGTGTTGAAGGATGTGCCGCCGCACTCCACGGTCGCCGGCGTGCCGGCGCGCGTGATCGGCGAGGCCGGCTGCAAGGACCCGGCCCGGTCGATGGACCAGATGGTCACCGACAGCGGCGCCGCCAACTAAGAAACCCTACTTCCAGGAAAGTGGAATTGTGACCCGACAGGAAATCGAGAAGCTCGAGAAATATTTTCGCAAACGCTTCAATTTACCGACCATTGAAGTGCGGCAGCGTCCGCAAAAGGACGATTCCGCCGAAGTCTATTTCGGCGACGAGTTCATCGGAGTCGTCTTCCGCGATGACGAGGACGGCGACCTTTCCTACAATTTCACGATGGCGATCCTCGACATCGATCTGGAATAGCGCCGTCAGGGGCTCCTGAAAAACCTGCCGAACAGACGCCGAAGCCGGTCATCCATCGTCCGCCAGTCGCCCAGATATTTCTGGTTGAAGCGGTAGAGCAGGGACAGCCCCTGGCCGATATTGACGTCGCGGATGCAGGTCGCCGGTATTTCGGGGGGCGCATCGGCGATGCAGCGCGCGACGAAAGGCGCCACGCCGCGCGGCGAGAAGTAGACGATCTCGCCGCCATAGCCCGAATCCGCATTCAAGGCGCGGCCGGTCAGGTCCGGCCGGACCGGCGATCTCCGGGCCGTCGAAGAAGCGACTGTATATGGCGTCGAGCCGGGCATCGGAATCGAGGGAATTCTCGCGGCCGGACACGGTGATGAAGATCAGCGGTGCATCCGGCGAGGTGTCGCGGAAGTCGTCGGCCCGTTCATCGGTGTAGCCCTCGAGGCTCGGCCAGTGCAGGAGAAAGTCGGCCTGGTCGACCGCGCCGCCGCGCCTTTCCTTGCGGAAGCGAAGCATGTTCGCAGGGACGACCACCGGTTCTCCCGCGATGATGAGGCGAACGGGCAATGCTTCGCCGTCGAGCCCGCGGAGCGCGATGCGGTCGTGGTAGTCCTCGATCGCCGAATTCACCCAATAGCCGAGACCGGCCAGGATGACGATGGCCAGCGCGAGATAGGCGAAGGGGTGCAGCCTGATCCAGGCGAAGCGACGCCCGACCGTGGCGGATCTGGCGAACCTGTCCCCTAACGAAACATTAACCATGCCGATGTGTCTCGCCCGGTCGACAAAAACGACGTGATTCCAATGCGTTTCAACCCGAATCGGAAGTTCGTTCGACGGTACGCCGCTTGCAACTTCATCTCAACGGGATCGTGTGGCGTTCCGGAATGGGACCAACGAGGAGGCGCGGCGGTGGCTTGGCAGATGGTGCTACTCGTCTATGCGGCGACGATCGGGTTCGTCGCCGCGGGCATTACGGCAAGCTTCTACCGGATGGTGACGTCCGAGCCTGCCCGGTTCGGCCCGGCGGGATCCAGTTCGATGGCCTGGATCTCGGCCTTTGCGCTTGGCGCGGTGGCCGGGCCGGTCATCATCATCCAGAACGGCCTCCAAAGCGTGCGTGAGGGCCGTATCCCGCGCTCCATGCTCGTCGCCGGAATCCTGATTGCCGGGCTATGGAGCGGCTGTACCGGCATTCTGGTGCTTGAAGTGGTCCTGAGCGTGCGGGACAGTCTGGCCTGACAGCCAACCGCGCGGAGAGTCCCTGATGACGATCTATTCACTTGACGGCCTGTCGCCGGATCTGCCGGCCAACGGGGACTACTGGGTGGCCCCCAACGCCGTCCTGATCGGCCGCGTCAAGCTCGGCGAGGCGGCCGGGATCTGGTTCGGATCGGTGCTGCGCGGCGACCAGGAGCAAATCGCCATCGGGACCCGGTCCAATGTCCAGGAACTCTGCGTCTTCCACACCGATACCGGCTTTCCGTTGACGATCGGCCAAGGCTGCACCATCGGGCATCGGGCGATCCTGCATGGCTGCACCGTCGGCGACAATTGCCTGATCGGCATGGGCGCGATCGTCCTCAATGGCGCCAAAATCGGGGACAATTCACTGATTGGCGCCGGGGCCGTCGTTCCGGAGGGCCGCGAGATACCGCCGGGATCGCTGGTCCTCGGCATGCCGGGCAAGGTCGTCCGGCCGCTGAGTGACGAGGAAATCGAGCGCAATCGCTGGTCTTCAAACCACTATGTCGAAAACTGGAGACGCTTTGCAAAGGGGCTTGCCGCGGTGTAGGACGCCCGCCGACCGACCTCCGCCTCGGTGTCGCCCGGGAGGATGTGGCCTATATACAGGGAGGCAGACGCGGGAGAAGCCGGTTCCCGCCGTCCATCGCAACCCGTACGGAGTTTCGTGAATGCCGCACCAAATCGACCCGCAGATTTCCGAGTCCATTCAGCCGCGGCCGGAAGACTACGCCTACGACCTCGACCGGGCGCTGGGGGCCGTTGTCAGCGTCACCACGGTCGTCCCGGACGATGCCTTCACCGCCGATATTCTCGGGACCGAACGGTCCGGCAGCGGCGTGCTGATCCGCGGCGACGGCGTCGTCCTGACCATCGGCTATCTCGTCACCGAGGCCGAGACCGTGTGGCTCGGACTGAGCGACGGCCGGACGGTTCCCGGCCATGTGCTGGGTTACGACCAGACGACCGGCTTCGGCCTTGTCCAGGCGCTTGCCCACGTCGACCTGCCGGCGCTGCCGCTCGGCAAATCGGCGTCGGTCGAGCCGGGAGCGAATGTCGTGCTCGCCGGAGCCGGCGGCAGGAGCGGCGCGGTCGCGGCCCGGGTGATCGGCAAGCAGGAATTCGCCGGCTACTGGGAATATGTCCTCGACGAGGCGATCTTCACCGCGCCTGCCCATCCCTATTGGGGCGGGGCGGCGCTGATCGGTCCGGACGGCGATCTGGTCGGCATCGGCTCGCTTCGCCTCGAGCAGTCGGTGGAGGGCGAAGAGCAGCATCTCAACATGGTCGTGCCGATCGACCTGCTGCCGCCGATCCTCGACGATCTGCTGACGGTCGGACGGCCGAACCGTCCGCCACGTCCGTGGCTGGGCATCTATGCGGTCGAGGTCGACGACAATGTCGTGGTCGCCGGCACCGCCAGCGGCGCCCCCGCCGAACGCGCCGGCCTGCAGAATGGCGACGTGATCCTCGCCGTCGACGGCGCCGAGGTCACCGACCTCGCCGGCTTCTTCCGTCACATCTGGGCGCTTGGGGCGGCCGGCATCGAGGTTCCGCTCACCGTCTTTCAGGAGGGACGGACCGCGGATATCCGGGTGACATCGGGCGACCGGAGCGATTTCCTCAAGTCACCGAGCCTGCATTAGGCCGGAAAGGGGTGAGCCGGCCCCGGGGCGGGGGCCGGCTCGAATGGACCTGATCTGGGGACGGGGGGGTGGGGACGTGACCAGGCCCAAAGCAATTCCTTGTTTCGTCTCCGCTTTAGATCGTCATTTCTGGAGACTGCCGACGACCGCCGCGGCGCGGCCATCGTCGATTGAGACCCATTCGCCGGAGTTGTTGGTCGACTGGCGCTTGAGATAGCGATACGGCGTTCCGTTCCACAGCGTGACGTGGCTGTCGAGGTTGTCGAGGATAAGGTCGCCGCGGTCGGTCAGCACCGTCAGAACGGCATGCCCGTCCCCCGACTGTTGCCGGACCACCGTGATCAGCAGCGCCCCGACCGGCCAGCCGCGGTCGGCAAGCATCCGCCGCTTGAGCAGGACGAAGTCTTCGCAATCGCCGGCCTTGGTCGGGTAGGCCCAGACCTCCGGCTTGCCGAACAGATCCTGGTCGGTTTCGGGCTTGATCGCCGAATTGACCGAGTTGTTGATCTCCACCAGCATGTTCCACATTTCGGGGGTCAACTTGACCCGCTGGTTGTTGCCGGGATGGGCGGTGCATTCGCCGGCATGTCGAATGCAGAAGTCATGATGCCCGATCGGCTGGGCGGTCCGTCCGGTCGTTGCCATGAACGGCGACGTGCTCGGGCTGCTGGCAGCGGCGCTTCCACAGGCGGCGCCAAGTAGAACGAACAATACCGAAAGTGTTTTTACCGAAACGAGATGCATAGAGCCCTCCCCAATCGAGGGCTACTATGGCATTGACGTTTTTATTTCAGTCTAAAATGGTCGAGACAAAGTATAACAACTTTGAATTCGAATTCGTCTAAAATTTTAGATATTTTTCCGCGGCCAGCCAACGAAAAGGCCGCCTCGGAGGGCGGCCTTTTTGGGGACGGCGGGCTGGTCAGGCGATCAGTGCAGATTCTCGTTGATCGAATTTTTTGTCTGGAGGACAGCGAACTCGACGGCGAAGCCCTCCTCGAAGTGACGAACCACCCGGGCGCGGAGCGCCCCGATCTTGACCGGCGAATCGATGGGCGGCTTGAATTCGGACGCCAGAGCCGCGCCCGACAGGGACATATCGACGATGCGACAGCGCAATTCGCGTTCGTCGGGAAGCGTGACCGTAGCGATCGGTGTCTGGGGCGTGATGCGATCGTGGCGTCGATCCTCCGGGAGCTTGAGCTCGTGGCGGTTGGCGAGCCAGGTCAGCTTGGCGGCGAGCTTGTCCTTTTTGCGCAGGGTCGCGTTGACGGAGATCGCAAATCCGCCGTCGAAGAGGCGGATCACCTCACCCTCGATGCGTCCGATGTGGTCGATATAGACGATGACGCGTTCGCCGATGCGAGCGGTGACCGGCGTGATGATTGCGGCGCTTCCCGGCGACATGTCGATCGTCTGGCAAGGATATTCCTTGCGATCCTCGAGCATGAACCGCCCGAGGAGGTTGACAGGGACGCGCTGAAACCGCCGTCGGTCCTGACGGCGCATCAACGATCGATGGCGAAAAGCCTGAGTAAGTGGCATTATCCCGCAGCCGCAGACCTGAGCAACCTCATGGTTGAATACGAGAGTAGTCTATTTGAGGTTAACGTCCTGTAACGCGACCGGCTAAGCCTTGGAACTTTGTTCATTTTTTCCGCCGTCCAGGACAAAGAGGTGACCGTGGCGGCGGAGAACCCCGGCGCCGACCGAGGGGGGCGGGGAGGACGCGCGTCTTTCGAGGAAGGGGCGCATGAAATGTGGCCTGTCGTCAGGCCAGATCAGACGCAGGCTCGATATTCGCTGTCGCAGGATGGGTTCGCTTCCGAACCAGTAGGGCCGCTTGAAGACGGCGCAGCTCCCGAGGATCCGGTCATAATTGGGACCGCTGTGTCGAAGCGGCAGAAGGACAAACTCGCACACCACCGGGCGTTCCCGCGCGGCATAGAGATTGGCGCTGACGACGGCGCCGGCGCCGTCCTCGCAAACGGCCGTGGCGAGTATCGCGATCGCCTGGCGGTCGTCGTCCGACCAGAAATCCAGGAAGCCGCTGCCTTTGATCTCACGGCCATAGAGCGCGCAAATCCGGGTGCCGGCCAGCCTGACGAGAGACGTATTCCGGTCGATCACCTCGAGAATGAAGGTATCGGCGAGGATACCGCGGATGTCGCTCGGCTCGATCTCGCTGCGTTTGGGCGCCGGACTGCCGGCCCGGATCCGATCCCAATAGTCGTAAAGCTCGCGCGAAGTTCGATGCTTCAAAGTCCCTGCCACCCCTGCTTGGGACGCCTCTCCCGGGTGAACCGGCAGCGTCCAGGAACAGGACAGGTCTGGCGCCCATCTCCGTTCACCGGTAGCGGGCTGCACGGCATGTGCCAGTCGTCGGTCGCGACCGCGGGTGCGAGACGTCGGTTCGGGGCCGGCGCCCGTAAGGTTAACGTTTGTCGGGCGTTGCGCCGGCTGGGGAGTCATTGCAATGTGCGTTGGTGCAATCGGGGGTCGCGGACACGACTCCCGAAATGACCGATTTTTACGACGGGGTGTTCATTACGGGACGTACCGACTGCCCGCCGCGCGCCAAGCGGCGGGCAGTTTTTTCTTTTTCGGCCTTTTTTCGGCCCGCCCTGTCGCTAAGCTCACCGGCCTATGACAAATCTTCGATCCGGCCCGACGTCGGAACGCCAGCCCATCTTCAACCTGCCCGGTGTCGTGCTCTTTCTGTTGGGTGCGCTGACGCTCGTGCATGCCCTCCGGGCGCTGGTCATCGGCACCGACGCCAACGTCGAAATTCTCCTGCTCTTTGCCTTCATACCGGTCCGCATCACAGATCCGACGATGTTTGGCGCTCCGTTTCCCGGCGGCACGGCCGCGCAGGTCTGGAGCTTCATCACCTACGCCTTTCTTCACGCCGACTGGACTCACCTGATCTTCAACGGTCTGTGGCTCGCGGCATTCGGCAGTCCGGTCGCCTTCCGCTTCGGACCGACGCGTTTCCTGGTCTATTCGCTTGCCGGCGCCGTCGGAGGCGCCTTCCTGCATCTCGCGGTCCATCCGTCTTCGACGGTCCCGATGATCGGCGCCTCGGCAGCGATCTCGGCGCACATGGCCGGCGCCGCGCGCTTCGTCTTTTCCGCGGGCGGTCCACTGGTCGGCTTTCGCCAGCACGGCGATCCCGCCGCCTATCACCAGCCGGCGCCGCCATTCGGCGAGGTCATGCGCGACCGCAGCGTTCTCACCTTTCTGATCGCCTGGTTCGGCATGAACCTGCTTTTTGGCTTGTTTGGCGGCTCGACCGGAATCGCCTCGGGCCCGATCGCCTGGGAGGCGCATATCGGCGGGTTTTTGACCGGTCTTCTGCTGTTTCCGCTGCTCGATCCGATCGGCAGCCGACGGGACTGATTGTCCACAACGCGGCGGTCCGTGTTGCACTGCAGCTTGTCAATCGGCCGATCAGACCGCATCGTTGCGATCTACCTAGGGCGGGGAGCTTCACAGCGACCGACGACCGCAGGTGATTTCGAGGTCGTCGGACGGACCCGTAGGAGGGCGACCTGATGACTGTTTTCGCAATTCTGGCAGGCAAGGGGCGTGACGTCGCAACCATCGCGGCGGACGTTTCGGTTGCCGATGCCGTTGCCGAGCTTGCCGCGAGGAAGATCGGCGCGCTGGTGATCGTCGATCGGAACATGAAAGTGAACGGCATCATTTCCGAGCGGGACGTGGTGCGCGCGATCGGACAGCACGGCCCGCAGATTCTCGACGATTCGGTTTCGAGCATCATGACCCACGAGGTCGTCGGCTGCTCGGAAAACGAAACGATCAATGAAGTGATGGGTCGGATGACACTTGGCCGATTCCGGCATTTGCCGGTGATCACCGACGGCCGGCTTGCCGGCATCATCTCGATCGGCGACGTGGTCAAGGCGCGGATCGATCAGGTCGAGCACGAGGCCGAGGAGATGCGCGCCTATATCGCCACGGCGTGAACCGGGCGGGCGCGTCTAGCCGGTCGGCCCGACGCGCCGCATCGCCGTGTCGAAGACAAGTGCCAGATCGGGGGACGGCCGCGCGCCGGTCGGCACCGATCGATAGAAGCAGGAGCGATAGCCCTGGTGGCAGGCGACGCCGTCGCCGGCGATTCTCGCCTTGACCAGGATGGCATCCTGATCGCAATCGACGCGGATGTCATCGACGGCGAGCACGTTGCCGCTTTCCTCGCCCTTCTTCCATAGCTTGCGGCGCGAGCGGCTCCAGAACCATGCCTCGCCGGTCTCGATGGTCCGGGCAAGCGCCTCGGCGTTCATGTGGGCGACCATCAAAACTTCGCCGTTATCGGCATCGACGGCGATTGCGACGATGAGACCATCGGCGTCGAATTTCGGCGCCAGGGCGGTGCCGGTCTCGACCGCATCAAGATCGCCGCGCGGCGCAAAACGGGGAGGGGATTCGCTCATCATGCGGCCCTGAAGGATCGGACCCTGCCGATCGGGGTTTTCTGTCGACCGAAAGGATCGACGGGGGTCAGTCGCTGCGACTTCCCTTGATCAGCGAAATGAAGCGCTGCTGCTCGGCCGGGTCGTCGCGGAAGACGCCGGTGAACTGGGTCGTCACCGTCGAGGCGCCATGCTTGTGGGCGCCGCGGAGCGTCATGCATTGATGTTCGGCCTCGATCATCACGGCGATGCCTCGCGGCTTCAGCGTTTCGTCGATCGCCCGCACGATCTGGCCGGTGAGCCTCTCCTGGGTCTGCAGGCGGCGGGCAAAGACATCGACGACCCTGGCGAGCTTGGACAGACCCACGACGCTTTCGCCCGGGTAGTAGGCGACATGCGCCTTCCCGACGAAGGGGACCATGTGGTGCTCGCAATGGGAATAGAAGGGAATGTCGCGGACGACGACGATGTCGTCGTAGCTGCCGAGGTCCTCGAAGGTCCGTTCCAGCAGGGCAGCCGGATCTTCGCGATAGCCGCTGTAGAAATCCTCGAATACGGCCGTCACGCGCCGCGGGGTGTCCTTGAGCCCCTCCCGGTTGGGATTGTCGCCGGCCCAGGCGATCAGCGTGCGCACCGCTGCTTCGGCTTCCGCCCGGTCGGGACGCGCAACCGGCTCCGGCGGGCTGGCGTCTTGTTCGACCGGCTTTTTCAAAAGGGCATCCATCGACTGGCTCCGGCTTCTGGCGCAAGTATTGCTCCAAGCGCGGTTATATAGCGATGGTTTGCGGCAATGCGAAGGGCTGGAGCAATCCGCCGCGCCAAAATGACGATTGTTCCATTCTGGCGAATGTCCCTTGGGGAGCATATATTCCGCCCATGCTCGACGATATCTACAACAAGCAGATCCTCGAATTCGCCGGTTCGATCCCGCGTCTCGGACGGCTCGAAGCGCCCGATGCGAGCGCCACGGCCCATTCGCGGCTGTGCGGATCGACCGTGACGGTCGACCTGAAGACCGATGGCGA
Source organism: uncultured Alphaproteobacteria bacterium (assembly GCA_963812275.1). GTDB lineage: Bacteria > Pseudomonadota > Alphaproteobacteria > Rhizobiales > Kaistiaceae > Bauldia. The sequence goes on along the minus strand of CAWEUQ010000008.1, from coordinate 223,431 downwards.
CCGGGTCACCGATTTTGCCCATGACGTGAAGGCCTGCGCCCTCGGCCAGGCGTCGTCGTCGATCATGGCGCGTCATATCGTCGGCGCCAGCGCGGACGAACTGCGCGACGTCCGGGAAACGATGCGGCGGATGCTGAAGGAGAATGGCCCGCCGCCGGAAGGGCGCTTCGCCGACCTCCGGTTTCTCGAGCCGGTACGCGACTACAAGGCACGCCACGCTTCGACCATGCTGACCTTCGACGCCGTGGTCGACGCCCTCGACCAGATCGAGGCCGCGCGGGAACCGGCGTCGGCGGCCGCCAGTTGAAGCGAGCCGCGCCTGCCGCCAGCCAGGCGGGCTCCCGATCCCCGACGCTGTTCTTCCTCTCCGGCATCGTCATGCTTGGCCTGATCGCCCTGGCGCCGCTGGTCGCCGCGCAGCCCGGCGATCCGCTCAAGGCGGGAAATAACGGCGCACGGTCCGACATCCGATACTGGAATTCCGTCATCGACCGGCTGTCGCGGCCGGCAGCCGATGGACCGCTGACCGACGCGTTGCGGCAGGGACCGCTCGACCGGCAGCCGGATCCGCTCGATCCGGCCAACCTGAGAAAGAAGCCCAAGGCTCAGAAGCTGCTCGAGGGCAGTCAGGTTCCGCAGGACGGCGAAGGCGATCCTCTCCGTCCCGACTGAGGCGTCAAGGGCTCAGGGGAGGTCAGCCGGGGCCTTGTCCATGACCTTCGGCCAGAAGCCGTTGGCCTTGGCGATGTTGCCGGCGGCATCCGTCTCCCACACCCATTTCGCCCGTTCGTTGGCCTGAACGTAGAGCCGGTTGTCGACGATCTTCCAGGCGTTGGGGTCGATGTCGACCTTGTAGCCGAGCGACATCGCCATGGCGCAGAAGCCGCCATAGGCGGGGACATAAGCGGCCGGATCGGCGACGAAGGCATCGCGGTTCGCGGCGGTGGCGAAGCGGTAGGTGGCGCCGTCATGCTCAGCGGTAAACGACGGGTCCCCCGGTGTCGGCGTGCCCTCGGTGAAGTAGGCGACCGGATCGTAGCCCTTGAGCGTGACGCCGGCGGCGTCGACATTGACCGGCGCCGTCGAGGCGGGATCGAAGGCGAGGGCGCTTCCGGCAAGGGCGACTGCGGCGAAGAAGCTGGCAATGCTGACGATCAGGGTGCGGATCATGGCGGGACGTGCTCCGGATGGACGAGATGACGCCATCCAGACTACCCGCCACGGCTCACGCCGCGGATCATCTCTGGGTCATCTTCCCGTGAGCCGGATGTGAGACGGCCGCGGCTTCGCCCGGGCCGGAACCGGTGCCGTCAGCATGAACCAGGAAAACCGCAAGGCATCGAGGCGATTGAAACCGACGTGGCGATATTCCAGATAACGCTGGTAGAAATCGAACATGGCGTGAGCCTCCCGCGCCTGCGTGCGCTTCAGACAACGCAGGCGGCAGGCCGGCGTTCCACCGAAACGAGCGAAGTACCCCCGTGGCCGACATCCTGACCTTCGTGACCAGACTGCCCCGGTTGCTGGGCATCGGGCTGATCAAGGTCTACCGGCTGCTGCTGTCGCCGCTGATCGGCCGTCAGTGCCGCTACCTGCCGACCTGCTCGGACTATACCGAGGAGGCGGTCAGGCGGTACGGCCTGTGGCGCGGCTTCTGGATCGGGCTGTCGCGCTTCCAGCGCTGCGGCCCGTTCGGCGCCTCGGGCTTCGATCCGGTGCCGGATGCCCTGCCGGGACGGGCGCGCTGGTACCTGCCGTGGCGCTACGGCCACTGGACCGGCAAGCATATCGACCCGAAGACGCGTCTGGATCTGTAAGCCCCTACCGCTTTCCGCCGCCGTCAGCTGCGAGCCCCCGAATAATCAGCCTCCACGTATCGTCGAACGCGGCGTCGATGCCGGGGTCGATCCACTCCGCGGCATGGGAGGGATTGTGGAAGCGGGCGGTCGCATGGAAGACCGCCCTGCCGGTCGCCTCGGGGTCGGTTTCAGCGAATTCGCCCCGGGCGATGCCGTCGGTGATGATGGCCGCGATCTGGCCGGACAACGCCTCGACATGGGCGTGGATGACCTCGCGGGAGTCGGCGAAGATCGCGTGATAGGTGGCGAAGAGCTCCGGCTCGACATTCGCCTTCTGCCGCTTGATGGCGATCAGCTCGTCAAACCAGCGGCGAAGACGGTCGGGCGCCGGGCCCTCTTCCTCGGCGATCCTGAGTAGCGGCCCCGAAACACGGGCAAGCCAGCGCTCGGTGACCGCATCGCGGAGCGCCGCCTTGCTCGGGAAATGCCGGTAGACGCTGCCGTGGCTGACGCCCAGGGCGCGGGCAACGTCCACAACATTTGTCTTGGCTGGTCCATAGCGGGTCAGCACTTCCTCGGCGGCGTCGAGAATCCGGTCGGCGGTGAGAACGGCATCGCTCATCCCACCGTTGTGCCACCACGCTCGCTGTCGAGGAAGGCCATTTGTTGCGCGGGATAGCGACTGCCCGCCGCGGCGCCGGGAGGGATCGCCGTCTCGATGGCGTCGATGTCGCCCGGCGTGAGCTCGAAATCGAGGGCGCCGAGGGCTTCCTCGAGTTTGTCGCGCCGGCGCGCGCCGACCAGCGGGACAATGTCGGCATCTTGCGCCAGCACCCACGCGATCGCGACCTGGGCGACGGTCGCGCCCCTGGCGGTGGCCACCGCCCGCAAGGCGTCGACCAGCGCCAGATTGTGGTCGATATTATTGGCGGCAAAGCGCGGCGAGTGGCCCCGGAAGTCGCCGGGGGTGTTGGCGCGGTCCTTCGACCAGTGGCCGCCGATGAGGCCGCGCGACAGGACACCGTAGGCGGTGATGCCGATGCCGAGTTCGCGGCAAGTGGGCAGGATCTCGTCCTCGATGCCGCGCGAGATCAGCGAGTACTCGATCTGCAGGTCGACGATGGGATGAACGGCATGGGCGCGCCGCAGCGTCTCGGCGCCGACCTCGGAGAGCCCGATGTGCCGCACGTAGCCGGCGTCTATCATCTCGGCGATAGCGCCAATGGTGTCCTCGATCGGCACCGTCGGATCGAGACGGGCGGGGCGGTAGATGTCGACGTGGTCGGTGCCGAGCCGGTTCAGCGTGTAGGCGAGGAACGTCTTGGTCGCCGCCGGGCGCGCGTCGAAGTCGAACCAACTGCCGTCGGGGCCGCGCAGCGCCCCGTATTTGACGCTGAGGAGGGCCGCGTCGCGATCGCGGCCCTTCAGCGCGTCGGCGATCAGCGTCTCGTTGTGGCCCATGCCGTAGAAGTCGCCGGTGTCGAGCAAGGTGATGCCCGCCTCAAGCGCGGCGTGGATGGTGGCGATGCTCTCGTCGCGGTCGGTCGGACCATACATCCCGGACATGCCCATACAGCCGAGGCCGAGTGCGCCAACCGTCGGGCCGTTGGTGCCAAGTGTGCGCGTGATCATCGTTGCGATCTCCCTGCGTGTGAGGAGATGCTGGTATGGCATACCGAATAACAGATCACAATATCTGTCATTACGATTGTGATGGGAATTGACCCCTTTTGTCTGCCAGTGGCTAGTCTCTGGCCGCCGCTGTCATGCGCTGCCGATCAATATCCCGGTGACGAATACGAGCAATCCACCGACCACGATCTGGTAGGCGGCGCGGAGAAATGGCGTGTCCATGTAGCGGGCGCGCACCCAGGCGATCGCCCAAAGTTCGAGCACCACGACCGCCACGGCGATGAGCGTCGCGATCCAGAAATGGGGTATGAGATAGGGCAGGGTGTGGCCGACGCCGCCGACCGTGGTCATCAGGCCGGTGACCCAGCCACGGACCCACGGATGACCGCGTCCGGTCAGGGTGCCATCGTCGGAGAGAGCTTCGGCAAAGCCCATTGAGATGCCCGCACCGACCGATGCCGCCATGCCGACGAGGAACGTCGCCCAGGTGTCGTGGGTGGCAAAGGCTGCTGCAAAGACCGGCGCCAAGGTCGAGACCGAGCCGTCCATCAGGCCGATGAGGCCAGGTTGAACAATTTGGAGCAGGAAGGCACGCCGCGCCGTCTCGCGTTCGTCGTCGCGATCGGATTCGCTGACGCCTTCCTCGAGCCTGTGGGCGAGCGCCTCGTGGGAATCCTCGATGTCGGCGAGATCGCCGAGGAGTTTCCGCACCTCGGGATCGGCGCTGCGCGCCGCAGCCCGCCGATAGAAGTTGGCGGCCTCCGCTTCCATCGATTCGGCACGTTCGCGCATCGCGTCGATGTTGAAGTTGCCGGCCATCCAGACGGGCTTTCGGCGGATGAAGCCGCGCACATCCTCGCGCCGGATGAGCGGGATGTGATCGCCGAACCGTGCCTGGAAGAGTTCAAGCAGCCGCCGACGGTGATCGTTCTCCTCCTCGGCCATCTTGACGAAGATCTCCGCAGTTGCCGGATAGGCCTCACGCAATTGCTCGGCAAACTCCCGGTAGATGCGGCCGTCCTCTTCCTCGTTCTGGATGGCGAGCGCCAGGACCTCGCGGTCGGTGAGGTCGGAGAAGGCTTTCTGGGAAGCGAAAGGGAGGATCGGCATGACGAGGCCTTTTTGAGTGTCTGGAATTATTCCAAGCTATGCATTCCGAGCGACAGGCCGCAAGGGTTATGCCGCCGGGCGGGCGGCCGGTGTTCGGGCCAGATCCATTGCATGGCCTGATGGCGTGGGATTGACGGCTCTGGCGCAGGTGCGCCCTTGACTGAGCTGCCCCGATGTTCCACCTAGCACCCCGCCGCGGCCTTATGGCGCCGCACCAACGCTTACCCGCGCTCGTACGCGGGAGTGAGCAGGAGAAGAGCATGATCAAACTGACCTTCCCGGACGATTCCGTTCGCGAATTCGACGCCGGCGTCACGGGACGCGCGGTGGCCGAAGGAATTTCGAAGTCGCTGGCCAAGAAGGCGGTGGCGGTGGCGCTCGACGGCGAGATCGCCGACCTGTCGGACCCGATCTCCGGCGATGCGCGCATCGAGATCGTCACCCGCGACGATCCCCGCGCCTTGCCGATGATCCGCCACGACGCGGCCCATGTGATGGCCGAGGCGGTGCAGGAGCTCTACCCCGGCACCCAGGTGACCATCGGCCCGGTGATCGACAACGGCTTCTTCTACGATTTCGCCCGCAACCAGCCCTTCACCACCGAGGACCTGCCGGCGATCGAGGCGAAGATGCGCGAGATCGTTCAGCGCAACGCCCCTTTCACCAAGGAAATCTGGTCGCGCGACAAGGCGAAGCAGGTCTTTTCCGACAAGGGCGAGGCCTACAAGGTCGAGCTGATCGACGCGATCCCCGCCGACCAGGACCTCAAGATCTACTACCAGGGCGACTGGTTCGACCTCTGCCGCGGGCCGCACATGGCCTCGACCGGGCAGATCGGCAACGCCTTCAAGCTGACCAAGGTGGCCGGCGCCTATTGGCGCGGCGATTCCAACAACCCGATGCTGACCCGCATCTACGGCACCGCCTGGCACAACAAGGAAGAGCTCGACGCCTATATCCACATGCTGGAGGAGGCGGAGAAGCGCGACCATCGCCGGCTTGGCCGCGAGATGGACCTGTTCCATTTCCAGGAGGAAGGGCCGGGCACCGTCTTCTGGCATGCCCATGGCTGGACGATCTTCCAGGAGATCGTCGCCTATATGCGGCGGCGGCTGAAGGGCACCTATGACGAGGTCAACGCCCCGCAGCTCCTCGACAAGTCGCTGTGGGAAACCTCGGGCCACTGGAACTGGTTCCGCGAAAACATGTTCATGGCCCAGTCGGCCGGCGAGGAGACCGACGATCATCGCACCTTCGCGATCAAGCCGATGAACTGCCCCGGCCATATCCAGATCTTCAAGCATGGCCTGAAGAGCTATCGCGACCTGCCGATCCGCATGGCCGAATTCGGCATCGTCCATCGCTACGAGCCGTCCGGCGCGCTGCACGGGCTGATGCGGGTCCGCGCCTTCACCCAGGACGATGCGCATGTCTTCTGCACCGAGGAGCAGATGGCGGCCGAATGCCTGCGGATCAACGATCTGATCCTGTCGACCTACGCCGACTTCGGTTTCGAAAAGGTGGTGGTGAAGCTCTCCACCCGGCCGGAAATGCGGGTCGGCAGCGATGAGGCGTGGGATCGGGCCGAGGCGATCATGACCACGGTGCTCGGCGAGATCGCGGAACGCTCCGGCGGTCGTATCGAGACCGGCATCAACCCGGGCGAGGGCGCCTTCTACGGGCCGAAATTCGAGTATGTCCTGCGCGACGCGATCGGCCGCGACTGGCAGTGCGGCACCACCCAGGTCGACTTCAACCTGCCGGAGCGGTTCGGCGCCTTCTATGTCGATACCAATGGCGAGAAGAAGACGCCGGTGATGATCCACCGCGCGATCTGCGGGTCGATGGAGCGCTTCCTCGGCATCCTGCTGGAAAACTATGCCGGACACCTGCCGCTGTGGCTGTCGCCGGTGCAGGTGGTGGTCGCCACCATCACGTCCGAGGCCGACGACTACGCCCGCTCGGTGCTGGCGCGGCTCGAGGCGGCGGGTATCCGCGCCGAGGCCGACCTCCGCAACGAGAAGATCAACTACAAGGTCCGCGAGCACTCGCTCGCCAAGGTCCCGGCGATCCTCGTCTGCGGTCAGCGCGAAGCCGAAGAGGGCAGCGTCAACATCCGCCGGCTCGGCGAGAAGTACCAGAAGGCGATGTCGCTCGACGAGGCCGTGGCCGCGCTGGTCGACGAGGCGACGCCACCGGACAGGCGCAGGCTCCTTGCCAGGGCGGCGGCCTGATACTCCTGGCGGGGAAGAGAGAGATGGCTCGGCGTGATGCCGGGCCTATCGCCATGTCCTCCACAGGAAGACAATCAGCGCGATGGCGATGAGCGCCATCAGGCCCGCCTGCGTCCCGTCCGAAAGGTCGAGCGGATACCTGACCCTGGCGAAGGCGACGGCGGCGGCTTCGCTCGACCCTTCCGGCATCACTCCAGCTTGGCCAGCACCTCGACGTCGCGGTTGATGCCGGGCTCCACCGTGAAATTCCGCTCGAAGATGCGGTCGCCATTCTTGGCGATTGCCGTGTAGTCGCCAACCGCGAGGATCACTGAGGGGAAGGCACCGACGCTCTCGACGATGCTCTCGCCCGCCGGCGTTACCACCGACCAGGCGGTATTCGCGAGCGCCTCGCCACCGCGCTCCTCGACCAGCTTCAGGGTCAGCCGCGCGGCCTTCTGGTAAACCGCCGCCTCGGTGAGCTTGCCGGGCTCGACCCGGATATCGGCACGCACGACTGCGTTGGCGTCACCATAGCGACAGACGACATGATAGATGCCGGCGTTGAGGCTGATCGTCTTCCCGGGCGAGACGTTCTCGAGCAGGAGGACGCGCTCTCCGGAGTCGCCCTCGTCGGACGCGTAGATATTGAAGTGAACATCGGCCGGAGGCAGTGGCTGGTCCTTGCCGACCAGGGCGGAGAGCCTCAGCCCTCCGGCGTTGAGGACGATCGTCTCGGCCGACGGCGCTTCGGTCACCGTGACCGTCTTGATGAAGCCAGCGCGGCCGTATGCACAATGGACCGCGTATTCACCGGGCCTCAATCTCAGGGTCACCGAGCCGCCGGTGGCTTCCCCGACAAGCGGCAGCTTGCCCTCGGCGTTGGGCTGTTCGCGGAAGACGCGCCAGACGACTCCGGTCTGGAGCGGCGCACCGTCGTCGGTCAGTCGCGCTTCGATCGTCACTGTGCCCAGCACGCCGGCGTCATCCGCAGGGGGGGGCATCGGACCAAGCGGGTCAACGCGCCGCGCCGTAGCGCTCAGGTCGATCGGACCGTCCGCGGCGCTGTTGGCGGGGTCCAGCGGCACAAGCTGCAACGGTTGATCGAGACCGGTGTCATCACCGCCGAGATCGCCTTCACCCGTGACGGCGAAGAAATCCGCCGGCTCGCCATTGGCGCCCGACGGCGGAATGATCGCGGTATCGACCGGTTCGTCGAGAGCCCCGTCGAAAGAGCCGCCATCGTCGGGGAGCTGGGCGGAGCCGTCATCCGCCGGAGCGCCGTCCTCCGCCTGGACCTTGAGTGGGGAGATCCGAGGTGTCGGGACATCCTTGGCCGAGGCGATCGACGCCGTGCCCACCAGCAACACCATTGCCACGACCGCCGCGAAACCGGCGAAAAGAGATCGCGCGATTCGGTACGGCGAAGGGGCGCCCGACGCCTTCGCCAAAGCCAATCGCGCGGCCGGTTTGTTGATCCAATGGTCGCCTTCCGGCAAGACCTCGTCCCCCGTTGTCGTCTTTACGAGCGATCAGCAAAACAGCCTGATTTCGATGGCAAATTCAAGGCCGGGGCACGAGGCGCCGACGCCCGGCTGCTGCGGACACCATGGAGCGCCGGCGAACGCCCGGACATCCGCCGGTGCAAGACTGTTCGATGGCCGCTTCGGCGTGTGGGAGCGACCGAGGCGACAACCCCGCGTCGCAGCCGGCGCCCGAGACTCAACTGGCAACCGCCAGCTCGCCCATGACGCTTTCGAACAGGCCCCGGCCGTCGGTTCCGCCCTGGATCGTCTCGATGAGGTTTTCGGGGTGCGGCATCATGCCGAGGACGTTGCGCCGCTCGTTGAGGATCCCCGCGATGTTGTCGATCGAGCCATTCGGGTTCGCGGCCCCGGACGCCTCTCCGGCGGCGTCGACGTAGCGGAAGGCGACCCGGTCGTCGTCCTGGAGCGTGGCCAGCGTCGCCTCGTCGCAGCGGTAGTTGCCGTCGCCATGCGCGACCGGGCAACGGATCATCCGGCCGATGCCATAGGCCCGGGTGAAGACCGAATCCGCGGTGTCGACGCGCAGACGCACCTCGCGACAGATGAAGCGCAGGCTGGCATTCCGCATCAGCGCGCCGGGCAGCAGCCCGGCCTCGCAGAGGATCTGGAAGCCGTTGCAGATGCCCAGCACCGGGACGCCGGCCGCCGCCCGCTCGGCGACCGCGCGGATCACCGGCGAACGCGCCGCGATCGCGCCCGAGCGCAGATAGTCGCCATAGGAGAAGCCGCCGGGAAGGACGATCAGGTCGACCGGCGGCAACTCGGTCTCGGTGTGCCAGACCACGGCGGGTGGCCCGCCGGTAATCGTCTCGAGCGCGGCGATCATGTCGCGTTCGCGATTGGAGCCGGGGAAGACGACGACTGCGGATTTCATGCTCTACGCAATAGACGATTCTGCGGGTTTCGGAAGGCCCCAAATCGCCGCGTTCAGGGATTGGCCGGCGGCGGAACCAGGAACCGCCCGAGGCCCGCAAGCGGGAAAATTCAGTGCGGGCGAAGCCCCGAGAGAAGATCGTCCACCACCCTCTCGTGACCGAAATGGGTGTGGCAGTGATTGCCGGGGGCGTCGAAGGTGTAGGCAGTGCCGGCATGGTGGATGCAGGCGAAGACCGGGCCGCCGGCAAGGTTCCGGCAACCGATATCGGCGGTTGCCTCGTAGAGGACGAGTCCGTTGACCACCCGACTGGAGGTCAGGCCTTTGCCGATCGAGATACCGATATCCTCCGGGCCGAGCCGTAACCGCGCCTGCATCGCGGTTTCGCTGCAGCTTTCCGGGCCCTCGTCGGGGGCCGTTCCGGCGAGAATCCTGGCGCCGAAGCAATCGTCCCGATCGATACAGATGATGCGGGTGGCGGCGTCACTCTGGGTCACCTGCCAACGGCCAGGATCGTAGGGGAGATCGAGATCGCCGATCCTTGCGATCGCCTCGGCTGGCGCGGTCACTATCGGCGTTGGCGTGCGGTGGAAGGAGGGCGAGGGCGAGAAGGGTGAATGCAGTCGCGAAGGCGGAAGCGGACATGACGAACCTGTAGCGTTCGTGTCCCCTCGGACCGTCTCGTGCCAGCCGATTGTGGCCTCAGGATAGCAGGGAAAGGTGACCTGTCGCGGTTCGGCAGGCCCAGGCCGTCAGACCATTTCGATCCGGTAGTCTTCGATCACCGTGTTGGCGAGCAGCTTCTCGCACATGTCCTGCAGCATGTTCGCGGCCGTCGCCGGATCCTTCTCGGCGATCTCGAAATCGAAGACCTTGCCTTGCCTGACATTGGAGACGCCGGCAAAGCCAAGCGAGGCGAGGGCACCTTCGATCGCTTTCCCTTGCGGATCGAGGACACCGCCCTTCAGGGTCACGGTCACGCGGGCTTTCAACGGTCGAGAGGCCTTCTCTTACTGGACGAGAACCGGACCGCCGCCCTTGGGGCGTTCCTGCTCGACGAGGATGCCGAGCCGGCGCGCGACTTCCGTATAGGCCTCGACAAGGCCGCCCATATCCCGGCGGAAGCGATCCTTGTCGAGCTTGTCCTTGGTCTGGACATCCCACAACCGGCAGGAATCCGGTGAAATCTCGTCGGCGACGACGATCCGCATCATGTCGTTTTCCCACAGGCGGCCGCATTCCATCTTGAAGTCGACGAGCTGGATGCCGGCGCCGAGGAAGAGCCCGGCCAGGAAGTCGTTGACCCGGATGGCAAGCGCCATGATGTCGTCGATTTCCTGCGGGGTCGCCCAGCCGAAGGCGGTGACGTGTTCCTCGGTGACCATCGGGTCGTCGAGTTCGTCATTCTTGTAGTAAAATTCGATGATCGACCGGGGAAGGGCGGTGCCCTCCTCGATGCCGAGGCGCTTGGACAACGATCCGGCCGCGACGTTGCGGACGACGATTTCCAGCGGAATTATCTCAACTTCGCGAATGAGTTGCTCGCGCATGTTCAACCGGCGAATGAAATGGGTCGGGATGCCCATGCTGTTGAGATGGGTGAAGATATGTTCGGAAATCCGGTTGTTCAGCACCCCCTTGCCGTCAACCACCGCTTGCTTCTTCTTGTTGAACGCCGTGGCGTCGTCCTTGAAGAACTGGACGAGCGTCCCCGGCTCGGGGCCCTCGAAAAGGATCTTGCCCTTTCCTTCATAGATGCGCCGGCGCCGATTCATGGGGACATACCGTGGTTTGAGGAAATCCATTGGGCAGGGATACTTTAACAAAGCCGTTTCGTATCAACGACGTACGGCCGACTCGAAGGCAGGAGACATCCTCTTGCGGCAGACCATATTCCATCGACCGGGGGAGCACAATCACCACGGCGGAGAAGTGTGGGAAGCCGCGGCTTCGCGGCATTCGGTGGCGTTGATTTAGGACCGGCCGCGGGATATGCAAGGCCCCGAATGCGGCTATGAGGAGTGACACATGACCACTTTCGACAAGCGAGAGGACGCCTTCGAGGCGAAATTCGCTCGTGACGAGGAACTCCGCTTCAAGGCGGAGGCACGCCGCAACAAGCTGCTTGGGCTTTGGGCGGCCGAGAAGCTCGGCAAATCCGGCCCCGACGCCGAGACCTATGCGAAAGAGGTGGTTGCCGCCGATTTCGAGGAGGCCGGCCACGAGGACGTTTTCCGCAAGATTCGCGCCGACTTCGACGCCGGTGGCGTCGAACAGTCGGATCACCAGATTCGCCGGACCATGAACGACCTGATGGAGACCGCGATCGCGCAGATCGAGGCCGGCTAATAGCCAACGCCTCCCCCGAAACAGGGAATCGATAAAATGGCGAAGCCGACCCTCGCCGCCCGGATGCGGGCGGGCGATCTGATCTATTCCGGCTGGATCGCCACGCCTGAGCCGCTGATCGCCGAAACCGCGGCTCGCCAGGGCTTCGACTGCGTCTGCCTCGACATGCAGCACGGCCTGCAGGACCCGGCTTCGGTCATGCGGTCGATCGGCGGTATCCTCCTGGCCGGCAAGCCGGCGGGCGTGCGCGTGCCGGTCGGCGATTTCGCCATGGCCAGCCGGGCGCTCGACATGGGCGCCGAAGCCGTGATCGCGCCGATGATCAACTCAGTCGCCGACGCCCGCGCCTTCGTTGCCGCGACCAAGTATCCGCCGCTCGGCGAGCGAAGCTGGGGACCGGCGCGGGCCATGACCGTGCTCGACATCCCCGACGCAGCGACTCAGCTCGCCACCGCCAACCGCGACACACTTGCCTTCGCCATGGTCGAGACCAAACGGGCGCTCGACATCGTCGACGAGATTCTGGAGGTCGACGGTATCGACGGCATCTTCATGGGGCCTTCCGACCTGTCGCTGACCCTTTCGGATGGCAAGGAAGTCGCACCCACCGCCGATTGGCTCGACGAGCCGATCCGCCGCATTGCCGATCGCGCCCGCGCCCATGGCAAGATCGCCTGCGGCTTCGGCAACAACCCGACGCGGGCGCGGTATTTCAACGACGCCGGCTATCAGTTCGTCGCCCTCGGCCCGGACACCGTCTATCTGGCGAGCGGCATCAAGACGATCCTCGAAGGTCTCCGCTGAGGGATCACGGCACCCCTGTGCCTCAAGCGCAACAGTCGCCGCGATACTAAGCTGGCTCGTGTCTTCGCCCTTGCACAATCATGCCATCAGACGGCCTAATTCGGTCGGGGTTGCATGGAATCGGGGCGGATGGGGGCGCGATGGCTGGCTGCGGCGCAGCGAAGGCAATGAAAGGACTGGTCGCGGGTGTCGCCATGTTGGCGATGACGTCTGCGGCAAGCGCCGGGGGGCTCGGCGATATGTTCGACATTGCTTTCGGCGCCGCAGTCACCAACGACTATGTCTACCGCGGCATCAGCCAGACCGACGGCGACCCCGCCATCCAGGGCTATCTCGAGTTCGAATACGGCATCTTCTACGCCGGTGCCTGGGCGTCGAACGTCAATTTCTACACGCCCGATACCGAGATCGATGCATCGGTCGGCATCCGGCCGGAAACCGACAACGCGGCCTTCGACCTCGGCTACGTCCATTATTTCTATGCGTCCAACACCTCGCCGGACTATGGCGAAATCTATGGGCTCGCCGAGTATTACGCGACCGATAAGCTGACCCTCGGCGGCAACGTCTATTTCGCGCCGGACTATTCGCAGGGCAACGCGAGCGCGACCTATGTCGAGGGCACGGTCGATTATTCGCTGTTCGACAATATCGGGGTTTCCGGCGGCGTCGGCTACCAGTCCTTCGCCAACAAGCTCGCGCTTCCCGACTACACGACCTGGAACGCCGGGGTCTACTGGAGCTGGAACGACACCGCCAAGGTCGACCTGCGCTACACCGATAGCGACCTGTCGAAGGGCCAGTGCTTCGACCTGATGTCCCGCGGCGCCTGCGGCGCCCGCTTCATGGCGACGCTCTCCTTCGACACGGCAGTCTCTGCCTTCCTTCAGTAATCGGTACTCCGCTCCTACCGGCGGCTTTCCGGCGATTCTCAATCCAAGATAGAATTTCCGGCGCCGATTCGTGCGCGGAGGAAGAGGCTACGAGCAATGAAGAAGCCAATCGCCGAGCTTATCGGGACATTCACGCTCGTCTTGTTCGGATGCGGGGCCGCCGTCATTGCCGGCCCCGGGGTCGGGGCGACCACGGTCGGTGTCCTGGGAATTGCATTCGCCTTCGGACTTGCAATTGTCGCCATGGCATACGGTATCGGCCAGATATCAGGCTGCCACGTCAATCCGGCGGTGAGCTTCGGCGTACTGCTTGCGGGGCGCATGAGCGTCGCGGATTTCATCCAGTATGTCATCGCCCAGTGCCTCGGCGCAATTCTCGGCGTGGCGGTGCTCTATGTGATCATGTCGGGCAAGGCGTCGGGGTGGGATGGCGGGCTGGGCCAGAATGGCTGGGGTCCGGGGTACCTCGGTGAGTACAACGTCGTTGCCGCTCTGGTGTTCGAGATCGTGGCGACGTTTCTTTTTCTGGTCACCATTCTCGGCGTCACCGACAAGGGAACGCCGATCCATATTGCCGGCTTTGCCGGGCTCGCCATCGGTCTGACGCTGGCGGTCATTCACATCGTCGGCATCAACGTGACGGGGGTGTCGGTCAATCCCGCGCGCAGTCTCGGCCCCGCACTGTTTGTCGGTGGCCAGGCGCTCGCCCAGCTCTGGCTCTTCATCGTCGCGCCGCTGATTGGCGCCGGCCTCGCCGGGCTGCTCTACCGGTCGGGACTGATCTGGAACCGCGAGACGCAAGCCCAACACTGAGGGGAAGGCGCGATCGAACAGCCCATGCGGGCGCCGCGATTTTCGGCGCCCGCATGGTTCCGTCGCGTGATCGATCGCGCGGCAGACAGCCGTCAGTCGGCAGGCTTGGCGAGTTCGTGCTCGATCGACTGGACGAGAATGTCGTCCTCCGGGGTCACGTCCGGGTCGAAGCGCGCCGCGACGCTGCCATCGCGGCCGACCACGAATTTCTCGAAATTCCAGCGGACGTCGTCACCCGGCTTGTGGTCCTTGCCGGGCGGAACGATGCGGGTCGGCTGCGCCTCGGTCAGCAGCCGGTAGAGCGGATGCTGTCCCGCTCCCTTGACGTCGATCTTCGAGAACATCGGGAAGTCGACGCCATAGACCGTGCGGCAGAAATCGAGAATCTCCGCGTCGGTTCCCGGCTCCTGCTCGCCTGAACTGGTTGCTCGGGAAAGCCGAGGACGGCGAAACCGCGGTCGCGATAGGTCTTGTAGAGCGCCTCCAGACCCTCGTATTGCGGGGTCTTCCCGCATTGCGAGGCGACGTTGACGATGAGCAGCACCGAGCCGGCATAGTCGGCGAGCTTGGCTTCGCGTGCCGTCGATGCGGCGGGCGGCGATGTCGTAGAGGGGAGCTTTCATGGGCAGATCCGAAGGGTGGTTGCGTGGGCGGGGTGATGGCCTGCCAACGGTACGGGGCTGAGAGTCAGTTCCCGGTGCCGAAGACGCGCCGGAAAATCTCGTCGACATGCTTGAGATGGTAGCCAAGATCGAAAAGCGCGGCGAGTTCGTTCTCGGGCAGCACATCGACGACCGCGCGGTCGGCCTTGAGCAGGGACAGGAAGTCGCCGCCATGCTCCCAGACCTGCATCGCATTCCGCTGGACGGCGGCATAGGCGTCCTCGCGGCTCATGCCGGCCTGGGTCAGCGCCAGCAGCACGCGCTGCGAATGGATGAGGCCGCCAAGCTGGTCGAGATTGCGTCGCATGGCATCCGGATAGACCAGCAGGTTCTCGATCAGCCCGCCGAGCCGCGACAGGGCGAAATCGAGCCCGATCGTCGCGTCCGGCCCGATCACCCGCTCGACCGATGAATGCGAGATGTCGCGTTCATGCCAGAGCGCGACATTTTCCATCGCCGGCGCGGCGGTGGCGCGCACCAGCCGGGCGAGGCCGGTCAGGTTCTCCGACAGCACCGGATTGCGCTTGTGGGGCATCGCCGACGAGCCCTTCTGGCCCGGCGAGAAGAACTCCTCGACCTCGCGCACTTCCGTCCGCTGCAGGTGGCGGATTTCGGTCGCCAGCCGCTCGACCGACGAGGCGATGACGCCGAGGGTGGCGAAATACATGGCGTGGCGGTCGCGCGGGATGACCTGGGTCGAGATCGGCTCGGGCCGCAGACCGAGGGCGCGGGCGACGTGCTCCTCCACCCGCGGGTCGATATTGGCGAAGGTGCCGACCGCGCCGGAAAGTGCCGCCGTCGCGACTTCCTCGCGCGCCGCATGCAGCCGCCGGCGGGCCCGGGCGAACTCGGCGAAGGCGTAGGCGAGCTTGATGCCGAAGGTGGTCGGCTCGGCATGGATGGCGTGGCTGCGGCCGATGCAGACCGTGTCCTTGTACTCGTAGGCGCGCGTCTTCAGGGCGGCGAGAAGACGGTCGAGATCGGCGGTCAGGAGGTCGGCGGCGCGGACGAGCTGGACGCTGAAGCAGGTGTCGAGAATGTCCGACGAGGTCAGGCCCTGATGGATGAAGCGCGCCTCCGGCCCGACGATCTCGGCAAGATGGGTGAGGAAGGCGATGACGTCGTGGCGGGTCTCGCGCTCGATCGTGTCGATCCGGGCGACGTCGAAGACGGCCTTGTCGCCGCGCTCGCGCACGACCCTTGCCGCTTCGGCCGGCACCGTGCCGAGTTCCGCCATGGCGTCGAGCGCATGGGCCTCGATCTCGAACCAGATGCGGAATCGGGCTTCCGGCGACCAGATGGCGGCCATTTCGGGGCGGGTGTAGCGCGGGATCATCAGCGGTCCTCGAAACGTGTGGCGACCGCGAGAAACCGCCGGTCGGGGCCCTCGAAGCCCTGGGTGATGACATGGATCAGCACGACCATCGCCGCGGCGACGGGCCCTCGGGGAAGAAGGTGATCACGTCGGCGATCGCGTAGTCCTGCGCACATCCGCGAGAGGCGGGCAGCGAGGCTTCCTCATGCGAGCGTCAAGAGCTCGTCGACGGGATTGACGAGGTCGAGGCGAAAGCCCGGGTCGGGCCGAGGTTGAGGCAAGGCTCGCGGTCTTCGAAGGCGATCGGCGTCAATGTCAGGGTCCAGGCGTGGTTGCCCCAGTTGGCGTAGAGGTCGGTGAGGAATCGCACCTGTAGGGTTCCGCCGACAATTCGCTCGCCGGATTGCTGACGACGAGCCGGCCGCCGGGAGTTCGACGCCGCGCTCCTCCAGCAAGAAGCGGGGCGGCCGCTTTCGAGCGCCTCTTCCCGGATGGACTCGAGCATGAAATCCTCATCCTCGTGCATTACGCCGGATCGGCGTGCCGCGTACCGAGGCGTTCGCGTCCACGTCGATGAGGTAGATATTGGAATAGGCGAAGCCCGAGCCGTCCTGGACGCCGAACTCCTCGAACGCGAACGTGCTCGCCGTCGGCCGAAAAGCCGAGGAGGCGCCGTCGGCATAGTCGCCGGCCGTCGCCACCGGCGCGAAGGCGATCGCGAGCATGGCTCCTGCGATCGCCGAAGCGGCCTGGCGGGGCGGTCGGGCACAAGGAGGTCGCGCGAGGGTCGCGCCGATCCTCAGCTGCGGTACTCGGGCGGTGTAACGCGGAACCATTCAGCATGCCTTCTGTTGTCGGTTGGCCGGCAATCAGGACGTCGTCAGGAGGCGGGGAGGGGACCCGTCACCGCCAGGAAACGGCGATCGTAGCCTTCGAAGCCGTAGGAGAAAACATTGACGAGGACGACGAGGACCGGGTCGCCGGCCGGCGGAAAGAAGATATCGACCTCGGAAATTCCGTAGAACAGCGGGCAGTTTCGGCTCTTCGGAATTTGCTGGTCGTTCAGGAGGTTGTGCGCCTGACCGTTCGGGTCCGTGAGCGTCAGCCGGAACCCCTGGAATGGCTGGCCGAGATCCATGTCGGGACAATCCGGGGCCGGCAGCTCGAATTCTTCGAGGCGCAGCTCGTAGGGCTTCTCCGATGTCGGCAGCGCGTAGTCCCGCGTGCGGAACGAGACGAAATGCGGGTCGGCCGAGGTCTCGGTGATCGGGTTGCTGGCAAGCACGGCGCCCGGTTCGCCGATGTGATGCGACGAGAGGACCGGGCGCGCCTTGTCCATGGCATCGGCGCGCACCGCGGCGAGCTCCATCGTTTCGTCATCGGAGCGGACACGGACGGGCGTGCCGCCGACCCATTGGTCGCGCGACGTGTCGATGACGTAGATGGTGGAATAGACGAAGCCCGACCCGTCCTGGACCCCGTATTCCTCGAAGGCGAAATACCGTCCATCGGGCGAGAAGCCGAGAATCAGGGACGCGGCATTGTCCGCCGCCGCCGCAGGCCCGATCGATATCGGGAGCAAGGCAAGGAGGGCGAATATGGCAAGCCGCACAATCAGACCCTTTCCTCGTCCTCCCGGCGTCCGTCCCGCTCAGCCGGCGACGGTCGCCTCCCGGATCGCCCGGATGTTGGTTTCGTACGAGCCCTTGAACACGGCCGAGCCGGCGACCAGCACGTCGGCGCCTGCGGCGACCAGCGCCCCGGCATTCTCCGGCGTCACGCCGCCATCGACCTCGATCAGGATATCGCGGTCGCCGATGATGTCGCGGACGGCGGCGACCTTCGAGATCGAGTCCGGAATGAACGTCTGGCCACCAAAGCCCGGGTTGACGCTCATCACCAGGACAAGGTCGATCAGGTCGAGGACATAGTCGATCGCGTTGACCGGGGTTGCCGGGTTGAGGACGACGCCGGCCTTCTTGCCGAGAGCGCGAATGCTCTGCAGCGACCGGTGGAGATGCGGTCCCGCCTCGGCATGGACGCTGATGCGATCGGCGCCGGCTTCCGCGAAGGCAGCCAGATAGGGGTCGGCCGGCGCGATCATCAGGTGGACGTCGAGCGGCTTGTCGGTCAGCGGCCGGACGGCCGCGACCACCGGCGGGCCGAAGGTGATGTTGGGGACGAAGTGGCCATCCATCACATCGACGTGAATCCAGTCGGCGCCGGCGATGTCGACGGCGCGGACTTCCTCGCCGAGCCGGGTGAAGTCGGCGGCAAGAATCGACGGGGCGATCAGTGTCCTGCGGTTCATAGCGTGGGGCTAACACGCGTCTCGGCGGGGTGCAATTGCCTGGTGGCCGGGGCCGGCCGGTCCGAAGAAATGCGACTGCCGAGTATTTACGCAGGATCAATGAAATGGTCGGCGCCATGGGTAGCATGATCCTTCGGCAGGAGGCCGCCGGAGGGGGAGAAAACACCATGACAAGTGAACTGTTCTGGCTGACGCTGACGGTCATCATGACCGGCCTGATCTGGATTCCGTACATCCTCGATCGCTTTGCGACACGAGGGATCATGGGGACGTTCGCCAATCCCATGCCGGATTCCGCGCCGCCGTCGAACTGGGCCTACCGCACGCAGAACGCCCATGCCAACGCCGTCGAGAATCTGGTGATCTTCGCGACGCTGGTGCTGATCCTCCAGGACATGGGCATCTCGACCCCGCTGACCGTGGCGGCCTGCGCCATCTACTTCTGGGCGAGGCTGGTCCACCTCGTCGTCTATATGCTCGGCATACCGGTGGTGCGGACCCTTGCCTTCGCGGTTGGCTTTTTCGCGCAGGCGGCGCTCGTCGTGGCGATCTTCCAGGGCGCCGGGGCCGCGGTCTGAACGCGGGCGTCGTCGGTCGTCAGCCGCCGAAGCGCTGCCGCCAGGTCGGCATCGTGTCGCCGGCCGCCGGCGTCGCCTCGTAGACGCCGCGGGCGATGGCGCGCGCCATGCAGGACGAGGCCGCCGCGCCGATCTCGATCAGGTCGAGCGCGGCGTCAGCCAGCGGAATGACCGGCCGGTCGACAGGGCGAAGACGAGGTCGCCGTCGAAGGGCGTATGCGACGGCCAGATCGCCCTGGCGAAGCCGTCATGGGTGACCATGGCGAGCCGCTCGGCCTGGGCCTTGGTCAGGACCGCGTCGGTGGCAATGACGGCGATGGTGGTATTCGCGCCGGCAGCCGGCTGCAGCTTGTGGCGGAGCGTCGCGGCGTTCGCGGGAAGCGGCGAGGGGAAGCCGCGGCCGCCGAACTCAGCCCCGACCTCGAAGGGCGCCGACCAGAAATGGGGCTGTGTCGCCGATCGTCACCTGACCGACCGCGTTGACCGCGACGAGGGCCGCGACGGTGACGCCATTCGCCAACCGGGCCGAGGCGGAGCCAAGTCCGCCCTTGAGATTGGCGGTTGTCGCGCCGGTGCCGGCGCCCGCGGTGCCGAGCGCGAAATGCCTGGAGGCGGCCTCGACCGCCTCGCGACCGAGACGGGCATAGGGCGGGTCCGCCCCCCAGTTCTTGTCGCCGCCGTTGGCGAGATCGAACAGGATGGCGGCCGGCACCAGCGGCACCCGCATCCCGGCGACGAGGAAGCCGCGACCCGACTCGGCCAGCGCGGAGACCACGCCGCTCGCCGCGTCGAGCCCGAAGGCCGAGCCGCCGGAAAGCACGATGGCGTCGATCCGTTCGACCGTCTGTTCCGGCGACAGCAGGTCGGTCTCGCGGGTTCCCGGGGCGCCGCCCATGACGTGGACCGATGCGATGGTGGGCTCGTCGCACAGGACGACCGAAACCCCGGATTTCAGTGTCGCGTCCCCGGCGTTGCCGACCTTGAGGCCTGCGACATCGGTCAGGAGATTGTCGAGCGGCTGGTTCACGATCCGGAGGCTATCCCAAGGTCCCGGAAAAGAAAAACCCCGGTGTTGCCACCGGGGTTTTTCCCGCCCGAACGGGCGAATGCAAGTCGTAAGGCTTACATCTTTTCGTCGAGATAATCGTACTTGCCGTCTTTCCACTCATAGAAGACGTAGCCGGGTACGTTGACGTCACCCTTGCCGTTGAAGCTGAACTGGCCCAGCACGGTGTCGAAGGTACCATCCTGGAGTTCGGCCACGACCGGCTCGAAGTCGGTCGTGCCGGCACGCTCGACGGCCTGGGCCCAGGCCTGGATCGCGCCGTAGGTGTAGAGTGAATAGCCCTCGGTCGTCCGGCCCGCCGCCTCGAGGCGCTCGACCACCGGAGCAGCGTCCGGGTTCTTGCGCGGATCGGGGGAGAAGGTCATCAGGGTACCGGCGCCGGCATCGCCGGTGATCGCCCAATACTCGTCGGTGACCAGCGCGTCACCCGAAACCAGCATCGTGTCCATGCCCTGATCGACCATCTGGCGTTTGATCAGGCCGGCTTCGGTGTGATAGCCGCCGACGTAGAGGACGTCGATGTTGGCGGCCTTCAGCTTGGAGACCAGCGAGTTGTAGTCCTTCTCGCCGGCGGTGTAGGACTCGACCATCGTCGGCTTCTTGCCGGCCGCTTCCATGTACTTCTGGGTCTCGTCGGCGAGGCCTTTGCCATACGCGGTCTTGTCGTTGATGATCGCGATATTCTTGTCCTTGAAGTGCTTGGCGAGGAATTCGCCGGCAACCTGGCCCTGCTGGTCGTCGCGGCCGCAGACCCGCATGATGCCGGGGCCGGGACGCTCGTCGGTGAACTTCGGATTGGTCGAGGCGGGCGAGATCTGGATGATGTCCTCGTCGGCGTAGACATCCGATGCCGGGATCGACGATCCCGAGCAGAAGTGGCCGGCCATCAGCTTGATGCCCTTGCCCGCCATCTGGTTGGCGACCGCAACGGCCTGCTTCGGATCGCAGGCGTCGTCACCGACCTCGAGCACGAGTTTCTGTCCGAGGACGCCGCCGGCGGCGTTGATGTCCTCGACGGCCTGTTCGGCACCCGCCTTCATCTGCGCGCCGAACGAGGCATACTGGCCCGTCATCGGCCCGGCAGTCGCGATGGTGATGTCGGCATGGGCCGTTCCGGCCAGCGCGACGCCCATCGACAAGGCAATACCTGCTTTGAATAGTGTCTTCATAGAGCTTTACTCCCCTAGAAGGTTGATGATGTTGATCAAGATATTCGTTAACGACTGGATAAATCCAGTATGGACCAGAGACTAGCCGGTTGAATTTTGCAGCGCAATGTCGTGGTTAACCTGCGTCTCCGGCGCGGGGCGACGCGCCGTCACGGACCCGCCACGAAACCGGGCCCGTCCGTTGGTAAAGCCATCCATACTGGCTGGTCATCTGACCCGCCCGGGTTACCCGGTAGCCGAGGCTGCCGAGTGCCAGCAGGACGACGAAATCGACGGCGTAGAACTGCGGCGAGAGCAGGGTTCCGCCGAAAAGCGCAAAGTGGATGAAGCGGACCGCGGCGGTGAGCAGGAGGATATAGACGACGAGGTTGACGAAGGGGCGCCAGGTCGCCGCCGCCGCGCGGCCGGTCAGATAGGCCGCACCGCCGCCGAGAAACAGGCTGACCAGCAAGAAATCGCCGAGTGAGACTTCCCAGATTCCGCCCATTGCCGTTCCCCTAGCGTGCCCCGCCTTCGAGATAGGCGGCCCGGACTTCCTCCCGTTGCAGCAATTCCCGGCCCGGGCCGGTCATCGTGATCTCGCCATTGACCATCACATAGCCGCGGTGCGCCAGCCGCAGCGCGTGATAGGCATTCTGCTCCACCAGAAACACCGTCAGCCCTTCCTTCTGATTGAGGTCGCGCAGCACGTCGAAGATCTGGCGCACGATCAGCGGCGCCAGCCCGAGCGACGGCTCGTCGAGAAGCAGGAGCCGGGGGCGGCTCATCAGCGCGCGGGCAATCGCCAGCATCTGCTGTTCGCCGCCGGACAGGGTTCCGCCACGCTGGTCCTGCCGCTGCTTGAGGATCGGAAACAGCCCGAAGACCCGCTCGGCGTCCTCGTCGAAATGATCGAGGCCGACGGCGGCCGCGCCCATCTGGAGATTCTCGAGCACGGTCATGCGCGGAAAGATCCGCCGGCCCTCGGGCGACTGGCTGATCGACATCCGCATGATCTCATGCGTCGGCAGTCTGGTGATGTCGACGCCGCCAAAGACGATGCTGCCTTCGCGCGCCTGCGGGCTGCCGCAGATCGTCATCATCAGGGTCGACTTGCCGGCGCCGTTGGCGCCGATCAGCGTCACGATCTCCCCTTCGTTGATCTCCACATCGACGCCGCGCAGCGCCATGATCTTGCCGTAGAAGGTCTTGACCCCGGTGACCGAGAGGAGGGCGCTCATCCGGGGACTTCCTGACCGACTGAATCGATTTCCTCGTCCGCGACGCCGAGATAGGCGGCAATCACCTTGGGGTCGTTGCGGACGAATTCCGCCGCCCCATCGGAGATTTTCTGGCCATAGTCGAGGACGACGATGTGATCGGATATCTCCATCACCACGCCCATGTCGTGCTCGATCAGGAGGACGGAGATGCCGTGCTCGTCGCGGATGAAGCGGAGAAGCGTGTTGAGTTGCGACGATTCATGGGGGTTGAGACCGGCGGCCGGCTCGTCGAGGCAAAGCAGCTTCGGCTCGGTGCACATCGCCCGGGCGATTTCCAGCCGGCGCTGGGCCCCATAGGGGAGGTCGGCGGCCGGGTCGTCGGCCCGGTCGATGAGGTCGATGTGCTCGAGCCAGTATTTCGCTCGCTCGAGCGCGGCCGCCAGCCCCTTGCGATAGCGCGCCAGGCCGAAGATCCCGCCGATCGTGTAGTTCGAGGCCAGCATCAGCCTGTTGTGCTGGGCGACGAAGAGATTCTCCAGAACCGTCATGCCGCCGAACAGCCGGATGTTCTGGAACGTCCGCGCCACCTTGGCGTCGCGCGCGATCTCGAAGTCCGGCATGCGGTCGAGGAGGAGGATATTGCCATCCTCGGACATGCGGAGACCGCCGGCGGTCAGGCGCTCGAGTTTCTGCGGATCGGCCTTGTCGAGGGCGATGGCGATGCGGCCTTCGGTCGGTTTGTAGAAGCCGGTGATGCAATTGAAGACCGTGGTCTTGCCGGCGCCGTTGGGGCCGATGATCGCCGTGATGTCGCCGCGACCGACCGCGAAGGAAAGATCGTTGACGGCGACGAGTCCGCCGAAGCGCATGGTGAGATGCTCGACGGTCAGGATCGGGTCGCGTCTCCCAGCGATTCATCCGCTGCCCTCCCCGACAAGTTCCGCTCTGACCGCCTTCGCTTTCCCCTTGAGGGTCACCGATGGCTGGCGTGTCGAGATGAGGCCGCGCGGTCGCCAGACCATGATCAGGACCATCGCGATGCCGACGATGAGCATCCTGTATTCCTGCAACCCGCGCAGCACCTCGAAGGCGGTGTTGAGGACGATCACCGCGATGACGATGCCGAGCTGGCTGCCGAGACCGCCGAGCACCACCACCGCCAGGATGATGAAGGACTCGATGGCGGTGAAGCTCTCGGGCGAGATGAAGCCCTGGCGGGTCGCGAAGAAGGACCCGGCGAAGCCACCGAACATGGCGCCGGTCGCAAAGGCGGTCAGTTTGGTGTTGGTCGTGTTGATGCCGAGCGACCGGCAGGCGATCTCGTCCTCGCGCAGCGCTTCCCAGGCCCGCCCGACCGGCAGCCGGCGCAGGCGCAGCGTGACGAAGTTGGTGATCAGGGCGAGGACGAGGATGATGTAGTAGAGAAAGATGATCCTCTGGATCGACGAATATTCGAGGCCGAAGGTATCGGCGAAGCCGCCCTCTCCGCGTTCGAAGGGAATGCCGAAGAGGGTGGGGCGGGGGATGCCCGAGATGCCGTCCGGCCCGTTGGTCAGGTCGTACCAGTTGATGATCACGACCCGGATGATCTCGCCGAAGGCGAGGGTGACGATGGCGAGGTAGTCGCCGCGCAGCCGCAGCACCGGGAAACCGAGGATCAGCCCCCAGCCGGCGGCCAGCATGCCGGCCATCGGCAGGCAGACCCAGAAGCCGAGATCGAAATTGGTCGCGAGCAGCGCAAAGGAATAGGCGCCGACCGCATAGAAGGCGACATAGCCGAGGTCGAGCAACCCGGCGAGCCCGACAACGACATTCAGCCCCCAGCCCAACATGCAATAGGTCAGGACGACGACGGCCTGGTCCATCCAGTAGCGGTTGGCGAAGGGAAGAAACGGCATCACGATGGTGAAGGCGATCGCCGCTATCAGTCCGGGCAATTTCCAGTTCGCCCACTGAATGCCGGTCGGCAACAGCCGGAACGTCGTGGCGGTAACCACCTTGGCCCCCGAGGCGCGGCCCCAGACGAACAGGCTGAGAAGCAGACGGCCGACGAAGACCACCGCGACCATCGCGCTGACGGGAAGCCAGTGCTGGGTCAGGGACAACCCGCCAATCGCCGTCTCCGTCCGCAAGCCGATCATCGGGCCGGCAAGGGCAAGGGCTATGAGGCCGCCGATGACAGCGTCCTTCAGGGCCGCGGCAAAGGCGTTGCCTGTCGGCGGAGATACCTTGAACGGGGCCTCGCCAGCGACCGCCTCGGCGCGGCGCTCGTCCTCGATTTCAGCGCCGACGGCGCCGGTATCGAGGGCACTTTCCTCGGTGGTGTTCGCCATCCTCAGACCTTCTCGACCTCGGGCCGGCCGAGCAGGCCGGAAGGCAGGAAGATCAGTGTGATCACCAGGATCGAAAAGGCCGCCACGTCCTTGTATTCAATCGAAAAATAGGCCGACCAGAAGGTCTCGATGAGGCCGATCAGCAGGCCGCCGAGCATGGCGCCGGGAAGCGAGCCGATGCCGCCGAGGACGGCGGCGGTGAACGCCTTAACCCCGGCGAGAAAGCCGATATAGAAGTCGATGACGCCGTAGTAGAGAACGAACATCACGCCGGCGACGGCGGCGAGTGCCGCCCCCACCACGAAGGTGATCGAAATCGTGCGATCGACATTGATGCCGAGCAGCGACGCCATCCGCGCATCCTGCTCGCATGCCCGCTGGGCGCGACCAAGCGACGTCTTCGAGATGAGCAATGTGAAGCCGGCCATCAGCGCGACGGTCAGGATGATGATGATGATCTGGATGTTGGAAATCTGAACGGCGAAGCCGTTACCCTCCATCAGGGTATAGCCGCCGGTTATGATCGGCTGCACCGGCTTGACCCGCGCGCCCTGGCTGATCTGGACGAAGTTCTGAAGCGTGATCGACATGCCGATCGCGGTGATCAGGGGGGCCAGCCGGAACGACCCGCGCAACGGCCGATAGGCGATCCGCTCTACGGTCCAGCCCCAGACGGCGGTCAGCGCCATCGCGATGGCAATGACCAGCAGCAGGGCAAGGATCAGCAGAAAGAACGGTGTCGCCGCGCTTATGCCGAGAGCGACCAGGGCGATCAGTCCGAGGAAGGATCCGACCATGAAGATATCGCCATGGGCGAAGTTGATCATGCCGATGATCCCGTAGACCATCGTGTAGCCGATGGCGATCAGCCCGTAGATCGAACCGAGCGTGACGCCATTGATGAGCTGCTGGGTGAAGTACTCCATGTGCCCGTGTCCCCTTTCGGCCTGTGCCGGCCGAGACGCTCGGCCCGCCGGCCGGCATCTCTTAACCATCTTGGTTATCAAGCCACAACGCACAAGACAACGGGAGAAAAGGCCTCACGTTGTCGGCTTGCCGGGCTCCTCCGGCGCCGGGCTTTCGGCGGCTGGCGGTTCGACGGTCGGCGAATCCGCCCGGGGATCGAGGGTCGCGCTTTCAGGTGTCGCCGACTTCGGCGGCAGGACCCCCTGGAATACGTCCCGACCCGGCGCCGAGCGCCGCGACATGCGATAGACCGTGTAGATCAGGAGCAGCGTGTGGACGGCCGCGGCGAAGGCGAACAGGCCCTCGGGGATGAACAGGACCATCGCCTGGGCGGCCAGGATCGGTCCGATCATCGAGCCGAAACCCAGCAGCAGCAGCAGGCCGCCGGCGATCTTGACGAAGTCGTCGGAGGCAGCGAAGTCGTTGGCATGGGCGACGGCGATTCCGTACATCGGGTAGATCGTCGCGCCGAAAAGGATCAGCAGTCCGATCACCAGCATCGGCATGCGCGGCTGGAGCAGCACCATCACCATCGCCACCACGATCGCGCCGGCGGCGACCGCGACCAGCACCCGGCGGCGATCCATGCGGTCGGAGAGGCGGCCGAGCGGATACTGGACCAGCGCCCCGCCGAGCACGGCGCCCGCCATCAGCAGCGCGATATCGGCGACCGGCAGCCCAATCCGCCTGGCATAGACCGCCCCGAGCGTGCCGAATCCGCCATTGACCAGCCCAATCATGAAACAACCGACCGCGGCCACCGGCGAGTTGGCGTAGAGGCCACGCAGGTCGAGCCGGGCGGTCTTGAGTGGATTGGGGTGTTTTGCGGTCGAGAGGGCCGTCGGCAGGATGGCGAAGCAGTAAAGGATGGCGCCGATCGCGAAGAAGAAGAACGACGACGGGGGCGTGATGATCATGAGGAGCTGGCCGGCGGTCGAGCCGCCATAGACCACCATCTGGTAGATCGAGAACACCGTTCCGCGGTTTTCCGGTGTCGCACGCTCGTTGAGCCAGGATTCGACGACCATCGAGGCGCCGGCGAAGCAGAAGCCCGACAGCGCGCGGAGCGTGATCCAGGCCGCCGGAGAGACGATGAGGATGTTGAGCAGGATCGCCACCGCCGCCAGCGAGGCGAGCGAACTGTAGGTGCGGACATGCCCGACCCGGCGCACGACCGCCGGCATCAGAAGGCAGCCGGCCATGAAGCCGACCGACCAGCCCGTACCGATCAGGCCGAGCTCGATCGTGGTGAAGCCCTCCATCGTGCCCTGCAGGGGAAGCAGCAGGCCGTGCAGGCCGCCCGCCATCAACAGAAAGGCGGAACCGAGGAGGAGGGCGGCGATGGGGATGAGGGTCGAGGTCATCGGCGGGACAGTCTGTGGAAGCGAAACGAATCCAGGATCCGCGACCCTTTCGCCTTTGCCGGCTCGAAATCAAGGCGAAGATTGCACAAACCAGCCCTGCAGGATGCAGGGAGCAATCGCCGCGGCCTACATGATCCCGGTCTTGGCAAACACGGTTTCGGTCGATTCCCCGGCCTCGATCATGCGACGGACGACATCCTCGCCCTCGACCTTGGCGAGCGCGCCACGCACGACGTCGGCCTCCGCCACCTGCGGGATGACCACGACGCCATCGACATCGGCCACAACGAGGTCGCCGGGTTCGACCCGGGTGCCGTTGGAAAAGGTGACGGCGCATCGGAAATCGATGATGGTGCCCCGGTCCTTCTGGTCCTGGGCGTAACCGCCAAGCGAATAGACCGGGAAGCCGAGCGACGTGATTTCCGGCGTGTCCCGGTGATAGCCCTCGAGGACCGCGCCCGCCGCCTTCAGGTGCATGGCGCGGACGCTCATCAACCCGCCCCACAGCGCATAGTTCGGCGAGCCGCCGGTGGCCATGTAGACCTCACCCGACTTGAGGTCATCGAGGGCGCGGAAGAGCAGGCCGTAGGGCGGTGCGTTCGGATCGGCTTCGGCGCTGCCGATGTCGGTGACCTGGACCGGCATCGCCCGGCCGACGAGCGTGGTGCCGGGCTGGATGGCCGCGAGGGCCGGCGGCAGGAACTGGTGGGTCAGGCCGGCGGTGTCCATGACGTCGCCGATGACGGCGGTGAACAGCGTATCGCGAATGGTGGCGAACAGGTTCGTGTCGGTCATGGATGTCCTCTCGACGTGCGTCGGCGGCGGCCGTGCCGGCGCACCAGGCTGATTGTCCGGGGCGGGACCGTATGGGAATCCGGCGCCGAGGTCACGCCGTGACTTCCGCGTCGAGGGCCTCTTTCAGGGTCAGAAGGTCGCGCCAGGCAAGGCGCTTGTGCAGCGGCTGGCGCAGGAGATAGGCCGGATGCAGCGTCGGCATGGCGCGAATCCGCCGCTTGCCGGTATCGTATTCGCGCCAGCGCCCGCGCATCTTGAGAATACCCTCGGGACTGTCGAGAAGCTCGTTCGCCGCCGCGCCCCCGAGCAAGACGAGGAAATCGGGATCGGCCAGTTCGATCTGGCGTTCGATGAATGGCCGGCAGACGGCGGTTTCCTGGGGCGTCGGCCGTCGATTTCCCGGCGGCCGCCACGGCACGATGTTGGCGATATAGACGGAGTTCCGATCCAGCCCGATCGCTCCCAGCATGCGGTCGAGAAGCTGGCCCGACCGGCCGACGAAGGGCAGGCCCTGCAGATCCTCGTCGCGTCCCGGCCCTTCGCCGATCAGCATCACCCGGCTGGCCGGATTGCCGTCCGCGAAGACGAGCTGCGTGGCGGTGAGGCGCAGGTTGCACCCATGAAAACCATCGAGGGCGGTGCGCAGCTCCTCCAGCGTCGCCGCCGCCCGAGCAAGTTCCCGGGCTTCGCGGGCGGTCTCGTCGCTGGGCGGGACGGTTGCCGGCGTGCGGACGGGTGCCGGCGAAGCCGTTGGAGGCGGGGGCCTTTCGACCTTCCGCGGCGGTTCCGCAGGCGGGGCCTCCGCCGCGGGCGCGGCGAACCGGTCGACCGACTGCTCCTCCAGGGCGACGTCAACACCCATTTCGGCGTACCAGGCGACCAGGTCGGCGGCATCATTGGCGCTCGGATGGGAGTCCATGGTTCACGGTCTCGTGCGCGGCGGAACGATGTCCGCTGCCCTACATTGTCACCCTAGACGGCCGGACGTGAGGCGCAAGGCGTCGACTTCGCTCCTCAACAGGTCTCCGGTCGGGGTTCGCCCGGTTGGGAAGGCGCAATTGTTTTGTTCCGTTGGACGCTTGGGAGGGGCGCTCCGACAACAGGAGTGACATCATGAATCGACACCCGACGATCGCGCTGGCGATCTCAGCCGCCTTCATTCTCGGAAGCGCCGATCCGCTTGCTGCCGCCGACACCATCGCGGCCGATCAGATGCTGACCGGCAAGGCCGCCTTCGGAAGCTGGCAGGACAACAAGCCAGGCGTCTGGCGCAAGATCGGGCCGGCCGACCTGCCGGAGCCCTTCGTCACCAAATCGTCGAGCAACGCGCCGGGACTCGTCAGCCGGCCCGACAACGCGAAACTCGAGACTCCGGACGGTTTCACCGCGGAAATGGTGGCCGCCGACTTCGAGCAGCCCCGCGTCATCCGGACGGCGCCGAACGGCGACCTCTTCATTGCCGACAGCTCCGCCAACGAGATCAGGGTTCTCAGGATGCGGGACGGCGCTTCCGGGCCGGCGGAGGAGAGCGTATTCGCCTCCGGTCTCAACCGGCCCTACGGCATCGCCTTCTATCCGGTCGGGCCCGATCCGGAATGGGTTTATGTCGGCAATACCGACAGTGTCGTGCGGTTTCCCTACAAGAGCGGTGACCTGAAGGCGACCGGCAACGCCGAGACGATCGTTGCCGAATTGCCGACGGGCTACCACTGGACGCGCGATCTCGCCTTCTCGCCGGATGGCAGCAAGCTTTTCGTCGCGGTCGGCTCGGGCTCGAACATTGCGGAAGACGTGAGCGGTCCGCCGGCCGGCGGCATCGACGCCTTCGCCGCCGATCATCCACTCGGCGCCATGTGGGGCGAGGAAACCGATCGGGCGGACGTGCTGACGTTCAATCCGGACGGTTCCGGCAAGCAGGTCTACGCGACCGGACTCCGCAACTGCTCAGGCCTCGCCACCCAACCCGAGACCGGCGATCTCTGGTGCGTCGTCAATGAACGCGACGCGCTCGGCGACAACCTGCCGCCCGACTATGCGACCCGCGTCCGGCAGGGCCATTTCTACGGCTGGCCCTGGTACTATATCGGCAACCACGAGGACCCGCGGAAGCCCCTGAAAGGCCAGCGCCCCGATCTCGCCGGCAAGGTCACGATTCCCGACGTGCTCTTCCAGGCCCATTCCGCGCCGCTCGGCATCACCTTCTACGATGGCGAGTCCTTTCCCGCCGAGTACAAGGGCGACGCCTTCGTCGCGATGCACGGCTCCTGGAACCGCGGCAAGCGGACCGGCTACAAGATCGTTCGCCTCCAGTTCGACAACGGCAAACCGACCGGCGCCTATCAGGACTTCGTCACCGGCTTCGTCCAGTCGGCGAAGAAGGTCTGGGGCCGTCCGGTCGGCGTCGCGGTCGGCAAGGACGGTGCCCTCTATTTCACCGAGGACGGCTCGGGTTCGGTCTGGCGTGTGAGCGCCGACGAGACCCCTTCGTAGCCCGAGCACGCGTAGTGGCACCGCGATCGCCTCGCGGCGATCTTGACAGAGGCCCGGTCAACACGGCCGGGCCCTTCTTTGTCCGGTTTCAGGCGACTGGCTCCGGCGGATCAGGCGGCGGGCCTGGCGCCATCCGACGTTGCAGGCGGACGTGCGGTTACGAATCGCTTACCTTGGATTGAGAGGCGACGACTTAATCATGTCCGGGGTGTGTATCTTTCCTCGGGTCAATTTTACGCTTTGAATTTGGAAGGACCTGATCGTGGCAACAATCGATGTATCCAGGGATTTTGACGGCCCGAATTTCGTCAACGGAACGGCCAAGAATTCGACGCCGGTCACGGTCACCAGTCACACCACCGCGACCGTTTCGTTCAAGGGTGGATTTGACGACACTATCTCGTACACCGTGACGGCGATCGGGACCGGGTTTGGCACCAACGCCGACGGTCGCTTCACTGGCGTCGTCACGGAATTTATTGCGGTCGACAGCACGCCTCAGCACGCATCATGGACGGTCACCGGCTACGACGTCGGACTGGACGTCTTCAACACGAATATTTCGGCGAATCTGTCATTCGCGGATGTCCTGGTTACGCCGCTTCCCTGGGAATTCCTCGGCGATGCCTTCGACGACACGTTCATTGGCAGTTCCTTTGCCGATGTCCTCAAGGGACGCGGTGGCCATGACGTCTTCCAAGGCCTCGCCGGAGACGACACCATCAAGGGCGGCAGGGACTCAGACACCCTGAACGGTGACGAGGGTAACGACACGATCTTCGGCGGCAACGATTCGGCCCCTGACACGATCAGCGGCGGCACGGGCAACGACATGCTCTTCGGCCAGGGCGGCGCGGACATGCTCAACGGCGATACCGGTGTCGACACGATCTTCGGCGGCCGGGGAGGCGACACGATCATGGGCGATACCGGCGGCGATCTTCTCTACGGCGGACGCGGCTGGGACATGGAGTATGGCGGAGCCGGCGCCGACCTCGTGCGTGGCGGCGGAGGCAACGATCATCTCGAGGGCGGAACCGAAGGCGACAAGATTATCGGCAATGCGGGAAAGGATCTCTTGTGGGGCGATGACGGCGATGACGTCTTGCGCGGCGGCAAGGATGGCGACCTGCTCTTCGGCGGCGCCGCGATCGACAAGCTGTTTGGCGGCTCCGGCAAAGACGTTCTCGCCGGCGGCACGGGTTCGGACTTCCTCGATGGTGGCGCCGGCAACGACATCCTGTCCGGTAACACGACGACGTCCAATGTCCCGGACGGCGCGTTCGATTTCTTTCTCTTCGATGGACTATTTGGAAACGACATCATCACCGATTTCGAGATCGGCTATGACAGCATCCGGATGCTCGGGGACATCAAGAAAAGCGACGTGACCGTCAAGGACATCGGTGTTGACGTGAAGATCACGGTCCACCACCACGGAACCATTCTCGTCGAGGGTGTCGCCCTTCAGTTCGATCCGCATATCGACATTCTCTACGCCTGACACTCGGAGCATGGCGTAGGGATCACCGAGACGCGTAGAAAGGCGCGGGAATCAGGACCGGGCCTTTCTTCTTCTGTCAGTTGTCTCGTCGATCGGCGGCACCCGCCCTTGGTAGTGCCGGCAAGTTCACCTATATGGCGGTCTCAATCGCGGCTCGGGGAGTGACGCGATTCCTTCCCGCACGGCATTTTTCCGAGTTTTTCCCATGCAGCCGATCATTTCCGTTTCCCATCTGTCGAAGACCTATGACACAGGCTTCAAGGCGCTGTCGGATATCAATCTCGACATCCATTCCGGCGAGATCTTCGCGCTGCTCGGACCGAACGGGGCCGGCAAGACGACGTTGATCTCGATCATCTGCGGGATCGTGACGCCGAGCTCGGGGACGGTGACGGCCAATGGTCACGACATCATCACCGACTACCGCGCCGCGCGGTCCCAGATCGGCCTGGTGCCGCAGGAAATCACGATCGCGCCGTTCGAGACGTTGTGGAATACGATGAGGTTCAGCCGGGGGCTGTTCGGCAAGCCGAAGAACGACGCCCAT
The DNA here is from genome assembly GCA_963812275.1 of uncultured Alphaproteobacteria bacterium. GTDB lineage: Bacteria > Pseudomonadota > Alphaproteobacteria > Rhizobiales > Kaistiaceae > Bauldia. Next base: position 191,095 of record CAWEUQ010000008.1, on the reverse strand, counting down.
CTCGAGAGGGTCCTGAAGCAGCTGTCGCTCTGGGACAAGAAGGACTCGAATCTCGTCGCGCTCTCGGGCGGGATGAAGCGCCGGGTGATGATCGCCAAGGCGCTCTCCCACGAACCGACGATCCTTTTCCTCGACGAGCCGACCGCCGGCGTCGACGTCGAACTCAGGCGGGAGATGTGGGAGGTCGTGCGGGGGCTTCGCGCGTCCGGTGTCACCATCATCCTGACAACCCACTATATCGAGGAAGCCCAGCTGATGGCCGACCGTATCGGGGTCATCAACAAGGGCGAGATCATCCTCGTCGAGGAAAAGGCCGAACTGATCCGAAAGCTCGGCAAGAAGCACCTGACCTTGCAATTGCAGAAGCCGATCGCCGCGATTCCGGCGTCGCTCGACAAATACGACCTGTCCCTGATCGAGGACGGAACGGAGCTTCTCTACGAGTATGACACGCAGCGTGAGCGAACCGGCATCACTGCGCTGCTAGCCGACCTGGGGGCGGCCGAGATCCGCTTCCGCGACCTCAAGACCAAGGAGAGTTCGCTGGAGGACATCTTCGTCGATCTGGTGAGGGGCGACCGATGAATCTCAGGGCGGTCTGGTCCATCTATTATTTCGAAATGGCGCGAACCGCGCGGACTGCTGATGCAGAGCGTCCTGTCGCCGGTGATCTCGACCTCTCTCTATTTCGTCGTTTTCGGCGGTGCGATCGGCTCGCGGATTCCGCAAATCGAGGGGGTGAGTTACGGCGCCTTCATCGTGCCGGGGCTGATCATGCTGATGCTGCTCATGCAGAGCATCTCCAACGCATCCTTCGGCATCTACTTCCCGAAATTCATCGGCACGATCTACGAGCTGCTTTCGGCGCCGGTGTCCTTCGTCGAGATCGTCGTCGGCTATGTCGGGGCGGCGGCGACCAAGTCGATCATCCTCGGGTTGATCATTCTGGTTACGGCGTCGCTCTTCGTACCCCTGCGTATCGATCATCCCTTCGTCATGGTCCTGTTTCTGGTCCTGACGGCGGTGACATTCAGCCTGCTCGGGTTCATCCTCGGCATATGGGCAAAGGGGTTCGAACAGCTCCAGATCGTTCCGATGCTGATCGTCACCCCGCTCGCCTTCCTCGGCGGCACCTTCTATTCGATCGGCATGCTGCCGCCATTCTGGCAGACCGCCACCCTTTTCAATCCGGTCGTCTATCTGGTCAGCGGCTTCCGCTGGAGCTTCTACAGTCTCTCCGACGTGTCGGTCGGGATCAGCCTGGCGGCGACGGTGCTCTTTCTCGCCATCTGCACGGTCACGATCTGGTGGATATTCAGGACCGGCTACCGGCTGAAGAGCTGACGGCTGCGGCCCATGTATCACAGGTATTTCGGGCCGAACCACGCCGACGCCGCCATTCCCCTCGTTGGCACTTTCCACGACGGGGCGAAGGAAGCGGTGGACGAAATGAACCGCCGCTTCATGGAACGCGCCGCCCGGTGGAGAAGGGATATCTGACCGCGACCGGCGCCGGGCCGGATCGCGCTGGACCTTGCCCCGGCAAGACGGCTAGAAGTCCGGGATGATCCCACTCTCCGTTCTTGACCTGTCGCCGATCGTCGAAGGCGGCGACGCGGGGCAGTCGCTCCGCAACACCCTCGATCTGGCGCGTCACGCCGAGGCGCTCGGCTACCGCCGCTTCTGGCTGGCGGAGCACCACAACATGCCCGGGATCGCCAGCGCCTCGACGGCCGTCGTCATCGGCCATGTCGCGGCAGGTACGAAGACCATCCGGGTCGGGGCGGGCGGCATCATGCTGCCCAACCACGCGCCATTGATGGTGGCGGAAGCCTTCGGCACGCTCGCCGCGCTCTATCCGGGCCGGATCGATCTCGGCCTCGGGCGCGCCCCCGGCACCGACCAGCTGACGGCGCGGGCGCTCCGGCGCAACCTCGAGGGGGAGGTCGACAGCTTTCCCCAGGATGTCGTCGAACTGATCCACTATTTCGGCCCGGAGCAGCCGGGCCAGCGGGTGCGGGCGATACCTGGAGTCGGCCTCGGGGTGCCGATCTGGATCCTCGGATCGAGCCTCTACGGCGCACAGCTCGCGGCGATCCTGGGCCTGCCCTACGCCTTCGCCTCGCATTTCGCGCCAGCCGAACTGGAGACCGCTTCCGCGCTTTATCGCGAACGCTTCCAGCCGTCCGAGCATCTCGACAAGCCCCACCTGATGCTGGCGTTGAACGTCGTCGGCGCCGACACCGATGCCGAGGCCCGACTGCTGTTCACCTCGCTGCAGCAGGCCTTCGTCAACCTGCGGACGGGCAGGGCAGGGCCCTTGCCGCCGCCGCAGGAGGGTTTTGTCGAGGGACTGGACGAAGCGGCGCGGGCAATGTTGCGCCAGGCGCTGGCCTGTTCGGTGGTGGGGTCGCCGGAAACGGTGGCCGCCGGCCTCGAGGCTTTCGTCGCCCGGACCGAGCCGGACGAACTGATCGTCACCGCCCAGGTCTTCGACCACGCCGCCCGGCTGAAGTCGTTCGCGATCACGGCCAGGGCGCACCAGAAAGGCAATCCGACGGACTGAATCCGGCTCACTCAGCGAAACGGCGCCCCTCCGTGTGAAGGGGCGCCGCTGTTCTTGTGATGTCCGGCTGTCGCGGGGAGGGGGGAGCGCGAGCGCGCCGGGGCGGCTAGATCACAAGAAAATCGCTGGCATGGAGATCGACGTTGTGCGCAAACGTTGCGAAGTATTCTGCATGACCCTTTCCGTGGCCATCCTTGTCGTAGGACAAGTCGCCGTGCTTGTAGTCGAAATATTTGTTGAAGTCTTGTTCGGACAGGGCTCCGACGTCGAGCTTTGCAAAGATATTGTGAGAGAGTACGACGGTGTCTCCGGTCGAGAAGTCCTTCACGATCCCGGTGCTGTCCTTGAGATGGCTGTTGAACACGAAGCTGTCGTTGCCATCACCGCCGAAGAGCTTGTTGACGCCCTGTTTTCCGACGAGGTAATCGTCACCGCCATCGCCGTAGAGCTTGTCGTTGCCCTTGGCGCCGTTCAGAAAGTCGTTGTCATTGCCGCCATAAAGATGGTCGTTGCCCCGGGAGCCTTTCAGGACGTCGGCGCCATCATCGCCATGGAGGGTGTCTTTTCCCTTGCTGCCCTTGAGGACGTCGTTGCCGTCGTCGCCGTGGAGATTGTCCTTGCCCTTGCCGCCTTTGATGTTGTCGTTGCCGCCAAGGCCGGAGAGCGTGTCCTTTCCCTTCTGGCCACTGATGTGGTCCTCCTCGCCGGTCGCCATCGGCTCGCCCTTGATCGAGTGGGTGAGGTCGACGAGGTCCTTATGCTTGGTCCCGTCAATGGTCGCGCCCGCGACGTTCGTTACCGTCACGGCGATCGCCTGATTGTCCACGCCGCCATTGCCGTCGGAGGCCTGGACAATGACGTTGTAGATGTTGTTCGCGCCGACGTCGGCCGGATTCTCGAAGTCGGGTGCGTTGATGAAGGCGAGAGCGCCGGTCGCCGCGTTGATGCTGAACAGCGCTTGATCGGCGCCACCGGCGAGCGAGAAGACCGGGGTGTCGAGGTCGGGATCGGTCGCCGTCACGGTGATGACCGCGGTGGAGTTCTCGGCGATATTGGCCGAGGGCGTCGAGGTGATCACCGGCGGCAGGTTATCGAAAACGACCGCAGAGAGTTCATCGCTGAACTTAAGGAACTCGACATTCGTGAGGACGTCCGTTCCGTCCGGGCTTCCGCCGCGATTGTCGGTGACCTGGAACTGCGTCGGCGAAAGGAAGGTGAGCGTGTAATCCGAGCGCGCGCCCGAATAGAACGCCGTGTCGGTCCCGCTTCCGCCGTCAATCGTATCGTTGCCGGCGCCGCCCGTCAGGGCATCGTTGTCAGCGCCGCCGTCGAGGTCGTCGACACCAGCGCCGCCGTTCAGGGTATCGTCGCCGGCTTTGCCGCTCAGCACGTCCGCGCCGGCACCGGTGGTGATGTTGTCGTTGCCGCTGCCGGTCGTGATCGTGAGGTTTTCGACGCCGTCGAAGACCACCGAATTTCCGGCAGGACCACCGATATTGCCAGCGCCACCGGTGAAATCGTTGAGGGTCACGGCGCCGGTGAGGGCCGCATAGTCGACAATCAGCCGGTCGGTTCCACTGCTCGCATGAACCGTGTCGTCGCCGCCATTGACGGTGATGAGATCGTTGCCGCCGCCAGCCTCGATCACATCGGTGCCGAGACCGCCGGTGATGACGTCCGCGCCGCTGCCCGATGTGATGTTGTTGAAACCGTCGCCGCCACGGATCGTGTTGCCACCGTTCAGGGCGGTGATCGTGTCGGCGTCAGCGCCGCCGGTGATGTCATTGGCGCCTGCACCGGCGACAATCGTATTGGCGCCGTCACCACCGTCGATGATGTCGTCACCGCTTCCGGTCGTGATGCTGTCCGCATCGGCGCCGCCGGTGACGGTATTGTTGCCATCGCCCGCGACGATCGTATTGGCGCCGTCGCCTGCGTCGATGATATCGTCGCCGGCGCCGGTGGTGATCGTGTCGGCGCCGGAGCCGGTGAGGATCGTGAAATGCTCGAATCCGCCGGTGATTGTGACGAGGTCACCGGTGCCGGCATCGGCAAAGTTGCTGGTCGAATTGCCGGTGACTGCGCCCATCGTTGTGTGCCAATCGACAACCAGGCGATCGCCGGTGCCGGCACCGCCATTCACCGAATTGGCGCCGCCCGTCACCGTGACGATATTGTCGCCGGCATTGCCGGTAATGCCGTTGCCGTCCGCCGCATCGAGGACGTTGATCGGGGCTAATCCGCCAAGGGCAAACGTCGGGATTCCGAGGCCAAGCTCCAGGACGATCCCGGTCGACGTCGCATCGCCGGTGACGGTGATCCCGTCCACCGTTACGGTGGCTGTCTCGTTGCTGTAGCCGCTCTCCAGCTGGATCTCGTCGCCGGTGACGGCGACAAGCATCGCGTCGGCGATGGTGGCGTATGTGGAGGTGGGACCAACGGTCAGAATAGGCATGTGAATTCTCCTCGGCGGAGGCGGCGACGAGGTGCACGCACCTCTCCGATCGCTTTCGCGTTTTTTGCTTCTTCACGCGGGGCGCCGCGGCGATGTTCAATTTGGAGGGGCGAAGTATTTCTAGGACAAGCCGATGCCGCTGTGCGGGCTCGTTTGCAGAAACGCTGTTGATCGACATGTCTAAAGTTTTAGACTAATCGAAGTGTTTCTTTATTCGCCTCGACATTCTTGCAATAACAATAGATATTCGTCCAAATAATAATGTACAAAACCGAACACTATGGATGGACTATTTGATTGTGGTGAACAATACATTGTAGTGGCGGAAAATGACTGTGTTAGGCTCTTTTTAGCCCATCGAAGAATACATTCGGACATTGCGACCAGACGCAGGGGACACTTTCCGCAGATTGGTGCGGCCGCGTCGAAGACGTTGGGATTTGAGGGTGGCCTGGGGTACAGAGGCCGCTATTCAGTCGGAGAGCGGCTTCGTAGCTGGAGCACTTTCAGGAAAAGCGCGCTCGCTTTCGCGCGAAAGACGACAGTGATCAAGGAGCCGGGCAGGCTCCATATCCGACGAAATGGATCTGTCGCTAGTCGTCCTCGTGGTGGACGATGATGTTGACCAGTGCCGTATGCACCTTCATGTGGCCGTTGTATTCGATCAGTCCGAGCTTCCGGAACTTGTTCAGGAAGTAGTTGACTCGCGAGCGGGTCGTTCCGATCCGCGCGGCCAGAACCTCCTGACTGATCTTCGGAACGATTGGCCGCAGCTCTCCGTCGTTACCGAAGTTGGCGAGAAGCAGGAGCAGGCGCGCGAGCCGCTTTTCGCTTGAATTGAAAAGCTGATCGACGAGATCGGCCTCAACCTGGATGCTGCGTGTCAGCAGGAAGGTCATGAACCCGTCGGAGAAATCCGGGTTGTCATGGAGGAGCCGTGCCATCGCCGCCTTGTCGATCTTCAAGACGCTCGATGCGGCGGTCGCAACGGCCGAGGCCATACGAAACGGCTGCCCGGCAAGACACCCCTCGCCGAAGAAATCGCCCGGTCCCAACAGCGCGATGACGCCTTCCTTCCCCTGGTCGGAGACAACCGTGAGTTGAACCCGGCCGGACTCTACGAAGAAGACCGCGTCGGCGGGGTCACCTTGGCGGAAGATCCCCTCGTCCTTGTGGAACTTCAGGTCCGAGCGGGCAACGTCCGCGCTAACAAGAAACGACTGCGGGTCGAACGCGTGGTCGATGCCGCGCGTCCCCTTTTTTGGCCTGGCTGATTTCGGTGTTCCTGGCTCTCGGCTATCGTTCAAACGAGCCTCCCGTGCCCGGTTTCCGGCGCGCATTGGACGCATTGACGAATCTCGCAACGCCCATGGCGCCTCGAATACACCCTAATCGTGTATGGACATGCACATTCTACAACAGGGGTGGAGAATATGCGAGGATCGGGTCGATCCCGGCTCTGGGACCGCCGCAGGTGAATCGGCCAAGGCCGGAGAACCGCGCCGGTCGAGTCGACTTCCGTGCGCCGGGCGCTCGCCGCCTTGAACCGGCCCGGTCCCTGGGCGCCGACCCGCCTACACCGAAGCGGCGGCGAGTTCCTCGTCCGACATCCCCGTGATGACCAGCTCGACCTCGTCGACGCTGGTCTTCTTCGGGTCGATGTCGTCGGCGACGATGGTGCCGCGGCGCATGACGACGATGCGGTCCACCACCTGGAACACGTGGTGGATGTTGTGGGCGATGAAGATGCAGGAATGGCCGCGGTCGCGGGCATTGCGCACGAAATTGAGGACGCCTCGCGTTTCAGCCACGCCGAGATTGTTGGTCGGTTCGTCGAGGATGATCAGGTCGCTGTCGAAATACATCGCCCGGGCGATCGCCACCGCCTGCCGCTCACCACCCGACAGCGCCGAGATCGGTGTCGAGGTCGGGATGTTCTTGGTGATGCCGACGCGGCGCAGAAGATCGCCGGCGACCTGGTTCATCGTCGCGTAGTCCATCCGGTTGAGGAAGGCGGGACCCTTGACCGGCTCGCGGCCGAGGAAGAGGTTCCGCGCGATCGACAGCTGGGTGACCAGCGCCGAGTCCTGGTAGATCGTCTCGATGCCGTTGGCGATGGCGTCGGTCGTGCTTTTGATCTCGACCTTCTTGCCGCGCATGTAGATGTCGCCGCTGGTCGATGGCACGGCGCCCGACAGTACCTTGATCAGGGTCGACTTGCCGGCGCCATTGTCGCCGAGCAGTCCGACGATTTCCTTCTCCCTGACGGTGAAATTCACATCGTCGAGGGCCTGGACGCGGCCATAGAATTTGGTGACGTGTTCCATCCGGACGAGGTCTTCGGCCATGGTCTAGGTCCCCGCCTGGTGTCGGCGTTCGAGTCCGTAATGCAGCGCCATCATCCCGAGAATGATCGCGCCGATGAAGATGTTGTAGGCGAGGCCCGGCACGCCGATCAGAACGATGCCGTTCCGCATGACGCGAAGGATGAAGACGCCGAGGACGGTTCCGACAATCGTGCCGCGGCCACCCATCAGCGCGGTGCCGCCGATGACCACCATGGCGATCACCTCCAGCTCGTAGCCGGTGCCGCTGTTGGGATTGGCGGCGGAGGTTCGGATCGAGCTGATGATGCCGGCCAGCGCCGCCATCGCCGAGCAGAGCATGAACAGCGCCACCTTGGTGCGATTGACGTTGACGCCACGGGCGCCGGCGGCGCTGGGATTGCCGCCGGATGCCTGGATCCAGTTGCCGAATTTGGTCTGGGTCAGGATGTACCAGAAGATCACGGCGACGAGGATGAACCAGAACAGCGACATGTAGAGGCGGAACGGGCCGATATGGATGTCGCCGACCAGCACCTGGGATATCCATTGGTCGCCTGCGTTCCAGGTCCGCTGCGGAAAGCCGTCGGTGACGAAAAGCGCGGTGCCGCGAACCACGAGCAGCATGCCCAGCGTCACCAGGAAGGACGGGATCTTCAACCGCGTCACGAACAGGCCGTTCACCAGACCGATGAAGGCGGCGATGATCAGCGCGACGAGGAACGCCATGGGAAGCGGCAGGACGCCCTGATTGAACAGGGTCCACATCACCACCGGCGAGAAGCCGAAAACCGCGCCGACCGAGAGATCGAATTCGCCGGCGGTCATCAGCAGCGTCATCGCCAGGGCGATGAGGCCGAGCTCGACCGTGAAGACCAGGGTGTTCGAAATATTGAGCGGCGACAGGAAGGTTGGGTTGATGGCGGTGAAGACAACCAGTTCGACCACGAGGAGGACGAACGGACCGAACTCCGGCTTGGCGATCAGGCGTCTGGCCAGCGATTGATGTTCCACGATGCCTTTCCGGGATGGGCTTGGGTAATTTCTACCCGGGGCGGTGGTCCGTCCGGGTGCTCACTTGGGTCGTGGGTGGGGGAACCGCGACGGCCGGGGCCGCCGCGGCATCCATGTTGGTCTTCCGGTGTCTATTTTCCGGAAAGGATGTCGTCGATGAGCTGCGCGCCATCCTTCTGGTAGAGATTGCCGACCAGCACGTCGAATCCGGGCGGGATACCGCTCGCGGCCATGGCCGCGAGTGAGAGACCGACATAGCTCGTCGCCTGCGGGTCCTGCCACATGCCGGCGTTGACATAACCGGTGAGGACTTCCTGGGTGGTGTCGAGCGAATTGCCCCAGCCGACGACCGGGATATCGCCCGGCTTGACGCCGACCTGGTCGAAGACGCGCTTGATCGAGCCGGTGACGAGGTCGCCGAGACCGATGATCGCTTTCACCTTGTCGCGATTGGCCGTGAGGTAATCGGACATGCGGGTGATGACCTCGCCCTGGTCGAGCGTGTTGTCGGTCACTTCCCAGGTGATGTTGAGAGGCTCAAAAACGCTCTTGATGCCTTGCTCTTCCTGGACGCCATAGGTGGCGCCGGGAACCTCGACGGGCATCCAGACGAAGTCGCCTTCCTTCACCAGCTTGTTGTCGACCAGGTATTGCGCCCACTTCTGGCCGGTGACGACGAGATCCATGCCGACATAGGAGTCGAAGTTGACGGTCGGATCGGGCGTGTTGATGTTGATGACCGGGATGCCCGCGGCATGCGCCTCGTCGACAACTTCGCCCATCGAGCCCGGGTCGGGGCTGGTGGTGACGATGGCGTCGGCGCCCGCGGCGATTGCCGAACGGACAGCTTCCTGCTGGGACGGCACGTCGCCGCTGTGGAAGGAGGTGTTGACCGTATTACCGGTATCCTCGGCCCACTGGTTTGCACCCTGGAGGAAGTAGGTCCAGACCGGGTCGGCCGGTCCGCCGTGCGAAATCCAGTAGAAGGTCTTGCCGGCGGCCTGTGCCGTCAGCGGAACCGCCAGAGCCATTGCGGCGCCGACGAGAAGACCTGTGACTCTCTTGAGCATGCGGGCGTTCCTCTCTTTTTGAGATTATTGTCTGGGTTCCGCATGGGCGCGGAACGGCCCGCCGAGTGTCGCGCGGACGCCGACGACCCGCAAGGGCCGAGAATGATGGGAATCCACCAAAAATCGCTCGGCCTTATTCCCGGGCGAAGGTGCCGAGGCCGTTGACGTCATAGAAGTCGAGAACGACGCTCGAAGCCGGTCCGTCTTCGTCGAGCGTGAAGATCGCACCGGCCAGGCCGTTGGCATTCTCGCCGATGGTCTGGAAGCTGAAGGTATCGCCGTCGAAAGGGCTGAGGGCGAAGGTCGTCGGCGCAGCTTCGGGGCCGAGCGTCATCGACAGGTTGTCGCCGGCGGCGGAGACGGTGAGCGGGCCGTAGTAGCTGTTCCGGTAGGTGCCGGCATAACGGTCGAGCGCCCGCGGTGGCTGGGGATCGGACGGAAGCCTGGTGTAGTCGACGGCGGGCGCTTCGGCCGCCAGCATATGTTCGAAGGCCGCGCCGAGGAAACCGACCCAATCGACGGTCTGCCGCCCGTTCTGGGCGACATCGACAAATGCCGCGCCGATCGCCTCGGCGACGCCGATCGGGCTTCCGTTGGTCAGGGTGACGATGGCGAGGTCCTCGCCAGGCATCATCAGAATGTTGGTGGCCGTGCCGAGATTGAAGGCGCCTGAATGGCCGACCCGGGACCGGCCCTGGTCGTCGTAGCTGACATTCCAGCCAAAGCCATAGAACCCGCCGCGATTCGCCGCGCTCCGGGGTGAACCCGGGATCACCTGGGGCACGTGCGGCGCGACCAGCGCCTCCTCGTCGACGACCCGGACCCCGTCCAGCATGCCGCCGGCGAGTTGCAAGCGAACGAAGCGGAGCATGTCGTTCAGCGACGCGCTGGCGCCGCCGGCCGGCGCCTCGGCGTCGGGTTCCCTGTCGTAGCGCGCCACCCAGCTCCCGTCGGGAAGGCGGGCGTGGATGCGGGCGCGGTCCTCATGGGCGAGGTAGTCGGCGTGGCGGTAGCTGGCGCTCGTCATGCCAGCCGGCCCGAACAGCACGTCGTCGGCGAGGTCTTCCCAGCTCTTGCCGGCCGCGACCGCCGCGGCGATGCCGCCCTCGGTGTAGCCGAAGTTGCTGTAGTGGTAGGTCGAGCGGAACGGATCGAGTGGCTGCTGGTCGAGATGGGCGAGGATGTAGTCGCGATCGAAGCCGAGATCCTCGAGCAGATCGCCGGCGCCGGTCCTCAGTCCGCTCCGGTGCGACAGGAGATCGGCGAAGGTGGCGTTTTCGGTGACATAGGGGTCGGAGAGCGCGAAATCCGGATTGTGGGTGATGACCGGGTCGTGCCAGTCGATCAGCCCGTCGCCGACGAGCTTGGCGACGATGGTCGAGGCGATCGGCTTCGACACCGAGGCGAGCATGAAGACCGTTTCCGGATCGATCGCGCCGGGCTTGCCGATCTCGCGGACGCCGAAGCCTTTGGCATAGACGACCTTGTCCTTGTAGACGACGCCGACGGCCAGCCCCGGCAGGCCGGTCCGGCTCCATTGCGGCTTCGACGATGCCGTCCAGTTCGCCGAGCGCCTTGTCGATATCAGCCTGGTCGAAAAGCGGCGGGACAGGCGCGACGGGAGCCGGAAGGAGAGGGGGCGTGGCGTCCTCGGCACCGGCCGGAAGCATCGAGGTGGCGAGCAGGCTCGCGCCGATCAGCAAGGCAGAGAGGAACGGCCGGCGTCGCGCCATACCTCGGACTTCCGATCCGAATGCCGAAAATGATGACACGTCAGCCTCCCTTGTCGCCCGCTTCGATCGATACGTCCGCGCATGGCGAACCATACCTAACGCAGCCAGGCGGAAAGCGCGATTGACTTTGGCGCCGATCTTTAACCCATCGCAAACGGTCCGTTCGTCAGTCGTTGGCGCCGCGGATCGCTTCGATCACGGCGTCGGTGACCTCGCTCGTGGTCGCCTCGCCGCCGAGGTCGGCGGGCAGGCAGACGCCGGCGCCAGTCACCGCCTCGATCGCCGTCATCAGCCGATGCGCCGCCGCCGGCTCGCCGAGATGGTCGAGCATCATGACAATGCTCCAGAAGGTGCCGAGCGGATTGGCGCTGCCGCGGCCGGCGATATCGAAAGCCGCGCCATGGATCGGTTCGAACATCGACGGATACCGCCGTTCGGGGTCGAGATTGGCGGTCGGCGCGATGCCAATGCTGCCCGCCAGCGCCGCCGCGAGGTCGCTGAGGATATCGGCATGGAGGTTGGTGGCGACGACGACATCGATGCTTCCCGGGTCGCGGACCATCCGCACCGTCATTGCGTCGACCAGCATCTTGTCGTGGGTCACGTCGGCGAAATCGCGCGGCGACCTCGGCGGCGACCTCGTCCCAGAGCACCATGCCGTGGCGCTGGGCGTTGGACTTGGTGACGATGGTGAGGTGCTTGCGCGGCCGGGAGCGGGCCAGTTCGAAGGCGAAGCGCATGATCCGCGCGACGCCGTGCCGGGTGAACATGGCGACTTCGGTGCCGACTTCTTCCGGCTGGCCGCGATGGGTGCGCCCGCCGATGCCGGAATATTCGCCCTCGCTGTTCTCGCGCACGATCACCCAGTCGAGATCACCAGGCCCGACATTGGCGAGCGGACTGGTCAGGCCCGGGAGGATGCGCGTCGGCCGGACATTGGCATACTGGTCGAAGCCCTGGCAGATCTTCAGGCGCAGCCCCCAGAGCGTTACGTCGTCGGGAACCGCGGGATCGCCGACCGCGCCGAAAAGGATGGCGTCGAATTCGCGAAGTCGGTCGAGGCCGTCGTCGGGCATCATCCGGCCGGTCTCGCGATAGTGGTCGGAGCCCCAGGGAAAGTCGGTCGCCACGATCCGGAAATCGCCGGACCGCCGCGCCAGCGCCTCGAGCACCCGCAGCCCGGCCGGCACGACCTCGGTGCCGATGCCGTCGCCCGGAATGGCGGCAATCCTGTAATCACGCACGTTGCCGATCCCCCAATCCCCCTCTGCCGGGTCCCGGAGTATGCGGCGTCGCCGGAGCGCGCAAGTCCCCGCCCACTGGTCAATCGCTTTCCGTCGTGACAAGACGACGGAATGAACGAGACAAGCGACCTCCCGCCCCGCGAATCCATGGCGTTCGACGTGGTCGTCGTCGGCGCCGGCCCGGCGGGGCTGGCCGCGGCGATCCGGCTGAAACAGACTGCGCCGGACCTTTCAGTCGTGGTCCTGGAGAAGGGCTCGGAGGTCGGCGCCCATATCCTGTCCGGCGCGGTCATCGATCCGGCCGGTCTCGACGCCTTGCTGCCAGAGTGGCGGGAAGAAGACAGCCCGGTCAGTCAGCCGGTCACCGCCGACCGGTTTCTCTGGCTCGGACCCGGAGGCGCGGTTCGCTTGCCGAACTGGCTGATGCCGCCGCTGATGGGCAATCACGGCAACTTTATCGCCTCGCTCGGCGACCTCTGCCGCTGGCTGGCGGAAAAGGCCGAGGCGCTCGGCGTCGAGATTTTCCCGGGCTTCGCCGCGACTGAAGTCCTCACCGACGACGAAGGCGCGGTCGTCGGCGTCGCGACCGGCGACATGGGGATCGGCCGGGACGGGACGCCCAAGCCGTCCTTCCAGCGCGGCATGGAGCTCCATGCCAGATACACCCTGATCGCCGAGGGGGCGCGCGGCTCGCTTGCCAAACAGCTCATCGCGCGCTTCGCCCTCGATGCCGATCGCGAACCCCAGAAATACGGCCTCGGCATCAAGGAACTCTGGCGCGTCCTGCCGGAAAACCACCGGCCGGGGCTGGTCCAGCATTCCTTCGGCTGGCCGCTCGACAACCGCACCGGCGGCGGCTCGTTCCTCTATCACTATGGTGAGAACCTGGCCGCGATCGGCTTCGTCGTTCACCTCAACTATGCCAATCCGCACCTCTCGCCCTTCGGCGTCTTCCAGCAATTCAAGGCCCACCCGGCGATCCGACCGGTTCTCGACGGCGGCGAACGGCTTTCCTACGGCGCGCGGGCGATCACCGAGGGCGGCTGGCAGTCGGTGCCGAAGCTGACCTTTCCCGGCGGCGCGCTGGTCGGCTGCGCGGCGGGATTCGTCAATGTTCCGCGTATCAAGGGCAGCCATAACGCAATCCTGTCGGGCATCCTCGCCGCCGATCACGTCGCCGCGGCGATCGGGGCGGGACGGGCGCATGACGAACTGACGGCCTATGAGGACGCCTGGCGGGAGTCGGCCATCGGCCGGGACCTCCGCCCGGTCCGCAACGTCAAGCCACTATGGTCGAAGCTCGGGACCCTGGCCGGCGTGGCGCTCGGTGGACTGGACATGTGGCTGAACACCATCGGCCTGTCGCTGTTCGGGACGATGCGGCACGGCAAGCCCGATTACGAGGCGACGGTGCCGGCGGCCAGGGCGAAACCGGCCGTCTACCCGAAGCCGGACGGACAGTTCACCTTCGACCGGCTTTCCTCGGTCTTCGTCGCCGGCGTCAGCCACGACGAGGACCAGCCGCCGCACCTGCGGGTTCGCGACACGGCGCTGCAAAAGACGTCGGAGCACGACATCTATGGCGGCCCCTCCGGCTCCTACTGTCCGGCGGGCGTCTATGAATGGGTCGGTGAAGGTGAATCGCTTCGTTACCAGATCAACGCAACCAATTGCGTTCATTGCAAAACCTGCGACATCAAGGACCCCAACCAGAACATCGACTGGGTGCCGCCGGAGGGTGGCGGCGGACCGAATTATCGGGGGATGTAGGTCCCCCGTTTCGCCTCGTTGCCGGGCCGTGCTAGACAGCAGTCTCCTCCAAGCGATCCTTCCGAGATGACCGAACTGCCGACCGATATCGATGCCACACTCGCGCTCCTGCGCGACGGCGGCTATGTGCCCGACCGGGCGCTGGCGACCGTCCTCTTCCTGTCCCTCAAGATGGGGCGGCCGCTCTTCCTCGAAGGCGAAGCCGGAGTCGGCAAGACCGAGATCGCCAAGGTCCTGGCCGACCGGCTGGGGCGGCGGCTGATCCGGCTGCAGTGCTATGAAGGGCTCGACATCGCCAGCGCGGTCTACGAATGGAACTACGCCGCGCAGATGATCGAGATCCGGGCGGCGGAAGCGACCGGCGACATCGATCGCGAACATCTGGTCGAGGACGTCTTCTCCGAGCGCTTCCTGATCCGCCGTCCGCTGCTCCAGGCGCTCGATCCCGATCCGGCCGGACCGCCGATCCTGCTGATCGACGAACTCGACCGCGCCGACGAGGCTTTCGAGGCCTTTCTTCTCGAAATCCTCGCCGACAACCAGGTCACCATTCCGGAACTCGGCACCATCCGCGCCGACCACCCGCCGATCGTCATCGTCACCACCAATCGCACCCGCGAGATCCACGACGCGCTGAAGCGGCGCTGCCTCTATCACTGGATCGATTATCCGGATTTCGCCCGCGAGCTCGAGATCGTCAGGACCCGCGTTCCGGCGGCAAGCGAGCGGCTGTCGAAGGAGATCGTCGCCTTCGTCCAGCGGCTGCGCCATGAGGATCTGTTCAAGAATCCGGGCGTCGCCGAGACCCTCGACTGGGCGAGCGCCCTGACCGAACTCGACCGCAAGTCCCTCGATCCGCAGACAGTCGCCGATACCCTCGGCGTCCTGCTCAAGTATCAGGACGACATCGGCCGGATCGACGCGGCACGGGCCGGTGTGCTTCTGGCCGAGATCCGGGCGGACGCCGCGGAATGACGACCGGGCAACTGGCCGGCAACATCGTTCATTTCGCCCGGGCGCTGCGCCGTGCCGGCCTGCCGGTCGGCCCGGCGGCCGTCGTCGATGCGATCAAGGCGGTGGAAATCGCCGGGCTGAAGGCCCGTGCCGATTTCTACTGGACCCTGCATTCGGTCTTCGTCACGCGCCACGATCATCACCCGATCTTCGACCAGGCATTCCGCCTGTTCTGGCGCACCCGTGCCCCGATCCAAGGCGAGACCGCGCCGGAGGACGAAGACGGGGACGACGACCGGGACGAGGCGATGCCGCCGGCCGCCCGCCGCGTCGCGGAAGCGATGCTCGGCGCCACCGAGGGCGCCGCGGCGAGACGGAAATCCGAGATCGAGATCGACGCCCGGCTGACCGTGTCCGAGGCCGAGGTGCTGCGCCGGCGCGACTTCGCCCAGATGGACGCGGCCGAAATCGCCAGGGCCGAACGTGAAATCGACAGGCTTCGCCTGCCCGACGACCGGGTTCCGTCGCGGCGCGCGGTGTCGGCGACCGGTGGCACGATCGATCCCCGTCGCACGCTCCGCTCGAGCCTTCGCGCCGGCGGCGACATGATCCTGCTCCGCCATCGCCAGCGGCGCGAGGTCCAGCCGCCCATCGTCATGCTCTGCGACATCTCCGGGTCGATGAGCCCTTACACCCGGGTGCTGCTGCATTTCTTCCACGCGCTCGGCCGGCAGCGGCGGGTCTCGACCTTCCTGTTCGGAACCCGGCTGACCAATGTGACGCGCCAGCTCCGCCATCGCGATGTCGACGAGGCGCTTGCCGCCTGTTCGGAAACCGTCGCCGACTGGTCGGGCGGGACGCGGATCGCCTCGGCCCTCGAGGATTTCAACCGCCATTGGTCGCGCCGTGTCCTCGGCCAGGGGGCGATCGTCGTCCTCGTCACCGACGGTCTCGAGCGCGACGGGATCGACGATCTGTCCCGCGAAATGGATCGCTTGCATCGTTCCTGCCGGCGGCTGGTCTGGCTCAATCCGTTGCTCGGCTTCGAGGGCTTCGAGGCAAAGGCGCGGGGCATCCGCGCGATGCTGCCGCATGTCGACGAGATCAGGACGGTCCATTCGCTCGAGGCGGTGATGGATATCTGCCGCGCACTCTCCGGCAAGGGTGCGGCGATTGTCGATCCCCGCGCCTGGCTGAGGGCCGCCTGACGCGCCCTTGGCGTTCCGTCCCGCATCGTTATATTCAGTTGGAAATATCGCTATCGATGGAGGCGAGCATGGAAACTCAATCAGGCGCGGAAGCCAATCTGGACGTCCTTGCCACGGCCGAAGGCTGGCGGGAAAGCGGACGCGACGTCGCGATCGCCACGGTCATGGAAACCTGGGGTTCGGCGCCGCGGCCGGTCGGCAGCCATCTGGTGGTCGACGGCGACGGCAATTTCGAGGGGTCGGTTTCGGGCGGCTGCGTCGAAGGCGCAGTGGTGTCCGAGGCGGTCGACGTCATCAGCGACGGCAAGGCGCGGATGCTCGAATTCGGCGTTGCCGACGAGACCGCCTGGCGGGTCGGGTTATCCTGCGGCGGGCGAATCCGGGTCTATGTCGAGAAGCTGGACTAGCGAATAGATCATGAAGCTCGACACCCTGAGGCGGCTCAACACGGCCCGGCAGGCGCGCGACGCCGCGATCCTGATCACCAACACCACGTCGGGCGAGGAGCGGCTGATCCTCGAAAAGGAAGGTTACGGCGCCGATCCGCTCAGCGCCGAGATCGCCGCGCGATTCCGTTCGGGAACCTCGGGTATGGTCAAGCCTGCCGAAGGGGACGATCTTTTCTTCACGGTCAGCGTACCACCGCCGCGCCTCGTGGTGATCGGCGCGGTCCATATCAGCCAGGCGCTGGCGCCGATGGCGCGCATCGCCGGGTTCGACATGACGATCATCGATCCCCGCACCGCCTTCGCCTCCGAGGAGCGATTTCCCGACGTGCCGCTTTTCGCGGAGTGGCCGGACGTGGCGATACCGGAGGTCGGGCTCGACCGCTTCACCGCCCTGGCGGCCCTGACCCATGATCCCAAGATCGACGACGGTGCGATCGCCGCGGCGCTGGACGCCGGCTGCTTCTATGTCGGTGCGCTCGGCAGCCGAAAGACCCATGCCAAGCGCCTGGAGCGGCTCGGCGCCGCCGGCGTCGACGATACGGCGCTGGAGACGATCCATGCCCCGATCGGGCTTGCGATCGGGGCCCAGTCGCCGGCCGAGATCGCGGTGGCGGTTCTGGCGCAAATCATCGCTGCCCTCCGCCAGCGCGACGTGGCAAGCGAGGCGGCCGCGTGAAATTCGGCACTGTTCCGGTCGCCGACGCCGTCGGTGCGATCCTCGCGCATTCGGTCCGGCATCCCGGCGGCATGCTGCGGAAGGGGACGGTCCTCTCGGCGGCAATAGCGACCGAACTCGATCAGGCAGGGATCGCCGAAGTCGTCGCCGCCGTCCTTGACGACAGCGACATTCACGAAGATGCCGCGGCCGAGGCGCTGGCAAAGGCGATCGCCGGGGAGGGGCTGCGCGTCGATCCCCCCTTCACCGGACGATCCAACCTCTATGCGGAAACCGCCGGGCTGCTCGTCGTCGACCGCGCGGCGATCGACCGGCTGAACCGCGTCGATCCCGCGATCACGGTGGCGACCCTCGACGAATACAGCGTCGTCGAGGCCGGCCGCATGGCGGCGACGATCAAGATCATTCCCTTCGCGGTGGCCCGGGCGCGGCTGGACGAGGCGCTCAGGGCGGCGTCCGGCGCGATCCGGGTCGCGCCGTTCCGGCCGCTGAGAGGTCGGGCTGGTGGCGACCTCGCTGCCGTCGCTGAAGCCGGCGGTGATGGACAAGACCAGACAGCTGCTGGCCGATCGCCTCGCGCCGGCGGGGGCCGGACTGATCGGAGAAAGCCGGGTCGCCCATGACTCCGGTTCCGTCGCGGAGGCGCTCGGCGCTCTCGCCGGGGACGGCGCCGACCTGCTCGTCGTCTTCGGCGCATCGGCGACGGTCGACGAAATGGACGTCGTTCCGGCGGGAATCGTCGCCGCCGGCGGCCGTGTCCTCCATTTCGGCATGCCAGTCGACCCGGGCAATCTCCTGGTGCTGGGCGAGATCGGCAATGTGCCGGTCATCGGGGCGCCGGGGTGCGCGCGCAGTCCCAGGGAAAACGGCTTCGACTGGATTCTCAACCGTCTGCTCGCCGGCCTTTCGGTCACGCCCGAGGACGTCACCGGGCTCGGCGTCGGCGGCCTGCTGATGGAGATCGTCTCGCGACCACAGCCGCGCGAAGGCGGCGATGCGCTTCCCGAACCGGACCGCGCGCCGAAGGTCGCGGCGATCGTGCTCGCGGCCGGCCGCTCCCGGCGGATGGGCGGACCCAACAAGCTCGTCGCCACGGTCGACGGCCTGCCGATGGTGCGGATCGCGGTCGCGGCGGCGCGCGCCAGCAAGGCCGATCCGGTGATTGTCGTGACCGGCCACCAGCCGGCCGACATCGAGGCCGCGCTTGACGGGCTCGACGTCCGCTTCGTCCACAATCCCGACTATGCCGAGGGTCTCTCGACGTCGCTGAAGCGCGGGATCGCTGCGCTGTCGCCGGAGATCGACGGCGCCGTCATCCTGCTCGCCGACATGCCGGGCGTCGATGCGCAAACCATTGATCGGCTTGTCGAATCCTTCGATCCCGACGCCGGCGCGCTGATCGTGTTGCCGACGTTCGAGGGCAAAAGGGGCAATCCGGTGCTGTGGTCAAAACGCCTGTTTGCGGAGCTCCTGACCGTCGAGGGCGACACCGGCGGGAGACACCTGATTGGCGCCCATCGCGACGCCGTGGTCGAGGTCGAGACGGGGCGGGCGGTGGCGGTCGACGTCGATACGCCCGAGGCACTGGCCGCGATCGGCGGCAAGCCGGCGTGACTGTCAGCACTCGTCGCGGCCTGCTGCTAATCGCCTGATTCGACGAGACTTTTTCCGGTACGGTAATTGCATTTTTCCAGAGTGCGAGGGAACCTGTTCCCTGGCGAGACGGCTTGAATCGCCGCTTGGACACCGACGGAAGGAGCATTGCGATGCCGGGGACAGTGCTGAGTCACAGATGGGACGAGTATGGGATGGTCACCGCCCAGATTCTGTACCACATGCCGGACCATCCCTCGGTTCTCCAGACCTTCGTCTGGCAGACCTACGACCTCGCCCCGGAATTTCCCGAGCTTCGCCGCTTCCTCGATTTCTGGCAGCGCGAACTCGATGGGCCGCTCCACTCGGTGACCGTCGCCCACAAGAAGCTGGTGCGGACAGGGGAGTTCAAGCCGGTGACGACGCAGCTCACCCTGCATTGATTGATCGGATCGCGCTTTCGCCCTAAACCGGCCGCGGGAAGACGCGCGGCCGGGGAGGGCGGAGATGCGGCAAATGACATTGGATTTCGAGGGTGTGACGATCACCCTCGATCTCCGCGACACACCGACCGCCGACGCGATCTGGGATGCGCTGCCGTTCAGCGGTTCAGCGCTGACATGGGGCGAAGAGGTCTACTTCGGCACCGATATTTCCGTGCCGCGCGAAGCGGACGCGCGGGCGGTGGTCGAAGCCGGGGAAATCGCCTTCTGGACCGACGGCGACGCGATCGCCATCGGCTTCGGGCCGACGCCGGTCAGCCGCGGCGACGAGATACGGCTGGCGAGCCCGGCCAATATCTGGGCAACCACTGCCGACGATGTCCGCATTCTCGCCCGGGTGTCACCGGGCACGCGGATCGAGGCAACCCGGGTCTGACGACGAACCGCCGGGGCGAGCCGCCGGGGCAGTCTCTCCGTCGACGCTGCACCATCCGGCAACGTCCCGACGCCGCCACTGGCCGGCGCTCAGCATGAAGCGCGGCGGCAGCCTTTGGCTGTCCACCACGGCATGAATCTTGGTCGTCAGACCGCCGCGGGAACGTCCGGTGCAGTGGCGGGCGGCGCGCCGAACGCTCGCGCCATGCTGATGAACACGCACGACGGTACTGTCGATCATCTTCAGGTTGGCTTGTCGAGATCGGCAACGGCCTCGAAGAGGCGATCCCAAACGCCGGCGCGTCGCCAACGGACGATACGGTTATAGCAAGTTGTGTAAGGACCATACTGATCTGGCAGGTCGCGCCACGAAGGCAGCTCGTGACCCAACTCGGACATCATCATTGCTGAAAGTCGCCGAACGACCAGTCCGGCCTCAAGGGCTGCATCGACATTAAGGACAACTAGATCTGATACCGGCCCCTTGTCCTAAGCTGCGACCTTCGGCGGATGATGCCGCTGGAACTCGTGCGGACTGATACCCACTGCATTGCGGAAAGCACGAGCGAAATGGGCCGGCGCCGAGTAGCCGAGAGTGGCCGATATCTCGGTCACCGACAAGCGGGTCTCCCGCAGCAGCTCCATCGCACGTTTCGCCCGCAGGGTGTTGGCGAGGTCCCGGAAGCTCGTTCCTTCGCGATTCAGTTCGCGCTGCAGGGTGCGCACACTCGTATCCAGGGAGGCGGCGGCGCTCTCGATCGAAACTGTTCCCGTCAGCACCTGGGCCCAGACCTGCTGGGCGATGATGTCGCCGGGCCTGTCGAGCTTGCCCCAGTCGAATCGCGCGCGGGCAATATCCCCGACTGTCAGCCGGGGATATTCGCCACCGCGCGACGAACGTCTGATCAGCCCTGAGGACTCGAAGCAGATCAGAAGTTCCGGGGCGTCGAAGATAACCGGACATTCAAAAGCATCCTCGAAGATCGAGGGGCGGCCCGGCGTCGGAAAATCCAGCTCAAGCCGTAGCGGGCGCCATCGCGCGGGAAGGAACTCCCTGCAGAGACTCAACATGATACCCACCGAGCCGAGGGCGACGTGGGCATACCCGGGTTGTCCCTTCGCGGCACTGCTGTAGCCGAACCGCGCCTCCGCGCCGTCGACGACCAGGGACATACTATCGCCGAGGCTGTGGTAGCCGATTGTCGCAATGCCGCGTTCGATCGCTTCGCCCAGCGTCGGCGCGCCGAGCATGTACTCGCCCCAGCAGCCCTTGCTGGCTATCGTCAAATGGGGCGCGACAATCAGTCCGAAATGCTCCTCGCCGGAGAGATGCGCGACGGTGTCCGCGAAGCTCGAAACCACGAGGTGCGGGACGAAGCAGTCCTTGTCCTCGATCGCCTCGATATCGAGCATCGCCGCGTGGTTGGCGTGCTTCAGGACGCGTTCGCCAAAAGCGTCGCGGACGAAGCCCGACACGCCCGCCAGCGCAGTGACGGTGATCAGCGTCGTTGAACTGAGGAACGATCGCGCCGAAAGTCGCTGGGGCTCTGGCGCAAAATGGGTGGCCGGCAACATCGATCTTTGATCACTACCCTTCCCAACCGCGGCCGACACAAGAGGTCGCCGGTTCATCGCGATTATTGCGCAAGGCTACAGCTTTTGCGAGCGGGTTGCACTTGTCGAAACGTGGCGCGGTCCCGATGCGAGAACGCGCTCCAGCGTGGGAAGGGAAGGACATGAAATCACAACTGACGACGGTCTTGGCTGGTCGAGCCAGCCTGCTTGCTGCCCTGCTGGCGAGCGTCCTTGTAGCGCCCGCCTTTGCCGCGGACCGGGAGCCCGTCCCGATTCCGGAAAAGCCGGCCGACATGACGTACGAGTCGCTCCGCGCGGTTCAGTATTGCGAGGTGTGGCTGTTCACCGGAACGCCCGAAACCGGCATTGCCGGCGTCTACTACAACACGAGCGCGCTCAACAACAGCGTCGACAAGACAGACACTTGCCCCGCCGACATGTGGGACAAGGTGACGGTTAAGGGGCTGGAAGCGCAATACGACGTCATCGGCGCCTACAAGAACGGCCCGCGCGGCTGGACCATGGACTCGATCACGCTCCCGGTCGGCCCGGTTATCGCCTTCGACGGCATCGAGACCCGCTGGATGGGCGAAGGCAAGCTTCCCAAGGGCGCGAGCCTGAAGGTCGCGCATATGGAGCCCTACCAGGAGCTCAAGTCGCACCGGAAATCGAGCTTCACCTTCGAGAAGGGCAAGCCGGTATTCATCCTTGAGGATCCTGACGGCACGCCGTGGGTGATGCAGGCATTCGGCAAGATCGTCGACCCGAGCCTGACCTATGACGACCTCATGAACCTCGGCGACAAGATCAAGCCGCCGGCCGGATGGAAGTACCGCGTCGCCACCTTGGACAAGGACCTGACCGTCTCGACCCCCCAAGGCTACAACTGGATCGTCCAGGACGAACTCCAGAACACCTACGACGCCTGCAAGGAAGACGCTTGCAGCTTTCAGCCTTGAGTGCCGGCTGTTCACCAACTGAAGGCATGCTGTTGCGGCGTGGCGCAAGAAGGAAAGACCTCTCACAGCCCGCGGCTAACACTGAACCGCGGGCTGTCGGAGAAGTTCGACCTGCCGAGCTAGGGAGCAATAGGTGATGAACTGGAATGGATCTGTCGGCCTGAAGAGCCTCTGGATTGCCGCTGCGGCGTTGGGTGCCTTGGCACAGCCGGCGCTTGCGGAAGGCGCGTGGGAAAAGCTCGACCATGGTGTTGATGTCGTCCGGGAGTGTTCGGGCGACGTCGCACGGAATTGCGACGGCGTGCTTCCCGGCGAGGGACGCATCAAGGCCTGCATGGCGAAGCATGTTGCGGACCTGTCGCAAGGATGCCTCAAGGCGCTGGCCGAGCCCGAACCTGCGGTGCTTTCCGACGGCGATCACGCCGTGACCAAGCGCATCGAAAACTCCCATCTCATGCGTTTCATCGAGATGTACCTTGCCGGCATCGATCCGGAAACGGGAGACATCGTCGCCGAGTGCTACGGTACCTATGCCAACCCGGATATTCCCGCTGACAAGGACTCCGCTCCGCAGTCGCTTGTTGCTGCACTCAATATGAGCCAAATCAAGGAACAATACGGCGTTCTGGGCGCTTCCCTGAATGGCCCCAAACTTTGGATCCCCGACTGGTTCGATGTCGAAGTTGGCAAGGTTCGGGAGTTCGGCGGACTGAAGGCCCCTTGGACTGCTCAACTCAGTATGGGCAAGAATCTCAGCATCCACACCATCAAGCCATACGAGCCGCAGAAAATTGCTCGGAAGAGCGCGATCAACTGGAACAAGGGCACCCGGGTGATGCTCATCGACGATGCCGATGGCAACACATGGATCATGAAAGGCTTCGAGTTGGGCCTGAAGCCGCAACACACCTACGAAGAGTTCATGGCCGCCGGGGAAGCCAACTTCAAGAATCTCCCGGAGGGGTGGAAGGTGCGTGTCGTCGAGCTGGAACAGGACAACCACGAAGTTCCGGAAGGAGGAGTCGCCACGATCATGGCGGACGAATTCTTCAATATCTACGACAAGACCGGTCCCGGAATGAGCAACTACAAGCCGTAGCTCCGAATGAGATGGTTGGCCGCCGCGATATGGCGGCGGCTGACCCGTTGCTCGCTAACCGCGCTCCCGGCCGGTGGGTTTGTTGCTGAAATGCCGGTTGGAAGCAGTCCGCAATCACGCAAAGGGATTGGTGAATCGATGGCGCGCGTTATCTCCTGGCCGCTGTTGCGCTACTGAGCCTGGCCGCATCCCCATTGACCATCGCCGCGGAGGAACGTCCCTCGACGGACGAAATCCGGACGATCGCCGAACAGGCGGCAATCTACGCGCTGCCGATGGTCATGAACTACGGCACGATGTACGCATATGCCGTCGACAGGGATGGACCGCAATTCAAGGGGCCGTTCAACGAACTCGTCAACGAGGCGAAGGTCTACACGCCGGCCGACACGGCGGTCATCCTGCCCAACAGCGATACGCCGTATTCGTTCGTCTGGATGGACCTGCGCGCCGAGCCGCAGGTCGTCTGCGTTCCCGAGATACCGAAGGATCGGTATTACTCCGTCCAGCTCGTTTCACTCTACACATACAACTTCGGCTACATCGGCAGCCGCGCGACCGGAAACGGTCAAGGCTGCTACCTGATCTCCGGTCCGTCCTGGACCGGAGAGAAGCCCGCAAAGATCGACAAGGCTTTCAAGTCCGGTACTGATTTCGCCTTTGCCATCTTCCGGACCCAGCTTTTCGATCCGGCCGATATCGACAATGTGAAGGCCATTCAGGCCAAGTACAGCGTCCGGCCGCTTTCCGCGTTTCTCGATGAGAAGTCGCCGCAACCGGCCCCGCCGGTGACATGGCCCAAGATCGACAAGGAATTGGCGGCGAAAGACCCGTTGGGTTATCTTTCCTTCCTGCTCCAGTTTGCCCCGGCGACAGGTTCCGCAGCCGTCGAGAAGCCGCTGCGGCAGAAGTTCGCCAGCATCGGGATCGTGCCGGGCAAGCCCTTTTCGACCGAGGGGTGGTCCGATCAGGAAAAGGCGGCGCTGATCGAGGGGCTGAAAGCCGGCGCGGAAAAGATCCACCAGCGAGCCGCCGACTGGGGTCACGACATACACGGATGGCAGATCAGCAGAGAGGGGTTCGGGTCCAGGGCGATGCTCGGCGAAGACTACCTGCTCAGAGCAGCGGCCGCCGTCAAAGGCATCTACGGTAACGATGCAGCCGAGGCCCTCTATCCCTTCACCGAAAAGGACGGCGGCGCCCATCGATACACGCTGACCTTCCCGCCGGGCGAGCTGCCACCGGTCCACGCTTTCTGGTCGGTGACCATGTACGACGCCAGGACGAAGCTGCTGGTTGCAAACGAGATCGACCGTTATCTCGTCAACTCCCCCATGCTGCCGGACCTCAAGAAGAACGCCGACGGTTCGGTCAAGCTCTACATCCAGAAGGATGAGCCGACCGATCCCGACGAAAAGGCCAATTGGCTGCCGGCGCCGGACGGGCCCTTCCTGCTCGTCATGCGGCTCTACTGGCCGAAGGAAGCCGCACTGGATGGCACCTGGGCGCCTCCACCCGTGACGGAAGTCGATCCGAATTGACTCGCCTACGGAGCGTGCGTGGAGGAACCGCGACCGCGACGGCGACCATCGAAATTACCGGTGCCGACGCGTCTCTGATCAATGCCTGACCACGGCGACGCGGCCTATTCCATGCTGTAAGGCGGCTTGGGGATCGCCTGATGCGCCTCGCGCAGCGCCGCCGACCAATGCTCGCGCAGGTCGTGGAAATACGGCTCGGTCTCGTCGATGCGATAGATCAGGTCCGGCTCGATCGCGTCGCGGTGGACGACGAGCAGGTCGATCGGCAGCCCGACCGTCAGATTCGAGCGGATGGTCGAATCCATCGAGATCAGCCCGATCTTCAGCGCGTCATATAGGTCGGTCTTTTCGGTGACCGCCGGACGCGCGGGCGGTGGTCGAAGCCGGGGAAATCGCCTTCTGGACCGACGGCGACGCGATCGCAATCGGCTTCGGGCCGACGCCGGTCAGCCGCGGCGACGAGATCCGGCTGGCGAGCCCGGCCAATATCTGGGCAACCACTGCCGACGATGTCCGCATTCTCGCCCGGGTGTCACCGGGCACGCGGATCGAGGCAAGCCGGGTCTGACGGCGAGCCGCCGGGGCAGTCACTCCGTCGACGCTGCACCATCCGGCAACGTCCCGACGCCGCCACGCATCCGTGGTGTCGGACACCCGGCAGCATTCTTACCAAATTCGATGTGACGCCATAACCGCGGATTCACTCCGTGGCCGGTTGGTCCGTGCATGTCCTCGCCCACGAATTAGTGTCGAAGGCGGGGCGCCATCGACCGCATCGATGGTGCATAAAAAGGGGGAGATTTCCGATGTCCGTACTGATCGGGGGGAGGGGTGCCGACAACCTTCTCGGGACAGCCTTTTTCGACCTCATCCTGTCGGGGAGGGGTGACGATACGATCGACGCCGGCGGTGGGAATGACGTAATCCTTGCCGGCAAGGGCGACGACATCATCACAGGTGGCGCCGGAAGCGACTTTATCGACGGCGGCGCGGGGAACGATACCGCGGTCTTCGCCGGCCGGGCACAGGACCACGGCTTCTTGTCGCTGGGACCGACCCTCTTTGTGACCGACGCGGCTTCCGGCGACACTGATGCGCTGATCGGCATCGAGACGCTCCATTTCGACAACGCGGAAATTTTCCTCGACGGCCGCAACAACCCGGTGATCGCCGACGACGTGGCGCTGTCCACCGACGAGGATCATGGGTTCAGCGGTGACCTGCTGGCCGCTTCCGATGCCTTCGATTTCGAGAGGGACACGATCACCATCAGCGGCGTCGACGGCAATGCGGCTGCGGTCGGCATTGAGCTTACCCTGGCCTCCGGGGCGCTCGTGACGGTCAACGCAGACGGCACATTCGTCTATGACCCCAACGGTCAGTTCGAGGACCTGAACACGGGCGACTCGGCGACAGACACCGTGACCTTCGACCTGTCCGACGGGACGAATACAATCACCCGGACGTTCCAGATCACCATCGACGGCGTCGATGACAACACGGCCCCGGTTGCATCGGACGTGGTCTACGAAGTGAGCGAAGATCAGGCAGCCGGTGTCTACGCCTTTGACGCCGACGACGCCGATCCGGAGGATGACCCCGGAACGCTGCTCTACACCAGTCCTGGAATGCAGACCCCGCCGTTTGCCGGCTCATTTCCCAATCCGACCGCCGACTTCCTCAACGATGAGCATGGCACGTTCTCCCTGGTCATGGGCGACGACGTGCAGGCGCTCGCGGAGGGAGAGACGCGGGACTTCGCCTTCACCTATTGGGCCACAGACAGCCACGGCGCGGAAAGCAATCATGCGACGGCGACGATCCGGATAACCGGCGAGAACGATGCGCCCACCCGCCCATTTGGGCCGATCGGAATTGAGATCAAGTTCGAGGACAGCGGTCCCGCGGTTTACGGCTACTGGGTCACCGATCGCGATTCCGACGACAACGCCGCAACCCTGACCTACGCGATCGATGTTCCGGCCGGTTTGTCGATCGTCGATAACGGCGACGGCTCGTTCAAGCTCGACACGAATGTCGGCTTCGACCATCTGGCCGAGGGTCAAGTCACCAACGTGACCATCAATTTCACCGCGACCGACCGGCACGGCGCGTCGACCGCGTTCTCGAACATCGTTGGCATCGGTGGAGTCAACGACAATCCGGAAGCGCAGAACGATGGGTTTCAGACCGACGAAGCGTCTGTCGTGGGCGGCAACCTGTTCGACGACAACGGTAACGGTGCCGATTTCGATGTCGACGATGGCGACTCGTTCGCCGTCACAGCGATCGGCGGCGAAGCCGTCTCCGATGGTGAGGTCGTCACGCTCGACTCCGGCGCGCTGGTGACGATCAACGCCGATGGCACATTCGCCTATGATCCCAACGGCGCGTTCGAGAACCTTGCCGCCGACGACACTGCCTACGACAGCTTCACCTACACGGTCCAGGACACCTACGGGGGAACCGCTATCGCGACGGCGACGATCGAAATTGCCGGTGCCGACGCGTCTCTGATCAATGCCTGACCACGGCGATGCGGCCTATTCCATGCTGTAGGGCGGCTTCGGGATCGCCTGATGCGCTTCGCGCAATGCCGCCGACCAGTGCTCGCGCAGATCGTGGAAATAGGGCTCGGTCTCGTCGATACGATAGATCAGGTCCGGCTCGATCGCGTCGCGGTGGACGACGAGCAGGTCGATCGGCAGCCCGACCGTCAGATTGGAGCGGATGGTCGAATCCATCGAGATCAGCCCGATCTTCAGCGCGTCGTAGAGGTCGGTCTTCTCGGTGATCGCCCGATCGAGGATCGGCTTGCCGTATTTGTGCTCGCCGATCTGCAGGTAGGGCGTGTCGGTGGTCGCCTCGATGAAATTGCCCGCCGAATAGATCATGAACAGCCTGAGCCGGCCGCCCTTGACCTGGCCGCCGAGCAGCACCGTCACGTCGAACTGGCCGGACTGCGCCATTTCCTCGGAGATGCCATCGACGCGGTGGACCTCGCGGATGGCGCGGCCGACCAGCTGGGCGGCCTTGAACATGCTGGGAGCCCTGATCAGCGTTTCGATCTCGCCGGTTTTCGGGTTCTCGAAGCCTTCGGTGATCAGCGTCAGCACCGATTGGCTGACCGCCAGATTACCGGCGGTGGCAAGCCCGAAGACGCAGGTCCCGGGTTCCTCGAAATGCTGGAGCTTGCGGAAAACCGCGATATTGTCGAGACCGGCATTGGTGCGGGTGTCGGCGATCATCACCAACCCTTCCTGCACCAGAATGCCCACGCAATATGTCATCGAGGTTCAATACGATTCCGTTCCGGCCGTGACTGTCGGGGGAAGTCGGCCCGCTGGCAATCGGAATCTCGCGCGACGCCCCCCGCATATTGCCGCGTTGCCAGATGCCAACAGTCCAGGAAACCGGCATCGCGTCCGACCGCCTGACTGGACGATCCGGGGATCGACCATCGAAACCGCTTTTGTGCGGCGGCGCGTGCCCGGGCCTGGCATACCGCCAGCCGGTTCAGCCCGAAATCGCCAGGGCGTGGAGTCGCAAGCGCGCAGCCCTGTACATTCTCCGGATGCGGTTCCGTTGTTCAAACGCGGCCGCACAAGGCAACGCGAGGACAAGACCTTGCCCGAGGTCCCGGATTAGGAAAGACTTCTCCGCCGGTGGACTTGGGATTCGTGGCCTCGGAAGGAAGACGTATGGTGCACAGGTATCATTTCGGGCCGAGGAGAAGCAGTTCGCTCCGCCGAATCGAATGGCATCGTGTCGAATCCTTGCGCGCCTGAGCCTGACAGAAGCACGCGAATGCTCCCAATTACGGCAATTCTTTCCACTCGCAACGAGTGGGCCTATCTACCGTTTCTCTTGAGCTACTTCGAAAGAGAAGCGGTGAGGGTGATCGTTGTTGACAATGGGTCTCAAGATTTAACCCTCCCCGAACTGGAAAGCGGCCGATATTCAAATCTCAAGAAGATCGTCAGGTTGCCGTATCCTGGTCATTACGACCATTCAGCCCTTCTCGAAGCGAAAATGAAGGAAGCGCGTTCCATCTCGGAAGGCTGGATTGTCAATCATGATAGCGACGAGTTGATGCAATCCCCCGATCGATTTGGAGGCCTGCGAGCAGAGATCGAACTGGCCGATCAACGCGGTTTCAGCGCGATCAATTTGCAGGAGGTTGTGATGCTTCCGGTCGACCGGGATTTGGATAATCATCTGGAGAACAACTTAAACTACTACCACTTTCGTCCGGTTCCCGTGCGACTCGTTCGTATCTGGAAGGCCGGCTTGCAGGGCTCGATGGAGCGGACCGGTGGTCATCGCTTCGAATGTGACGACCTGCGCATCTCCGACCGGGAATTGATCCTGCGCCACTATATTGTCCGCAGTCAGCAGCATGCGCTCCAGAAATATCTCAACAGGCAATTCTCGGAACGCGATCTCCAACGTGGTTGGCACGTAAACCGTCGCGAATTCACCAAGGCATCGCTTGCGATCCCCGAACGTGGGGCTCTCCTCAAAAGGCTGCCGCGCTTCGACTACCCGACGTTTGACCTTTCGGCTCCGACACGACTCCATTTCTGGGAGTGGAACCGGTAGGCAACTGCTTGCGCCCCTCGATGCGGCTAGTGTGCGGGCGTCAGCATCCGAAGAAGCAGGAGAGCGGGATCGTCGGGATGGATGTAGCGGTATTGGGTGGCGGGCTTCAGGGATGTTGCGTGGCGATGGCGTTGGCAGACGGCGGCGCGCGCGTCACGCTGATAGACCGAAATTCGGAACTGCTGAGCCGGGCTGCCATCGCCAACGAGGGCAAGATTCACCTCGGCTACATGTATGCGGGCGACCCGACCCTGGCGACCGCTCGAATGATGATGACGGGCGCTATTTCATTCGCCCCATTCCTCAGCACTCTTCTAGGTGTTTCGTGCAACGATCTGCCAACGTCCGATCCGGCGGTCTATGTCGTGCATCGAGATTCCCAGAGGCCGGCGGACGAAGTCCATGCCTACCTTTCGGCCGTTCACGCGCTCATTCAGGAGCAGGCGGCGGACGATGACGCCTACTTCGGCATCGACTTGCGAGCGCCGATCAGAGCCTGGTCGCCGGCGGACCTGGAGCGCGAATTCAACCCCGCCGAAATATGCGCGGCCTTCACATCGCCTGAAGTCGCGATCGATCCGGTCGCCCTGGCGCTGCTTATCAAAGACCGTATCGCGCAGACGCCAAACATCGATGTCCGGCTTGGCGAGGAGGTCGTCTCGGTTGATGGCAGCGATCGACTTGAGGTCTCAGTGGTGTCGGGCGGAATGCGACGAACCGGATTTGACCATGTGGTCAACGCCCTGTGGGACGGCCGCCTGGCGATCGACAGCGGACGAGGGCTGCGTCCGAAGAGGCCCTGGGTACACCGCCTGAAATATGGCGTGGCCTTTCGTCCGCCACCCGGCTCGCATGTCGACCGGTCGATCACTATCGTGTTGGGGCCATTCGGGGAGGTCGTCAGCTACGCCAACGGATCGCTCTACCTTACCTGGTATCCCGCGTGTCTGCGGGCGTTCACCACGGAGTTGTCGCCACCGAACTGGCCGATTTATCCGGCAGAGCCGCTGAGATCGGAAATCCTTCATGGCACCTTCGACGCGCTGGCGGGAATATTGCCGGCGCTCGGCTCATGTGACCTCGACGCTTCGCACGACGTCATGGTCCGGGGAGGCCCGATCGTTGCCTGGGGCGAAACCGATATTGACGATCCGGGAAGTGAATTGCACCGGCGATTCGAGATCGGCGTGACGTCCGTTGGCCACTATCACAGCATCGATCCGGGAAAGCTCACGATGGCGCCGTTCTTCGCGGCAGAATGCGCGCGACGGATCTTGCCGCCAAGACCGGAATTCTATTGGGGCGGCAGGGCATCCCCCGACGTCGCCGATACAACGCGCAGCGAGCGGGACCGCTGATGCCTTCCTCACCCTCGATCCTGATCGCGATGCCCCTGTTCGAGGGGTGGGAACACGTCGGCAGGACGCTCGAGTCGATTCTACAACAGACCTACGAGCATTATCGGCTCCTGATCTCGGTGGATGGAAACGACCAGCGCTCGTACGATGCCTGCCGACCCTTCATGGACGACCCTCGGGTCGAAGTCGCTCTTCAACGCGAACGGTTGAACTGGGACGGCAACATGACGTGGCTCGGCGAGCAGTTGCGGGAGGATTTCTTCTGTTACTGGCAGCACGACGACCACTGCGATCCGGAATATCTCGAAACCCTGGTCGAACACGCCGTTCGTCATCCACAGGCTGCAAGCATCTACTGCGACATGCAGATCTACGGCGACATCGAGCGGCTGGTGCGGAGGCCGTCGGAATCCGGTTTCGCGCTGGAGCGGGTGATGCGACAGGTCACCGGCTACGACCCTGCTGTCATTCGATGCCTGGTCCGCGCCGATGCCATGCGCGCCTCGCTGCCCATCACCGTCGTCAGTACATGGTGCATGGCGGTCGCTCGAACCGGCGAACTGCATCGCGTGCCGAAGCTCATGTACTACCGCCACATCCGGCCGGGCTCGCTGACGCATACCCTGCTGGAACGCCCCAAGGAGGTGTTGTGGAAGGATGCTCTCGACTGGTGCCTGGGTGTCCTGGAGAACGTCAACCCGCTGATCGGCGCGGAGGAAAGGCTGCGCCTGTTCGCGATGATCGTCGACATGGCGGTCAATCGCCGGATACGGGGCAAATGGCAGTTCGACTTGTCGAACGTCGAACGCCCCGAGCAGGTTCGTTTCGTGGGGGATTTCCTCGCGGCGGCAAGTTCGGGCCTGGGACTTGACCCTTTCCCCGAGAATTCTTGCCGGCTCCGATCCCGGCGGTGCCCTGCAAGCCCGCAAGGGGCGTGTCGGTTTGTTGGCGGGTGAGGACCTTCTTATCGACGCGACGATTGAACGACTCATGGAACCGCGCCCAAGGTCGGGGTTGTTCAAGCGACTGCTCGGCAGTTGACGTTTCAGTGGCGGTGCCAAAGGCGTCCAAGAAACCGGCAGAAGCCAAATCGCGACAGGGCGGGAGCGGCAATCCATCCGTCGAGTGACGGGCTTCCATAGAACGTCAGACGTCGCCGACCCTGACCAACGTCCGGAAAACTGCCCAAAGGGACGCTCGTCCGTCACCATACGCTATGCGCTCAAGTTTGCTGCCCGGTCCAGGCTATCCGGTGGCCCGGGCCGACTCGTTGACCAGAATCGCCGCCGGCTTCGGCGACCTGTCCTACTTCAACCGCATCTTTCGCCGCCGCTTCGGCGACTCGCCGCAAGGCTTCCGCCCGCCCAGCCCTGGCGGCGCCTAATCGTATACCTCCCGTCCGCCACCGGGCGCTCCACGTTGATGAGGTCGCGGTCTCGTCCAGGCTATCCGGTTGCCCGGGCCGACTCGTTGACCAGGATCCTGACGTCCATGGTCTCGTCGGCGCCGCCGTAGCGGGCGCCGCGGATTGGCGCGGCGCTGAGATAGTCGAGGCCGACGGCGATCCGCACGTAGGAATCCGTCGCCGCGATGCCGTTGGCCGGATCGAAGGCGACCCAGCCGAGATCGTCGACCAGGACCTCGGCCCAGGCATGACCGGCCGCCTGACCGTCGAGCATCTCCCTGTGGAACAGGTAGCCGCTGACATAGCGGGCGGGGAGGCCGATGTGGCGCGCGGCGGCGATGAAGATATGGGAGAAATCCTGGCAGACGCCGTGACCGAGCGAGAAGGCATCGACGGCGGTGGTTCCGGAGTCAGTGACGTTGACGACGAAATCGAGACGGTCGCGGATGCCGTTCATGATCGCGTAGAGAATGGGCAACGTATCCGGACCGGCGGCGGCCGAGGCCTGCTCGGCCAGCGCGCGGATGCCGGGGCTGGCGCGCGTCAGCGGCGTGTCCCGGAGGTAGACCGGAAGCGGCAGCCGCTCGGCCTGGCCGTGGACGACCCCGTGATTGTCCTGGGTTTCGACGATCCCCTCGGCGACGATGGTCAAGCCGTCGAGCGGTCCCTCGACGGTGAAGGAGTGGACGGCGTTGCCGAACGGATCGCGGGACGAATCGAGCCGGCAGTCGTGATCGACGTCGATCCGCCAGTTGACGACGAACTGACTGTCGTGGCCGCGCGGCGTCAGCCTCAGGATCTGGATGGCCCGATTGGCGGGCGTCCCGTAGACGTAGGATGTTTCATGGCGGATCTTGAGGCGCATTTGGACGGACTCAGGTCAGATATTGCTTGGCGATGGTTTCGCCGAGACGGGCGTTCTCGTCGATGAATTCGGTCAGAAATTCATGCAGGCCCTTGTTCTGGAAGATCTCCGAGATCTGGGCATTCTGCAGCCGGGTCATCGTCGAGCGCGCCTGGCGCTGGGCCGGCCCCTGACGGCCATAGGCCAGTGACAGGTGATCGAGGAAGGTCGCCAGGTTCTCGTAGCAGGAGGCGAGCGAGCGCGGCATCTGGGCGTTGAGGACCAGAAGATCGGCGATCAGCCACGGCTTGAGGCTCTCGTGATAGACCCAGCGGTAGGCGGTCAGCGCCGAGACCGAGCGCAGGATCGACGACCACTGGAAATAGTCGAGACCGCCGCCGACGTGGGCTTCCTCGGGCAGGAGGACGTGGTACTTGACGTCGAGGATGCGGGCGGTGGAGTCGGCGCGCTCGAGATAGAAGCCGAGGCGCAGGAACCAGTAGGCGTCGTGGCGCAGCATCGTCCGATAGGCCGAGCCGTCGAAGCGCAGGCACGCCTCCTTGACCCGGCTCAGGAAGGTGTTCAGCGTCTGCCGGTCCATCCTGGTCCCGTCGTAGCGCTTCAGTTCCTGCCACGCCTCGTTGATTGCCTCCCACATCTCGGCGGTGAGCGCGGTGCGTACGGCGCGGGCATTGGCGCGCGCGGTGCCGAGGCAATTCTTGATGCTCGAGAAATTGTCCGGCGAAAAGGCGAGGAAATCGATGGCCGGGTCACGATCGACTTCGTCATGCTGCTGGCTGAATTTCGCCAGCACGCCGGCGGCGGCCAGCGCCGGCTCCCATTCGCTGGTCTCGCCTGCGAGTGAATCGGGCACCGTCGCCAGCCGGTTGGCGGCGTCGATGATCCGGGCCGTGTTGTCGGCGCGCTCGACATAGCGGCCGAGCCAGAACAGCGTGTCGGCGGTACGGCTCAGCATGGGGCGAAAGTCCCTGACATCATGCGTCGAGCACCCAGGTGTCCTTGGTGCCGCCGCCCTGGCTCGAATTCACCACCAGCGATCCCTCCTTCAGCGCGACACGGGTGAGCCCGCCGGGAACGATCCGGACCTTGTCGGCGCCGTAGAGCACGAAGGGCCGGAGATCGACATGGCGCGGGGCGATGCCGGCGTCGACCACGGTCGGGCAGGTCGACAGCGCCAGTGTCGGCTGGGCGATGAAATTGTCGGGATCCGCCTTGATCTTGGCGGCGAATTCCTCGCGGGTCGCCTTGTCGGCGGCGGGACCGATCAGCATGCCGTAGCCGCCGGAGCCCGCGACTTCCTTGACGACCAGTTCGTGGAGATTTTCGAGGACATGGGCGCAGGCGTCCTTTTCCCGGCAGCGCCAGGTCGGGACATTCTTGAGGATCGGCTCGGCCCCGAGATAGAAGCGCACGATCTCCGGCATGTAGGTATAGACCGCCTTGTCGTCGGCGACGCCGGTGCCGACGGCGTTGGCCAGCGTGATGTTGCCGGCCCGATAGGCGTTCATCAGCCCCGGTACGCCGAGCACCGAAGTTGGAAGAAAGGTGAGGGGATCGAGGTAGTCGTCATCGAGACGGCGGTAGAGGACGTCGACGCGTTTCGGGCCCTCGGTCGTGCGCATGAAGACGATGTTGTCGCGAACCAGAAGATCGCTGCCCTCGACCAGATCGATGCCAAGCTTGTCGGCGAGGAAGGAATGCTCGTAATAGGCGCTGTTGAGCGGCCCCGGTGTCAGCAGGGCCACCGCCGGTTCGCCGGGCGCCGAGGCCGGCGCGACGGAGGTCAGCGTCGCCAGAAGTTCCTCGGGGTAGGTCTCGACCGGATCGATGCGGTATTCGGCGAAGAGATCGGGGAAGACCCGCATCATCACTTCCCGGTTCTCCAGCATGTAGGAGACGCCGGACGGGGTGCGGGCATTGTCCTCAAGGACGTAGAAGTCCTCGGCGTCGGTCCGCACCAGGTCGATCCCGGCGATCTGGATGTAGATGTCGTGGGGCAGCTTGAGCCCCATCATCTCCGGTCGGAAATAGGGGTTGCGGTAGACGAGATCCGGGGGAATGAGACCTGCCTTCAGGATTTCGCCGGGGCCGTAGATATCGGCGAGGAACATGTTGAGCGCGGCGACGCGTTGCTCGAGTCCCGCGGCGAGCTTCCGCCATTCCGTCTTGGTCAGAACCCGCGGAACGATATCGAAGGGGATGATCCGCTCTTCGGCCTCCTCGTCGCCGTAAACGGCGAACGTGATGCCGATCCGGCGGAAAAGAAGCTCTGCCTCAAGCCTGCGATGGGCAAGGGACTCAGGTGTCTCCGAGTCGAGCCAGCGTTTGATCAGTTCATATCCGGGACGGCTCTTGCCGTCACCCTGGTACATTTCGTCGAAAGGCGCTGGCATGGTCCCTTTTCTGTCGTTAGCGGTTCGTCGCCGCCGGCCCTGCCCATCCTAACCCAATTTACGGGCCCTGCCGCAAGTCAATGCAAAAACAGCGCCAGCCCGATGGTCGCGCCGGTTTGTACGCCGCCGCCTTTTAAGACTAGGCTTCCGGCCGCTTCCGGCAACACCCGCCCATGCCTTCCAGGGACCGAGGACTGATGAATGACGACGCTTCCGTAGCCTGGGGAATCATCGGCCCCGGCACGATCGCCCGGCGATTTGCCGCGGCCTTGCCGAAATCCGCGACCGGAAGGCTGGCGGCGATCGCAACCCGCAACCCGGACAAGCCGGGACTGTCGAAATGGTTCCCCGGGGCGCGGATTCTCGACGGCTGCCAGGCGCTGCTCTCCGACCCGGAAATCGAGGCGGTCTACATCGCCACGCCGCACCGCTATCACGCGGAATGGGCGATCAGGGCGGCCGAAGCCGGCAAGCATGTGCTGTGCGAAAAGCCGATGGCGGTTTCCGCCGCGGAAGCCGAAGCAATCATCGGTGCTGCCCGAAAAGCCGGCACGTTTCTCGGCGAAGCGTTCATGAACCGGCTTCATCCACTCACCGCCAGACTCGTCGAGATGATCGGCTCAGGCACGATCGGCGAGGTCCGGATCATCAAGTCGAGCTTCGGGATCAACGTCGCCGAACCGAAGCCGGATCACCGTCTGTTTGCAAACGAGGCGGCAGGTGGCGGCATTCTCGATATCGCCTGCTACCCGGTCGCCGCCGCTCGGCTGATCGCCGGTGCCGCGGTCGGTGAGGCCTTCCTCGATCCGGTCGCCGTCAGCGGCTTTGGCCATCTCGGCGAGACCGGGGTCGACGAATGGGCCTCGGCGCTGCTCCGCTTCCCCGGCGATGTCATCGCCGAGGTCTCGGGAAGCATCTCGGTGGCGCAGGACAATGTCCTCAGGATATTTGGCACCACCGGCTGGATGGAGATTGCCTCGCCCTGGTTCTGCACCGGCAGGGAAGGCGGCATCACGGAGATCCTCATCCACCGTCCCGACGGCAAGACGGAAACGGTGACCGTGGCGGAGAAGCGGCCGCTCTACACCTTCGAAATCGATGCTGCGGGGCAGGCGATCCGCGAGGAGCGGACCGAATTCGCGCCGCCCGGCCCGACATGGGCCGACACTCTCGGCAACATGAAGGTGCTCGACGCCTGGCGGGCCGATGTCGGCCTCGTCTATGGCTTCGAGCGGCAACCGCGCAGCGCCGGCAAGATCGACGGCCGGCCCCTGGTCAAATCGAAGAACCCCATGCGACGCCGCAAGCTGCCGGGCATCGACCGGGAGGCGTCGCTGATCGCGCTTGGCGGCGGCAACTTTTCCTCCTTCACCCAGGCCGCAATCATCTGCGACGCCTATTTCGAGCGCGGCGGCAACGTCCTCGACAGCGCCTGGATCTATGGCCGGGGTCTCTGCGACGAACTTCTCGGGGCATGGATGGCGGCCCGCGGCGTGCGCGACGACATCATCCTGATCGGCAAGGGGGCCAATGCCCCGCTGACCTATCCCGACGTCATCGGCCGCCAGCTGACCGAATCCCTCGATCGTCTGCAGACCGACCATGTCGACATCTATTTCATGCACCGCGACAATCGCGAGGTTCCGGTCGGGGAATTCGTCGATGCGATGAATCACGAGATCGATGCCGGCCGCGTCCGCCACTACGGCGGCTCGAACTGGACGCGGGAGCGGATGGACGCGGCGATTGCCTATGCGGAGCGCAACGATCGCCGGCCGCCGAGCGCGCTGTCGAACAATTTCTCCCTTGCCGAAATGGTCAATCCGGTCTGGAAGGGGACGCTCTCGGCCTCAGACGACGACTGGAAGGCGTGGCTCAAGGCGCGCCAGATTCCGGAATTCGCGTGGTCGAGCCAGGCGCGGGGTTTCTTCACCGACCGCGCCGATCCCGACAAGCTGGATGACGCGGAGCTGGTCAACGGCTGGTACAGCGAAACGAATTTCGCCCGGCGATCGCGGGCGATCGAACTCGGCCAGCGGATGGGCAAGAGCCCGCTCCACATCGCTCTCGCCTACTGCCTGTTCCAGGCGTTTCCGGTGCTGCCGCTGATCGGCCCGCTGGCGCCGGGCGAACTCGAGGACTCGCTGGAAGCGCTCGATATCACGCTGACGCCGGAAGACCTGCGCTGGCTGGAAGACGGCGACGAGGCGCCGGCGTCAGAAACCAAGTCGGCTTAGTTCCGCCCGGCTTGCGCCGCTGTTCCGGCGTCGTTGCGGCTATTCATCATCACCGTCGGCGCGCTGCTCGGCCGGGCGTTTCCGGCTCGCCAGATTGTGGGCGGTGTTGATCAGGCCGAGATGGGAGAGCGCCTGCGGGAAGTTGCCGACCAGCCGCTTGCGGATCGGATCATATTCCTCGGCGAGCAGGCCGAGATGGTTGCGCAGCGACAGCAGCCGCTCGAACAGTTCGACCGCGTCGTCGTGCCGGCCGACGAGGACATAGGCGTCGGCCAGCCAGAAGCTGCAGGCGAGGAAAGCGCCCTCGTCACCGCCGACGCCGTCGTCGACCGCGTCGGTGGCGTAGCGCATGACGAAACCGCCGCTCAGCAGGTCTTCCTCGATCGCCTTGATCGTGCCCGCAATCCGCGGGATCGTCCGGCGGCAGGAAGCCGACCTGCGGGATCATCAACAGGCTCGCGTCGAGGGTCTTGCCGCCGTAATACTGGGTGAAGGTGTTTCGCTCCTCGTCGAAGCCGTTGGCACAGACCTCCGCGTGGATCGTGTCGCGTACGCTGGCCCAATGGTCGATCGGGGCGCGGATGCCGAATTTTTCGGCGATCTTCACCGCCCGGTCGAAAGCGACCCAGCACATGATCCGCGAATGGGTGAAGGCGCGCGGCGGCCCGCGCATTTCCCAGATGCCATGATCGGTCGTCTGCCAGATCGACTCGAGATATTCGAGCACCAGCGTCTGGAATTCGTAGTTCTTGTCCATCGGGCCGAGCCCGATCTGGCGGGCGATGTAGAGCGTCTCGGCGATCTCGCCATAGATGTCGAGCTGGACCTGATCGGCGGCGGCATTGCCGACCCGCACCGGCAGGCTGTTCTCGTAGCCTGGAAGCCAGGGCACCTCCATTTCCGGCAGCCAGCGCTCGCCGGATATGCCGTACATGATCTGGAGCTGCTTCGGATGGCCGGCGGTGGCGCGGCGCACCCACTGCCGCCATGCCTCGGCCTCGGCCCGGTAGCCGGAATTGACCAGGGCGTAGAGAGTGAGGGCGGAGTTGCGGAGCCAGCAGAAGCGGTAGTCCCAGTTGCGGGAGCCGCCGATTGCCTCGGGCAACGAGGTGGTCGGCGCCGCGACGATGCCGCCGGTCGGCTGATAGGTGAGCAGCTTGAGGGTGATCAGCGAGCGGGTCACCGCTTCGTGCCATTTGGGCCGGCGGGTCGTGAAGGTGCAGCGCCCGACCCATTCGGTCCACCAGCTCACCGTCCGATCGAGACTCTCATGCCGGTCGGGGACGAAGTGCGGCGGTTTGTGGGAGGGATGGTAGGACAAGGTGAACGGCACCGTCTCGCCTTCGCGCAATTTGAAGCTGGCGAAGGTCTTCAGATCGCGTCCCTCGAGCTTCACCGGCGTATGAAGTTCGATCGCGTCGGGCCCGGCGACGGCGCTGAGACCGTAATCGCGCCGCGTGACCCATGGCAGGACCTCGCCGTAGTTGAAGCGAAGCACCAGTTCCATCGACATCGCGACTTCGCCGCGGTCGCCCCGCACGATGCGAACCAGATCGACTTTTTCCTCGTCCTCGGAGAGGGGCATGAAGTCGGTGATGGTGACCGCGCCGGTCGCCGTCTCCAGGCGGGTCTCGAGGACGGCGGTCCCCGGCAGGTAGCGCTGGCTGGTCTTCTCGACCTTGTCGCGGGGGGAGATCAGCCATCGCCCGTTGTCCGGGGTGCCGAGAAGCGCGGCGAAACACGCCGGCGAATCGAAGCGCGGCAGGCACAGCCAGTCGATCGATCCGTCGAGGCCGACCAGCGCGGCCGAGATCATGTTGCCGATCAGGCCATAGTCTTCCAGCGGCTTCGACATCGTCGCCCCCCGTTTGGTTCTTTTAGCCGCCATGCATCCCGTCCCGATCGCGCTACATCGATTCCGGCGGGTTGGCCGCCGGCGATTTAGGGACAGTATAGACGAATCTTCGCCTTTGCCGCCTTCCGGGCCGATCGCTCAGATCAGCTTCAGAGCACGGAAGCTGACGTGCTGGCTCTTGCCGACGATGATGTGATCGTGGACGGCAATTCC
The DNA here is from genome assembly GCA_963812275.1 of uncultured Alphaproteobacteria bacterium. GTDB lineage: Bacteria > Pseudomonadota > Alphaproteobacteria > Rhizobiales > Kaistiaceae > Bauldia. The sequence continues at coordinate 151,059 of CAWEUQ010000008.1, read as the reverse complement.
GAGCGGCTTGGCGATGTCGATGACCGACTTGGTCATGCTGATATCGGCGCGCGACGGCGTCGGGTCGCCGGAGGGGTGGTTGTGGACGAGGATGATCGCCGTCGCCGAGAGCTCCAGCGCCCGCTTGACCACTTCGCGCGGATAGACCGGGGTGTGGTCGACGGTGCCGCTCTGCTGGACCTCGTCGGCGATCAGGACGTTGCGCTTGTCGAGGAACAGGACGCGAAACTGCTCGATCGGCTCAAAACCCATCGCCGCCCGACAATAGTCGACGACCGCCGACCACGAGTTCGAGCAGCGCGCCCTTGCGGACCGGATCCTTGAGGAAGCGCTGGGTGGCGGCGTAGGTGACCTTGAGATGGTGGGCGGCTCGATCGCCGACGCCCTTGACCTCGACCAGCCGCGCCGCGGGCGCGGCCAGCACCTCGGCGAAGCTGCCGAATCGGGCGAGCAGGGCCTTTGCGATCGGCTTGGTATCGACGCGGGGAATGGCCTGGAAAAGGATCAGCTCGAGCAATTCATAGTCGCGCAGGCTTTCGCCGCCGATTTCGTTGAAGCGCTCGCGCACGCGCTCACGATGTTCGAGATAGTGGGGAATATCCCCGCCCTTTTCGCGAAATCCCGTCATGCCCCGTTGCTGCGCGGAGGGAAGAGCCCCTTCGGCGACAGGGTGAAAATCTCGTAGCCGGTGTCGGTGACGCCGACCGAATGCTCGAACTGGGCGGAAAGCGAACGGTCGCGGGTCACCGCCGTCCAGCCGTCCGAAAGGACCTTCACCTGCGGCCGGCCGAGATTGATCATCGGCTCGACGGTGAAGATCATGCCGGTTTTCAACGGGACGCCCTCGCCGGGACTGCCGTAATGGAGGATGTTCGGGACGTCGTGGAACAACTGTCCGACGCCGTGACCGCAGAAGTCGCGGACGACGCCGCAGCGCTCGCCTTCGGCATATTCCTGAATCGCGTGGCCGATATCGCCGGTGGTGCGGCCCGGCCGGATGACCTCGATGCCGCGCATCATCGCTTCGTAGGTGACGTCGACCAGCCGCTCGGCCGCGCGCTTGACGTTGCCGACCATGTACATGCGGCTCGAGTTGCCGTGCCAGCCGTCGACGATCAGCGTCACATCGATATTGACGATGTCGCCGTCGCGAAGCGGCTTGTCGCCCGGGATGCCGTGGCAGACGACATGGTTGACCGATGTGCAGGTCGACTTGGTGTAGCCCTTGTAGCCAAGCGTGGCGGGGAGCGCATTGTGGTCGAGAGCGAACTGGTAGACGAAGTCGTCGATCGCCTGGGTCGGCAGACCCGGGCGGATCAGCGCGCCGACCTCGTCGAGGCATTCGGCAACCAGCCGGCCGGCCCGCCGCATGCCCTCGAAGGCCTCCGGGCCATGAAGCTTGATCGTTCCGTCATTTTTCTGCGGCACCAGTGCCGCTTCGACATAGTTCACCATTGCCTGCTCGCATGAGTATCAGGTGCGTCCCGCCTGCGAGGATATGACGACTTTGGCGGTCCGATACAAGGCCGTTAGGCCGGCTGGCCGACAACGGGAATGGCGCCGGCGATCACGATTTCGTCGACCGACAGCCTGCATCCATAGGCGAGCATCTCGACACCGGCCGCCAGCGCCAGATCGAAAGCCGCGCCATAGGCCGGATCGACATCGCCGGCGATGGCGAGGCGTTCGGCATCGCTTCGCTGGACCACGAAGAGCATGACGGCGCGATGGCCGGCGGCGACGGCGTCCGACAGCTCGGCCAGGTGCTTCGCGCCGCGCGCCGTCACCGAGTCCGGGAACTCGGCGAGGCCCGGCCGCCGCAGGAAATGGACGTTCTTGACCTCGACATAGGTATCGGGCCGGTCGGGCCCGGTCAGCAGGATATCGATCCGCGAATTCCGTCCGTAGCGGACTTCGCGCCTCATGCCGGAATAGCCGGCGAGTTCGGGAATCGCACCGGCGGCGATGGCTTCCTCGGCAAGCCGGTTGGGGTGTGCGGTGTTGATGCCGACCAGACCGCCGTCGGCCTCGACCATTTCCCATGACAACGGCAGCTTGCGCTTGAGGTTCGCCGAGCGGGAAAGGTGGACGCGCATGCCGGGCTCGACCAGCCCGGTCATCGCTCCGGGATTGGCGCAATGGATCGTGACGATCTCACCATTGGCAAGCTCGACATCGGCGAGGAAGCGCTTGTAGCGGCGGATGAGCCGGGCCTCGATCAGCGGGGAGGGGAATCGCATCGCGGCGGACCCTTCTCCTCCGGGACCAGTGGCGGTTTCCGGGCGATCCGGCCCGGGATTCGGACAGGTAGTATTCAGAGTTCGGCGCGAACTGGAAAGAGTCCGGGCCGAGCGCCTCAGAGCGCCGGGCTGTGGGTCCGCGTCGCGTGGTCCCGATAGGCGTCGAAGCTCGCCGCAACGGCGCGGACCAGGGTCCTCGCTTCCGGGTCGACTTCGATCAGCGATCCGTCGCGACGGATGACGCCTTCGACGGCCAGCCGGTCGAGCGCCGGGAAGGCGTCGGCGACGGCCGCCATAGTGCCGCCGTGGACGCGGCAGACGGCCTCCATGTCGACGCGGAAATCGCACATCAGCCGCTCGATCAGCGCGGCGCGGAGGCGATCGTCGTCGCCGAGGGCGAAGCCCTTGGCGGTTGCGAAGCGGCCTTCGGCGATGGCGGCGCGATAGTCGCGGGTGACGGTGACGTTCTGGACGTGGCCCTGCGGCAGGCGACCGATCGCCGAGGCGCCGAGCCCGATCAGCACATCGGCCGGGTCGGTGGTGTAGCCCTGGAAGTTGCGATGGAGCTCTCCCTGGCGGGCGGCGACCGCCATCGCATCCTCCGGCCGGGCGAAATGGTCGAGGCCGATCCGCTGGTAGCCACCCTCGACCAGTCGCCGGGCGATGGCCTCGGCCGCGGCGTTCCGCTCACGGCCGCCGGGAAGGGCGGCGTCGTCGATCTTGCGCTGATGCTTCTTGAAGGCGGGGACATGGGCATAACCGAAGACCGAGAAGCGATCCGGCCGCAGGGAAAGGCACGCATCGGCGGTCTCGATGCAGGATTCGACGCGTCTGACGGGGCAGGCCATAGATCAGGTCGATATTGATGGCGGCGATGCCCGCCGCCCGCAGCCGGTCGATCGCCTCGCGGGTCCGGTCGAAGCCCTGGCGGCGGTTGATCGCCGCCTGCACGTCGGGATCGAGCGTCTGCACCCCGAGGCTGGCGCGGGTGACGCCGCCGGCGCCGAGCGCCTCAGCCATCGCGGCGGTCAGGGTCCGCGGGTCGATCTCGATGGCGATTTCCGCGTCGTCGCGGAGGGCAAAGGCCTGGCGGATCGTATCCATGACCCGCCGAAAATCGTCAGGGCCGACGATGGTCGGCGTGCCGCCGCCGAAATGGAGATGCGCCACGTCGAGCGGGCGTCCGATCCGCGCGCTGACCATGGCGATTTCGTCGCTCAGCGATCCCATATAGGCGGCGATCGGCTCGTCGCGCTGCGATACGGCCGTGTTGCAGCCGCAATACCAGCACATGCGGCGACAGAAGGGGACGTGGACATAGAGCGAGCCCACGGCATGAGCCGGCAGCGCTGCCAGCCAGTCGCCATAGACGTCCGGGCCGATATCCGCCGTGAAATGCGGGGCGGTCGGGTAGCTCGTGTAGCGCGGCAGCCGCTCGTCGGCGTAGCGGGCGATGAGGTCGGATCGCATCCCCTTGTCCCTTTGGCTGTTTCCTGCCATCCACCACCAATCGACCGTTCCGTCTTTGCGCTGCCTCAAGAGACGGGCGAGAATGACATCGAGGGCATTGCATGGCTTCTTCACCTGAGAGTCCGGAGGCGGACGTCCCCGTCACGGCCGCGATTCTGGTCATCGGCGACGAAATCCTCTCCGGGCGGACGAAAGACAAGAATATCGGCTACATCGCCGAATATCTGACCAACATCGGCATCGACGTCCGGGAAGTCCGGGTCGTGTCCGACGTCGAGGAGGATATCGTCGCGGCGGTCAACGCGCTGCGCCACCGCTATACCCACGTCTTCACCACCGGCGGCATCGGCCCGACCCATGACGACATCACCGCCAACTCGGTCGCCAGGGCCTTCGGCGTGCCGATCGACGTCGATCCGCGGGCGCGGGCGCTGCTGCTCGAGCGCATCCCGGAGGACCAGCTCAACGAGGCGCGGCTGCGCATGGCGCGGATCCCGGAAGGCGCCGATCTGATCGAGAACAGCGTCTCGAAGGCGCCGGGCTTTTCGCATCGGCAACGTCCATGTCATGGCCGGCGTGCCGACGATCATGCAGGCGATGCTCGACGCCCTGGCGCCGCGGCTCGCGACCGGCAAGAAGATGCTGTCGCGGTCGATTCCCGCCGGGCTGAAGGAAGGCGACATTGCCGGGCCGCTCGGCCAGGTCCAGAAGGACTATCCGGACGTCTCGATGGGCAGTTATCCCGGTTTCGAGGAAGGCGTCGGTTTCACGACGACGCTGGTCCTGCGGTCCCGGGACGAGGCCCGGCTGGCGGCGGCGGAGGCGGCGGTGCTGGCAATGCTCGTCGCGGTACGCACCGGGCGGCTCGTCGACACCTGATTTTTCCTGTGGACCCGGGGCGGCGCGGCTTGGCATGGTCCATCCGCCGGCCGATGGTCCGGACCGACGAAAAAGCGAAAGAGGGGCGGACATGGCCGATCCGAGGGCCGACAAGGCATTTCCGGTATCCTGGGACCAGTTTCACCGCGATGCGCGGGCGCTGGCCTGGCGTCTTTCCGACAAGGGATCGTGGCAGGCGATCGTCTGCGTCACCCGCGGCGGGCTGGTGCCGGCGGCGATCATCGCCCGCGAACTCGGCATCCGGCTGATCGAGACGGTATGTGTCGCCTCCTACCACGACTACCAGGCGCAGGGCGGGCTTGAGGTCCTGAAGCCGGTCGGCCAGGAATTCGTCGACCTTGCCGAAGGGGAAGGCGCGGCGGTCCTCGTCATCGACGATCTTGTCGACACCGGCAAGACCGCCAAGCTGGTGCGGTCGATGGTGCCGAAGTGCCATTATGCGACCATGTATGCCAAGCCCGCCGGCCAGCCGCTGGTCGACACCTTCATCACCGAGGTCAGCCAGGACACCTGGATCTATTTTCCCTGGGACATGGGCTATGCGTTCCAGCCGCCCATCGCCCAGGGGACGGCCGGATAACGCGGCCGCTCCGCCATTTCGAGAGGAACAGTAATGCCCCTAACGCTTCAGACGGCCCAGTCGATCATCACCGTCGCTCTCGCCCATGCGCGGCAGGCGAATTTCAAGCCGCTCAGCGTCGTCGTGCTCGATGCGCGCGCCGCGGTGGTTGCGGCCGCCAGCGAGGACGGCACCAGCCTCAAGCGCTTTGAGGTCGCCCGCGGCAAGGCGTCCGGCGCGCTCGCCTTCAACCTCGGTTCGCGAAAGCTTGGCGAGATGGCCGTCGATCGTCCGCATTTCTTCGCCGGCGCTGCCCACGCGGTCGGCGCGCTTGTCCCGGTCGCCGGCGGCGTCCTCGTCAAGGACGCGGACGGCACGGTGATCGGCGCGGTCGGGGTGTCGGGCGACACCTCGGACAACGACGAGGCAGCGGCCACTGCCGGCATCGAGTCGGTCGGACTGAAGGCCGAAGGCTGACGATACTGGCGGTCGGAGGCCAATCGGTCGCGGGGCGGCCGATCGCCGTCGGCCGCCGGCACCCGCACCGTCACTGACCTCGCGACACGCTTCGGGGTCCCGGTCTGGCGCCCGGGCGGTTTATCTGGCCGCGATTTGCCGCTAGGTGTGCTCCCCGCAGCATCAAGGGTCGGAGAAGCGACGTTGGCCACCATCAGTTATCTCACCACGATCGAATTCGGCGCAGGCGTCCTCGCGGCCCTGCCGGCGCAACTGGACGCGATCGCCATCGACCGCCCCCTGATCGTCAGCGATCGCGGGCTGGAACAGACCGGGCTGGTCGGGCGGATCGCCGCTCTCTGCCCCGAAGGCTCGCCGGTCTTCCTCGACGTGCCGACCAATCCGACCGAGGCCGCGGCGAAGGCCGCGCTGCAGGTCTATCGGAGCGAGGGATGCGACGGGCTGCTGGCCGTCGGCGGCGGCTCGCCGATCGACCTCGCCAAGGGCGTCGCGCTGATGGCGACTCATGCCGGGCCGCTGGAGGAATATGCCGCGATCTATGGCGGCGTGGCGCGGATCGCGGCAGTCTCTCCGCTGATCGCCGTGCCGACCACGGCCGGCACCGGCTCCGAAGTCGGTCGCGCGGCGCTGATCACCCTCGACGACGGGCGCAAGCTCGGCTTCATCAGCCCGCATCTGATCCCCCGCCGGGCGATCTGCGACCCCGAACTGACGCTGGGGCTTCCCGCCTGGCTGACCGCGGCCACCGGCCTCGACGGCTTCAGCCATTGCGTCGAAACGCTGCTCTCGCCGCGCTTCAACCCGCCGGCGGAGGCGATCGCGCTCGACGGCGCCGGCCGCATCTGGCGGAACATCGAACCCGCGGTCGCCAATGGCGGCGACATCGCGGTGCGCTCCGAGATGATGATGGGCGCGCTCGAGGGGGGAATGACCTTCCAGAAGGGCCTCGGCGCCATCCATGCCTTGTCGCATGCGCTTGGCGGCCTCAAGGAGCCGAACCTCCACCACGGAACGCTGAACGCCATCCTGCTGCCGCCGGTGATCCGCTTCAACGCACCGGTCTGCGGCGAGAAGCTCGCCCGCCTCAAGGCGGCGATCGGCCTGGCCGAAACCGCCGATCTCGCCGCCGAATGCGAGGCGCTGAACGCCCGGATCGGCATTCCGGCCGGCCTGAAGACGCTGGGGCTGAATGAGGACGTATTGCCCTGGGTAGTCGAGCGGGCGCTCGCCGATCACAGCCACGCCACCAACCCCCGCGAGGCGTCGGCCGCCGACTATCGCGCCATGCTCGACGCCGTCATGGTCTGAACCGCCGCGGCCCGCGTATCTCACGCCCGCCTGAATCAAACGTCGAGGAGTATCACCATGTCCAATCATCCCGCCCTCCAGGCCGGCCGCGCCGCGGTCATCACCGGCGGCGCCTCCGGCATCGGCCTCGCCGCCGCCAAGCGGTTCGCCGGATTCGGCATGAAGATCGCCATCGCCGATCTCGACCAGGCCGCGCTCGACAAGGCAGCCGGCGAGATCGCGGCGTCCGCGTCCGGCGGCAAGGTCGAGGTCGTCACCGTCGCCTGTGACGTCAGCCGGATGGATCAGGTTCAGCGCCTCAAGGATCGGGCCTATGAGGCCTTCGGCGAGGTCGCGGTGCTGATGAACAACGCCGGGACCGGACCCGGCGGCGGCCCCTTCGACCACTATGACCGGTGGCAGACCGTGATCGGCACCAACCTTTGGGGGGTGATCAACGGCGTCCACGCCTTCAGCCAGGCCATCATCGACCAGGGAACCGACGCGATGATCGTCAATACCGGCTCGAAGCAGGGCATCACCTGCCCGCCGGGCGACACCGCCTACAACGTCTCGAAGGCCGGGGTGAAGGTGATCACCGAAGCGCTTCAACACACGCTCCGCAACACCGAGGGCTGCAAGGTCAGCGCCCACCTGCTGGTGCCGGGCTGGACCCACACCACGCTGACCGCCGGTGGTCGCACCGAGAAGCCGGCCGGCGCCTGGTGGCCGGACCAGGTCATCGACGTGATGCTCGAGGCGACGGGGAAGGGCGACTTCTACATCATCTGCCCGGACAACGACGTCACCCGTGAGGTCGACGCCAAGCGGATCGTCTGGGCGGCCGGCGACATCGCCGAGAACCGCCCGCCGCTGTCGCGCTGGCACCCGGACTATCAAAACGCATTCGCCGAATACCTCAAGCGCTGAGGAATTGCGCGCGGCGGTCGTTCAGCGGCCGCGCTGCGCCCTCGATCGCGGCTGCGGATACCGCATCGTCCCGACCGCCCTGACGCCGGCGGAGCGGCAGTGGGCGATGTCGTCGGCCGACAGCCCGGCATGACGGTCGATGGCATCGTCTCCGAGCAGAAAGTCGACGGTGACGCCCGCCAGCGGGCAAACAGGGTCGCGGACGGCGGCGAGGACCTGCATCGTGGCGGCGATCGAGCGGCGTTCGTTCCCTGTCATGGCGAAGCTCCCACATGCGTCGAACAGTGTGGGAGCAGTATCGCCGCGAGCGCTTGAACCGCCGCTGAGCCGGCGGTTCATCGCCGGTTCACGGGTACCGCGTCGTCAGGCCACCGCCATGCAGGCCAGGCAGATTTCCCGGACGTGGCGGTGGTCGGTGCCGCAGCAGCCGCCCATGACGGTCAGTTGCGGTTGCCGGCGCCTGAGGTCGGCGTAGCGCTCCGCGAGGTCGACGGGATCGCCGTCGTCGAGTTCGGTCGCGTCGTCGAGTTCGGCATGGCTGAGCGTCGAGGCGTTGGCGCGCAGGCCCTGGATGCGCTGGATCCACGTCTCGTCGCTGTCGAAAAGCCGATCGAAATGCGTGGGGTGGGCGCAATTGATCATGTAATAGGTCGGCGCCGATCCGGTCGCGAGATCGACGGTGGCGATCGCATCCTTCAGCGTCTGGCCGGTCGGCAGCCGCCCGTCGGTCTCGACCGTGAAGGAAATCACCACCGGCATGTCGGCCTTCTTGGCGGCGCGGGCGATGCCGATCGCCTCGTTGGCGTAGGTCATGGTGATGGCGGTGACCATGTCGGCGTCCGCCCGGCGGAAGGCATGCACCTGGGGTGTGTGATAGACCTCCGCCTGTTCGGCCGACATCATGGCGCCGGCGACATAGCCGTCGCCGCGCGGGCCGACGCAGCCGCTGATCACCATCGGCGAGCGCGTGGTCTCGAAATCGCGCCGCAGCTCGGCCATCAGCGCAATCGCCTCGTGGTTCATGGCGACGGTGGCGCGGTCGCCATAGCCGAGCCTGGCGCCCCAGTCCGGGTTCGCCCGCCAGGTCGGCGCTTCGAGCACATAGCCGAGACCGCTCTCCACCGCCATGGCGGCAAAGGGGCGGTAATAGTCCCGCAGGATGTCGCGGCCGGCGTCATCCTTCATCAGGTCGAAGGCCGCGAAATAGGGCAGATCCACGCCTTCCCGGAAGATGAGGAAGGTTTCCAGGCCACCGTCGGTCAGAAAGATGTCGTCCCCGGACACCTGCGGCAGGTGGGCGCGATATTTCGCCATTGTCCCGTCTTCTCCATAAAAAAATCCGCGGCGGCAGCGCGGGCCGCGCGGACGATTCCCGTCCATTCTCCCTCTACAATTACCGCCGCCGGCCGGCTGTGATCGCAGTCACAGCCGGCCGGCGTGGAAATGTCGCAGGTCCTGATCGGCGGAAGTCCGGGGCCGTCAGAGATCCACGCCGCGAATGGCGGAGGCGGCGTCGACCAGGATCTTGGCGAGGCGCCGCTGTTCCTCCTCCGGTGCGTCGAGCTTCCCGGCGATGGCCGCCTTCAACTTCCGCCGCGCTTCATTGACCTCCGGAAGCACGCCGGGAATGTCTGTGTCGCCGCCATCCTCGCGCCGATAGTACCAGGCCCGCGCCTGCGCCAGCCGTTCGCCGACAGCCGCCATCTCCGAGAGAATGCCGTCCGCGACGGCACGGTTGGCGTCGAGATGCGCCCGACCGGTGTCGGTGATCGCGTAGACCTTCTTGTTCCCCTCGGCGCTGGCCGTCGCATAGCCTGCCTCCTCGAGGTAGGTGAGGGTCGGATAGACGACGCCCGGGCTCGGGCTGTAGGCCTCGTGCGAACGCTCTTCCAGCGCCTTGATGATGTCGTAGCCGTGCCGCGGCTGCTCGGCGAGCAGGGCGAGAACGACCAGCCTCAGATCGCCGTCGGCGATCATCTTGCCGCCCCGGAACGGGTCCGGCGGCCCGCGGAAGCGACCGCCGAACGGACCGCCCCGGTGCGAAAAGCCGCGGGGGCCGTGGCGTCCGGCGCCGTGCCATGTGTGGATATGAGAGTGACAATCGTGCATTTCATGTCTCCGTTCGTTATATCGTGAGACATAGCTAGGGAGATTGCAGCCGCAGATCAAGATATATCTTACGATAGGTCTCAAAGATTTGGTGAGTGGAGAGCGGACAGCCGCGTCGCTTGCCAATGGTGTGTCGGCCATTTACCCAGTTGAGGGCAGCGGACGTGGCGGAATTGGTAGACGCAAGGGACTTAAAATCCCTCGGAGGGCGACCTCTGTGTGGGTTCGATCCCCACCGTCCGCACCAGCGCGCGTCGTTGCCGAACCTTGTCCGCGCTCAGCAGGTGAATCTTCCTTGGAATTCATCAAAGCTTCACGGCAGGGATACGCGCCTGTTACGGACTTCCGGCACTCCCCGGTTGGCGTGAAAGACACGTCACCCTGAGGAGCTTTCCATGACGAAACTGGTTGCAGTGAGCCGCCGCGGATTCCTGGCTTCGGCCGGGGCCGCGGGCCTCGTCGCCGCGTCCGGCATCGCGATGCCGTTCTATTCCCGGGCCGCCACACGGCCGACCTTCACCCATGGCGTCCAGTCCGGCGATGTCGGCGTCGATTCCGGCATGATCTGGACCCGCGCCGACCGGCCGTCGCGCGTCCTGTTCGAGGTCGCGACGCGCGAGGACTTCGCCAACGCGACGACGCTCGCCCCGATCAATGCCCTCCCGGACTCTGACCTGACCGTCAAGCGGCTGGTCACGGGCCTGCCCGCCGACCAGGACATCTTCTATCGCCTGACGCTTGCCGATCTCGCCGACATCAACGTCACCTCCGAGCCGATCGTCGGCCACTTCCGGACCGCGCCGGCCTCGAACCGTTCGGTCAAGTTCGTCTGGTCCGGCGATACGGTCGGCCAGGGCTGGGGCATCGATACCGATCGCGGCGGCATGAAGACCTACGCCACCATGACGAAACACGCGCCCGACTTCTTCGTCCATTCCGGCGACACGATCTATGCCGACGGCCCGCTCCAGGAGACGGTCGAACTCAAGGACGGGACGGTGTGGAAGAACATCGTCACGCCGGAAAAGACGAAGGTCGCCGAGACCCTCGACGAGTATCGCGGCCAGTGGAAATACAACTTGCTGGACGCCAACGTCCTGGCGATGAACGCTGCGATCCCGACCTTCTACCAGTGGGACGACCACGAGGTGCTCAACAACTGGTCGAGCTCGAAGGACCTGTCGGGCGACGACCGCTACACCGAGAAGAACATCCACCTGCTCGCCGCTCGCGCCGCCCGCGCCTTCCACGAGATGACGCCGATCAGCTACCAGCCGGCGGAACCCGGACGGGTCTACCGCAAAATCGCCTATGGGCCGCTGCTCGACGTCTTCTTCCTCGACCTGCGCACCTATCGCGGCGGCAATGGCCCGTCGATGGAGGAGACGCTGACCCCCGACGCCCGCATCCTCGGGGCGGAGCAGGTCAAGTGGCTGAAGCGCGAGCTGGCCAATTCCCGGGCGACCTGGAAGGTCATCGCCTGCGACATGCCGCTCGGTCTCGTCGTCTGGGACAACTGGGTGGACAGCGCCGGCGCCGAGGCAGTCTCGAATGGCGACAACGGGCCGGCCAAGGGCCGCGAGCTGGAGATCGCCGATCTCCTCCGCTTCATCAAGAATGCCGGCATCGACAACACGGTGTGGCTGACCGCCGACGTCCACTACACGGCCGCGCATTACTACGATCCGTCGAAGGCGCAATTCCAGGACTTCGAGCCGTTCTGGGAATTCGTCTCCGGCCCGCTGCATGCCGGCACCTTCGGCCCGAACGACCTCGACATGACCTTCGGTCCCGAGGTCAAGTTCGTCAAGGCGCCGACCGCGGAGCAGGGCGCCAACCTGCCGCCTTCGATGGGCCTGCAGTTCTTCGGGCTGGTCGACATCGACGGCCAGAGCGGCCAGATGACGGTTCGCCTGATGGACGCCGACGACACCGAACTCTACGCGGTGACCCTCGATCCGAAGCGCGCCTGAGGCGCGATGCGGGGACCGGCTCCGGCCGGTCCCCGCATTAAACCTCTGGACACCATGGCGGTCGCGGCGGCTTGCATTTTGCCATCATGGCGGATCGAGTGCGACCGCGCGCAAGCAGGCGCGTTCCCGTCGGAGGTGGAGACGTCCCATGCCCAGATTTCTGATGGTGGCCTTGGCCGCTCTGTCGCTGCACATACCGATGGCCGCGCGAGCCGACGATGCCGCCGAGATCGAGGCCGTGGCAGCGGCGATGGAAACGTTGAACAGCGCTTTCACCGCCGAGGATTCCGAGACGATCAAGGCGCTGATGACGCCGGACCACACGGCGATCGCCTGGATGTATGACGGCGCGGTCGGCGTCGACCAGCAGATCGCGCTGTTTCCCGATGTCGCATATTCGACCTACGACGAAACCAAGCCCGAGATTTCTCTCATCGCCGATGGTGTGGCGCTGATCAATTACGGGATCTCGCTCGACGGATCGTTCCGGGGCCAGCCGCTGCCGAAGCATGTCTATGTCTCGCAGGTCTGGGTGAATCACGACGGCAAGTGGCTGCAGCGCGCCTACCAGGAAACGGCGATCGGCGATCAGTAGGCCGCGGGCCGCCGGGCGACCGGCCCGAGGATTGACCCGCGCAGCCTGAAATGCCAATCCGGGTGCGAATGCCGCAGCTTGCGGCGTGTTCCGGATCGAGCCAGTCAATGAACCGTCCACTGCCGAACAGCATCGGTTACACGGCCTGTCCCGCACGACTGCCCGTCGACCTGCGCGCTCGAGGTCGAGTTGGTCGAGGGCGGCATCGGCCGGGTGCGCGGATCGAAGGATCTCGACTACACGGCCGGGGTGATCTGCGCCAAGGTTGCGCGCTACGCCGAGCGGATTCACAATCCGAACCGATTGCTGCATCCCCTTCGCCGCAAAGGGGAAAAGGGCAACGCCGACTGGCGGGATAGCGGCGCCTGGCAGCGGATCGGCTGGGACGAGGCGCTCGATATCGTCGCCAAGGCGTTCCTCGATGCCGAGGCGAAACACGGCGCCGAAGCCGTCTGGCCCTATCACTATGCCGGCACCATGGGACTGGTTCAGCGCGACGGCATCCACCGGCTTCGCCATGCCAAGCGCTATTCGCGCCAGTTCGACACCATCTGCACCAACCCCGCCTATGCCGGCTATGCCGCGGGGACGGGCAGCCTGACGGGTCCGGACCCGCGGGAGATGGCGAAATCCGACCTCGTGGTGATCTGGGGCACCAATGCCGTCGCCACCCAGGTCAACGTCATGACCCACGCGGTGCGGGCGCGGAAGGAGCGCGGGGCGCGGATCGCCGTCGTCGACGTCTACCGCAACGAGACGATGAAACAGGCCGATATCGGTCTCTGCCTCAGGCCCGGCACCGACGCGGCGCTCGCCTGCGCGGTGATGCATGTCTGTTTCCGCGACGGCCATGCCGACCGGGACTATCTGGCCCAATACACCGACTGTCCGGAGGAACTGGAGGCGCATCTCAAGTCGCGGACGCCGGAATGGGCGGCCGCGATCACCGGCCTCGATGTCGCGGAGATCGAGGCCTTCGCGGCCGCGGTCGGCACGACGCCGCGCACCTATTTCCGGCTGGGTTATGGTTTCACCCGGTCGCGGAACGGCGCGGTCTCGATGCACGCGGCATCCTCGATCGCCGCGGTCACGGGAGCCTGGCGGCATGAGGGTGGCGGCGCCTTCCACACCAACGGCGGCATCTTCAACCTCGACAAGAGCATGATCGAGGGCCACGACATGATCGATCCCTCGGTCCGGCGCCTCGACCAGTCGCGGATCGGGGCGATCCTCTGCGGCGAACCGGACGTTCTGTTCGACGGGCCGCCGGTGACGGCGATGCTGATCCAGAACACCAACCCGATGTCGGTCGCGCCCGACCAGGAGAAGGTGAGGGCCGGCTTCGCCCGCGACGACCTCTTCGTCTGCGTCCACGAGCAGGTGATGACCGAGACCGCGGCGATGGCCGACATCGTGCTGCCGGCGACCATGTTCCTCGAGCATGACGACATCTATCGCGGCGGCGGCCACCAGCACATCCTGCTCGGGCCGAAGCTGGTCGAGCCGCCGGGCGAATGCCGCACCAACCATCAGGTCTTCGCCGGCCTCGGCGAGCGGCTCGGTCTCGATCATCCCGGCTTCGCCATGAGCGAACGCGAGCATATCGACTGGATGCTGCGGCATTCCGGCCGGGGCACGCTGGCCGCGCTCGAGGCGTCGAAATGGATCGACTGCCAGCCCGATTTCCGGACCTCCCACTACCTCGACGGTTTCGGCCATCCGGACGGCAAGTTCCATTTCAAGCCGGACTGGCCGCGGGTGAATGCGCCCAACAACGGGCCGATGGGTCCCTGGCAGGGGCTGCCGGAGCTTCCCGATCATTTCACTGCGATCGAGACGGCCGATGACCGCCACCCGTTCCGGCTGGCGACGTCGCCGGCGCGCTCCTTCCTCAATTCGAGCTTCAACGAGACGCCGTCATCGCGCGCCAAGGAAGGCGGCCGGCCGGAGGTGATGATCCACCCGGACGACGCGGCCGAGCGCGGCATCGCCGACGGCGCGCCGGTACGGCTCGGCAACGACCGCGGGACGGTGAGGCTTCATGCCCGGCATTTCGACGGGGTCGTGCGCGGGGTGCTGATCTCGGAGGGCATCTGGCCGAACGCGGCCTTCGCCGACGGCCGGGGCATCAATACGCTGACCGGCGCCGACCCGGTGGCGCCCTATGGCGGCGCGGCCTTCCACGACAACCGGGTCTGGATCGAAGCAGCACCGTCATCCTGACCGGCCGGCGTGGCGCTTCAACGCGCCGAGCCAGGCCGGCAGCGCCTGCCGCAGCATGTCGGAGGCCTTGAGCCCGGGCACGGTCCACTGCTGGATCAGCAATCCGTCGATCATGGCGATCAGGCAGGATGCCAGTGCCGTGTGCGGAAGGTCGGGCTCGATTTCGCCGCGCGCCGCAGCCTCGTCGAGGCGTTCGATGAGCTCGGCGCGGAATCCGGTGAAGAGTTCGGCATAGCTTCGGCCGAAGCGCTCGCGGGTCTCCGCGACGCCGCACACGGACCAGAACTCGAGGGTGAGGGGGATCAGCGTGTCGTTCGCGTCGACCGCGTCGGCAACCCGGTAGAGCGTCTGCTCCAGCCGCACCAGCGGCGGTTCGTCGTCGCTGCCGGCCGGTTCGTCGAGCAGAGCGTCTTGAAACAGCGCCTCGAACAGCGCGTGGAAGAGATCCTCCTTGCTGGCGAAGGACAGGTAGATCGAGCCCTTGGCGACGCCCGCCGCCTCGGCGATCTGGTCGATCGTCGCCCGCTGATACCCGTATCGCGCGAACACTTCGGCAGCTGCCGCGAGGATGGTCCGCTTCCGCGCTTCCTTGTCGACGATCTTCGGCGCCATGGATCAACCGCTATTGTTTTTGTCTGACCAGTCAGTCATAAAAGAGACGAATTCCAATGTCAACGATTTGACCGGGACTTGGACCTGTCATCGCGGAAGCGGAGGGACGAACGAATGAGAATGGCAATCAACGGCGCCGGGGTCGCCGGACCGGCCCTGGCCTACTGGCTCCAGCGCAGCGGTCACGAGCCGGTCCTGATCGAGAAAGCGCCGGAGCTCAGGACCGGCGGCTACATGATCGACTTCTGGGGCGTCGGCTACGATGTCGCCGAGCGCATGGGAATCCTGCCCGAGGTGAAGCGCTTCGGCTACTCGGTCGGCGAGGTGCGCCTGGTCGCAGAGCAGGGCGAGACGGTCGGCGGCTTCCCGACCAGCGTCTTCGGCCGCATGACCAAGGGCCGCTTCACCAGCCTTCCGCGCGGCGACCTTGCCGCGGCGATCTTCCGGGCGATCGAAGGCAAGGTGGAGATCGTCTTCGACGACAGCATCGCATCGATCGACGAGCGCGACGGCGGCGTGCATGTGGGCTTCGAGCGAAGCGCGCCCCGCGACTTCGACCTTGCTGATCGGCGCCGACGGGCTGCATTCGACGGTGCGCGAACTGGTCTTCGGTCCCGAGGAGACCGTCGAGAAGACCCTCGGCTACCGGGTCGCCGCCTTCCAGGTCGACGGCTATCGGCCGAGGGACGAGCTCGTCTATGTCAGCTATTCGACCCCCGGCCGCCAGATCGCCCGCTTCGCCCAGCGGGACGATCGCACCATGTTCATGTTCGTCTTCGACGCCGACCGGATGACCGGCCCCGAGCCGCACGATCCCGAACACCGCAAGGCGGTGCTGCGTGACATCTTCGGTGGTGCCGGCTGGGAGAGCGACCGCATCCTCGACCTGATGGACGGTGTCGACGACATCTATTTCGACCGGGTGAGCCAGATCCGGATGGAGTCGTGGTCGAAAGGGCGGGTTGCGTTGATCGGCGATGCGGCGGCCTGCGTCTCGCTGCTCGCAGGCGAGGGAACCGGCTTGGCGTTGGCCGAGGCCTACGTGCTCGCCGGTGAATTGAACCGCGCCGGTGGCGACTACCGCGAGGCATTCCGCCGGCACGAGGAGCGGCTGCGGCCGTTCATCGTCGGCAAGCAGGTGGCGGCGGAGAAGTTCGCATCCTCCTTCGCGCCGAAGACCGCATTCGGTCTCTGGTTCCGCAACCAGGCGACAAGGCTCATGACCATCGGCCCACTCGCCGACCTGATGATCGGCCGCAGCCTAAGGGACGATTTCGAACTGCCGGACTACCAGATGTAGTCAGGCCCCGCCCTCCGGCGGGCAGGGGACCGACAGCAGCATGCCGGGCGAACTCCTGCGGATGCGTCGAGAAGCGGACCAGTTCGTCGACGACGCGGACCTGCTCGCTGGCAACCAGCGCGAGCGCCATCGGGTAGAGTTTGTGCTCCGCCGTGAGAACCCGGGCGGCCAGCGTCTCCGGTGTGTCGCCGGGCAGGACCGACACCGCGGCCTGGGCGATGATCGGGCCATTGTCCATCGCCGCGCGGACATAATGGACGGTGCAGCCGTGCAGCTTGACGCCGGCATCGAGGGCCCGGACGTGGGTATTGAGGCCGGTGAAGGCGGGCAGCAGCGACGGATGAATATTGATCAGCCGGTCGTGCCAATGTTCGACGAAATCCTCTGAAACAAGCCGCATGAAGCCGGCGAGGCAGATGATCTCGATGCCCGCCGCCTCAAGTCGCGCCGACAGCGCTTCCTCGAATTCGGGCTTGGAGGCGAAAGCCTTGTGATCGATGACGTCGGTCGCGAGGCCCATTTGCCGGGCCCTTTCGAGACCGGGCGCCTCGGGCCGGTTGGAAACGACGAGGGAGATCTCGGCCGGATAGTCCGGCTCCATCGCCGCCGCGATCAGCGCGTTCATGTTGCTGCCGCGTCCCGAAATCAGGATCGCGGTCCGTCGCCCCGCCATCAGTCGCTTCCGAGCGCCAGCTTGCCGTCGAACACGACCGGGGCCTCGCCCCGCTGCTCGACCGCGCCGAGGCGAAAGACGGTTTCGCCAGCATCGGTCAGGGTCGCCGCAAGCGCGTCGGCGCGCTCCGGTTCCGCGATGACAACCATGCCGACCCCGCAATTGAAGGTTCGCAGCATCTCCGCCTCCTCGAGCGGTCCGGTCTCGGCAAGCCAGCGGAAGACGGGGGGCATGTCGATCCGGCCGAGGTCGATGCGCGCCGCAAGATGATCGGGCAGGGCGCGCGGAACATTGTCGATCAATCCGCCTCCGGTGATGTGGGCGAGCGCCTTGACGCCACCCGGATCCCGGATCGCGGCGAGCAGCGACTTGACATAGATCCGGGTCGGCGTGAGCAGCGATCGGCCGAGGCTGGACGACCCGAAGGGGGAGGGGAAATCGTAAGGCATCTCCGAGCGAGAGACGATCAGCCGGACCAGCGAAAGGCCGTTGGAATGGACTCCCGACGAGGCGAGGCCGAGGATGGCGTCGCCGGCGGCGATGTCCCTGCGCGGCAGGATGGCATTCCGCTCCACCGCGCCGACCGCGAAACCCGCGATATCGAAGTCCTTGTCGGCATACATCCCCGGCATTTCGGCGGTCTCGCCGCCGATCAGGGCGGCCCCGGCGATTCGGCAGCCCCGGGCAATTCCCGCGATCACATCCATCGCCATCTCGGTCTCGATCTTGCCCGCCGCAAAATAATCGAGGAAAAACAAGGGTTCGGCCCCCTGGGCGACGAGGTCGTTGACGCACATGGCGACGAGATCGACCCCGACCCCGTCGAGGACGCCGAGTTCAATCGCGATTCTCAGCTTGGTGCCGACGCCGTCGGTGGCCGCGACCAGCACGGGGTCCGCGTAACCGGCGGCGGCCAGATCGAAAAGTCCACCAAATCCGCCGATTTCGCCATCGGCCCCCGACCGTCGGGTGGTGCGGACGATCGGCTTGATCGCCTCGACCAGTTCGTTGCCGGTGTCGATATCGACGCCGGACTCGGCATAGGTCGCCGGAGTTGTGCGGCGATTGGGGATCGTCATGGACACGCCTTCTTGATGGCGGGGCGGGTGTGGGCGGCATCCAACCACAAGGCCCGCCGAATGCAAGCGGGCGCTTGGTTGTCCACCGATTGCCGACTTGGCTTTGAAGGACGACAATGCCATTCCTAGCCGCGATTTCCGAGCCCGTGGAGCGGCAATGCGGCAAAAAAGGTCCAGGCGAAGGTGACGATTCCGAATTTCATCAGCATCGGCAGGCTTTTTCTGGTTCCGCTGACGATTTGGCTGATCGTCGCGAACGATGCGCTGACCGCCTTCTGGATCTTCGTCCTGGCCGGGGTCAGCGATGGGGTCGACGGCTTTCTCGCCCGCCAGTTCAACATGCGCTCGGTCGTCGGCGCCTATCTCGATCCGCTGGCCGACAAGGCGCTGCTGGTCTCGATCTACGTCACCTTCGCGGTCCTGAACGAGATTCCGACCTGGGTCACCATCCTCGTCGTCAGCCGTGACGTCCTGATCATCGGCGCGGTGGTGCTTGCCGGCCTGCTCGGCCAGCCGGTCGCAATGCGACCCCTGATCGTCTCGAAGCTGAACACGGTCGCCCAGATCGTCCTCGCCGCGCTGGTGCTCGGCGACCTGGCCTTTCCCGTCGATCTTACTTTGTTCCGGCAGATCATGGTTGTCGCGGTGGGAATCCTGACGGTCGCCTCGGCGCTGCTCTACGCGGTGGACTGGATCCGCCATATGGGCACCGACAAATCGCTGGAAGGCCGCAGCTCCGTGCTCGACGAGAGGCTTCCCCGATGAGGATCGATCGCCAGATCGCCTTCTGGGTGGCGGCCTTCGTCGTGATGCTCGTCTTCCTGATGGTCTTCAGCCCGATCCTGTTGCCGTTTGTCGGCGGCATGGCGATGGCGTATCTCCTCGATCCGGTGGCCAACTGGTTCGAACGGCGCGGCTTCAACCGGCTCGCCGCGACGATGACGATCATGGTGCTTTCCCTGATCGTCGTTGCTGCCATGTTGGTTCTGGTCCTGCCGATCCTCGTCAATCAGCTCTTCCTGCTGATCGACAATATGCCGACCTACCTGACGCGCCTCGACGGTCTGATCGAGTCGGTGCTGAAGAGCAGCTGGGCCGAGAGCCTCGGTGTCGATTCCGACGCGGTCCGGTCGTCGCTCGGAAGTTTCCTCAGCCAGGGGGCGACGTGGGCGACGACGGTGGTTGGTTCGGTGTGGTCGGGCGGCCTCGCCTTCATCAACATCCTCGCGCTCGTCGTCGTCGCGCCGGTGGTCGCTTTCTATCTTCTCTACGACTGGCACCGGATGATCGGGCTCGTCGACAGCTGGCTGCCGCGCGATCATGTCGATACGATCCGCAGGCTCGCCCGCGAGATGGATCGGGTGATCGCCGGCTTCGTCCGCGGCCAGGCATTGGTGAGCCTGACGCTCGGGGTCTTCTATGCCTCGGGGCTGGTCATCCTCGGCATCAATTTCGGGTTCCTGATCGGACTGGTCGCCGGGCTGATCAGTTTCGTCCCCTATCTCGGATCGACCCTCGGCTTCATCGCCGCGGTTGGCATCGCGCTCCTTCAGTTCTGGCCCGACTGGATCTGGCCGGTCGCCACCGCGACTCTGTTCATCGTCGGCCAGATTCTCGAAGGCTACGTCCTGCAGCCCTTCTTCATCGGCAACAACGTCGGCCTGCATCCGGTCTGGCTGATGTTCGCGCTCTTCGCCTTTGGCCTGCTCTTCGGTTTCGTCGGGCTGCTGGTCGCGATTCCCGCCGCCGCCGCCGTCGGGGTCCTGGTCCGCTACGCTCTCGCCCGCTATCTGGCGAGCCCGATCTATCGCGGCAGCGCCGCAGAGCCGACGCCTCCCAGGCAATGACCGGCGAGCACCCCCGATCGGCTCGCCAACTGGCGCTGAGCCTGCCGCACGAGTCCGCTCTCGGGCGCGATGATTTCATCGTCAGCCGGGTCAATGCCGAAGCCGTCGAGGCGATCGACCGCTGGCCGTCATGGCCCGAGCGCGGTCTCCTCCTCGTCGGTCCGGCCGGCTCGGGAAAATCGCACCTGACCGCGATATGGACGTCGGTGGCGGGGGCTGCATGTGTCGAAGCTTCGCAGCTCGATCGCGAAAGCGGACCGCGGCTTGCCGCGGCCGGGGCGGTCGCAGTGGAGAATCTGCATGCCGGGCCGATCGACGAAGCCGCGCTGTTTCACCTCGTCAACATCGCCGGCGAGCAGCGGCTGCCGCTGCTGCTGACGAGCCGGGCAGGGCCGGAGACGCTGCCGTTGAAGCTGCCCGACCTCGCCTCGCGCCTGCGCGCGGCCCAACGCGCCCAACTCGGCGAACCGGACGACGACCTCCTGCGTCGGGTGATGACCAAGCTGTTTGCCGATCGGCAACTGCTCGTCGATGCCGCCGTGATCGACTTCATCCTGCTTCGGATGGAACGATCGCTGGAGGCGGCGAATATCGTCGCCGATCAGCTCGATCGTGACGCGCTGGCGGAAAACCGCTCGATCACCAAGCGACTCGCCGCCGAGGCACTGAACCGGCTGGCGGACAGGCAAGGGACGTTGTGGGACGACTGACGGCTGGTTTGGCGAAAAGGTCCGCAAAAGCGCCGTTCCTGGCGGCGAACGCCTCGATCCCTTCGGCTATTTGACCGGGCCGATATTGACCAGCTGGACGCGCCGGTTGATTGCGGCATCCGGATTTGCAGCGTCCAGCGGAAGTTCCTCGCCGACGCCAATCGCAAAAAGCCGATCCGGCGCAATCGCGAACGTCGTTGTCAGCGCCTCCCGGATCGCCTCGGCGCGCTTCAGGCTGAGGTTGAGGTTATAGGCAGCGTCGCCCCTGGCATCCGTGTGGCCGACAATCAGGAATTTGTATCGGAGCAGCAGAGGATGATGGAGGGCATCGGCGATGAGCCCGATCGTCCGGTAGGAGGACGGCACGATGGCAACGGAATCGTACTGGAAATTGATGTCGACGACGAGTTGCGTCAGCTTGCTGATCTGGCTCCAGCCCGGCAGCGACGCAACGCCCTTCCCGACATTCGCCTTGACCTCGGCGGCAAGCGCCTTCGGATCGACGGCGACCGTCAACGTTCCCGGGCCTTGAAGACCGACGATGAGCTGGTCAGCGGTGATCTCCTGGGCCGCGACCTTGCCGGCGGAGAGCAGGAGTGCAGCGACAACGGCGGTCCGTACAAGCTTCAGGGGCATGCGGAGGTTTCCTCTGTTCGTCATGTCTTACCGCCACCCGGCATCGGTGATCGCCGCGTTGCATTTCTTGCTGACGGTTCTTGCCGCCTTGACGAGGCAATCGAGGACGTAGGCGTCCTTCTGCACCACGCCGGTGCACCGCCGGGCGGCGTCGCCGCGGCAGACCTTGGCGACACTCGCCTGCGCCGCCAGCCTCTGCTGCAGCGAGGCCCGCACCGCCGCCAGCGAGGACAGGCAGACCGGCGAAACCTTCGCCTGGTTCGCGGCAAGGCAATCCGCAATCCTGTTGTTTCCGAGATTAAGCCCCTTGCAGTATTTCTCCACATCGGCCCCGCAATCGCGGGCCAGCACCGTCATGGCGTCGCCGAAGCTAATGGTGGCCGCATGGGCCGGGCCCAGCTGCACCAGCGCGGCGCCCAGGAGGGCCGCCAACAGAATCCTTGGCCGAGTGGTCATTCAGCAATCTCCTCTTTCCACCCGAAGGGCATGTGCTGCCACGCGAGCCAGGATGAATATTGGGCGACGCCGACCGCATGATCGGCTTGCCGAGTTGAACCTGCCGTCAGAAACGGAGATTTGCAACCCACCTTTGAACGATAGGCATTGGCGAAATCGTCACAATTTCCGCCTATTCTGGCCGATCCGGTGTAGAATCCTCGGAAATCGCCATGGACCAGAAGAATCCCCATATCGCCACGTTGAGCGAGGTTGACGAATCCGGTGCCGACCGGATGGAGGGCATGCGCCTGCGCGGTCTGCCGGAACGCTTCATCAACCGTGAATTATCCTGGCTCCATTTCAACCGGCGGGTCCTCGAGGAAGCCAACAACGTCCGTCATCCGCTGCTCGAACGGCTTCGGTTCCTGTCGATCTCGGCCAACAACCTCGATGAATTCTTCATGGTCCGTGTCGCCGGCCTGATCGGTCAGCAGCGGCGCGGCATCTCGATGATCAGCGACGACGGCCAGTCGCTGAGCGAGCAGCTTACCCATATCGGCGAAGCCGTCTCGGCCCTGGCCCAGGACCAGCAGGCGATCTGGGCCGGCCTGCGGCGCGAACTCGCCGACGAGGGTATTGTTCTGGTCGAGGCCTCCCAGATCACCCAAGCCGAGCACGAATGGCTCGAGGAGCACTTTCTCGAATCGGTGTTTCCGACCTTGACGCCGCTGGCGATCGATCCCGCCCACCCGTTTCCCTTCATTCCAAATCTCGGTCTGACCGTGGCGTTGCAGTTGAGCCGCAAGGCCGGTGGGCGGTGGATGACGGCGCTGATGCGCATGCCGCAGACGCTCGGGCGTTTCGTCCGCCTTCCCGCGACCGAGGCCGACAAGGATCGCTTCATCAGCATCGAACAGGCGGTGACCCTGTTCGTGGCGCGGCTGTTTCCGGGCTATGCGGTCGAAGGGCAGGGCGCCTTCCGGGTCATTCGCGACTCCGACATCGAAGTCGAGGAAGAAGCCGAGGATCTTGTC
Organism: uncultured Alphaproteobacteria bacterium; assembly: GCA_963812275.1. Classification (GTDB taxonomy): domain Bacteria; phylum Pseudomonadota; class Alphaproteobacteria; order Rhizobiales; family Kaistiaceae; genus Bauldia. The sequence continues at coordinate 127,967 of CAWEUQ010000008.1, read as the reverse complement.
CGTTTCTTCGAGAGCGCGCTGAAACGCCGGCGCCGCGGTTCGGTGATTCGCCTGGAAATCGACGCCGCGATGCCATCCGACCTGCGCACGCTTGTCGCCAAGGCGCTGGCGGTGACGGGCGACGAAATCTTCCTGGTCGATGGCGTGCTGGCGCTCAACGATCTGTCGCAGCTGGTCGACGTCGATCGGCCGAAGCTGAAATTCAAGCCGTATACGCCGCGGTTTCCGGAGCGCATCCGCGAGAAGGGCGGCGATTGTTTCGCCGCCATTCGCCAGAAGGATCTGGTCGTCCACCACCCCTATGAGTCGTTCGACGTCGTCCTCCAGTTCCTCAGGCAGGCGGCCGACGACCCCGACGTCGTGGCGATCAAGCAGACGCTCTACCGGACCTCCAACGACTCGCCGATCGTCAACGCGCTTGCCGAGGCGGCGGAAGCCGGCAAGTCGGTCACCGCGCTGGTCGAACTGAAGGCGCGTTTCGACGAAGAGGCGAACATCCGCTGGGCCCGCGACCTCGAACGGGCGGGCGTGCAGGTCGTTTACGGCTTCATCGACCTCAAGACCCACGCCAAGCTGTCGCTGGTGGTTCGCCGCGAGGGCGGGGCGCTTGCCAGCTACGTCCATATCGGCACCGGCAACTACCATCCGGTGACGGCGCGGATCTATACCGATCTGTCCTTCTTCACGGCCGACCCGTCGATCGCGCACGATGTCGCCCGTATCTTCAATTACATAACCGGCTACGCCGAGCCCGACGAGCTCGAGCAGATAGCGATTTCTCCGACGATGCTTCGCCGACGGATCCTCGACCTGATCAAGGGCGAGGTCGAGAATGCGAAGGCCGGCCGGCCCGCCGCCATCTGGATGAAGATGAACTCGCTGGTCGATCCGACCGTCATCGACGCGCTTTATGACGCCAGCGTCGCCGGTGTGCAGGTCGATCTGGTGGTCCGCGGCATCTGCTGTCTCAGGCCGGGTATTCCGGGGCTCTCCGAGAATATCCGGGTCAAGTCGATCGTCGGCCGTTTCCTCGAACACGCCCGGATATTCTGTTTCGGCAACGGCCATAGCTTGCCGTCGCCGCATGCGCTGGTCTATATCGGTTCCGCCGACCTGATGCCGCGCAACCTCGATCGGCGGGTCGAGGCCATGGCACCGATCCTCAATCCGACGGTGCACGAACAGATACTCGGCCAGATCATGGTCGCTAACCTTGCCGACAACCAGCAGAGCTGGGCCGTCTTGTCCGACGGGAGTTCGGAACGCATCATGGTCAAGAAGGGTGAGTCGCCCTTCAATGTGCACCAGTTCTTCATGACCAATCCGAGCCTGTCAGGCCGTGGAAAATCTCTCAAAAGCGATCCCCCCCAACCGCTCCGAAAGCGGTCGAAACGCCGCTGACCGGAAGTCCGAGGAGGCGCCCGGCCGGATGAACGGCACGGGCCCGATCGCGGTCATCGATATCGGGTCGAACTCCGTGCGGCTCGTCGTCTACGAGCGCTTGTCTCGCACCGCGACGCCGTTGTTCAACGAAAAGGAGCTGTGCGGGCTGGCTCGGGGGCTCGAAGCGACGGGCCGGCTCGACCCGGCCGCGATCGCCTCCGCCCTTGCCGCCATGCGGCGCTATCGTGCGCTGTCGGACCAGATCGGCGTTTCCGATATCCATGTCCTCGCCACGGCCGCGCCACGGGAAGCCGCGAACGGGCCGGAATTCGTCGCCGCGGTCGAGGCCATCGCCGGTGTCCCGATCCAGATGCTCTCGGGCAAGGAAGAGGCCCGGCTGACCGCCTACGGGGTGATCTCCGGCATTCACGGGGCGAACGGCATCGCCGGCGACCTCGGCGGTGGCAGCCTCGAAGTCGTCGACGTCCGCAATGACGGCGTCGGCTCCGGCGAAACCTTCCCGCTCGGCGGCCTGCGGCTTCATGAGTCGTCGCAGGGATCGATGAAGAAGGCCGAAAAGATCATCACCGAGGCTTTGGAAAAGTCGGAGGTTCTGCCCGGTGGCGAGAAGCGGGACTTTTATGCGATCGGCGGGACCTGGCGCTCGCTCGCCCGCCTCCAGATGCGGCAGAAGGGCTATCCGCTTCACGTCACCCACCAGTATGCGATCGAGGCCAGCGAGGCGACCGACTTCTGTCGCATGGTGGCGCGCCGCGACGTCGATTCGCTCGATTCCATCGAGGTTGTCTCGCGCAACCGCCGGCCGCTGCTGCCCTATGGGGCGGCCGTGCTGGAACAGGTGATCAAGATCATGAAGCCGTCGCGGATCGTGATGTCCGCACTCGGCGTCCGTGAAGGGCATCTCTATGATCTGCTCTCGCCGGAGGAGAAGGCCCTGGATCCGCTGATCGTCGCCTGCGAGGAACTGGCATGGCTCCGATCGCGGTCGCCACGCCACGCAGCGGAATTGACTCCGTGGTCCGGGGAGGCTTTCGCAGCGATCGGGCTCGACGAAACGGAGGAGGAAACGCGGCTCCGCCACGCCGCCTGCCTGCTGGCCGACATCGGCTGGCGCGTCCATCCGGAGTATCGCGGCGAGCAGAGCCTCAACCTGATCGCTCACGCCTCCTTCATCGGCGTCGACCACCCGGGCCGCGCCTATCTGGCGCTAACGAACTTTTACCGTCACGAGGGCCTGATCGACGAGGCGCTCAGCCCGCGGATCCGGGAATTGGCGCCGACCCGCTACATGGAGCGGGCGCGGGCGCTGGGGGCGACCCTCAGGGTGGCGAACCTGATTTCCGGCGCAATGCCCGGGGTCGTGCCCCGCACGCGGCTGGAGCGCGACGGCAAGAAGCTGGTCCTGGTCCTGCCGCACGACCTGGCGCCGCTCGGCGGCTCGCGCGTCGAGCGCCGTCTCGCCGCGCTCGCCAAGACCGCCGGGCTCGAGGCGGTGATCGGGATCGAATAGCCGGCGGCATTCCCTCCGGCGACCGATGCCGGTCGGCGTCAGTCGCCGCGCGCTTCGGCCCGCGAGCGCAGGCGCTGGGCGTAGACGTTGATGATCAGCGCGGCGAGCAGGATCAGGCCGCGGATCAGCGTCTTCAGGAACGGATCGATCTGGACATGGTCGAGGCCGTTGTTGAGGACGCCGAGGACCAAGAGACCGACGATCGTGTTGCCGATGCCGCCACTGCCGCCGAACAGGCTGGTGCCGCCGACCACCACGGCCGCGATCGCGTCGAGCAGGTAGGTGGTGAATTCGTTCTGCTGGGCGCTGCCGAAATAGGCGACGCCGAGCATGCCGGCGACACCGGAACAGACGCCGCCGATGACCAGGACGGCGCCGACGATGAACTTGACGTTGACGCCCGAATACTCGGCCGCCTCGCGGTTGCCGCCGACCATGTAAACGTAGCGGCCGAAGCGGGTGTAGGTCAGCACGAGGTGGGCGACGAGCAGGAAGATGCCGGCGACGATGACGATGACCGGCACGCCCGCGACCGTGCTGGAGCCGAGGGTGACGACGATCGAGGGCACCGCGTAGGCGATCTGGCCGCGAACGAACAGCGCAGACATGCCGTCGGCAATCTGCATCATGGCGAGCGTCATGATGAAGGAGGGGATGCCGATCAGGGTGACGCCGAGGGCGTTGAAGAGGCCGAGCCCGAAGCAGATGGCGAGCGCGACGGCGACCGCCACCAGTCCCGGCAGCGGCAGATTGGCGATGTTGACGTAGCTTTCCTGGAGCGTGAAGAAGGCGACTGCGATCCCGGTGACGTTGGCGATCGCGGCGACCGACAGATCGATCTCGGCACAGAGAATGACGAAGGTCAGGCCGACGGCGATAATCGCCGTAATCGATATCTGGTTGAGAATATTGGCGAAATTGACGAGGGTCGGGAAGGATTCGCTGGCGATGCTGAAGAAGGCGACCAGGAAAAGCAGCGTCAGGAAAGGCGCGATATTGCGCAACTGGCTGCGCACCCAGTTGCCGAATCCTCCGGAGCGCGTCACCGCAATTCCCGTTTCCGACATGTAGTCTTCCCCCTCAGGCCGCCTCGAGCAGCCGGTCCTTGCTTACCGTATCACCGGCAAATTCAGTTACGATTTCGCCGCGCTTCATGACCAGGATGCGGTCGGCGAGCGACAACACGGTTTCCGGTTCGGTCGAAACCACGACGACGGCGATCCCCTGATCGCGCAAGCCTCGAACGATCCTGACGACGTCCTCCTTGGCGCCGACATCCATGCCACGGGTCGGCTCGCTCAGGATCAGGACTTTGGGGGCGTGGGTCAACCACTTGGCGAGGGCGACCTTCTGCTGGTTGCCGCCGGACAGGTTGCCGAGGAGCTGGTCGGCGCCCGGTGTCCGGATGCGCAGGTTTTCGATATGACCGCGGGCGATGTCGCGCTCGGATCCGGGCTTCAGGAGGAACCGCGAAATCCGCTCGAGGATGCTGATCGACATGTTCTTGTAGAGCGGTTCGTGGTGGAAAAGCATCGCGCGCCGGCTCTCGGGAACATAGGCGATTCCAAGCTCCCGCGCGATCGATGTCCGGGTAAGCTTGATCGGCTTGCCCTCGAGCTTGAGGCCGCCGGAGGATTTCAGCTTGCCGAAAAGGGCGCGGGCCAGCTCGATCTGACCGCAGCCCATGAAGCCGTATATGCCGAGAACCTCGCCGGCACGCACCTTCAGCGAAACGTCGTGGAAGGCGCGATCGATGGACAGGCGATCGGTCTCCAGCACCACCGGAGCGTCGAAACGGGTATCGAGCTTGATCTCGCCGGTGTAGCTCTCCTCCAGTTCCTGATGGCCGACGCCGATCATCTGTTCGATGACCTTGCGCTTGTCGATCTCGGCCACCGGCGAGGTGAGGACCTTGCGCCCGTTGCGGAAGATGGTGACCGTATCGGAAATCCGCAGGATGTCGTCGAGGAAGTGGGAGATGAAGATGATGCTGCGACCGCTCTCGCGCAGGCGCCGCAGGGTGGTGAACAGCAGTTCGACCTCCGGCGGCGACAACGCCGACGTCGGTTCGTCGAGAATGATGATCCGGGCGCCGGAGAACAGGACCCGCGCCAGTTCGATCAGTTGCTGCAGCCCGATTGGCAGAAGGCCGATCGTCGTCGTCGGATCGACATCGATGCCGAGCCCGGCGAGATGCTCGCGCGATTCGCGCACCATCCGCTTCCAGTCGACGATGCCGGGACCCTTGACCGGCTGGGAGCCGAGAAAGACATTTTCGGCCACCGACAGATCGGGGACGATGCTGAGTTCCTGATGCACCATGCCGACACCGGCATCGAGAGCGTCGCGGGCCGAGCGAAACCGGACCTCCTTGCCGTCGAGGCGCATCTTGCCCTGAAAATCGTGATGCACGCCGGCGATGATCTTCATCAACGTCGACTTGCCGGCGCCGTTTTCGCCGACGAGTCCGTGAATCTCGCCTGCCCGAAGTGAAAAATCGACATCCCGAAGCGCCTGGACACCGCCAAACGACTTCGAGATGCCGATCAGTTCGAGCAGCGGCGTTTCGCTGCCTTCAGTCATTTTCCGTCTTAGATCAGGAAGTGGCTTTCCATCCAAAGCATGCCTTCGGCATTCGCCTTGGTGACGACCGGCCCGTCGGTGACGATGCTCTTCGGAATGCCGGCACCGGTCTTTTCACCGGCCACTGCCGCCACGCCCGCAACGATCGCGCCGCCGTGGATACGGCAGGACGGGTTGCGCACCGTGCCGAGCATGCGGCCTTCGATGACCGCCTCGATCGCCGGCGGCATCGCGTCGACACCACCAATCAGGGTCTCGGTGCGGTTGTGCCGCTTCATCACCTCGGCGGCGGCAAGCGCCATGTCGTCGTTGTGGAAGAAGGCGCCGTTGATCACCGGATACTTGGTGAGCAGGGTCTCCCAGATACGGGCGACCTTGGACACGTCCCAATCGGCGGGCTGGGTGTCGAGAACCTCGATGTCGGGGAAGTTCTTGACGACGGACTCGAAGCCCTTGGCGCGGCCCTGGGCGCCGGTATGGCCGAGCGCGCCCTGGGTCATCACCATGGTGCCCTTGCCGCCCATCGCGGTGACGAGGGCCTGGGTCATCGAAGCGCCCATGAATTCATTGTCGGGCGCCAGGAAGGTGTGGACGTCGATGGTATCGAGCGGCGCGATCAGCGTGTCGAGATCGATGACCGGAATGCCCTTCGCGATCATCGCGTTGACCGGGGCCGTCAGGGTGCCGATGCCGAAAGCCTGAATGGCAACGAAGTCCCAATCCTGCGAGGCCATGTTGTCGATGGCGGCGCGCTGCTTGACCGAGTCGAGCTGGCCGTCGAACCAGGTCACGTCGACGTTGAACAGCTTGCCCCAGTATTCCGCGGCCTGCTTGCCCTGGGCGCACCAGGTGGCCTGAAGGCCGGCGTTGGAGAAGGCAGCCTTCAGCGGCTTTTCGGACATGCCGACGACCATCGCGTCGGCCAGGGCGGGGCTGATCCCGAAGCCGCCGAACACGGCAGCGGCCGCGGCGGCAGAACCGCCGACCTTCTTGAAAAATTCACGCCGCGATTGCGGGTCGAATTCAAACTCTCCAGACATTTCTCGTTTCCTCCGGTTTTGAGCTTTTGGGAACTTTCAAACGTCGAATTGACGCCAGTTCCGTAGAGGGGGCAATTTGTCGTATGAATGTTGCCGTGGCAAGTCCCTAGTCGCGATGACGGCCATATTTGACGCGATTGCGATCGATTTTTCGCCGGCCTACGCTGAAATGCGCGCCCAGACATAGATGATCGCGATCAGAAGGATGACGAGGATTCCGAGGACGATCAGATTCGTGCGGATGGCGTCCTTCGCGGCCCGTCGCTCGAGCCAGCGCCTGGGGCGGACTCCTTTCCAGATGAAGACGAGCTGGCTGGTGAGGTTGAGACAGACCACGTTGGTGGCCAGCAGGATCAGGGCGCTGAACGCACCGGTGAAATCTCCTCCGCCGGCCAGGAAGCCTGCCGCCACCGCAGGCGGCATGAGCGCCACCGCCACCATGACGCCGACCAGGGTGCTGGCGAGCCGCGAGGTGATCGACAGCGATGCTGCAGCGCCGGAGGCAAGCGCGAGAACGGCGTCGCCATACCAGACATGCGTCCGCCGCAGGAGCTCGACGCTTTCCAGATTCGCCGGTATCACCAGCCCCAGCGACACCGCGAGCAGGAGGGTGATGCCGATGCCGGCGGCCGAAGTGATCGCGGCCTTGCGCATCAGCTCGAGGTCCCCGAGTGCCACGCCAAGCGAGAAGGCGAGGTTGGGGCCGAGGAGCGGCGCGATCACCATCGCGCCGATGATGACGGCGACATTGTCCGCGTTGAGACCGATGGTGGCGACGACGGCCGAGACCAGCGTCAGGACGACGAAGTTGATGTCGAGCTGCGCGCCGCTTGCCACATCCTCGTAGATTTCTTCCCGAGCGGTTGTCGAGCGATTCGATTCCTGACGCTTGATTTCCTCGTCGGAGATTCGCGGCAGCGTTGCCTCGATCGGCAGGACATTGATCCGCCAGCCGTCTTCGCCTTCGAGGGCGGTTTGCAAAGCGTCCAGGACGTTCTGGGAATAATCGGCGGAAACAACGATCTCGGCGGTGCGGAGACCGCCTTCACCGTTTTCGTCAACCTTGAGATCGATCGGCTCGCAGCTTTCTGCCGCCGTCCTGATCCTCTCCGAAAGCCGTTCCGGAAAGATGGCAAGGATCAGACGCAGCGACAAAGGCTCACCAAGAAGCGCTTAATGCGCCGCCCCGGATTTCCGGCCCGTCTCGTCGATCGTCACCACCTGGTTTTGCCGGACCGCCAGGGCCATGTCGCCCCGCTTGAGCTTGAGCGCGGCGTCGCCGAAGAGGTCGCGGCGCCAGCCATGGAGCGCCGGAACGTCGGCTGCGTCGTCCGAAGCGATTGCTTCGAGATCGTCGACCGTGGCGATAACCTTGGCGGCGACGCCATGGCTTTCGCTGGTCATCTTCAGCAATACCTTGAGGAGATCGACCGCGGCTCCGGTGCCGTTGGTCGCCGGCCGCGCCTTCGGGACACGCGGCAACTGGTCCTTGGGCAACGCCATGGCGCGCTCGACCGCGGCGATGATGTCCTCCGCCGCGCGCGATCGTTCGAAACCTTTGGGAATCGTGCGCAATTGGCCGAGGGCGAGCGGCGTGGTCGGCTGCTGTTGGGCGATCTCGTAGATCGCATCGTCCTTGACGACACGACCACGGGGAACGTCACGCGACTGGGCTTCCCGTTCCCGCCACGCTGCGATTTCCTGCAGGACGGCCAGTTCGATCGGCTTCCGTATCCGCAGCTTCAGTCGCTTCCAGGCCAACTCCGGTTCCATCTGGTAGGTCGACGGCGAGGTCAGGACTTCCATCTCCTCCCGCACCCATTCAGTCCGGCCTTGCTCCTCGAGACGGGCGGAAAGCGCCAGATAGACATCGCGCAGGTGCGTGACGTCGGCCAGCGCATACTCCGTCTGACGCGGGGTCAGCGGCCGCCGGCCCCAGTCGGTGAAACGCGACGATTTGTCGAGCCGCGCACCGGTCAGCCTCTGGACGAGCTGGTCGTAACTCACTGAATCGCCAAAACCGCAGACCATCGCCGCCACCTGGGTGTCGAAGACGGGGTGCGGGACCAGACCACCAAGGTGGAAGACGATTTCGATATCCTGGCGGGCGGCATGAAAGACTTTGATGATCTTCTCATTCTTCATCAGCTTGAAGAATGGCTCAAGGTCGAGTTCCGGCGACAGGGCGTCAACGATGACGGCTTCGTCCGGACTTGCCACCTGGATGACGCAGAGCTTCGGCCAATAGGTCGTCTCCCGCATGAATTCGGTGTCGACCGTGACAAAGTCGAAATGGGCCAAACGCTTGCAGACGGCCGCCAGATCGGCGGTTTTGGTGATAATTGACATAGCTCTCCTATAGCCCAGCCGCTCGGCATTGTCGCCAAGACTGACGTGGCCATTGACAAATTGCATAGCAGCTTCGCCGATCGGTTAAAATGGGGTGGGCTGCGCCGCTGCTTCCGAGCAGAAAAAGCTGCAAAATCAGTGCCTTCATCGAGGTAGGCGCTCCTCGGATCGCCTGGTTCAGGGCGGAGGCAGCGAACGCAGCGACGCGGCGAAGCGCGACTGCGATCCGATGCGGAACCCCGAAAGGCTGTGCCGTCGCGACCTCGGTCATGATCATGATTCCAGGATGGCGCCAGCGGGGGCCGCGCCGGATGTCGGCAACAGGTGTACGCGCAGAGCCTCCGCGAGGCAAAGGCTTCCGGGGACGTTTGGGACCCTTCGACCGATCGGTGGGCGGGCGTTGACCGCTTGACAAATGCAGGGTGCGCGTGCGTTCTCTCGCGCCGGTCGGCAATGCCGGATCGTCACCAGCACCTCAACAAAACCAACGGATTCTCATGCACCGCTATCGGACCCACACATGTGGCGATCTCCGCCCCGACAATGTCGGCGAAACCGTTCGGGTGTCCGGCTGGGTGCATCGTGTGCGCGATCATGGCGGACTGCTGTTCATCGATCTTCGCGACCACTATGGCCTGACGCAGTGCGTCGCCGATCCGGATTCACCGGCTTTCGCGTCGGCCGAAAAGGTTCGCGCCGAATGGGTGATACGGATCGACGGCGAGGTGAAGGCCCGGACCGCCGACACGATCAATGCGAACCTGCCGACCGGCGCGGTCGAGGTCTTCATCCGCGAGATCGAAGTGCTCTCGACGGCCGGCGAATTGCCGCTGCCGGTCTTCGGCGACCAGGAATATCCCGAGGAGACACGGCTCAAATACCGTTTCCTCGACCTCCGGCGCGAGAAGCTGCACCAGAACATCATGAAGCGTTCGGAGATCATCTCCTCGATTCGCCGACGGATGCGGGACGCCGGCTTCTTCGAGTTCCAGACGCCGATCCTGACCGCGTCCTCGCCGGAGGGCGCCCGCGACTTCCTGGTGCCGTCGCGGCTGCATCCGGGCAAGTTCTATGCGCTGCCGCAGGCGCCGCAGCAGTTCAAGCAGCTGATCATGGTCGCCGGCTTCGACCGCTATTTCCAGATCGCCCCGTGCTTCCGCGACGAGGACGCCCGCGCCGACCGCTCGCCGGGCGAATTCTACCAGCTCGACATCGAGATGAGCTTCGTCGAGCAGGACGACGTCTTCAACGCGGTCGAGCCGGTGATCCGCGGCCTGTTCGAGGAGTTCGCCGACGGCCGATCGGTGTCGCAGACCTTTGTCCGCATCCCCTATGCGGAATCCATCCAGAAATACGGCTCCGACAAGCCGGACCTCCGCAACCCGATCGAGATGGTCGACGTCACGGAACAGTTCCGCGATTCCGGGTTCAAGGTCTTCGCCGGCCAGATCGCCGCCGACCCGATGGTCGAGGTCTGGGCGATTCCGGCGCCGACCGGCGGCAGCCGGGCCTTTTGCGACCGCATGAATTCATGGGCGCAAGGCGAGGGCCAGCCGGGCCTCGGCTACATCTTCTTCCGCGACGACGGCGAGGGCGCCGGCCCGGTCGCCAAGAATATCGGGCCGGAACGCACCGAAGCCATCCGCGAGAAACTCGGACTGGGAGACTCCGACGCGGTCTTCTTCGTCTGCGGCCACCCGGCCAAGCATCATGTCTTTGCCGGTACCGCCCGCCAGAAGATCGGCCGCGACCTCAAGCTGATCGACGAGAATGCTTTCGCCTTCTGCTGGATCGTCGATTTCCCGATGTATGAGTGGAACGAGGACCTCAAGCAGATCGAGTTCTCGCATAACCCGTTCTCGATGCCGAACTACGACCACGATGCCTTCCTCGCCCTCGACCCGGCCGACAACGACACCATCCTGTCGATCAAGGCGATCCAGTACGACCTGGTCTGCAACGGTATCGAATTGTCCTCGGGCGCGATCCGGAACCACAAGGTCGAGATCATGCGCAAGGCCTTTGCCATTGCCGGCCACGACGAGAATGTCCTCACGGAGAAATTCGGCGGCATGCTCAACGCCCTGCAATATGGCGCGCCGCCGCATGGCGGCATCGCACCGGGCATCGACCGCATCGTCATGCTTCTTTGCGGGGAGGAGAACCTCCGCGAGGTGACGCTGTTCCCGATGAACCAGCGCGCCGAGGACCTGATGATGGGGGCACCGTCCGAAGTCGGCGCCCGTCAGCTTGGCGAGCTGCACATCCGGCTGAACCTGCCGGAATAGTCGCGCGCGCTTCCGGCGCTACTGCGCCGGTTGCTGCGCCGCGCCCGGCGATTGGGTCGGCGGCGCTGGCGGCGGCGGTTCGACCTTGTTTTCCTCCTCCGGCGGCGGGGCGACTTCGCCGCGCTTTCCTGTGATCGTCAGCCCGAGCAGATCGGCAAGGGTCGACGGCGCGCTTTCCGCCGCCTGGGCGATCGCCATGACTCCGACCGGGGTCAGCGGCTTGGCCGAGAACGTGATCGACGAACCCGGCACGGCGACGAAGTCGCGAACCACCGGTATCAGCTTCGGCAGCAATCCCGATCGCTGGATGAGCGCCAGAAGCTGCGGATCGTTGGCCGTCGCCATGGAGAGGAAGAAGGGAATCGCGTCGGCGAATTGCTGCCGGAAAGCATCGGGCCGCGCGTGCATCTGCTCGGCCAGCATGTCGAGGCCGTTGCCGATGATCGACTCGTCCTGGAAGGTGAGTTCCCCGTTGAGGAACGTCATGCCGGGAAGGGCGGCCTGCAACGCCTTGTCGTCCTGCAGGGCCGGCAAGGGAAAGCCGCCAACGGCGAAATTCATCGCCATGCCGCCCATGTCCTTCAGGCTGAAACGCAGATCCTTCACGGTCAGGACCTGGCCGGCGGGCTTCCATGCCGCCTCGGCGAAGAAATTGAGATCGATCTTCTCGTAGCCGAAGCGTTCCATCAGGGCGCGGGCCTGGCGGTCGGTGATGGCGTTGGTCGGCACCACCAGTCCGGACATTTCAAAGGTCGTCGCGCTGGGTACGAGGCCGACATAGTCGCTCGTGTCGAGCCGGATCCGCGCCAGGCTCAGCCGGTCGATATCGGGGGTCTGAACATCGAGGTCGGCGAGTTCCAGGAATCCGATGGAAGGGACGACCGAAGTCGGATCGATATCCTTGCCGCTGTCGAGCGACGCGGCAAGCCGGTTGAGGCCGTCAATGCCTCCGAAGGGAATGCCGCCGATGGCGAAGCGGCCGAGGCGCATGGCGAACTGGCCGCGGACGGCCGCCTCGAAGCCCTCTATGGCGAATTCGCCGAGGCCGTCGATCGAAAGGTCGGTCATCTCGAAGCTTTGGAAAGCCATACGGTCGATGCCGGCTGCCTCGATGGACAGTCCCGTGACACCGATGCGGCCGAACGACCACGCGCCGAGAAGGCCGGACAAGTGGCGGACCGAAAGTCGCTGCAACAGGGCCTGCGACATGCCGGGGTTCAGCATCACGGCATCGAGAAAGGGGGCGAACGGAACCGGCGGTTGTCGGACGCGGGCATTCTCGACGGCGATGCCGTCGATCTTGATCCGCGCTCCCGGCACATCCATCTGGATGTCATGGTAGGCGACCAGCCCGATGCCATCGTGCCAGACCATGTCGCCGACCCCGTTCACGTAGTTGTCGGGGTCGTAGACCTGGACGAAGGCGGCGAGGTCGGTATCGCTGCCTTCGATGCTGCCGATGGTCGTCGAGACGAGCCCTTGCGACGAGGGCGAATCCATCCGCACCGGGCCGGCCCGCACGGTCGCCAGCTTGCCATCCGAAAAGCCCAGCATGCGAAGATGCTCGTAGGTGATCTTGCTGTCGACGCCCTCGATATGCTGGGCGATCTCGATCGAACCGGCCCGCGCCTGGGAGAAGCGCGATTTCAGCGCCTGGCCGTAAAGCTTGATCATCGAGGTGAAGGGCTTGTTCTGCGGCAGGACGACATCGTCCATCACCGGAACGAAAAGATCCTCGATGCCGACATCGTTGATCGAGACCGTGGCGAACCCGATCTTCAGCACGCCACCGTCGGCGACGACGGATTTTACGTTGAAACTGCCGTCCGGGGACGCCTTGTATCCGCTGACCGCGATGCTGGCGATGGCGATCTCGGTGCCCGGTCGCTCGGTTCGCGCAACGAAATCCGAGAGCGTGGCGGTGTCGGTGATCGAGTCGTAGGTCAGTCGGCCGAAACTCGCCGACCAGTCGGGCGAGGCGTCGATCGCGGCCACTTTCTCGCGCAACGCCGTCTCGACCGGTTCCTCCGCAGCGGCGATTTGAGGAACAAGAAGGAGGAGGGCGGCGGCTAGGACGAAGCGGCAGCGCGATATCATCATTTCACTCTCGAATGGTGTGGCGGCGCCCCCTGATATCGGGCGCCCCGGCTCCCTTTTGGGAGCCGGGGCGTCAGATCAGTTATTTGCAGTCACGTCGATCGCGAGAAGATCGGGGAGCGTCTGCGGGGCCTGGCCGGCAGTGCTCACGATCTCGTCGAACTTCACCGGTTGCGCCGGCGTCACCGAGATGCTGATCGACTTCGGATCGTTGAGGAAGGCGGCACCGGCCTTCGCCACCTTGTCCTGGAACGGCGGATTGCCGATGAAGTTCAGCATGAAGGGCAGGGCGCCGCCGAACTGGGTGACGACGTCCTGGCGCTGCACGCCCATCATCTTCGCCTGCATGTCCAGAACCCGCTCGACGACACCGGCGTTGTCGAAGCGGATGGTCAGGCTCTCCAGCGAACCGTTCTTGCCGGCTTTCCCCGGATCGGTACCCTGGACCATGTCGCCGAGGGAAACGCCGTTGAACTTGCCGGCGACAGCCAGCTTGCCGACATCCGCGGCGTCGATGGTGAAGGTGCGCAGCGTGACTTCGTCGCCTTCGGTCTCATATGCGCCAGACACGTTGAAGTTGACCATGAAGCCGTCGGTATAGCCGAGTTCGTCCATGACCGCCTTCTGCTGCGGATCTTGTGCGAAGAGCTCTGGCGGAACACCGATCGAAGCGACCTGCATGTCGAAATCCCGGGGATTGCCGTCGGCGTCGATGTCGATCGCGACGGCGACCGAAGCGACGGTGATCGGCGCCGGAAGGTCGCCACCTTCGATCGAAAGGCCGGAGAGGCTGACTTGGCTGAATGGCCGAATGTGCGCCTTGGCCTTGATCTCGGCCGGCGATGGCACGGTCGCATCCTTGAGTGAGCCCAACTGCCAGGCGACATTGGTCTTGTTGTCGACCATTTTGCCGCTGTCGAATGTCATCGCGGAAGCGGTGAAGCCGCCGGGGTCGCGCGGCTGCGCATTGGCGATCGTGATGGTCGGAATCGTGAGGACACCGCCATTGGCGTTGGTTGCCGAAAAGCCGGTGATCGTCACGTCGTCGCCGATGGCGCTTGCGCCCTCGTAGCTCGCCTGCGTCTTGCCGTTGGATTGCATCGCCGCGAGCAAGGCGTCGGCGATGGCATTGGCATCGGCGGCGAAGGCCTGGCTCGCACCAAACGCGAACCAGAGAGCGGCACCGCCGAGTGCGAGGGAATGCAGTTTCAGGGACATGTACACCTCCTAGGGTAAAGGCCGAGGCGCCAGTCCGTTTGCCAATAAGGCGCCGATCGGCCGGCATATTCGCCGGAGTTAGTGGCAAGGGCAAGGCCGTAAAACACAAGAAGTTTCCAGCAAGTTTCGCGGGACGCGGGGTGTTCCAGCGGCGGGGGTGGCCGCATCAGCCGCCCCGCATTCCAACGGCTTCCAGTCGAGCAGCGACGCTTCCTTGTCGGCTAAATTCTTCGGAGTGGGTGGGTCATTTGCATGAAGCGTCGTGTGCGGCCGGCGCGCCTACTCGGCCGACCGCTCGATCGATTCGCCGAGTTCCTGTTCGTTGCCGTCCGGATCGATCAGGCGGACCGTGTCGCAGCGGCTGAATTCCGGCGCCGCTTCGCAGATCGTCTTGAGGACCGCCCGCGCCGCGGGTTCGCCCGGCATGCCGCAGACCACGTGCGTCGAATGGAATTCCGGCAGCCAGACGACCATCAGCCCGGACCAGCCGGCGGGATAGCACCAGCGGGTCGCGAAGCAGTCCTGACCGCCGGACTCGGCCCGGCACTTCTGGCGGGCGCAATCGATCGTGGCGTTGGCGCCGCTGCCGCGGCACCACCAGGTGCCCTCCTCGGCCTGCGCGAAACCGATCCCTTCCGGCCCCTCCGCGGCGAAGGCCGGCTGGGCCAGCGCCATAGCGGCGGCAAGGACGCATGCCAGAGCCTTGACCACGGCCGGGAAAGCCAAGGCCGACCGTCAGCGACCGTAAACGAAGAAGACGTCGGGCCGGTTGATATAGCGGCCGTTGAAATAGAAGGCACGGCCGGCGTACCAGTCGGCGCGCTCCTCGCTTGGCGAGCGGATCGGCGCCGAGGCGAGGTAGGCGTTCTGCGGCGGAACGTAGACCGGCTTCAGCCGGGTGCCATGGGGCGTCCGCACTGGCGAGACGTTGACCGTCGAGGCAAGCGGGGCGTAACCCCTGGTGACATACTTGCCGTAGACCCAGCCCCGGCAACCCTCGTAATAGACCTCGCACCACCCGGCGCAGTGATAGACCTCGACGGTCTTGCCGGCCGGGATGACGGTCACGGGACCGTAGTTCGTGCCCGGGCCGTTGCGGATGATCAGATTGGTCCGGGTGTTGCCCGACCAGGCGTTGGCGGCCTCGGGGGCGGCGAGCAGCAGCAGAGCCGCGGCGGCAAACAGGGAACGCAGGAACATATGCCCTTCCTCCGGATCGAAATGTGCGGCGGAGGCTAACGTCCGGAAGTTGCCAAGCAGCGAACGCCGGGTGTTTGCCAAACCCTGAGTTGCTTCACGGTTAACCGCGACTTACCGCTCTTCGATCCGGTGGATCGAACTCTCTGATCTCCTCCAATACGCCGTCCAGCATTTACCGGCAGCCGGGCAGGCCCCGTCCAATCAATAGTTTGACGGCGGATCGCTGGCCGGAAAGGATTCGTCCGACTCCTCGTCGACCTCGTCCCATTTCTTCGGCGGATCGCGCATCGACTCCGGCCCGGCCGGCCGAACCGGCCGGGTCGGGGGGAGGTCGTTCCCGGGCCGCGCGGGCCGGCGTCCCTTGTCCTCAGTCTCCTGCTTGTCTTTGGCGTTCATGATCTCTGGTCCTTCGATCAACCGGAATCAACGCAACCAAACCGGATGTGTTCCGTTTTGCGATAGGTGTATCGTCTCAACATGGTTCGCGACCGGACGGTTCACAAGCCGCGGAGCTATCGACGATGAGGGAAAACGGGACAACCGCGTGTCGGAGGCTGGACGGCATGCTCACTGGCCGGATAAGCCGGCTAAAAAAATTGATCGAAACCGGCAAGCCGGATTAGTCGCCCTGCGCAAGACCCGGAACCGCACATGTTGAAAGCCAAGCGAAAGGAAGACCGGGAAATCGGCGGCAGCGACATTCTCAAGGCGGTCCTGATCGCGGCGGGCATCGCGATCCTGTTCCTCGCCCTGTGGCAGCTTTCCGGTGTCCTGCTGCTGGTCTTCGGCGCGATCGCTGATGGCGATCCTGCTGAGAAGCATCGCCGAGCCGATCGAACGATTCACGCCGATCCGCGGGCCATGGTCGCTGCTTCTCGCTGTTCTTGTCGTCGGCATCTTCGTTGTCGGCTTTTCCGTGCTGCTCGGCAACCAGATCGCGGCCCAGACCCGCAGCCTGATCGCCCAGTGGCCGCAACTTTGGACCTCGCTGGAGCAGCAGCTCGGCGTCGAGAATCTCGGCCAGACGGTAGCCGAGCGGCTCCGCGAATTCTTCTCGCAGGGCAGCTCCATCGCCAACGTTGCGGGCATCACCCTGACGCTGTTTGATATTCTGCTCTCCTTCGCGCTTGTCGTGATCGCCGGGGTCTATATCGCGCTGCGGCCGGGAGATTATCGAAAGGGGCTTCTGATCCTCTTCCCGGATCGGGTCCGGGACCGCATCGCCGCCGCCGTCGACAATAGCGGGCGGGCGCTGCGCCACTGGCTGGTCGGTCAGCTCGTGGCGATGGTGATCATCGGCACGTTGACCGCGGCGGGATTGAGCATTCTCGGCGTCCCTTCGGCCCTGGCGCTCGGATTCATCGCCGGCGTGGCTGATTTCGTGCCGATCGTCGGGCCGATCGTCGCGGCAATTCCCGCGGTTCTCCTGGGTTTCTCGATCAGCCCGGGAACCGCATTGTGGGTTGTCGTGCTCTATCTCGCCATCCAGCAGATCGAGGGCAACGTGGTCATGCCCGTGGTGCAGCGGCAGGCGGTCGACCTGCCGCCGGCGCTGACGCTTTTTGCCCTGCTTGCCTTTGGTGTCCTGTTCGGGCCGCTGGGTGTAGTCTTCGCCACCCCGCTGGCGGTGGTGGCGCTGGTCGCGGTCAAGCAGCTCTACATCCGCGATACCCTTGGCGGAAAAGCGGAAGTGCCCGGCGAAGCCAACGCCGCGGACGACGAGGGCTGAGGCGGCGCGTTCCGTCATTTTTTCTTCCACCGGCACTGGCAAAATCGGCGCGGCCCGGTTAAATACAGCCCAGAAAAACGGTGCCCGAAGCGGGGATGGTGGGAAAACACCCTCTCCGCGGCGGTTTGTCGTATCCGCGGCACACCAGGGACCGAGAGGCCAAAACCGATACAGGCCGCCATGCGCGGCCGACCGAAAGGAACGTCTGTTGCAGATATTCGTCCGCGATAACAACGTCGACCAGGCGATGAAGGTCCTCAAGAAGAAGATGCAGCGCGAGGGCGTTTTTCGCGAGCTGAAGCGGAAGCGATTTTACGAGAAGCCGTCCGAGAAGCGGGCGCGCGAGAAGGGCGAGGCGATTCGCCGGGCCCGCAAGCTCGTCCGCAAGCAGGCCCAGCGCGAGGGTCTTCTGCCGGCGCCGAAGAAGCGCGTGATGGGTCCGGGCGGACCCGGTGGTCGCCGCTGACCGCTGACCAGCGGTCTTCCACGCTCGATATCTCTCTGGGCGGCCCGCCGACAAGCGGCGGTGTCCGGCTTTCGTGCTTGTCATGGCCATGGCCGGCGGCTCCGGAGACTGGCTGATTTCCGCGACCCTTTGGCTCTTCCGGCCCTGACGGGCGCGGGTGTAATATCTGCGCCGTGATCGACACATCCGCCGACAAATACCGGGAAGAGTTCAAGGATCTGGGGGTTGCCCGGGTTCGCAACGAACTGGTGCTGCGGCGCTGGCACAAGGACAAGCTTGCCGCCGCCCGCCATTGGGTCGAGCGCCAGGATGTCAGTGACTGGGTCTCGACCCACCGCGACGCACCGGCCAAGCCGCGCGCCAGTTCCAGCAAGAAATGGATCGGCTACGCCGTCGCCGCGGTCGGCCTGATCTTCGCGGCCGAGCGCTTCCTGCGCATGATGGGCCATTTCTGACGCTTTTGGTGCGGGTCTGACCGTTCCGGCCCACGCCCTCTGGCCGCGCTGAGGGAACCGGAACCGGCCGGGCGTCGTTGACGCACCGGGCGGGCTGTCCGCCTCTTTCGGAGGCAACCACCGTGGGAATAGTCTGGACCATCGTCATCGGCTTTGTCGCCGGTGTCATCGCCAAGCTGATCATGCCCGGCAAGAACGAGCCGAGCGGCTTCATCCTGACCACCATCCTCGGGATCGTCGGGGCCTTCGTCGCGACCTGGCTCGGCCAGGCGGTCGGCTGGTATGGCCCGGACCAGGGCGCCGGGTTCATCGGCGCGATCGTCGGGGCGATCATCGTGCTCGCGATATGGGGATTCATCGCCGGGCGACGTCGGGTCTCGACCTGAGCGGCGATGGGGGACGACGGCTGGATCAGGCGTCGTCCCTGACCTCATGATAGACACGCTTGACCGGATCGCTGCCGGCTGCGCCGCGCCAGGCGAGATACGACCCGGCGGCAAGCGCAAGAACGCTGAGGATCGGGTTGGGGCGGGGGCGCACCGCCGTCGCCGCAAGGCCGAGGCCGAGCGTGACGTAGATCGCGCGCTCGACAAACGAGAGGCTGCCCGGATCCTCGATCGCGTTCGGCGGTTTTTGAACCATGTTCATGCCCATGCCCTCCTGTGACGTTGACAGCCGTCAACGCCGGGTCGCGGCAACGGGTTCCCTCGGACAGCGCCGGCCGTCGATGTCTGCGGCCATGCGGGGTTCCGGCCGTGGCGTCACGAGGCCTGCGGCGGGTCGAGCAGGATGTCGTCATAATCGTGATGACGCTCCAGCCACGCGGCGACGAACGGGCATTTCACCGCAACCTTCAGGCCGGCGGCGCGCGCATGATCGAGGCCGGTCCGCGCCAGCGCCGATCCGATGCCACGGCCTTCCAGTTCCGGCGCGACCTCGGTGTGGACGAAGGTGATGACGCCGGGGGCGAGGGTGTAGTGGAGATGGGCATCGTGGCCGTCGACTTCCGTGTGGAAGACATGATGGCGTTCGTCATGGACGATGGCGGGCATCGATCCGGGTCTCCTGAGGTGGGAGCCAGCATGAAGGGCGGATTGAACGGTGTGCCGCGTTTCCGGCCTCCGCACGAAAGATCAATAGCCGGCTTTCTTGTCGACCAGATTGAGCAGGGGTTCGCCGGCGGCGTAGCGCTCGAAATTCTCGATGAATTTCAGCATCGACTGGTCGACCCAGCCGGGCGTGTGGTCGGCGCTGTGCGGCGACAGAAGCACGTTGCCGAGGCCCCAGAGCGGGCTGTGCGCCGGCAGCGGTTCCACGGCGAAGACGTCGAGCGCGGCGCCGCGGATGCGGTGGTTGGCGAGCGCCTCGACCAGCGTCGGTTCGTCGACGACGGCGCCGCGCCCGACATTGATGAACACCGCCGACGGCTTCATGGCGGCGATCTCGGCCCGGCCGAAGAAGCCCCGGGTATCCGGCGTCAGCGGCGAGCAGACGACGACGAAATCCGATCCGGCGAGCATCTCGCGAAGGCCGTCGGGCCCGAAGGCGCGGTCGACCAGCGCGTCGCCCTCGCAGAGTTCCGGACGGCGACGATGCGCCCAGACGGTCATGCCGAAAGCCTTGGCGAGCTTCGCGGTGGCCTGGCCGATGCTGCCGTAGCTGACGATCCCCATCGTCTTGCCGTGGAGTTCCTCGACGTCCATGTCGACCCAGCGGCACGCCGCCTGCCGGCGGCGCATGTCGGGGACCTTCTTGGCGAAGAACAGCGCGCCGAGGAGGGCGAACTCGGCCAGCGACCGGCTGAACACGCCCCGGGCGTTGGTCAGCGGCACCGGGCTCGCGACCAGCTCCGGAAACAGGGAATTCTCCACCCCCGCCGACATCGAATGCACCCACTTGAGGTTCGGCGCCATCAGGAAGACGTCGCGGAAGATCGCCAGCGGCTCCATGCAGTTGAGGAGGACGTCCGCCTCGGGCGCGCGGGCGCGCGAAATCCTCCGGCTGGATTCCGACGACGAGATCGGCCTCCGGGGGGAGCCGGTCGAGCAGGGAGAGAAAGCCGGCCTCCGGCCTGGCAATCACGAGGATCGTCGATGAGGTCATCGGGACATTGTCCGTTGGTTCGCAAACGGGGAGAGCCTATCACGGCGAGAGAGGCGGGCCAGTCCGGTCCGCCCGGCATGAAGCCGGGCCTGCTAAGCCGTCGTCCGGCGCGCGACGGGTGAGCCGTGTGACTGGCGCATATCCGCGCGCCATCGTTGCCGCGCCCGGGATCCGGGCCGGAGTTTGATCTTCCTGCATTCCTCCCTGTCGCACCCCACGGCCCTCCTGGAGAGAGACGAGGGGGTGGCGGGCGCCGCTTGAGCGGACGCCAGGCCGAAGAAGGGTCGTGGTGGAAACGCCCGCTCGGGCGCCCGCCGCGGTGATTTTTTGGCGTTCCGGTCCACGCCGGGGGCACAAGGGGGAAAAGGCTCCCCTTGCGAAGGCCGGCGACCCCGACCTTCATGAGCAGGCGGCGCCGTTACCGGTGGCTCGCCGTCCTCTGCGGCTCTTGCTTCGCCCCCGGCCGTTGGACCGGAGACTGCATCCGCCAGATCACCGCCCCGGGTCTTGCGGGGAGGGATTGAGCGGAAGCACCGCGCTCACGCACCCGTTGCCGCGCCCTTCGCGGGCGTGCGGCGCCGGCTTTCACCGGCGGGTGGATTGATACCGAGCCTCCAGGCGACCGCTTGCGGGGCGAGCGCCAGGACACCGCACCCCGCTCCGCCATGCGAACGCCTCCGGATGGCGCCCCTCAGTCGAGCGAGGATGGGACGGAGGATAAGGCCGGACGCGGCGGCGGGGATTGCTTTTTTGTTGTGCCCGGCGAGGTGGGCGGGGGGATGATGGAGGGTTTTGGGTCTTTCGAGGCGCGGAGGGTGGTTTGCGGCGGCGGCACGATTTTTCTTGCCGGCATTGTCGAATGCGCGCGTGGTCGCGCGTCGTGTGGGTATCGCAGCGCCGGCAGCAGCCTCGCCGGCAGACGAGGAGACCGAGAGGATGCGACGCGCCCTGACCACAGCAATTCTGACCGCGGCGGTGCTTGCCGCCCCCACCCTGGCCCTTGCCGAAGAAGGAAAGACGGAAATGACGACCGCAGCCCCGGCCGCGACGGCCCCCGACAAGTCCGGCCATATCGAGGCCGACGGCATCAGCTACTATTACGAGATCCGCGGGGAGGGCGAGCCGCTGCTCCTTCTCCATGGCGGGCTCGGCTCGATCGACATGTTCCAGCCGCTCATGCCGCTCTTCACCGAGCACCGGCAGGTGATCGCCGTCGACCTGCAGGGCCACGGCCGCACCGCGCTCGGCGACCGGCCGATCAGCCTGATCGACATCGGCGACGACATGGCGACCATCCTCAATGCGCTCGGCTACGGCAAGGTGGACGTGCTCGGCTACTCGCTCGGCGGCGGCGTTGCCCTGCGGCTGGCGGTGCAGCACCCCGACGCCGTGCGGCGGCTGGTGCTGGTATCGACGCCCTTCGCCCAGGACGGGTTCTATCCCGAGATGCTGCCGCAGCAGGCGGCGGTCGGCGCCGGCATGGCCGAGATGATGAAGGGGACGCCGATGTACACGTCCTACGTCGCGGTGGCGCCGCACCCGGAGGATTTCCCGAAGCTGCTCGACGCGATGGGCGCCTACATGCGCAAGCCCTATGACTGGGCCGACGACGTCAAGACGCTGAAGATGCCGGTGATGCTGGTCTACGGCGACAGCGACATGATCCGGCCCGAGCACATCGTCGAGTTCTATCAGTCTGCTCGGCGGCGGCCTCCGCGACGCCGGCTGGATGCGCGAGAACATGGCGCAGAACCGCCTCGCGATCCTCCCCGACCTCACCCACTACGAGATGTTCGCCGCGCCGGCGCTGGCCTACACGACGCTGCCCTTCCTCGACGGCAAGAGCGGCGCCACGAGCTGGGCCGAGACGGTTGGAGGGGAAGTAGGGCGGGTTAGCCGCAGGCGTAACCCGCCGGGTGCGGGGCGGGTGGGGCGGAGAGCGGCGGATTACGCTTCGCTAATCCGCCCTACGGGCTCAAAGCCCCCTTAGAGACTGTGGATATTGGGGAGAGAACAAAAAAAGAACCTTTTTGGGCTTGGAGTTTGTTAAACACATATATAGTATGCGACATGGTCCCCGTCGCAATATGTGCGGTCGGGCGATACAGATACGGAGTAGAGAGAATGACCTCGAAGAACGAACGGAAGACGTTTGATATCGGTCGCGACTCTCGCGACGGACGTTTCATTACCGTCGAACAGGCCGAGCGGCGGCCATTACAACGACCGTAGAACGGGTTCCCAAGCCCGGAGGGGGGATACAAAGGGCGAACCCGATCGGCGTCGATAGTTGACAAAGAAAGGGCCGTTGCGGAAACAGCGGCCCTTTCAATCTCAAGATAATGATATTTAGGAATTGAAAAGAGGCGGCGAGCCGAGGACAGATAACATAATATCCAAATACTTTCTCTTATCCTCAGCGCTACTCAAATTAAATAGCTTATCAACATCGCCTTCGACCATGGACAATGCTGGCGATATAGTGTTCTCAACTATCAATGGGGCTAAATACACAAAATAACAATAAGTATTGTCGTGGCCAAGCTCTTTCTTTGCGTATCTGAGTGTGTAGGCGGCAAGGGCTGCCTCCTTTACCGGAAACATGTATCTTTTGATCGGGAAAAATCTGCGGTTTCAGTGGCGTAAAATGAACCATTCTTTGCCAGAAAATCCACGTTAAGCTTTTCACTCGGGCCAACGGCAACATTTGCAACGACTTTGTGATGTTGCAAATCTTCTGGGTGGCGACCCATTACTCTTCGACTTTTAAACTCTTCGCGAAGTGATCTCGTCAAGGACGTAAGTCTTTGCTTTGGACTGTGGACGTAGGGCGGTCGATGTACTGGACCTGATACGAGCCAACCTCGCCTCATATTCGTCTTCGCTTTCGGACGAAAACCAACCCAACTCAGACGTTCCCAAGCCCGGGAGACCGGCGATGCAGGCACGGCGCGATTCTGGAGGAAGGTCCGATTGATCTTAGGCTTTCGACTGTTCGTTGGACCCAGTCAAATGCATTAAGATCATAGCCGAGCGCACGCACTACCTTTGGCTGGACCTGGATACGAACATCTAAGCCGCCTTCATTAAAAACGACGATCCCGACATTGAACTGTTCACCCCGGTAGGCTTCTGGAACCAACCTCAGAATGGCGTATTTAGAATACGTTCCATCGCTAAGCCCCTGGTTCGCTTGTGTCAGACGAGTGGAGAACTCGGGCGACATGACGCGCTTCAGCAGTGCCTTGCGTCCAACGTCGGGAAGCCATTCAGGGAAGGCCGTGAAGAGCATTCTCGAACATGATTTCCCGGCCCCGCTGGAACCGACTCAAGAGACCGCTCGCGACATCCACACTAAACCCCCTCGATCGGCGAATCTGTTAAATTGTCTTTACGGTGTGGGAATTTCGATTTATCGGTTCGGCCTGCATCTCGGGCGCCAAAAGGTCGGACGCGTCGAAGTCGATAGGATGGAGCCTAACGAGCGACGGTCGACCTTTGGGTCTGCTTCACCAGATAGCATGTAGTTTACCTGGTGGCGATCAGTGTTCCCGATAGCCAGATCGAACGCAAAAAGAGAAGAGCACACCGCGACGAGGTCGGGGGCCACGACGTCGTTGGGCTGATCGGGTCAAAAAAAAAGGCAGGTTTCCAACCCGTTAAGTATGTTCGGAACATTGCGGGAGCCAAATACCAGTTCGCCACTGGGCATCCGCAGGACGCCGTGCTCGGGGACAGGGAGGTGTAGACCTGAGCGATATATGAAGCGATCCACTCCGTCGCGCACACTGGGCAGCTATCGATACCCTTCACGCAAGAACTCCGCCATCCTCTACGATCGCTCGGCCGAAGCAATGCGCCGAACGCTTGTTTGGGAAAGGCATGAAGTCGACTACGCGAAGGGGAAACGCTTCAAGCTGGGAAGCCATAACGGACCTCCTGCCTTCGACGCTAGCTGCACCCCGTCGTCGAGCCACACGTGTCGCACTTCAGGCACGTGCCGTTGCGCACCAGCGTGAAGTTGCCGCATTCGCCGCAGGCGTCGCCGAGGTAGCCGCGGAGGCGGGCGGCGGCGGCGCGTTCGGCTTCGAGCGCCTTGGCGTCGGCGGCCGGGTCGGCCTTGAGGTGCGGCGAGGGGGCGAGGCCGGAGGCGGTCGCCGGCTGTTCGTCGGCGAGCGCGCGGACGGCGCTGGCGACCCGGGCCATCGAGGCGCCGGTCGGTCCCGCCGAGGCGACGGCGCGGATGGCGCCGCCGGTGCTCGCGGTGACGCGCCCCGCACCGCTGCCCGAAGCTGGGTCCCCGCTTGCGCGGGGATGAGCGGTGGTGGGGCCGGAGCCGCTGGCGCGGGGATCGGAGCCGCTGCCGGTGCGGGCCGGGGCGGCCGGGGTCCCGGCCGTGGCGCTGAGCCTTGTCGGCCGGCTTGTCGACCAGCGCGAAGGGACGGCGGCCGCGGACGAGGCCGTGCGAGACCGACGACTCGGGCGAGGGGACCTTGCCCTGGCCGACGCCTTCGCCGATCGTCGTCGAGCCGATGTCGTCCGGGCTGATATGGGCGAGGTCGTGGCGGCCGAGGTAGGAGATCGCCAGCTCGCGGAAGACGTAGTCGAGGATCGACGTCGCGTTCTTGATCGTGTCGTTGCCCTGGACGAAGCCGGCCGGCTCGAAGCGGGTGAAGGTGAAGGCCTCGACATATTCCTCGAGCGGCACGCCGTATTGCAGGCCGAGCGAGATGGCGATGGCGAAGTTGTTCATCATCGCCCGGAAGGCGGCGCCTTCCTTGTGCATGTCGATGAAGATCTCGCCGAGGCGGCCGTCGGGATATTCGCCGGTGTGGAGATAGACCTTGTGGCCGCCGACGATCGCCTTCTGGGTGTAGCCGGTGCGCCGGTTCGGGATCTTCTCGCGCTCGCGCACCGCCTTCTCGATGATCCGCTCGACGATCCGCTCGGTCACCGGCCTCGGCGCGGGCGGCGGCGGGCTTGGCGACGAGCGCCTCGACCGCCTCCTCGGCTTCCTCCTCCTCGTCCTCGAGGATCTGGGAATTGAGCGGCTGGCGAGAGCTTCGAGCCGTCGCGGTAGAGGGCGTTGGCCTTCAGCGCCAGACGCCAGGACAGCATGTAGGCGTTCTTGGCGTCCTCGACGGTGGCGTCGTTCGGCATGTTGATGGTCTTGGAGATCGCGCCCGGAGATGAAGGGCTGCGCCGCCGCCATCATCCGGATGTGGCTCTCGGCCGAGAGGTAGCGCTTGCCGATCCGGCCGCAGGGATTGGCGCAGTCGAAGACGGCGAGGTGCTCGTCCTTGAGGCCGGGCGCGCCTTCCAGCGTCATCGCCCCGCAGCAGAAGACGTTGGCGAGGTCGATGTCCTTCTTGGCGAAGCCCATCCACAAGCAGCAGGTCGAAGGCGGGATCGGCCATCTCCTCGTCGGTGACGCCGAGCTCGGTGAGGAATTCGGCGCCGAGCGACCACTTGTTGAAGGTGAACTTGATGTCGAAGGCGGTGGCGAGGCCGGCCTCGATCGCCGCGATCTTCTCTTCCGGGAAGCCCTTGGCCTTCAGCGTCTCGTGGTTGACGCCGGGCGCGTTCTTCAGGGTGCCGCGGCCGACGGCGTAGTCGATGATGCCGCTGACCTGCTTCTGGTCGTAGCCGAGCAGGCCGAGGGCTTCCGGCACCGCGCGGTTGATGATCTTGAAATAGCCGCCGCCGGCGAGCTTCTTGAACTTGACCAGCGCGAAGTCCGGCTCGATGCCGGTGGTGTCGCAATCCATGATCAGGCCGATCGTGCCGGTCGGCGCGATGACGGTGGCCTGGGCGTTGCGGTAGCCGCTGATCTCGCCGAGCGTCACGGCCCGGTTCCAGGCGCTGCGGGCGCGCTCGACGATGCGCAGGTCCGGGCAGGTGGCGCCGTCGAGCGGCACCGGCGGGTTGTGGACGCCGTCATAGCCGCCGGCGACGCCTTGCGCGGCGCGGCGATGGTTGCGCATGACGCGCAGCATGTGGCTGCGGTTCTTGGCGTAGCCGGGGAAGGGGCCGAGCTCGCCGGCCATTTCCGCCGAGGTCGCATAGGAGACGCCGGTCATCAGCGCGGTGATCGCGCCGCAGATCGCCCGGCCTTCCTTCGAATCGTAGGGAATGCCGGAGGTCATCAGCAGCCCGCCGATATTGGCGTAGCCGAGGCCGAGCGTCCGGTATTCGTAGGAGAGTTCGGCGATCCGCCGCGCCGGGAACTGCGCCATCAGCACCGAGACCTCGAGGACGACGGTCCACAGCCGGACCGCATGCTCGAAGGCGTCGACGTCGAAGCGCTTCTCGGCGTCGCGGAACTGGAGGAGGTTGAGCGAGGCGAGGTTGCAGGCCGTGTCGTCGAGGAACATGTATTCCGAGCACGGATTGGAGGCGCGGATCGGCCCCGATGCCGGGCAGGTGTGCCAGTCGTTGACGGTGGTGTGGAACTGGATGCCGGGATCGGCCGAGGCCCAGGCGGCATCGCCGATCTTCTCCCACAATTCGCGCGCCGGCATCGTCTTGGTCGGCTTGCCGGTGATGCGGGCGGTCAGCGTCCAGTCGCCGTCATTCTCGACCGCGTTGAGGAATTCGTCGGTGACCCGCACCGAGTTGTTCGAATTCTGGCCGGAGACGGTGAGATAGGCCTCCGAATCCCAGTCGGTGTCGTAGATCGGGAAGTCGATGTCGGTGTAGCCCTGGCGCGCGAACTGGATGACCCGGCGGATGTAGTTTTCCGGGACCTGACCCTTCTTGGCGGCGCGGACCTCGCGCTTCAGCGCCGGGTTCTTGAGCGGGTCGAAGCAGGCGTCGCCGTCGCCGTCGCAGTTGACGCAGGCCTTCATGATCGCCTTGAGGTGCTGGGAGATGACCTTCGAGCCGGTGACCAGCGCCGCGACCTTCTGCTCCTCCTTCACCTTCCAGTCGATGAACTTCTCGATGTCGGGATGGTCGATGTCGACCACCACCATCTTGGCGGCGCGCCGGGTGGTGCCGCCCGACTTGATCGCGCCGGCGGCGCGGTCGCCGATCTTGAGGAAGGACATCAGGCCGGAGGACTTGCCGCCGCCGGAGAGCTTCTCGCCCTCGCCACGCAGCGCCGAGAAGTTGGAGCCGGTGCCCGAGCCGTATTTGAACAGGCGCGCCTCGCGTACCCACAGGTCCATGATGCCGCCCTCGTTGACGAGGTCGTCGGCGATGCCCTGGATGAAGCAGGCATGCGGCTGCGGGTGCTCGTAGGCGGTCTCCGAGGCGCGGACTTCGCCGGTCTTGTAGTCGACGTAGAAGTGGCCCTGGCTCGGCCCGTCGATGCCATAGGCCCAGTGCAGGCCGGTGTTGAACCATTGCGGGGAATTCGGCGCCGCCTTCTGGGTCGCCAGCATGTAGCGGAGCTCGTCGTAGAAGGCCTCGGCATCCTCCTCCGAATCGAAATAGCCGCCTTTCCAGCCCCAGTAGGCCCAGGTGCCGGCAAGGCGGTCGAAGACCTGACGCGAGGAACGCTCCGAGCCGGTCTGCTCCTCGGCGGGCAGGGCGGCGAGCGCCGCCTCGTCGGCGACCGAACGCCAGAGGAAGGACGGAACGTCGTTCTCCTCGACTCGCTTCAGCCGGGCCGGAACGCCGGCCTTGCGGAAATACTTCTGGGCGAGGATGTCGCTCGCCACCTGGCTCCAGGCGGCCGGCACATCGATGTCGTCGAGCTTGAAAACGACCGACCCGTCCGGGTTCCGGATCTCGCTCTTGGTGGTCCGGAATTCGATTCCCCGGTAAGCGCCTTCGCCCTTTGTCGTGTAGTGCCGCTCGATCCGCATTTTTGCCCCATTTCGTTGCGCGTCACGCGCATGTCATCCAAGTGCGCGTATCCTGACCTTCCAGGATTCGGCGCCCCGCCGCTCGTACCGTCAGACACATCCCGCCGGGGTTTGATTCCCCGGATGTTGTGTCCAAGCTTTACGCGAAACACTAAATATAGTGTTACTCAGGTCTGTTTGTCACTCGTTTTCTGGCAAAAAAACCGCTCGGTTTCACGCCAGAAATATGCACGAAACGACCCTCGCTCGCGGACAGGCATCCCTTGCCCGAAACGAGCCGACTTACGCCAACCTGATTGGAAAAACCGGGGACGCGGTGCCCTCGGCACGTCGACAACTCCGACGCTTGGCTGACGCTAAGCCGAGTCGCGGGAGGGGGTCAACGCGCGATGTTGGGGAAAACGGGGGTGACGGCACTGGAGGCCGATTCGGCGTTGCAAAATCTACTGCGGAACCTGCTGCAGGCGATCCCATTCCTCGCGTGGCGCGGCGCCGTGATGCGGATCGATCGGAGGCGGGACGATAACCGTGTCGGCTTTCTCGCGCAGCGGTTCGGCGAGCTTCGGCGCCTCCGCCTCCGGCGCGAAGGCATCGGCGAAACGCAGCGACAGCCTGGCGCCTTCGACCACGGGGATGACGTCGCCCGGTGGCGTCACCGGGACTTTCTCGGCGGTGTCGGCCAACGGATTGATCGCCGCTTCCGGCGTGATCGCGGCATGGGGACGAAGCCGCGGCTCGGGCAATCCGACCTCGGCCGAAGCGGTGACGATCTCTGGTGCCGCCGGTTCGCGGGCGGGGCCACACGTCCCGACGAGTTCCGCCCCCTTGCCGCTGACGACCGTCACCCGGACATTCGCGGTGCCTGTGCGGATCATGTCGAGTTTCGCCGCCGCCGCCTTGCTGACGTCGATGACCCGGCCCTTGGTGAACGGCCCCCGGTCGTTGACCCGGACGACGACCGACCGGCCGTTGGCGAGGTTTTCGACCCTGACCTTGGTCTGGAAGGGCAGGGTGCGGTGGGCCGCCGTCATCGCGCTGGAATCGGCGCGCTCGCCGCTGGCCGTCACGCCGTCGAGATCGAACCAGGCCGCCCGGCCGCATTGCGCGGCGACCGCGATTTCGCTTCCGGCGATCAAAGCAGCGGCGGCCATGCCCAATGCCAGGCCGCACATTCTGACCCCTGTCGCGTCCACGCTACGCTACTCCCCGCCGGGCCGGTCGATACCTACGCGTCGGCCGCCCGCCGCCCGCTAGAGAACGGCGAGGTTTTGACCAAAATGGGGCCGCAATGCGGATTTCCCCAAAGACCGGGTCCGTGACCAACAGCGGCAGACGAGTTTGTTCGCGCGAATCAGGGGCCAGCGGTCGATTCCGGCGGATCTTTCCGCTTCGCCTATGAGGTGGCGTGACGGCTCTTTTCCGCGCGACCCGGAGGGGTGCGGTCTCCCTGGAACTGGGCTAGGCTGGCAATTCGTCCGATCGGAAACCGGCGCGGAGAGAGTGCGATGACGGCGCGGCTGACACGACGCGACGCGATACTGGCCGCGGTCGGCGCGGCGGTTGCCGCAACGGCCACCGCGGGCTTTCCGGCTTCGCTCTATGCGCAGGCGGAGATCACGGTCGATCAGTTCCTCACGCTTTCGCAGAAGCTCACGGAAACCACCGGTCTCGACAAAACGGTGGCGGCAAAGCTGCTCGGCGGGTTCCTGGCGACGGGGCACGGTCCCGAACTGGCAGCGGCTCGCCGGCGAATCCTTCTCGTCCTTCACGCCGCTGACGGACGCGATCGTCGCGGCCTGGTATTCCGGCGTCTACGAGACCGGCAAGGGACAGGCCGTCGCCGATTTCACCAGCGCGCTGGTCTGGGACGCGATGACCTTCAGCAAGCCCTTCGGAGAATGCGGCGGCGAGACCGGCTATTGGGCCGATCCGCCGGAAGGTTGAGAGGGGCACGCGGCCATGGCAGACGATATCAGCGCCGACGTCATCATTGTCGGCTCCGGCGTGTCCGGTGCGATCCTGGCGTCGAAGCTGGCGGCCGACGGGGTCAAGGTCGCGATCCTCGAGGCGGGGGCCGAGGTCGACCGGCAGGACGCCCTCCAGCTTTATTGGGATGCGCTGATCAAGGTGCCCGAGTGCCCGTATCCGCCGGTGCCGGAGGCGATGCACCCGATCTCCAACGACCTGAAATTCTGGTACGAGCAGGATGGGCCCGACGAGTTCGCCAGCACCTACCTCAAGGTCGTCGGCGGCACGACATGGCATTGGCTGGGGACCTGCCTGCGGCTGGTGCCGAACGACTTCAAGCTGAAGACGCTCTACGGGCAGGGCGTCGACTGGCCGATCAGCTATGACGAGATCGAACCGTTCTACGGGATGGCGGAGGACGAGATCGGCGTCGCCGGCGATTCCGCCGACGATCTCGGCGCGCCGCGGACGACGCCCTATCCGATGCCGGAAATCCCGTTGTCCTACCTCGACACGTCGTTCTCCAAGGCGCTCGACGGGACGCCCTACGAGGTGCGTTCGACGCCGCAGGGCCGCAATTCGCAGGACCGCGACAACCGTCCCGGCTGCTGCGGCAACGCGAGCTGCATTCCGATCTGCCCGGTCCAGGCGAAATACGACGCGACCGTTCATCTCGACCGGGCGACCGGGGCCGGCGCCCAACTGCACGAAAAGACGACGGCGGTGTTCGTCGAGGTGGGCGCCGATCGCAAGATCAGCGGCATTCGTTTCAAGCGCTGGGATGGCAGCGAGGGCCGGGCGACCGGCAAGGTGTTCGTCCTCGCCGCCCATGCCATCGAGACGCCGCGGCTCCTTCTCAATTCCCGGAGCGAGGCGACGCCGAACGGCATCGCCAACACCTCCGATCAGGTCGGCCGCAACCTGATGGATCACCCGATCCAGCTGTCCTGGGCGCTCGCCAAGGAGCCGGTCTGGCCGTATCGCGGGCCGCTGTCGACCTCCGGCATCGAGAACCTGCGCGACGGTGCGTTCCGCAAGGAGCGGGGCGCGTTCAGGATCGAGATCGGCAATGACGGCTGGTCGTGGCCGACCGGCGCGCCGATCACCACCGCCAGCGATCTCGCAGGGCAGGGCCTGCGCGGCGAGGAACTCAACAATGCGCTTGCCTTCCAGACCGCGCGCCATATCCGTCTCTCTTCGCTGGTCGAACAGCCGCCGGACCCGGAGAACCGCGTCACTCTCGGCGCGGAATTCGACATGTATGGCGTGCCGGTGCCGAAGCTCACCTACCGCATCGACGACTATACCAAGGCCGGATTCGCCGCCGCGGTGACGGCGCATGGCGAGATCTTCGCCAAGCTCGACGCGACCGAGGTGGTGCATAGTCCACAGTTTCAAGGCGCCGGACACATCATCGGCACCGCCCGGATGGGCGACGATGCGAAGACCTCGGTGGTCGACGGCGACCTCAGGAGCCACGATCATCCGAACATGTTCATCCTCGGGTCGACGGTCTTTCCGACCTCGGCGACCGCCAATCCGACCCTGACGATCGCGGCGCTGGCGCTCCGTGCCGTCGGGGCGGTCAAGGCGGCGCTCGCCGGGTGAATGCGTCGCGGGTCCGCCGGCGGATTCGATAGAAGCACGATCTCGCGCCACCCAACGCGGCGCGGTGCCCGACGTGGAGGCTTGTCGTCGCCGTCCCGACGGTGAAGGATTGACGACGAATCCTGTTCCGGGGAACACCGTCATGCGTCTCACTCGCGCCGCCATCCTGTTCGCTTGCCTTCTCCCCATCCTTCCGGGCGCAGCCGTGGCGGTATCGCCGCCGCCGGCCAAGGGGGCGAGCGGCATGGTGGTGACGTCCAGCCGCCATGCTTCGGACGTCGGCGTCGCCATCCTCAAGCAGGGTGGCAACGCGGTGGATGCGGCCGTCGCCGCTGCCTATGCGCTGGCCGTGGTTCACCCGTGCTGCGGCAACATCGGCGGCGGCGGTTTCGCCACGCTGGTGCTTGCCGACGGGACGAAGACCTTCCTCGATTTCCGCGAGGAGGCGCCGGGCGCCGCGACGCCGACGATGTATCTCGACACCGAAGGCAACGTCATCGAAGGCCTGAGCCTCAGGGGCTACAAGGCGGTCGGGGTGCCGGGCACGGTGCTCGGCCTCGACACGCTGCTCGCCCGCTACGGCACGCTGCCGCGAGCCATGGTCATGGCGCCGGCCATCGATCTCGCCGAGGCCGGATTCGTGCTCTCCGACGGCGATGCGGCGATCCTCGCCCTCGGCGCCGATGCTTTCTCCGAACAGCCCAACGTCGCCGCGATCTTCCTCGACCACGGCAAGCCCTGGCAGGCCGGCGACCGGCTGGTGCAGAAAGACCTGGCGGCGACGCTGAAGCGGATCGCCGTCGACGGGCCCGACGCCTTCTACAAGGGACCGGTCGCCGCGGCGGTGGTCGCGGCGAGCCGGGCCAACGGCGGCATACTGGCGATGAAGGACTTCGCCGATTATTCGGTGGCCGAGACTCCGCCGGTGACCTGCGACTACCGCGGCTACGCGATCGTCTCGGCCCCGCCGCCGAGTTCGGGCGGCACGATCCTCTGCGAGATCCTCAACATCCTCGAGGGCTATCCGATGGCCGATCTCGGATATCAGTCCGCGGCCGGCATCCATTTCATGGTCGAGGCGATGCGCCATGCCTTCCTCGACCGCAATTCCGCCCTCGGCGACCCGGCCTTTGTCGACAACCCGGTCGAGCGGCTCCTGTCGAAGGACTACGCCGCGGCGATCCGCGCGACCATCGCCCCCGACAAGGCGACGAAATCGGCGGATCTCCGGCCCGGAGTGGCGCCGCACGAGGGGATCAACACCACCCATGTGTCGATCGTCGACAAGGACGGCAATGCCGTGTCGCTGACCTATACGCTCAACGCCTATTTCGGCGCCAAGGTGATCGCCGGTGACACCGGCTTCTTCCTCAACGACGAGATGGACGACTTCGCGATCAAGCCGGGCGCCGCCAACATGTTCGGCCTCGTGCAGGGGAGCGCCAACGCCATCGAACCCGGCAAGCGCCCGCTCTCGTCGATGAGCCCGACGGTCGTCACGAAGGACGGCAAGCCGTTCCTGGTCGTCGGCGCCCACGGCGGGCCGCGCATCATCACCATCGTCGTGCAGACGATCATCGACGTCATCGACCACGGCATGGACATCCAGGAAGCGGTGAACGCAGCGCGGATCCATCACCAATGGCTGCCGGACAAGGTCTTCGTCGAACGCCGGGCGCTGTCCCCGGACACGGCCGAGCGGCTTGCCGCGATGGGCTACACGCTCGAGGAGCAGGGCAACTGGGGCGGCGCTCAGGCCATCACGGTCGGCGGCCTGCCCGACGATTTCAAGGCGCCGACGGTGCCCGACGGCGAGGCGGAGGGCGCGGCAGGGCTGGGCTTTCTGTTCGGCGCCAACGACGACCGCGACGAGGCCGGAGCGGCGGTCGGCTACTGAGCGGATTCGTGCGCCGCACGCGAGCGGCGCGGTCACGCGGTCTCGCTCAAGCGGCGCGGCACGTATCGCAGGAGCGCGAGGCCGACCAGTGCCGTTGCGGCAAAATAGAGCCCCGGCGCCGCCTGCCAGCCGGTCGTGCCGACCAGCGCCGTGGCGATCAACGGCGCGGTGCCGCCGAACAGGGCGACCGCGATGTTGTAGCCGATCGACAGCGACGAGCAGCGCACCCGCGGCCCGTGAAGCGAGACGAAGACGCCCGGCAGGGTGCCGAGGTAGGCGGCCATGATCGAGCGCAAGGCCGAACTGCGCGATGCCGGCGAGCACCAGGGTTCCGGCGCCGGCGAGCAGGAGCAGCGGGGCGGCGCCGACCACCGTCGCCAGTCCGGCGGCAAGAAGAACCCGCCGCGGACCGAGCCGGTCGGCGGCGACACCGACCAGCGGGACGGCCAGCGTCGCGAACAGCAGGCCGAGCGTGCTGAGTCCGAGCGCCGTGGCCTTGGTCATGCCGACGACGGTGGATAGATCGGTCGCCAGCCAGACGAAGACGATGTAGTAGCCGGCCGAAGCCACCCAGTTGAGACCGGCGGTCACCGCGATCTCGCGCGGGTGCTCGCGGATGGCGGTGACGACCGGCGCATGTTCGATCGCCCCGGTGCTTTCGATCTGCTTGAAGGTCGGCGACTCGGCGACACCGATCCGCAGCCACAGGCCGATTGCCGTGATCACGATCCCGAGCAGGAAGGGCAGCCGCCACCCCCAGGCGTCCAGCGCCTCGCTCGGCAGCGCCGCCGTCAGCAGCCACGCGGCGCCGGCGCCGGCGAGCCCGCCGATCATCGCGCCGAAGTTGGAGAGGCTGCCGTAGAAGCCCCGGCGCTTCCGCGGCGCGTGCTCGACGAGGAAGACGATGGAGCCGCTGAACTCGCCGCCGGCCGAGATCCCCTGGACGAAACGCAGGACGATGAGCAGGATCGGCGCGAGCAGACCGACACTCGCGTAGGTCGGCAGCAGCCCGAGGAGGAAGGTCGGCAGCCCCATCATCGCCACCGAAACGGTCAGCAGCCGGCGTCGCCCGAGGCGGTCGCCGATCCGGCCGTAGATCACGCCGCCGAGCGGCCGCGCCAGGAAGCCGACGGCGAAGGCCGCATAGGCGCCGAGCAGCGAGGCGAGTGGGTCGGAGGAGGGGAAGAACTGGCCGGCGAAGACCGTGGCGAGATAGCCGTAGAGAGCGAAGTCGTACCACTCGAGCACATTGCCGACGATTCCGGCGGCGGTGACGCTGCCGGACGAGGATGCAGACGTGGGCGGTTGTGCTTTGTCCGGTTGCCGGCCGCGCGTCGTTCCCTTCACCACAAGGCTCTCACTCCCCGAGCAAATGTAGCACGACCTCGCGCCGGTGCGGGCGGCTGCGATGCTCGAAGAGATAGAGGCCCTGCCACGTGCCGAGCGCCATTCGGCCGTCGACCACGGGAATCGAGAGCGACGAGGCGGTGAGCGCGGTGCGGATATGGGCGGGCATGTCGTCCGGCCCTTCGAGCCCGTGGATATAGCGGCCGGGGTCTTCCGGCGCGATCGTCTCGAAATACGCCTCGAGGTCGGTCCGCACGTCCGGGTCGGCATTCTCCTGGATGATCAGCGACGCCGAGGTGTGGCGGCAGAAGACGGTGAGGAGGCCGGTGTCGATGCCCTGGTCGCCGACCCAGCCGGCGACCGCGCGGGTGATTTCGCTCAGCCCCTTGCCGCGGGTCTCGACCGTCAGGACGTGCGTGGCCTGGCGCACACCTAACCCGGGATCAGGTCACTGCCGTCCGGGAAGCCGGCGAAGGTTTCGGGCGGAAGCCGGAAGTTGGTGCCGACAAGCTCGGGGGTGTTGTGGGCCATCCACGCGGCCAGCGAAATGGATTCATAGGTGGCGTTGTTGAAGACGATCAGCAGTTCGAGATCGTCGTCGCCGGTATTCTCGATGTAGTGGCCGTAGCCCTGCGGCACGTAGCCGACATCGCCGGCGGAGAACTGGTCGGTCCGCGCCCGGCCGTTTGAGCCGAAGACGGTCATCCGCGCGCTGCCCTTGATGTAATACTGCCACTCGACGGCGTTCGGATGCCAGTGCAGCTCGCGAATGCCGCCCGGCTTGATCTCGAGAATGCCGCCGGTCATCGTCGTCGAAATCGGGAATTGCTGCTCAGACACGATGCGGATCGTGCCGCCGGGAAAGGTCTGCGGCTTCTGGGCGCGGAACCGGTAGCGATGCGTCAGCGGCGGACCGTCGAGCGATCCCGGTGCGGGGTCTTCCGGCAGCGGCGGCGGAACCGCTCCGGTGGCGATATAGACCTCGCCCTTGGGGAAATCGGCGAAGGTCGCCTGCGGCACGCCGAAATTCCGGGCCAGAACCTCCGGCGGCGTCGCGGCCACCCAGTCGCTGATCGAGAAGGTGCCGAATTCGGAGAAATAGCCGTTGTCGAAGACCAGCAGGAACAGGCAGGGACCCTTGCCGATGCCCTGGATCGAATGACCGTAGCCGCGGGGAAAATACCAGACGTCGCCGGGTCCGAAATCGGCCGCCTGCGACCGGCTCGCCGGATCGATGATCGTGGTCCGGCAGTGCCCGTCGAGAACGTAGCCCCACTCTGCCGCGTTGGCGTGCCAGTGGAGTTCGCGCAGCGCGCCGGGATCGAGCTGCATCAGCACGCC
This sequence comes from uncultured Alphaproteobacteria bacterium, assembly GCA_963812275.1. Lineage (GTDB taxonomy): Bacteria > Pseudomonadota > Alphaproteobacteria > Rhizobiales > Kaistiaceae > Bauldia. Next base: position 91,553 of record CAWEUQ010000008.1, on the reverse strand, counting down.
GGCGACCTGTTCGGACACGGCGAACTGATCGGCGTTCGCCTGCTTGGCCCAGCCGCCGGTGAATTGCTGCACCGCCTGCTCGCCAAGCGGATAGCGGAAGGAGGGCAGGTCCTTGCCGTCGAGCGGCGGCGGGGCTGGCCCGAAGGGCGGTTGCATCGTCTCTGCCATCGGTGGGGTCCCCGCGCGCTGCTGGTCATGAGGGTCGTCAAGTCAGCCGATACGGCTGCGACCCGATCCTAGCCGCGCCGCCGCGACGGGTCATCAGGGATTGCACCAAGCCAAAGGATTGCGCGGGTGAGTGATCCGGTTCGCAGACGGCGCCGCCCTTGCCGGGTCAGGCGTCGAAGCCGAGCCGGATGGTGACCTCCTCGCCATGGGTGGCGATGCTGGTGCGGTCGGCGATGGCGCCGTGCAGGAAGCTGGTGAGGCCGGCCACCGCCGAGGCTTCCTCATGCGCCAGTTCCTGGCCGCGGCCGGAGGCGGAAAGCGGCAGGGGACGGCCGCGATACTGGAGTAGCACTTGCAGTTCGAGGTTGTCGTAGCTGGCCTTGATCGCCACCGGTTCGGCGACATAGCGCCCCTCGTCGAGGCGGTCGACAATCCACCCGACGACCTCGGTGGCGCGGCCGACGACGTCGTTGTCGACCTTCCAGGCTTTCGCCTCCTCGGCGAGGAAGGCGGAGAACCTGTCGTGGGTCTTGCCGGCGGCATCCCACCGGATCGCGTCCTTGCGCCGGACGCCGATCCGGAAGGCGAGGATCAGGAGAATCGCCACGGAAAGGCTGGCGGTCAGCATGTTGTTGGTGAACATCCGCAAGACTTCCGGCAGCCGGGCGAAATAATCGGGCTTCACCTCGGTCAACACGCCGACGAAGAGGGCGACGCTGATGGCGACGCCGCTGCGCAGATCGACGCCGCGCGCGGCGATGATCTGGATGCCGCCGACCACCATGAAGGAAGCCGTGAAGACCAGTACGGCACCGGCGATCTCCAGCGGCAGGGAGAGGATCGCGGCGCCGATCTTGGGGGTGAAGGCAAACAGCACAAGGATGGCCGAGGTCGCGTAGGCGATGACGCGGCTGGTCGCGCCGGTGGCGCTGGATACGCCGACCATGCTCGGGGCGCTGCTCATGCCGGGGACGCCGAGCAGGCCGCCGACGAGACAGCCAAGACCGTCGCCCGTCACGCCGCGGGTGACATTCTTCATGTCCGGCCGTTTCCACTCGGCGTCGTTGATCCTCTGGCAGGTCGTCACCACACCGATTGTGCGCAGCGTCGCGGCGACGGCGGCGGCGAGGAAGGCCGGGATCAGCGTCGGATCGAACGCGTAGGAGAGGAAGCCGGGGTCGGGGATTTCGAGCCACGGCGCCGCCGACACGGTCGCCACCACCGACGGTCCGATCAGGCCGGTGAAGGCGCCGACCACCACGCCGATCGCCAGGCCGAGCATCGTCGAGGTCAGCTTGACCACGCCACGGCCCCAGATCGACAGGCCGATGCAGGCGGCCAGGGTGAGGAGGGCGGTGGCGACGTGCCAGGAGAATTGCGGGAGCGTCTCGCCGGGGACGTCAAGGGAATGGCTGATGCCGACGAGGCCGAGCTGCAGGCCGACGACGAGAACCGTCAGGCCGGCGATCGCCGGCTGGAAGACGACGCGCAAACGCTGGATGAATTGCGACAGGCCGATCTCGACGAGGCCCGCGAAGATCGTCATCCCGGCGACCAGCGGCAGCCCGCCCGACCTTGGCGGCGATCAGGGCCGGGCCGAAATAGATCGCTGAATAGACCGGCGGGGCGAGGTAGCCCGAGCCGAAGAACCGGCCGCGATAGGCCTGCACCGCGGTGGCGATGGCCGCGGCGATCAGCCCGAGGCTGACCAGCGAGGCGGACTCGTCGGGGCTTGCGCCGGCGTTCCTGGCGACGATCACGACGAGGATCAGATAGACGGATAGCAGGATCGCGTATTGCAAGCCGAGAAAGGCAAGGCGCGCCGGCGGCGGCCGCTCGTCGACTGCGTAGACGAGATCTTCCGGCCGCTTCGCCACCTGTCCACCTTCCAGACTGAATCCGATCGCATCCGACGATGCGTCATGGCTTCCGAGATTGGAAGCCGCGGGCAGGACCGGCGCCCGGCCCGGAAACGCGTCCTCCGATCGTGGCGCACTCCGCGCGTGTAAAAACCGCAGAAAACAGCCATTCCGATTGGCAATCACAGATTGTGTCAGACACAATAAATGATTCTTTTTACTAGCAATGCGGGAAAATCCGGTTAAAATCAGGTTAAGGGCATGAATTCGCCGCGCCGAAATTGGTATTGATTATTCCGTGATGGCTACGCAATCGCTGCGTTCCTGACCCGTTACCAAGCAAACGTTGCGAATAGTCCGAAGAGAGTGGGCTGGGGAAGCCACTCAACATGACAATTTTGTGACATTGGGGCGCGTTGCTGCGTTTCAGTGAGCGGATACGGCTGCTCAAAAACTGCAAGCGGGCCGGGTCGTGTTTCACAAACAGTGGGGAAACAAAAAATGAGCGATATCAGCGTCATTGCCGGGGGCGGCGGCGACTACACGACAATCCAGGCTGCGATCGACGCAGCAACGGCTGGCGACACCATCATTGTGCATGCGGGGACGTATAATGAAGCCGTCGACGTCGATAAAAATGATCTGACGATCATCGCCAACGGCAGCGATGTCGTCGAGATCAATGGCACGTTCAGTGAAACCAACCCCAGTTTCACCAGCGGCACGCTCGCCGACTGGCTGAAAACCGCTCCGGCCCATGCGGGCGGCAGCACCGGTCTCGTCGTCAACGCCGACGGCGTGACGATCGAAAACATCAGAATTTCCGACGGCCTGTGGGGCGTCGAGCTTGGTGACGGGACCGAGGGCACGACGCTGCGCAACGTCACGCTCGAGTCCAACGTCTATGGAATCTACAAGCAGGCGACCTCGGCCGTCACCGACCTCACCATCGAGGGCGGTTCGATTTCCGACGGTTTCATCGGCATCGACTTCGACATGGCTGTCGGCGGAGGCAGGGCCAACGGGGTCACGATCGACGGTACGGATTTCTCCCACCTGATGCGCAAGGGCATCTACGTCGAGACCCTGGCCGACGCCCACATCACCAACGTCACCATGTCCGATGTCGGGCAGTTCGGCGGCACGACCTGGAACGGTTCGCTCGGCGCCGGCGGCAATGGCATCAACATCAACCTCAAGTACGGCGCCTACAGCAACGTCGAAATCGACAACTTCACGATGACCGATGTCGGGGCGTCGGATCGTGATGGCCTGGATGCCGCGTCCCACGTCAACGGCGGCGCGATTGTCGTCGAGGCGCGCGACGACGGCGGCACCTACGGCCCCAATCCGGCGATCCTGACCAATGTCACCATCCACGACGGCACGATCGACGGACACCTGTCGACGGGGATCCATGTCGGCGAGCCGGGAAAGGACAATGCCTCGCCGGCCGTGAGCGTGAACAACGTTGCGATCGGTCCCGATGTCGAACACAGCGCCGACCACGGCGACATCGCCAATGAGAGCCAGGCGCTCTTCACCATCGTCGGTACCGGGCAGGCTGACACGCTGATCCCGAGCGGCAACTCCGACGGACAGTTCGACATCAATGGGGGAGCCGGGAACGACATCATCGGCGGCGGGAGCGGGGCCGACATCCTGAGGGGCGGCACCGGCAACGACACCTTCTTCGCCGACGCCACCGACACCATCATTGAGGCGGGCGGTGGAGGGACCGACGAGGTCCGATCCGCCAACTCCATTGTCCTCGCAGCCAATGTCGAGAACCTCACGCTGCTCGACGGCGGGTCGAACACCGAGACGTTCGAGGACTTTACGCCGGGCGCGATCGACAACGGCGAAAATGGCTGGTCCTTCGGGGGCGGGTCGATCGACCAGGAAGTGATCGTCGATCCCCACGACGGCGGAAATCAGGTCTTCCGCATGTCCAGCGATCCGGCCAGCGGCTCCTTCGCCGGGCCGTTTTCGCCGGTCCTGCCGGCGACGGCGGGCGAGCCGCAGACGACAGCTGATTTCGACTCGATGCAGATCACGTTCAATTTCCAGGCCGTCTCGCCGGGGGACAATTCGCGGATCGAGGTCGACTTCGGGCTCGACAACACGACCGATCGCAACAACTTCATGGCCATCGAGAACATCGCCGGCTCGGGTCTCCGTATCGCGGTTGCCGATCCGCTGCTCAATGGCACCTGGGACACCGGCAACGGCACGCTCGACGATTTCTCCGCCTTCACCGGCAACCGCACGCTGGTCTCCGGCCTGGACGCGTCGCTGGACTACCAGCTGACCATGGTCATGCACTTCAACGACGGTGCAGACAACGACACGGTCGATTTCTACCTGAACGGTGAATATATCGGGTCGTCGACCAGCTTCGAGAACTACCGCGACTCGATCGGCGGCAGCCACGCCGCCAACGCGGAGGCCAATCAGGTCGGCAGCCTGTTCTTCCGTGCCAACGGCGCGGGCGCACCCGCCGACGGCCCCGGCGGCGTGAACCAGGGCTTCCTGTTCGACGACGTCCAGTATTCGGTCTTCGACACGGCCGGCCCATCCGGCACCGGCAACGCCCTGAACAACATCATCACCGGCAATAGCGGGGACAATGTCCTCAGCGGTCTCGGCGGCAATGACACGCTGATCGGCGGCCTGGGGAACGACACGCTGTTCGGCGGCGCCAACAATGACACGCTGTACGGCGGCATCGGCAACGACACGCTCAATGGTGGCACGGACAGCGATACCCTCTACGGCGGCATCGGCAACGACACCCTCAACGGCGATAGCGGCAACGACACGCTTTTCGGGGACGATGGCAACGATACGCTGAATGGCGGTACCGGCAACGACACGCTGAACGGCGGTACCGGCAACGACACGGTGAACGGCGACAGCGGAAACGACACGCTGAACGGCGACACGGGTAACGACACGCTGAATGGCGGCGACGGTAACGACGCGCTGAACGGCGGTACCGGCAACGACACGCTGAACGGCGGTATCGGTGACGACACTCTGAATGGCGGTGACGGCGTCGATACGCTCAACGGCAATGACGGCAACGATACGCTGAATGGCGACACGGGTAACGACACGCTAAATGGCGGCGACGGCAACGACACGCTGAACGGCGGTATCGGTGACGACGCCCTGAATGGCGGGGCCGGCAACGACGACATCGACGGCGGCACCGGCGCCGACGCGATCGACGGCGGCACCGGCATCGATACCGCCCACTATAGCGTCGTCCTGACGCAGGACGACATCACCTTCGACACCGACCACTGGGTCGTCTCAGCGGCCGGCATCGGAGGCGACGACACGCTCGTCGGCATCGAGTTCATCGAACATGCCGGGGGGCGGTTCCTGCTGGTTGGCGGCGACGGCTTCGCCAGCGTCAACGACGCCGCCGCGCAGGCCACCGAAGCGGGCGACCTCATCCTGTCCGTGATTCCGGCGGCGGAGTCCGAAGTCGACCAGAGCGAGTCCACCGAGAACCTGGTGATCATCCTGCCCGGCAGCACACCAAGCAATGTCGACACCGGCAGCGGCGACGACTTCGTCATGACCGGTGATGGCGACGATACGGTCAAGACCGGCGACGGCAATGACGTTGTCGAGACCGGCGACGGCAACGACACCATCATCGGTGGATCCGGCAACGGCGACGACGTCTATGACGGCGGGCTGCTCAACGACACGGTTGTCTATTCGTCAGCGACGAACGGCGTCCATGTCGATCTGCGGGCCATGGATCGCGCCGGCACCGCCGTCAGCGGCGCGGACGGGGCGGGCGCCAATCCGGACACGATCGGCGCCCTGCTGGTCCATGCCGGCTACGCCGCGACAACGTCCGTCGGATTGGCGGAAGGCGACGATATCGGCACCGATGCCCTCCTGAACATGGAGAATGTCACTGGCGGCAACGGCAGGGACGTCATCATCGGCAACAATGATGCGAACTTGCTCAGGGGCGCGGGTGGCCGCGACCACATCCGCGGCGGTGGCGGCGACGACATCCTCGAAGGCGGTAACCAGAAGGACAAGCTCAAGGGCGGCGACGGCGACGACACGCTGATCGGCGGTGCAAACCGCGACACGCTCAAAGGTGGCGGCGGCGACGATGCCTTTGTCTTCGATCACAAGCTGAAGCCCGCGAAGAAGGCGATGGACAAGATCACCGACTTCCAGGTGAAGCACGACACGATCCATCTCGACCAGTCCGTGTTCAGCCACCTGGACCTCGGTGAGCTCGTCAAGTCGGATTTCGGATCCGGGTCGAAGAATGCCGGCCACGACAAGCACGAGCTCTACTACGAGAAGGACACCGGCATCCTCTCCTACGACAGGAACGGCAACAAGGCAGGCGGGGATGTCGCGATCGCCAAGCTCGACACGCACCTCCACCTCCACGCCGACAATTTCCTGGTCATCTGAGCGACCGGGGCGCCCTGCATTCCTGTGTGGGGCGCCCCCCGTTGACCCATCCCGACGGAAGCGGCATGCCGATTGTCATGGCCGGTTGCAGGAATTTGCGCTGGCAATTGGCACCCTCCACCGGCTAGGAATGCCGGGACGACCAAGCGTGGATCGCGTGGTCACCGATAGGGAGGAATTTCAACATGGCCGGAAAAAAGATCCTGATGCTCGTCGGGGACTTCACCGAGGAGTATGAAATCTTCGTCTTCGATCAGGGGATGGAGGCGATCGGACATGAGGTCGATATCGTCTGCCCGGACAAGAAGGCGGGCGAACTGCTCCACACCTCTTTGCACGACTTCGAGGGCCACCAGACCTATACCGAGAAGCCCGGTCACAATCACCACGTGACCAAGACCTTCTCCAAGGTCAATCCGGCCGATTATGACGCCGTCTACGTCGCCGGCGGACGCGGACCGGAATACATCCGCATCGACAAGCGGGTGCAGAAGATCCTCCGGCATTTCCACGAGACCGACAAGCCGATCTTCACCATCTGCCACGGCGTGCAGGTTCTGATGGCGGTGCCCGAGACGATCCGCGGCAAGGAAGTCGCGGCGCTCCAGTATTGCGAGCCGGAAGTGACCGCGGTGGGCGGGACCTATATCGACGTGCCGCCGACCGGCGCCCATGTCGACGGCAAGCTCGTTTCGGCCAAGGGCTGGACCGGCCTCGCGGCGTTCATGCGGGAGTGCAACAAGGTCCTCGGCACCGAGATCCACCACAGCAAGGCGAAGACCGCTGGCAAGGCGGCGAAGACCTCCAAGGCCACCTCCAAGCGCAATGGCGGCCGGGCCGGCAACGGCGCGCGGGTCGCGGCCTACGGTCCGGCCGGAGATCACTTCGCGAGAATGCAAAAGGGGCGCCCGCCTTGCCGGCGGGCGCCCTTGCATTCAAGGCCAGATCAGGCCGCGGAAGAATCCGTCTACGGGCTCTGCGGGCTGGTCAGCGTCTCCATCACGTTGTCGAGATTGAAGCTTCCGGGCTTCTGGCGCGGCGGAAACTCCTTGAAGCTCTGCAGCCACTGGCCGACGAAGCCGGTGGCGGGTGCGATCGCAAACATGTGCTCCACATACCAACGCTGGAAGCCCATTGCGTTCTCTTCCTCGGCCCGCTCGAACGGGTCCATCCGCAGATTGGTCAGGAGCGGCGCGCGCAGCACCTCGAAAGGCTCCTGCCACACCTTCAGGCCTAACCCATTCTGCTTCAGGAAGGTGACCTTCCAGTTGTTGAAGCGAAGCGCGGCCACATTGCCGTCGTCGGTCCAATAGATGAAATCCTGGCGCGGCCACGGCCCTTCGCCCTTCAAGGCGGGGAGGAGATCGTAGCCGTCGAGATGGACCCTGAACGTTTGATCACCGACGGTCTTGCCCTGCAGCAGTTCTTCCTTGATGCCGGGCTCGCCAGCGGCGGCGAGGAGGGTCGTCAACATGTCCTCGTGGGCGCCGATTTCGTTGATGACGGTGCCCGGTTTGATGACGCCCGGCCAGCGGATGACGGTCGGCACGCGATAGCCGCCCTCCCACTGGGAGTTCTTCTCGCCGCGGAACATGGTGGTGCCGCCGTCCGGCCAACTGAAGGTCTCGGCGCCGTTGTCGGTGGAGTACATGACGATGGTGTTGTCGGCGATGCCGAGGTCGTCGATCTTCTGGAGCAGCTCTCCGACCATGCCGTCATGCTCGACCATGCCGTCGGCATAGACCCCCAGGCCCGTCTTGCCCTGGGAGCTCGGCTTGAGATGCGTGAAGATGTGCATGCGGGTCGAGTTCCACCACACGAAGAACGGCTTTCCCGCCTTGTGGGCGTCTTCCATGAAGCGGAGCGCCGCGGCGGTGACTTCCTCGTCCACCGTCTCCATCCGCTTTTTGGTCAGCGGGCCGGTATCCTCGATCTTCTGGGTTCCGTCCGGAAGAGCCCACGAGTGGATGACGCCACGGGGACCGAACTTGTTCCTTGAAGGTCTTGCCGTCGGCCAGCTTCATATCGGCGGGATAGTCGGGATTCTCGGGCTCTTCCTCGGCGTTGAGGTGATAGAGGTTGCCGAAAAATTCGTCGAAGCCGTGGGCGGTCGGCAACATCCTGTCGAGGTCGCCGAGATGGTTCTTGCCGAACTGGCCGGTGGCGTAGCCGAGCGGCTTCAGCAGCGTGGCGATTGTCGGATCGTCATCCGTCATGCCTTCGGCTGCGCCTGGCAGGCCGACCTTGGTCAGGCCCGTGCGGATCGGCGACTGGCCGGTAATGAAGGCGGCCCGGCCGGCGGTGCAGCTCTGCTGGCCGTACCAGTCGGTAAACAGCGCACCTTCCTTCGCAATGCGGTCGATGTTGGGCGTGCGGTAGCCCATCATCCCGTTATTGTAGGCGCTGATATTGAACTGACCGATGTCATCTCCCCAGATGACGAGAATGTTCGGCAAGGTCGTATCCTGCGCCCGCGCGGCGCTGCCGAACATCAAGGCCGTGGGCGCCATCGCGGCGACCACGAGGCCCACCAGTGCGCTTCTCATACGCTTCTCCCTGATTGGATGGACTGACAGAATCCCTGCAGCCCGGAGGCGCTATAGCACAACCGGACCGACACAAGAATACGGTCTACCCGGTGCTGCCGAGGGATGGTCGGTGAGGCGATTTTTGTCGGACATGAAGGCGATGCCAGCGCAGCCTCCATGTCGGGCGGGAATCAGCCTTCCGGCGTCCACGGCTCGTAATCCGGACGCGCCGGCGTGCGGGGATCGCGGTGCAGGATCGAGCCCGGCGGCCGATAGGCGCCGGGCCGTGCCGGTCAGCTCCGGCTGGTGCGGTCTTCCCATTCGCGCGGCACGTAGGGACCCGGCGGATCGTCGACCCGGAAGTGCATCCACGAATGCCAGGCGGCCGGGATGCGTCGACGCCTCGACCAGGCCGTTGTAGATGACCCAGCGTCGGGTTCCGTTCCGTTCCCGGTAGTAATGGTTGCCCTGCTCGTCTTCGCCGACAAGCTCGCCCTTGCGCCACGTCCAGAAACGGGTGCCGATGGTCTCGCCGTTCCACCAGGTGAAGAAATGCAGAAGGAAGGTTTTCATCGAACCGATCTGACCGTGTCTGTCCGCGCCTGAGCGACCTGACTGGCTATGCCGGAAGACGACCGGCCAAGGCGGTCCGGCGTACCCGGCCAGGCAGTCGTGCATCCAGAATTCGGCGCCATCGCGAGGAACGCGGCCGCAAGCGTTTCATCGGGAAACCGATCGCGATGACCGACCGGCCCTTACGGACCGGAGCCACGGCCAATCCGATCCGCACCTCAGAAGAAGCTGCGGCGCTGCCACCAGCCACTGCGCTTCGGCCGGTCCGGGTCGTCGTCGGCGCTCTCGGCCTCCGGCTGGGACGGCGGCGGAGCAGGGCGCTCCTCGACCTCGGAAGCGACGGTGCGTTCCTTGGCCTCCGGCTTGCGTTCCTCGGGCTGCCATTCGTCGTCGGCGAACACCGATGGTGCCTCCGGCGCGGCGATCGCGTTGTGAGGCTCGGCCGCGATAGTGATCGGCTCCGCCGCAGGGATCTCGGGATCGACGTCGGTCTCGGCGGACGCGGCGGCGGGTTCCGGCATCGCACCACCGTTGACGCCATGCGCTGCGAGGTCTTCGGATGACGGCTCGTCATCGTCGTCGGCCCGCGGCGTCGTGTCGATCTCGTCTGCCGCAGCCTGGGTCTGGTCATCCTCGTCCGTGCGATCGCCATTGGCACCGCGCCCGCGCTGGCCGCGACGGCCGCCACGGCGACCCCTGCGGCGCTTGCGGGGCTGGGTCCCGTCGCCATCGTCGCCGGCTTCGGCACTGCGCTCGGCCTCGGCCTGATCGGGCTCGGCTTCAGCCTCGGCTTCGGCATCGGCGCCCGTCGATTCCGGCTTCGCTTCGGCGGCGGCATCGGCACCACCGCGGCGGCGGCGGCGGCGGCGGCGCGGGCGCCGGTCACCATCCGGCTCGCGCTCGGCGGTCGCCTCGTGCTCCTCCTCCTCGGAGGCTTCGATCTCGACATCGTCGACGGCCGCCTCGTCGATGTCGTCCATCTCCTCGTCGGGCTGGACCGAATCCGGCTGGACCGATGTGACGACGATTTCCGGCCTTTCCGCCAACTCGCCGCGCTCGACGGCAAAATGCGCGCTGTTCACGAGGGTCTCGTCGGCATGGACCGTGATGGTCAGGCCGAAGCGCTGTTCGAGTTCCGACAGATGGGCGCGCTTCTGATTGAGAATGTAGAGCGCGACCGGGGTGCGGGTGCGAATGATCAGATTGTGGGTGGCGCTCTTGAGAAGCTGGTCCTCGAGCGAACGCAGGACATGAAGCGCGACCGAGGCCGGGGCACGGATGTGGCCGCTTCCCTGGCAGGTCGGGCAGACGCTGGTGGTCGATTCGAGGACACCGGTGCGGATCCGCTGGCGCGACATTTCGAGAAGGCCGAAATGCGAGATGCGTCCGACCTGGATGCGCGCCCGGTCGCTCTTCAGCGAATCCTTCATCCGGCGCTCGACCGCCCGGTTGTTGCGCTTCTCCTCCATGTCGATGAAGTCGATGACGATCAGACCGGCGAGATCGCGGAGGCGGAGTTGCCGGGCGACTTCCTCGGCGGCCTCGAGATTGGTCTGGAGCGCGGTGTCCTCGATGTTGTGTTCGCGGGTCGAGCGGCCGGAGTTGACGTCGATCGAGACCAGCGCCTCGGTCTGGTTGATGACCAGATAGCCGCCGGACTTCAGCGTCACCTGCGGCGAGAACATCGCGTCGAGCTGGGCCTCGATGCCGGAGCGGGCAAACAGCGGCTGGCTTTCGCGATATGGCTTCACGTTCTTGGCATGGCTCGGCATGAGCATGCGCATGAACTCCTTGGCCTCGCGATAGGCATCGTCGCCGGCGACCAGGATCTCGTCGATCTCCTTGTTGTAGAGATCGCGGATCGACCGTTTGATCAGGCTGCCTTCCTCGTAGACCAGGGTCGGCGCCGTCGAATGGAGCGTCAGTTCGCGGACGTTTTCCCACAGCCGCAGCAGGTATTCGAAGTCGCGCTTGACCTCGGCCTTGGTGCGGCTGGCGCCGGCGGTGCGCAGGATGACGCCCATCCCCTCCGACACGTCGAGATCGGCGACGACGTCCTTGAGACGCTTGCGGTCGGCCGGGCTGGTGATCTTGCGCGAGATGCCGCCGCCGCGCGCCGTATTGGGCATCAGCACCGAATAGCGGCCGGCGAGCGACAGGTAGGTGGTCAGCGCCGCGCCCTTGTTGCCGCGCTCTTCCTTGACGACCTGAACGAGCAGCACCTGACGGCGCTTGATCACTTCCTGGATCTTGTACTGGCGGGCGCGGCCCCGGCGGCGAACCGGGACCTCTTCCAGTGCGTCCTCGGCACCGACCGAGTCGACCTGTTCGTCGCTGATGATGTCGTCGCCATCCGCGTCGTCGTCGTGGTCACCCGCCGACGCGGCGGCTGCCTCCTCCGGCGGATGGTCGTCGCCGTCGGCCGGCGCCTCCGCCTCGTCCGAGGCCGGCTCGGAAACCGAATCGGGCTCCGCCGCAGCCGAGACGATGCTTTCGCTCTCCGCGTCGCCATTGCCGTTTTCGGCGTCTTCGTTTTCGCGGCTCTCCGCCTCGATCAACGCCTGACGGTCGGCAACCGGGATCTGGTAGTAGTCCGGATGGATTTCCGAGAAGGCCAGGAAACCGTGGCGATTGCCGCCATAGTCGACGAACGCCGCCTGAAGCGACGGCTCGACCCGGGTTACCTTGGCTAGATAGATATTGCCGCGGAGCTGCTTACGGCTCGCGGACTCGAAGTCAAACTCGTGAACGCGATTGCCGCGCAGGACCACAACCCTCGTCTCCTCGGGGTGGGCGGCATCGACAAGCATTTTGTTGGCCATTGCCTGAATTCTCCATGGCCGCAAGCTGGCGCCAGGCGGGGTGCGTCTTGGGAGCACGCCGCGGCGCCCGTCGGGCGACCGTTATGTTGGTGAAAGAAGGCGCCTGACCCCGATACCGGCCGCCGCCCGGAAGCCACGGTCTCTGCCGGGCTCGGTGTCAGCGGGAGGTTGATCGGATGTCGGGTCATGTCAGAACGCCGGTGCCTCATCATTTCTCTTTACCCGGACCGCATGTCCGGGTGGTCGGGGATGGCAGCCGGGAAGGGCAACCACGCCGTCAGGATCGCCGGAACACGTCCCGATGCGCGACAGGCAGGTGACAGCTGCTGCATCCGGACGGGTGTCCGATACATCCTCCTCCGGCTCCAACCGGTTACCGGTCTCACCGACGGCGAAACAAGTTTTCTTGAAAGTCGCCGCCGCTTGGACCGCTGCCGCCGCTACGGGGAGCACCTACGGACGGAGGATGAATTCCGTGCAATTGTTGTATGTGCGCCGAGCCAACATTGCAAGAAGGACGTCTTTTGGGCAACAAGGGCAATTAATTCGGCTCAAGGCGGTTAACCTGTCGTCGGACATGATTTATGAGGGACACCGGGGCGTAGCGCGCAGGGGAAAAGGCTTTTTGCGCAACATGAGAGTCATGACCGACACTCCGGTCCGACGCCTTCCGTCCGTCGTTATCGTTGCCGCCGCCCTGGTTCTGACCTGGGCCGGGTCGGCCATTTCCGAAGAATCGGCCGCCGCGACCGGCGCCAAGACGCCGATTGTCTTCGACGCGCGAATCGTCGGCGACGCGAAACGCACCCGCTTCGTCGCCGACCTGACCGATGTCGCCAACGCGGCGGTCTTCACGCTCGCCGACCCCTACCGGATCGTGGTCGACATGTCGGAGGTCGGATTTCGCCTCCCCGATGACGCCGGACACGAGGGGCGGGGCCTGTTTTCGGCGTATCGCTACGGACAGATCTCGCCCGGCAAATCGCGCATCGTGCTCGACGTGACGGGGCCGGTGAAGGTCGACAAGTCGTTCGTCGTCCCGCCCGCCGACGATCAGCCGGCGCGGCTGGTGATCGATGTCGTGCCGACCACCCGCGAGGCCTTTCTGGCCGCCAACCGGGCCTATCGCGAGTCGCTGGCCGCCAAGGGCGCGGCGAAGCGGGACCGTGCGCTGGTCGCGGTCGGGAAGGACGCCAAGCAGGGAACGACGATCGTTCTCGATCCCGGCCATGGCGGAATCGACACGGGCGCCAAGGGCCGCAACGGCGCGGTCGAGAAGGAACTGACGCTCGCCTTCGCCAAAGTCCTTGGCGAAAAGTTAAAGGCGACGGGGCAGTATAACGTTTTGTTTACCAGAACCGATGACAGTTTCGTGGCGCTGGGCGACCGAGTCGCGTTTGCTCGCGAGCACAACGCCGATCTGTTCGTTTCGATCCATGCCAACTCGTTTCGCGGGCGGTCGATCCGGGGCGCCATCGTCTACACGGTCTCGGACGGCGCTTCCGACAAGATGGCGGCCGAAATCGCCCAATCGGAGAATCAGGCCGATGTGCTTTCCGGTATCGATGTCGCCGACGAGGACTCGGACGAGGTGCTGGACATCCTGCTCGACCTCACGCGGCGCGAGACGCGGAACTTCGGCACCGTCTTCGCCCGCAACCTGGTCAAGGAGCTGAAGGTCGCCACCCCGATGTTCAAGGTTCCGCATCAGCAGGCCGGCTTCAAGGTGCTGGAGGCTCCGGACGTGCCTTCCGCGATGATCGAACTGGGCTTCGTGTCGAACGCGGAGGATGAGAAGCTTCTGACGTCGGACGCCTGGCGGCAAAAGACCGCCGCCTCGGTGGTGCAGGCGATCGACGATTTCTTCGAGAGGAAACTGGCCCAGCGAGGGGCTCAGTGAACGGTTTGTTGCACAATCGACACGCGCCGGCATTGCTCGCCGCCGGCCATGGCCACGCCCTAGTTTCTCCACAAAGCTCGCCGAACTACGCGTGGGGCGAATTTGCCGCAAAATGCACGGTTCGCCCAGCGGCCGCGACAGCGTTTGAGCCGTTGATAAGCGGCTGGGGAATCCACGCGATATGATACTACGAATCTTGGGCTATCTATTCGGGATCGGTGCGGTGTTATTCTTGGTCGTCGCGACTGCTATCGCCTGGTACGTCTCTGGTCTGGCCCAGGACCTGCCGAACTATGATGTGCTGGCAAAATACGAGCCGCCGGTCATGACCCGCATCCATGCGGCAGATGGCCAGCTGATTGCCGAATACGCCCGGGAACGGCGCCTATACCTGCCGATCCAGGCCATTCCGGACAGGATCAAGGCGGCCTTCATCTCGGCGGAAGACAAGAATTTCTACCACCACTCCGGTCTCGACTATTACGCCATTTTCCGCGCGCTGGTTCAGAACGTCGAGTCCTACGGGTCGGGGTCGCGCCCGGTCGGCGCCTCGACGATCACCCAGCAGGTGGCGAAGAACTTCCTGCTGACCAACGAGCGCAGCATCGACCGCAAGATCAAGGAAGCGATCCTGTCGCTCCGCATCGAGGCGGCCTACAAGAAGGACAAGATCCTCGAGCTCTACCTGAACGAGATCTTCCTCGGACTGGGCGCCTATGGCGTCGCCGCCGCATCGCTCGAATATTTCGACAAGTCCGTCCATGAGCTGACGCTCGCCGAAGCCGCCTATCTGGCGGCGCTGCCGAAGGCGCCGAACAACTACAATCCTTTCCGCCATCCCGACCGGGCGATCGAACGCCGCAACTGGGTGATCGACCGCATGGTCGAAAACGGCTTCGCCACCGCCGCCGAAGGCGAGGCGGCCAAGGCGTCGCCGCTCGGCGTCAACCGTCGCGTGACGACTCCGCATCTTTTCGCCGCGGACTATTTCGCCGAGGAGGTTCGGCGGCAACTGGCCGACATGTTCGGCGAGAAGGCCCTCTATGAAGGCGGTCTCTCGGTCCGCACGACGCTCGACCCGCAGCTCCAGGTCCTGGCGCGCCAGGCGCTGATGAAGGGCCTGGTCAAGTTCGATCAGGCGCGGGGCTGGCGCGGACCTGTCAAGCATTTCGACGAGATCGGTGCCGACTGGGGCAAGACCGTCGCTGAAGTCGAGGCCTTGTCCGACGTCGTCGAATGGCGCCTGTCGATCGTGCTGGAGTCTTCGGGAAATGAGCTGAAGGTCGGGCTCCAGCCGGGCCGACAGCCCGATGGCACCCTGGAGGATGCCCGCGAGACGGCGGTTGTCCCGGCCTCCCGGATGAAATGGGCGGGCAAACGGCCGAAAGTCGGCGATGTCGTCTACGTCTCCAAGGTCGCGGACGGGGCAGCCAACGAATACGCCCTTGAACAGGTGCCGGAGATCGAAGGCGCGATCGTCGCGATGGACCCCCATACCGGCCGCGTTCTGGCGATGGTCGGCGGTTTCTCCTTCGCCGAGAGCGAATTCAACCGCGCCACGCAGGCCTACAGGCAGCCCGGTTCCTCGTTCAAGCCTTTCGTCTATTCGGCGGCTCTCGACAATGGCTACACGCCGTCCTCGGTGGTGATGGACGCGCCGATCGAGATCGATCCGGGACCGGGCCAGCCGATCTGGCGACCGTCGAACTACAGCAACGAATTCTACGGTCCTTCGACGCTGAGGACGGGCATCGAGCATTCGCGCAACGTGATGACGGTCAGGCTTGCCCAGGACATGGGCATGCCGCTGGTGTCCGAATATGCGCGTCGTTTCGGCGTCTATGACGATCTGCCCCAGTACCTGCCGATGGCGCTGGGCGCCGGCGAGACGACGGTGCTGAGGATGGTTACGGGCTATTCGATCATCGACAACGGTGGCCGGTCGATCAGCCCGACCCTGATCGACCGCATCCAGAATCGGTTCGGCGAGACTGTCTTCCGCCACGACACGCGGGTCTGCGAGGACTGCGACGCTGCCGAATGGGACAACCAGGACGAGCCGACGATCGTCGACGATTCCGATCAGGTGCTCGACCCGATGACCGCCTACCAGATGGTGTCGATGCTCGAGGGGGTCGTCCAGCGCGGCACGGCGACGATCGTCTCACGCTCGATCGACAAGCCGCTGGCGGGCAAGACCGGCACCACCAACGATTATCACGACGCCTGGTTCATGGGCTTCTCGCCCGACATGGTCGTCGGTGTCTTCGTCGGCTACGACAAGCCGCGCAACCTCGGCCGGAGTTCGACCGGCGGCCACCTCGCGGCGCCGATCTTCGTCGACTTCATGAAGGAAGCCCTGAAGGACAAGCCGGGCGATTCCGTTCCGCGTACCGCCGGGCATGAATTTCATTCCGATCGACCGCAAGACCGGCCTGCAGACCAACGCCACCGGACCCGGCGTGCTTCTCGAAGCCTTCAAGCCGGGGACCGGACCGCCGGACAGCTATTCGATCATTGGATACACCGATTCAATGGGCCGGCCGTTGACCGTGTCGCCTGAGTCCGATGGCGCCGTAATCTCTGGAACCGGCGGCCTTTATTGACGCAAAATGAACGAAGGTCGGCCCTGCGCCGACCTTCATTCGGCCACCATCAAATTGCAAAACCACAGCCGAGAGGGGTCTCGACGAGCGCTTGGTAGCGTCCATGCCCCTTTCCGAAATGTCGCTTCAGGAGCGCTCGATTCGCGCGCCCGGTGGCTACACCAGCAATCCTCGAAAACTGGGTCGGTATTGACGCGGCAGCCGCCGCGTCGGACGATGTATTTTTTCAGGGACCCGGATCAACCGGGAACCTTGGAGTGCGCTCGCTTTTTCCACACCATCCAATCTGAATGGAGGATCTCTTGAACCGACTTTGGCTTATTCCCGCTGCCGTGACGTTTGCGCTCGCCAGCGGCCCCGGCTTCGCCCAATCGGGCAGCAACGATGGTAATCGCGCTGCTCCTTCCAAGGACCGGATGGCCAGTTGGTCGCCGGATGCGATGCGACGCGCCAAGGAGGTGCCGCTTCCCGATGTCGATCCCGACGCGGTTCGCGCCGCGGCCCGGTCCGGGCAGCGCTCCGCGCATCCGGACATTCCCGGCTCGAGCCCGGAAAAGGACCTGGTTTCGGATCGCGAGCGGTCCTCGGGCAATGTCTACGAGAAGCCGCTCTACTGGGCCGGCAAGCTCTTTTTCCGCGACAAGGGCGACAGCTACGTCTGCTCGGCGCAGTTCATCTCGCCGACCGTCCTGCTGACCGCCGCCCATTGCGTCCGCGATTCCGAGACCGGCGCATGGCACGACGACCTCATTTTCGCCCTTCAGTACAAGAACGGCGAATATTCGCAGGTCTACGACTACGTCTGCACCGCGACCAACAAGGGCTGGGTGCAGCCGGGCTTTGAGAAGTACCTTTATGATTTTGCCGTCATCAAGGTCGATAAGCCGTCGAAGACCGGCTATTTCGGCACCCAGTGGGGCTGGGACGGCCAGTATAACAACGCCGTCAAGATCGGCTATCCGGGTGGCGTCGAGAATGGCGAGGTGATCCAGGTCGAGAAGGGCCCGATCCAGTTCGTCGAAGGCGTGGTCCAGCTTCAGCACGGCAACCCGGCCGACCAGGGCGGCTCGAGCGGCGGCGCCTGGATCGGAAAGTTCTCGAACGGCCAGGAGACCGATGCCAACTACATCATCAGCCTGGAGTCCTTCGGCATCGACGGCAAGCCCGGCGTCGACTACGGCCCGTACCTGAACCAGGACTTCAAGAGCCTGTGGGATTACGGCGAGAACGGCTGCCAGTAGCAGCCGCGCTCCGACCGCGCGGGGTCTCTGGTAACTTCGCGCGTCTCCAGTCCGGCCGCGGCGGCGATCCCTGCCGCGGCCGACCAGCCCAGCGTGAGCGCATCAGTGCCCGGTCGTTCGACTGCGAAGGACTGGAAGGGTTCGGTTTCGGACCCTATCTGAGGGAGTTGGCCGTTGGGTTTTGGCAGGTGGCCGCAAGGAGCTGCCGGAAGTTTCAAATGAGGCGAGGGGGCAAACACGTGGAGCAGAACATGCGTCTGAGATTCCCCTTCCTTGCCGCTTGTGCGTCATTTGCCTGCATCGGCGCCGCCGCCGACACGCCCGCCGACGAGGGCGGCGACAAGCCAGCGACGGAGATCGATTCGATCGCCGGCACACCGGAATCGGGCGAGCGCTCCAGGGACTACTGGACCGCTGAACGGATGCGGAATGCCAAGCCGATGCCGAAGCCGGTCCTCGACCTCGAGACGCTGAAGCGGCTCGAGCCGAGCGACCCCACCGAACCGACCGACCCTGAATAGACGCCGTCGGAACCAGCCAGACACCGAGATGTTTTTCGTGGGGCCGCCGTTCGCGCGCCCGCATCCTGTCTCTTAGCCGAAGGAATCTCGAATGCGCCTCGCCCGCCTGCTTCCCGCGATTGCCCTCCTGGTGTCGGCAGCCAGCATCGGTCTCGGCGGATCGGTGCCGGGTATTGCCACGGCGGCCGACCGCCCCGAGGCGCTTTTCGCCACGCCCGGCAAGTCGAGAGCGGCGGCCGACTACTGGACCTTCGCGCGCATGGACACGGCGACGCCCATGCTGCCGGACATCCTCGACCCGGTGACGCTGCAGCCGATCGCGCGAGGCTGACGCCAGGCGCTGCCGGCCGGCCTCGCACGCATATTGTCTCCGGTCGGCTGGACGGCTACATGCAGGCGTAGCTGACTGTCAGGGGACCGGAGACTTTCATGCGTACGGAAATCGAACACGTCGTCGACGAAATCCAGCAGGGTATGAGCCTGCTGAGGAGGCATCTTTGACTGGGATACCGCCCAGATCCGCCTCGCCGAACTGAACGCCGCAGCCGAAGATCCCGACCTGTGGAATTCGCCCGATCGCGCCCAGAAGGTCATGCGCGAGCGCCAGCTGCTCGCCGATCAGGTCGAGGCCGTCGCAACGGCTTGAAAAGGACCTGAACGATCAGGTCGAACTGATCGAACTGGCCGAGGCCGAGGACGACCTTTCGGTCACCGTCGAGGCCGAAGCCGCGCTGCGCGCCCTGAAGAACGAGGTCCAGCGGCGCGAAGTCGAAACGATGCTGTCCGGCGAGGCCGACGGCAACGACAGCTATATCGAAATTCACGCGGGCGCCGGGGGCACCGAGAGCCAGGATTGGGCCGAGATGCTGATGCGCATGTATGCCCGCTGGGCCGAGCGCAAGGGCTACAAGACCGAGATCCTCGAATACCATGGCGGCGAGGAAGCCGGCATCAAGTCGGTCACCATGATGTTCAAGGGACCGAACGCCTATGGCTGGCTGAAGACCGAATCGGGCGTCCACCGCCTGGTCCGGATTTCGCCGTTCGACAGCAATGCCCGGCGCCATACGTCGTTCGCCAGCGCCTGGGTGTATCCGGTCGTCGACGACTCGATCAACATCGACATCAACGAATCCGACGTGCGGGTCGACACCTATCGCGCTTCCGGCGCCGGCGGCCAGCATATCAACACGACCGATTCAGCCGTGCGCCTGACCCATGAGCCGAGCGGCATCGTCGTGCAGTGCCAGAACGAACGGTCCCAGCACAAGAACCGGGCGACCGCCTGGTCGATGCTGCGGGCGCGCCTCTACGAGGCCGAGCTGGAGCGCCGGGAGGCGGAGGCGAGCGCGGAAGCGGCGTCGAAGACCGACATCGGCTGGGGCCACCAGATCCGATCCTACGTCCTTCAGCCCTATCAGTTGGTCAAGGACCTGCGGACCGGCGTCGAGAGCACCAGCCCGAAGGATGTCCTCGACGGTGACCTCGACCAGTTCATGGAGGCGTCGCTCGCCCAGCGGGTCGGCGGCGAGCCGAAGACGGCGGTCGCTGATCTGGAATAGGTGAGGCTAGAGCAGCGGTCCGAGTTCGGCGCCTGCCTTGATGTAGGCGATCGGATCGATGGCCCGGTTGTTGACGCGCACCTCGTAATGGAGATGGGGCCCGGTCGAGCGCCCGGTGCTGCCAGTGCGGCCGATGATGGCGCCCTCTTCGACGACATCGCCTTTCTTGACCAGCAGACGGCTCATATGGCCGTACCGGGTCGAAATACCCTCGCCATGGTCGATGACGACCATGTTGCCGTACCCGCCGCTATACTGGGCGACGGTCACCGTGCCGGCGGCGGTGGCGTGGACCGGAGATCCGATCGCAGCCTTGAAGTCGATGCCTGAATGCATCGCCAGGCGATGCAGGAAGGGATCCATCCTAGCGCCGAACCGGCTGGTGATCGGAGCCGACGGAATTGGCTTGGCGAGCGGCAGCCGGGACGCCGTGTCGCGCAAGACCTCGAAATACCCGATCTGGCTGGTTACCACATCGACGTTGGCGCGGAAGGCTTCCGGATCCGCGTTTTCGTCAAGCGGCACGAACGGACCGCCAATGGCGTCCGCGTCCGGCTCGTCGATCTTGGG
Source organism: uncultured Alphaproteobacteria bacterium (assembly GCA_963812275.1). Classification (GTDB taxonomy): domain Bacteria; phylum Pseudomonadota; class Alphaproteobacteria; order Rhizobiales; family Kaistiaceae; genus Bauldia. The sequence continues at coordinate 70,742 of CAWEUQ010000008.1, read as the reverse complement.
CGTGTGACCGAGCTTGCCGAGGACCGCGGCGATCTTCGCTGATCGCTCCGAGACCGTCTCGGCGACCTCGGCGACATAGTCGACCTGCTCGCGGGCAAGGGCGTCGATCGACGATTCGGCGGCGACGATGCGATTGGCCTCGCTGTTCTCGGGCAGCGGCGGTTCCGATGTGTCGCGGCGCAGTTCGGCCGAGGCGAGTTGGGTCGTGGCACTTTCCGGCAGAATGCTGCCGGTGGTGATGACATCCGGATCGCCCGGATTGGCGGGCCGCGGCCGGGGCAGGGGTGCGGATTCGGGCATCAATCCGGCACCGCGCGCCGACTGGCTGAGGCTGGCGATGATGTCCTGGCGGGCGTCGAGCGCCGCCTGGCGGCCGAGCAGCTCCGAAAGCCGGCTCTCGAAGGCCTCCTGGTTGAGCAATTGCCGGCTGGTCAGCCGGTCGATGTCGGACCTGAGCGACGCGATGCGGTCCTCGTAGGCCTGCTGAATACGCCCCTGACGGGCGAAGGAGGCGGCGAGCAGGTCGTCACGGAAGACCAGATAGCCCGTCGCCGCGAGGTAGAAGACGCCGAAGACAATGCCGGTGATTGCAACCGCCGCTGCCACCCACGGCTTGACATGGAACTCCTGTACGTCCTGGCCGCGGGCGATGAGAACGCGACATCGCTGCTTCCTCGGGGGGCGGGCCTTGATGAATCGAAGGGGAGTTGCAGTCGACATACGCAGTCACCATCAGAATCACTGAAACGACTGCGCAAGTAGAAACGGTTAGGGTTAATATTTCCTTGGCGCCTTAGCGGTTAAGCGCCTGAACAGCCTCCAGAACCTTGCCGACGTGACCCTTCACCCTGACCCGGGGCCAGATTTGGACGATGCGGCCGTCCGGGCCGATCAGAACGGTCGTGCGGATCAGTCCGATCGTCTTGCGACCGTAGTTCATCTTTTCGCCCCAAGCCCCATAGGACTCGATGACTTTGCGGTCCGGATCGGCGGCGAGGGTGACCTTCAGTCGATGCTTTGCCTTGAACTTGTCGTGCGATTCGATCGTATCCGGCGAGACACCGATCACGACCGCTCCGGCAGCTTCGAATTCGGCAAGCGCCCCGGTGAAGTCGATCGCTTCGGTCGTGCAGCCGGGGGTATCGTCGGTCGGATAGAAATAGAGGACGACGATCCGGCCCTTGAGCTGCGAAAGCCCGACCGATCCGCCGCCGGCGACCGGCAAATCGAAATCCGGTGCGATTTCACCTTCCACCACGCCCATCATGCCTTCCTTTGGTCGAGATTGGATGGCTTGAGAATTGGCCCGTGTTCCCGGCTGGCGCAAGGCCTGAATCGCGGTGCCGTGGGCCGGTCGCGACGCGACTGTAAGGCGCCGCGCGGTCCCGCAAACAAACGCTTGCGCTCATCGGGCGAAGCGCGGACCATTCCATCTGATTGCGCCGCCCCGTATGCACTGCCGAAGAGTCTTCTCATAAACGCCGATGCGTCCGACGCCACCCTCTGATGCGCCTGCCGGCACCCCGTCGGAGGAGGCCGGCGGCCTGTCGCCACGGTCGCGACGCATGAAAATCGGTCTGGTCATTGTTGCCGGCATCGCAGGCGTCGTTCTTTTCCTCGTTGTGGCCGGGATGGCCGTCATCCTTTCCGGGCCGACGGAAATCGGCTTCGTCCGCGACAGCTATCAGGCGACCCTCCAGGAACAACTGGGCGACGATTATGCGGTAACGGTCGACAAGGCCGTGATCGATGTCGATCCGGTGCTCGGCCTTGTCGTCAACATCAGCGACACGAGGGTGGTCGACGGCAGCGGCGCGGTCGTGGCGTTCGATTCCGAGCACGCGCCTTGCGGTCGACCCCATGGCTCTTCTGGGCCTGAAGGTTTCGCTTACCGCGGTGGAACTCCAATCCGCGGCGATCTCGCTGGTTCGTTCGACGACCGGGGACGTCTATCTGGGCAACGCAGCGACGGTCCGCCCGACGCCGGTTGCCGCCGCAGCCGCTCCGGCCAGCGCAGCGAAAAGCGCCGGGCCCGACAACGGCTTTCCCGAGATCAGCGCAATCCTGCATACCGTCGATCAGGGACTTGAATTGCCCCTCGACCTCGCCATCCAGGCCGGGTTCCGGAACCTGTCGCTGGTCGGCGGGACGATCAACGTCTGGGACGCGATCAACCGGCGGCAGCGACGCTTCGGCGAAACCGATTTCGACGTCGCGATCGACGCCGGCAGCCGCGGTCTGAAGGCCAGCATCGCGACCTCCGGCTATGCCGGACGCTGGAGCGGCAACCTCGAGCGCACGGAAGACCCGGAGACCGGCACCCACCAGATTTCAGGCGTCTTCTCCCAGCTCACTCTCGCCGACATCTTCCCCCAAATCGACGGCACCAAGAGTTCCGCCTCCGCCGACATCCCGCTCTACGGTCGCGCCAACGTCGGATTTGGGCGCGATGGAGCGGTCGAGTCGGCAACACTGCGGCTCGATGTCGGGGCCGGTGTCTTTTCCACCGGCAGCGACGACGAGAGCGTCCTCCTCGACGAAGCGACCGTCAAGCTCAACTGGGATGTCCCGAACCGGGTCATCATGGTCGAACCCTCACCGATCTATTTCGGAAAGACGCGCGGAGTCGCGACCGGCTGGGTGCGTCCGTCGGGAGAGCCGGGCGCGGGGCGCTACGCGTTCGACCTTCAGTCACTCGGCGCGGTCCTTGCCGCCAGAGATGCCAATGCGCCGCCGATCGTCGCCGATCGACTCGCGGTTTCCGGCGAGGTCGACCTGCCCGGCAAGCTGCTCGATATCAAGGATTTCGCGATCCAGACGGCCGCGGGGTCGCTGGCGCTCGCCGGCACGGTCGGCTTCGAAGGCGGGTCGCCGTCCCTGGCGCTCGCGGCGACACTCTCGCCGATGCCGGTCGCGACCTTGAAACAGATGTGGGTGCCGTTCCTGGCGGCGGGCGCCCGCCGCTGGGTCCTGTCCAACATCACGGACGGCACCATCGAATCCGCTCAGTTCGAGGCGACGGTTCCGGCCGGGGTGCTGGATGGCCGTCATCCGCAAATGCCGGACGGCGGCCTGCAGCTCAAACTCCGTCTGAAGGACATTGCCTTCAAGACGATAGGCGACCTGCCCCCGGTCGTTGGCGCCACCGGCAACGCGGTTCTTTCCGGAAAGTCGCTCGGCATCGACGTCGAGGGTGCGCGCATCGAGGTGCCTTCCGGAAAGACCGTCGCGGTCGACACCGGCGCGTTCGCCATCGACGATGTTTTCGATCCGGCGCCGGTTGGCGTTGCCGAGATTCAGCTGTCCGGACCGATCGCTTCCCTTGGCGAAATCGCCGACGCAAAGCCACTCGAAGTCCTCGCCCAGCGCGATCTGTCGCCCGACGACCTGTCCGGCACGGCGTCGGCAACGATTTCGATGCGCCTGCCGCTCGACAAGGACGTGGACGAGCTTGGCGGGGCGATGGACTGGAAGGTCACGGTTGTCGGAAAGGCGATGGCCAGCGCCCGGCCCATCGAGGGGCGGACGTTCAGCGACGCCGACGTGACGATCGTCGTCACGCCGGACAATTTCGTCGCCAGCGGAACCGCGACGATCGACGGCGTGCCGGCGGATGTCAGCCTGTCGCAACCGCTCGGCAACGGGGCGAGGCGAGCGGCCGCGGTCAGCAGCTCGCCCGGCTTTCCCTCGACAAGGCGGCGCGGCAGAGGCTGGGTCTGGGCCTGGACGACATCATCGACGGCACCGTCGGCACCCAGATCAGCAGTCTCGCGGACGGTGACGGCCAGCATTACGACCTCGACCTTTCGACGGCGCGGCTGACGATTCCGGGCCTCGGCTGGACCAAGGGGATCGGTGTACCGGCGACGCTTTCCTTCGACATGATCCCGGTCGAAGGCGGTCAATCGGTCGAGAATATCGTTCTCGAAGGGGACGGATTCGGTTTCGCCGGGACCGCCCGGCTCGACAACAAGACCGGTCTCGTTTCCGCCGACATCAAGGACTTTTCACTCAGGCAGGGCGACTCGATCGCCTTCAAGCTCGCCGCGACGGCGACCGGTTATGCGATCAAGGCAAGCGGCGCCGCGTTCGACGTCCGGGGGGTGATCTCCGAGGCGACGGCGAGCGTGAACGGCGAACGGACACCGGACCTGTCGGTGGAGGCGGAGATCGGCAAGCTGACCGGTTTCAACGGCGAGACCATCGCGGACGCCAAGGCGACCTTCGTCCTGGCCAACGGCGATCCGACCCGGATCGCGATATCCGGCTCGCTCCAGGGCAAGGCGGTCGAGGTCAATTATACCGATAGCAAGAAGGGAGCATCGCTGCGTGTGAGCGCGGAGGCCGGCTCCATCCTGAGGTTTCTCGACTTCTACACGCGGATCAACGGCGGCACCCTGTCGATCACCGCCGATCGCCAGGGGCCGACGGGTGCGCTGACCGGCAAGGCATCGATCGCCAACTTCGATGTCTTGAACGAACCGGCGGTCAAACAGGCGATTTCGACCGCGCCGGCACGACAACCGATCGATCCGACCCGCTTGCATTTCGATCAGATGGGCGCGCGGTTCCGGCTTGCGGGCGAGGCGATCATCATCGACGAGGCGCTGCTGCGCGGACAGGCCGTGGGCGCGACCTTCAATGGACGGGTGGACCTGCAAAAGGCCCATGTCACCATCAACGGCACCTATCTGCCGGCCTATGCCGTCAATAATGCCTTTGGCCGGCTGCCGCTGATCGGCCTGGTTCTCGGCGGCGGCAATCGGGGCGGGCTGATCGGCGTTACGTTCAGGGTCGAGGGGCCGCTGGCCGGACCGCGGGTCTATTTCAACCCGCTCTCGGCGGTGGCGCCGGGGATATTCCGCAAGATCTTCGAGTTCCGATAGGGACGAGGGCGCACCGGGTGCTTTGGGGCGCGCCTCCGGCGCCCACGGAAGCTCATACCCAGGCCGACCGCGCGCCGCTCTTTCAAACGTAGAAGATATCCGCGTCCGGATTGAACTCCGCGGCGACACCTTCGACGAGGATCGTCTGGTGACCGTGGTTCGACACGACGACCTTCACGTCGTCGCCCAGGGTCTTCACGGTGACGTCGTCCTCGGTCACGCCGACCAAGGCAATGGTATCGAAATCGATATGGAAGTCGGTGATGATGTCATGACCGAATTTTCCCAAGAAGATGAACTGGTTGAGACCATCGTCAACAACGACGGCATCCGGCTGGTTTCCGGACAGACGGTCGTCGCCGGGGCCGCCAATGATCTTGTCGGAGCCGGTGCCGCCGGCCAGGATATCGTTCCCGCGCCCTCCGGACAGAGTGTCCAGGTTGTCGCCTCCATAGAGAAGATCCGCGCCACGACCGCCCTTCAGAACATCCACGCCCTTGTAGCCGGTGATCATATCGTTGCCGGCGCCGCCGAGCATCTTATCACCGGCGACGTCGTCAACCGGACCGGCGGTGATGATATCGTCTCCCCGGCCACCCTTCGCCGTGTCCTCGTCGAGGCCGCCGTCAAGGTAGTCGCGGCCCCTGCCGCCGATCAACAGATCCGACCCCGATCCGCCGTCGATGTGGTCCCGGCCGCCGCCGCCATAGGCCGTGTCGCTGCCGTCCTCGCCGGAGATCGTGTCATTGCCGCTGTCGCCATAGATGGTGTCGCCGTCGCCGCCACCGAGAATGATGTCATTCCCGCGCATGCCGTGGATCATGTCGGCGCCGATGCCGCCGAACAGCTGGTCCGCGCCGCCATCGCCTTGCAGGATGTCTTCGCCCTGATCGCCCACCAGGACGTCCGCCCCGGGACCGCCATAGATCTTGTCGTTGCCGCTCAGCCCGATGAAAGTGTCATCACCTTTCCGGCCGTGCGCGATGTCGCCGAAGGAACTCATGATGTAGATGTCGTCGTAGGCGTCGCCGATGTAGTCATATGCCTGTGGCGTGACGAGAAGCTCGGGGAAGTCCAGGCTCATCGCCTGGGTGTTCATGATGTTCAGCGGCGCCTTGATATGGGTGAAGGTCCAGTAAGTATCCGGCACGCTGTGGTTGACGCCGATGAAGCTGGTGACCGTGCCGGTATATCGCCCGTCGGAGGCGATTCCGAAGCCGGTCCCGGTCAGAGTTCTGGGTATATGTGTCGGAGGAGAAGCCGCCGTGGAAGGTCAGGATGGCCTTCGTCGAACTGACGATCGTGTAGCTTGCGGTCTGGTCACCCCAGCCCTTGACGAAATCCGGCCCGACGAACGGCCCATGCACTTGAACCCTGGCTCGCATTTCGGTTCCTCCGCTGCGTCTCGGACAAGACGAAACATACGGAAGCGGGTCCGCAAAGCCATTCTATCTTCGGTTCAGGTCAATTCTTCGTTACACGCGACTTGTCGGACAACTCGCCCTGCGCGTCCGGCGCGTCCGCCTATTCGGGGCGAACGAGGACATGCTTCTTCCGACCGTGGGAGAGCTTGATCGCGCCGTCGGCCAGATCGTCGGCGGTCACGACGGCCTTCTCGTCCGTCACCGGCGTGTCGTTGACGCGAAGGCCGCCGCCGCGGATCGCGCGACGCGCCTCGCCGTTCGACGACATCAGCCCGGCTTCGACGAAAAGGCCGAGTACGCCGATACCGGCGGCGAGATCGATCTCGGCAACGGTGATGGTCGGGAGCGCGTCGGCGCGGGCGCCTTCCTCGAAGGTACGCCGGGAGGCCTCGGACGCTTCGGCCGCAGCCTCCGGGCCGTGGAGGAGGGCGGTCGCTTCGGTGGCGAGGACTTTCTTCGCCTCGTTGATCTCGGCCCCGCCGAGCGCTTCAAGGCGGGCGATCTCGTCGAGCGGCAGTTCGGTGAACAGCCTGAGGAAGCGGCCGACGTCGGCGTCCTCGGTGTTCCGCCAGAACTGCCAGTATTCGTAAGGCGAGACGAGGTCGGCATTGAGCCAGATGGCGCCGGCCGCGGTCTTGCCCATCTTGGCGCCGGAGGAGGTGGTGATCAGCGGCGAGGTGACGGCGAAGAGCTCGACATTTTCCATCCGCCGGCCGAGATCGATGCCGGAGATGATGTTGCCCCACTGGTCGGACCCGCCGAGCTGCAGCCGGCAGCCGAAGCGCCGGGCCAGCTCGACGAAGTCGTAGCCCTGGAGGATCATGTAGTTGAACTCGAGGAACGACAGGTGCTGCTCGCGCTCGAGCCGCAGCTTGACCGAGTCGCGCTGGATCATCTGGTTGACCGAGACGTGACTGCCGACCTCGCGCAGGAAGTCGATGTAGTTCAGGCCGAGCAGCCAGTCGGCGTTGTCGACCATCAACGCGTCGGTCGGGCCGGAGCCGAAGTCGAGGAAGCGGTCGAAGACGGCGCGGATGCCGTTCTTGTTGGATTCGATGTCGGTTTCCGACAGGACCTTGCGGCTCTCGTCCTTGCCGGACGGGTCGCCGACCCGCGTCGTGCCGCTGCCCATCAGCGCGATCGGGCGGTGGCCGGTCTTCTGCATCCAGCGCAGCATCATGATCTGCAGCAGGCTGCCGACATGCAGGCTCGGCGCCGTGCAGTCGAAGCCGATATAGCCGGTCACCGGCCCTTCGACGGCAAGCGTGTCGAGCCCGGACGGGTCGGAGCATTGGTGAATGAAGCCGCGCTCTTCGAAGACGCGCAAGAAGTCGGACTTGAACACTGGTCTGGTATCCCGGCGGATGTGGACGCTGGCCCCCGACCCCGGGTCGCGGGACCGCTGGTGGAGGCAATCGGCGAAAGCCGTATAACAGCACGCGCGGCGGATTTCACTTGTTGCGATGCTGGTTCTTTTGCGCTGTCCGGGCATCCGAGAGCCGGCATCTCCCCGGAAGGCGCCCGATTCGACGCAACGACCCTGGGACAGGACGAGAATGCAGACGGTAATCGGAATGATGAGCGGCACGTCGATGGACGGGGTCGACGTGGCGGTGCTGGTCACCGATGGCGAGGCGATCGAGCGTTTCGGGCCGACCCTGTTCCGGCCCTATGACGAGGCCGAGCGCGCCGTCCTCCGGCGCGCGCTGGCGGAAGCGCGGGGCCTGAGCGACCGCGCCGCGCGGCCCGGCGCGCTGGCCGAAGCGGAGCGGATCATCACCGATGCCCATGGCGAGGCGGTCGAACGGCTTCTGGCCGCCAATCCCGGCCTGACCGCCGACCTCGTCGGCTTCCACGGCCAGACGGTCATCCATGCGCCCGACCGCCTGTTGACGGTGCAGATCGGCGACGGCGCGGCTCTGGCGCGGCGGTTGGGCGTGCCGGTCGTCTACGATTTCCGCGCCGCCGACGTCGCCGCGGGCGGCGAGGGGGCGCCGTTCGTGCCGCTTTACCACCAGGCGCTGGCGCGGATGGCCGGGCTCGCCGGCAATGTGGTCGTCGCCAATATCGGCGGCGTCGGCAACATCACCCGGATCGGCGCCGACGGCAGCCTCACCGCCGGGGACACCGGGCCCGGCAACGCGCTGATCGACGATTTCGTCGCCAAGCGCACCGGCGCGGTGATGGACGAAGGTGGCCGGCTGGCGGCGCAAGGCGAAGTCGATGAACTCGCCCTCTCGGCGCTGATGGCCGACCCGTGGTTTCTCGAACCCTTGCCGAAGTCGGTCGATCGCGACGCTTTCTCGCCCAATCCCGTCCACCTGCTCTCGACCGAGGATGGCGCGGCGACGCTCGCCGCCTTCACCGCGAGCAGCATGGCCGGCGCGATCGCCGATGCCGGCGGGGCGGACGTCATCGTGATTTCCGGCGGCGGCGCCCACAACCCGGTCCTCGTCGAGATGATCGCGACTGCGACGGAATCGGACGTCCGGCTCGCGGCGGATCTCGGCTGGGACGGCGACTTCGTCGAGGCGCAGGCCTTCGCCTACCTCGCCGCCCGCAGCGTGGCGGGCTTGCCGCTCAGCCTGCCGGAAACGACCGGCGTCCCCGAGCCGACGACCGGTGGCGTGCTGGCGCGGCCCGATTAGGGGACGGCGGGTACATCGCATTGCGCCAAATCAGCCGCCGTGCATTGTTGGGAAAGCTAGGCTCCCGGCTTATTGCCCTTTAGGTAAGGCGTCATGCTGACCACCGACGAACTTGCGGCGATCCCGCTTTTCGCGACGCTCCGGCCGGCCCAACTGGCGGAGGTCGCGAAATACGCGGCCGATATCGTGGTCGGGTCCGGACAGGATGTCGTGCACGACGGCGATGAGCCGGCGCTCTACCTCGTGATCTCCGGCGTCCTGGAAGTCGTCAGGATGGTCGACGGGATCGAGAAGAAGCTGGGTGAGCGGAAGGCCGGCACCATGTTCGGCGAAATTCCGCTGACCTTCGGCATGAATTTCCAGTGGAACGCCAGGGCGCTGGGACCGACGCGGGTGCTTCGCCTCGACGCCCGGCATTTCCACGCGCTTGCCGCGGACGCGCCGGAACTCGCGAAGACGGTGCGTGAGAGCGCCGAGTACCGCGTCGGCGGGCCGAAGGGCATGAAGAGCATCGTCGCCGAACGGCGACCGCCGCAGGTGACGATGGTCGGACACCGGTACGATCCGACCTGCGTCGCGCTCCGCAGCTTCCTCGCCAGGAACCAGGTCCACTTCGAGGGACTCGACGTCGACGAGCCGAACCTCGCGGAGCGGTGGCAGGCGCCGGTCCCGGCGGAAGCGGACCTTCCGGCGCTCCGCCTTGCCGACGGGACCATGCTGATACGACCCGCGCCGCGGCTGCTTGCGGAGCGGCTGGGGCTGCCGACCGCGCCGGCGCTTCAGGACTACGACACCGTGGTCATCGGCGGCGGGCCGGCGGGCCTTGCGGCGGCCGTCTACGGAGCGTCCGAGGGGCTGCGGACGCTGGTGATCGAGCGAGAGGCGCCCGGTGGTCAGGCCGGCACCTCCTCGCGGATCGAGAACTACCTCGGTTTCCCGAGCGGCATCTCGGGTGACGACCTGGCGAGCCGCGCCCTCCGCCAGGCGAAGCGCCTGGGCGCGGAGATCCTCATCACGCGCGACATCGAGAAGATCGACACCGATACCCGCGCCATTCGTCTCGACGGCGGAGACACGCTTCGGACGCGGACGATCATCATCGCCACCGGCGTGAGCTGGCGGCGCCTGGCAATCGAAGGCTTCGACCGCCTGACCGGCAAGGGGATCTATTACGGCGCGGCGCGGAGCGAGGCGAGCCTGATGCAAGGGCTCGACGTCCATCTCATCGGCGCCGGGAACTCGGCCGGCCAGGCAGCGATGTTCTTCGCCAACCACGCCCGCAGCGTCACGCTGCTGGTTCGCGGCGACGCGCTTGAGAAGAGCATGTCCCAGTACCTCATCGATCAGGTGCGGGAGAAATCGAACATCAAGGTGGCGCTCCGCTGCGAGGTCGCGCGCGTCCACGGCGACGACCACCTCACCGCCATCGACATCGTCGACCGGGCCGGGAACGCGGCGCGGCGCGAGACCTGTGGCGGGCTGTTCGTCTTCATCGGCGCCGATGCGGAAACCGGATGGCTGCCGCCGGAGATCGCCCGCGACGAGAGGGGGTATGTGCTCACCGGCTCCGACCTTCTGCGCGCCGGGCGCTGGTCGCATGACCGCGATCCCCATCTCCTCGAAACCAGCGTTCCGGGGATCTTCGCCGCTGGCGACGTTCGCTTCGGGCCGGTGAAGCGGGTGGCTTCCGCGGTCGGCGAAGGCAGCATGGCCATCGCCTTCGTGCACCAGTACCTGCGCGACACGGGTGGCGCGGGCGCGCCGTAACGACGCCCCGCCGCCGGCAATCAGGCGGCGTCGATCATCGCCTGCCGCATGTCGACGTAGTTCGAGCAGATGCCGAGGAGCTCGTCGACATGGTTTTCGAAGAAGTGGTTGGCGCCGGGAACGATCTGCTGATCGATCTTGATGCCCTTCTGGGTCTTCAGCTTGTCGACCAGCGCCTGGACGTCCTTCTGCGGAACGACGCGGTCGGCATCGCCGTGGACGATCAGGCCCGACGACGGGCAGGGCGCCAGGAAGGTGAAGTCGTGGAGGTTGGCCGGCGGGGCGATGGAAATGAATCCTTCGACCTCCGGCCGGCGCATCAGGAGCTGCATGCCGATCCACGCCCCGAACGAGAATCCCGCGACCCAGCAGCCGCGCGCGTCGGTGTGAACCGACTGAATCCAGTCGAGCGCCGCCGCGGCATCCGAAAGCTCGCCGGCGCCATGATCGAATTCGCCCTGGCTTCGCCCGACGCCCCGGAAGTTGAAGCGAAGGACGGCAAAGCCGCGCTTCGAGAACATGTAGAAGAGCTGGTAGATGACCTGATTGTTCATCGTCCCGCCAAAGGCGGGATGGGGATGGAGGATGATCGCGATCGGGCCGTTTTTCTGCTTGGCGGGCTGGTAACGCCCTTCGAGGCGGCCGGCAGGGCCGGTGAAAATGACTTCGGGCATGTTGTGTCGAATTCTCTCTGTTTTCGCCGCCTCGCGGACGGATTGCGCTGGCTACCGGCCGCTGTTGCCCAGCCGCGCGTCAAGGGTTGGCATTCATATCACGATGGGCGGGGTCGATTTCAAGCAAAGACGGCATGAGGTCGCGTTCTGCGACATCGCCGGCGCCGATCTGACCGGTTCCGCCCGTCCCAAGACGGCCCGCGATATCGCCGGACGTCTGGCGGCCGATACCGGCTTCCGCATCCCGGCATCACTGCCCGCGCGCCGGGTTGCGGTCGGTTGAGCTTCCGCGCGCGGGGCGTCGGCGCAGCCCGGTTTGCGGTGCGGGGCCGCAAGGCGTGATTTGCCTTCCCCCGGAAACCATGGTTTCCAGACGCCATGACCCGGCTCTATCTCGACTACAACGCGACGGCACCGCTTCGTCCCGAAGCGCGGGAAGCCCTTGTCGCTGCCATCGACACCGTCGGCAACGCATCATCGATCCATGCCGAGGGCCGCGAGGCGCGACGCAGGGTCGAGGTCGCGCGGCGGCAGGTGGCCGCGCTGGTCGGCGGCGATCCGAAGCTGGTCACCTTCACCAGCGGCGGCACGGAAGCGAACAATACCGTCCTCACCCCCGACTGGCGAATGGGCAGCGAGCCACATCGCGCCAATTTCCTGCTGGTCGGCGCGAGCGAGCATGTTTCGGTGCTGGCCGGCGGGCGGTTCCTTCCCGAGCGCGTCCGCGAGATTCCGGTCGATGCCGACGGGATCGTCAATCTCGACAGTCTCCGCCGTGCGCTGGAAGGGATGGCGGCCGAGGAGGCCCGTCCTCTGGTTTCGGTGATGCTCGCCAACAACGAGACCGGCGTCATCCAGCCGATCGCGGAAATCGCCGATCTGGCTCACCGCGCCGGCGCGATCGTCCATACCGACGCCGTGCAGGCCGCCGGCCGGATACCGATCGATATCGCGGCCCTCGGCGTCGATGTTCTGACGCTCTCGGCCCACAAGATCGGCGGTCCGCAAGGGGCGGGCGCCATCGTTCGGTCTTCCGAGGCGCTGACCTTTGCGCCGCTGATCGTCGGCGGGGGGCAGGAGAAGCGCCTGCGCGCCGGGACCGAGAATGTCGCGGCGATCGCCGGATTCGGGGCCGCGGCGGACGCCGCCTCGGCCGATCTGCTGGCGGCGCCGGCATGGGCGACCTGGCGCGACCGGATGGTCGCCGTGCTGCGCGAAAGTGGCCTTACCGTTACGGTCTTCGGCGAAAAAGCGGCGCGGCTGCCGCAGACGCTCTGTGTCGGCATCGAGGGCGTGCCGGCGGAGACGCTGGTCATCGCGCTCGATCTCGAAGGGGTCGCCGTGTCGTCGGGTTCCGCCTGTTCATCGGGCAAGGTCGCCCCAAGCCATGTCCTGGCGGCGATGGGCGTGCCCGATAAGGTGGCAAAAACCGCAATTCGTATCTCTTTGGGGTGGGAATCCGCAGAATCCAACTTAAATTCATTCGCAAACAGATGGGGCCGCGTGCTAAAGCACGTAGCGCCGGGACACATTCGGGCGGCCTGAGCCGCCTCGAAATGCTCGACCCGCGGTCCTTGAAACCGCAGTGGATGGAGTACGAGAATGCCTGCCGTTCAGGAAACGGTCGATACCGTTCGCGGCATCGACGTTGACCAATACAAATATGGATTCGTCACGGATATCGAATCGGACAAGGCCCCGATCGGTCTTTCCGAGGACACCGTGCGTTTCATTTCGGCCAAGAAGAACGAGCCGGAATGGATGCTGGAATGGCGGCTCGGCGCCTACCGGCGCTGGCTGACCCTGACCGAGCCGACCTGGGCGCGGATCCACTATCCGAAGATCGACTTCCAGAGCATCTATTACTATTCGGCGCCGAAGACGACAGCCGGTCCGAAGAGCCTCGACGAGGTCGATCCCGAACTCCTGGCGATGTACGACAAGCTCGGCATTCCGCTGCGCGAGCGCGAGGTGCTGGCCGGGGTGCAGGGCGCGCGGGTCGCGGTCGACGCGGTTTTCGACTCCGTCTCGGTGGTCACCACCTTCAAGGAGGAGCTCAAGAAGGCCGGCGTCATCTTCTGCTCGATCTCCGAGGCGGTCCGGGACCATCCGGAGCTGGTGAAGAAGTATCTCGGCTCGGTCGTTCCGGTGACCGACAACTTCTATGCGACGCTGAACTCGGCGGTCTTCTCCGACGGCTCCTTCGTCTATGTGCCCGAGGGGGTGCGCTGCCCGATGGAATTGTCGACCTATTTCCGCATCAACGAGAAGAATTCCGGGCAGTTCGAGCGGACGCTGATCATCGCCGAGAAGGGGGCCTATGTCTCCTACCTCGAGGGCTGCACCGCGCCGATGCGCGACGAGAACCAGCTTCACGCCGCGGTGGTCGAACTGGTGGCGCTCGATGACGCCGAGATCAAGTATTCGACCGTCCAGAACTGGTACCCGGGCAACGCCGAGGGCAAGGGCGGCATCTACAACTTCGTCACCAAGCGCGGCGACTGCCGCGGCGACCGGTCGAAGATTTCATGGACCCAGGTCGAGACCGGCTCGGCGATTACCTGGAAGTATCCGAGCTGCATCCTGCGCGGCGATGACTCGACCGGCGAGTTCTATTCGATCGCGGTTTCGAACGGTTACCAGCAGGTCGATAGCGGCACCAAGATGACCCATCTCGGCAAGAACACGAAGAGCCGGATCATCTCCAAGGGCATCGCCGCCGGCCATTCGCAGAACACCTATCGCGGCCTGGTCACCAGCCACCGCAAGGCGACCGGAGCGCGGAACTACACCAACTGCGACTCGCTGCTGATCGGCAACAACTGTGGCGCCCACACGGTGCCGTATATCGAAGCGAAGAACCCGACGGTCAATTTCGAGCACGAGGCGACGACCTCGAAGATCTCGGACGACCAGCTCTTCTACGCCAAGAGCCGCGGGCTCGGCGACGAGGAGGCGGTCGCCCTGATCGTCAACGGTTTCGTCAAGGACGTGATCCAGCAGCTGCCGATGGAATTCGCCGTCGAGGCGCAGAAGCTGATCGGCGTCAGTCTGGAGGGGAGCGTCGGCTAGGCCGGCGGGACAACGGAGGAAAGGGCGAGATGAGCGAAGCGCTGAAGCCGGTGGTGAACATTTCCGAAGTCGATTTCCGCGAGTCGAGCCACGGCGACCGCTTCGCGGCCAAGCTCGGCCGCGTCGGCCCGATGATCGGCTCGACCGGCATCGGCTGCACGGTCACCATCGTTCCGCCGGGCAAGAGCGCCTTTCCGTTCCACGTCCACCACGTCGATCGACGAGATGTTCGTCATCCTGGTCGGCACCGGCGAATACCGCTTCGGCGACGAACGGTACCCGATCAAGTCCGGCGACGTCCTTGCCGCACCCGCGGGCGGCCCGGAGAAGGCGCACCAGATCATCAATACCGGCGAGGGCGACCTTCAGTATCTCGCCTTTTCCAACAAGGCCGAGACCGACGTGGTCGAATATCCGGATTCCGGAAAGTTCGCAGTTTCATCCCGTCATGACTGGAACACCGGCAGCGGCGGCGTGCGCTTTATCGGCCGGCCTGAGAGCCGCCATCGGCTACTGGGACGGCGAATAGCCGCCCGTTTTCCGATCAACCCGAGACGTTGACGAGACACCTCATCAATATGGCATTGCTCGAAATCGAAAACCTCCACGCCACGGTCGGCGACAAGGAGATCCTGCGCGGCATCGACCTGAAGGTCGATCGCGGCGAGATCCATGCGATCATGGGGCCGAACGGTTCCGGCAAATCGACGCTGGCCTATGTGCTGGCCGGCCGCGACGGCTATGACGTCACCGAAGGCTCGATCCGCTTCCGGGGCGAGGACCTGCTCGAAATGGAGCCGGACGCGCGCGCCGCCGCCGGCATGTTCCTGGCGTTCCAGTATCCGGTCGAGATTCCCGGCGTCGCGACGATGACGTTCCTCAAGGCGGCGCTGAACGCCCAGCGCAAGGCCCGCGGCGAGGACGAATTGTCGACGCCCGACTTCATGCGCAAGGTCAGGGCCGCCGCCGATCGCCTTAATGTGACTCAGGAAATGCTCCGCCGCCCGCTCAACGCCGGCTTCTCCGGCGGCGAGAAGAAGCGGAACGAAATCCTGCAGATGGCGCTGCTCGAGCCGGCGCTCTGCGTTCTCGACGAGACCGATTCCGGCCTCGACATCGATGCGCTGAAGCTGGTTGCCGATGGCGTCAACCAGCTCCGCTCGCCGGAACGCGGCATGCTGGTGATCACGCATTATCAGCGGCTCCTCAACTACATCGTGCCCGATTTCGTCCATGTCCTGTCGGCCGGCAGGGTCGTCCGTTCGGGCGGCAAGGACCTGGCGCTCGAACTCGAGGAGCGGGGCTACGCCGAGTTCGTCGAGGCGGCGGCCTGAGGATCGACATGACCGCAGAGCCACGCACCATCCGGACCAAGGCCGAAGAGACGCTCGCCGCCGAATATGCGGCCGCGCGGGCGGCTCTGCCCGGCAACGACCGGGTCAGGGAACGCCGCGACGCCGCTTTTTCGCTGTTCGAGCGCGCCGGCCTGCCGCATCGCCGGGTCGAGGCGTGGAAATACACCGACCTCCGCGCGCTTGTCCGCACCGTCCCGCCGCTGGCCGGCGACGCGAGCCCGGACCTTCTGGCGCCGGTTGCCGAAGACGACCCGATCGCCGGGCTGGACCGGGCGCAGATCGTCGTCGCCAACGGTGTCTATCGGCCCGAACTGTCCGATCTCGAAGGAATCGACGGCGTGGCGGTCGAAGCGCTGGCCGACGTTCTGACGAACGCGCCCGACCGGATCGGCCGGCTCTTCGACAACGGCGACGACGTGATGATGGCGCTGAACACGGCGCTGATGCGCGGCGGCGTCGCGGTGACGGTCGCGGCCGACGCCAAGCCGGCGCGGCCGGTCGAAATCGTCTACCTGACCGCGGCCGACGCGCCGGTGCTCGCCGTCAGCCGCAGCATCGTCGATGTCGGCGCCAACGCCTCGGTCCGCTTCATCGAGAGTTATCGCGGCCCGTCGGGGATCGCCTATCAGGTCAACGCGCTCACCGAGGTCGATATCGCCGCCGGCGCCCGGGTGTCGTGGTCGCGGGTCCAGACCGAGAGCGAGGCGGCCCAGCATATCGCCAGCTTCGTCGTCTGGATGGCGGACAACACGACGCTCGATCATCTTTCGGTCAATCGCGGCGCGGCGCTGGCGCGCTGGCAGGGCTTCGTCAGGATCGCCGGCCAGGGCGCGCGGGCCAGCTTCAACGGCGCGACGATGCTGTCGGGGTCCGAGCACGGCGACAACACGCTGGTGGTTCGCCATGTCGCCCCCGGTTCGGTCAGCACCGAGTTGTTCAAGAACGTCGTCGACGACAAGGCGACCGGCGCCTTCCAGGGCATGATCGCGGTCGAACGCGAGGCGCAGAAGACCGACGCCAGGATGATGACCCGGGCGCTGCTGCTCTCCGACGAGGCGCAGTTCGCCTCGAAGCCGGAGCTCGAGATTTTCGCCGACGACGTGCGCTGCGGCCATGGCGCGACGGCGGGCGACATCGACCAGACGATGCTCTTCTACCTGATGTCGCGCGGGCTGCCGCGGAAGGAGGCCGAGCGGCTGCTGATCGAATCCTTCCTCGACGAGGCGATCGACGCCATCGACGACGAAGCGATCGCGGAGGCGCTGAAAGGCATCGTGTCCGGCTGGCTGGCGCGGCGGGGAGGGGCATGATGAACGCGCCCGCCGCCGTCAGGACCGCGGCCTATGACGTCGAGGCGGTGCGCCGGGACTTCCCGATCCTCAAGCGCACGGTCTACGACAAGCCGCTGGTCTATCTCGACAATGCCGCCTCGGCCCAGAAGCCGCAGGTGGTGATCGATGCGGTGTCGGCCGCCTATGGCAGCGAATATGCCAATGTCCATCGCGGCCTGCATTTCCTCTCCAATCTCGCCACCGAGAAATACGAGGACGCCCGCGAGATCGTCCGGCGCTTCATCAATGCCGAGCGGATCGAGGAGATCGTCTTCACCCGCAACGCCACCGAGGCGATCAACCTCGTCGCGTCGTCCTTCGGCGGCATGGCGATCGGCGAGGGTGACGAGATCGTCCTGTCGATCATGGAGCACCACTCCAACATCGTGCCGTGGAACTTCCACCGCGAGCGCAAGGGGGCGGTGATCAAATGGGCGCCGATCGCCGACGACGGCACCTTCCTGCTCGACGAATTCGAGAAGCTGCTGACCGACCGGACCAGGATCGTCGCCCTGACCCAGATGTCGAACGTCACCGGCACGGTGGTGCCGATCAAGGACGTCTGTCGCATCGCCCATGCCCGTGGCATCCCGGTGCTGGTCGACGGCAGCCAGGCCGCCGTGCACACGCCGGTCGACGTCCAGGACCTCGATTGCGACTTCTACTGCTTCACCGGCCACAAGCTCTACGGGCCGACCGGCATCGGCGTCCTCTATGGCAAGAGCGAGCGGCTCAAGGCGATGCCGCCCTACATGGGCGGCGGCGAGATGATCGCCGAGGTGACCGAAGCCGGCGTCACCTATGCCGAGCCGCCGCACCGCTTCGAGGCGGGGACGCCGCCGATCGTCCAGGCGATCGGGCTCGGCGTGGCGCTGACCTATATGGAAGGCATCGGCCGCGAGAAGATCGCCGCCCATGAGGCGAGCCTCCGCGCCTACGCGATGGAGCGCCTGTCGACGATCAACAGCCTGACGCTCTACGGGACGACCAGGGACAAGGGCGCCATCGTTTCCTTCAACATGGCGGGCGCCCATCCGCACGACATCTCGACGATCATCGACCGGTCGGGCGTCGCGGTGCGGGCGGGAACCCATTGCGCCCAGCCGCTTCTCGCCCGATATGGAACCACAGCGACGTGTCGCGCCTCCTTCGGCATGTACAATACGCTGGCCGAGGTCGACGCACTCGCCGAGGCGCTGCAGAAAGCCCATGAGTTCTTTGCATGAGTGAAGCCATGGAAGACCGCCCGACAGACACCGTGACCAGCGAGACGCAGGAGCCCGCGACCGCCGTGGCGACGCCGGAGCCTGTCGCGCCCGCTGCGACGCCTGAGCCGGAGACCGGCGCGACGACGCCGCGCGCCACCGGCTCGGCGATTCCGCCGGAGGAGCTGGAGCGGCTGACCCAGGATATCGTCGCGGCGCTGAAGAGCATCTACGACCCCGAGATTCCGGCCGACATCTACGAGCTCGGCCTGATCTACAGGGTCGACATCGACGACGACCGCAACGTCGCGATCGACATGACGCTGACCGCGCCGGGCTGCCCGGTCGCCGGCGAGATGCCGGGCTGGGTGGAGAACGCGGTCAGCCTCGTTCCCGGCGTCGGCCAGGTCGACGTATCGATGGTCTTCGATCCGCCCTGGACGCCGGAGCGCATGTCGGACGAAGCGCGGGTGGCGCTCGACTGGTATTGAGGCGGGCGTCGGATGAGCGCGATCGGAAGAGCAATCCTGGACCGACCGAAGCTCAACGGCATCCTCGAGACCTGCCTTTACTGCGATGACGTGTCCGTCACCCGCGCCTTCTACGAGCGTGTTTTCGGCTTCGAGGCGATGGTCGTCGAGGAGCGGATCGTCGCCATGGACGCCGGCCAGGACCATGTCCTGATCCTGTTCAAGCGCGGCGGCACGCCGAAGCCGGTTCCGGTCGCGGGCAGTTTCATCCCGCCGCATGACGGCAGCGGCCCGCAGCATTTCGCCTTCGCCATTGGCCGCGACAGTTATGACGACTGGAAGCGGTATCTGGAGTCCGAAGGAGTCGCTATCGAGAGCGAGGTCGACTGGCCGCAGGGCGGGAAAAGCCTCTATTTCCGCGATCCCGATGGTCATCTCGGCGAATTGGCGACACCGGGGCTCTGGACGAATTATTGATCGCCGGCGGTGACCGTAACCGCTTGTGCGACCGGGCAAAACGCCCCATCTTAGGACAGCCGCCACGGCCGATGACCGGGCGCAAACAGGGAATGATGATATGGCGACCGCTCGCCCCCGCCCGTCCGTGATGCATTTGACCGAACGCGCCGCTTCGCGCGTGCGCGAGATCGTCGAGGGCGCCGACAGGCCGCTGCTCGGCGTGCGGGTCGGGATCAAGAAGGGCGGCTGCGCCGGCATGGAATACACCCTCGACCCGGTCGAGACCGCCAGTCCCGCCGACGATGTCGTCAGCGAGCATGGCGTCAACGTCTATGTCGATCCGACCGCCATTCTGTTCCTGCTCGGCAGTGTCATGGACTACGAGACCACCAAGCTCCGCTCCGGTTTCATCTTCCAGAATCCGAACGAGGTCTCGGCCTGCGGCTGCGGTGAGTCGGTCATGCTGAAGCCGGCGGAAGCCGAGGGCGCGCCCGCCGCGTCCTAGGCGTGCCCGGCCGGGGATGCGCCATGCCCGGTGAATTCCAGGACTTTGCCGAAGACCTGTTCGAGCCGCTTGGCGGTGTCGTCTTTCGAAGGATGTTCGGCGGTCTCGGCATATTCCGGCAGGGAATGATGTTCGCCCTGATCATCGACGATGTGCTCTACACCAAGGCGGACGCGACGAGGATTCCATTCCACGAGGCCGAGGGCTGCGGCCCGTTCGCCTACGAGGCGAAAGGACGGATCGTGACCACGTCCTACTGGCGCGTGCCGGAACGGCTCTACGACGACCCGGACGCATTTCGCGACTGGGCGCTCGCCGCCTTCGCCGTGGCGGAGCGGGCGCAAGCCCTGAAATCGAAGAAGAAAAAACCGGCGAACCGGAAGCCCAAAGCCTGAGCGGCGCTCAGGACGGCAGCCGCACGGGCCGAAGCAGGAACTGCGGCACGTCCTCGGAACTGCCGAAGGGGGTCTGCATCTCGCGCTCGGGCTTCTGCTCACCGTCGCGCTTGCCGCGCTGCGACCGGGCTTCGCCCTTTCCGCGTCGTGGCGGCCGGGATTTGCGAGACCCCGCCGCATCGCCGTTGGCGGTCGGCTCGGGGCTCTTTGCGGCGGCAGGCGCTTCGGCGGTCTTCGTGGGGGCCGGCGTTTCGACGTCGGGCCTTGGTGCGGCGGCCCTCGGCTCCTGCGACTGCGTCTCGGCGCCCTCCTTGTGCGACTTCTTGCCGTAGCGGGCATTGGCCAGCTCGTCGGCGGCTTCGACCTGGAGGGTCTCGATCGGCATGCCGGTCAGCCTGGCGATTCCGGCGACGTATTTCTTGTCGAGCGGGGTGGCGATGGTGATCGCGGTGCCTTTGCGGCCGGCGCGACCGGTGCGGCCGATGCGATGGATATAGTCCTCGGCATGGGTCGGCACGTCGAAATTGAAGATGTGGCTGACGGCCGGAATATCGAGACCGCGCGCCGCGACGTCGCTCGCGACCAGCAGGGTCAGCTTGTTGGCGCGGAAATCGGCCAGCGTCGCCATGCGCGAGCGCTGATCCATGTCGCCATGCAGGGCACCGACGGAAAAGCCATGGCGCGCCAGCGACCGCTGGACGACGGCAACGTCGCGCTTGCGATTGCAGAAGATGATGGCGTTGGTCAGGTCTTCCGCTTCGCGGATGAGCTTGCGGAGAACGGCGCGCTTGTCGACAGCCTCGCGGCCGGACGGAACGATGAATTGCGCGACGGTCGTCGCGGCGGTGGCCGGAGCCGATGCTTCGACCCGCACGGCGTTGGACAGGAAGGTGTCGGCGAGCCGCTGGATCTCGGGCGGCATGGTTGCCGAGAAGAACAGGGTCTGGCGGGTGAAGGGCAGAAGCTTGCAGATCCGCTCGATGTCCGGGATGAAACCCATGTCGAGCATGCGATCGGCTTCGTCGATCACCAGGATCTCGACGCCGTTCATCAGCAGGTTGCCACGGCCGAAATGGTCGAGCAGGCGGCCGGGCGTCGCGATCAGCACGTCGGCGCCGCGGTCGAGCTTCTTCAACTGATCGACGAAGGAGACACCGCCGATGAGGAGCGCCACGGTCAGCTTGTGGTTCGCGCCGTAGCGGTTGAAGCTTTCCTCGACCTGCGCCGCAAGTTCGCGGGTTGGCTCGAGAATCAGCGTGCGCGGCATGCGCGCCCGCGCCCGGCCGCGCTCGAGCACGGTGAGCATCGGCAGCACGAAGCCTGCCGTCTTGCCGGTGCCGGTCTGGGCGATGCCAAGCACGTCCCGCCGCGCAAGCACATGCGGAATCGCCTGCTCCTGGATGGGAGTAGGTTGGTCGTAGCCCACTGCCTCGACCGAGGCGAGGACCTTCGGGCTTAATCCGAGTTCCGAAAATTTCATCTTTATGAGCAGCCCGGCCCTTGGCCGAAGTCTGACGGAACGGTCTAAAGACACGCGACCGTCAATCGAATTGATTTCGATCGGAACATAGGCAAAGACCACGGAATGTCAACGATTACCGGGATTTAATCTAAGGTCGCGGTAAACGGCTAAGTAGTTGTGCAATCGGCAGGCGACCTTTGCGCCCCGACGGCGACTTTGATACGACCCTGACGACAGGAAAGATTGGATCGCGTGAGCGCACATCATCACCACCATCACCACCCTATCGGTGACGAAGCCGGGGCCGTCGGCGACCGTCGCGTGATGTGGGCAGTCGCGGTCAACGTGCTTCTGACCGTCGCCCAGGCGGTCGGCGGAATTCTGGCCGGCAGCCTCTCGCTGGTTGCCGACGCGCTGCATAATTTCAGCGACGCCGCGTCGCTCGGCATCGCCTTTGCCGCGCGGCGCATCGCCCGGCGTCCCTCCGACGAATCAATGACTTTCGGCTATGTGAGGGCGGAAGTCATTGCGGCGCTGATCAATTACACAACGCTGATCATCGTCGGAATCTATCTCGCCTATGAGGCGATCCTGCGGTTTTTCGAGCCTGAGCCGGTCAACGGCTGGCTGGTGGTGATCATCGCCGGCGTCGCCCTCGCCGTCGACATCGGGACCGCGGTGCTGACCTTTGCGCTGTCGAAGACCAGCATGAACATCCGCGCTGCCTTCCTGCACAACGTCGCCGACGCGCTCGCATCGGTCGGCGTCATCGTCGCAGGCGTTCTGATTCTCGCCTTCGGCTGGACGATCGTCGACCCGATCATCACGCTGATGATCTCCGGCTACATCCTGTGGATGGCATTCTCCGAGATCGGCGCCGCCATCCGCATCCTCATGCTCGGCACGCCGCCCGAAGTCGATATGCCGAAGCTTGTCGCCGCGCTTAGCGCCGTCCGGGGCGTAAAGAACGTTCATCACTTGCATGTGTGGTCGATCGACGAGCGGAATTGCGCCCTGGAGGCTCATGTCGTCCTTCCCGAGAACGAGGACGACCAGGCGGTGGGGGAGGCGGTCAAGGAGCGGATCAAGGCGCTGGCGCGGGAGCGCTTCGGGATCAGTCACACCACACTCGAAATCGAGCGGGCCTCGGCGGCCTGCGAGGGGGATGGTGCCCAGACGATCGGCCACCGGATGGCGGGCGCCGCCGAATAGCGGTGCCTCCGCGCCGGGCGGCCCGAAACGCTAGTTCGTCGCCGGCCCGAAGATATATTCGGTCGGCGAGAACAGATGCAACTCGTAGGTCTCGTCGAGGCCGTCGGTCGGGTTGAGCGTGTCGAGGAAGACAGACAGACCGTCGGCATCCGATTCCGTCATGTAGTCGACGATGTCGAGGCCGAGGCTGGCGAGTTCCTTGATCTCGACGGAGTTGTCGACGACGGCGGTGCCGTCGACCTCATAGGCGATCCACTGAACGAACAGCCGCGCGGTGACTGGATCGAGGCCATTTCGTGCGATCACGATCCGATAGGAGCCGCTCCTGTCTTCGCGTTCCCACGTCCCGCTGACCCGGATGTCCTCGACCGCCCCGGGAAGGGCAGTAACGGCATTCGCCAGATCGTCGGCCCACGCCGTTCCAGCAAGGCCGACTCCGACGCTGAAGCCGGTGATCAACGCGTATTTGCGATACATGTGTGCTCCTTCGGGCGAGGGGCCTTCTGGGGTAAATAGGCTAGTCGGCGCGGAGGTCTACCAACCGACGGTCGGTCTGGCTAGATGTCGAGATCGTGGGCGAATTCCGCCCGCTCCTGGATGAAGCGGAAGCGCTCCTCGGGCTTGTTGCCCATCAGGCTCTCGACCGTGGCGCCGGTTTCGTCGACGCCGACCACCTCGACCCGGAGAAGGATGCGGTTCTCCGGGTTCATGGTGGTTTCCTTGAGCTGGGCCGGGAGCATCTCGCCGAGCCCCTTGAACCGCCCGATATCGACCTTCGACTTGCCGTTGAAGGCGGATTTCATCAACTCGTCGCGGTGCCTGTCGTCGCGGGCATAGACGGTCTTGCCGCCCTGGGTGAGGCGGTAGAGCGGCGGCACCGCGAGGTAGAGATGGCCGCGATCGATCAACTCGGGCATCTGGCGATAGAAGAAGGTTATGAGCAGCGAGGCGATATGAGCGCCGTCGACGTCGGCGTCGGTCATGATGATGACCCGCTCGTAGCGAAGGTCCTCGTCGCGATAGCGGCTGCCGGTGCCGGCGCCGAGCGCCTGGACGAGGTCGGAAAGCTGCTGGTTCGCCGCCAGCTTGTCGCGGCCGGCATTGGCGACATTGAGGATCTTGCCACGCAGCGGCAGAATCGCCTGGGTCGCCCGGTTGCGCGCCTGCTTGGCCGAGCCGCCGGCCGAATCGCCCTCGACGATGAAGATCTCGGTGCCTTCCTTGCTCCGCGCCGAGCAGTCGGCGAGCTTGCCGGGCAGCCGCAGCTTCCGGGTCGCGTTCTGGCGACCGATCTCTTTTTCCTTGCGCCGCCTCAGCCGCTCCTCGGCCCGGTCGATCACCCATTCGAGCAGCTTGCTCGCTTCGTTGGGCGAAGCGGCGAGCCAGTGGTCGAAGGGATCGCGGATCGCATTCTCGACGATGCGGGTCGCCTGGGCGCTGGCCAGCCGGTCCTTGGTCTGACCGACGAACTCCGGCTCGCGAATGAAGACCGACAGCATGCTGGCGGCGGAGGTCATGACGTCGTCGCCGGTGATGACGGCGGCGCGCTTGTTGCCGGTCCGCTCGGCATGGGCCTTGAGCCCCTTGACCAGTGCGGCGCGGAGGCCCGCTTCGTGGGTGCCGCCTTCGCCGGTCGGAATGGTGTTGCAATAGGAGCGGACGAATCCATCGCCCGGAAACCAGGCGACCGCCCATTCCGTTGCGCCATTGCCGCTGACCTTCTCGGTGCGCCCCGAGAAGATCGGCACGATCGTCTTTTCCTCGCCGAGTTCAGCCGCGAGGTAGTCGGCGAGACCGCCGGGAAAATGGAACTCCGCCTTTTCCGGGACGTCGGTTCCCTCGATCAGCGCCTTGTCGCAGTGCCAGCGAATATGGACGCCGCCGAACAGATAGGCCTTGGACCGGCTCATGGCGAACAGGCGCTCGGGCCGGAAGGTGGCGCCCTTGCCGAAGATGTCCGGGTCCGGCCGGAAGCGGACTTTCGTGCCGCGCCGATTGTGGACATCCCCCAATTCCTGGAGCTTCTCCACCGGCAACCCGCGGGCGAAGCGCTGGCGGTAAAGCCGCCGGCCGAGGGCCACCTCGACCTCCAGCGTCTCCGACAGCGCATTGACCACCGATACGCCGACGCCGTGCAGGCCGCCCGAGGTTTCGTAGACCTTCGAGTCGAACTTTCCGCCGGCATGGAGGGTGGTCATGATCACCTCCAGTGCCGACTTCGCCTTGAACTTCGGATGCGGGTCGACCGGGATGCCGCGGCCGTTGTCGGTGACGGTGACGAAGTTGTCGGCCTCGACCTCCACCTCGATCCAGGTGGCATGGCCGGCGACCGCCTCGTCCATGGAATTGTCGATCACCTCGGCGAAGAGGTGATGAAGGCCCTTCTCGTCGGTGCCGCCGATATACATGCCCGGCCGGCGGCGAACCGGTTCGAGCCCTTCCAGGACCTCGATGTCAGCCGCCGAATAGCTCTCGTCGCCGATCGGCGCGCCGTTGGCGACCTTGCGGACCGGAACGGCGCGGCTTCGCCGGGCCGCCTTGGCGACGGCTTTCAGTCCGCCGACCTGCTCATCGATGGTGTCAAACAGGTCTTCGGAGTCCTTGGCTTTTGTTTTCATTGATTTCCGGGATTTGGAAAGGCATATCGCGTGGGTCGAATCAACGACTAGTTTGGCATTTCCGGGGCGGGGGTGCGAGGGCGTTCCTGCTACGTTCCGGTGGCATTGTCCGATTCGGGATGCGAAGCCGGGAACAGCGGTATCCTGTGAAGCGATTGAGCAGCGAAGGAAACAGATGTTGCGTGACGTGAAGGCAGATGGAAAGGATTCTCCGCGGAACAAGGAGGCCTCGCCGCTGCCGCAGTCGGGCCGAGGCCCGGATTTTTTCTGTCTCGGTGCGCAGAAGGCCGGAACCCAATGGCTTTTCGATCAGCTCAGCCTTCATCCCGACTTCTGGATGCCGCCGATGAAAGAGTTGAAATATTTCAACCTTTCCAAGCCGCGCCGACGCGTCGCAAGAAGAATGCTGGAGGCGGCGGAGGCCGATCTCGAAGCATACAACAAACGGCGATACAGCGATTACCGGCGGCCGCTCGTCGCCGAGGATCTGGCATTCCTGACGGATTTCATTGCCCTCGACAAGAAAGATATCGATCCCGACGGTTATACGGCGCTCTTCGATCGAAAAGGCGCGCTGATTTCGGGCGATATCACGCCGGCCTATTCGGCGCTGCGGCCGTCGATGGTCGAGCGGATCACCCGGCAGTTCGATCAGGCCAAATACGTCTTCATCGCCCGCGATCCGGTGAAGCGATTCTGGTCCCAGGTCCGCATGCATGTCTACAAGCGGCGGCTTGACGAAAACGACCTCGACGAGAAGGCGGTCGTCAAGCTGCTGTCCCAGCGGCGCTATGACAGCCGCTCCTTCTCATCGCACATCGTCGAGACCTGGAAGAGCCGAACTCGGGCCCGGCCAGTTTGGCGTCTTCTTCTTTGACGATCTTGTCGCCGACGCGGCCGGATTCCGCCGCGACATCATAAGCTTCCTCGGCGGCGATCCGGACAAGCCGACCGCGCGGATCGCGCCTGACTTCAACCGCAAGAGCGGCAAGTCCTCGGCGCCGATGCCGGACCGCGCCCGCGATCTGATCGCCGAGCGGTTTGCGGACGAACTCAAGGCTTGCGCCAAAGAGCTGGGCGGGGCGGCGAAGAACTGGCCGAAGCTCTACGGACTATAGGGCGGCCCGGATCGACCGGCGGTTGCCGATCGCGCATCGGGTCCCATCTTCAGTCGTACGACCGTCCGCGAAGTCCGGAGTATCTGGCGATGGAAATTCCTGCGGCGAAACTCGGCATAGGCGCCCCCGATTTCAGACTTCCCGCGACGGACGGCCGCGACTACGCGCTTGCCGACGTCGCCGGAGAGAGGGGCACGGTCGTCGTCTTCATCTGCAACCACTGCCCCTATGTCAAAGCCGTGGCGCCGCGGATGGTCGCCGACGCCCGGACGCTGGCGGCGGAGGGCATCGGCTTTGTCGCCATATCGAGTAACGACGCGAGCCGCTATCCGCAGGATTCGTTCGAGAAGATGAAAGCCTTCGCGGCCGAACACGGCTTCGAATTTCCCTATCTTCACGATGAGAGCCAGACCGTTGCGCGTGCCTACGAAGCGGTCTGCACGCCGGACTTTTTCGGACTCGATGCCGATGGCGTGATCGCCTATCGCGGCCGGCTTGACGCCGGGCGCACCGACCGGCCGCCACCGGGCGCGAAGCGCGAACTCGTGGATGCCATGCGTATGATCGCGGCGACCGGTCGTGGGCCCGTGGAGCAGTGGCCCTCGGTCGGCTGCTCGATCAAATGGCGGACGTGATCGGCGCAAGAAGCCACCTTGATCGGGCTTTCCGCTGGCGTCATTCAAGCTCCGCGGTGCCAATGCACGCGCTCCACGTCCACGTCGCCGGCCGGCGTTGGACCCCATCTGTTGCAACCTCGCCACAGTGTTCCGGTAAGTTAACCTGTAGCTGCTACAAGGGACGGCAGCGCCGCCGTTCGGCCATAAAGTGGCGTGAAGGGTGAGGCCATATCAGGTCGCCTGCCGAGGGGGGCAACGCACCTGACGCAACGCCAATGTTTGGAAATCCCGCTCGCCGGGATGGCATGTTTTTGCGTCGATTGCGCTGCCCTCGGATCGGGAGACCGAGGCAAGGATCGCCATGGAAGTGCGTGGTTTTGACAAGCAGAAGCCGTCCAGCCGCGATGCGATCGCGGGCTTGGCAGAAGGCGGCAGTAATCTGGCGGGCTATGGGGCCGTGACTCATCGTAGTGAGCGGCGGAAGTAGTGAACTATGCAGACGCGTAACTGGTACCCCGGACTCATGGCGTTTGCCGCGGTCGGCCTGTTTGCCGGCGCCGCGGCGGCCTTCGACGCCAACAGCCTGAACGCCGAAACAGCGCCGGCCGATGCGCTTGAATATGGACTGGATTCATATCGAAGCGGTGACAAGCAGAGCGCGATCGAGGCGCTGAGCTTTGCCGCCGACAAGGGCAATGCAATCGCCCAGTGGAAGCTCGGTCGCATGTATGCCGAGGGCGACGGCACCGCACGCGACGACTACAAGGCCTTCGAACTCTTCAGCGAGATGGCCGATGCCCACGCCGACGACAATCCGACCGAGCGGGATTCGCGCTTCGTCTCGAATGCTTTCGTCGCGCTTGGCGGCTATTATGAAGAAGGCATCCCGGACACCAACGTCAAACAGGATTTGCGCCGCGCCCGCCAGATCTACGGCTACGCCGCGTCCTATTTCGGCGATGCCGAAGCGCAGATGAAGCTCGCCTGGATGTACTACCGGGGCGAGGGCGGCGACCCCGATCCGCTGCAGGCCGCGCGCTGGGCCAAGCTTTCCGCAGACAAGGGCGACGTTGATGCGCAGGCGCTCCTTGGCCACCTGCTGTTCGAGGGCGAAGGCGTCCCGCGTCAACCGGTCCTCGGCCTGATGTATCTGACCATCGCCCGCAAACAGGCGGACCGGTCGGATCGCTGGATATTCGATATGCAGGAGCGGGCGGTTTCGGTTGCGACCGAGAACGAACGCCGCACGGCCATGGCTCTCGCCGGCGACTGGATGGACAAGAAATAGGAGCCGGACCGGTCAGCGGCTGGCGAGCGTCGTCCCGGTGCCTTCCGGGGAACCCCTCCTGACCTTCAGGCCGGCGATGCGCTCGGCGATGTCCGCGGCGATCGCGCTCATCGGGATGTCGTAGGGGATCGGCGACATGGCGGTAAGGATCGGCGCGAAGCTCACCCCCGGTGGCTCGGCCGGCGAGAGAAGCGCCATCGGACAAACATCCGAAACGTAGGTCCAGGTCGCGGTATCAGCGACGGCGTCGCAACGCGCGTAGCGTTGCCGGCCGTGGCAAGCCGGCAGGCAGGCAAAGTCACCGACGTGATACTGGTTGCCCGCATTCGTGCAGATCAGCGACGCCTCGGCCGTCATCCCTGGCGAAGCCGCCAGCGCCGCGGTGGCGAAGGCCAGAAGCCCGAATGTGTCGCGCTTTCCCATGCCGGAAGTTTCGCGTCTGAAAGCGGTCGTCTCAAGCCACATCTGCGTGATCGGCTCGTCCGCTCCCCTGGGCGATCTGTTCGGGAAGAATGAATTTCAACCGTGGAAAAAGGAAAGGAAGGGCCAGGGGGTGGCCCTTCCTCGTTGAAAATCGAGCGCGGCCTGCGCAGGCCGCGCGCGGAGTCACCCTCGCATGGAGGAGTCGGAGGCGTCGCTCGGACGCGTCATACTCGGGTCACAGGCGGCGATCCCTGCGATCGCGGCCTGGGCCTGCGCCTCGGTCCGGTAGATCCCGCCGAGCTGGGCCTCGCTTGGCCCTGCCTTCCGTTCCGCGACATAGCAGGGATTCCTGTCCGGCATCCTGCAGAACGGTCCAGGCAACATTCTCCCGGAGGCCCGACTGGGTCCTCGGAAGCAGCCAGACCGGGCGCGGTCATGGCGGCCAGTGTCGCAGTGGCGAGAATGAGTTTGTGCAGCATTGTCGTACCTTTCGGCCCGCTGGGAACGGGGCGTCGCGACGAGCAAAGCAGACGGTTGTTCGGTCGTGACTTTTACCCTGATCGAGGCGGCGGACGGCTCACCTGTCCGGACCGCCCCGACCGTATCGGCCGCTACTGAATGGCGACCGCGCTGGCCATATGCTTGCCACCCTGCATGGCCCAGGTGACGTGCACGTTTTCGCCGGCCTTGAGACCCGGATCCTTGAAGTTCTGCGGCAGGTAGTATGTCGTTCCGTCCTGGAGGATGAGGGTCTTTGCGCTCGGGTCGAAGGTCCTGATCGTGCCCGTGGCCTGGTCGGCGAGGGCGAGCGACGTCGAGGCGACGACGGCAGCGATCGCTGCCGGAACGATGTATGCGTTTCATGGTCGTTGGTCCTGATAAGACGGCTGGCGCGACGCGCCAGCTGCGTTCGGTCATGAACGGTCCTGGCTCGTCGGGTCGCGAATGGCACTTGTCCATTCGCCGGCGGGTCTCCGCTCACCATCAAAACGTAGGACCGCTCTTCGCCGGCCGCCAATTAAAGAAGTTTAATTCCTGACGACCGCCAGCGACCACGCCTCGGCCATAATCGGCGGATTATGACCGGATTGGGATTTCATTTTGGCGTCAGAGGTCCAGTTCGATCACCACCGGAACGTGATCGGAGGGCTTGTTCCAGCCGCGCGTGCGCTTGTCGATCATCGCCGAGACGAGGTGATCGGCGGCGGGAGGCGACAGCAGCAGGTGGTCGATGCGGATGCCGTTGTTTCGCTGCCAGGCACCGGCCTGATAATCCCAGAAGGAATAATGGCCGGGCTCCGCCGTGCAGGCGCGAAAGGCGTCGGTCAGGCCGAGATTGATCAGCCTGCGATAGCGTCGCCGCGTCTCGGGCTGGAAGAGCGCGTCATCCCGCCAGTTTTCCGGATGCCGTGCATCCTCGGGCTCGGGAATGACGTTGTAGTCGCCGGCCAGGACGAAGCTCTCCTCCGCGGCGAGCCGGGTCCGCGCGTAGGCCTCGAGCCGGTCCATCCAGGCGAACTTGTAGGCGAACTTGTCGGACCCGACGGGATTGCCGTTGGGGAGGTAGAGGGAAACGACGCGGATCGCGCCACCGTCGACGGAAAAGACCGCCTCGATGAATCGCGCCTGATCGTCGTCATCGTCACCGGGAAGGCCGCGGGATACCTCGTCGATCGGCAGCTTCGACAGAATGGCGACGCCGTTGAAGCCCTTCTGGCCGTGGGTTTCGACGTTGTAGCCAAGGTCCTCGAAGGCCTCCCGGGGAAACGACCGGTCTTCGCATTTGATTTCCTGGAAACAGAGAATGTCGGGCGCGGCGTCGCGCACCCATTCGACCGCTCCGTCGATGCGGGCTCGCACGCCATTGATATTCCACGTCGCGATTCTCAATCTTCCCTCCGCCTGGATCGGTCGTGAGCATAGCGGCAGCGACGCGGCCGGCCAGTCCTTTCACGCGCCGCCCGCGCCAGAAAAAGGCGGATTGCCCATTGGCTCTGGATTTTCCCGCCCCATCCTCTTATCGATCTCGCGACACTCAAACCGATGGAGGCGGAAATGGCAGTTGTTTCGAAGGCTGACGCGCAATGGGACGGCTCTCTCAAGGAGGGAGGCGGCGAGGTCTCGTTCGGCACATTCAAGGGCGCATACACCTTTGCCTCGCGGTTCGAGACGGGTGAGGGCACCAATCCGGAGCAGTTGGTCGCGGCGGCCCATGCCGCCTGCTATTCGATGCAGCTTTCCGGCGTGCTGACGGCGGGCGGCAATCCGCCGAAGAGCATCCATACCCAGGCCGCGGTGACCATCCAGGCCGGCGTCGGCATCACCGGCATCGAACTGACGACCGAGGCAGAAGTCCCCGGCGTCACGGAAGCGACCTTCGCCGAGGCGGCCAACAAGGCGAAGGAAATCTGTCCGGTCTCCAAGGCGCTCGCAGCCGTCGAGAACATCACGCTGAAGGCGACCCTGAAGGGTTAGGACGCTCGCAGACCAGCCAGGGGCCCGCCGCCGCGGAACTTGACCGGCGGCGGGCGGTGGCCGACAGTCCGCCGCACCTTGAACGAGGGTGCCGGATGAGACGATCCACCAACAACCTGATTACGCCCAAGCGAATCGCTCGAAAGCACTTCGACGACGCCGATGCGGCCGTTGCGCAACTCGCACTGATCTACGACCGCCACACGGCGTTCCTTCGCGATGCGTTCGCCCGTTTGCTTGTCAGCGGCTCCCCCGGCGGCCGGGTGCGGGCGACCTATCCGGAAGTGCGGATCGAAACCTCGACCTTCGCGCAGATCGACTCGCGGCTTTCCTACGGACACGTCGCCGGCCCCGGAGTCTATTCGACGACGATTACCCGTCCCGATCTGTTTCGGGACTATCTGGTCGAACAGCTCCGTCTGCTGTTGCGCAACCATCGCGTGAAAGTGGAGGTCGGCCCTTCGGCGGAGCCTATCCCCCTGCATTTCGCCTTTCCCGACGGGGTTCATGTCGAGGGCAAGATCGTCGATCTCGTCGAAACGCCGCTCCGGGACATCTTCGACGTCCCCGATCTCGCCGTGATGGACGATTCGATCGTCAACGGGACCTACGAAGCGGCACCGGGGACATCCCTGCCGCTGGCGCCGTTCACGGCCTCGCGCATCGACTACTCGCTCCACCGTCTGCCGCATTACACGGCGACGCTGCCGGGATTCTTCCAGAATTTCGTGATCTTCACCAACTATCAGTTCTACGTCGACGAGTTCGTCGAGCGGGCGCGCCTGATGATGGCGGCTGGCGACAAGGACTATGAGAGCTTTGTCGAGCCGGGCAATGTCGTGACCTATTCGGGCAGCGACGCGCCGGAGGCCGGCGTGCCGGCGGAACGCCTGCCGCAGATGCCGGCCTATCATCTCACCCGCCCGGGCCACACCGGCCTGACGATGATCAATATCGGGGTCGGCCCTTCGAACGCGAAGACCATCACCGACCACATCGCGGTCCTGCGGCCGCACGCCTGGATGATGCTCGGCCATTGCGCCGGCCTCCGCAACACGCAGGCTTTGGGCGACTACGTGCTCGCCCATGGCTATGTCCGCGAGGATCACGTGCTCGACGCCGATCTGCCGAAATGGGTGCCGATTCCGCCGCTCGCGGAAGTCCAGGTCGCCATCGAGGACACGGTGGCGGAGGTGACGGGCCTGTCCGGCTACGAGCTGAAACGGATCATGCGAACCGGCACGGTCGCCACCATCGACAACCGCAACTGGGAGCTCCGCGACCACCGCGAGCCGGTCCAGCGGTTTTCGCAATCGCGGGCGATCGCCCTCGACATGGAGTCGGCGACCGTCGCGGCCAACGGCTTCCGCTTCCGGGTTCCCTACGGAACGCTGCTCTGTGTCTCCGACAAGCCGCTCCACGGCGAGCTGAAGTTGCCGGGCATGGCCTCCGACTTCTATCGCCGGCAGGTCGGCCAGCATCTCGAGATCGGCATCCGGGCGATGGAGAAGCTGCGGGCGATGGAGCCGGATCGCCTCCATTCGCGCAAGCTGCGGAGCTTCGCCGAAACCGCGTTCCAGTAACGGGCCGGGCCAGGCCCTTCCCGGATGCCGGAAAGACAGAGCTGTTAGGGCGTTATGCCTGCCGGGCCACTAATGCCAGCAGATTGCCGCTGGGGTCGCGGAAGAAGGCCATCCATTCCTCGACGCCCTTCTTGCCGAGGCGCCCTTCGTCGTCGCGATGGACCATGGCCGGTTTCTGCAGGAAGGACACGCCGCGCTGCGACAGGGTCCGCACCGCCTTTTTCATGTCGGTAACGGCAAAATAGAGGGTCGCTTCGGACGCCGTCGCGGAGAGCAGGAGCCGCAGGCCGCCGCCAAGATCGAAGAAGGCAAGTCCGGGAGGATCGAAGCGGTCCATGAAGGAGATGCCGAGGACATTCCGATAGAAATCGACGGCCGTATCGAGATCGCTGGCGAGGAGGGCGACCTGGTGCAGGCCGCCGAGAAGGGGCGCATTGACCGCGGACTTTGGCGCCTTCGCGGTCGCAGCGGCGGCAGATGCTTTTCGCGGCGAGGCTTTCCCGGCCCGGCCGGCCGGCTTGGACGTCGCGAGGGGTTTCGATTTCGGCTTCGCCCGGGATTTCGCACCGGCGGCGCGTGACGCTGCCGGCGTCCGTTTGCCGGGGGCGACGGTCGATGAGGCCTTTTTCTTCCTGGCGGGCGATTTCGGGGACGTTGGCGCCCGGCTCTTTGCTCCCGCCATAAGCGTTCCTCAGATGGAAAAACTCGTTCCGCAGCCGCAGGATGCGGTCGCATTCGGATTCTTGATCTGAAAGGATTGGCCGATGATGTCATCGACGAAGTCGATGACCGACCCTTCCATATAGGGAAGAGAGATCGAGTCGATCAGAACGGCGGCGCCGTTTCGCTCAAGGACGAGATCGTCGGGCGTGCGGGTCCGGTCGAGGTCGAAACCGTACTGGAAGCCCGAACAGCCGCCACCGGACACGCTGATGCGCAATGCGGTTCCATCCGGCTCGGCTGCCAGGATTCTGGCGATGCGAGAGGCCGCACTATCAGAAAGGGTCACGCTGGCTGTCGAAATCTCTGTCATCGCTTGTCTTTCCGTATCAGCGATAGTTATGAAGCGATGGGGTCGAAGTCAATTGCCGCGGAAACTGGTGTATTAACGATGTTGTCGGAGAGGATCGGTTTCGGCGGCGGAAGCCGGTCTTCATTCGCGGCCGAGCCAGCGCAGAGTCGCGGCCGGCTTTTCG
Organism: uncultured Alphaproteobacteria bacterium; assembly: GCA_963812275.1. Lineage (GTDB taxonomy): Bacteria > Pseudomonadota > Alphaproteobacteria > Rhizobiales > Kaistiaceae > Bauldia. Next base: position 36,559 of record CAWEUQ010000008.1, on the reverse strand, counting down.
CGGAATCCCCTAGTCCGACGCGAACGGAATACCAGCGTGACCGGGACCGGGTTGTCCATTCGACCGGATTTCGCCGGCTACGGGAAAAGACGCAAGTATTTCTTGTGGATGAAGGCGATCACTACCGGACGCGCCTCACGCATACCCTGGAAGTTTCGCAGATTGCGCGAGCGCTGGCCCGGGCGCTGCGGCTCGACGAGGATCTGGCCGAGGCACTCGCGCTCGCCCATGATCTCGGCCACCCACCCTTCGGACATGCCGGCGAGCGCGCCCTCGATGCGGCAATGGCCGGATACGGCGGTTTCGACCACAATGCCCAAAGCGTCAGCGTCGTCACCCGGCTGGAGCGCCGCTATCCGCGTTTCGACGGGCTGAACCTGACCTGGGAGACGCTGGAGGGCCTGGTCAAGCATAACGGACCGCTGACCGACCGCGCCGGCCAGCCGATCGGGCGCTATGCGGCGCGCGGTATTCCGCAGGGTTTTGCGGATATTTCGAGCCAGCTGGACCTGTGGCTGTGGAGTTGGCCAAGCGCCGAAGCGCAGGCCGCCGCCATTGCCGACGACATCGCCTATGATACGCACGACATCGACGACGGGCTGCGGGCAGGGCTGCTGAGCCTCGATCGCCTCGCCGAACTCGATCTTCCTGGCCGGATTCTGGCGGATATCCGAGCCGAATTTCCGGACCTCGCGGTCGAGCGGGTGGTTCACGAGCTCAACCGCCGGCTGATTACCGCCATGATCGAGGACGTGATCGGCGAAGCACTGCGCCGGCTTGACGCCATCGCGCCGACCTCAAGCGACGCCGTCCGCGGGGCAGGGGAGCCGGTCATCGCCTTCTCCGCTGCCATGCAAGCGGCCGACGACGAGATCAAGCGGCATCTCCACACGGCCGTTTACCGGCATGAAGCCGTGATGTCCGTGATGCGGGAGGCCGAGGGCATGGTCACCCGCCTGTTCGAGCGGTACCGGTCCGATCCCGCCACCCTGCCGGAAACCTGGCGTCCCGCGCCGGGCATGGATGACGCCGCGGCGGCGCGCCTGGTCGCCGATTTCCTCGCGGGAATGACCGACCGCTACGCCACGGCCGAATACCGGCGGCTCTTCGCGCCGGGCGGCGGGGCCGTCGTCGGCGCGGTTTGACGGCCCTGTCGAATTGGGATAGGCGGCGCGTCAATCCCGAGAATTGGCTGTGTCATGAATATTTTCCACGACTTTACCGAAAGACTTAAGAGAGCCGTCGAACGGATTGCCGATCAATCGGTATTGAAGGATGTCGATCTCACGCGGATCGTCGTCGAACCGCCGCGCGATGCGTCCCATGGCGATTTGGCCTGCAACGCGGCGATGGTTCTGGCCAAACCGATGGGCCTGAAGCCGCGCGATCTGGCAACGCGGATCGCCGCGGTCATGGCGGACGATCCGGATGTCGATGCCGCCGAGGTCGCGGGGCCCGGTTTCATCAACCTGAGGATAGCGGCGGGCTACTGGCACAAGGCACTGAAGGGGCTGCTCGAAGCCGGTGGCCGTTTCGGCCGCTCCACCATGGGCGCGGGCGAGCGCGTCAACGTCGAATACGTGTCGGCCAATCCGACCGGTCCGATGCATATCGGCCATTGCCGCGGCGCCGTGGTCGGCGACGTGCTGGCAAATCTCCTCGTGACCGCCGGGTTCGACGTCACGCGCGAGTATTACATCAACGACGCCGGTTCCCAGGTCGAGGTGCTCGCCCGCTCGGCTTACCTGCGCTACTGCGAGGCGCTCGGCGAGACGATCGGCACGATCCCGGAAGGCCTGTATCCCGGGGACTACCTCAAGCCGGTCGGCGAGGCGCTCGCTCACGAGCATGGCGACCTGCTTCTGGCCATGCCCGAGGAGGAGTGGCTGCCGATCGTCCGGATCACGACGGTCGACATGATGATGGCGATGATCCGCGAGGACCTCGCTCTCCTCAACATCGTCCATGAAGTGTTCTTTTCGGAGTTGACGCTGACGGAAGGAGAGCCCAAGCGCCGTCGAGGCGGCGATCGACAAGCTCGCCGAAGACGGGCTCGTCTACGAGGGGCGCCTTCCGCCCCCCAAGGGACAGCTCCCGGAGGATTGGGAGGATCGCGAACAGCTTCTTTTCCGCTCGACCGAGTTTGGCGACGATGTCGACCGGCCGCTGAAGAAGTCGGACGGCAGCCCGACCTATTTCGCCTCCGACATCGCCTATCATTACGACAAGCTCCGTCGTGGCTATCGCCATCTGATCGACGTCTGGGGCGCCGACCACGGCGGCTATGTCAAGCGCATGCAGGCCGCGATCAGGGCGATCAGCGGCGGCGCGGCGCATTTCGAGGTGAAGCTGGTCCAGATCGTCCGGCTGCTCAGCGGCGGCGAGCCGGTCAAGATGTCGAAACGGTCGGGCGATTTCATCACGCTGCGCGAACTGGTCGATCGAGTCGGGCCGGACCCGATTCGTTTCATGATGGTGTTTCGCAAGAACGATGCGCAACTCGACTTCGATTTCGAGAAGGTCACCGAACAATCGAAGGACAATCCGGTATTTTATGTCCAATACGCCCACGCCCGGACCTGCTCGGTCTTCAGGCAGGCCGCGGCCGAAATACCGGATCTCGACATCGGTGCGGCGGCGCTTGCGGATGCGCCGTTCGAACAGCTGACCGACGCCGGAGAAATGGCTCTAATCCGCCGTTTGCTGGAGTATCCGAGGACCATCGAAGCCGCGGCTGAAGCGCAGGAACCGCACCGGATTGCATACTTCCTCCATGAGCTGGCTTCCGAATTTCACGCCCACTGGAATCGCGGCAAGGAGTTGCCTCAATTGCGCTTTATTAACCATACCGATCCACACTCGACTTTGGCGCGGCTTGCTCTCGTTCATGCCACAAAATTGGTGTTGTCCTCGGGATTGGCTATTCTTGGGGTGAGCGCGCCCGAGGAGATGCGTTGACGTCGCTGGGGGAAGCGACCCGCCGGACTCCTGGAGTGAAAGCGAAGTTTTATGCCTGATCGTTACGATCCGAAATTATCGGTCCGCCCGCTTGGGGAGCGGAAATCCGATGCGGCCAGAACCGACGACGATCCGCTCGCCGAACTGGCGCGCATCGTTACGGGTCGAAGCACGTTCGAGCCGGCACCGGCTGGCGGCGGTAGCCGGTCGGCTGGGTCAACCGAGACCTCGTCCGAGGCGAATCTGGCCAATGACCTCGAATCCGAGCTTCTGAACGATCTGCAGGCCTCTTTCGCCGCGCTCGGTGAGCCGTTCGAGGGCGAGCCCGACCGCAGTCCGGCCGAGCCGGAGGCGCGCGATGTTGCGCCGCCATTACCGTCCGAACCGTCGAACGCGCCGGAGTCGCCGGGATCGCACTACCCTCGGGACGCGTTTGAACAGAGCGTCGAAGACGTCCTTGCCGAACTTGAGGGCGTTTCGCGACTCGATCATGACCGTAGCCCGGAACCCGCCGAGCCGGCGCCGTTGCCAAAGCCTCCACCAACCTGGCCGCCCGCTCTCGAGCGTCCGGAACCGCTCTCCGAGCCCGAAGAATCGCTGCTCGAGTTCGAAGAATCGCTGCCCGAGCCCGAGGAAACACTGTCCGAGCCCGAGGAACCGCCTCCGCCTCCACCGGCGGTTGTCATGCCGAGGCGGGAATCGGCAATTCCGCGTCGGCCGGCGCCGCCCGCCGAGCGACCTCCGGTACCCGAGCGGCCGGCGCTCAGCGAGCGCTATAAGGCCGCGGAACAACAGCCGCCGGCCGAGCGGCCAAACCTGTCGCGACTCCGTCTGCGGCCGGCGCCCCCGCCGGTCCGCCCGATGGACGCCGAAGAGTCCGCCGCCACCCGGAAACCGGATCAGCGTCGGGATCGGATGGACAGGGCCCTGCGCGCCCCGGACGGGCTGAGCCGGTTCGCGCCGCCACGCTCGACTGCGCCGATACCGGCGGAACCGACGCCCGAGCCTGAAATGGGCCTTGAGGACACGGAATCGTTCGGCGAAGCACCCGAACTCGATGATCCGAACGCGGTGTTCGACGACGAGTTCACCCTGGCGGATCTCGACACGGCGGCTTTTGCCCCGGAGGACGACCTCCCCCCGTTCCCCGAGGAGGAACTCGCCGGTCTGAAACGCCGCAGGTCGAGCAGAGCGCTTGCCGCAGTTGGTGGGATTCTGGTCGTTGCCCTGATCGGTGGCGGCGCATTTTACTTCTTCCAGGACGATGGCGCGACCGGTTCTCCGCCCCCGATCATCACCGCCGATGGTGGCCCCTCGAAGGTTTTCCCCGACGATGCCGCGGCCGGCGAGACCGACCAGCAAGGCAAGCTGATCTATGACCGCGTCGATGAGGGCGGCGGCAGTGGCGATACCACGCTGGTTGCGACGGGCAACGACCCGATCGCCAAGGTTTCTCCCGACGCGGAAATGGCGGACAACCCGATCACCCGGGTGATCATCCCTGGCGGACCGGCCATCGATGGTCCGCTGCAGGATACCGGCGACGGCAGCGGCGTAAACGCCGAGACGGTCGTGGCCGATGCCGATCCGTCCGGAGAATCCGACCCGGGCCTGGGCCCCAAGAAGGTTCGGACCGTTGTCGTCCGGCCCGACGGGACCATTGTCAGCAGCGAAGCCGTGGACGAAGGCGGCGGTGATGCGGTTCCTGATGCGCCCGACGCCGCGGCCGCGGACGATTTCAGCAGCCTCACCCAGGACACGCGAAACGGGATGGACGCGGTGCTGGACGGCGAGGACCTGCCGGTCGTCGCCGATCCGCTGGGTATGACGGGCGAGGGCGACGCGCCGGCGGTGGCAGACGAGACTCCGGCGCCCGGCACGGTTCCGGCAGCCGACGAAGCCGTCGTAGCGGTGGAAGAAGCGCCCGAGCCGGCACCCGCCCCGGTGGCCAAGGCGCCGGAGCCGGTGCGCGCGGTACCGATCAAGCCCAAGCCGGCGGCGCCGACCGTCGTGGCCACGACCGGTTCGGCCAACGGACCGATCGACCTGACGCCCGGCACCTCGGCCCGGTCGTCGAATCCGCAGGCCGGTTCCGGCGGCGTCCTGGTGCAGGTTTCCGCGCAGCGGACGGAGGACGCGGCACGATCGACCTATCGCAGCCTCCAGGCCCGCTATCCGAGTATCCTCGGCCCTTATCAGGCAGCGATCATCCGCGCCGATCTCGGCGATCGGGGCATCTATTACCGGGTTCGGATCGGGCCCTTTTCCGGGAACGACGCGACGCGGCTTTGCGACGATCTCAAGTCCGCCGGCGGCGAGTGCATTCTGGCGCGATAGCCGCAGCCGCGGGGAGGCGATGACAGCCAAAGCATTCATTTCGGGATGCGCGGGGACCAGCCTCTCCGCCGGCGAGTTGGCGTTTTTCGCCGAACACCAGCCCTGGGGGCTGATCCTGTTCAGACGGAACTGCGAGACGCCGGACCAGGTGCGGGACCTGACCAGCCAGTTCCGCGTCGCGGTCGATCGGCGGAATGCGCCGGTGCTCATCGACCAGGAAGGCGGGCGCGTCCGTCGCCTCCAGCCTCCGAAGTGGCCCAATTATCCCGCTGCCCGCTTCATCGGGACGCTTGCCGACCGGGACGCCGACAAGGGGATCCGCGCCGCCTGGCTCCATGGCCGGCTGATAGCGCGTGATCTCGTCGATATCGGCGTCAACGTCGACTGCCTGCCGGTGCTCGACGTGATCGCTTCCGACGCCAGCGAGGCGATCGGCGATCGGTCCTTCGGCGCCGATCCCGGCATGGTGGCCATTCTCGGGCGAGCGCTCGCCGATGGCCTTATCGCCGGCGGCGTGTGCCCGGTGGTCAAGCATATCCCGGGTCAGGGGCGCGCCCGCACCGACAGCCATCTCGAACTGCCGGTGGTCGAAGCCGGTCTCGACGTCCTCGGCGAGACGGACTTCGCGCCCTTCGTCGCACTGGCGGACCTTCCCGCCGCGATGACCAGCCATGTTGTCTACAGCGCAGTTGATCCCTCGCGACCCGCGACCACCTCGTCGATCGTGATCCGCGATATCATTCGCGAGCGAATCGGTTTTGACGGGTTGCTGATGAGTGATGACATCTCGATGAAGGCGCTTGCTGGGGATTACGGTGAAAGGACGGCTTCGATCCACGACGCCGGCTGCGATATCGTGCTTCACTGCAACGGGCGGATTGAGGAGATGCGCGCGGTTGCCGAAGCGGCGCCCCGGCTCGCCGGTATTTCCGGCGAGCGGGCGAGCCGCGTGATCGACGCTGCTCTGAGTGCGCCGATGCCATTCGACCAGATCGCCGGCCGCGAGGAATATGACGCGCTCGCCGCCGAGGCGGGCTGGATGGCGCGGGTCTGATGCGATGACGACCGCAAGCCAGGATCAGAACGAGATCTGGGAGACCTTCAAGCCGCTCGACCGCAACACCGGCGAGCCGTCGCTGGTGGTCGATGTCGACGGCTTCGAGGGGCCGCTGGACCTGCTGCTGGCGCTGGCTCGCAGCCAGAAGGTCGACATCACCCGCATTTCCATTCTCGCACTCGCCGAGCAGTATCTGACCTTCATCGAGGAGGTCAGGAAGCTTCGGCTCGAGCTCGCCGCCGACTATCTGGTGATGGCGGCGTGGCTGGCCTATCTCAAGTCGCGGCTGTTGCTGCCCGAGGCCGAGACCGATGAGCCGAGCGGCGAAGAACTGGCCGCGGAACTCGCCTTCCGCCTGCAGCGCCTCGAAGCGATGCGCGACGCGGCGGCCCGGCTTGCCAACCGCGATCGTCTCGGGCGAGACGTCTTCGCCCGCGGTTCCCCGGAGCCGGTCGAGATCGTCAAGAAGAGCGAATATTCGGCGACGCTTTACGATCTTCTGTCGGCCTATGCCGCCCGTCGCCAGGAACAGTCGATCTCGATCGTGCATGTGCGCCGACGGACGGTCTGGTCGCTGAAGGAGGCGAGGGATCTGCTCGGCACGGTCATCGGCTCGCTGGCCGACTGGGCGCCGATGCACATCTTCCTGTCGCCCTATCTGACGACCGAGGCCAGCGCGACCGTGACCGCAAGCGCCTTCGGCGCCAGCCTGGAACTGGTCCGGGAGGGGCAGATCGACCTCCGCCAGACCGAGGCATTCGCCCCGCTTTACATCCGCGACCACAAGTCCGTCGCAATCGTCACACCGGAGGCCGATCATGGCTAATCCCAACCCTGCCGTCGCCATCGCCGTCGACAACGATGCGACGGCCGAGGCCCAGTCGCCGGAAGAGCGCCGTCAGGCACTGCGCATGGTCGAGGCGCTGCTTTTCGCCGCAGCCGAGCCGCTTTCGGCCGACGATCTCGCCACCAGGCTGCCATCCGGCGCGGATGTCGCCGGTATTCTCCGGGAACTGCAGGCCGCCTACGCCGACCGCGGCGTCAACCTCAACCAGGTCGCGGGCAAGTGGAGCCTGCGCACCGCCGCCGATCTGTCGTTCCTCCTGTCCCGCAACGCGGTCGAGCAGAAGCGGCTTTCGCGGGCGGCGATGGAAACGCTGGCGATCATCTCCTATCACCAGCCGGTGACTCGTGCCGAAATCGAGGAAATCCGCGGCGTTGCGACCTCGAAGGGGACGCTCGACCTGCTGCTCGAGACCGGCTGGATCCGGATGCGCGGGCGGCGTCGGACACCGGGCCGGCCGGTGACATACGGGACGACCGACGTGTTCCTTTCGCATTTCGGCCTCGACGGTATCGGCGATCTTCCGGGCCTCGACGAATTGAAGGGCGCCGGGTTGCTCGACAGCCGGATTCCGACGGATTTCAGCATTCCCGAGCCGCATGCGGGCGATGAATTGACTGAGGACGAGGATCCGCTCGAAGACGACGAGTTCCGGGACGAAATGCAGGCCGGGGACGCCGCGGAGCGCGAGTCCGACTGACCCTCGCGTTTGCCTTGGCGCGTAATTCTTCCTACATCCGTGCAAGGTGGCGATTGCGGTGCGTCGATCCGTCTGCGATAGTCGGCGCAAGATAAGAGAATGGAGTAAAAGCTGATGGGTTCTCTCAGCATATGGCATTGGCTGATCGTTGTTCTGGTCGTCGTGCTCCTGTTCGGACGGGGCAAGATTTCCGACCTGATGGGCGACGTCGCCAAGGGTGTGAAGAGCTTCAAGAAGGGGCTCGCTGACGACGACGAGCCTCATAAACTCGAGGAGCAGCCCGGGGTCACCGTCGACGTCGAACCGTCGCGGGAAAAGACCAAGGCCACTTGATCGCGGGCTTGCGCCCGCCGGCAGCCATTGCTGTCCCGGCCGGCTTGTTCAGGCGAGCGGCCGGGTAACTGTCTCATGTTCGATCTCGGGTGGACGGAACTTCTGCTTGTCGTGGTCGTGGCGATCGTCGTCATCGGCCCGAAGGATTTACCGCGCGCGCTGCGCGCGGTCGGTCGCTGGACCGGCAAGGCCCGGCGCATGGCCGGCGATTTCCAGCGGCAGTTCAACGAGGTGGTCCGCGAGGCCGATCTCGAGGACGTCAAGAAATCGGTGACCGAACTCGGCAAGATCGATCCGCTCGGCGATATCCGCAAGGAGATGTCTAAGGCCGAGGCCGACATCAAGAGCGACCTTCAGAAGGCGACGAAGCTCGACGAGCCGGCGGCGAAAACCGAGCCGGCCCCGGCCGTGACGGCCGAAGCGGCACCGGCAGGATCGACGGCCGTCGCCGAAAAGCCGGCCACGGCGCCGGCTCCTGTCGCCAGCGGCGCGACCGCCGCGGCCGAGAAACCAGCCACCGAGGCTGCGCCCGCCGTCAAAGCGCCCGCGAAGAAGAAGCCGGCATCCACGAAGGCGGCAGCGCCGAAGAAGGCAGCGCCCAAGAAAGCCTCGGCAACCAGAGCGGCACCAAAGAAGGCACCGGCAACCAAGGCGGCGCCGAAGAAACGCGAGGCCGCCAAGCCGACGAATTCCGGCGCAGCCGCGCCCGCCGAGCCGGTGCCGGCATCGGCACCCAAAGCGCCTGACAATGCCACCGGGGACGTGAAGTCGTGAGCGACGCAGATCCGGTGAAGGAAGCGACACCCGAGGATGAAGTCGAGGCCAGCCGCGCGCCGCTGATCGAACATCTGATCGAACTGCGCACGCGACTCATCCGCACCGTGATCGCGATCCTGATCGCCTTCGTCGTCTGTTTCGCTTTCGCCGGTCACATCTACAACCTCCTGGTCGTGCCCTACGAGTGGGCGGCCGGCCCGACGCGCGAGGTCAAGCTGATCTACACCGCGCCACAGGAATTCTTCATCACCCAGCTCAAGGTGGCTCTGTTCGGGGCGGTGTTCATCGCCTTTCCGGTGATCGCCATGCAGATCTACAAATTCGTCGCGCCCGGCCTGTACAAGCAGGAGCGTCAGGCCTTCGTGCCTTATCTGATCGCCACGCCGGTCCTGTTCGTGCTCGGCGCGGCACTGGTCTATTTCGTCATCATGCCGCTGGCCCTGACCTTCTTCCTGTCGCTGGAGCAGAAGGGCGGCCCCGGCCAGGCGTCGATCGAACTGCTGCCGAAGGTCAACGAATATCTCAGCCTGATCATGACCCTGATCCTGGCGTTCGGGCTGGTCTTCCAGTTGCCGGTGATCCTGACGCTTCTCGCCCGCATCGGCGTGGTCACCTCGCAGACCCTGAAGAGCTATCGCCGCTACGCGATCGTTCTCGCCTTCATCGCGGCGGCCGTCCTCACCCCGCCGGACATCATCTCCCAGCTCGGCCTCGCCATTCCGACGCTTCTCCTCTACGAAGCATCGATCCTGGCGGTTCGCATGGTCGAAAAGCGGCGGGCGGCGGCCGAGGCGGCGGCTGCGGCCAAGGAAGCCGAGGGGCCGGCGGAGTAGGCGGGACCACCTGCCGCCTTTCCCCCAAAGCGTTTCACGGCTATGAGGTGCGCCAACTCCCCGCGCATCAGGCCCGACACGACACATGCTCGACATCAAATGGATTCGCGAGAACCCGGAGGCGCTTGATCAGGCGCTGAAGAACCGTAACGCCGAACCGGCGGCAGAGCGTCTCATCGCCCTCGACGAGGCGCGGCGGGCGCATATCCTCAAGCTCGAGGAAGCCCAGGCCCGCCGAAACGCGGCGTCGAAGGAGATCGGCAAGGCCAAGGCTAGCGGGGACGAAGAAACCGCGCAGCGGCTGATGGCCGAGGTTGGCGAACTGAAGGTGTTTCTTCAGAAGGCGGAAGTGCAAGGCAAGGCCCTCGACAAGGCGCTGGACGACGCGCTCGCGGAAATACCCAACCTGCCGCTCGACGATGTCCCGGTCGGCGATGACGAGACCGCCAATGTCGAATATCGCCGTTGGGGCACGAAGCCTGGCCTGAACAACGCCAAGGAGCATTTCGAGCTCGGCGAGGCGCTCGGCCAGATGGACTTCGAGACGGCGGCGAAACTTTCCGGCTCCCGCTTCGTCGTGCTGCGCAAGGGGCTCGCCCGGATGGAGCGAGCGCTCGGCCAGTTCATGCTCGACCTGCACACGACCGAGCACGGCTACGAGGAGGTTCAGCCGCCGCTGCTGGTGCGGGACGAAGTCATGTTCGGCACCGGCCAGTTGCCGAAATTCCGCGACGACCAGTTCATTTCCGCCCAGATGGAGTGGCGGACCAAAAGGCTGGACGAGGTTCTGAAGCCGCTCGACGACCAAGTCGACCTCGACGGCGGAAGATCCTCCGGCAAGTTGTCGGCGAGCTCATCGAGGAAGCGGAAACAGTCGAGCAGTTCTGGCTGATTCCGACCGCCGAGGTGCCGCTGACCAACCTCGTCCGCGAGTCGATCCTCTCCGAGGAGGAACTGCCGCTCCGCTTCACCGCGCTTGACGCCATGCTTCCGGTCGGAGGCGGGCGCCGCCGGCAAGGACACCCGCGGCATGCTGCGCCAGCACCAGTTCGACAAGGTCGAGCTGGTCTCGATCACGACGCCAGAGCAATCGCGGCGACGAGCACGAGCGACTGGTCACCTGCGCCGAGGAAGTGCTGAAGCGGCTCGACATCCACTTCCGCACCATGATCCTTTCGACCGGCGACATGGGCTTCGCCGCGCAGAAGACCTACGACATCGAGGCCTGGCTGCCGGGGCAGGGGCAATATCGCGAGATCTCCTCCTGCTCGATCTGCGGCGACTTCCAGGCCCGGCGAATGAAGGCGCGTTACCGGCCGAAGGAAGGGAAGGGGACCCGGCTGGTCCATACCCTCAACGGTTCGGGCGTCGCGGTCGGCCGCGCGCTGATCGCCGTGATGGAAAACTACCAGAACCCGGACGGCTCGATCACCGTGCCCGACGTGTTGCGGCCATACATGGGTGGCATGGAAAGGATCGAAGCGTAATGCGTATCCTGTTGACCAATGACGACGGCATTCACGCGCCGGGGCTCGGGGTTCTCGAAAAGATCGCGGGCGCGCTGTCAGACGACGTCTGGACGATCGCGCCGGAGACGGACCAGAGCGGTTTGTCCCATTCACTGTCACTGAGCGACCCGCTGCGGCTCCGGCAGATCTCGGAGAAGAAATTCGCGCTTCGCGGTACACCAACCGACTGCATCATCATGGCAATGCGCCGGCTGCTCGCCGAGAAGCGCCCCGATCTGGTGCTCTCCGGCGTCAATTCCGGCCAGAACGCGGCCGACGACGTGACCTATTCCGGCACGGTCGCGGGTGCGATCGAGGGCACGCTCCTCGGCGTCCCGTCGATCGCCCTCAGCCAGGCCTCGTCATTCCAGCACGGCGAGCGCGAGATGCACTGGGAGACCGCCGAGAAATATGGCCCGGATGTCATCCGCAAGCTGATCGATTTCGGCTTCCCGGCGGGAGTGCTCTACAACATCAACTTCCCGAACCGGCCGGCCGACGACGTCGAAGGCGTGATGATCACGACCCAGGGCCGGCTGACCCACGGGCTGCACATCGACGAGCGCGTCGACGGCCGCGGCAACCAGTATTTCTGGCTCGCGTACCGCCGCGAGTCGCCGGAGATCCTGCCCGGCACGGATCTCGACGCGCTGGTGAAGGGCGCGGTTTCGGTGACCCCGTTGCGGCTCGACCTGACCGCCTACGATCTCGGCGAGCCGCTTGGAAAACACTTCGGGGCGGGCGCCTGACGACCATGCCAGATCTCGACGAAGACGAGCGCCGCGTCAGGATCGCCAATCTTCTTCTCCGCCTGCGTCGTGTCGGAATCACGGATCAGCGCGTGGTGTCGGCGATCGAGGCGGTGCCCCGGGACCTCTTCGTCGAGGCGGAATCGCGTGGCGAGGCCTATGCCGAACGCGCCTTGCCGATCGAATGCGGCCAGACGATCTCAGCGCCGGTCATCGTCGGGATGATGACAATGGCGCTCAAGCCGCAAGCCGACGATCGCATTCTCGAAGTCGGCACCGGCAGTGGCTACCAGGCGGCGGTGCTGTCGAAACTGTGTCACCACGTCTACACGATCGATCGTTTCCGGACGCTGGTCGGCACCGCGGAATCCCGCTTCAGGACGCTGAAGCTGACCAACATCACCACCCTGGTCGGCGACGGCATGAAGGGCTGGCCCGAGCATGCGCCCTTTGAGAAGATCATCGTCACCGCCGCCGGCGAGGAAGTTCCGGAGGCGTTGTTCGAGCAGTTGCGGGTCGGCGGCATCCTCGTCGCGCCGGTCGGGCCGCAGGATGGCATCCAGATCCTGAAGCGCTATACGCGGACCGCGAGTGGCATCGAGGAAGCGGACCTCGCCGATGTCCGCTTCGTCCCGTTGATCCCGGGTGTCGCCGAACGGCTATAGGCCGGGTGATCAGGCGTCCCGTCGGACGATCACCGACCCCTGGCCTGCGCCTCGATGGCGACCCGCCGATGTAGCGGCCCGGCCTGGAGTTCCATCGCCCCCTGGAAGAACAGGAGCTCGCCGGTCGTGTCGTCGTAGGTGCCGACGAAGCGTTGCCACATCTTGCCGTCCGGTGCCGACGGGTTGCCGTTCTCGTCGTTCTGGGCGTACGGAGCGAGAATCGCCTTGAGCTCCTCTGCGCCTGGAACGCCGAGCCATTCGACGGTGATATTGTTTGGCACGTCGTCGCGCTTGACGAGGTCGAAGGACCAGTGTCCGGCGGCATAGGTGGCGAAGGACGGCAGTTCGATCTTGGCGACGGAGAGGGAGGTTCGCGCCGGCGGGTCGAAGGTGACGATGCGGCCCGGCGCGCTCATCGCAAGCGGTCGGGCAAAGAGCTGGACGGCGTCGACGGCGCTGACATTCGGCAGGAAGGCATCGAGGGCCTTGATCATGCCGTCGTTGTCTCCCGCGAGCTTCCTGGCGCGAGCGGTGAGTTCATCGCGCAGCCCGTCCCAATTGGTGATCCGGTCGAGGGCACCATCCGGGTTCAGGTGGACTTCGGCAGTCAGACCGTCGACCGCCTGCAGCAGCAGGCTGTCGAGGTCCGGCGGTGTCAGCACGCGCTTCTGGTTAAGAGCGACATTGGCGCCGAAGTTGCGAACGGTCGCGCTGATACCGTTCTCGTCCACGGCGGTCACCTTCATTTCGAGCTCGTAATCGACACTGAGGACGGGCTCCGCCGACTGCCCGACTTTCGTTGCCCGAAGGTAGCGCACGAACAGGTCATAGCTGTCGCCAACCTTGACCACGAATGGCACGGAAAGCGGCGCGGCCGACGCCATGCCGGTGGGGCCGAGGAGGAGCGGCAGCACAGTCAGGCCGGCGGCGACCGTCGTCCGCACAAATGCGGGAAATCTCATTCAATGCACCTTCCAGTGGGTGGGCAGGGACGAGGCCTTATCGAACAGGCATCAGGCCAATCTAGGGCCGTCGGGCGGATTTTCCCCCCGAATCGCCATGAACGATCACGCAATCGCGACAATCTTAAATCATTTGTCAACGTTACCGGTGTTAAGTCGCGAGTGTTCGTTGAGTAGAGTGCGAGTAGGCCAATGTGTAACCGAGTTTCCGCCTCCCGGGTCCGCTTTTTGGGGCAAGCGGCTGCCGTAGCGGTCCTCGCGGGTCTCGCAGCTGCATGCAGCTCCGACGCCACCCGCGTGAAAGAGCCCTTCTTCACCGGTTCCACGGCCAACCAGCGCGCGATCATCGGCGGCGCCGGCAGCACCGCCGTGGCGCAGTCGGCCCTGCCGCCGGCACAAGGTACCGGCGGTCCGATCAATCTTGCCTCTTCACAAGGCGGTGCGTGGTCGGCGGTCGGCGGTCGGGTGGTGACGGTGGCTCCAGGCGAGTCGCTTGATACCCTGGCGATCAAATACGGCGTGCCCTCCAACGAAATCGCACGGGCCAACGGGATTTCCAGCCCGTCGCAGATCACGCCCGGGCGCGCCATCGTCATTCCCCAGCCGGCGCAGGCGCAGACCGCCTATGCGACGCCGCCCCAGATCCAGGGCGCGCCGGCAACGGCCAAGGCCGGTGGCGTCGTCCATGTCGTCGAACCGGGACAGACCCTCTATTCCATCGCTCAAGCGCAAGGCGTTCGTGTCGAGGACATTGTCGCCCTGAACGGCCTGCCGTCGCAGACTATCCGCGTCGGCCAGCGCCTGCAGATTCCGGGCGCCGGCGGCAGCCTGCCGACGCCACAGACGGCATCGCTCGAGACCACCGCCGCCGGCACCAAGACGCTCGGCACCCTCAAGGTCAACGCCGACGGGACCCCGGCGCCGGTGAACGCAGCGCCGACGATGCGCGTCGTCTCGACCGACAAGAACGCGTCCGTACCGGATGTGCCGGTCGTGCCGGCAAAGGCCACCGTTCCCGCGGCCAAGGTTGCTTCCCTCGACGGCCCGATCGATCCGCCCTCGGCCAATGGCACGTCTTTCCGCTGGCCAGTGCGCGGCCGCATCATTTCCGGCTTCGGCTCGAAGGCCGACGGCGAGCGCAACGACGGCATCAATCTGGCCGTGCCGGAAGGTACATCGATCAAGGCGGCCGAGGCCGGAACCGTGATCTACGCCGGCAACGAACTCGCCGGATACGGCAATCTGGTGCTTATCCGGCACGCCGATGGCTGGGTTTCAGCCTACGCCCATAACAGCGAGATAGACGTCAAGCGCGGCGATACCGTTCAACGGGGCACGACAATCGCCAAGGCCGGCATGACCGGTTCGGTCTCCTCGCCGCAGGTTCACTTCGAACTGCGCAAGGGCGCCAAGCCCGTCAACCCGATGGACTATCTCGGGACCTGACGGCCGGCCGATATCAGCGGGCCTCGGTGCTGTCGAGACGGACGCCGAGGCGACCCGCCAGATCCTGAATGAACTGCCAGGCGACCCGGCCGGAGCGCGCTCCCCGGGTCGTCGCCCATTCGAGGGCCTGATGGCGAAGCGCATCGTCGTCGATCTTCATACCGAAATGCGCGACGTATCCCCGCACCATCTCAAGATATTCGTCCTGACTGCATTTGTGGAAGCCGAGCCAGAGGCCGAAGCGATCGGACAGCGAGACCTTTTCCTCGACCGCCTCCGACGGATTGATGGCGGTCGAGCGTTCGTTTTCCATCATGTCGCGCGGCAGCAGATGCCGGCGGTTCGATGTGGCGTAAAAGACGATATTGTCCGGCCGTCCCTCGATGCCACCCTCCAGCGCCGCCTTCATCGACTTGTAGGAGGTGTCGCCGGCATCGAATGACAAGTCGTCGCAGAACAGAATGAACCGATAGGGAGCGCCGCGCAGGAGAGACATCAGTTCGGGAAGCGTCTCGATATCCTCGCGGTGGATCTCCACCAGCTTGAGCCGCACCGCATCGCCCGAGGTTCGATTGACACCGGCCTGAACCGCCTTGATCAACGAACTCTTGCCCATGCCGCGGGCGCCCCACAGCAGAACATTGTTGGCGGGCAGGCCCGTTGCGAAGCGCTCGGTATTCTCAACCAGAATGTCACGCAACCGGTCGATCCCCTTGAGAAGACTCAAGTCCACCCGGTTGACTTGCGCGACGGGCTGCAGGCGTTTTTGGTCGGGTTGCCAGATGAAAGCATCGGCGGCGGCGAAATCCGGCGGCGTCGGCGCTGCCGGGACCGCCCGCTCGATCAGTTTGACCAACTGATCGAGTCTCTCGGCAATGGAACGAAGGTCGATTTCGGACACGTGACGTATTCCGCTGGATTGTGGCGCGGCGAGGGGTATCACGGCGAAGCACCGGCTGCCAACGCGCCATCGTCGGCCACAACGCCGGCCGGGGTGGTGATGTTTCCCTTGGCTATCGGTTCGATCGCAGCTAAACCGTCGCAGTCGCCTCGCGTCGGACGACGGGGCATCCTATATCGTTTGCAATGGTGGACGGCCCCGCTATAGTCCGCGCCGTTTCACGGAAAGCGGCCACTTTCGGCCGATGAATCAGGAGTTCAGCATGTTCGTTACACCGGCCTTCGCCCAGACCGGCGATCTCGGAGGGAGCGGCATGATTGTCCAGTTCCTGCCGTTTATCCTGATTTTCGTGATCATGTATTTCCTCATCATCCGTCCCCAGCGGACGAAGGCCAAACGCCATCAGGAGATGATCGCCAATGTTCGTCGCGGCGACACGGTCATCACGACCGGCGGATTGATCGGCAAGGTGGCCAAGGTCGTGGACGAAAGCGAATTGCAGATCGATCTCGCTGAAAATGTCCGGGTCCGGATCGTGCGCACCATGATCGCCGAGGTACGGACCAAGGGCGAGCCGGTGAAGGAGAGTGAATGACTTCCCGGTCTGATGCCCAGCCGGCTTTCGGCTAAACGACATGCTTGTTATCGCCCGATGGAAGGTCACGCTGATTATCTTGACGATTATCGTCGGGATAATCCTTTTGGTGCCCAACTTCTTCTCCCGCGAGTCCGTCGTCTCCTGGCCCGGCTGGGTGCCGAAGAGCCAGATCGTCCTCGGACTCGACCTGCAGGGAGGGGCGTATCTCCTCTACGAAGTCGACCGGGCAGACTATGTCGAGAAGCGGTTGCGGACGCTGGTCAGCGAGGTCCGCAAGGCCATGCTGGAGAATCCCCGGATCGGATATACGGGGCTCGGGGTACAGGGCGACGGCGTGCAGCTTCGTATCCGCGACACTGCGCAAATTGACGAAGCGAAAAAGCGACTGGAAACCCTGCGCAATCCGCTCGTGTCCTCGCTTCTTGGCACCAGTTCGGTCAATGAATTCGACCTTGTGGTCTCCGCCGACGGGGTGGCACGGCTCAATTATTCGCAAGAGGGCCTGTCGCAACGGGTGCGCGGCATCGTCCAGCAGTCGATCGAAGTCATCAGCCGGCGCATCAACGAACTGGGGACGACCGAGCCGAGCATCCAGCGCCAGGGAGAGGACCGGATCCTGGTCGAGGCTCCCGGCCTCGGCGACCCGCAACGGCTGAAGGCGATTGTCGGCCAGACCGCGCTTCTGACCTTCCATCTGGTGCGCGAGACGGTCCAGGACAGCCAGGCGCCGACCCCGACCCCGGGGACGATCATCGTGCCGTCCGCTGAACATGCCGGAACGTCCTTCATTCTCGACGACACGCCGCTGATGACGGGCGAAGACCTGGTCGACGCCCAGGCGTCCTTCGACCAGCGCACCAGCCAGCCGGTGGTGAATTTCAGGCTGTCGACCTCCGGCGCGCGGAAATTCGCGGACGTGACGCAGGCCAATGTCGGTCGACAATTCGCGATCGTCCTCGACGACAAGGTGATCTCGGCGCCGGTGATCCGCGAGCCGATTCTCGGCGGATCGGGGCAGATCAGCGGCAGCTTCACGGTCCAGACCGCCAATGACCTTGCCATTCTGCTGCGGGCAGGCTCGCTTCCGGCGAAGCTCACCATCGTCGAGGAACGCTCGGTCGGGCCGGGCCTTGGCGCCGACTCGATCGCAGCCGGCGAGATTGCCTCGATCATCGGCGCTATCGCCGTTTTCCTTTTCATGCTCGCGGTCTACGGCTTCTTCGGATTGCTCGCCAATATCGCGGTCATCGTCAACGTCATGCTGATCTTCGCGATCCTGACGGCGCTCGGCGCGACGCTGACATTGCCGGGCATTGCCGGCATCGTCCTGACGATCGGCACGGCGGTGGACTCCAACGTGCTGATCTACGAGCGCATTCGAGAGGAAGCGATGCAGGGCCGCTCGGCGGTCGCCGCGATCGATCTCGGCTTCAAGCGCGCGCTCGGCACCATTGTCGACGCCAACATCACCACGCTGATCGCCGCGCTGGCCCTGCTTCTCCTCGGATCGGGTCCGATCCGCGGCTTTGCAGTGACCTATGCGATCGGTATCGCCACAACGATCTTCACGGCCTTCACCTTCACCCGGCTGCTGATCGCGACCTGGTATCACCAGCGCCGGCCGGCGAAGATCGCCCTCTAAAGGAAGGCGCGGCCACCAAGGCTCGAACCGCAGATGCGTAAATTCCGCCTCGTACCGGACGACACCCACATCCGCTTCATGTGGCTGCGACGGTATAATTTCCCGATATCGGTGCTGCTCGCAGTGCTGTCGGTTGCGATCTTCATCGCCATCGGCCCGCAATACGGCATCGATTTCCGCGGCGGTACGTTGCTCGAACTGAGGCCGACCAGCGAAGCGACGACGCTTGCGACCATTCGCTCGACCCTCGGCAGCCTCAACCTCGGCGATGTCCAGGTCCAGGAGGTCAGCGACATCACCTCGGGCACCAACATCCTGGTTCGTATCCAGCAGCAGGAAGGCGGCGATCAGGCGCAGCAAGAGGCTCTCGATCGTGTCCGCGCGGCGCTGGCCGACAAGGTCGACTTCCGCCGCGTCGAAGTCGTCGGCCCGCGTGTCTCGGGCGAACTCGCCTATAACGGCTCGCTCGCCATGCTGCTCGCGATGGGCGGAATCCTGATCTACGTCTGGTTCCGCTTCGAATGGCAGTTCGCCATCGGCGCGATCATCTGTACCGCGCATGATGTGTTGATGACGCTCGGCTTCTTCACCGTATTCCAGCTCGAGTTCAACCTGTCGAGCATCGCGGCTCTGCTGACCATCGTCGGCTACTCGTTGAACGACACCGTCGTCGTCTATGATCGGATTCGAGAGAATCTGCGGAAATTCAAGAGGATGCCGCTGGCGGAGCTGATCGACCGCTCGATCAACGAGACGCTGGCTCGAACCGTGACGACCTCCTTGACCACGATCATCGCCCTGGTCGCGCTCCTCATTTTCGGCGGCTCGGTAATCCGTTCCTTCGTCGCGGCGATGATCTTCGGTATCATCATCGGCACCTATTCCTCGATCTTCATCGCCGCGCCACTTCTGATCTACTTCAAGCTGCGCCCGGCGAGCCCGTCCTCGGACGAGGGCAGCAGCGAGGCCGCCGAACCGGCGGAAGCCTGAAGCCAGTGGTGTCCGCCGGCATCGAGGTCCGGGCCGCCCATTTTCCGGGCCGAGCGCCGATCGACGCTTACGGCAATGGCGGTTTTCGCTTCGCGGATATGTCGCATCGCGGGTCGCTGCTCTGTCTGCCAAGCGGCATTCACGGCTGGGAGCCAGGGCCGGGCATCGACCGCACCAGTCTGGCGCCGGTATTCGACGAAGCGGAAGCCATCGACGTGCTGATAGTCGGGACCGGAACCGACATGCTGCTGCTGGACGCCGACCTCAAGCGGGCCCTTCGCGAGGCCGGGATCGTCGCCGAGGCGATGGCGACCGGGGCGGCGGTTCGCACCTATAATGTGCTGCTCGCCGAAAATCGCCTGGTCGGCGCGGCATTGATCGCGGTGGACTGAGGCGACAACGGTCCATATCTGATGGCCATGGACGCCTCCGCTCACTGCGCGGCGATCGTGCGGGCCGGAAACCGCGATCGCTATCTCTCCGACCTGTTCGCGCCGGACGCCGTCCGGGCGGATCTGTTCGCCCTCCACGCCTTCGATGTCGAGGTGTCGTCGGTTCGCGACAAGGTCAAGGAGCCGACGCTCGGCGAGATACGGCTCGAATGGTGGCGGCAGGCGCTGCGTGGCGACCACGGCGGCAATCCGGTCGCGGCGGCGCTGGCTCTGACCATTGCACGCCATGGTCTGCCGATCGCAGCCTTCGACAATCTCCTCCAGGCCCGGATATTCGATCTCTACGACGATCCGATGCCAACATCGGGCGATCTCGAGGGCTATGCGGGCGACACCGAGTCGGCGCTGATCCAACTCGCGGCGATCATTCTGGCCGGCGGCAAGGATCCCGGGACGGGAGAGGCCGCGGGCTATGCCGGCGTCGCGCTCGGTCTTGCACGCAGTCTCGCCGCCTTGCCGATGACCGCGGCGCGGGGGCAATGCTTCCTGCCCCTCGACCGACTGACGGCGAACGGTGCCACGCCGTCAGACCTGCGCGCAGGCAACACGACCGCCGCGGTTCGATCCGTGTTCGAAGAGGTCGTCGGTCTCGCCCGCGAGCGGCTTGCGGCGGCACGGCGGAGCGCGACGGACGTCGACCGGACGATCCTGCCGGCTTTCCTGCCTGCCACGATCGCCGAACCAATGCTGGCCCGAATGGCGGCGCCGGGTTTCGATCCGCTTCACGACGCCGCGGAATTGAGCCCGCTTCGCCGGCAGTGGATCATCTGGCGGGCGGCCCGGCGCGGCAGCTTCTGAGCGACGTCGCCGCTATTCGGCCGCATCCGCCGCCGGTAGCCCCAGCCAGCGGTCGAGATCGGCGAGAGCGCGGGCGGAGAGGGCGCGCTTGCGGGCCTTGCCGCGCTCGGGACCGGGCAGCTTCTTGCCCGGGGTCTTTTCGATCTCGATCGGAGGAAACAGCCCGAAATTGACGTTCATTGGCTGGAACGACCGCTTGCCGGGCTCGCTGGCGTCGAGGTGGCCGCCGGTAATGTGGGCGAGCACGGCCCCGAACGCCGATGTCACGGGCGGAACGACGATTGGCTCGCGACGGCGCTCCGCTGCCGCGAAGCGTCCGGCCAGCAGGCCCATGGCCGCGGATTCGACATAGCCTTCGCAGCCGGTGATTTGCCCGGCAAAACGCAGGCGCGGCTCGGCCTTGAGGCGCAGCGTCGCGTCGAGCAGGCGGGGGGAGTTGAGGAACGTGTTGCGGTGCAGGCCGCCGAGCCGGGCAAATTGCGCATTCTGGAGGCCGGGGATCATGCGGAAGATCTCGGCCTGGACGCCGTAGCGGAGTTCCGTCTGGAAACCGACCATGTTGTAGAGCGTGCCGAGCGCATTGTCCTGGCGGAGCTGGACCACGGCGTGGGGCTTGCGGTCAGGCGCGTGGGGATTGGTCAGCCCGACCGGCTTCATCGGGCCGTAACGCAGCGTTTCGCGCCCGCGCCGCGCCATCACCTCGATCGGCAGGCATCCCTCGAAATAGGGGACCTTCTCCCAATCGTGGTGCTTGTGCTGCTCGCCAGCCAGCGCCGCGTCGAGGAACGCGTCGTATTCCGCCTTGTCGAGGGGGCAGTTGATGTAATCCTTGCCGGTCCCGCCCGGTCCGACCTTGTCGTAGCGCGACTGGAACCAGGCGATCTCCATGTCGATCGACTCGAAATGGACGATCGGCGCGATCGCGTCGAAGAAGGCAAGGGCCTCTTCTCCGGTCAGGCCTTGAATAGCTGAGGCGAGGGCCGGCGAGGTCAGCGGCCCGGTGGCGATGATCACGTTGTCCCAGTCTCGCGGCGGAAGGCCGGCGACCTCGCCGCGCGCGATGGTCACCAGCGGTTCGGCCTCCAGCGCCTCGGTGATCGACTCGGCGAAGCCGTCCCGGTCCACCGCGAGCGCGCCGCCGGCCGGCACCTGATGGGAATCCGCCATCCGCATGACCAGCGACCCGGCCCGGCGCATCTCCTCGTGAAGGAGGCCCACGGCGTTGTTTTCGCTATCGTCGGAGCGGAAGGAGTTCGAGCAGACCAATTCCGCGAGCCGGTCGGTCTGGTGCGCTTCGGTGGTCGCCGCAGGGCGCATTTCGTGGAGAATGACGGGAATTCCGCGGCGCGCGAGCTGCCACGCGGCTTCCGAGCCGGCGAGCCCGCCGCCGACGATATGGACTGGATCGGTTGTCATGGGCGCGGAACCTAGGCGTCCGCCGCGTCGCGATCAACGAGTAAGCGCGAAAAAAGCCCACCGGAACGAAGTACAGGAGCCGGCGGGGATTGGTTCAGCCGAAATGAAAAACGCCCGCCGGGGAGGAAGGATCGGCGGGCGTTTCTCAGTTATGAGACCGGAACCAGGGAGGAGGAGGTTCCGGTCTCTTTTCGTCCGGAGCAGGGAGGAGCGCTCCGAGGCGACTGAAGGGGTTCGGTCGGAACCCGAGAGGGGTGAAAAGCGCCCGCCGGGGAGGAAGGATCGGCGGGCGCTTCTCAGTTGCGAGACCGGAACCAGGGAGGAGGAGGTTCCGGCCTCATTTCGTCCGGAGCAGGGAGGAGCGCTCCGAGGCGACTGAATTAGCGCTTGGTGGACTGGCGGGCGATCGACGGGATGTCCACGCGGTTGATGCCGAGATCGTTCAGATCACGCTGGCTGAGCCGCATCAGCTCGTTGTAGGTGTCCCGGTACTGCCGCCAGTTGCGGTAGCTTTCAACAAAACGGTTGCTCATGGTCTTTGCCTTCTCATCTAATTCCCTCGGGAGGAAGCCTCGGGAATCTTGTTTTGAATCTCTGTGTCGAGGGGAAAGTTAGGCAGCCGACCCGGAGATGAGCAGACTGAAATTTCGCATAGCTGGAATGCACTTGATGCAATGCAACATAAATCTGACATGTTGGGTGCAACGCAACAAATCTGTCGTGTTGCAACATTCCGAGAGCGGGAGATGGACAGGCGGCGCAACGCCCGCCGGGCCCGGCGAGGTCGAGGCCCGGCCAAGCCGCGGCGGCAAGGCGCTTCGGCCGCGAATGGCAAGCGACTTGACCCGACCGGCCCGACGGTCGATACCGCCATTTCCCGCCGAAAAGCGAAATACCGATGAACCAGGCCGTCCGCACATCGAAATCGTCCAAGCTGATCAAGGGCGCCACCGGCGACTGGGAAGTCGTCGTCGGCATGGAGGTCCACGCCCAGGTCACCTCGAAAGCCAAGCTCTTTTCCGGCGCCCCGACCGAATTCGGCGGCGCGCCCAACGACCATGTCAGCCTGGTCGATGCGGCGATGCCCGGCATGCTGCCGGTGATCAACGAGGAATGCGTCGCTCAAGCGGTGCGGACCGGGCTCGGCCTCGGCGCGGAGATCAACCTGCGAAGCGTCTTCGACCGCAAGAACTACTTCTATCCGGACCTGCCGCAGGGCTATCAGATTTCACAGTTCAAGCAGCCGATCGTCGGCGAGGGGGTGGTGACCGTCGATCTCGCCGATGGTGAGACGGTGACTGTCGGCATCGAGCGGCTCCATCTCGAGCAGGATGCCGGCAAGTTGATCCACGACCAGCATGCGACGATGACCTTCGTCGATCTCAATCGCTCCGGCGTGGCGCTGATGGAGATCGTGTCGCGGCCCGACATCCGCTCGGCCGAGGAGGCGCGGGCGTTCCTGACCAAGCTTCGCGCCATCCTGCGCTATCTCGGCACCTGCGACGGCGACATGGAAAAGGGAAGCCTGCGCGCCGACGTCAACGTATCGGTGCGGCGCCCGGGCGAGCCGCTCGGGACCCGTTGCGAGATCAAGAACGTCAACTCGATCCGCTTCGTCGGACAGGCGATCGAATCGGAATCCCGACGTCAGGTCGGCATCATCGAAGACGGCGGCACCATCGAGCAGGAAACCCGGCTGTTCGATCCCGGCCGCGGCGAAACCCGTTCGATGCGCTCCAAGGAAGAAGCGCACGACTACCGCTATTTCCCCGATCCGGACCTGCTGCCGCTGACGTTCGACCAGGCCTGGGTCGATCGGCTCGCCGCCGGGTTGCCGGAACTGCCGGACGCCCGCAAGGCCCGTTTCGTCACCGACTACGGTCTCACTCCCTACGATGCCGACGTTCTCGTCGCCGAACGGGAGAACAGCGAGTTCTTCGAGACCGTGGCGAAGGGGCGCGACCCCAAACTGGCGGCCAACTGGGTCATCAACGAACTTGCCGGCCGGCTCAACCGCGAGGGCAAGGAGATCGCCGACAGTCCGGTTTCGGCCGAGCAGGTGGGCGGCATCGTCGATCTGATCGGCGAGGGGGTGATTTCCGGCAAGATCGCCAAGGATCTCTTCGAGATCGTCTGGACCGAGGGCGGCGATCCGCGTGCCATCGTCGACGAGCGGGGCATGAAGCAGGTCACCGATACCGGCGCGATCGAAGCGCTGGTCGACGAGATCATCGCGGCCAATCCGGACAAGGCCGGGCAGGCGAAGGAGAAGCCGGCCATGCTCGGCTGGTTCGTCGGTCAGGTGATGAAGGCGAGCCAGGGCAAGGCCAACCCCCAGGCCGTCAACGCACTCTTAAGGGAAAAGCTGGGACTGTAGCGCCGGGACCGATCGCGGAGGGGGACATCGGATGGCTGCGGGATTCTGGTCGGTCGTCGAAGCCCACGGCTCGAAACGCGTCTCTTCGAGTTCGGAGACCGTCGGCTACGCCACCGGCCTGCTGACCTGGGTGCTGGCCGGCGGCGTCTATGTCGCGGCGAAAAGCGCGGTCGACGAAATGCCGTCCTGGACGCTCTGTTTCTGGCGCCTGCTGATCGCAACCCTGTTCCTGGTGCCGCTGGTCCGGCACCATTTCCCGGCGATGGCGACGTTCTTCCGCGAACACGGCCTGAAGGCGTTGGTGATCGGCGCGCTCGGGCTCGGTATCACCCAGGGCCTGATGTTCACGGCGCTGGAATACACGACCGCGGTCAACGCCGGTATCATCTTCTCGACGGCGCCGATCATCACGCTGATCATGGCCCATTTCGTCCTCGACGAGTCGCTGGGGCCCTGGCAGGTGGCCGGCTCGGTGGTCGCATTCGCCGGGATCGTGGTGATCGCGGTCAAGGGCAGCCTCGCGGTGCTTCTCGGCCTCGATCTCGGTGTCGGCGATCTCATCGTGATCGCCGCGGCGGTCGTGTTCTCGTCCTATGGCGTGCTTCTGAAGCGCGCCAGGTTCAGCCTCGAACGCCTGCCGCTGCTCGTCATTCTGATGTCCGGCGGTGCCCTTTCCACCCTGCCGTTCTTCCTGTTCGAACTCTGGAACGGCGAGCATTCCAATCTCGGCTGGGGAGGATATCTGGCGCTTGCCTACGCTGCGATTCCCGGCGGGGCGCTGATGTATCTCCTCTACAACTGGAGCATCGACATCCTCGGCGCGTCGCGAGCCCAGGGACTTCTTTATTCCCAGATGATCTTCACCGCCGTCCTTGCCTGGCTGATCCTCGGCGAGGCGATCGAGTGGTATCACTTCGCCGGGGCGGCGCTGATCATTGTCGGTGTGATCCTGGTGACGTTCCTCAAGCCGAAGCCGGCTGTCACTCCAGCGAAATGATCCTGTAGGTCAGGTCGGGCGGATCACCGGCGGCGATCCGGGATTTCGCGTAAGCGACATAGGTGTCGAGGCTGTCGACGCAGATCCCGTTATCCCCGCAGTCGGTGAAGCCGGCCTGGTCGACAAAGTTGTCCGGTGCGAGCGAGGCATAGGACTCCACCGTCATCGCTGCCAGGTCGACCTTGAGGTACCCGTAGACCAGGGCCGTCTTGTCGTCCAACATCCCTTCCGCCTGGGCTACGTAGTAACCGTCGCCGGCCGGCATGAAGCGAATCCGCACCGGCGAATCCGGAGACTCCACCCCGTAGGCGTCGCTGCTACGGAAGAGAGTCTGCGCTTCGTCGCTGTCCTCGCCCCGGTAGACGATCTTCTCATAGGGAAAGACCGCTTTGTCAGCACCGATCAGAGGCTGCTTGCTGCTGAAACAAGCCGCGAGGCCGACAGCGAGGAGGACGATTGCGGCGACTGCGAATGAGCATGTTCGACCAAACCTTTCACGGAGGATTGCCTTCGCTGATAATCGCGTTTTACCTGAGACGACGGGGACGGGCTCGATATTTCGCGGGGAAGGATCGATTTTGAAAGAGAGCCGGGACCAGCCGATCGAGGTCTTCTATTGGTCGACGCCGAACGGGCGGAAGGTCACGGTCATGCTCGAGGAGCTGGCGGCGCCCTACAGCGTCACCTTCATCGACATCAACAGCCGCGAGCAGTGGACGCCGGAATTCGAGGCGATTTCGGCCCACCACCAGATTCCCGCCATCCGCGACCCGGAAGGGCCGGGAGGCGAGCCGATCGCGATTTTCGAATCCGGCGCGATCCTCCTCTATCTCGCCCGCAAATTCGGCCGGCTCTACCCGCAGGATGACGAGCGCAAGCGCGTTGCCGTCGAGCAGTGGTTGATGTGGCAGGTCGGCAATTTCGGACCGTTTCTCGGCCAGGCGCACTATTTCAACCTGTCTGCCTCGGAAGAGGTGCCCTACGCGATCGAGCGCTACCACGGGATCGCAAAGCGGCTCTATGCGGTCCTCGATCGCCAACTGGCGGGCCGCGACTACGTCGCCGACGACTATTCGATCGCCGACATCGCCATCTATTGCTGGGCGGCGCGTCACCTTCGCCACAGGATCGATCTGGCGGACTTCCCCGAAGTTCAACGATGGTTCGAGTCGATCGGCGCGCGCCCCGCCGTCCAGCGCGGCATGGCGGTGATCAAGCCCGGGAAGGTCGACGTGCCGGTGCCGACGCCGGCGTGGCTGAAAACCACCAATTCCTGATCCCGAATGCCGGCATGGTTGACGGAAGGTTGATCCGGACCGGTGCCGATTAACCACGCATGCCCGAAAACCGTTGAAACCCCGCCACATGGTTCATCGTGGTTAACCCGACGTTAAGTGGTTGTTTGACCAAAATTAATTTCGATTTTTAGGAAGCTTTTCAGGGATGCCCGCCAAACTCGGCATCAAGGAAGAGGACAGGGAGGCGTCAAACAATCCGCCTCTTCCGGGGACAACAGGATGGGGATTTATCATGGCACGTTTTGAAATGACTTCGCCCGAGATGGGATCCATGGCTGAGATGCAGCCGAATGCCGAGGGCCTTTTCAACCTCGGTATCGTCTACGCCACCGGGCTCGATGGGGAGGCGGATCTCGTCGCCGCCCACAAGTGGTTCAACCTCGCGGCGCTCCGCGGCAATCCCGAAGCGGCCTATCACCGCCAGCAGATCGCCGAAGAGCTGTCGGAATCCGATATCGCCGCCGCCCAGCGCGCTGCGCGCGAGTGGCTCCGCACGCACTGATGGATGCCGGGGCCGCGTGGCGGCGCCCGGCACCGGTCTTCCGGTGGGAGAGAAAGACTGATCCGCCCGCGGCGGATCAGTGGTTGTCGCGAAGCCGGCCGGATGTGTGCGCCACGTCCTGGTACTTGATCGCCGGCTTGAGGACCATTCCTTCCGAGAATTGATCGACCATGCTGCGCTGGATTTCCTGCCACGGGGTCTGGCTCTTGGGGAAAGGAAATCCACCCGCTGCTTCAAGCTCGGCCCGGCGCTTCGCCAGTTCCTCGTCAGGGATCAGAATATTGGCCTCGCCCTTGTTGAGGTCGATGCGGACCCGATCGCCGGTCTTGAGCAACGCCAGCCCGCCACCCGCCGCCGCTTCCGGCGAGGCATTGAGGATCGACGGCGATCCCGACGTGCCCGACTGGCGACCGTCGCCGATGCAGGCAAGCGAGCGTATACCGCGTTTGATCAGCGCTGCCGGCGGCTGCATGTTGACCACCTCGGCGCCGCCGGGATAGCCGATCGGCCCGGTGCCGCGGATGAACAGGATGCTGTGCTCGGTTACGCCGAGGTCCGGGTCCTCGATTCGGTCGTGATAATCCTCCGGTCCCTCGAAGACGACGGCCGGGCCCTCGAAGGCATTCGGGCTCTCCGGGTTCGACAGATAGCGCTGGCGGAATTCCTCGGAAATGACGCTGGTCTTCATGATCGCGGAATTGAAGAGATTTCCCTTCAGAACAATGAAGCCGGCATTCTCCATCAGCGGCTTGTCGAACGGGCAGATGACATCCGGGTCGTCGGACTTACGGTCGCGGCAGTTTTCACCCATCGTCTTGCCGTTGACGGTCATCGCCCCCTCGTGGATCAGGCCATGCCGGATCAGCTCGCCGACCACCGCCGGTACGCCGCCGGCCCGATGATACTCCTCGCCAAGGTATTTGCCGGCGGGCTGGACGTTGACCAGCAGCGGCACCTTGTGGCCGATCGTCTCCCAGTCGTCGACGTCGAGCGGAACGCCGATGTGGCGCGCGATGGCGTTGACGTGGATCGGGGCATTGGTCGATCCGCCGATCGCGGAGTTGACGACGATGGCGTTCTCGAAGGCTTCGCGGGTCAGGATATCGGAGGGCTTGAGGTCCTCCCAGACCATCGCGACCGCGCGCTTTCCGGTTTCGTAGGCGATCTGGCCGCGCTCGCGATAGGGGGCGGGGATGGCCGCGCAGCCGGGCAAGCTCATGCCGAGGGCCTCGGCGACCGAGTTCATCGTCGTCGCGGTTCCCATCGTGTTGCAATGGCCGACCGACGGCACCGACGAGGTGACCAGATTGACAAAGCCCTCATAGTCGATTTCGCCGGCCGCCATCTGCTCGCGCGCCTTCCAGACGACGGTGCCCGAACCGGTGCGCTCGCCATGCCACCAGCCGTTGAGCATCGGGCCGCCGGAAAGCACGATCGCCGGGATGTTGACCGTGGCCGCCGCCATGATGCAGGCCGGCGTGGTCTTGTCGCATCCGGTGGTCAGCACGACGCCGTCGAGGGGGTAGCCATAGAGGAGTTCGACCAGCCCGAGGTAGGCGAGGTTCCGGTCAAGCGCGGCGGTCGGCCGTTTTCCGGTTTCCTGGATGGGATGCACGGGGAATTCCATGCACAGGCCACCGGCCTCCCGAATGCCTTCCCGCACGCGCTTCGCGAGCTCGAGATGATGGCGATTGCAGGGGGAGAGGTCGGAGCCGGTCTGGGCGATGCCGATGATCGGCTTGCCGGACTGCAGTTCCTCGCGGGTCAGGCCATAATTGATGTAGCGCTCGAGGTAGAGCACCGTCATGCCTGGATTTTCGGGATTATCGAACCACAACTGCGAACGCAGCCGGGTCTTCTGATTATCTTGCATTGTCCTGCTGATCCCTTTTGCCGGATGCTTCATTGAGGTGAGCATCGGCTTATTGCGCGAAGCTACCGATCGGCTGACCCAAAGTCGATTACCGGTTCGGCGGCGGCGGAGAATCGTCGTCGAAATGAGACAGAGAAACATACTATGAAAGCGCGCGCGACGTCACGTGTGCAATGAGCAATGTGATTGTCAATTTACGAATGCCAGCGCCGGTCATGTCAAAACCGCCAACGGGTGCTATTCTCTGGAACCGCGCTCCAGAATAGTAGTATGATAAGCGCCGTTATCGCGTGTCCACCCCGAGCCACAAGCAAACCCGCCCCGGCAACACTAGAACGCGGGGACGCTGGGAGGAAGTGCCGTTCGTCATATGCGAAGCGTAATCGACCGCAGAAGCGAAGGCAGCCTGTCGGAACTGGTCGCCGGCACGATCGGCCGACGCATCGCGTCCGGCCATTACGAGCCGGGCGAAACGCTGCCGACGGAGCCTCAGATACAGGAGGAATTCGGCGTCTCGCGCACCGCAGTGCGGGAGGCGATCCGCATGCTTTCGGCCAAGGGGCTGACGGTGTCCCGACCGAAGATCGGGACCCGGGTCCGGCCGCGCGTCGACTGGGCGATGCTCGATCCGGACGTATTGCGCTGGCACGTCGACCAGAATCCCGGCGACGACTTCATCCATTCGCTGTTCGAAATGCGCGAGATCATAGAGCCGGCAGCGGCCGCGAGAGCGGCGGAACGCGCCACCGAGGATGAACTGGTTGCTCTCGGCGCGGCGATGGATGGCATCCAGAACGAGGTTCGCGGCAGCCCGGAGCAGATCAAGGCCGACATCGCGTTCCATATGGCGCTGCTCGAGGCGTCGCAGAACCCGATGCTCCGTTCGGTCGGCGCGATGATCCAGTCGGCCCTGGAGATCACGTTTTCCCTTGGGTGGCGGACAGTTATGGGCGATGACGCGGTGCTCCAGCACCGGGCCGTCTACGACGCGGTGCGCGAAAGGAACGGCGAAGAGGCGTTTCTGGCGATGCGGCGACTGCTCCGCAATTCCAAGGGCAACGTCTTCGACGCGATCTGGATCACTCGAAACGAGGGCGAGACATCGCCCTGACACCGCTTGACGCCCCCGCGGGCGGTCGGCAGACATATCTGAAACACCAACGGGAGGCGACGGGATGCGGCTGATTCAAGTCAAGAAGGGGCGTAACGGCCGACAGGTCGTGGCGACCGACGGGGACAAGTCCTGGACTGTCCCCGGCTTTGCCACGGTCTACGACCTGGCGATGGCGGCGATCGCCAAGCGGACGACGATCGACGATATGGTCGAGCGGGCAGGGCGGGGGGCCAAGGCCGACCCGGCGAAGCTTCTCGCCGCCGGACGCGTCACGGCGCCGATCGAGCATCCCGACCCCGCCCACCTGATCGTCACCGGCACCGGCCTCACCCATCTCGGCTCGGCCGCGACCCGCGACGCGATGCATGCCAAGGTCGCCGGCGCGGCGGAAGAGGCGCTGACCGACTCGATGCGGATGTTCAAGATGGGGCTCGAAGGCGGCAAGCCGAAGAAGGGCAAGGCCGGGGTCCAGCCGGAATGGTTCTACAAGGGCGACGGCAGCTTCGTCGCCGCGCCCGGCGAGCCTCTGGTGTCGCCGGCCTTCGCCGAGGACGCCGGCGAGGAGCCGGAAGTCGCCGGCATCTACATCATCGCCAGGGACGGAAGCCCCTTCCGGATCGGCTTCGCGCTGATGAACGAGTTCTCCGACCACGTCACCGAACGCCAGAACTACCTGTGGCTGGCGCATTCGAAGCTCCGGCCGTGCTCGCTCGGGCCCGAACTGCTGCTCGGCGATCTGCCCGAGGACATTCGCGGCGCGTCGCGGATCAGGCGGGGCAAGAAGGTCATCTTCGACAAGCCGTTCCTGACCGGCGAGACCAACATGTCGCACACCATCGCCAATCTCGAGGCGCACCACTTCAAGTATCCGTGGTTCCGCCGGCCGGGCGACGTCCATGTCCATTGCTTCGGGACGGCGACGCTTTCCTTCGCCTCCGGCATCAAGACGAAATCCGGCGACGTGTTCGAGATCGAAGCCGCGGAATTCGGCCTGCCCCTTGCGAATCCGCTGAAAATCGCCAAATCGGAGAAGGTCGCGATCAAGGCCCTGTAGTGTCCCGGCCGAACGATTTTGGCGCGGCGGACGTTTTCTGACGATTGCCCAAACAGGAAGAGAGTTCATGGAAGAGCTGCACAAGAATTATATCGCCGGCGAATGGCGCGACGGCGACGCCGCACCGAACGTCAACCCGTCCAATACCGGCGAGGTGATCGGCCACTACGCCCGCGCCAGCGCCGAAGACGCCGAGGCCGCGATCGCGGCCGCCAAGGCGGCCTTTCCCGCATGGTCGCGGACCGGCATCCAGCAGCGCCACGACATCCTGAAGAAGGCGTCCGACGAGGTGATGGCGCGCAAGGCCGAACTCGGCAAGCTCCTGTCGCAGGAGGAGGGCAAGACGCTGGCCGAAGGCATCGGCGAGACGGCACGCGCCGGCGCAGATCCTCGATTTCTTTGCCGGCGAATGTTTGCGGCTCTCCGGCGAGATCCTGCCGAGCGTGCGGCCCGGCATCGGCGTCGAGATCACCCGCGAGCCGATCGGCGTCGTCGGCATCATCACGCCGTGGAATTTCCCGATCGCCATTCCCGCCTGGAAGATCGCGCCGGCGCTCTGCTACGGCAACACGGTCGTGGTGAAGCCCGCCGACCTCGTGCCGGGCTGCACCTGGGCGCTGGTCGATATCCTCAATCGGGCCGGCCTGCCGGAAGGCGTTCTGAATCTGGTGATGGGCCGCGGCTCGGTTGTCGGCCAGACGCTGCTCGACTCGCCCGACGTCAATGCGCTGACCTTCACCGGCTCGGTCGGCACCGGCAAGCGCGTCGCCGAGGCGTCGATCAAGCATATGCGCAAGTTCCAGCTCGAAATGGGCGGCAAGAATCCGCTGGTCGTGCTCGACGACGCCGACCTCAAGATCGCGGTCGAATGCGCGGCGAACGGCGCCTATTTCTCGACCGGCCAGCGCTGCACCGCGTCGTCGCGGCTGGTGGTGACCGAAGGCATCCACGACAAGTTCGTCGCGGCGCTGACCGAGCGGCTGCAGGGCCTCGTCGTCGACCATGCGCTGAAGGAGGGCAGCCACATCGGCCCGGTCGTCGACCAGAGCCAGCTCGACCAGGACGAAAGCTATATCGGCATCGCCAAGGACGAGGGCGCCAAGCTCCACTGGGGCGGCGAGCGGCTGAACCGCGAGACGCCCGGCTTCTACCTGCAGCCGGCGCTCTTCACCGAGACCAAGCCGGAGATGCGGATCAACCGCGAGGAGGTCTTCGGCCCGGTCGCCAGCGTCATCAAGGTCAAGGACTATGACGAGGCTCTTGAGGTGGCTAACGATACCGAATTCGGGCTGACCTCGGGCGTCTGCACGACGAGCCTGAAATACGCCACCCACTTCAAGCGCAATTCCGAAGCCGGGATGGTGATGGTCAACCTGCCGACGGCCGGCGTCGACTATCACGTCTCCTTCGGCGGCCGGAAGGGCTCGAGCTACGGGCCGCGCGAGCAGGGGCGGTATGCGGCGGAGTTCTTCACCACGGTGAAGACGGCATATACGCTGCCGTAAGGCGGTCGTCTCAACTGATCTGAAACAGGCCCGGCCGGACGAACCGGTCGGGCCTTTTTTTGGGCAGGGCGCTGGGGGCTGCGTCCTTCGAGGCTCGCTCCGCTCGCACCTCAGGATGGCGGGGTGGGTGCTGTCCGATGGTCAGCGTGGAGGCTCCGTCATCCGGAGCCCGAAAATTCTGCTCCCTCATGCTGAGGTGCCCGGCGGAGTCGGGCCTCGAAGCACGCTGATCGCTTTGCCGGGGCGGCCTTTCGGGATGGCGAGGTGTCGGGCCGTCATCCCGCTTGGTGCGACTCACTGGCCGCGCTAATTTCATGGAACAGGCTCGGCCCGCGCCTCCGCCCTCCAGTCGGGGAAGTATCGCACATACGGGGTGACGAGATCATCGAACCATCTGTTCGAGCGTTCGCATAAGGAGGGGTTGCGTTTCCTGCTCGGAATGGAGGTTCTTTGATGAGGCTGTCCGCACCGATCTTTCATCTGAAACGCCGGGCCAGGTTGATGGCGCGGGACGAAAAGCTCCCCTTGCACGAAGCATTGGATCGTATCGCGCGCGACGAGGGCTTCGCCGCGTGGAGCCTGCTCTCCTCCCGCGTCGCGCTGGTGGAGTCGCGTTCGAAAGATGTGCTGTCTCGGCTTGCGTTTGGAGACATGCTGTTGTTGGCCGCGCGCCCCGGCCACGGCAAGACGGTACTTGGGCTCGAACTCCTGCTTGGTGCGGCCCGTGAGGGCAGGAGGGCCGTCCTTTTCACACTGGAATACACGGAGGAGGAAGCGAGAGATCGCATCCGCTCGCTGAGCGAGGACGCCAGGCGCTTTGGCGAGAGGCTGG
This sequence comes from uncultured Alphaproteobacteria bacterium, assembly GCA_963812275.1. Lineage (GTDB taxonomy): Bacteria > Pseudomonadota > Alphaproteobacteria > Rhizobiales > Kaistiaceae > Bauldia. Next base: position 3,041 of record CAWEUQ010000008.1, on the reverse strand, counting down.
AAGTCGTGACGTCCGATGACATCTGCGCCGACTACATCATGCGCCACCTCTCCGGGGCGGCGTGGGGAACGGTCGCCGTCATAGACTATCTGCAAATTCTCGATCAGCAGCGAACCAAGCCCGCACTCTCGGATCAGGTGCGCGCCCTTGGGGACTTTGCTCGCGAAGCCGGAATTGTCCTGGGGTTCATTTCGCAGATCGACCGCTCGTTTGACCCGGATAGCAAGGCCATCCCGGACTTGCGGGACATCCGCTTGCCCAATCCGGTGGACCTGCGGTTGTTCAGCAAGGCTTGCTTCCTGCACGGCGGCGAGGCGCAGACTCAGGAAATAGCCTGATCGGCGGCGGGTCCCTTATTACGTCTTTCGAGGCTCCCCCGGCCTGATGCCGGGGTCGCACCCTCGGGTCGAGCCCGAGGGCAGGCTCTCAGGATGGCGAAGACAGGGCTTCGTTCGGCCTTCAGGACGGCGCGGAGCTGCGAGGTGCCGCGCTCCGGCCGGTAGTGGAACCCGTGCCCTTGGCGCGTCAACCATAATCACAGGTTAACGGCCTGGCTTAACCCCTCGCGGCGAGGTGACTGCTACCGTGTCCGGATCGTTGGATGCCGCTTCGGGGGAAACGGGCGATGCCGCTGGCCTTGTACGGCGCGGAATTTCTGGTCAGCACGGACCCCAGTACCGGCACACGCGCCGAATTTGCCGACGCGGCGACCAGCCTCGCCAACGGCGGATTCGTCCTGACCTACCATAACAATTACCCGACCTACAGCTACTTTGCGCGGGTCTATGACGGATTTGGCGCGACAATTGCCGGTCCGACCGGGACCGGCGGCATCAACGGCGGTTCCTCGTATCTAAATGGCGGGATCGCGGAACTCAACAACGGCAGGCTGGTCGAAGTCTTCTCCAAGGCCGGGCAGGCGGGCGACACGGTCGATGTCGGGGTGACGTCCTTGCTGCCTGACCTCACCGCGGCTTCCGCGCTCGTGACACCGGGGCCGGAGGCGCCGACGTCCCAGGTCGGCTCCCAATACAACCCCGGCGTGGCCAGTAGCCAGCTCGGTGGCTACATGGTCGTGTGGGACGACGATGCGGTGTCATATGGCCCATCGGGGAAGAATGTCATCGCCCAGGTGTTCGACAACGGCGGCGCCGCGGTCGCACCGGCTTTCGTCGTGTCCGAAGCGCCGTTCAGCGCGGGCGACCAGCACGCGCCCGACGTCGTTCGCCTGGCGAGCGGCGGCTATGTTGTCGCCTGGCAGGACGACAGCGGCATCGACGGGGACGGGAGCGGCATCAGGGCTCGTGTCTTTTCGTCATCCGGCGCGGCGGTCACCGGCGAAAGGGCGGTCAACCAGGGAACGACGGGCAGCCAGACCGATGCCGAGGTCGCGGGGGTGGCCGGTGGTGGTTTCGTCGTGGTCTGGGAGGATGCCGGCCAGATCGAGGCGCGGGTCTTCAGCGCCTCCGGCGTCGCGCTGACCGACGACCTCACGGTCGCGCAACACGCTGGCGGGACCAAGTATTTTCCCGAGGTGAGCGGACTGCTCGACGGCGGCTTCCTCGTGACGTGGACCACCAACGGGAGCCCAGCGGACGGTGGCGACGGTGAGTCGCTTTCGATAAAGGCGCGCACTTTCTCGGCGGGCGGCGTCGCGACCAGCGACGAGATCCTGGTCAATTCCGTCACCTCCGGCGGCCAGTGTCATTCGATGGTGGCTACCCTTGCCGATGGCCGTGTCGTCGTCTCATGGACCGACGAGAGCAATGTGCTCGGAACGGGCCACGAGACCCGGGCCCAGATCCTGGATCCGCGCACGACGGGCGTCGTCGTCACCGGAACCGCCGGCGCCGACAAATATGAAGGCAGCGCCTTCGCCGATGTGCTGAAGGGCGAGGGCGGGAACGACAACCTGCGGGGCGGTGCGGGCAACGACACGCTTGATGGCGGGACCGGCGCCGACGACATGAGGGGGGGAACGGGCGACGACACCTATGTCGCCGACAATGCCGGCGACAAGACGATCGAGAATGCCGGACAGGGCACGGACACGGTCAAGAGCAGCGTGTCATTCGTGCTGAGCAGCAACGTCGAGAACCTGACGCTGACCGGCTCGGGCAACACGAAGGCAACCGGCAACAGTCTCGCCAATACGCTGACCGGCAACGGTGGCGGCAACACGCTCGACGGCAAGGCCGGGGCCGACACCATGCGCGGCAATGCCGGCAACGACACCTACATCGTCGACAATGCCGGCGATAAGGCGATCGAGAATGCCGGGCAGGGCACCGATACGGTCAAGTCCAGCATCTCGTTCGTGCTGGGAAACAATCTCGAGAACCTGACGCTCCTCGATCCCGGCGCCATTGCAGCTGCTTCCGCGAATATCAACGCCACCGGCAACGAGCTCGCCAACGCGCTGAGCGGCAATTCGGGCAACAACATCCTCGACGGCAAGGCCGGGGCCGACACGATGAGCGGCAAGGCCGGCGACGACACCTATGTCGTCGACAACGCCGGCGACAAGGTTATCGAGAGCGCGGGGCAGGGCACCGACACGGTGCAAAGCAGCATCGCCTACACCCTCGGCGACAACCTCGAAAAGCTGGTGCTGACCGGCTCCGCGGCGATCAACGGCACCGGCAACGAACTCGCCAATACGCTGGTCGGCAACGCGGGCAAAAACACGCTCGACGGCGGCGATGGCGACGACATCATTTCGGGCGGCCTCGGCAAGGACAAGCTGCTCGGCAAGGCCGGCAACGACGTCTACGTCTTCGCCGACGCGCTCGCCAAGGCCAATGCCGACAAGATCAAGGGCTTCGTGCACAAGCAGGACAAGATCTTCCTCGACGTGGACTTCTTTTCGGCGGTCGGGAAGAGGGTGAACAAGAAGGAATATTTCGAGGGCAAGAAGGCCCATGACAAGAACGACCACATCATCAAAAAGGGCAACAAGCTCTTCTACGACGACGACGGCAAGGGCGGCGACAAACAGGTGCTCTTCGCCAAGGTCGACAAGCATGCCGTCCTCCACCACC